>JAJFKT010000027.1 GCA_021773075.1 Woeseiaceae bacterium
TAACGCCATCTTCGCTCGACCGCTTCAGTGCAAGGCGCTTGTATTCTGGACTGTATCGTCGATACTTCTTCTTTGGCATGGAACACCTCCTGCCGCATTATGCGGACATTGAATGGTGTCCATCAAACCCGGGCTGGACGACATTGCAGCCGGTCACGAAAAATCATGTAAACTTTCTGCAGGTGACCCAAAGCCGCCGCTCACGAAAATCCCCGAAAAGATGCCGAAAAGGACGTCATGAGCTACACCGCATCATTCACACTCGACAACGACTTCATGAGCGAGAGTTTTGATCAAGCCCGTCGATACGGTAGTCGATGGCAGCTGATTGAGATGGTCATTGGCTCAGTTTTCATTGTCGGTGGCTTGACGCTATTTGTGTACGCAGATTGGGCCACGGTATTGCCACTTGTTTTGGTGGCAATTGGCGTCTTCGAGATATTCAGTAGTCAAATCAAGAAGTTCTTTTGGCTTCGCAAACACGGAAAGGGAAAAGCCGCAGATGCGACGGTAGAGATGCTTTTCGATGATGAAGGTTTCGAAACAAGTAGCATCTTCTCCAATGCTCGCATGAAGTGGGAAGGCGTAGAGAAGTGTGTTCGAACGCCGAAAGGCATTCTTCTTTGGCCCCAGAAAGGAGTGTATTTCTATATCCCCGAGGAATCTGCTGGGGCTGAAGCCATCGCATTCATAGAGTCGAAAGCGACCTGATTCGGCTCTCACGACCGTCTGGTTGTGGCCGTACCGAGAAGTTCAAGTGCTCACAGAGCGATTGGCTGCTTCACTTCGCATTGCAGCCGGTCTCGAGTCTTAGGCTATAATTTCTGCTGGTGACCCAAAGGCGACACTCAGAATGCCCCATCGAATTACCGCAATTCTCTTGTTGCTTGCCAGTTGCGGCTCGTCAGTCAGTCAGTCAGTCAAGAGTTTCAGGATGCGGATAATCTAGATCAAGCATTCGGCATGGTGTTTGCTGAATTGCGTACAAACGAATACATCCGCAGTAGATGCGCCGAGTGGGTGCCCGATATCAAGAGCGAGATCGATATGCATTTCTACGTCTGGGCAACGAGCAATGCGGACGAAATTTCGGCGGTCAAGCGGATAGGTGCCCAGAAAGATGAGGCGATATTGGATCAGCTTGCGTCGGTTGCAGCTAACGGTGTGCAGTCCGCAATTTCGGGCGCGGGATTAACAGAACCGGATGACCGACGGGCATTCTGTATTCGCCAAGCCAAGTCTAAGTCCGCGGATTCCGGCACTATCAGGCAACGAACACCGAATGCCTCTCGATTTTTGCTTAACTACCTCTCGTCCCATCAGCTTTCAGCATCCGAGTACAGGAATCGGGAGCTAGTGACTGGATGCACCAAACAAGGTCTGAACATGGGATCAGATTTCGATGTGATATCTGCGTACTGTGAATGCTTCATTGGGGTGTTAGTGGGAGGTATGACCGACGAAGAATTCGACGATTATTATGGAACTATCAAAGATGGCAGGTCGCAGGATGCGAATAAATTGCCGCAATTTGTAGCTGTTGTGCCGCAATTGGAGCAGTGCCAGAGCAACGACATATTCTGAGTAAGCGAATGTCTCCCTTTGGCCGAACCGAGAAGTTAGAGTATTCGCAGAGCGACGGGCTGGTTTGCTTCGCTTAGCAGCCGGTCATACATATTGAGTCATAATTTCTGCAGATGACCCATTGCAGACGGTCACTTTTCGCAATAGTTTCGATGTTATCTGGCCACATTTGAGTGTTTAGATCCTCCCATGGCTTTTGGAATCCCAATAGATCGAGCGTGGTGATGACCTCACACAAAAATACATTGCATCAATATGCCGCAAGGAAGAGGGCAACATTAGGTCGCACCAATTCTGCGTTTGTCGGGAGGCGAGTGCAGATAGTTGTAGCCACAATCATCGCGCCGTGGGCTATAGTGCCGGCAGTTGCTCTGTGGATATTTCTCGTGGAGTTGGGCGCTGCTTACGAAGTTCTTGTCGGTGAACGATATTTTTTGGAGTCGCTTTTTCAATACTTCAGTTTCGTCGGCATTTGGACGATCGTTGGCGTCACAATAGCGTATCCGGCGACCGTTCTTATCGGAATTCCCACCCACATTCTTCTGGTTCTACTCAAGTTCGAGAGGCTTGTAGCGTACTTGCTTGCCGGATCGGTTGGCGGGTTCTTGATTTCTCTCCTTACAAAAACCGGTCTGGGGTCTACGTTGTTCCTGGTTTGCTGTGGCGCGTTAGTCGCCGTTGTATTCTGGGCAATAGTAAAACGATGACCGACCGGTTTTGGCCGATTGCCGAAGTTCACCAGGAAGCTGAACGAACGACTGCTTTCGGCGAGAGCCGCCAGTCGAGTGGTCTGAGGTTAGATGTCGGCTGATGACGGTCGCGAAGGAATTGTCGTCGGGAAACTCCTAAGAAGCGCGTATTGGTTTTTCGCGTAGATTACAGTTTTGAGGCTGATAATAGTCTCCTCGATAGACAATCCTCAGACGAGATGACATTTTCTGAATGCAGTTTCGAGTGATAGATTCTCTACACGCCATCGTAAAAGTTATCCACTGTTCAGCAGGTGAACAGTTGATCGGGAGTCGATTGGCCGTGCGAGCATTATTTCCACCTGGTCATTCACTTTAAGGAGCGTGTTTACACTGTAAACACGTACGGTTAGTGGATAACTTTCCGCAATGCATCGGTCCGTCCAGGCCCGATCGATATCGTGTCGATCTAGCGTCGTGCGTTAATCCACTGGCGCTGCCCTCAATGCAGACGCTGATTTCCCACACCTGATCTAACTGCGAGTTCTCCGCAGCGATTCCACGTTCAGTCATGCATGTGCTTCTTGGCGATCGCAACCGATTGCCAAGAAGCCTGATCGTGGGCTGTCGCATGGCATTCGGCACCGATGGTACCGGCATTCATGACATCAGATGCTTTGCCGACCCTTGACCCACTTGATTGAAGCGCGTCCTTACGAAGCGCAGCGTCGTAAGGACGCGCGCGCCGAGGCGTAGAACCACGCCGACTGCAGCATCGATATTTGGAGGCTGGGCGAAGGATCGCGTCCTAGACTGGCTCCATTCGGTTTATGCGCCGCCACTCGCGCTTAAAGTGGCAACCCGTGCATTACGGGCTGTTCAATCGCACCGAGGCTCACGCCTCGTCAGTCCATCTTCACTCACAGCAGGCGTTGCCTGCATCTTCATTCACCCGCGGCAATCCCGCATCTTCACAAAAGGAGGTCGTTAATTGATTCAATCTTCATCTTGCTCTTTTCAGAGCGCAGTTGGTCCTCACCGGATCGAGTTTAGAAGTCTAAATCACCGGTGTAGCCGATGACCGGCACTTTCAGGTCAGACGGGAGTGGTGTCCCGAGATCAACTCATCCACTTAAGGATGTCCTTGTTTGATTACGATCAGCAAGTGATCAGAAACACTTACCAGATAACTAATGGACAGTGGTTCCAAACACCGTGAGAGACCTGAACTACCAACTGAAACAACTGTGCAAGAACAACCGCGATGGGAGTTTTGGCACCCAGGTGCAGCGTGAGCGCATGCTCACGCTGATGGCTAATCAATTACACGCATTGGGATACAGAAGAATGGAGGCTCGGTCCTTAAGACCCAAGCACATTGAAGCCCTGACGAAGCATTGGCTGCAGTCCGGGGTCGCTGCCGCGACCATGAAGAATCGCATGGCCGCCATTCGATGGTGGGCTGGCAAGGTGAATAAACAGAATGTCGTCGCACGCTCGAACGATCACTACGGTTTACCGCGCAGGCAGTATTCAAGCGGCGCTTCAAAGGCAACGAACATTGAAAACGATCAACTAGAGCGAATCACGGATCCGCACGTCAGGGTGAGTCTCGAGCTGCAGCGCGCCTTCGGTCTAAGGCGCGAGGAAGCGATCAAGATCCAGCCTGCCCTGGCGGATAGGGGCGAAACACTCCGGCTCAAACCCAGCTGGACCAAAGGCGGTCGAGAACGCGAAATACCGATCCGAAATGGGGAACAGCGCAAACTGCTCGCTAACTCCAAAACCCTCGCCGGCAACGGCTCATTGATCCCCAGCCACAAGAGCTACGTTCAGCAGCTTCGACTTTACGAAGGCCAGTGCATCCGAGCCGGTCTCTCACGCATGCACGGCTTGCGGCATGCCTATGCGCAGGGGCGATTCGCCGAGCTCACCGGCTTTGAATCGCCCGCTGCAGGTGGGCCCAATCGAAGCGAATTGACAAACGAACAACGCGCGCTTGATAAAAGAGCGCGCGCTGTGATCAGCAACGAACTCGGACACAATAGAGAGGCGATCACTGTCGTCTACCTGGGTCGATGAGCTGTTCCCGTATACGTCCACCGAGTATCAAGTGCGCGCCTCGACTGGAGCCCGCAACGGAACACGGCCATAATAGGAAAAGCGAAAGCGCCAAGCCCGACAAACGCATTGTCGCGCTTGTTAAACTCCTGGCCCGGCTCGCGGCCGAAGAGGATTTCCGCGGCTAGCCACATGAACGGTGGTGATACTCATGAGCAAAGCGAACGGCAACCGCGTAGCCATCTACGCCCGTTATTCCAGCGATCTGCAAAGCGATTCGTCCATTGAGGACCAGGTTCGCCTCTGTACTGAGCTGGCGAAATCAAAGTCCTGGGATGTCGTAAAACGTTTCACCGATGCTGGCCTTTCTGGCGCCTCACTCATGCGCCCCGGCATCCAGGACCTGATAGCCGATGCTCTGGCCGGCAAATTCGACATCGTACTCGCAGAGGCGCTCGACCGAATCTCCCGTGACCAGGAAGACATCGCGGGGATCTACAAGCGAATGCAGTTCGCGGATGTGGACATCGTTACGCTTTCAGAGGGCCCAATCTCCTCCCTACACATCGGCCTTAAAGGCACGATGAACGCGATGTTTCTGAAGGATCTCGCCGACAAGACGCGCCGGGGACTGCGCGGGCGCATCGAGCGTGGAAAATCCGGCGGCGGAATCGCCTACGGCTACAATGTGGTCAAACGCTTCGACAATGAAGGACAACCGCTGCGAGGCGACCGCACCATCAACCAAGGCCAAGCAGTCATCGTGCGGCGTATTTTCGAGGAATACGCACGTAACAAATCTCCGAAAGCCATTGCGTCTCAACTGAATAAGGAAGGCGTCCCTTCCCCATCAGGGAAGAATTGGTCGCAGTCCACAATCAATGGCAATCGGCGGCGCGGTACGGGCATCCTAAACAATGAGCTCTACATAGGACGGCTGATCTGGAACCGCCAGCGATTCATCAAGGATCCGGATACCGGCAAGCGCGTTACTCGTCTGAATGATGAAAGCGAATGGATCTCCCAGGAGATTCCAGAATTACGCATCGTCTCTGAAGCGCTGTGGGACAAGGCCAAAGGCCGGCAGAGCAAGCTCGACGCCAGAAAACCCGGCTTGTGGCGAAGAAATCGCCCGCGCTACCTCCTCTCAGGCCTCATCAAGTGCGGAGAATGCGGCGGCGGATACTCCAAGATCAATATCACCCACTACGGATGCTCGGTGACCAGGAACAAGGGTGAGAGTGTTTGCACGAACCGGAAGACGATCTCACGGGAGAAGTTGGAAGGCGCGGTGTTGTCGGCCTTGCAAACTCACCTGATGCGCGCAGACCTCGTCAAAGTTTTCTGCCAGGAATACGCGCGGCACCTGAACGAGATGCGGGTTGCCCAGGACAGCGATCGACGAGAAAAAGCGGCCGAAATGCGCCGACTCAAGAAAAGGCGCGAGCAAGTCATTCAATCAATTTACAACGGCATCGACCCCAGGATGATCAAGGAAGAGTCGAAGTACATCGCAGATCGACTCGAAGAGCTTGAAGCCGAGGAACTGCAAAATCAGGACATGCCCCCGCCCAAACCGTTGGTGCATCCGACAATGGCGACGCGTTACAGAAAGGAGGTTGAAAATCTGAGGCAGGCACTTAAGCAAGATGAGGGCCGAGGCGAAGCCACAGAGCATCTGCGCGATCTAGTCGGGAAAATAGTAGTAATGCCCGAACCAGGGCGAAAGGACCTTCGTATTGACCTGCACGGCGACCTCGCGGGAATTCTGAGAATCGCAAGCCAAAATCCTGTTCGGCCCGGAAAAACGCTTAATTTGAGCGCATCCGAGCCAAACAAGATGGCGTTGGTAGCGGGGGCAGGATTTGAACCTGCGACCTTCGGGTTATGAGCCCGACGAGCTGCCAGACTGCTCCACCCCGCATCGGCGACCGCGATGGTACGCAGGTGGGCTCGGCTTTACAAGCTCGAATTTCTACTAATTCTCGTTCGGGTCATGCTCCAGCATTCGTTGGTGCAGTAGCCCAAGCGCTGTTTGCCGCAAGGTGTCTTCAATAATCCCGTCCACGTCGCAATTGCTGGCCAATCGGCACAGACGATCGAAGGTGCGCAGGTAATTCTCCGTGTGCCCTCGACGGATCTCTGTGCCATAGAAAAGTGCAGGAAAGCCGCCCTCTTCTTCGAAGTTCGTACCCAGGAATTGGCGCGCAAAGACAGACCAGTCGCCGCCCGCTGCGCGCGCGAAAAGCTCGTCAACCTGCTCGCTATTGATACGCCCGTTGCCAACGGGCCCGATACTGGACACCAGCAGCATGCCGGATATTCCGCCTAACTGCTGCTTCACACTTTCTGCGATCTTGAAAAATGTCTCCTGCCGGGCATTCATCTCCGTTGCCGCAATGGCTAGCGTTTGCTTTTCTGACTGCAATACGGAGTGACGAATGGCTTCCGTATTATTGGCGAGTTCCCGTTGCTGGATAAACAGACCGAGAATCAACCACAGGAATGCGAGTGGTGCGAAGACGCCTTCGAGAAAGCTGCCCACCGCGTCAATCGAACGAGTCTGTGCCGGATCCGCTTCATAGACGCCATGAATGTACCAAACGCCAGCAGCCATCCAAACGATTGAGATGACAATCCCTACCCAAATTCGCCAATCCCGATCACCGAAAAAATGCCGAACAGAATCTTGGGATGTCATTGTCCTCTACCCGAGTATCGAGACACACAACGCCAGCAGCCAACCCGGCACAATTCCGAGGGCCAGTACCGCTAGCGAATTCAGGCTCAAAACCAAGCGTGTGTCCGTGCTGGCCTGCAACACTGCTTTGTCTTCAGCCTCTTCGAAATACATGTACCAGATCACGCGCAGGTAGTAGTAGGCGCCGACAACTGAGGCCAAAACCATCAAGATGGCGAGACCCGTATATCCTGAATCGACGACCGCGCTAATTACGTTCAATTTGCCAAAAAAGCCGACAAAGGGTGGTACGCCCGCCATGCTGAACATCAAAAACATCATCATGAGCGCGAACCACGGGCTGCGGGCACTAAGACCCTTAAAGTCCGTTAGATTTCCAGCTTCATAACCGCGACGGCTTAAGAGGATGATCATGCCAAACGCGCCGGCAGCCGCCACGACGTAGGTCAATGTGTAGAACAGCGCTGCCGCATTGCCCTGCTCCGTCCCGCAAAACAAAGCAAGAAGAATAAAACCAACATGTGCGATGGTTGAATAACCCAGCATCCGCTTAATGTTTGTCTGCGCTATTGCGACGAAATTACCAACCAACAATGACAGGACACCGATCACCATGATCATTGGCGCCCACGTATCGTGCAGATCGCCAAGGCCGTCTACGAGGATGCGCAGGAATAATGCCAGAGCCGCCAGCTTCGGTGCAGACGCGAGATAAAGCGTTACCGGTGTACGCGCGCCTTGGTAAACGTCGGGCAGCCACATGTGAAATGGCACAGCACCAAACTTGAATGCGACTCCGACGATCAGGAATGCGAGGCCGAACCACAGCGGCAAATTATTCAAGGTCGGGGCCGCGCTAATCGCCGCGGCAATCTCGTGAAATTGCAGACTGCCGGTGACGCCATAAACCCAGGAGATGCCGTACAACAAACAACCTGACGCGATAGCGCCGAGAATGAAGTACTTCATTGCCGCTTCTGCAGAAGTGACATTGTTTCTGTCGATCGCGACCAACGCATACATGGACAACGCCAGCGTTTCAAGGCCGAGGTACATCGTTAGCAAACTGTTCGCCGACATCATGATCATCATGCCAAGCAAGCCGATCAGTCCGAGCAAGTAAAACTCGCCTTTATGGATTTCATTGGCCCGCAGGTAATCACGAGAATAGAGAAACGTGATTGCGACGAAAATAACCGCTGCTATCTTCAGAATCTGAGATAAGGGGTCGCTGACGTAACTGCCACTGAAGATGACAGTGCGCGCATCTGGTGCGGTTGCATTCAAGACCGCAAGCATGGTGCCCAAGGCGAAAATACTGATCCAGAAGGTCAGCACGCGATGTTCGTCATCGATGAACAGGTCCGCGATCAATACAACGCAGATCAGACCCAGCAGGGCAATTTCCGGTGCGGCGACGGCGTAATCCATCAAACTCATAATGTGATCTGTCATAGCTTCGACTGTCCGACCTGCTCAAGCAACTGTTCAATCGTAACGTTCATCATCTCGACCAATGGTGCCGGCCACAACCCAACCAGCAATACACTGATTGCGAGAATGGCAAGAACGATGAACTCGCGCGCGTTTAGATCCTGAAGCGCGGCAACATTATCGTTGGCGATTTCACCGTAAATGACGCGCTTAACCATCCACAAGGTATACGCGGCGCCGAGGATCAAGGTGCTCGCTGCCAGGAACGCATACCAGAAGTTCGCTTTGAAGCTCGCGATAATAACCATGAATTCGCCAACGAATCCCGAGGTTCCCGGAAGACCGGCGTTCGCCATTGCGAACAAGACCATGAATGCGGCGTAAACCGGCATCGTATTGGCGACGCCGCCGTAGTCCGCAATTTCGCGACTGTGCATGCGATCATACAAGACGCCGACACACAGGAACATCGCGCCGGAAATCAATCCGTGCGAGATCATCTGTACCATGCCACCACTGACGCCAAGCCCTGCCCCTGTGCCGCCGTCAAATGACCACAGAATGAACAGCCCCAGCGTCACAAAGCCCATGTGTGCAATTGACGAATACGCGATCAGCTTCTTCATGTCTTTTTGCATGAGTGCAACGAAGCCAATGTAAACCACCGCGATTAGAGACAGCGTGATCATCATCGTCGAGAAATACTCACTACCATCGGGCACGATCGGTAGTGATAAACGAATAAACCCGTAGCCGCCCATTTTCAACATGATGGCAGCCAGAATGACGGAGCCACCCGTCGGCGCCTCAACGTGCGCGTCTGGTAACCAGGTGTGCACAGGCCACATCGGAACCTTGACTGCAAACGCCAGCAGGAAGGCAACAAAGATCAGCTTCTGCGCTGTCAGCGTTAGCGGCGCATCCATGAAGCCGAACAGATCGAAGCCGCCGGTCTGACCGTACAGGTAGATGAAGGCTACTAACATCAGGACGGAACCGAGGAAGGTATAGAGGAAGAATTTGAGCGTTGCATAGACGCGTCGGGCGCCGCCCCAAATACCGATGATCAGGAACATCGGAATCAACATTGCTTCCCAGAAAACATAGAACAACAAGGCGTCGAGGGCCGAGAAAACGCCAACCATCAGACCCTCAAGAATCAGGAAGGCGGCGAAGTACTGTGCAGGCCGGCTTTTGATCGTGTCCCAGCCCGCAATAACGACTAACGGTGTGATGAACGTCGTTAGTAATATGAGCGGAGCTGAAATGCCATCAACACCCAGATAATAAAATACGTTTAGCGACGCGACCCATGCCTTCTTCTCAACAAACTGCATAGTCGTTGCTGCATTATCAAAGCCTGCGTAGAGCGCGATACTGAATAGAAACGTAACAACGGATATTGTGAGTGCCGCGATGCGCATCATGCCGGCGCGCGCCGACGTTGCGTCATTGCCATCGCCCATAACAATCAATGCAGCGCCGCCAATTATCGGCAGCCAGATCAGAATACTGAGTAAATGCTCTGAAAATTCCATATTCGTCGCTACCGTAACCAGATCAGCCAACCGAGCAGCGCGGTCAGTCCAATAATCATTGCGAATGCATAGGTGTAGAGGTAGCCGGTCTGTATCTGACGCATAACACCAGCCAGTCGACCCACCGTCTTCGCCGTTCCATTGACGAGAATTCCGTCGATGATTAATTCGTCCCCTTTCTTCCACAGGAACTGACCAATCGCGCGGCCGCTACGGGCGAAGCCTTTGATCCAGAGATCGTCAAGGTAGTATTTGCGATCAAGGAAATTGTAGACGCCGGACATTTTTGTCTTGAGCGTCTCTGGAATATCCGGTCGTTTCAGGTACAGGAACCAGGCCGTAATTACGCCGCTGGCCGCTAACCAAAAAACCGGCGTTTTCACCGCGTGCGTCAGCAGTCCCAGACTGCCGTGCCAACCTGCTGCAATGTGGCGGAATGGATCGTTGCTTTCGGTGACGAAAATTGCATCCCCAAAATAATTTTCGAACAGAACCGGACCCACTGTGTACCAACCGATAATCGCAGACGGTATCGCCAGAAGAATAAGCGGCACTGTGACGACGGCGGACGTCTCGTGTAGGTGAGACTTTGTCTCGGCATCCATGCGTTCTTTGCCGTGGAATACGAGGAAAAACATGCGGAACGAATACAGCGCCGTAACGAAGACGCCCAACAACACGCTTAGGTAAGCGATCCAATAAATCGCGCCCTGCCCGTGCCAGTGAGACTCCTTGACGGCCTCAATAAGCAGATCTTTGGAAAAGAAGCCGCTACTGCCGGGGAAGCCGATTAGGGCCAATGAACCAACGAGCGCCGTCAAATAGGTGATCGGCATGTACTTCTTAATGCCGCCCATCTTGCGAATGTCCTGTTCGTGGTGCATCGCGATGATGACCGAGCCCGCCGCAAGGAACAGCAGTGCTTTGAAGAATGCGTGCGTCATCAGGTGGAAAATTGCAGCGCTGTAGGCAGACGCGCCGAGCGCAACTGTCATGTAACCTAGCTGTGAAAGTGTCGAGTAGGCAACCACTCGTTTGATGTCATTCTGAACAATGCCAAGCAGGCCCATGAAGAAGGCCGTAATCGAACCGATGACAATGACGAAACCCAACGCGGTCGTCGACAACTCAAACAACGGCGACATCCGCGCCACCATGAAAATACCGGCGGTGACCATAGTCGCCGCGTGGATCAACGCCGAGATCGGCGTCGGGCCTTCCATCGAATCGGGAAGCCATACATGCAAAGGCGCTTGAGCTGACTTACCCATCGCACCAATGAACAACAGGATGCAGATCACGGTCATCGCGTTCCACGGCGTGCCGCTGAAGATCTCAATGTTCTGCGACGCGACCTGATCGGCGCTGGCAAACACTTCAGCGTAATCCAATGACCCGGTGAACATTACAACGCCGGCAATGCCAAGAATAAAACCGAAGTCGCCAACACGATTGACGAGGAATGCTTTCAGGTTTGCAAAAATTGCAGTTTCTTTCTTGAACCAAAAACCAATCAACAAGTAGGACACAAGGCCAACGGCTTCCCAGCCGAAGAACAACTGCAGGAAGTTGTTGGACATCACGAGCATCAACATCGCGAACGTGAACAGGGAGATGTAGCTGAAGAACCGCTGGTAACCCGGGTCCTCATGCATGTAGCCAACCGTATAAATGTGAACCATCAGAGAGACGAAAGTCACAACGCACATCATCAGGGCAGTCAGGCGGTCGACAAGGAAGCCGACACCCATGTGCAGTCCGTCCGTTACAGCCCACGTATAAACGGGAATGTTTTCAGCGAGCGCACCACCCCAGAACATGTTCTTCAAGACCAGCAACGACAAGAAACACGACGTGCCTACACCAATGATCGTCACCCAGTGTGCGCCGGCACGGCCAATTCTCTTGCCGGCAAGGCCAGCAATAATCGCCGCTGCGAGCGGAGCTAATACGATTGTCAGGTAGTAGCTATACATATCAACCCTTCAAGGTATTCAGCTCTTGCACGGCAATCGAACGTCGATTGCGGAACAACACCACTAGAATCGCAAGCCCAATCGCCGCCTCTGCAGCAGCAACGGTCAAGATGAAGAAAACAAATACCTGCCCAGTCTCATCGCCGAGATAGCGAGAGAAAGCAATAAAGTTGTAATTGACTGCAAGTAACATGAGCTCAATGCACATAAGCAGCAAAATCAAATTGCGGCGATTGACGATGATTCCAACCAGGCTGAGTACGAATAGCATTGCGGCCAGTGTCAGGTAATGCTCAAGACCAATCATTGCTTCTTCTCCGCATCCATCTTAACCACTCGAACTCGATCCTTGGCTCGCACTGAAACTTGCGCGGCTATGTCCTGGACCTTTATTCCTGGACGTTTTCGCATCGTTAACGTAATCGCGGCAACAATCGCCAACAGCAGAATGACCGCAGCAATCTCAAACGCATAGACATGTTCGGTATAGAGCACCGCACCAAGAGCTTTGGTGTTGCTGTAGCCCTCAGGCATCGCAGCAAAACCACCGGTACTGGCAACGCCCTGGCTTCGTAACCAGATTAGCTGCATCAACTCAATGACCATGAGCAACGCTACGATCATGCCAAGCGGCGCGTATCGAGTCAGACCACGTTTTGCGGCCTCAATATTGACGTCAAGCATCATTACAACGAACAGGAACAGGACCATTACCGCACCGACGTATACCAGCACCAGCACAATCGCCAGGAATTCAGCTTCGGCCAGCAGCCACAGAATCGCGCTCTGGAAAAACGTCAGAACCAGAAACATGACCGAATGAACCGGATTACGCGAAAACACAACCCCGCATGCAGCACCGAGCATGACGAGCGCGAAAACGTAAAACAAAACTGAATGAAGCATCATCGTGGCCTATCGATACTTGGCGTCAGCCGCTTTGTCGGCGGCAATCATGGCGTCGTACTTATCGCCAACCGCAAGCAACTTGTCTTTTGTCATGATGTTTTCGCCGGGCGTTTCCATGTGGTACTCGTGGATACGTGTTTCAACGATTGCATCAACCGGGCAGGCTTCTTCGCAAAAGCCGCAGTAAATACATTTAAACAGGTCGATGTCGTAGCGCGATGTACGGCGGGTACCGTCCTCACTAACATCAGATTCAATGGTAATCGCGAGGGCAGGGCAAACTGCCTCACACAATTTACAGGCGATGCAGCGCTCTTCCCCATTCGGGTAACGGCGCAAAGCGTGCAGCCCCCGAAATCGATGTGACTGCGGCGTCTTCTCGTCCGGATACTCAAGCGTCATGCTCTTTTTGAAGAACTGTCGCTGCGTTACGGAAAGGCCTTTGAGCAATTCCCAGAACGCGAACGTCTTAAAGTAACTAATCAGTCGATTCATCGTCCTAAGTGCCCAATCCAGACCACGGTCCTACCTGGAACCAGGCCATAGCCCCTTCCACGGTGATCCAGATGATCGTTACAGGTATGAAAATCTTCCAGCCCAAACGCATAATTTGGTCATAGCGGTAACGCGGGAATGTCGCGCGGAACCAGAAGAACGTGTACATAAAGATGCACATCTTGGCGAACAGCCAGTGCAGGCCGCCGGTCACGATCAGGCCAAGAACCGGGATATCCGCAAGCGGCGCGAGAAATGCGAGTCCTTCAAATGGCGAAGCCCAACCGCCGAGGAAAAAGATTGCAGTTAGTGTCGAGATGAGGACCATGTTCGCGTATTCAGCGAGGAAGAAAATCGCAAACGCGACTCCGGAGTACTCAACGTGGAAACCCGCAACAATCTCCGACTCGCCTTCAGCAACGTCGAACGGGGCACGGTTGGTTTCAGCGACACCAGAAATCCAATAAACGACAAAAAGCGGGAATAGCGGCCACATGAACCATTGACTCATACCACCTTCCTGAGCCGTAACCAGATCGCCAAGATTGAGGCTACCGCCAGCCATCAAAACACCTACCAGAGCGAATCCCATCGCAATTTCGTAGGCGACAATTTGTGCCGCCGAACGCATGGCGCCAAGCAACGCGTACTTTGAGTTGGTCGCCCAGCCCGCGAGAATCACGCCGTAAACACCAACCGACGTCAGCGCCAGGACGTATAAAAGACCCGCATTAATATCGGCGATCACGTACCAGTTATTCAACGGAATAACCGCCCAGGTCGCGAGCGCTGGTATTAGCGACAGCAACGGTGCGATAACGAACAGGAATTTGCTTGACTGCGACGGAACGACAACTTCTTTGAAGACCAGTTTGAAAACATCGGCAAACGGCTGCAGAAGCCCCAAAGGACCAACACGATTGGGTCCGACGCGTGCCTGCATACTGCCGATGACCTTACGTTCGAAGTAGGTCGAAAACGCAACGATCAATATGACGGCAATCATAACGAACAGAATTTTCCAGGTCGTTATGGTCAGGTATTGCACCCATTCCGGTAGAGAATAAAAAACACCCAGGCCCCATTCGATCCAATTGCTGAGAAATGTCGGCATAAAACTGGACATTAGTCCTCACCCGCCGCGCGCTTCGCCGACAGAGTCTGTTGCAATGCGTGTGCCCGGCGCACCAGTGAATCGGCCGAGTAGATCGGTGTGTCAATTTCATCCGCCGGCGAGTCCGCGCCGTTTGGGTTCGGGAGTTTTCCGGATGTTTGGTAGCGACCGACATCGACATCGCCAAGCACGGTTCTGAATTCAGCCAGAACGTCTTCGCTGCTTACGTAATCAAATCCATCAGCGTCGGTCAAATTACCGAGTACGCGCAGCACTTTCCAGGCGGGACGAGACTCGCCAATTGGTGTCGCAACACCGTTGAAGCTCTGCCACGTACCGGCTGCGTTGACATAGGTACCCGAGGATTCAGCGAATGTTCCTATCGGCAGCAGTAAGTCGGCAGCCTCTCGCAATGCATCCGATACAAAAGGTGTGAGTGCGACAACAAATTTCTGCCGGGAGAGTTTTTCAACGGCATCGGTAGTGGCATGAATATCTGCATCGGGCTCCACATTCATCAAAACGACCGCTTCCAGTTCGCTGTCCAGCATCGACGCTACGCCCATGCCATTTTGCCCGTTATTTTTGCCGCCGATAATGCGATGCGGCAGGACGCCCGCTAAGTTTGCGCCCGCTGCATTGGGGCCATTGGACATGAATCCCAACCTGGCCCCAGTCGCTTCAGAAATTGCAGCGGCCAATGCGCGAACGGCGGAATATGCGGCATGACTGCCAGCGATGTTCCCAAGCAATATGAGCGCCTCGTCAGCATCGTTCAGCGACGCTGCAATTCGTTTCTGAGCATCGTCTGCTTCAACGCCCGAACACAACTCGGAAACTGAATCTGACTGCACTTGCGCAGCGACGGCAATTCCTGCCAACAACCCAACCAGGCCGTCTCCGGACACATAATCGGCAACGTCAAAGAAATATTCATACTCACTGGAGTTTGCGAAGCTGACTTTAGCGCCGTTCAGAGCGGCTTTTCGCAAACGATGAGCGATAATCGGCGCTTCGCTACGAACGTTGCAACCGGCGACCAGTACCGCAGCCTGCTGCTCTATCTCCGCGATCTCACAGCCGAGACTTTCGAAAACCGGATCACTATCCTGATCCGAAATATCCCGTCGTTGAATTCGGTGGTCAATATTGTGGGTGCCGAGATGCGTTGCCAATTTCGACAACAAATAACTTTCCTCAGCGGTTGCGGTCGACGACGCGATTATTCCAATCTTAGCTGCATCCGCCGCAGACAGGACTTCAGCTGCATGTGCAAGCGCATCGCCCCACTCGATGTCACGCCACACGCCATCGTCCTTGATCTGCGGTGACTGCAATCGATCAGCGCTGTAAATCGCTTCGTAACTGAATCGATCACGATCCGAAATCCACGCTTCGTTTATCGAGTCGTTATCGCGTGGCACGATCCGCTTCACGGTGCCGCGTAAAACATGCGCGTAAAGGTTGGTGCCCACGCAGTCGTGCGGCGATATGAAAGCGTGCTGCACCATTTCCCAGGCGCGTGCACTATAGCGATACGGTTTGTTATTCAACGCACCGACCGGGCAAAGATCGATAATATTCGCAGATAGTTCATGATCGACATTCTGTTCAACGTAGGTCGAAATCTCCACATTCTCACCGCGACCTGTCGTACCGAGCTGCGGGTTGCCCTGAATTTCCTCGCCGAAACGAACACAGCGCGTGCAGTGAATGCAACGCGTCATGTCAGTTGAGACCAACGGACCGATATCGGTGTCTTTAACGACGCGCTTACCGTCGTTGTAGCGTGAAATATCACGGCCGTAGCCCATCGCCAGGTCCTGCAACTCACACTCGCCGCCCTGATCGCAAATCGGACAATCCAGCGGATGATTGATCAGCAGGAATTCCATCGTCGCTTTCTGCGCGGCAATTGCACGTGGCGACTTCGTGAATACTTTCATGCCTTCATTAATTGGCTGTGAGCACGCCGGAATGGGCTTCGGTGCGCCTTCAATGTCAACCAGGCACATGCGGCAATTGGCCGCGATGCTCAGTTTTTTGTGATAGCAAAAACGGGGCACATAAGCGCCGACCTTGTCGGTAACCTCGATGACCATTTGGCCCCGACGTGCTTCGACCGGCTTACCATCAACTTCGATGTTTACGATATCGTCACTCATAACATCTACGCAGCCGCCTCGGAGGGATCATCGACGATGCTTCGACCATTGTTGCGGACCATGTATTCAAACTCGTGGATGTAGTGGTTCAGGAAGCTCTGCACTGGCCATGCCGCAGCATCGCCAAGCGCACAAATTGTGTGCCCTTCAATCTTGTTCGCAACATCAACCAGTTTTTCGAGATCAGCCTCTTCGCCTTTGCCTTCAACAATTCGTGTCAGCATGCGATACAACCAGCCGGTACCCTCGCGACAAGGTGTACATTGGCCACAGGACTCCGCCATGTAGAAGCGCGAAATCCGCCGCAATACTTTGACCATGCAAGTCGAATCATCCATGACCATCACCGCACCGGTACCGAAAGAAGACCCCGCTTCCTGCAGCGACGTGTAATCCATCGTGCAATTCATGATGATTTCAGCTGGCAGAACTTTGCAGGACGAGCCCCCGGGAATGACGGCCTTTAGCTTGCGGCCTTTCCAGACACCGCCGCAAATCTCCT
Organism: Woeseiaceae bacterium; assembly: GCA_021773075.1. Taxonomy (GTDB): domain Bacteria; phylum Pseudomonadota; class Gammaproteobacteria; order Steroidobacterales; family Woeseiaceae; genus UBA1847. The sequence continues at coordinate 17,169 of JAJFKT010000027.1, forward strand.
CAAGCAGGTCCTTGAACGGAATGCCCATTGGTAACTCGTAGTTACCGGGGCGCTCTACGTGGCCGGATACGGAGAACTGCGCGGTACCACCAGACCCTTCGGGACCAAGAGCAGCAAACCAGGCTGCACCATTGCGAATAATCGTTGGCACGCTAGCGATACTTTGCGTGTTGTTAATCGTTGTCGGTTTTCCGTAAAGACCGAAGTTTGCCGGGAACGGGGGTTTAAACCGTGGTCGACCTTGTTTCCCTTCGAGAGACTCGAGCAATGCGGTTTCTTCGCCGCAGATATACGCACCAGCACCGATAAAGCCGTGGATATCGACATCGATACCGCTGCCCTGAATATTTTTGCCGAGTAAGCCCGCCTCGTAGGCATCCTTAACGGCCGCTTCGAATCGTGGGAAAGGCTCATCCAGGAATTCGCCGCGCATGTAGTTATAAGCGACAGTGGCTCCCATCGCATAGGCTGCGATAGCCATTCCTTCGACGAGCGCATGTGGGTTATTACGGAGTACTTCGCGATCATGACAAGTACCCGGTTCACTTTCGTCAGAATTGACGACGAGATACATCTGGCCGTCGAAATTCTTCGGCATGAAACTCCACTTGAGTCCCGTCGGAAAACCCGCGCCGCCGCGGCCGCGCAAGCCTGACGCTTTAACCTCATCGATTATCTGCTCCGGCTTTAATTTGCCGGCGAGAATCTTGCGCCAGGCCTGGTAACCGTCATTCTTCTCATAAGTCTCAAGCGACCATGAGCGCTCCTGACCAAGAGTGTGAAAGCAAACGAGATTTTGTTCGTAGGCCATCAGTCCAACCCGTCCAGAATTGCGTCGACCATCTCTTTGCTCAGATTCTCGTGGTACTTGTGGTTCACCATCATGGCTGGTGCACCACAACAGGCTGCGATGCACTCTTCCTCTTTTTTCAGGAAAATACGCCCGTCTTCCGTACTCTCACCCGTCTTAACGCCAAGTTTTCTCTCAACGTGTTCAACGAGATCGTCAGCACCCCGCAACATGCAGGAAACGTTCGTGCAAATGGCGACTTCATTTCGACCGACTTCGCGCGTCTGGAACATAGAATAAAACGTTGCTACTTCGTAAACCTGGATAGTCGGCAACTCAAGATATGCGGCAACGGCGTTCATCTGCTCGGCAGTTACAAAGCCGTGATTCTCGTGTTGCACCGCATGCAGCGCACTAATGACAGCGGAGCGTTGGCGGTCAGCAGGAAAGCGGGCCTTCCAGTGTTCGATTTCTTCTTTAACGTGCGTGGAGAGTTCGTAACTCATCGGTCAACCTCTCCGAAGACAATGTCTTGCGTGCCGATTACGGCAACAACATCGGCCAGCATGTGTCCCTCAACCATCTCCGACATTGCCGACAGATGTGCAAAGCCGGGTGCACGAATCTTCACGCGATACGGTTTGTTGGCACCATCCGAGATGAGATAAATACCGAACTCACCCTTGGGATGCTCGACTGCAGCGTAAGCCTCGCCTTCTGGAACGCAATAGCCCTCTGTAAAAAGCTTAAAGTGATGAATGAGAGACTCCATGTCGTCTTTCATTTCGACGCGAGATGGTGGCGTGACTTTATGGTCGTCTGCAATAACCGGACCTGGGTTGTCGCGTAACCAATCGACGCACTGCTTGATGATGCGATTCGATTGGCGCATTTCTTCAACACGCACCAGATATCGGTCGTAGCAATCACCACTTACACCAACGGGGATATCAAAATCCAGTTGATCGTAAACGTCGTAGGGCTGTTTCTTGCGAAGATCCCACTCGACACCCGAGCCACGTAGCATTGGTCCCGTAAAACCCAGCTGCATTGCACGTTCCGGCGACACGACAGCGATGTTTACCGTGCGCTGCTTCCAGATTCTGTTGTCCGTGAGTAATGTTTCGTACTCATCAACGCAGCTCGGAAAACGCTGTGTAAAATCGTCGATGAAGTCGAGCATTGAACCTTCACGAACAGAATTCATTTTATTCAGTTCTTTCTTACTGCGGTACTTCGACTCCGCGTACTTCGGCATTGTCTCCGGCAGATCACGGTAGACGCCGCCGGGACGATAATAGGTTGCGTGCATGCGAGTTCCGGAAACTGCCTCATAGCAATCCATAAGATCTTCACGCTCACGGAAGCAATACAGGAACATCGTCATCGCACCAATATCGAGACCATGCGCTCCAAGCCACATAAGGTGATTCAATATTCGCGTGATTTCGTCGAACATGACGCGTATGTACTGGGCGCGTGTCGGTACTTCAATGCCAAGCAGTTTTTCGATGGACATGACGTAAGCATGTTCGTTACACATCATCGATACGTAGTCGAGTCGGTCCATGTAACCGATACTTTGGTTAAATGGTTTCGTCTCGATTAACTTCTCGGTTGCGCGATGTAGCAATCCAACATGCGGGTCCGCTTTTTGAATCGTCTCGCCTTCGATCTCAAGGACCAAACGCAGTACACCGTGCGCCGCAGGATGCTGCGGACCGAAGTTCATCGTATAACTTTGAATCTCAGCCATTGTTGTCGGTGTCCTTGAGGTCGGCTGAATAACGATTGTCATCGCGAATTACGCGCGGCACCAGAGTTCGAGGCTCAATGCTCACGGGTTTATACGCAACACGACCTTCATCGGCGTCATAGCTGACCTCGACGTTCCCCATAACTGGGAAATCCTTGCGAAATGGGTGGCCAATGAAGCCATAGTCGGTAAGGATGCGACGCAGGTCAGGATGACCTTCGAACAAAATGCCGTATAAATCGAACACCTCACGTTCGAACCAATTCGCACCGTTCCAGATATCTACAACAGACCTGACGATGGGTGGATTCGCCGTACCGGTGTAAACACGCAGTCGCAGCCGAATGTTATTCTGAAGGGAAAGCAAGTGGTACACGACCGCAAACCGCGTCGGATCGAATTCGTCAGCCTCATCAAGTGTGACGAAATTGCGTTCAACGCCACGACTAAAGCCGGTTCCAGATGCGCTGTTGGTTTCCCATTCGTCGCTGCCGTAATCCAGATAATCAACGCCGCATACATCTATCAGCATCTCAAAGCCGAATTCAGCTTCATTGCGCAGCGCCGTTGCGACCTTGATCAAGTCATCTTTGTCCAGCTCATAAGTCAGTTCGCGACACGACGATGCGATACGATTCACTTGCTCACCGAAACGCGCGTCGATCTTGCTCGCTAACTTTTCGTTTCTATCGCTCATGACTATCGGGCAATCGTGCTGGTGCGCCGGATCTTGTTTTGCAGCTGCATAAGACCGTAAATCAAAGCCTCGGCAGTCGGTGGGCAACCTGGAACGTAAACATCAACGGGCACGATGCGATCGCAACCGCGAACAACAGAATATGAATAGTGATAGTAGCCACCGCCATTCGCGCAGGAGCCCATCGATACGACCCAGCGTGGCTCCGGCATCTGGTCGTAAACTTTACGTAACGCCGGTGCCATTTTGTTCGTCAGTGTGCCGGCAACGATCATGCAGTCTGACTGTCGTGGGCTTGGCCGAAAGATGATGCCAAAACGATCGAGGTCGTAGCGTGCGGCACCAGCCTGCATCATTTCAACAGCGCAGCAAGCCAGCCCGAAGGTCATGGGCCACAAAGAACCGGTACGTGCCCAGTTCATAACGTCGTCGACCTTGGTTACAACGAAGCCCTTCTTTTGCAGACTACCACCTGCTGCTGCCGCCTCGCCGTTCGGCGTAGCGGAGTCAGCCGTATTCGTTAGTCCCACTCAAGCGCCCCTTTCTTCCACTCGTAGATAAAGCCGACGACCAGGATGGCAAGAAATAACGCCATGGCCAGGAGACCGAATTTTCCAACAGAATCCAGAGAGACAGCCCAGGGAAACAGGAATGCGATCTCGAGATCGAAAATGATGAATAGAATTGCGACCAGATAATACCGAACGTCGAACTTCATCCGGGAGTCGTCGAACGCCTCGAATCCGCATTCATACGGAGACAGTTTCTCGTCGTCTTTGCTGCCGCTGCCAATCAGAAACCCAAGACCCAGCAGCAACATGCCAAGCCCGGCCGCGATGCCGAGGAAGATTAGAATGGGAAGATATTCTTGTAACATTATGGTCTGATATTGCTCTCAAATCAGCGCGGCATTGTATCAGTCTAAGGCGCGCTGAATACACCCTTTTTCGCATACGAAAATATTCTAACCAACAAAAAAAATCGACCTGTGGCAGCTTGTGTGCCAGCAGGTCGACTTTGGTGCTTGGTGCTCTGGGCGAGACTCGAACTCGCACGGCTCGCGCCACTGCCCCCTCAAGACAGCGTGTCTACCAATTCCACCACCAGAGCTATTTGTAAAATACTGTTAATTAATCAAGCTAATCGGTGTCGCCTATCCTATTTACTGCTCGTCCGCAGAAGAATCGTCCACAAGCTCAGGATCGTCCAGCGCCGGCATATCAGCATCGTCCTCCAGCACCTCGCCTTCACCATCCAGCGCCGGCAAGTCTGATACTTCTTCCTCGATCGCTTCCTCAACAGCCGAGGCGCCGTCAAGAACACTACTTGGAGCCGCCGACTTCTGGCTGCTCAGGTAAGCCAGCGAAAGACTGGTAATGAAGAACAGTGTTGCGCACACCGCTGTAGCCCGGGAGAAGAAACTGCCCGATCCGCGCGCGCCAAAAACGGTACCGGATGCGCCAGCGCCAAATGCAGCGCCTGCGTCAGCACCTTTGCCACGCTGCAGTAAAACCAGAATGATGATCAATAGAGCGATCAACGTATGACCGATTAAGACTGCTTTTTGTATGTTGTCCATTAAATTCTCACATTCACCTATATCTGGGCTGCCGCTTCCGCAATCGCCAGAAAATCATTCGCCTTCAATGACGCGCCACCGATTAGGCCACCGTCAATATCCGGCATGCTCAGCAAACCAGGCGCATTATCGCCCTTCATGCTGCCGCCATACAGGATTTGCACTTTCTCAGCCAAATCGCTGTTTCGTTCTGCCACCCGCGCGCGGATATGTCGATGCACATCCTGCGCCTCTTCCGGGGTCGCTGTCTTACCAGTACCAATTGCCCATACTGGTTCGTATGCAATTATTGCCGCCGCAAACACATCGACACCTGCCGCATTAAGAACAGCGTTCAGTTGCTCATCAATCACGTTTTGCGTTGTGCCCGCTTCACGCTCGTCGAGCGTTTCACCCACACAGAGAATGGGAATCAAGCCAGCCGCCTGAGCGGCCTGAAACTTCGCCGCCACCTGTTCGCTTGTCTCACCGTAAATTGCCCGGCGTTCTGAATGTCCGACGATAACGTACTCACAGCCGACGTCCTTCAGCATTGCCGACGCAGTTTCACCCGTAAACGCCCCAGACGCGTGTTCCGAGACATTCTGAGCACCCAGTGAAACCTTGCTTCCCGATATCTTTGTTGCAATTGATGCCAAATACGGAAATGGCGGGCAAACCAACAAACGGAAACCACTACCTTCCGGAACCCCCGCGATGATGCCATCGACAAGTGCTTCACCGGCAGCGGTGCTGCCATTCATTTTCCAATTGCCGGCGACGAGAATTTCGCGCATTACTTATGTACCCGGAGGTCTAAAAGGCGCGCAAGGATACCGGGGCGAGCCCCGCAAATCAACGCGCAAAATCAAAGGCGTACCGGCCGTCAGGCCGCTGAATCGGCGACGACGGCCGCCAGCCGCCTGGCAATACTCACGACCTGATCGTGATCCTCACCTTCAACCATGACTCGAATCACCGATTCAGTGCCTGAAGCCCGCAGAACTACACGCCCTGTGGTCGCCAGTTCCTGCTCAGCCTCCGCGACTGCCGCCTGGACCGCAGCAGATGTGTTCGGATCCACGCGACGCTCTGTGCGTACATTGACCATCGTTTGCGGGTATTTCGGCATGCCCGCTGCGAGCTCCGATAGTGGCTTGCCGGTCTCCTTCATGATGGACAGCACCTGTAATGCGCAAATCAAGCCATCGCCCGTTGTCGTCTTGTCGAGCACCAGCATATGACCTGACGTCTCACCGCCCATAACGCCGCCAAGTTCCTTGAGTGCCTCAAGGACATAGCGGTCACCGACGCTCGCGCGTCGAAATTCGATACCTCTGGCCTTTAGTGCCTTTTCCAATCCAAGGTTACTCATAACCGTGCCAACAACAGGTCCTTGCAGTTCGCCTTTGTCATGTCGCGCCGTGGCCAGAACGAAGAGTATCTGGTCACCATCAACTAGCTGCCCGTTCTCATCGACCATCACCAGACGGTCACCATCGCCATCCAGGGCCACACCGACATCGGCCTTTAACGCCGGAACCGTTAATTGTAAGAGGCCCGGTTGAGTCGATCCGCAGCCATCGTTGATGTTCTTGCCATTCGGCGAACAACCAATCGGAATTACCTCTGCACCAAGATGCCCGAGCGTTCTCGGGCCGACCTTGTAACCAGCACCGTTAGCGCCGTCAAATACGATCTTGAGCCCTTCAAGACCTAGACCAGTTGGAACGCTGTCCGCGCAAAACTCCTGATATCGAATTCGAGCTGTGTCGATTCGCTTCGCCTTGCCGAGGGCTTTTGATTCAAGAGTAATGGCCGGGTTTTTCAGGTGTTCTTCAATCTTGAGTTCGATTTCATCCGTCAGCTTGGAGCCCGAGCGATCAAAGAACTTGATGCCGTTATCAAAATACGGATTGTGTGACGCGCTGATAACAACGCCAAGGTCAGCGTCAAATTCCTGCGTTAGCCGAGCAATTCCCGGCGTCGGCAATGGGCCGATCAAAAGAACATCCGCGCCTGCTGCAACAAAACCGGCCTCGAGCGCAGATTCAAACATGTATCCAGAGAGCCGCGTGTCTTTACCGATAACGACGGTCCCACCAGCCGGGACCAGAACCTGTGCAGCGGCGCTTGCCAATCGCATCGCGAAATCGGCTGTCATTGGATCTTTGCCGACAGTTCCGCGCACTCCATCTGTCCCAAAAAATTGTTTTTTCATTTGCCTGCTTCCATTACTGCCTGCGCAATACTTAGTGCATCCACAGTTTCCCCAACATCGTGTACACGCAAAATCCGGGCGCCGTACATGAACGCTATGGTCGCCGCGGCGACACTGCCAGACATCCGTTCTTCGATATCCCTGCCTGTTAATTCGCCCAAAATCGACTTCCGAGACAAGCCGACCAGAATCGGTAACTCAAGATCCCGCAATTGTCGCAGATTTGCGAGCAACTCGACATTGTGTGCGTGCGTTTTTCCAAACCCGAAACCCGGATCAATGGCAATACTGTCACGATCAATTCCCGCCGCGACGCATTGCTGCACTCTTTCTCCCAGAAACATCGCAACCTCGACCGCGACATCATCATAATGCGGAGCTTGCTGCATGGTCCGTGGTCGGCCTTGCATGTGCGTAAGACATACCGGAACACGAAGGTCTGCGGCTGCCTGCAGAGCACCAGGCTCTTGTAACGCCAACACGTCGTTAATCATCGCAGCGCCCGCCGCGACAGCCTCGCGCATGACAACGGCTTTGCTGGTATCGACCGACAACGGCAGGTCTGTGACCTCACGGAGGTTTTCAATCACCGGAATGACGCGGTCAAGTTCCTCCGCTTCACCGATATCCGCGGCTCCGGGTCGGGTCGACTCACCGCCAATATCGATGATTGCGGCGCCCTCTGCCGACATACGCTTTGCCTGCTGGCGAGCGGAATCGACGTCGACAAACCGGCCGCCGTCCGAAAAAGAGTCTGGAGTCACATTGAGAATGCCCATCACCGATGGGCTCGGGAAACTCAGGCGTCCAAGGTGCAGCAACTGACTAGTGTTCTTGGGCGGGACCACCAATCGTTCCGGCTGCATCGTCCGGTTCTGCGGTCGCGGAACCACCATCCGGAGAATCCGGTTCCAGAGAATCATCCCAGTCTTTGGGTATTCCCGGCTCGCGACCTTCCATGATGTTCTTGACCTGCACATCATCTATCGTCTCGTACTTCATAAGTGCTTTTGCCATGGCATGAAGTTTGTCGATGTTTTCCTTGAGGATCCCGTCTGCACGCTCGTAATTCGCGTCGATGATCTTGCGAATTTCTTCGTCGATTGTGTGCGCTGTATCGTCAGAAACCTGCTTGTGCTGAGTGACCGAGCGGCCCAGGAACACTTCGCCATCGTCCTCGCTGTAGGTCAGCGGGCCAAGGCGATCTGACAGGCCCCACTTCGTTACCATATTTCTGGCAATCTCGGTTGCGCGTTCGATATCGTTCGAGGCACCGGTTGTCACTCCGGCAGGGCCATTGATCATCTCCTCAGCGATACGACCGCCGAAGAGAGTAGAAATGTGACTCTCAAGACGCTGCTTGGATGTGCTGTAACGGTCTTCCTCCGGCAGATACATCGTCACGCCCAGAGCGCGACCACGGGGAATGATCGTAACCTTGTAAACGGGATCGTGTTCCGGCACCAGGTAGCCAACGATCGCATGTCCCGATTCGTGATAAGCGGTATTCAGTTTTTCCTCTTCACTCATAACCATGGAGCGACGTTCGGTACCCATCATGATTTTATCTTTGGCTTTCTCGAATTCCGCCATGCTGACGACACGCTTGTTTTCGCGTGCCGCGAACAGCGCGGCTTCATTAACCAGATTCGCCAAATCAGCGCCCGAAAATCCAGGCGTGCCACGCGCAATGAGTGAGGGCTTTACATCTTCATCAAGCGGAACTTTGCGCATGTGTACCTTCAGGATACCTTCACGCCCGCGAATGTCCGGTAACGGTACGACCACCTGTCGGTCAAAACGACCCGGGCGCAGCAACGCAGGGTCAAGTACATCAGGTCTGTTCGTTGCAGCAATGACAATAATGCCTTCATTGCCCTCAAATCCGTCCATCTCGACCAGCATCTGGTTTAGCGTCTGCTCGCGCTCGTCGTGACCACCGCCCAATCCTGCGCCACGATGTCGGCCTACAGCGTCGAGCTCGTCGATGAATATGATGCAGGGAGCCTGTTTTTTCGCCTGATCAAACATGTCGCGAACGCGTGACGCGCCTACACCGACAAACATCTCAACGAAATCAGAACCTGAAATAGTAAAGAACGGCACCTTGGCCTCGCCTGCGATGGCTCTGGCCAGCAATGTCTTACCGGTTCCCGGTGGACCCACCATCAGCACGCCTTTCGGAATCTTTCCACCGAGACGTTGAAACTTGCTGGGGTCTTTGAGGAAATCGACCACTTCCGAGACTTCTTCTTTGGCCTCTTCAATGCCGGCAACATCAGCAAACGATACGCCAACCTGATCCTCACCCAACAAGCGGGCCTTGCTCTTGCCAAACGACATGGCACCACGACCGCCGCCACCGCCTTGCATTTGCCGCATGAAATAAATCCACACGCCAATAAGTAGCAAAATAGGAAACGAGCTGATGAGCAACTGGCCAATAAGGCCCTGTTGCTGTTTTTCTTCACCGCTGAATTTGACGCCATGCTCTTCAAGCAGGCCAATCAAGGTGTTGTTGTCGGTTTCCGGGCTGATCGTATAGAACTGCAATGGTTCTGATCGTCCGTAACGGATCATCGAATCGTCTTTCCGAACGATGGCAACAGAAACCTGTCCCGATCGCACGCCGGCAAGAAACTCTGAATACGGTTTCTCCACTGGCTGGCCAGTCGCAGCCCCCGAAAGGCCCTGAACAACAGACAACAGAACAACAATAATTACGATAAAGACAAGTATATTTTTAGTTAAATCATTCACGTTTCGACACTACACCAATTGATAATTTCTCGCTACCAAGTACACCTCACGGCTCCCGGCTCGCGAGGCCTTGGGCTTCATGACCTTTACACGTTTAAAAGAATTCCGTGTATCGATAACAAATTCATCTATTCCTGCCCCCTGAAAGACCTTACAGACAAAGCTGCCGCCAGGCTTCAGGACCTGACGCGCCAGATCTAGTGCCAGCTCAACCAGATACATGGATCGTGGCTGGTCTACGACCCGCGTGCCCGTAATATTGGGTGCTATATCACTCATTACAAGGTCGACACCTTCGTCGCCTATGGCAACGAGCATTTGCTTGAAGACGGCCTCGTCCTGGAAGTCGCCCTGAATGAACTCTACATCGGGCAAAGAATCCATCGGCAGAATATCCACCGCGACAATTCGCGCCCTGCCTTTTAGCTTTCGAGTCACATACTGGCTCCAGCTTCCCGGGGCTGACCCGACATCGACGCAGACCATATCGGGACGCAGAAAACGCTCTTTCTGATCGATTTGCTCCAGTTTATAAACTGCACGCGAGCGCCAGCCGTCCCTTCGTGCCATCTGCACGTATGGGTCCTTCTCCTGGCGGTCTCGCCAGCTACCAACTGTTCCTCGCGGTTTACCCACAAACATGTACCTTTAGCTACAGAATCGAATGCTGCACACTGCTACAATCCGCGCCCATGGAACTCAGTGAAACTCAAAAGAAGTATCTTCGTCGCCTCGGCCATGACCTCAAACCTCTAATTATGGTCGGTGACGCAGGCCTGACCGAAGCGCTAATGGCTGAATATAATTCGACGCTGGCTCACCATGAGCTCATCAAAGTCAAACTGCGCGGCGCTGATCGAGAATCACGCGACGCGATGATTGCTTCATTGTGCGATGAACACTCCACCGAACTCATTCAGCGCATTGGCAACGTCGCGTTGATTTACAGACCGAATCACGACAAGAAACGTGACAAGCGACTGCGAATACCCTCCAGCTAGCAGCGCAGCTATTCGTAGCTAACCTCAATGACCTCGTAAGATTTTTCGCCGTCGGGTGCCTTGAACTCAACGCTGTCTCCTTCACTCTTGCTGATCAGGGCACGTGCGATTGGCGACGTATACGAGATCAGCCCCGTCTTGATGTCTGCCTCGTCCTGGCCAACGATTCTGTAGGTAATTTCTTTTTCAGTGTATTCGTCGAGCAATTTAATCGTTGAACCGAATATCACTTTGCCGCCAGCGTCGATTTCGGTCACGTCAATAACCTGGACATGCGACAACTTGCCTTCCAGTTCCTTGATACGACCTTCGATGAATCCCTGCTGCTCCTTCGCAGCATGATACTCGGCATTCTCTTTGAGATCGCCGTGCTCACGTGCTGATGCAATCGCCTTAATTACCATCGGCCGATCGCTACCCTTTAGCTTTTTCAGCTCCTGCTGCAGTAGCTCATGGCCACGTATTGTCATTGGCTCTTTATTCATGCCACCACCTCATTGTGCAAATCCTGTAGTCGATTGACCTCACCATTGTCCAAATGTTCGATGGCACGACAAGTCGCAACCGCAGCGCCCAATGTCGTGTAATACGTAACGCCGCGGCGAACGGCTTCGGCGCGAATTGATAGTGATTCAACGATTGCCTGTTTTCCTTCTGTCGTATTGGCGATGAGGTCGATTTCACCGTTCTTGATCATATCAACGATATGTGGCCGACCTTCACGCACCTTATTGACACGTCGACAGGATATCCCTTCACGAGCCAGGCTTTCAGCAGTGCCGTGGGTTGCAACGATGTCGAAACCCATCTCAGTCAATAATTTTGCAAGTTCTTTGGCGCCGTCCTTGTCGCGCTCTCGTACCGAAAGCAGAGCAACGCCCTGCCGTGGCAATATTACCCCAGATGCCAGCTGCGCCTTTGCATATGCCTCTCCGAAGGTTCGTCCGACGCCCATTACCTCGCCGGTCGACTTCATTTCCGGACCAAGAATCGGATCACTACCCGGGAATTTGATGAACGGGAATACAGCTTCTTTTACCGAGAAGTACCCAGGGATACGCTGATTAACAAACCCCTGACTCGCGAGCGACTCGCCGACCATAACTTTTGCCGCAATTTTCGCCAACGGGAGTCCAATCGCCTTCGACACGAACGGCGCGGTCCTTGATGCCCTTGGATTTACTTCCAGCAGGTAGACTACATTCCCCTGAATTGCGAACTGAGTGTTCATCAAACCGACAACATTCAGGCCCATTGCCAGCTTAATCACCTGCTCCTCGAGCTCTTTCTGAATCTCGGTCGACAAGCTAAATGGCGGTAAAGAACAACCAGAATCACCCGAATGAACGCCAGCCTGTTCGATGTGCTCCATCACACCGCCAATGAGCACTCGTTCGCCATCACAAATGCAGTCGACGTCAACCTCGGTTGCCAGATCCAGGAATCGATCAAGAAGAACCGGGCTGTCGTTTGAGACATTAATCGCCGCGTCCATGTACAACGCCAGATCCTCTTCGCCATGCACCACTTCCATAGCGCGACCACCCAATACATACGACGGTCTGACGATCAACGGGAAGCCGACGCCAGACCCCAGGTCAAGCGCTTCCTCTTTGCTGCGTGCGGTGCAGTTTGGCGGCTGCTTCAAACCTAAATCTTCAACCAGCTTCTGGAACCGCTCACGATCCTCCGCGAGGTCGATAGAATCCGGTGACGTACCGATAATTGGTGCACCCGCCGCCTCAAGGTCTCGCGCGAGTTTTAACGGTGTTTGTCCACCGTATTGAACGATGACGCCTTTCGGTTTTTCGATCTCGATTATTTCCATGACGTCTTCGAACGTCAGGGACTCGAAATACAGCCGGTCAGAGGTATCGTAATCCGTTGACACCGTCTCCGGATTACAGTTGACCATGATCGTCTCGTAGCCAGACTCTTTTAAAGCCAATGCCGCGTGTACGCAGCAGTAGTCGAATTCAATTCCCTGGCCGATACGATTCGGGCCGCCGCCGAGAATCATTATTTTCGGCTTGTCAGTTGGCTCCGCTTCGCATTCTTCTTCGTAGGTTGAGTATAAATACGCGGTTGTGGTCGAAAATTCCGCTGCACAGGTATCAACCCGCTTGTAGACCGGTCGCACATTCAACTCGTGGCGTCGCTTACGTACCGCCTGTTCAGCGACATTCAAAATGCTCGCCATACGAGCATCCGAGAAGCCCTTGCGCTTCATCTTGCGCATCAGCGTCTCGTCAAGACCCGATAATCCTGCAGTGCGGATTCGTGCCTCGGAATTGACGAGATCCGCGATTTGCACAAGGAACCAGGGGTCGATGCCAGTGACCTTGGCAACATCTTCGTAGGAATAGCCGTGACGAAGAGCATCCGCTACATACAGCAGCCGGTCCGGGCCAGGCATCCTGAGCTCGTGGCGCAAATGATCCCGATCTGCGTCGCTTGCGATTGGTCCGCAAACTTCATCCAGGCCATCAATGCCGGTTTCCAGTCCACGCAAGGCTTTCTGCAAGGATTCCTGAAAATTGCGCCCCATGGCCATCACTTCACCAACCGACTTCATTTGTGTCGTCAAACGGTCATTGGCCCCGGGAAATTTCTCGAACGTAAAGCGCGGAATTTTCGTGACCACGTAATCAATCGTCGGCTCGAACGACGCCGGTGTCGCGCCGCCAGTAATGTCGTTCTTAAGTTCGTCGAGCGTGTAGCCAATCGCGAGCTTCGCAGCGACTTTGGCAATGGGGAATCCAGTTGCTTTTGATGCCAGTGCCGATGACCGCGACACGCGGGGGTTCATCTCAATGATCAGTACTCGCCCTGTATCAGGGCAAATGGCGAACTGCACGTTCGAGCCACCGGTCTCAACGCCGATTTTTCGTAAAACGTCAATCGACGCATTACGCAGTCGCTGGTATTCCTTATCGGTCAGAGTTTGTGCGGGGGCTACGGTAATCGAGTCCCCAGTATGTACGCCCATGGGATCGAAGTTTTCGATCGAACAAACAATAATGCAATTATCGTTGCGATCACGCACAACCTCCATCTCAAACTCTTTCCACCCGATTACCGATTCTTCCAGCAACACCTCGGTGGTTGGCGACATTTCCAGGCCATGCGTGACAATCCGTTCGAATTCCTCACGGTTGTACGCGATGCCGCCGCCCGTTCCACCAAGCGTAAAAGAAGGCCGAATAATCGTCGGGAAACCAATCGACGCTTGTCTCTCGAGCGCTTCCTCAATCGAATGTGCGATTTCTGCACGCGGACTTTCCAGACCGATCTCGGCCATGGCTTTGCGAAATAAGTCGCGGTCCTCTGCCATATCGATGGCATCCCGGGAGGCTGCAATCAACTCAACCTTGTACTTCTCAAGGACGCCCTCACGAGCCAGGTCCAACGCACAGTTGAGTGCTGTTTGGCCACCCATCGTCGGCAGCAGCGCGTCCGGCCGCTCTTTTTCTATGATGCGTTCAACCGCCGACCATTGCACCGGTTCAATATAGACAGCGTCGGCCATTTCCGGGTCGGTCATGATGGTTGCCGGGTTGGAATTTACCAGTATGACTCTGTAGCCCTCCTCGCGAAGAGCTTTACAGGCCTGGGCACCTGAATAGTCAAACTCACAGGCCTGCCCGATCACGATCGGGCCGGCGCCGATGATCAGGATGCTTTCAATGTCCGTTCTTTTAGGCATACTTTAGTTTAAGTAATCTTTATATCGTATTGTTTTTTATGAACTTCATTTGGAAAGCATGGCTCTTGTACCACCTTTTTTCTGCTCATCCATTTGCTGAATAAAACGATCAAACAGCGGCAATAAATCGTGTGGGCCCGGGCTCGCCTCAGGATGCCCCTGGAAGCCAAACGCAGGCTTGTCGGTAAATGCGATGCCTTGCAAGCTCCCATCAAACAGTGAGCGGTGTGTCGGGACAACGTTCTCCGGCAAGGTCGATTCATCAACCGCGAAGCCGTGATTCTGGCTGCTAATCATTACCCGACTGCTTTCGAGGTCTTGAACCGGGTGATTTGCGCCGTGGTGCCCGAACTTCATCTTCTCGGTCTTCGCTCCGGCAGCCAGCGCGAGCAATTGGTGCCCCAGGCAAATCCCGAATATGGGTGTACCCGCCTCAAGAAACGTCTGGATTGCGGAGATAGCGTAGTCGCAGGGTTCCGGGTCGCCAGGCCCGTTGGACAGAAAGATCCCATCCGGATTGAACGCGTAGGCTTCTTCAGCGGTGGTCTTCGCTGGTACCACCGTCAGCCGACAATCCATATCTGATAATAAGCGCAAGATATTGCGCTTCACACCAAAGTCGTAGGTGACGACGTGATACGGCGCGATACGGCGACTCATCACTCTCGGCTTGCGACCGAATGTGGTGCCATGACACCACTGGTAGGCCGATTTTGTGGTGACAAACTTGGCGAGATCCATACCGGAGATACCCGGAAACTTGTTGGCATGCGCAACCGCTGTCTCAACAGCCTGTTCGCCAGTCATGATGCATGCCGACTGAGCGCCCTTCTCACGAATCAAACGGGTCAATTTACGCGTGTCGATGTCAGCGATGGCGACCGTGTTGCCCTGACGCAGGAAATCCGCAATCGTTCTTTCAGAACGCCAGCTACTGGTCAGCATCGTGCTATCCCGCACAATCAGACCGGACGCATGAATCTTGTCGGACTCCATGTCATCGCTATTGGTACCGGTATTGCCGATATGAGGATAAGTCAGGGTCACGATCTGGCGGCAATACGACGGGTCAGTCAGGATCTCCTGGTAGCCCGTCATCGAAGTATTGAAAACCACTTCGCCGATAGTCCGGCCTTCAGCACCGATCGAAGTGCCATGAAAAACCGTGCCATCCTGTAACGCTAGTATTGCTGGCGTGCTCAATTACGATCCTCACGATGAACCAATATCAGATCGGTTGAGGATCAGGTCGTCGCAATATCTGCCGGTTGCAGATGCACAAAAGCGGAAGGACTTCGCCTTCCGCTTGCAACTTCGCTGACCGCCCAGCGATCCGGCGTAGTTTACTTAAGGGGCGCTGTTCACGCCAGCCACAAATAGCACTTATTTGCGCCTAATGATCGAATTCAGGTGCTAAACAATACGTCTTGCATCGAATACTGGCCTGGGCCCTGATTAGGCGCCCATCGAGCCGCACGAATAGCGCCATCAGCAAATACCTGGCGAGTCGTGACGCTGTGGGAGAACGTGAGCTTTTCGGTCGCCGAGCGCATGCTCACCTCGTGATCTCCCGGGATTTCACCACGCCGTTCCACCGCAAATGACACGCTACCCGTTCCTGTTTCTCCACGGCTCGATGCGATCGCCTCGGCGAGCTTCAGGGCGGTCCCCGACGGAGAGTCTTTCTTGTGCACGTGGTGAACTTCAGCGATCTCTATCTCGAAGCCGGCGCCCAACGACGCGGAGGCCTCCCGAACGGAGCGCTCCAGCACGGCGATCCCAAGACTCATATTCCGATCAAATACCAAAGGAACCTGCCCGGATGTTTTCACCAGCTTTTTCAGCTGTGTTTCGTTCAGCCCGCTGACACCACAAACCAGCGGTTTTTTTTGCTCGACGACGGCATCCAGTACAATCTCAGTACCCTCAGGCAGGCTAAAGTCGATGACGACATCGCAACGAGCGATGAGCTCATTGATGCACTGGCCGCGCTCCCAAACGCCTACAGACACAAGGTCTGGCTGGCTTTGAATAGTAGTGACAATAGTCTGACCCATGCGTCCGGCACCGGCGACGGCTATCTTAAGCGGTGTGCGATTGATGTCGCGCTCCTCGATTGGAAACGCCAATACTACTATTGACTGATGCGATCAAAAAACCGTTTTACGGTATCGAGCCAGCCATCAGCACGCGGGCTGTGCTTATCACCACCGGTTTTTAGCGAGGTCTGGAACTTCTCAAGCAGGTCTTCCTGCTCGGCAGTCAGATTAATTGGTGTCTCTACAGCAACCTGTGCAAACAGATCGCCCTGACGGGAATCGCGAACGGTGATTACACCCTTTCCTCTTAAGCGAAAGATTTTTCCAGACTGAGTCCCAGCAGGTACCTTAAGTGATACATGGCCATTCAGAGTCGGAAGCTCGACTTCGCCGCCCAGGGTTGCAGTGGCGAAACTTATCGGCACTTCGCAGGCAAGATTCGCGCCGTCGCGCTCAAATATCTTGTGCTTGCTGACACGTAGCTCGACATACAGGTCGCCAGCGGGGCCACCATTGCGGCCGGCTTCACCTTCGCCCGACAAGCGAATTCGATCGCCGTTATCAACACCCGCAGGCACTTTGACCGACAGCGTTAGGGTTTTTCTTTTACGGCCACGCCCATGGCAATCATCGCAGGGGTCACTGATGGTCGTGCCAACACCTTTACAGGCAGGACAAGTCTGCTGAACGGAAAAGAAACCTTGCTGCATTCGTACCTGACCTACACCACCGCAGGTAGAACAAGTTTCAGGCGTCGACCCTTTCCTGGCACCCGATCCATCGCAGGTCTCGCAACTGATCTGGGTTGGTACGTCTATTTCAACGGTATCACCGGAAACGGCTTTTTCCAGATCCAGCTTTAGTTCATAACCAAGGTCTGCACCGCGGAACACCTGCGGCCCACCGCCGCCGCGCCGGCCACCACCAAATATGTCGCCGAATACATCGCCAAAAATGTCACCAAATCCTTCCGCGCCGCTTTGTCCGCCGGCACCCGCTCGCAGCCCGTCATGTCCAAACTGGTCGTAAGTGGCTTTTTTGTCCGAGTTCTTTAAAACCTCGTAAGCCTCTTTGGCTTCTTTGAATTTCTTCTCGGAATCACCGGCATCATCTTTGTTGCGATCCGGATGAAATTTCATAGCAAGGCGGCGATAAGCCTTCTTGATCTCATCGGCCGATGCCGATTTCGATACGCCGAGTACTTCGTAATAGTCGCGTTTAGACATGCTTAGCTTTTAGGTTTCGAGGTTCAGATTCGTTGATCAGGACTTGTCGTCTTTATCAACTTCCTCGAATTCTGCATCAACAACATCGTCTGCGGCCGCTGCATCCCCGGCACCTTCATCGCCGGTGCCAGCCTCTGCTGCCTGTTCCGCATACATTTTTTGCG
Source organism: Woeseiaceae bacterium (assembly GCA_021773075.1). Taxonomy (GTDB): domain Bacteria; phylum Pseudomonadota; class Gammaproteobacteria; order Steroidobacterales; family Woeseiaceae; genus UBA1847. The sequence goes on from JAJFKT010000027.1 coordinate 35,087, forward strand.
CAAGCGCAGCTGACGCCTCACCCAATGCGGCTGTTTTGGTATCGATGGCATCCTTCTCATCGCCCTCGAGAGCTGTCTTGAGATCAGACACAGCATTCTCAATCGCCATGCGTTCTTCAGCCGAGGCCTTTTCACCAGCCTCTTCGAGCGTTTTCTCGGCAGCATGGATCAACCCATCGGCCTGATTACGCGCGTCCACGAGTTCGCGGAACTTACGGTCCTCTTCCGCATGACTCTCGGCATCACTCACCATTTTCTCGATCTCGTCGTCAGACAATCCACTGGATGCCTTGATCACGATGTTCTGGCTCTTGCCGGTTGCTTTGTCTTTAGCCGATACATTGAGAATGCCGTTGGCATCGATATCAAATATCACCTCAATCTGAGGCAAGCCACGCGGCGATGGCGGGATGTCCGCCAAATCGAATCGACCCAGTGACTTGTTGTCCGCGCTACGCTCACGCTCGCCCTGCAGCACATGAATGGTCACCGCCGTCTGGTTGTCGTCAGCCGTTGAGAAAATCTGCTCAGCGTTCGCCGGAATGGTCGTGTTCTTGTCGATCAACTTCGTCATGACGGCGCCCTGCGTCTCAATACCGAGAGACAGTGGGGTTACGTCCAGCAACAACACATCCTTAACATCACCGGCCAGAACACCACCTTGAATGGCGGCGCCCAGAGCAACAGCTTCATCAGGATTCACATCGCGACGCGGCTCTTTACCGAAGAAGTTCTGCACCTCCTCTTGCACCTTAGGCATACGGATCTGGCCACCTACGAGGATGACATCATCAATCTCGTTCACCTTGAGGCCTGCGTCTTTTAACGCTGTCTTGCAAGGGCCGATCGTTCGGGCAATCAGCTCTTCAACCAGTGACTCAAGCTTCGCCCGAGTCAATTTGATGTTGAGATGCTTAGGCCCGCTGGCGTCAGCAGTGATGTACGGTAAATTGACTTCTGTCTGCTGCTGCGTACTGAGTTCGACCTTGGCTTTTTCCGCCGCCTCTTTTAGACGCTGCATGGCCAATGGATCTGCTTTGATATCGACGCCGCTTTCGCGCAAGAATTCCGCGGTCAGGTATTCGATAACCCGCATGTCGAAGTCTTCACCACCGAGGAACGTATCACCGTTGGTCGCAAGCACTTCGAACTGATGCTCGCCATCAACTTCTGCGATCTCGATTATCGACACATCGAACGTTCCGCCACCGAGATCAAACACGGCAATTTTAGCATCGCCGCGTTTCTTATCCATACCGTAAGCCAATGCTGCCGCGGTTGGCTCATTAATAATTCTCTTTACGTCCAGTCCAGCGATCTTGCCTGCATCTTTAGTTGCCTGACGCTGTGAGTCATTGAAGTAAGCCGGGACGGTTACGACCGCTTCTGTCACCGCTTCGCCGAGGTAGTCTTCGGCCGTCTTCTTCATTTTCATGAGAACCCGAGCGGAAATCTCCGGCGGAGCCATTTTCTTGCCGTTTGCCTCGACCCATGCATCACCGTTATCCGCTTTCGCGATGGTGTACGACACCATATCGATGTCGCGCTGAACAACATCATCATCAAATTTGCGGCCGATCAGGCGCTTAACCGCGAACAGTGTGTTGGTCGGATTGGTGACCGCCTGACGCTTGGCTGACTGGCCAACCAAAACCTGATCATCCTTGCTGAACGCAACGATGGACGGTGTTGTGCGATCACCTTCGCTGTTTTCGATAACCTTGGGGGCATCGCCCTCCATGACTGCAACGCAGGAGTTCGTGGTACCAAGGTCGATACCAATAACTTTACCCATGTCTTTTATACTCCATAAAATGTGTAATCAAACTGGCTGTCTAGGTGGGGTTGGTAGCCCGTGTTTCAAGCCAAATTTCCTTAAGCGAGACAAGAATGTTGGCCAAATGTCCCTATTCTGCTGCTACTACGACCATTGCGGGCCGCAACAGGCGACCATTTAGGGAGTAACCCTTCTGCACCACGCTTGTGACCGACCCTGGCTCTACGTCATCTGAGGGCTGCATGCTAATCGCTTCATGTAACTCCGGGTCGAACGGTTCACCGGCCGGGTCAAGCTCCTCAATACCAAACTGCAGCATTGTCGTGCCGAGAATTTTAAGCGTCACCTCGCTGCCTTCCAGAAGGCTCTCGATACTCGCATTGTCCGCTGCAGCCAGTCCCATCTCGAGGCTGTCTTTGACGGCAAGCAGCTCGCGACCAAAGCGTTCCAGCGCAAAGCGATGCGCGTTCTCTACATCTCGCGCTGCTCGTTTTCGAACATTCTCGAGTTCAGCGGCCGTTCGCAGATAGCGATCCCAGTTTTCCGCAGCCTTGGCCTCGGCCTGCTCCAACTCAGAAATCTCGCCCTCGGGCTCATCAAGCTGCTCAGCTTCCACTGCCTCAGTCTCACCGATCTCGTCCGCGGCAAGCGGCTCCTCGATTTCTTCGTCCGGGCGTTCAGCCTGTTCATTCATTGATTTACTGCTCCAAAACAGAGGCACCGGTTGCTAAAAGGCGGCCGATGCGCGAAAGACGTCCGGATTTTGGGGATTGGGTGAAAAATATCAAGAGCAAAGGCAAAAAAACTGGCTACATCGGCTCTTTTTTAGCTGTTTTGGCTCAGCGCTGACTCGAGCAGCCGGGCTGTGACATCGACAATCGGCACAACACGGTCGTAGGCCATCCTCGTTGGACCGATTACGCCAAGTACGCCAATCGTGTCATCGTCGACATGATACGGCGCAGTTATGACGCTACACCCATCGAAAATCTGGTAGCCAGATTCTTCGCCGATAAATATCTGCACCCCTTTGGCGTTGATGCTCCGATCCAGCAAATCAAGAATCAGGCGCTTCCGCGAAAAGGCATCGAACAGGCCGCGCAGCGTATCGACATTCGATAACTCGGCGAAGTCCATCAAGTTGGTCTCGCCCGCTACGACGTACTTGTTGTCGGGGTCCGAAGCTCCGTCCATTGCGGATTGAGCCACGGAAATGATGCTGTGCATCGTTTGATTCATCGAATCGCGTGTCGAATCCAGGTCATCAAGCAATTGGCTTCGGACTTTATCGAGCGGCAGCCCGGCATAGTGTGCGTTGATGAAATTTTGAGCCTGCTGTAATTCGGACGAAGAGTAGTCACGATCGGTATGCAGAATCCGGTTTTGCACTTCTGTGTCGTTGACAACCAGGATCACCAGTACCCGGTTTTCCGACAGCGGCAAGAACTCGATCTGTCTAAGCGTCGTCTGATGCGCCCTTGGCACCGTTACTACACCAGCCATGCTGGTGAAGTCAGAAAGCATGCTCGAGACCGCTCCGACGAACCCATCAGGGTTATCGGAGTCACCACGAATTTGTGCCTGAATGCGCCGAATTTCGGTATCGCCGGGCTGTCTGTAGCGCACCAGTGTATCGACAAAAAGGCGGTAGCCCCTGGGAGTTGGGACCCGACCGGCCGACGTATGCGGGGCCGAAACCAGGCCCATCTCCTCGAGATCCGACATCACATTGCGGATTGTGGCTGGACTTAGATCCAAACCTGCGTCTTTGGAGAGTGTCCTGGAGCCAACTGGCATCCCGTCCTGAATGTACCGCTGGATCAGCACACGTAGCAGATGCTGGCCGCGATCGTTGGGAACTGGATTGGTAGTTTCAGCTGACATTCAAAGGAAACGCTAGCAATGGCTTGGCGGTGGGTCAAGGGTTTGCCACAATCAGCCAATGGCTAACGCATTTAAAAATATTCTAATCGTCGGTAAGCACGATGATCCGCGGATTTCAGATCCGCTCGCACTTCTAACCGATCATTTGAGCAAGCTTGGAATTGAGCTGTTATCAAACGAGCAAATTGCCGAGGCCGATCTGGTTATGGCGATTGGCGGAGACGGCACGATGCTATACGCGACCCGGATGGTTCGGGAAACGCGTGTACCGATCCTCGGCATAAATCGTGGCCGCCTGGGTTTCCTCGCGGATGTCACGCCAGACGAGATGATCACCAGTGTCGATCACGTATTGGCGGGTAATTACAGTCTGGACACGCGACTCATTCTTGAGGCTCGCCTGGTTCGTGAGTCTCAGGAGGAAGTCATCGCCTATGCGCTAAACGATGTCGTTCTACAGCGCCGTGAAACCGGTCGCATGGTCGATTTCGAAACCTATATTGCGGGGCAATTCGTCAACACACACTCGGGTGACGGCCTCATCGTTGCCACTCCCACGGGCTCGACCGCGTACGCTCTCAGTTGCGGCGGCCCGATTATCGAACCGCAACTCGATGCCGTCGTCATCGTTCCAATCTGCCCGCATACACTCTCGGACAGACCCCTCGTTATTTCAGCGCAGGAAGTGATCGAGGTGTCACTCCTGCAGCGCGACGATACCAAGGCCGAAATCACCGTTGATGGCTTTTCAATGGGCAGTATCGAGCCAAATGACAAACTGCAGATATCTGCATCAAACAGCCGGGTTACACTCGTGCACCCACCCGGTTATGATTTCTACGGCATTCTGCGCTCCAAACTATTCTGGGGCCGTGACAACCGCAAGCGCTAAGACCAAGACGCTGGAAACCTGACATGTTAATGAGCCTGCAAGTCCGCGACTTCGCGATCGTCGAGAAGATCGACATCGAATTCGATGCGGGCATGACCGTGTTGACCGGCGAAACCGGTGCCGGTAAATCTATTCTGGTTGATGCACTCGGGCTTGTACTCGGTGAACGGGGCAATGCGCAATTGGTTCGCGATGGGGCGAAACGCGCTGAATTTTCCGCTGAATTTGACGTATCGAAGCTGGCAGCCGCAAACAGCTGGTTGACGGAGCATACCTTGGATGTCGACGGCGAGTGCCTGCTACGACGGGTCATAAATGCGGACGGTCGCTCCCGTGCTTTTATTAATGGTAACGCCGTCCCGTTATCACAGTTGAAACTCCTTGGTGAGCTGTTGCTGGACATTCATGGGCAGCATTTTCATCAATCGCTCGGCAGGCGACCTATTCAGCGAGATCTCGTCGACTATTTCGGTGGGCTTCTGGAACAGCGTGCCGAGCTGGCAACGCTTTATTCATCGTGGCTAGCGGTCTCCGAGCGCCTGCAATCTCTTCTCGACGCAGATGCTGACCGGGCTTCTCGGCTGGACCTTCTTACGTTCCAGCTGCAAGAGCTCGAATCGCTTGATCTGGCGGCAGGTGAATCTGAGCAGCTTCTTCTGGAACGTCAAAAACTACAAAACGGCAGTCGATTGGCTGACGGCGTCACGGCCGCCCTTGATGCCCTGATCGACAGTGACGCGAACAACGCAAATAGCCTAATTGCAGAAGCCACTCGTTGCATCGATTCTCTGGGTGAATTCGATGCCTCACTGATGCCAGTAATCGAAATTCTCAACACCGCAAGCATCCAGGTATCGGAGGCGACGGAGTCATTACGTCGCTACGGTGATTCTATCGATATGGACCCGAGGCGCCGCGATTGGGTTGAGGAGCGTCTCGACGCCGTACAGGCTATTGCGCGCAAGCACCGCGTCCCAGCCGATGAAATTCCCGTCATCCAGCAAAAACTTCGCGATGAATTTGACGCGTTGAAAAATTCGGAAGAACGCGGTCGCGACCTTGAGGCACAGGCCGCCTCGCTGCATGACGATTTTTTGTCCAAATCAAAAGCGTTGTCAGCGGCCCGCTCCAAAGTGGCAAAGAAATTTTCACGCAAGGTCTCTGAAGCAATGGCGGGCCTTGGTATGCCCGGCGGTTCGTTTCAAGTGGCTGTTACCCCACTCAGCGACGGGGGCGAGCGTCCCTGGGGTATAGACAACATTGAGTTTCTCATTAGCGCAAATCCAGGGCAGAAACTTCAGCCACTGGCCAAAATAGCGTCAGGTGGCGAGCTATCTCGCATGAGCCTTTCAATTCAAGTGATCGCCAGTGACGGCAGTGCAATACCGACGATGGTCTTTGACGAAGTCGACAGTGGCGTCGGTGGCGGCGTAGCTGAAATGGTTGGACGGCGGCTGCAGCAAATTGGCGAACACCGCCAGGTTCTGTGTGTCACTCATTTGCCGCAAGTGGCCAGTCTCGCGGACCAGCACTTCAGGATCAGCAAAGTGAGCGACGGGAAGTCGACCAGGACGGGCCTGCAGAGTCTCGGCAAAGACGAGCGCATCGAGGAGCTGGCGCGCATGCTCGGCGGTGTGGAAATAACGAGAAAAACACTCGAACACGCTGCAGAAATGTTGGCAGGCGCCAGACAAAAACGGGCCTGACTAGTCGTTGGCGGTGTCTTTCTTCGCCTTAACATAGAGCACCAAGCTGTGATCCAGCAGCTCAAAACCGTGCTCACTCGCGATTTCCTGTTGAATTTTCTCGATTTCAGCACTCATAAACTCAATTACCTCACCCGAGTCGACGACCACCATGTGGTCGTGATGCGCGCCGTCATCAAGTTCAAATATCGAATGCCCGCCTTCGAAATTGTGACGGGTCACCAAACCAGCAGTCTCAAACTGCGTCAGTACGCGGTATACGGTTGCCAAACCGATATCTTCGCCCACCTGCAGAAGGTGCTTGTAGATATCCTCGGCGCTCATATGGCGCAATTTCGAGTCCTCGAGGATCTCGAGAATTTTCAAACGTGGAAGCGTGACCTTAAGACCCGCCTGACGAAGTTCGTTTCTTTGCTGCATGAAATTGTTCTCACAGGTATGATGCGCGCCTATTATGGCAATGTGGCTGAACATTTTCAGCTAGAAACGTTCAGACAAATATGATTATGCGCAAGACAATAATACTTCTCGTCACCATCTTATGTCTTTCGGCCGCCGGTGGTTGCGTTTATCGTGCGGCGATTTCGCAGGGTAATCTGATTGAGCAGGAAGATGTCGATCAGGTGAAGATTGGCATGACGACGAATCAAGTACGCTTCCTCCTGGGTACACCGATGGTCGATGATCCGTTTACCCGCGACCGCTGGGACTATGTTTACTACTTGAAACTGACCCGCGCCGACGCTGTATCAAAGCGTTGGATATCCATCTATTTTGTCGATGAAAAGGTTAGCGAAATTCGAGCAGATTTGGAATTATCGCCGACTCTTTAGTCCTGATCCGCATTTTCGCCCACATTCATCGTTCGACCGGCCAGAGCAAATCGCCTACGTGCTTCCCGCGGATCGAGCTCGAGGGGGCGGTAGATCTCAACTCGATCACCATCTCGTAAAACTCTTCCACGCTCTGTCTCGCTGCCCCAGACGCCAACGGTGGCTCTACCGAAGTCAAAGCCCGGAAATTCTTCAGGCAAACCGCTTTCGGAAATTGCTGCACCGACGGTTGTGTCCAGCGGCACAGTGAATGCGCGCAAGCACTGCCGTTCAGGAAGGGCGAAAACAATCTCGATCCGTAGTTCGGACATGGCCAAATTACCCGTATATCTCTTTGGCTCGGCCGATGAATGAATCAATGAGTGAATCACAGGTCTCCTCGAAGTAGCGTCCGAAAAGCGCATCGGTCACTCGATTCTCAAACTGAAACTCGATCTGCAAAGACACCTTGCTGCCCTCATCACCGAGTTGCTGAAATCGCCAATCACCGTCCAGATGACGGAACGGGCCACCAACCAGTGCGATCCCCATCGCATTCCCAGGCTGCAGCGTATTTCGTGTTCTAAAAGACTTTCTTACGCCGCTGCGTTTCAGCTCTAGCGACGCCTCTATAATCGTCGCGTCTTTGAAATGCAGCGTCGCGCCAACACACCAGGGGAGAAACGCAGGATACGCCTCGACGTCCTCAACTAATGCATACATCTGATCGGCCGTGTAAGGAACCAACGCACTACGACTGACCTTGCGCATAGTTTCCTACTTAAGCGACGACCTGGCTGATCGCAAAATACAACACGATTAGAATACAAATCGGGGCAATCACCCGCGCGCCGAAACGCCACAGTGTGTATGCAGTGCCTGTCCCACCCAATTCATCGGCGGTTGAGTTTCGGCACATGACCCAACCGGCGAAGACAGCAATAAAGAACCCGCCGACCGGCAACATGATCTGATTCGTCAGGAAATCAAGATTGTCGAATACCGTGCCCTGAAAGAACGTATTGTCTTTCCAGATATTCCAGGAGAAGACGCTACCAAATCCGATTAGCCAAATGAGGGCGCCGATAATAACTGCCGCCTGCGCACGCGTCCGGTTGTAAGACTCGACTAGCCACGCGACGGCGGGCTCCATCAAACCGATGGCCGATGTCCAGGCTGCGAATGACAACAAAACAAAAAACAGCGTCGAGAAAAATGCGCCACCTGACATTTGACCAAACGCCATCGGCAATGTCTGAAACACCAGACCTGGGCCCGCGTCAGGTTGCAGCCCGTTAGCGAACACCAGCGGAAAAATCACCAGACCTGCCAGAATCGCAATACCGGTATCCGCCGCGACGACGGTGGCAGATGCTCCGGTGATCGAGGTTTCTTCGGGCAGGTATGCGCCATAAGCCATAATTGCACCCATACCGATACTAAGCGTGAAGAATGCCTGGCCCATCGCCTCTAACACGCCATCCCAACCCAGCTTGCTGAAATCGGGCGTGAACAAGAATTCGACGCCGGCGCCAAAGTATCCTGACGATATGCTGTATCCCAACAAAGCCAGCATCATTAAAAGTAAAGCCGGCACCATGAATCGCACGGCTTGCTCCAGCCCACGTTCCACACCGCGAGCAACGACGAAAGTCGTGATGACCATAAAGAGCGTGTGAACCATCGAGACCAGGCCCGTGTTGGCCTTAAATGCTTCGTGATCGGCAACGACTTCAATGTTGCTAATCCCGACGAATGTACCGGTCGCGCTCTTGACGATGTATGACAAGGTCCAGCCGGCAATCACGCTGTAATAGGAGAGAATCAGGATTCCCGCAGTTACGCCGAGCATGCCGAGATAGCGCCAATTCCTGGAACTACCCTCCTCTTGACCCAGAAGCTCCGTAGTGGCAACTGGATTACGCCTGCCTCGTCGGCCGATAAGAATTTCGGACATCATGACCGGCATGCCGATAGCGATAACGCAAGCCAGATAAACAAGTACAAACGCCCCGCCGCCGTTTTCGCCTGCGACATAGGGAAATTTCCAGATGTTGCCCAAGCCAACAGCCGAACCGGTAACAGCCAAAATGAAGGCCATTTTTGAGGACCAATGTCCGTGCAGTGAAGTTCGTTTTCCGTCGCCGGCCTGATTACTTAGCATTGTTATTTTCTCTTATCGGCAAAGATTCACGCGATTCTTATACAAATTCGCGTGCCTGACAACGCTAAGGCCCTATAATCCGCAGCAGATCAGCACACCGGGTGCAGATGAAGATTGGAATTGATGGGTAATAAGAAGATCAAAAAGCCGGCTGGAAATGTCATCGCCCTTAACAGAAAGGCGCGTCATGACTATTTCATTGAGGACACGTTTGAAGCTGGCTTGGCGCTCGAGGGCTGGGAGGTCAAGAGTATGCGCGAAGGCAAAGCGCAGATAACGGAATCTTATGTCAACCTCCATAAAGGCGAGGCCTGGCTGGTTGGTGCGCACTTTTCACCGCTTAACACGGCGTCAACACATATCAAGACTGACCCAACGCGATCCCGAAAATTACTGTTGAACCGTTATGAACTGGACCGACTCACGGGTGCTGTTGAGCGCAAAGGCTTCGCGCTGATAGCGCTTAATCTGCACTGGCACAAGGGACGGGCGAAACTCGACATTGGCCTCGGCAAAGGCAAGAAGCAGCATGACAAACGTGCGGACAAGAAAGACCAGGACTGGCAACGTCAAAAAGCCCGAATTCTCAAAAAATAGCGCTATTACATGGGTCACGCGCTTGTAATTACGCTTTTGCACCCTAAACTAGAGCGACACGGGGGTGACATGGCTTCGACGTGGGTCGCGAAACTCCGAGTGCATGCCGAGGGACAGAGTACCTCGTAAATCCAACTGTAAAACTTATAGTTGCCAACGAAGACAACTACGCACTAGCTGCTTAAAAACCAGTTTAGTGCCTTCTGCCCGGTACGTGCCTATGCGTCCGGATCCCAGGAGTCACCTACATAGGACCGCGGTGCGGGCGTGTTCAGGGTCCAAGCCGTTAAATCCTTACTGAGCTGGCTGTAAGTTTTCCCTGCCCGTCGGGTAGCCTACAGTGAGATTAAAGACGGAATAAGCATGTAGATCTCGTAGCGTAGGGCTTGCGGACGTGGGTTCGATTCCCACCACCTCCACCAACGCGACAATGCCGCCCTCTGGGCGGCATTTTTGTTTGGCGGGCCGTGTCGAGGATGAGAAGCCACGTAGCGGGTTCACAAAACGCGGCGCAGCCCGTTTTGGACGCGCACAGCGCGCCGCGAAGCGGTGAGCTGCTGGAAGCAGCCAATCCATTCCACCGCCATTTCAGTGGTTCATGGGGTCCAGTAATGTCCTGTAGAGCCCTAAGAGAAAGCCATAAAACTTTGTTTTTAAAGCAATATCAGTTCAGATGAATTTCTCTGGGCCCGCCGAATTGGATAATGTCATGGGACACCAAAGCGTCTCTGTAACTGCCTGTACTTAGGAATGGTCGATCGTACCAATACAAGAATGATGACGGAAACGGTTTACAAGTGCAGCGCATTGTTAGGTGTCTTCACTACCGGCCCACGATTTCGGCAATGGTGACCAATCACCGTCACCAAAAAACTGGTGTATGAGCCCACCGAGGCTACCGCCGTAAACGTCAATAGCCGCTTGCTCGCCCGCATCCTCATAGGTGGCCGCGTTTGCGAAAGCAGCAATATCGGCGTGATCATGCGACAGAGCCCTGAGACAGTATCGAGCTAGCTCATAACTCAAAATGCTCCCTTCGTCTGTGCGATTAAACGACTCACCGCTCCAAAATTCTTGAATCGTCTCTTCATTCCAAAACCGTTGATGCTCCAACATTCGATCTCTGTCCATGGTCAATGGCTGCGACCCGCATATTTCATCCTCCATCGTCACCGCGAATCCTTCATTCAGCCAAAGAGGTATTGGGAGGTGTCGAAGGCACGCATGTGCCAGTTCGTGTGCCGATGTTGCCTCTGCCTCATCCATTTCCAGAAAGGGAAACGCAAAATGCCCGTACCCTGAGTTCAAAAATACGCCTGAGCTGAGAATGAATTCGCCTTCGTCCGGATAGAAATGGCTTATGTAGTCATAGTAAGGCTGTTGTTCATTGAATATGAGAACAACATGTTTTCCGTAGCCATCGTCAGACGCGATATTTTCGAGATCAGCAGTAATCGTCTTTAGGGCACGCTCCAAGAACCTGGATAGCAAATCAACGTACCGATCTTCTTCGGAAGACAGAATCAGGAAGTTGTCGGACTCCTCAATACGATAGCTATCTGGTAGAGCGGCTAGTGTCTCTGCGAGCCAAGTCTTGACCCAGGACTGCCACTCATCGCTCCAGCTCGATTCATTTTCACTGTGAATAACATTGTAGATACCTGCCCAGTCCGGCCTGGGAAAACCATCAATTATGGGGATGAGTTTCGGATTGGCATCCACTGACGATGAGCCTCCTAACGTCTAAGCTAACCTGATCTCAGCTTATGGCGTCATTACTGTTATTACATCGATACCCAAGCGAGTAGTACCGAGACTATCACCAGCACAACGACAGCACTTTCTGTGTATGGGGCGATTGTCTGGGCGAAACGGCCAAATAGACGCTCAACCCGCCCTGGGCTCATTATTTCTTCTACTGATCTGTCAAGGTCAGTCGGCAGCTCTCCACCAGTTATAAGCCTGTAGTAAACACAAATCTTAGTGCTAAGGAACAACCACCAGAACAATACGGATAGTACGAGCACACCCAATAACACGTAACCTCCTCTCAGGTTGTCGCTCAGTTGTGCCGCTTCCAATAGCCACAGTGCTTTGATCGCTACTGCGCCAATGTATATGCCTATAAGTGGACGACTAATGGCATGGTTCGTCGCTATCGTATGCGCAGCGAGAATAGGCAACAGAAAGTAGAGAACGGCGATCCCAATCATTTCCGTCCCAGAATAATTCGGAGAATCACCGAAGCTAAGTTCAGTCGCTACGCCATAGACTAGCGTACCGGTCACACTTAGGACACAGACAATTAGAAACCCACGAAGGGACATCGGTGGTGTGACGAACGGCGTATTTACAGGCTGTCCGTACCAAAGGTAAAACTTTCCTGCGGAAAAGCGTCCCATGCCACCTAACGTCTAAGCTAAATGATCTCAGCTTACGGCGCGGTTGTTGCGTAATCAAGAATCGTGACTGAAGCAGGAGTGCAAGTGGAGCGCATTGTTAGGCTGCATTTCACGATAGTGTATGGGGAGTAATAGACTCTATCAAACGCACCTTCAAATCCCCATTCGGGAAAGCGCCTCAACTACTTCGCTCAAGATACGCACCGCTGTTGGGTGTTCGGTCTCGAAGTTTGCCTCAACCTCTCTGGCTCTTTTCAGAATAGATGCCGTCTCAACGGCACCTTCCTCTCGATCCAGTAAGTTGTGAATGTCGGAATCTAATTCCTGAATCAAGATTCGAGTTTCGGCGTCTAGCTGCGAATTCTGTATTTCGCCTTGTAACTTTATCAGCAGATTTCGGATTTCAGAATTGCTCATTATTCGTTCGTCACCATAAAGGGAAAGAGTACTGCCTAACGTATAAGCTGAATGATCTCAGCTTATGGCGTGGTTGTTGCGGATGCAAGAACCGTGTCATCAGCCAGAGTACAAGTGCAGCGCGTTGTTAGATGGCAGCTCTCGTGGACCATTCGTTATGACAGTCGGAACAAGACCGACGGTCCTTTTTCCAGGGGAGCGGTATGGAAAATAGATGAACAGCCAAGAACGCGATTCGCCAGCTGCCGCTAAGCACTGATGTGTTCGGGCTACCACAGCTAGGGCACAATTCTTCTTCCGCGCACTCGGTTGAAACAGAGTCCGCCAATATCTGCCTGGCCTCGTCCTCAGCGCTACCGGGAACTTGAAGTTGTATGCCACCAAGCGCCGTTGCCATGAGCCAATTTGCTGTTGCGTGGTTTATGCCTAAGAGGAAAACAGGGATTCCTTCGGACTCCAAGCGGCCAGCCGCAATATGCGCCTCTGTCGGATGGTAAAAGTGTTGAATAGTGACCCAACTCTTGGGCTGCGCCTGAGGTTCCATCTGCCTTCTAACGTTTAAGCTAACTTGAAACTAGCGTACGGCGGCATTCTTGCAGATGCAAGAATGATGACGGGAGTGGTTTGCAAGCGCAGCGCATTGTTAGGTGACTCCGTCACCATCGTCCGTTTCACGGGCTACCGTATTGCCCAGTTTTAATTGTTGCCACAGTGATACGACCGAGACAAGAAGAAGGTATACAGCCAATGCGATTAGGTACGTCTCTAGTCTATCGTTCACGGTCACAGCGAATCCGAAGGCAGCGGCCGATGCAATTGATCCCAGTAACGACAGGAACCGCCGCGCCCGGATAGGGCTGTCTTCCGTTCGACGCCAGCCACCATAAAACCCGATTGCGGAAATCGAAACTGTTACGAAAACTACCCACCGGTATGTCAGAGCGTCGTACGTTGGCCGGCCCCACGACCCCCAGGCGACGATACCTAAAAGTAAGGCTCCAAAAAGAATGACGGCGAGCAGTTTTTGATCCCGATCAAGCGGAGCTTTCGGAATTTCCTTGCCATGACCAATGCTCGGCGTGTGCTTGTGCTTGGCAAGCATTCTGTTGAGGCGCAAAAAACCCATGCCCATCATGAGAGTCACCTAACTACAGTTCGTGTGCGAAATTGAAACATAACACACCAAAATGGCATGTTATCTCGAATGGCCGATCTTGGGTCAGCGCTCAGCTTCTTCGTAACATGCCTGATAACTTTCCAATACCGCAGGCAACTGGGTGCTTCGGGTTTCAAGACGAAGAACGGGCTTCGGAAGCTCATTTCGCGATCCATACGCCCTTTTTGCTCCACCACTCGATGTAATCTCTGGTCTCACTGAACCGGATTCAGGTGGCACTTGCGAAAAATAATCATCTTCCGGCGGCTCTAGAGTCACTGATCCTCGATTCGGAGGAGAATCCTCAACGGAAGACGCAGAATCGATATTTGGTGAGTTCACCAGTACCGCCGAAACCACGACATCTGACGGTTTTCTCATTGCCGACAGAATCTGCTCCGACACCTCGCCGCCAACTTTGTAGCTAACATTGGTCATGGGTGAAATGCCGCTAATAGAAATAGATTCTTCAACCCGATATAGCGTCCAGCTCGTATTTCCGACAGTTATTGTTGCCCGACGCACCGGAGCAGGCGCCTGCTCATTGAACGCGATGGTCATCATCTGCGAATCGATCGGGTAATCCGGAATATCGCCAACCATGACGACTTCAACATCTAGTATCGGGGAGCTTGAATTCGAACCTACCGAACTAGTCCGGCCCCTATAGATTGTTTTTCCGTCGACCTTTTCGTGGATCCAATCCTGGGTAAACTGTTGCTGAGCATCGGGTGTGCTGCGGCCGAAGGAGATTCCATGACCGCCAACATTGTGCAATAGGGAACATGCGCCTTCGTGCTCTGAAAATATCCATGGTTCGGATAATTCACGAATAGCACCATCCCTGAATTCTCGAAGAATCCTCTGATAACTATTCGACAATTGAGTCGAATATTGTTCGCCGTTGAGGCTCGCACTGTAGTGCATTGGCCTGTTTTCTCTATCGAGAAACAACAAATACTGTTTGCCCACTTGTAAGGACAGTCCACAACCAGAACTGCTGGAGACGCCACGGTAATCGCGCGCTGTACTCGACTCCTTCAGTACGTCTAAGCTGACGAACGTGCAGTCGCTGCCTCCATTAGCCCAAGGTTCGCGGCTAATCTCTTCCTCACATTCTGTCACTAGCCCCACAATGATACTGTCGGCAGCGTTGTACGCCTCACTTAGCGTGAAAACCCTGGCCTTGCATGAAAGTGCAAGTGCATTTATTGGCAGTACAACAAGGGCGACGATGGCCGCTATCGACGCTTGTACCGAAGAGATGCGCCCTGAGGAACACGTCTTGTAATCCAAACGCATAGCTTTTCTCCTAGGAAATTAGGTGTAATTCTTCCCGCGCGTTGATTACTGTCATTGATTATCCACAATTTGTGCGAACAATGTGGGCGCCGCCAAAATGATCCGATACGTCGTGGAAATT
>JAJFKT010000028.1 GCA_021773075.1 Woeseiaceae bacterium
GATGGTGATGCCGGGCGATAACGTGCAGATGGTTGTAGAGCTGATTGCACCGATCGCTATGGAAGACGGTCTCCGCTTCGCGATTCGCGAAGGTGGCCGTACGGTTGGCGCTGGTGTAGTTGCCAAGGTTATTGAATAACAAACTCGAAAGGCCAGTAGCTCAATTGGCAGAGCGGCGGTCTCCAAAACCGCAGGTTGGGGGTTCGATTCCCTCCTGGCCTGCCATTTGAGCCACTTGGTATTAGGGTTATAGAAAAACAAGCATGAGTGTACAAACAGAAACATCACAGAGCGGCGTGCTCGACATCATCAAGCTGTTGCTGGCAGCATTTGCTTTGGTCGGTGGCTTATACGCCTATTACTACTATGAAGCGGATCTTGCTCAGGCGGTTCGTGTTCTCATGGTATTGGGTGGAACGGTAGCTGGTATCGGTATCGCAATGACCAGTGCACAGGGCAATCGACTGTGGCACTTCATTCAGGGCTCTCGGGTTGAAATTCGCAAGGTTGTCTGGCCGACAAAGCAGGAAACAACGCAGACGGCAATCGCAGTTTTCATCTTCACGTTGATAATGATGTTGTTCTTCTGGGCATTGGACTCGGGTCTGCTAGCGCTGACCCAATATCTCGTCGGCTAGTCTGGCGATTGCAATTAAATAGAGGAATTACGTCCGTGGCCTTACGTTGGTACATCGTTCACGCTTATTCGAACTTCGAGCATCGCGTCAAAGGCGCGCTTGAAGAGCGCATAGAGCGTATGGGTCTGCAGGACAAGTTTGGCGATATCCTGGTTCCCACTGAAGAAGTGGTTGAAATGCGCGAAGGCAGCAAGCGTCGCAGTGAGCGAAAGTTCTTTCCAGGTTACGTACTCGTACAGATGGAAATGGACGACGAGACCTGGCATCTCGTTAAAGAGGTACCCAAAGTACTCGGCTTTATTGGCGGTTCCAGCGATCGTCCGGCGCCGATTACTGAGAAAGAAGCAGATCGAATTCTGCAGCGCGTCCAGGAAGGCGTCGACAAGCCGCGGCCGAAAGTATTGTTCGAGCCCGGTGAGGTCGTTCGTGTAACGGACGGACCGTTCAACGACTTCTCTGGAGTGGTTGAGCAGGTCAACTACGACAAAAACCGAATTCAGGTCGGTGTACAGATTTTGGGCCGGTCAACGCCGGTTGAATTGGACTTCGGGCAGGTTGAGAAGTCCTAAAACTTACGAGGAGCTCGAAAGAGCGTTTGAACTCGAGAGGAAAATAAAATGGCGAAGAAGGTTGCCAGCTACATAAAGCTGCAGGTTCCTGCGGGCCAGGCGAATCCGTCTCCCCCCGTTGGTCCCGCTCTCGGTCAGCATGGCGTCAATATCATGGAGTTCTGCAAGGCGTTCAACGCGCAAACTCAGGGTACTGAGCCTGGATTACCGATTCCCGTCGTAATCACAGTTTACAGCGATCGTAGTTTTACGTTCATCTCCAAGACCCCGCCTGCGGCCATTCTTTTGATCAAGGCTGCTGGGTTGAAGAAAGGTTCAGGAACGCCGAATACCGACAAGGTTGGCAAGGTAAATCGTGCGCAGCTTGAAGAGATTGCCACGACGAAGATGCCCGATCTGACTGCTGCTGACATGGATGCTGCTGTTCGCACCATCGCCGGCACGGCACGAAGTATGGGTATTGAAGTTGAGGGAGTGAACTAATGGCGATGAACAGCAAAAGGAACAAAGTTGCCCGCGAAAAGGTTGATTCGCAGAAAGTTTACGAAATCGATACGGCGCTTGGCCTTGTAAAAGAACTGGCAACAGCGAAATTCGCAGAGAGCATCGATGTCTCGGTGAACCTCGGTGTTGATCCTCGTAAATCCGATCAGGTAGTTCGTGGATCTACGGTTCTGCCGAATGGCACCGGCAAGACGGTTCGCGTTGCAGTGTTCGCTCAGGGTGAAAACGCTGACAAGGCAACGGCCGCTGGCGCAGACATTGTTGGTTTTGATGATCTTGCCGAGTCAGTAAAGAGTGGCGAGATGAATTTCGACGTTGTTATAGCGACGCCGGACGCCATGCGCGTTGTTGGTCAGCTTGGCCAGATTCTTGGCCCGCGTGGTCTGATGCCTAACCCGAAAGTTGGCACGGTAACCGCAGACGTCGAAACCGCTGTAAAGAATGCAAAGGCCGGTCAGGTGCGTTACCGCACGGATAAGGCTGGAATCATCCATTGCGCGATCGGTCGCGCTGACTTTGAGGTCGATGCGCTTAAGGAAAATCTTAATACGCTTCTAGCCGACTTGAAGAAAGCGAAACCTGCATCGGCTAAGGGTTCATTTGTTAAGAAACTCACGGTCTCATCCACGATGGGTCCGGGAGTATCTGTCGATCGAGCAACTGTCGACGCCTAGTCGATAGCTGTTCGTAAAGAATACGTGACGGTCCTTCGGGGCCAGCACACTAGTCGCAAGGATGCGGCGATCGTCGAAGACCGTAGGTGATCAGCGTAGGGCTGATCTTAATAACCGCCTACGTAGATGGTGTTACCTGAGTCAATTAATGGCAACGGAAGACCATCCGACAAGGGAGTGGATGCTCCCGAATTGGGGTAGGTGAGGCAATTGAGCGAGTTTCGTAGGCAGCTTGGCTGGGCTACGAAGTGACCTTAGTTAAGTTACTTACATGTGTAATAACCGTTAGCCAGGAGAAAAACATGGCACTGAGACTCGAAGACAAGAAAGCACTTGTCAAAGAGGTAAATGCGGTTGCAGGCGATTCTGTTACAGCTGTTGCAGCTGAGTACAGAGGTCTGTCTGTAGGAGAGATGACGGAACTTCGTAATGAAGCACGCAGTGCCGGCGTATACCTGCGTGTTGTCAAAAACACGTTGGCACGCCGTGCCGTCGAAGGGACCGAATTTGAGTGTATGAAAGACACGCTCAAGGGTCCGATTCTTCTCGCATTTGCAAAAGAAGATCCAGGTGCCGCTGCCAGGGTAATCAAGAATTTCGCCAAGGAGCACGATGCTCTGCAGGCGGTATCGCTATCGGCCGGTGGGCAATTAATGCCAGGGTCTGATCTTTCGAAGATGGCAGAATTGCCGACTCTGGATCAGGCACGCGCAATGTTGCTTGGCGTGTTTATAGCACCGATGAGCCAATTGGTACGCACACTCGCAGAACCTCCTGCAATGCTGGCACGGACGATGTCCGCGCGTGGCGAGCAGGAAGCGGCATAACTTTAGAAACGTTTCCCTGACTCAGGGATAAAGATATTTAAGAGGATTTAGAAATGGCACTGTCAAACGAAGACCTGCTCAAAGAATTGAGCGCAAAACCGATCATGGAAGTTGTTGAACTCGTCAAAATGCTTGAAGAAGAGTGGGGCGTATCTGCTGCTGCACCGGTAGCTGTTGCTGCTGGTCCGGCTGCTGATGCAGGCGCTGCGGCTGAAGAGAAGACTGAATTCGACGTTGTAATGACCAGTTTTGGCGCCAACAAGGTTTCTGTCATTAAGGCTGTACGTGCAATCACCGGACTTGGCTTGAAAGAGGCCAAGGACGCAGTCGAAGGCGCACCTTCCACGATCAAGGAAGGCGTTGCCAAGGACGAAGCAGAAGACGTCAAGAAGCAACTCGAAGAAGCTGGCGCAAGCGTCGAGCTTAAGTAGTTGCTGCATCGCTTGATGCATGACCGGTTGCCGCGTGGCGATCGGGCGCAGGAAAAGTCGGGTGAGCAGCCAGTCGCAATGCGGCTGGCTGCTTGTTCGCGTCCGTAATTAAAGAGGCTAGCGAGGGCTCCTCGAATGGCATATTCGTTCACTGAGAAAAAACGTATTCGCAAGAACTTTGGCAAACGTCCAACAATTCTGGACGTGCCGTATCTGTTGTCGATCCAGGTGGATTCATACAACAAGTTCCTGCAAACATCCAAAACGATTGAAGAGCGTGATGACAAAGGTTTGCATGCAGCATTCCAGTCGGTATTTCCGATCGTCAGCTATTCTGGCAACGCGGCACTTGAGTATGTGAGCTACCGCCTTGGCGAACCTGTATTTGACGTCAAAGAATGTCAGATGCGTGGTTTGACCTTTGCAGCTCCAATTCGTGTGTTGGTGCGCCTGGTCATTTATGACAAGGAAGCCAGCGGCACGCCGAAGCCCGTTAAGGAAGTTCGCGAGCAGGAAGTCTATCTCGGTGAAATGCCGTTGATGACCGACCATGGTACGTTTGTTATTAACGGTACTGAACGTGTAATCGTTTCTCAGTTGCACCGTTCTCCCGGCGTGTTCTTTGATCACGACAAAGGTAAGACGCACAGCTCGGGCAAACTGCTATTCTCAGCACGCGTAATTCCTTACCGTGGTTCATGGCTCGATTTCGAGTTTGACCCGAAAGATTCTGTCTTTGCCCGCATCGATCGCCGCCGCAAATTGCCGGTGACAATTATTCTGCGCGCACTCGGAATGAATAACGAAGAAATGCTCGATTTGTTCTTCGAAAACAATGACTTCTATCTCTCCGAGAAAGAAATCAAGATGGGCCTCGTGCCCGAGCGTCTGCGTGGCGATACGGCGTCTTTCGACATCAAGCTGGGCCGCAAGCTCATCGTCGAAGATGGCAAACGCATTACCGCGAAGCACGTTCGCGATATGTCGAAATCGACTGTCGATAAGCTCGTCGTACCGAACGAGTACCTCGAAGGCCAGCGACTGTCGCACGACATTATCGACACCGAGACGGGTGAATTGCTGGCAGCGGCTAACGCCGAGTTGACCCCGGAACTCATTGAGCAATTGGTCGCTTCCGGAATCGAGCACATCAGCACATTGTTTGTGAACGACCTTGATCGTGGACCATTCATTTCAAACACACTGAATATCGACCCTTCAACGACACGTCTTGAAGCGTTGGTTGAAATTTACCGCATGATGCGACCGGGTGAGCCTCCGACCAAGGAAGCCGCTGAGAACCTGTTCCAGAACCTGTTCTTCAACCCTGATCGCTACGACCTTTCGGGCGTTGGACGAATGAAGTTCAACCGTCGTGTTGGTCGCGATAACTCAGAAGGCGAAGGCGTACTCAACAAGGACGATATCCTTGATGTGCTGTCAACGCTGATCAACATTCGCAATGGTTTTGGCACTGTCGATGACATCGATCATCTCGGTAACCGCCGGGTTCGATCTGTTGGTGAAATGGCAGAGAATGCATTCCGTGTTGGTCTGGTACGTGTTGAGCGCGCAGTTAAAGAGCGTCTGACGCAGGCAGAGGCCGACGGCTTGATGCCGCAGGACATGATCAACGCCAAGCCGGTCGCTGCTGCAGTTAAGGAATTCTTTGGTTCCAGTCAGCTGTCGCAGTTCATGGATCAGAATAATCCGCTGTCGGAAGTTACGCACAAACGCCGCGTATCGGCGCTTGGGCCTGGTGGTTTGACGCGTGAGCGTGCCGGGTTTGAGGTTCGCGACGTACATCCGACCCATTACGGCCGGGTTTGCCCGATTGAGACGCCCGAAGGACCAAACATTGGTCTGATTAACTCTCTCGCTGTATACGCACGTACCAACGAATACGGTTTTCTTGAGACCCCGTATCGCCGTGTGAAAAACAGCAAGGCAACGTCGGACATTGATTACCTGTCTGCGATCGAAGAAAGCCAGTACATCGTTGCTCAGGCTAATGCAGAGCTCGATAAGAACGGCAAATTCGTCGAAGACCTGGTCGCTGTACGCCACAAGAACGAGTTCACGCTCGCCGCGCCTGAAGACATCGGCTACATGGATGTAAGTCCTCGTCAGATCGTATCGGTTGCCGCTGCTTTGATTCCGTTCCTCGAGCACGATGATGCTAACCGCGCTCTCATGGGATCGAACATGCAACGTCAGGCCGTTCCGACACTGCGTGCCGAAGCACCATTGGTTGGCACCGGAATTGAGCGTGCTGTTGCGGTTGACTCCGGTGTGACGGTTGTTGCACGCCGCGGTGGACACGTCGACTCAGTTGACGCATCACGAATCGTTGTTCGAGTGAATGATGATGAGACGACTGCCGCTGAGCCGGGTGTAGACATCTACAACCTGACCAAATACACGCGCTCGAATCAGAACACCTGTATTAACCAGCGTCCGCTCGTCAAGAATGGCGACACGATTGCTGCTGGTGATGTCATGGCTGATGGACCGTCAACTGACATGGGTGAGCTGGCTTTGGGCCAGAACCTGAAAGTCGCGTTCATGCCATGGAATGGTTACAACTTTGAGGACTCGATTCTGATTTCAGAGCGTGTTGTTAAAGAAGATCGTTTCACAACAATTCATATCGAAGAGCTGCAGTGTGTTGCCCGCGATACGAAGCTGGGTTCTGAAGACATTACATCCGATATCCCGAACGTTGGCGACGCCGCACTCGCGAAACTCGATGAGTCCGGAATCGCATTCATTGGTGCCGAAGTGAAATCAGGCGACATTCTGGTTGGTAAAGTCACACCGAAAGGCGAGACACAGCTAACACCGGAAGAAAAGCTCCTGCGTGCGATCTTTGGCGAGAAAGCCTCCGACGTTAAAGACACGAGTTTGCGCGTTCCGCCAGGAATGGACGGCACCGTAATCGATGTTCGCGTATTTACGCGCGATGGCGTCGAGAAGGATGCTCGTGCGCTGTCGATCGAGAAAGCTGAACTCGAAAGCGTTCGCAAAGATTTTGACGATACATTGCGTATTCTCGAAGAGGATATTTACGAACGTGTCGAGCGCATGCTTACCGGCAAGATGGCGCAAGGCGGACCGAACAAGCTTAAGTCCGGCAGCAAAATTACCAAGGCCTATCTCGATGAACTGGCGCGTGAGCAGTGGTTTGAAATTCGACTGAAAAATGACGATGCCAATGAGCAATTGCAGAAAGCTTTCGAGCGCCTGAAGTTGCAGCGCGATGAGTTTGATCGTCGCTTTGACGTCAAGAAGACGAAGATCACCGCAGGCGATGATCTGGCTCCCGGTGTTCTGAAAATGGTCAAAGTCTACCTGGCCGTCAAACGCAGAATTCAGCCTGGCGACAAGATGGCTGGCCGTCACGGTAACAAGGGCGTTATCTCAACGATCGTTCCGGTCGAAGATATGCCATATCTCGAAGACGGAAACCCCGTCGATATCGTATTGAATCCGTTGGGCGTACCATCTCGAATGAACGTCGGGCAGGTTCTCGAAACGCATCTTGGCTGGGCCGCGATGGGCGTCGGCAAGAAGATCGAGAAGATGCTCAAAGCGCAGGAGTCGGTAACAAAGCTGCGCCAGTTCCTGGATGCTGTCTACAACAAGACCGGCGGCAGAGTCGAAGATCTGAAGTCCTTCTCGGACCAGGAAATAATCGAGCTCGCAGGTAATCTGACAAACGGTGTACCGACAGCGACGCCAGTGTTTGACGGTGCATCAGAGGCTGAGATCAAAGGTTTGCTTGAGCTCGCTGATTTTGACGAGTCAGGACAATCCACGTTGTGGGATGGCCGCACCGGCGACAAGTTCGATCGCGACGTAACAGTTGGTTACATGTACATGTTGAAACTCAACCACTTGGTTGATGACAAGATGCACGCTCGCTCAACAGGACCGTACAGCCTCGTTACGCAGCAACCGCTGGGTGGTAAGGCGCAATTCGGCGGTCAGCGTTTCGGTGAGATGGAGGTCTGGGCGCTCGAAGCCTATGGCGCTGCTTATACCTTGCAGGAAATGCTGACGGTTAAGTCGGATGACGTCCAGGGTCGGACCAAGATGTACAAGAACATCGTGGACGGCGAGCACTACATGGATGCTGGCATGCCAGAATCGTTCAACGTGTTGGTCAAGGAGATTAGGTCCTTGGGCATCAACATTGAGCTGGAGACAGACTAATGAAAGATCTGCTTAAGCTTTTTAAATATCAGAACCCGGTTGATGACTTCGATGCGATTCGTATCGGTCTTGCATCTCCGGACATGGTTCGGTCGTGGTCTTTCGGCGAAGTAAAAAAACCGGAAACGATCAACTACCGCACCTTCAAGCCGGAACGCGATGGTCTGTTCTGTGCCAAGATTTTTGGCCCGATAAAAGACTACGAGTGCTTGTGCGGTAAGTACAAACGCCTGAAGCACCGCGGTGTTGTGTGTGAAAAGTGTGGTGTTGAAGTCACACAGACCAAGGTTCGTCGTGAGCGCATGGCGCACATTGATCTGGCGAGCCCGGTTGCACATATCTGGTTCCTGAAATCGCTTCCATCACGTATCGGCCTGATGCTCGACATGACGCTGCGCGAGATTGAGCGCGTGCTGTACTTCGAGGCGTTTGTTGTCGTCGAGCCAGGTATGACCGAGCTCGAGCGTGGCCAGTTGATGACCGACGAAATGTACCTCGACGCACTTGAGTTATACGGTGACGAATTCGATGCTCGCATGGGTGCCGAAGCTGTTCGCGAAATGCTCATGACCATCGACCTGCAGCGAGAAATCCTGAAGGTTCGTGAAGATATGGGTGCGACGCGGTCCGAAACGAAGCTCAAGCGCTTGTCGAAGCGTCTGAAGCTGATCGAAGGATTCGTCGAGTCAGGCAACAAGCCTGAGTGGATGGTTCTAACCGTTCTACCCGTCTTGCCGCCGGACCTGCGTCCATTGGTACCGCTGGATGGTGGTCGTTTCGCAACCTCGGATCTCAACGATCTGTATCGTCGCGTAATCAACCGTAACAACCGTCTGCGCCGGCTGCTGGAGCTGAATGCTCCGGACATCATCGTGCGCAACGAAAAGCGCATGCTGCAGGAATCTGTAGATGCGTTACTTGATAATGGTCGACGTGGCCGTGCTATCACCGGCACCAACAAACGTCCGCTGAAATCACTCGCTGACATGATTAAGGGTAAGCAAGGCCGTTTCCGCCAGAACCTTCTGGGTAAGCGCGTTGACTACTCCGGTCGTTCCGTCATCGTGGTTGGACCAACACTGAAGCTGCACCAATGTGGTCTGCCGAAGAAAATGGCACTTGAGCTTTTCAAGCCGTTCATCTTCTCGAAGCTTCAACTGCGTGGCGAAGCTACTACCATCAAGGCTGCCAAGCGTCTCGTTGAGCGCGAAGGTGCGGAAGTCTGGGATATTCTCGAAGAAGTAATTCGTGAGCACCCGGTCATGTTGAACCGCGCCCCGACACTGCATCGTTTGGGCATCCAGGCGTTTGAGCCTGTATTGATCGAAGGTAAGGCTATCCAGCTGCATCCGCTCGTATGTACTGCGTTCAACGCTGACTTTGACGGTGACCAGATGGCTGTGCACGTACCGCTGTCTATCGAAGCGCAGCTTGAAACTCGTGCTTTGATGATGTCGTCAAACAACATCCTGTCTCCGGCAAACGGTGATCCAATCATCGTTCCTTCACAGGACGTCGTACTCGGTCTGTACTACATGACCCGTACTCGCGTAAATGCGAAGGGCGAGGGCATGCTTCTTTCAAGCCTCGACGAAGCCCGTCGTGCGTTTGAAGCTGGTGCCACTGAGTTGCAAGCCAACGTCAAGGTCCGCGTTACGGTTCATGAGCCTGACGAAAATGGCGACCTTGTCGAAGTCACCAAGCTTCTTGAAACGACGGTTGGTCGTGCACTTCTCTCCGGCATCCTGCCGAAAGGCATGGAGTTCACGCACATCAACCAGACGATGACAAAGAAGGCGATCTCAAACGTTCTTAACGCTTGCTATCGCCAACTCGGCCTGAAAAAGACCGTCGTGTTTGCCGATAAACTCATGTACACGGGTTTCCGTCATGCAACGCTCGCCGGTATTTCGATTGGCGTTAATGACATGGTTGTGCCGGAAAGCAAGGAAGAGATTCTTGCGGTTGCGGAAGCTGAAGTTAAGGAGATTCAGGACCAGTACGGTTCGGGTCTCGTGACTGACGGCGAGCGCTATAACAAAGTTGTCGATATCTGGTCACGCACCAACGATCAGATCGCCAAAGCGATGATGGACAAGCTGGGCACTGAAACCGTTAAGGATGCAAAAGGCAAGAAGGTTGAGCAAGAATCATTTAACTCAATCTACATGATGGCCGACTCCGGTGCTCGTGGTTCCGCCGCTCAGATTCGTCAGTTGGCTGGTATGCGAGGTCTGATGGCCAAGCCAGACGGCTCGATCATTGAGACACCCATTACCGCTAACTTCCGTGAAGGCCTGGACGTTTTGCAGTACTTCATCTCGACTCACGGTGCTCGTAAGGGACTGGCCGATACCGCTCTAAAAACAGCGAATTCGGGTTACCTGACACGTCGACTGGTTGACGTTGCTCAGGATCTGGTTGTGACTGAGATCGATTGCGAAACTCGCAATGGCGTATCCATGGCACCGATCGTAGAAGGTGGTGACATCGTTGAGCCGCTGCGTGATCGCGTTCTGGGTCGTGTACTGGCAGAGCCAGTACTCGTACCGGGTACCGACAAAGTTGCATTCGACGCTGGCACAATGCTGGACGAAGCGACGGTACAGGAAATGGACGATCTCAAGGTCGACCACGTTCTGGTACGTTCGCCGATTACCTGTGAAGTTCGCTACGGCGTATGCAGGCAGTGTTACGGCCGTGACCTCGCTCGTGGACATCGCATCAATATTGGTGAGGCTGTCGGCGTAATCGCAGCGCAGTCAATCGGTGAGCCCGGTACTCAGCTGACCATGCGTACCTTCCATATCGGTGGCGCAGCGTCTCGTTCGGCGGCGATCAATAATATTGAGATCAAGTCAAACGGTGTCGCGCATCTACGCAATATCAAGACGGTATCGCATCACAAAGGCTATCTTGTTGCGGTTTCTCGTTCGGGTGAGATCATTATCGTTAATGATCAGGGCCAGGAGCGTGAGCGTTACAAGGTTCCTTATGGTGCGACGATTACGATCGGTGATGGAGCAGACGTTAAGCAGGGACAGATTCTTGCTAACTGGGATCCGCATACTCACCCGGTTGTTACCGAGGTGGAGGGCAAGATTCAGTTCGAAGACTTCCTCGACGGTATTACAGTCACCGAGCAGGTCGACGAATTCACTGGTTTGACCAGCATCGTTGTACTTGATCCGAAGAGTCGAGCTGGTTCCGGTAAGGACTTGCGTCCGGTTGCGAAACTGGTTGATAGCGACGGCAACGATATTTGCTTTGCCAACACGGAAATTCCGGCAGTCTACGCACTGCCTGTCGGCGCTATCATTTCATTGGCCGACGGTGCGAAAGTTTCAGTTGGTGACGTTATCGCTCGTATCCCGCAAGAGTCTTCGAAGACTCGTGATATTACGGGTGGCTTGCCGCGAGTTGCTGATTTGTTCGAGGCACGTAAGCCGAAAGAGCCAGCGATCATGGCGGAGCACACCGGTACGGTTAGCTTTGGCAAGGAAACCAAGGGTAAGCGTCGCCTCGTCATCACTGGCGAGACGGACGGCTACGAAGAGCTGATTCCGAAGTGGCGTCACCTCAATGTGTTCGAGGGTGAGCAGGTTGCCAGAGGCGAAATCATCGCTGACGGTGAGCCGAACCCGCACGACATTCTGCGATTACGTGGTGTTGAGAATCTGGCGAATTATCTCGTTAAGGAAATTCAGGACGTTTACCGTCTGCAGGGTGTGAAGATCAATGACAAGCACATCGAGGTGATTATTCGCCAGATGCTGCGCAAGGTCATTGTCGCCACGCCGGGCGAAAGTAACTACCTGCGTGGAGAGCAGATCGATAAGGCGCGCTTCTTCGAAGTTGAAGAGCAGCTCCAGGCACAGGGCAAAGAGCCACTGACCATCGATCCGGTTCTGCTGGGTATTACGAAAGCCTCCCTGGCTACGGAATCATTCATCTCAGCGGCGTCATTCCAGGAAACGACCCGGGTTCTTACCGAAGCATCGGTACGTGGACTTCGCGACGACCTGCGTGGCCTCAAAGAGAACGTGATTGTTGGTCGCCTGATCCCAGCCGGAACCGGTTTCGCGCATCACGCCGATCGTCGTCGTACGCGCGAGCAGGATCTTGCGGACCAGTTGAAGCTGCTCGAAGAAACGCAGAATGCCGAGACCGAAGCAGCGGCATTGGCGGAATCCTTGCTCGAAGAGGCCGAGGCGGTTGTTGACGCGGCGGCGGATGCCGATGCTGAGCCTCAGGGCGACGCTGATGCCGAAGCGAAAGCTGAGGTAGTTGCGGCAGCTGACGCCGAAGAGGCTTCAGAAGGTGGCGAAGAAACAACAACGGTCTAATAAAAACAATAACTTATAGGCCCCGGCGGGCCAGCGGAGATGCCTGCTTGACAGTGCGTTACCGGCATCACTAAAATGCCCGCCCTTTATACCGGGGCTCGCCAATAGGCGGGCCCTCGTTTTATTCAGCGTTTGCTGCGGCGAATTCTGGTTTTTTCAGACAAAAGAAGAGTGAAGGCCCATGGCCACAGTGAATCAGTTAGTACGTAATGCACGTTCGGTTAAGCGCGCGAAAAGCACGGTCCCTGCGCTGGACGCGAGCCCGCAAAAACGCGGTGTTTGCACACGTGTTTACACAACAACGCCAAAGAAGCCGAACTCGGCGATGCGGAAGGTTGCTCGTGTACGTCTGACGAACGGTTTTGAAGTCACAAGTTACATCGGCGGCGAAGGTCACAACCTGCAAGAGCATAGTGTTGTGTTGATTCGTGGTGGTCGTGTTAAGGATTTACCGGGTGTTCGTTACCACACAGTCCGCGGCACGCTCGATTGCTCAGGTGTTGCAGATCGTCGGCAAGGTCGATCAAAATATGGCACGAAGCGACCCAAGTCCTGAGCACACGTATGTTTCAGGTTGGCTGCCTAGCGTCCAACCGTGACCGTAAAAAACTAAAGAGAACGCACAAATGTCCAGAAGAACACAGGCCCCGAAACGCACCATTCTGCCCGATCCCAAGTACGGTAGTGATCTGCTCGCAAAATTCATGAACATGATCATGAATGACGGTAAGAAGTCCGTTGCAGAGCGCATCATTTACGGTGCACTTGATCGAATTTCCGACCGCGAAACCCAAACGGGCGAAAAAGCGCTTGAACTACTCGAAACCGCCCTTGATAACGTCAAGCCGGTCGTCGAGGTCAAGTCCCGCCGCGTCGGTGGCGCGACGTATCAGGTACCGGTGGAAGTACGCCCCGCTCGTCGTCAGACGCTCGCGATGCGATGGGTTATCGAAGCAGCAAGGAAGCGCAGCGAAAAGTCGATGGCACACCGGCTTGCGCACGAGTTGCTCGAAGCGGCTGAAAATCGGGGTACCGCGGTGAAGAAGAAAGAAGATACGCACCGTATGGCTGAAGCCAACAAGGCGTTCTCGCACTACCGTTGGTAGACAAGGCTTTGCCGTGGCTCGCACAACCCCTATCGAGCGCTACCGTAATATCGGCATCATGGCCCATATTGACGCGGGCAAGACGACCACAACGGAACGTGTTCTGTTTTACACAGGCGTTTCGCACAAGATAGGCGAAGTTCATCACGGCGCTGCCGTTATGGACTGGATGGAACAGGAACAGGAGCGCGGCATTACGATTACGTCCGCGGCAACGACGTGTTTCTGGTCCGGAATGGACAAGCAGTTCGATGAGCACCGGGTCAATATCATTGATACGCCCGGGCACGTCGATTTTACGATCGAAGTCGAACGCTCCTTACGAGTGCTTGACGGTGCGGTAACAGTATTGTGTTCTGTTGGTGGCGTAGAGCCTCAAACTGAAACGGTTTGGCGACAGGGCGATAAATATGGCGTGCCACGTCTGATTTTCGTCAACAAGATGGACCGCACGGGTGCGGATTTTTTACGTGTCGTTGGTCAGATAAACGAACGGCTGGGCGCGAATCCGGTGCCGATACAGCTTCCGATCGGTGCAGAGGAAAACTTTCAGGGCGTTGTCGATCTCATAAGGATGAAGGCGCTTTATTGGGATGAGAGCAACATGGGCACGACCTATGAAGCTCGCGAAATCCCTGCTGAGCTTCAGGCCGATGCCGACGTCTGGCGAGCAAAGATGATAGAGGCTGCGGCCGAAGCCGATGAGGAGCTGCTGGACAAGTTTCTCGGCGATGGCGAACTCACAGCAGATGAGATTCGCAAAGGGCTTCGGATTCGCACATTGTCTGGCGAAATTGTCGTCACGATGTGTGGCTCGGCCTTTAAGAATAAAGGTGTGCAGGCAATGCTCGACGCCGTCGTTGAGTTTATGCCATCACCGGTTGATGTCCCGGCCATTAAGGGAATCAATGATGATGACTCGGAAGGCGAGCGGCATGCGGATGACAAAGAGCCATTCGCGGCCTTGGCGTTCAAGATTGCAACGGATTCGTTCGTCGGCAATCTGACGTTCTTCCGCGTTTACTCTGGAGTGCTGAACTCTGGCGATACAATTTACAACCCGGTGAAGGGCAAGAAAGAGCGTGTAGGCCGAATTCTGCAGATGCACTCGAATGATCGCAAAGAGATCAAGGAAGTTCGCGCCGGTGATATTGCAGCAGCTGTTGGCATGAAGGATGTGACAACGGGCGACACGCTTTGCGACGTCAAAGAAAAAATTACGCTCGAGCGTATGGAGTTTCCGGAACCGGTTATCTCTGTTGCGGTGGAGCCGAGAACGAAGCCAGACCAGGAAAAGATGGGCGTCGCGCTGCAGAAGCTCGCGAAGGAAGATCCGTCGTTTCGTGTTCATACGGATGAAGAGTCCGGGCAAACGATTATTTCGGGAATGGGTGAGTTGCACCTCGATATTATCGTTGACCGCATGAAACGCGAGTTCAAGGTCGAGGCGAATGTGGGTAAACCACAGGTCGCGTATCGTGAGACGATCCGCAAGACGGTGGAGCAGGAAGGCAAGTTTGTACGGCAGTCAGGTGGTCGGGGCCAATACGGTCATGTTTATCTGAAGATCGAGCCGCTTCCAGCAGGAGAGGGCTACGAGTTCGTCAACGGAATTGTTGGCGGAGTGGTACCTAGAGAATATATTCCGGCCGTCGACAGAGGCGTTCAGGAACAGATGGAAAATGGTGTGGTTGCTGGCTATCCGATGCAGGATTGCAGGGTGACCTTGTACGATGGTTCGTATCATGATGTTGACTCCAGCGAAATGGCGTTTAAGATCGCTGGTTCGATGGGTTTCAGGGAAGGCGCGATGAGTGCGAGTCCTGTACTACTCGAGCCGATCATGAAGGTCGAAGTTGTAACACCTGAGGATTACATGGGAGACGTGATGGGCGATTTGAATCGCCGTCGCGGTCTGCCACAGGGTATGGACGATACGCCTGCGGGTAAAACGATCCGTGCCGAGGTGCCGCTGGCTGAGATGTTCGGTTATGCCACGGATCTGCGCTCGATGAGTCAGGGACGTGCTGTGTACTCAATGGAGTTTGAGAAGTATTCGGAAGTACCGCAGAACGTTGCGGATACAGTCATTAAGCGATAGTTCAGGCGGTGTTTGACCGCGAATAATAACCCCGGGAATTGGGACAATGTCTAAAGAAAAATTTGAGAGAAATAAACCGCACGTAAATGTTGGCACAATTGGTCACGTTGATCATGGCAAGACAACACTGACAGCCGCACTGACCAAGTGCATGGCAGAACTGCACGG
>JAJFKT010000029.1 GCA_021773075.1 Woeseiaceae bacterium
AAAAGATGTCCTGGTCAATTTTTTATAATACGACCAAAATTTCTTTTGTGTAGTAAATGAGCAAGGGTGTAAGGTGTAGGGTATTGTTAACTTGTGAGGTTGATGCTGGCTCTGAACGAACGCTGGCGGCAGGCCTAACACATGCAAGTCGAACGCTCTCCTCGGAGAGAGTGGCGCACGGGTGAGTAACACGTGGGAAACTACCTTTTGGTACGGAATAATGTTTGGAAACGAATACTAATACCGTATGGTCCCTCCGGGGTAAAGATTTATCGCCAAAAGATGTGCCCGCGCCCAATTAGCTAGATGGTAAGGTAACGGCTTACCATGGCGACGATTGGTAGCTGGTCTGAGAGGATGATCAGCCACACTGGAACTGAGACACGGTCCAGACTCCTACGGGAGGCAGCAGTGGGGAATATTGCGCAATGGAGGAAACTCTGACGCAGCCATGCCGCGTGAGTGAAGAAGGCCCTAGGGTTGTAAAGCTCTTTTACTCGCGATGATAATGACAGTAGCGGGAGAAAAAGCCCCGGCTAACTTCGTGCCAGCAGCCGCGGTAATACGAAGGGGGCGAGCGTTGTTCGGAATTACTGGGCGTAAAGCGTACGTAGGCGGTCTTGCAAGTTAGGCGTGAAAGCCCAGGGCTCAACCTTGGAATTGCGCTTAAAACTGCAGGACTAGAATCTCGGAGAGGATAGCGGAATTTCCAGTGTAGAGGTGAAATTCGTAGATATTGGAAGGAACATCAGTGGCGTAGGCGGCTATCTGGACGAGTATTGACGCTGAGGTACGAAAGCGTGGGGAGCAAACAGGATTAGATACCCTGGTAGTCCACGCCGTAAACGATGTATGTTATCTGTCGGGATTTAATCTCGGTGGTGAAGCTAACGCGATAAACATACCGCCTGGGGAGTACGGCCGCAAGGCTAAAACTCAAAGGAATTGACGGGGACCCGCACAAGCGGTGGAGCATGTGGTTTAATTCGAAGCAACGCGCAGAACCTTACCAGCCCTTGACATCCTGATCGGGAGGAGTGGAGACATTCCTTTTCATTTAGTTGGATCAGTGACAGGTGCTGCATGGCTGTCGTCAGCTCGTGTCGTGAGATGTTAGGTTAAGTCCTGCAACGAGCGCAACCCCTATCGTCTGTTGCCATCATTAAGTTGGGCACTCTGGCGAGACTGCCGGTGATAAGCCGGAGGAAGGCGGGGATGACGTCAAGTCCTCATGGCCCTTATGGGCTGGGCTACACACGTGCTACAATGGCGGTGACAATGGGTAGCAAACCCGCGAGGGTGAGCTAATCTCTAAAAACCGTCTCAGTTCGGATTGTTCTCTGCAACTCGAGAGCATGAAGTTGGAATCGCTAGTAATCGTGGATCAGCATGCCACGGTGAATACGTTCCCGGGTCTTGTACACACCGCCCGTCAAGTGATGGGAGTTGGTTTCACCTGAAGCCGGTTTGCTAACTTTTAGAGGTAGCCGACCACGGTGAGGTCAGCGACTGGCACTAAGTCGTAACAAGGTAGCCGTAGGGGAACCTGCGGCTGGATCACCTCCTTTCTAAGGAATGTGAATAGTGTTTTTTATTTGGGTCGCTGTCGGCGTATCTTTTTCTTATCTGTTATTCGCCAGAAATCAGGCAGAAGTTATCTTCTCTTTTCAGGCTTGTAAGGGCCTGTAGCTCAGCTGGTTAGAGCGCGCGCTTGATAAGCGTGAGGTCGGAAGTTCAAGTCTTCCTAGGCCCACCATTCATGACAAGGGGCCATAGCTCAGTTGGTAGAGCGCCTGATTTGCATTCAGGAGGTCGTCGGTTCGATCCCGATTGGCTCCACCATGAATTTTAATAATTAATCATTTAGATTGCTTATTAAAGTTCATTGCTTATTAAAGTATGGATTTGGTTATTAAATATCGTAAATAGGTTATATCATCAGTAAATACAACACTGATTAGTTAGTAAAATAAATATACTAACCTCAAAAATTCAATTGTGTCGCTGAGTTTCATGAATAGTGGTTTTACCACTATGCGTGATTTTTAGTTAACAATTCAAGCGTTAATAAGAGCATTTGGTGAATGCCTTGGCGTATGAAGGCGATGAAGGACGTGATAGGCTGCGATAAGCTACGGGGAACTGCCATACAGTTTTGATCCGTGGATTTCCGAATGGGGAAACCCACCTCTTTTAGAGGTATCTTTAACTGAATACATAGGTTAAAGAAGCAAACCCGGGGAAGTGAAACATCTCAGTACCCGGAGGAAAGGACATCAACCGAGACTCCCTTAGTAGCGGCGAGCGAACGGGGACCAGGCCAGTGGTCTTGCGATAAGAACTAGAATAGTCTGGAAAGACTAGCCATAGTGGGTGATAGCCCCGTATAGGTAGAAAGTTGCAAGATCCTCGAGTAGGGCGGGACACGTGAAATCCTGTCTGAACATGGGGGGACCATCCTCCAAGCCTAAGTACTCTCATACGACCGATAGTGAACAAGTACCGTGAGGGAAAGGTGAAAAGAACCCCGATAAGGGGAGTGAA
>JAJFKT010000030.1 GCA_021773075.1 Woeseiaceae bacterium
TTTGTCGTGCTGAACTGGACCAACTTCGTCGGGATCAGCCTCGACGCATGGCCAAAAACCCAGGCCTACGTGACTCGAGTTGCTGCCCGGCCTGCCGTCGTCAAGACGATGGTCACCGAAGGGCTTATCGAGCAAGAGCGAATAGCGTGAGCGACTTCGCCGCAGTGGCTGGCGTGTTGGAGACCTATTTTGACGGACTCTATTACGCCGACGTCGAAAGGCTGGCCGCCGCGTTTCACCCAAAGGCAATCTATGCAACTGCGGATGAGACGCCGTTGCTCTACCGCACGATGGACGAATATTTCGCGGTGGTGGCAATACGCGTATCCCCGGCGTCACGCAGCGAATCGCGGCGCGACGTGATCGATGCCATAGAGATTGCGGGGGACAACACCGCTTTCGCTCGCGTTCGCTGCTCGATTGGCACAAGGGATTTCGTTGATTTCTTAACGCTGGCGAGAGCAGATGGCGCGTGGCGAATTATGGCAAAAGTATTCCAAATCTCCGAACGCAAAACTAAAAAGGAACCGTTATGCCCTATGTAAACATCAAGGTGACGCGCGAAGGCGTCACCGCCGAACAGAAAGCCGACCTCATCAGCGGCGTTACCGATTTGCTGGTCCGGGTTCTCGACAAGGATCCGGCGACGACCTTTGTTGTCATCGATGAGGTTGCGCTGGCAGATTGGGGGATCGGTGGGTTGCCCGTACTCCAATATCGTGCGAGCTAGTTATGAGAACGCGACTGACCGAGCGCCTCAACATTTACTACCCGGTTATTCAGGCGCCCATGGCCTTCGCCGCTGGCGGCGCTCTCGCATCTGCGGTGTCCCGGGCCGGCGGCTTTGGCCTTATCGGCGGTGGCTATGGTGATGCAAACTGGATTGATGAACAATTCACCATCGCCGGCGAAACGAAGATCGGCTGCGGCTTCATCACTTGGGTGTTACGTGAGAAACCGGACCTTCTGCCGTCTGTATTATCGCGGCGCCCGGCGGCTATATTCCTATCGTTTGGTGATCCGGCACCCTATGCCGACATCATCCATGCGGCCGGCGCACTACTGATTTGCCAAGTACAGACGCTTACGGACGCCAAGCATGCACTCGCGATCGGCGCCGATATCGTCGTTGCACAGGGTAGTGAGGCTGGTGGTCACGGAGAAGGACGCGGCACCCTACCCCTGGTTCCCGAAATTGCGGATGAAATTGCACGGACAGCTCCTAATACGCTTCTATGCGCGGCCGGAGGTATAGCGGACGGGCGAGGCATCGTCGCTGCGCT
Source organism: Woeseiaceae bacterium (assembly GCA_021773075.1). GTDB lineage: Bacteria > Pseudomonadota > Gammaproteobacteria > Steroidobacterales > Woeseiaceae > UBA1847. The sequence continues at coordinate 1,284 of JAJFKT010000030.1, forward strand.
TGCCCTGGGTGCCGATGGCGTTGTGATCGGAACACGGTTTTGGGCATCCAGCGAAGCCATTGTGCATCCCAATTTCTTGGCACAGGCCGTTCGGGCAACAGGCGACGAAACAATATGCACGCAAGTTGCAGACCTTGTGCGCGGCCTTGACTGGCCAGAACGATACAATTCCCGAGTGGTGCGCAACGCATTCATTCGCAGGTGGAACGGGGCCGAGAATCAGCTGTCGTCCGAACTACCTGAACAATCCAAACTGTGGCATCAATCCCAGGAATCCGGTGACACAAACATTGCCACCGCGATCGTGGGCGAAGCAATTGGCTTGATAAATGACGTCCCGGACGCGGCATCAATACTCAATTCGCTGATGACACGGGCCGAAAGCATTCGCACATTGCTCTAAGGCCGCTATGTGGGTTTACCCGCGTATACGGAAAAGAAATGAGGCACTCGAAATGATCGAATTCCGGCCATCGTGGACAAAGCCGAAGAGGATCTCCCGATCGCGGATATCGCGAATTGGTGCCGGGTCCGGCGCCATGCAAGGAGAAGAGAAATATGTCCGATAAAATTAGAGGCGCGTGCTTGTGCGGGAAGATAAGGTACGAAATCAAGAACAATTTTGAGCGGCTTTTTTTCTGCCATTGCAAGCAATGCCAGAAGATGTCCGGCTCGGACCACACGTCCAATCTATTTGGGGAGACGGATCGCCTGACCTGGCTGTCTGGAAAAGATCAAATCACAAGATTTGATTATCTCGGCCGTGGTTTCACGAACGCCTTTTGCAAATTGTGCGGTTCCGGCGTCCCCTTCCTGAATCAAAGCGGCACGGCGATAATCGTCCGAGCCGGTTCCCTGGAAGGCAAGCCAGTATTCGAAAATGCCAGCAAGATCTTTGTTGCCGAGCGAGCGCAATGGAATGAAGAAAAAACTGTCGCCGACAGCTACGAAACGTTTGCTGAGCTTCCGGACTATCCGGATAAGCATAGTCGTATTCACCTAAAAAACGTTGTTATCAGTAGCGACAAACTAGTCGATACATATTCTGTCGCACAGTATCAGGCGACACTTCGGCCTTCCCACGACCTGGCGGCGAACGCATTATCAACCGCAGTATCGAACAAATGGTTGGTGTAATTGCTGATGGTCTTCACGGCAAGCGCAAGAATAATGTCGAGGATGTGGCTCTCCGCGTACCCGGCTCGCAAGAAAGAGGCGACGTCATCCTGGCCAGGGTGGCCCTGTGAGACGAGTATCGTCCGAGTGAAATTCGCTAGTGCGGCCAACTTCGTATCCTCAATCGACCTGTTATCGCGAATCGCATCGGTAACTTCAGTTGGCAACTTCGACATGTTGTCCGCGATGAAGCTATGTGCCGCCATGCAGTAGTGGCACTCATTTTCGCGGCTGATTGTGAGGAATACCACTTCCTGTTCCGCTGGGGTGAAACCGGACTCGGCACGAAAAAGGGAGTAACCATCGACGTAGACCTGCAACATAGATGGCGAGTTGGCCATATTTGCGTACATGTTTGGGATCATCCCGGTGCTCGCTTTTGTATTCGCTAGTATGTCTCGTGCTTTCGGATCGGCATCGTCAAGCGTTTTTGCGGGCAGTGTTAACGTGTAGTTGGGTGACATAAGGATCTCCTTTTTTAGTGGCGAGCTGTAAATTCAGCCTCGGTGAATCTTCGTGTAATGTGTTGCGGGCAATTCCAGTCATAAGCGACAACGTCGATCGTGACAACACGCTCAACGAGACCCCTGTATTTATCCGCCTTCACAGCCGCAACCTCGTCCGGCGGCATACGTCGAGCATCTTCAACACGCATATGACCGAGGGTCTTCAGTCGTCTACGGTTCTGGTAATCCATTAAGATCAACGAGACACGATCGTTGGCCGAAACATTGCCCACACTGACCAGCTGCGTGTTGCCGCGAAAGTCGGCATAGGCGAAACGATTGGGCCCAACGACCTTAAGAAAGCCGGGAGGCCCCCCGCGATGTTGAACGTACGGCCAGCCGTCCTCGTTAACCGTAGCAATGTAAAAAGAGTCACGGCCTGAAATAAACTCCACCTCATTCCCTGTCAGCTCGTCATTCGGTCCGGCGCGTTCAGAAAACGTCTCGTTGTGTTCGCGGGAGCCGAACAGCTCTTGCGCGCGCTTCACGCTGTCGGTGAACATGATGTCTGCGAATTGGTGTGCCATGTCTTGTTTCTCGGAAAAGGGTGCAGCCACCATGCGGGTGACTGCACTTTTCCAGTCTAGTTGGAGGCGACCTTATTTCTCGTGACCTTCCGATTTAAGAAGTCGCGCATCAAGTTGGCGATCTCCTGACCGTGCGACTCCAGTGCAAAGTGCCCGGTATCAATCAGGTGATACTCGAGGTCCTTCAAGTCCCTTTTGTAAGGAGACGCTCCGGCCGCCGGAAAAATCTCATCGTGCTCGCCCCAAACGATCAACGTCGGCGGCTGATATTTCCGTAAATATTCTTGCCACGCCGGATACAAGGGTGGGTTCGTTCCATAGCTATAGAACATCTGCAATTGAATGTCCTGATTGCCTTCGCGATCCAACAGTGGCTGCACATGGCCCCATGTATCCGGGCTAACTGACTCGGCATTTGGCACACCGTTGGTGTATTGCCACTTCGTCGCGCCAAGGGTCGTCAGGAATCGCAATGCATCGTCGTTAGACATTTCTGGCTGTTGGTAGGCAGCCTTAACATTCTTCCAAAAGTCGTTGTCGAGGCCCTTATTGACAGATTCGCGATCCCTCCAGTACTCGCGAATTGGTTCCCAGAAGTTATTGTCGATACCTTCGACATAGGCGTTGCCGTTTTGAATAATCAAAGTATCGATCCGATCTGGTTGCGCTGCCGCGATACGAAAACCGACTGGAGCGCCATAGTCCATCAAGTACAGGCTATAACGATCGAGGCCGACCTCATCAACAAACTTCGTCATCAAGCGCGCGACGTTGTCGAACGAGTAATCAAATTCATCGACCTTGGGCATTGAGCTGAAGCCGTAACCGGGGTAGTCCGGTGCGATCAAATGGTATTCGTTGGCGAGTTCAGGAATCAGCTCGCGAAACATGTGCGACGAGGTCGGAAAACCGTGCAGCAAGAGTATCGTCGGATTTTTCCTGTCGCCGGCTTCGCGGTAGAAAATGTCGACACCCTCTATCTGAACGGTCTTGTACTCAACGCTTGTGATGCTTTCGGCACGCACATCTGCCGCGGCAAACGAAACGCTGAATATTGCTACTAAAAGAATCGAAATCGATGCTTTGCGTGTTTGTTCCTTCATCTCAGTACTCCTTATTGTCTGTTTTGATTCATTGATGTTCTTCGCGGCTTCATCCGTCGTTCAGACGGCGTGCGCCGGCGGATATCGGAATGTCGTTGGCGCTGATATCGCGTATGGTCATGAAACCGTCCGCATTGAACTCCCAGTGCTCATTGCCATGGGTCCGATACCATTGGCTGGTTCCGGCATGCTCCCATTCGCATTCAAAGCGCACAGAAATTCGGTTGTCAGTAAAGGCCCAAAGCTCTTTCGTCAGCTGGTAGTTCAACTCAAGCGCCCATTTACGTTTTAAAAAGTACTCAATCGCCGCGTGACCTTGAAACCGGTCTTCGCGATTTCTCCAAACACAATCCGGGGAACAGGCCCGTACGACCGCTTCTGAGTCACGTGTATTCCAGGCGTCCTGGGCGACCTGTACTTTTTCAAGTGCGGTTTCGCGCTTAAAAGGTGGCGTTGGCATTCGTCGCATCCGAATTGGTCCCTGTAACTAGCCCTAGTAAAATTAAGTCGTCTGACCCGGTTATCAGGTCAGGTCTAGCTTTTTAGGCCTTATTCTAGCCATAGACAAACGAGAATTTCTGGCCCACACTTAGAAAAACTAAGGGAAGATCATGGCGCGCCGAATTTATCCACTGAACGCACTGCGCGCATTTGAAGCCTCAGCACGCCATCTCAGCTTCGTCAAAGCGGCAGCGGAGCTGTCGGTAACCCCCGCAGCGGTCAGCCATCAGGTCAAAAGGCTCGAAGAATATCTAGGCCTCCCGCTATTCCGACGACGGTCGCGTGGCCTGGTATTGGTGGAGTCCGGGCAATTGTTGCTCGCCGACCTGCGAGAGATTTTTCTAAGTCTCGACAACGCGATGGAGCGAGTAATAGGCAGCGATTCGCGCGGCTCACTGACGCTGAGTGTTGCCCCCACGTTTGCTGTTATGTGGCTAATCCCACGACTGCAAAAATTCTACGCGCTACACCCGGAGATTGATGTACGAATATCAACCAGCCTTGGCTTGGTTGATTTTCAACGAGACGACTATGACGCGGCGATCAGATTGGGGAGCGGCGAGTGGTTTGGACTTGAGTCGATCAAACTATTCGACGAAACGGTCACTCCAATGTGTAGCCCGGGTTTCCTCGAGGGCCCGAATGCATTGAAGACCCCCAGTGATCTGTCTAAGCATGTACTGCTGCACAATCATTCCATGGACTACGACCCTGATGCGCCCACATGGGAGTCGTGGTTAGTAGCAGCCGGCGCACAGGGCGTCGATGCGTCTCGAGGCACGCACTTTAGCCTCCCGGATCATGGATTACAGGCGAGCATTGACGGGGCGGGAGTCGTGCTCGGCTGGCGCAGCCTCGCAACAGACGATTTGGCGGCCGGTCGCGTCGTGGAGCCCTTCGATCTCGTATTGCCGCTGGGTTCGAGCTTCTACCTCGCATATCCGGAGGCCCACACGCACAGGCCGAACATTAGTGCGTTTCGCGATTGGCTGCTGCAAGAGGTTCGTGATGGCGCCTAGCAATACAACCCATTTCGCCATTGCATGCATCTAAGTTATTGAAAGCTGTCTTAGATGCAGGAACGTAGTTTGCTGTAGTCTATTCATCCACATAATCTGAATACCACCGCATGTCGATATTTACTGAACTCAAGCATCGAAATGTCCTGCGTGTTGCAGCGGCATATCTTGTTGTGGGTTGGCTCCTAACAGAGGTATTGACGACGATCCTGCCGGCCCTCGGAGCGCCAGATTGGGCAGCGCAGGCAGTCATCCTGAGCTTCGCATTTGGCTTCATTCCTGCTGTCGTGCTTTCGTGGATTTATGAACTGACGCCTGAGGGAATCCAAAAAGAAGCGGGCATCGGTCGAGATGATGCAAGCGGGACCACCGCAATTAGAAAAATCGACTACCTGACAATCGTGGGTGTGATTCTTGCGGTTATATTCGCTGCCATCTTTCTGGCCAACCGGTCGCCGCTTGAATCAACTACAGACTCGGCAACAGTCAGTCGCGAATCCGTCGCGGTCCTGCCATTTGTAAACATGTCAAACGACGAGGACAACGACTACTTTTCGGACGGCCTGACAGAGACGTTGTTGCATATGCTGGCTCAGATACCGGACCTCAAAGTTGCGGCTCGCACTTCGAGCTTCGCATTTAAGGGCAAGAACATGGATATCCGCCAAATCGCAGATGCGCTGCAGGTGGCTCACGTTCTTGAAGGCAGCGTCCAACAATCGGGCAGCCGCGTTCGTATCACGGCCCAGTTAATACGCGCATCGGACGGATACCATGTCTGGTCTGAGAATTTCGATCGCGACAGCGATGACATCTTCGCTATTCAGGACGAAATTGCGACGACTGTCGGTCGCGAGTTGTCCGCTTCATTGCTCGGAAGCGAAGAAAGCTCGTTGATTGAGGGTGCCGGCACGGATGACCAGGACGCGTACGACCTGTATTTACGGGCGCTGAAACACCGCGCGACGTTTTCCTACGGCGGGCTTGAGGCGGCTGAGAAACTACTCAAGGGTGCTCTGTTGATCGATTCAGATTTTCTGGAGGCGAAAATTGAGCTGGCAAGCAATTACCTGCATCAGCTCGAAACCGGATTGATGAGTCAAGACGACGCTCTCGCATCGGTGCTCGCGATTTCCGATCAGGTATTGCTAGCGAGTCCGGACAACGTCACCGCTCGTGCAATTCATGTGTATGCCCGGGCCGCACAGAAAATAACGGAGGGCGATTCAGAATCCATTGTGGGCGCAATCGATGAACTCGAAGCTCTTGTCGCGTCGAATCCCCGTGACTTTCAGGCGCGCCTGCTATTAAGCAAAATGTACCAGGGAACGCAACGATCAGAGGATGGATTGCGGCTGCAAAAAGAAGCGCTGGAGCATGACCCATACAACGCGCGAATACACTATGAGATTGGATCGCTCTATTTGGCGTTGGATCAGTTAGAGGACGCTCGAGCGGCATTGCGGGCCTCGCTGGACATCGAGCCGCGACAGCCGAATGCCTATCTAAGACTAGGCCAGGTTTCACTGAAAATGGGCGATGGTGTCGAATATCTGCGGCAAAGCTTAAAGGCCATGGCGTTCGACCCCAGGGACCACGAGATTCCGGGCTTCATCGCCGCTTTTCTTTACGAGCTTGGTCTCGTTGACGAGGCGGACGATTTCCGGCGGCGGGTTTTCGCGGTTGCCCCGGCCAGTCCAATCGCTTACAGGTTGGATTTGCTGCGTGCGATCAGTAGAAAAGATGAAGATGCGAGCATAACAGCCGCGCGACGGGCGATAGAGGATAGCATCGATGATCGTCAGTTCGCGTTCGGCGGAGCCGTTCAGTATCTGTTGAGGACGGCCGTTAGAAATGGCACGGTCGATGTCGAAAGCGCCTATCTTGAGCAACACTTGCCGGGTATTCTCGATGTTGACGCTGCGGTTATTTCCACAAAGTATATGACGGCGCAGGGCGTCGCATTTGATGCGTGGTACGAAACTCTACCGCGTGAAGAATTGCTGCGCCGGGCCGAAAAGTTTAAGGAACTCGCTGCATCTTACGGCGTTGATTTGCTGAAAAACGCAGATGCACGTGTGACCATCATGGCCATGCAAGGCGATGACGAAGCTGCCATCGAGCTTGCATTGTCGGACATTTTCACGCTGTCGGTATTGATGAACCCGGATTGGCGGGCGCGTTTTTCCCAGGCTCAGTTTGCCGCACTGACGGCCGATCCCCGAGTTCAGTCCGCGATGCGCGAGTGGGAAAGCGAAGAGGCAGAGGTCCGTGAAAAGGTCAGAATCTTTCTTGCGGACCTAAATTCCGCAGCGTAGCGACGCCTGGTCCCCTGCACGCACTCGTGATCTTCGGGCTGTTTTCGGTTTTCGGAGGTAGGTGGGAACAACGGGAGTTTCAGAAGCGAACGAACCAGGTCGGCAAATAGCACCAGCGCGATAAACCGAATCCGCATCCACGGCCGGTTATTTCCAACGTGCCTTCATCAGCGTCGATGCAATCAAAATTGCCGGAGGCTGCACATTAGGGGTTGTTAGTTTTGTCAATAGGTGTCGTCGCGCCGGGAAAGAACAGGTCAAGCTCTTCATTGAGTGCGTCTACATCGCTGCTTTGGTCTTCCTCCAAGGCACGGATTTTGTCGGCGATCTCCGGATTGACCGATAATTGTCCGGAGGAAACTACCGTCGGAGTTACCAACACGATTGTCTCCGTGTTGGTATTGACTTGCTGGCGGTTGGAGAACAAACGGCCGATGAGCGGTATTTTGCTAATGAGCGGAATACCCTGTTTGCTTTCGTCAACACGGTTCTTGATCAGGCCGCCGACGAATATTGTCTGGCCGTCCGGCACGATCATGCGTGTTGTGACCTCAGTCGTTGTTTGTGACGGGATGCCGGTCAGTGGATCGATAATCCCGGTGCTGACCTCAGGGTTGAGGTCCAACATGATCTGCCCTTCGTCATCGACGCTCGGCGTGACACGCAGAATCACGCCGGACTCCAGGAATTCAACGCTCTCTGTGGTCACTTGGTTGATCGTTGTCGTTACGGAATAGCCGCGGCGATCACCAATTATCACCGAAGACTCGATACCCTCGATAGCCAGCAATTTCGGCGTTGACAGGGTTCGAACTCGCCCTTGGGATGTCAGCGCATTGAGCTTGGCCGCAATTTCCGGTGTATTGTAGTCAAAGAACAGTCCCGAACTGGCAGAATCACCAAGTCCCTGGGTGCCGAAGCTGCCGGTACCGCCATCGCTGTCGAAGAATTTGCTCCAGTCGAGTCCGTATGAGTCTTCGTCCGTTAGCGTAATTTCCAATATTTTTGCCTCGATAAGAACCTGCGGCGGACGACTATCGATGCGGGTGACCAGTGCGGCGATTCGACGCAGAAATTCGGGAGTATCCTGGACGAGAAATATATTTCGTTCGGCAAATACCGTGATTTCGCCGTACTCCGAAAGATAGGGTTCTAGCAGAGACTGTATTTGCTCGGCGCTGACGTACTGCAATTCGAAGCTTCGGACGCGCGTTAGTGAGTCGGGCGCATACTTGCCCGCTTCGTCCCGCTCCACAATGTAGTAGTTATCGTCGTAGTACTCGACCGCGAGTCCGGCAGCGTTGGCAATCGAGCGTATCGCGTCGGGGAGCGCCATGTCGTAAAGGCTAAAGGACACTTTTTCATTGCTATTGGTGGACACGAAGACGTTAATGCGTTGTTCGCGGGAAATCATGTCCATTACATCCGCGAGGTCTGCGTCTTTCATCGTCATACTGACGCGATGCTCCGATTGCACACTCTGTGCGGAGGCGTTGAGTGCGATCACCGCGCTGAAACCGATGAGACAGGCAATCAGCCTGGTAAGACGTCTCTGTCCGCTCGTTGTTTCTCTATTCATTGTTCTCTGCCAGATCTGGTTTGACGTAAATGGTCAATCGACGGCCGTCGCGTGAAAAGACGGCCCGATTTTCGAAAACCTGCAACAGCGTATAGCCATCGACCTCCTGCCCTGGTCGCAGAATGTGGCCAGCGACGTTCGCAAGTCGCTTGTCGGATGCGACCAGTGTGGCGTGCAAGTCGAGCTCCAATACGGAGCCGTCAGCCGAAACCAGTGGACGAATTTTCACCGCCGCGATTGAGGGTGGACGGGAGAACGGGTTGTTTTCGAGTTCGTGCGGCGCCTCAGCGCGCAGGTCGTCGCGGCTCGACAACAGCAGCAGGCCAACCGCCAAAAGTGTGAAAAGGCGCATCATTCGACGGCTCTGTAGGTAGCGAGACTCAAATTCGCCAACAATCGAGGCTGCTGATCGGCTGCATCCTGCCGCGTGAGCGTATATTCCTTGACGACAACGAAGCCAAGTTCTTCGCGTGCTTCCAGAAGCCAGCGATAGAGATCTTCGTACTGTCCGGCAAGTTGAACGTTGAACAGCATTTCCTGAAAAATCTGTAAGCGATCGCCAGTGGCGGGGGCGACGCTGACGAGTTCGATCTCGTTGTTCCAGGAAACGTGCTGCAATCGACCGATAATATAGGCTTCGACTTGCCGGATTGGTAGATTGGCCATGTCTCCCTGTAGCTTGTACTGTATCTCGTCATTGGACTCGTGCTGTCGGGCCAGTTGCGCGCTCAGTGAATCGCCGTCCTGAGCGATGGTCTGTAGCGTAGTGACTTCCCGGATAGTCTGCCGCAGGGAATTCGCGTTCGGCACGACAAACGTTAGTGAAATGAGCGAGAAAGAGACCGCCCCGGCACCCAGAAACAACAATCTGATTTCGCGCAAACTGATTTTCGTTAAGATGCTATGCATTATGACTCCCGAAAGACGCTACTCAACACGACCGTCATATCAAACTCGACAACCCTGCCGTTCGCGTAGTCAGTTTGCGACGTCTTCTGAACGTTTACGTCCTTGATGTCTTGCTCATCGAACAACGCCCTGACAAATTTTGACAGCGCCTGGTGATCGCGGGCCTGACCGTGAATCGTCATGTGCGTTTCCACGAACAGATTCGAGTTGCCTGTGGACCCGCCTTTGTCGTCGACGATAATGAAGTAGCCCGTTTCGACGCCGCGTTGCTGACCGTCGATGACGACACCAGCCCGACGAAAACTCCAGTCGGTGAACCACAGGTCGCCGCTGCCGATCGAACGATCGATGATCACGAAAATGTCATTCACTGCAACACCGGCCTGCAAGCCCCTGAGTAGCGACCATTGGCGTTCGAACTCTGCATACTGGTCATGGAGCTGTTGTAATTGCGTTTGCTGATTCTGGGTAACAGTATTTTGGGATAGCAGGTTCGCGATCAGCGATTGTTGCTGTTCAGTTTGCGCCGCCAAAACGAAGCCACCCAGAACCAGGAGCGCATTGGCAAGTAGTGCGGCAGCAAGGTATTTCGGGACCATCGCTTTCTTTTTCAGCCATTCGCGATAGTCAGTGGGTATCAGATCAATATCAGCCATGTTCTTGCATCCCCCTCAATGCAGCGCCGGTTGCGACAACGATCTCTGGTGTTGTAGCGCTAGGGCTTATAGATTCGTCCGACGCGTTACGAAACGATGCTAGTGGATCCGAAATTTTAGAGACCTGCGTGCCGGTTAACGAACTCAGTAGAGCGCCTGAACCGGGCCAGCGCGCGATACTGCCGAGCAAATAGATCTGCCCAACAGCACCGCCGCGCGTTTCAGCTGCGGCGTAGAGGCAGACGCGCTTTATCTCCTCGACGATTTGCATGAACTGCGGTTTTAGGATCTCGGACATCGTCGCAATCAGTCCGCTTTCTTCGATGGCGGATTCCACCGCGGTGCCATCGACACGTGGCGGTATGTCTGATCGAACACCCGTCTTTACAACAAGATCACGTGCCAGTGCCTCGTTCATGTCGAGGGTATCGGCAACCTGTCGAATCAGGCTGCTTTCGCCGAAAGCAACCTCCTGATCAAACAAGACGTCGCTGCCGGAAATCAGTGTTAGGTAGCTCGCGCGACGACCGGAATTTATGACGAGGCAGTTACCGCTACCGCTCTGAAGTGACAATGCGCCAACCAGCCGGCTGATCGCGACTGGGCCGATTTCAAGCGCTTGTACGTCAAGGCCTGCCCCTCGGGCAAGTTCCAGTAACTCGATAACGGGTTGGCGTTCGCTGACCGCGACCAGCGCGAGACGCTCATCACCTTTCGAGCGATTCCTGACGGGGAGGTAGTCGATGACGTAGTCGCTTAGATCGCCATCGAGACGTTTATTCATGGCGCCGACAATGGCGGCTGCTTCCCGCCCCTCTCCTGCAGACGACTGGTAGTTGACGGACATCGTTCGAAACATGCCCGAGGGAATTGCGATGACCGCTTTACGCCCGTGGAAGTCGCCGCTGCCAAGCGCGCGTTTGAAGAGTGTGCGAAATAGCATCCGGCTCTTAAGAATGTCTTGCCTCGGGCCATCGAACGTGACCGATGCCCGCGCCCGCACCGATGGGCGTTGCCCAGAATCGGCTTGTAGCTGCACTAGGTGTAGCGATTCGAGCGAGAAATCGATACCGATCGGCCCAGTCTGCCGCACAGCGACTCTCGGGCGCAGCAGTGCCGCCGTTTTGGCGAGGAGGCTCATAGCTTCCAGGTTCCGGTGTGCGTGAGATGGCCCACCGCGAGCGGCGCGGAAGTGCGCTGTTGTTTCGCGGCATACAGTGCTTGATCAGCGCTTCGATACAGCGTGTCCAAATCCGCGAGTTGTCCAGGCTCGGTTGTTGCAAATCCCGCGCTTAACGTCACCGTATGGTGGCCGGTGAGTTCGGCAACGACGGCATCTCGCTGCATCTGGGATATCGCAGTATTGACGATTGCGTCGAGCTCATCACCGCAATACGCGACCAGAAATTCATCACCACCGAGTCGTACGAGCCGACCGTGCTCGCCGAGCAGACGTATGAACGTCTTTGCGACGACAACTAGAACACGATCACCAACCTGGTGGCCGAACTCATCATTGACACTCTTGAAGTCGTCAATATCGATAACCGCAAGGTAAACACGCTGCTTTTGTCGCAAGCAGCCGTTCGCGAACTCACTGAAGTGTTCATCGAGGTAGCGACGATTCCACGCGCCAGTCAGATGATCCTGCATCGACAGCAGCTGCATGGTGTTATGCGCCTGTTCAAGTTCAAAGCGTGCTCGGATATCGTGCTTACGAATTCTTGTATTGCGTGCCGTGACGACAGCAACGACGATCGCCGCCCCGCCAGTCAATAGCTGGAATATCAGCAGTGACCCAGCTGTGAAACGGCCGGGTACGCTGTGTAAGGACAATGTCAGAAGAATGTAAGTGAGTCCGACAACGATGGTTGTTTCGCGAAGCGCCCAGGGAACCAATGGCACGGCAACGACCAACATGACGACAGCGGCCATCATGCCGATACTCAGAACGCCGGAGCGATGTGCCAGCGTCGCGATGGACAGTGCCGCTACGATCAGCAATACCATGCCTAGCGCGTGCAAGGATTGTATGTCTTTGACGAACCGCGCCGAAATGCCGATGTGCAGTGACAGCACTGCGAGCACCAGACAGGTGTAGAGAACCAGTGGGTTGACAGCGAGCGCAAAGGAGATTGCCGCGATACAGAGCAGCATCGCTAGCATAAGATTGGCCAGCGCCTGTACGCCGGCACGAGTGTCCTTGCACAGCGTTGCTTCAGCGTATCCTGTCAGTTGCGGATCGCCAAAGTGGGTTGCGGACCATATGTCGTGTAGATACGTCGAAATCGCCAAAATTAAGTCTCTTGGAAAGCGTTCTTTGTCCCTATATAGAACGGCTGGAACGGGCGATTCTTTAGCGTTTGGTTGATTTTTGTGAACTGGTAACGGGCGCGGTTGCCGGTGCCGTCACGGTTCGCATGAGATCTCGATATTGTCGAAGAATACGATGTCGGAATTGCCCATCGTTGACGATGTCTTGAAGCGTATTTTTGTGCTTGTCGAGATGAAGTCGCTGATGTCTTGATGGTCACTCTTGTATTCGGTGTCGGTTCCGGAGCCCTCAATACGGGCGATCTCCGTCCAGTTATCGCCATCGCTGGACACTTCGATGCTGACGTAGTCGCCTGCCGTATCGAGCCCATTGCGTCGGTAGTCGAAGTGTAACTCTGCCTTATCTGCATCGCTCAGGTCGGCTTCTCGCTCGACGCCTTCGCCGCCATTGTTATTGTCCTGCAGGCGAAGCTGGAACTCACTTAAATCGCGGACAACCTGTTCATCACCGCTGAGCGGTCCGTCGCTTTCACCGACCTCAATCCAGTCGCCGCTCCAGCTTAGAGTGCCGTCATCGCCGCTGAATGTCTGGGCATTGAAGTCGTCGCGGAATGATCCATCACAGGCTGTGTCGCGGCCGCCGCCGGCGGCCTTTGCGCCCAACGCGGCGATCGTTGTCGCACTGAGGGCCTGATCGTAGATCCTCACGTCATCGAGCAAACCATCCCAATATTCGCCATCAATGGAACCGCCGATCCAGACCGGGGCGGTCGGTGTGGCAGGATCGAACGTCAATTTGCCCTCGTGAACCAGCACGCCGTTGACGTAGAGACTGGTGTCGTCCGTGGTGCCGTCGAAACTCGCTGCGAGGTGATACCAGGTATCCTCGTCGAGGCTGAGGCTGGACGTTGCGACTTCACGAAAAAAGCCGCCAGACCAGAAGCCGAATACCAACTCACCCTGCCACGTGCCGAACCAGTAGTTGGAACCGCTATCACCAACGTCCCGGCTGAGCACGGTTTGATAACTGGAACCGAAGCTCGAGGCATTGACCCACGCAGTGAATGTCATCTGTGCGTTCAACGCGAGGTCGCCGCTGTGAGGTACGTCGACGTAATCGTTGCTACCACTAAACATCAGGCCGCCATCGATTTGCCCGGCCGCCCAGCTCGGTTCATCGACGAGCGTTCCATCGTGCCCACCGATCGAATCCTGCGCGATCGAACCGCTGCCATCGTCAAGCTTCCAGTGAGCGAGGAGGCCATCAGATCCGCCTCCCGCCCCGGCGGCCCACTCGACGGCGCGGTGTAGCAGCGTGCGCCCGTTACTGTTCAGCGAATTCGGATCGAAGCCGCTACCCGCCCACGGGTACTGCACTCGCCGGCCAGCCGATGTTCGGCCAGCGGACGTGGTCGCGCCAAGCTCCAACGCGGCCAATGAAATGCCGGAAGACGAACGCGCTAGCGGTAACAGATCGGGCGCGACAGTGCTGGAGAGGTGGGCCAGTTCCTCGAAACCCAATGACGTCGGTAACGCCCCGTTCGAGAAAGGTGAGGTGATGTAGTGTGGATAGCCGATAATTATGGAGTTGCTCTTACTAGAGCCGCCAATTTGGCCAATGCCGAACGTCTCGGTCATTTCGGCCTTCGCATTGACCACGCCGATCGGGGTGGTCGATAGTTTTGAACCCAGACGTCTTGAATCGACGTCACTGGAGACGAACGCAACATCGTTATCGGCCGTGACGGTGTCGAATTCTCCCTGATTGGCATCATCGTCTATGACTTGTACGGTGTAACCCCGACCTTCGAAAAGCACCCGGTAGGATGTTTCTGCGTTTGTCAGGCTGGATGGGCTGGCGACGACAAACAGCAGCCGATTACCGCCGGCAGGCCGAATTGCCAACTCAGCAATATCTGCCGATTCTAGAACCTGGTCGTAAATTCGCACGTCGTCGATCTGTCCAATCCAGAACTTGCTGCCCTCCCAGTTTGTCGCGATGTACAGCGGCGTGCCGCTCGGTGTGAGCGTCGCGGTTGTGGATTGATCCAGTACTTGTTCGCCGTCGACGTGAATTAGCAAGCGATTGGCATCATCGTCAAAGCTTACGGCGATGTGATACCAAGCGTCGGCATTGAAGATGTTTGGCGGAGAGAAAAACTGGCCGCCGACGCCGACCCACAGTTTGCCCGCTTGAATCGAGACCCAGAAGTTGCCGTTGGAACCATTCTGTTCATTGCTTATCACCCGGTACGAACCCGATAAAGATGGCGCTTCGTTGCGTATCCAGGCGGCTACAGTAAATTTCGAAGTGAGATTTAGATTGTCACTATTCGGCACGTCGACATAGTCGTTACTACCATCGAAATCCAGTGCACCGCCGTGTTGACCGCTGCCCCACACCGGGCCGTTGACCAGCGTGCCGTCATGTCCACCTACGGAGTCAACTGCAACAGAGCCGCCACCGTCGTCAAATTTCCAATGTGCGATCGGCAGGGGGGTGGTTGCAGCACTGCTACAGACTTCGCCGCATTCGCACGCGTACGCAACGGTGAGCTTCGGGCGCTGGGCCGCGGCTCCGTCGCTGCTGGTGAAGAAAATCTTTTGCACATTGCCGGCGGATGCACGCAACAATAGGCCTTCGTTGCTAGCCGTGCCGGAAACCCAGTCCTGTGCGGTCGGCGTCAGGTCCCACTGGTACCAGGCAGGGGTAAGTGTCTTGATCGTAGTGGAATCGAGCGGCAATGCTACGAAGTCACCACCCGCGCTGGCCCAGTTCGTTTGCCCGTTATACGAATTGTAGGTGGCGCCCGCGCCGGCGGGTGGCGCCTGGCCATCTTTGTCACCTTCGACCCAGGCTTGCGTGAGGCGATGCAGGTCGATGACCCCGGTATCGACGGCGACACCGCCCTCGAGCCACAACTCCAGCGATGCCGACAGAATCTCAGCGCCGCTCGGGATGCCTGACAGATCAAACTGCAACAAGCTGGCCTCTTCGCCACTGGAGTTGTTGATTTTTAGAATGGCCGATGCACCAAAGTTATTTGAGTCGTTGGCGCCGTCCCGAATGTAACTGTCCGTGCCGCTGGCTCCTGGCTGGAATGTGGTCGTGGTTTGCGGCTGATAGACGTGCACCGTGTCATTGCGCAGCGTGAATTGCGCGCCGTCTTGTGACAAGCCGAAGGCGCTGATGGCAACCGGAGAATTATCACTCGGGTTAATGGCAACGCTGTAACTGCCGCTACCGAATGTCGTTGTCGGAATACTGCCATAGGCCGTGCAGCTCGAGTTTTGTGCCAGCTGCAGTCTGGCGTGCGCCATTCCGGCCTCCGCGAGGTAGCGAAGTTGATCACGCTGCCGCTCGCCAGCGCTGGTCGCAGTTTCGCTGACCGATTGATAGCTAATCGCGACTGCGATCACCGCAACCAATGTGATGGCGACGACAACGGTCATCAACACGAAGCCGCGTTGTTTCGCCCGGATGATCATCGGCCGCCGCCGACGCGGACGCGTGTACTGAAGCTCAGCGGATCACCGTCCGCCTGGGTGACCTGCAAGCTGATATCAACCAGTGTGGATCGACGGCTACCGTCCGCAATGCGCTCAATACGAAACAGCGTGACGTTTTCGGCGATAGGAAACTCGGTGTAATCAGTTCCATCTGCAGGATTCAGGTTTGGCCGCCGTTCGATCAAAGTGGATCCGCTCAAATAAAAAGCGACGCTGTCCAGCCAGTCTTCGTTTTGCGAACCGTCTCCGTCATCGTCCGGCATCATGCCCCAGTCTTCATTGATTGCGCCGTCGCTGTCGTCATCGATGGCATTATTCGGGTCTTCGCTAACGCTACCGTCTTCGTCGTCGTCATTCACAGAGCCTTCGTCGACAGAACCATCACCATCGTCATCAATGTCGACAAGACCTGCCGCGGCGTCCGCGGACATATCATCGTCGGGATCTTCGTCGACACGCCCATCGCCATCGTTGTCGCCATCGGCGACGCCGTCTTTG
This sequence comes from Woeseiaceae bacterium, assembly GCA_021773075.1. Taxonomy (GTDB): domain Bacteria; phylum Pseudomonadota; class Gammaproteobacteria; order Steroidobacterales; family Woeseiaceae; genus UBA1847. The sequence continues at coordinate 17,860 of JAJFKT010000030.1, forward strand.
TTGATGTCCAGTGTCGGATCCAGAGTGATAGCAAGAACTGCAGTTGCGAGTGTGCTGTCGCCTTCCGGCGGTGACGCCGGCACAGTTTGTTCCCGGACGTGTTCGCGCCAGTTGGTCGCGGGATTGTCGGACAGCGGCAGCAGCAGGCGCTCGCCTCCCAAAACGGCGCTCGCCATGCGCTGCATTGCAAAACGCGCGTCGCGAGTCGCGTCTATTTGCGACGACGTATCAAAACGGGTATTCAGCGCGCCATCAACAAGACCCGCCATCGCGGCGAGCAGGAGACCCGCCAGCGTGAGTGCCATTAGGAGCTCAACTACTGTAAACCCGCCATTCCGTCCGCTGGCTTTCCGCATTGCAGACACCTATGGGCCGACGAGACTCTCGAGCGCGGTTATCGATCCTTCCACTTCGACCCGAACCCAGAGCAGTTCGTTGTAGCCTGTGTAAAGATTGCTGTCGCCATCGAGATTTGGATCGGGCACGGTATAGACGTTGTTATCACCGTCGCTGTTGTCGGCATCGTACGGCGCGACGTAAATGAGTCGCCGGTTGAGGGTACCCGCTGCATCGGAGTAACTGTTCGGTGTCGTCGGGTCTGCGGTGATTGCCGCAACGTCGACGAGAGCAGAGTATCTTTCCGCCAGGACTTCCTCCATTTTTGCGAGCGCGGCGTAGTGATCGTCGACGACCGTTCTTTGTACGTCACTGCCGAGTATTCCGGTATGCAATGCCTCGACCGCAGGTACCAGTGCGATGGCAATGAGCGCGGCAGCGACCATCACCTCAATGTAGGTTAGGCCCGTCTGAGCGCTACGATTGTTCATTGCACCGTCACTCTACCCGTAACCGGCGATATGGAGATCGTTCGAGTTTGTCCGTCGAAGCTCAAGCGGACATATCCGGTGTTGAGCATGCGAACAGAGCCCATCTGATTGAACTTTGGTACGCCGGTGGTGCCGGAGAAGCCCATAAAGGCGCTCGGAAAAAAGACACCGTCGAACTTAAAGAAGACGGCGGACATTGCTGGAACCGCCCCCCCGTTGTTGTATTGCAGGGCGTACAACTGCTTCGTCACCGGGTGATAGACGTCGTAGGTTACGGCCGCTGGACTAACCGCCTCATCGAGCCGATACACCTGGATCGATTGAGTAAATATATTGGCGTTGACGCCATGGGGTTTTCCGGTCCGAATTGCCTCGGCTTGTGCTGTACGAAAAGCCGCCGCAACGTCGGCAGCGGCACGCTCAAGGACATCGGCAACGTCCTCTTCGAACAATGCGGGCGTCGCAATGGCTGCGATCAGAGACAGCAAGCTGACGACGATGAGCAATTCGACCAGGCTGAATCCCTGTTGCAATCTCGTCGCCATTGTGTGCCTCCAATAAAAAATAGGACATTCCGCGGTGTGTAAGAAAGCGCGAAATGTCCCCATTGTTGATGGCAGTTTCCTGTCAGCCGTTACTCGTCGCCAATAAACTGGCCAGTAACCGAGTCAAAGCGCCAGCCGCCGAGGCTCCCGGAAGCGAGACCCAAGATGCCGGTGTTGACAACTGTCACCGTGTTGTTTACGCCGAGTGGATTGACCGGCAAATCGTCTTTGAGGTACGGGCCGTACTTAAATGTTGCATCGGTACCGGTGCAGGCTTGTCCCGCCGCGTTTGTGTAGTTCTTAAGCTGCGCGATAAACGCCGGTTCTCCAGTCGCGCCGGTGACTGCTGCCGAGCCCGCGGGGCAAGAACCACCGGAAGACGTTACAGCACCGGGATACTCGCCGTGCTGTTGCCGGTAAAGATCGATTGCCGAGCGCACATTCGCGACATTTGTGTCGTACGCGGATTGCGTGGCGTCATCTGTTGCCGCAGTGAACTGCGGAATAATGATGGCCGCGAGTATTGCCAGAATGATCACAACGATCAGCAATTCAACCAAGGTAAATCCTCGCTGCGTAGACATTTTTTCCAGCAAAATCATAAGTTTATCTCCGTGAAAATCGAAAGCCTTGCTGCTACTATGTAACTATCGGCGACGTCGGGAATTTCTTTAGCGAGCACTATTCAATTCTGCGCTGCGGCTATTGATCGCGCTAGGACACGGCACGCGAGAGTTTGAATATCGGCAGAATCAACGAGCTGACGAGTACGCCAACGATGACGCCCATGACGAGCAGCATGACTGGCTCGGCGAGCTTTGATAGCGCATCCAGTTTCTTCGTCAACTGCGCTTCGTAGTATTGTGCAACACGGCCCATGACCTTACCAAGATTGCCGGTCTGTTCACCCGTAGTGATCATATGCTTGGCCAGATCGGGCAAGAACGCCGCACTCGAAAAACCGGCCGCGACACCGGCTCCAGACTGCACGCTCGTTTCAATGCTGGCGATAAGATTCCTGAAAACAGAGTTTTTTACGACGTCACGGCAGGCGGCGAGGCTGTCCATGACCGAAACCCCGTTGACCAGCGACAGGCTAAATACCTGCAGGCACTGCACAAGGTAAATTTGCGTGAATACATCACGGACCCCAGGAAGGTGCAGTTGCAAATAATCGATTCGCGTTCGACCCGCTGCACTATGCAACCATTGACGGAACAACAGGGCGAATGTCACGAGACCGCCAAGGACACCCCACCAATATTGACGCAGTACGTCGCTAATGGACATTAGGGCGCGGGTTGTAAGTGGGAGTTGATCGTAAATTGATGTGAACATGGTGCCGAATTTCGGAAACACGACAACCAGCACGAAAACGACGACCGCCAGTGAAAACGTGATCAGGAAAGCCGGATACGTTGCGGCGGAAACGAGCTCGGTTCGCAGCTTCTCGTGCTTTTGATCCATTTCCAGCAACTGCTCCAACACCTGCGGCATGAAGCCACCGGCCTCGCTGGCACCGATCAGGTTCACGTAGGTGGAGGAAAATACGCCATCGTGCTTTGCCAGCGAGCCGGCGAAAGACGTGCCCTCGCTGACGTCAAGAGCTACTTGTTCGACAATGTCGCGCATCCCTTTGTGCTCGGTTTGCTTAACGACCGTAGTCAGGGCGCCATACAGGCTTTCGCCGGTATCGAGTAGCAACGCGAGTTGTTCGGTAAAGAACATCCGGTCGGTCGATCCCGGGCCGCGACTGGAAAGCAGCGACGAAAATTCGATACGTCGGATGGAGTTGTCGGTACCAGTATCCCCTGAGGCTGTTGATTCGAGTTCCAGGGCCATGACGGGCCTAGATGCTCGTCACGCGGGAGACTTCTTCGATCGTGGTGCTCTTCTCCAGCACGCGCGTAAGGCCGTCGCTGAACAGATTGTGAAAGTCGCGTTGTGCCAGATAATCGCTCAGTTCATCACGGCTCGGGCTGGAGATGATCAATTTCTGCAGGTCGCCGTCCGTTCTGAGAATTTCATGGATGCCGGTGCGACCTTTATAGCCGGAGTCATAGCACTCGTTGCAGCCATCGCCGCGCGCGAGTTTTACATCACCGTCCCAGTTGTAACGTGAAACCAACTCGGGCGGCGCAAGAAAGTTGGTCTGACAATGGGGACAGATTGTGCGTACCAATCGTTGTCCAACAACGCCGAGCAGCGCGGACGATAACAAATACGGTTCGACGCCCATGTCTATCAGTCGCGTTACCGCGCCAACAGCATCGTTGGTATGCAAGGTGGAAAGGACCAGGTGCCCGGTCAAAGCCGCTTGAACGGCGATCTCGGCAGTTTCGCGTTCGCGAATCTCGCCAACCATCACAATGTCGGGGTCCTGCCGCAGAACATGTTTCAGGATTTTTGAGAATGTCAGGCCGATTGCGCCGCGCACTTCGTTCTGATTGATAATATCAAGTTGATACTCAACGGGGTCCTCGATCGTGACGATGTTCTTTTCGATGCTCTTGATGTAGTTGAGCGCCGCGTACAGGCTAGTGGTTTTACCGCTGCCGGTGGGTCCAGTTACCAGGATCAATCCGTGGTTCGAACCGAGCAACTCCTTGAAGCTCGCTAGGTTTTCGCCACTCATATTGAGTTTGTTGACGTCGAGAATTGCTTGATTCTTGTCGAGGATACGCAGCACCACCTTCTCACCGTACAGCCCTGGCAGTGAGCTAAAACGCAGATCGACCGAACGCCCCTGCGTATGGACCTGGATGCGACCGTCCTGCGGCATGCGTCGCTCGGCAATATCGAGGTTCGCCATGACCTTAAGGCGTGAAACCAATGCCGGGTGTAGCTCGACACGCGGCGCAGTGAACTCGTAGAGCAAGCCATCAATGCGAAATCGAATTCGTGAGTGTGTGCGAAAAGGCTCCAGGTGAATGTCGCTTGCGCCGTCGTGTACGGCACGTTGAATAATAGAGTTCACCAGATTGACTACCGGACTGCCCGCTGCGACTTCGTCGATCGTTGAGTAGTCGTCGTTTTTGACGCCTTCTATGACGGCAAAGTCCTCGTCGACGTCGCCGACCATATCGAAGGACATATCGTCAATACTGATGGACTCGTTCAACAGTTTCTGAATATCCTCCTTGCGCGCGAGCACCGGGCGAACCACGCATTGCAGGCTTTCCGAAACCTCTTCGAATATCGGCATGTCCTGCGGTTTCGTCGTGGCGAGATAGACAGTGCTGCGAACCCGAAACAGGGGCATCACGCAAAGCCGTCGCGCGACATTCTTGTCCAACAATGCCGCGGTATGCGGGTCAAATAGCCCGGGACGCACGCGGACGAATGGAACACCAAGTTGTTCGCCAAGCGCCCGCAGCACATCGTTCTCACCGACCCAGCCCTTGTCGATGATGATCTGTCCCATGCGCTTGCCCAGGCGGTCCTGAAGCTTCAAGGCCTGGTCGATCTTTTCCTGCGAGACTAACTTGCGGGCAACTAAAATATCGCCAAGTCGTGCGCCCGGGCCGAGGCTGACTTCGTCGCTTTCGAGCGTCTCCTGCGGTTGGTCGTTGTCCAGAAACGTAATGTAGTCAGACAGGCCACAGATTTCGGCAACCTCGCCAACAATACTGTTGTGTCCGGAAATTTTCAGCCAGCCGCCAATCTTCATTAGGCGGTCCTGCAGGTCCATCAATGCCGAGATGGCCAAACTATTGAGCGATTGCACCGCCTTTAAGTCGATGATGATCTTGATTTCACCACCGGCAACACACTCATCGATGACCTGCAGCAAGTCTTGCAGGCTTTCATTGCTACCCAGGGTCGCCGACGGCGCCACATGCGTTGCGACGCCAATTCGCAGGCGTGTAATTGGTTTTGATATCGATGCCGCTGGGCTGTTCATGCCTGCGCAGCCGAAGCCGAGCCTCGCAAGCCGTCGAATATACGGTCGATTTTGACAGGTTCGCCGACATGGAATCCCTGCATGTAGTCGACACCAATTTGACCCAATAATTCAATGGTCGCGTCGTCGCCGACGTACTCCGCGACGGTAGCCAAACCCATGGTTTTGCCTATCTTACAAATGGCCTCGACCATTGAGCGGGACACTCTATCGTTCGTCATTTCGCGAACAAAGCTGCCATCGATCTTGAGGTAGTCGACGGGCAACATCTTCAGATAGCCGAATGAACTCAATCCGGCACCGAAGTCGTCGAGCGAGAAGCGGCATCCCAGACGCTTCATGGCGGCCATGAAGTCGAGCGCCTCGTCGATATTGGATATCGCCGCCGTCTCGGTGATTTCGAAACAGATTTTGTCTGCTGGCAATGCAGCGCGATCAATTTCGTCAGTCACGAATGTCTGAAAACCGGGGTTAGTCAGCGACTGACCAGAGAGGTTGATGCAGAACACAGCGTCGCTATGCACAATATCGCTCCAAACGGCACAGAGGGCTTGTAACGCTGCCCGAATAACCCATCGATCGATCTGTGGCATGAGCTGATAGCGTTCCGCAGCAGGCAGAAACAATCCTGGCGCGACGATTTCACCGTCGTCCCCCAGCAGCCGTAGCAGAATCTCGAAGTGCGGTGCTTTTTCCGGCTGCTTCATTGGCAATACCGGCTGGCAATACAGCACGAACTGATCATCACGCAATGCCTGCTGAACACGACCGACCCATTCAATTTCCTCACTCCGCCGCTGTAACGATGTGTCGTCGTGCTCAAACACCTGGACTCGGTCACGACCCGCCTCCTTAGCGGCTTTACAAGCGATTTCGGCAGCGGCCATAACGCCGACAATACCTTCTACCGATTTGTCGATGGATGCGATTCCACTGCTGACAGTCACGTCGAGCTGGCGGTTTGCCGAGATCACCTGTAGCTGGTGCATTGCGGTGCGGACTTTCTCAGCGACACCCTCTGCCTGCGCCGGTGTGCAGTTCGGCAACAACACGGCAAACTCGTCGCCACCCAACCTCGCCAGCGTGTCCGTGTCGCGCAGCTCACTGCGCAGGACCTTTGCGACTCTTCTTATCAGGACATCGCCCTCCTGATAGCCCAACAGATCGTTGATGACACGTAGCTGATCCATGTCAATATGCAGCAAACAGTGCTGTAGGCCCTTGCTGTGAGCGGTTGCAAGCGCCGCGACCAACGACGGCTCAAAGCCACTACGATTCATCAGCCCTGTCAGCGAATCGTGGTGGGTATGAATAATTCGGGAGGCCTTTTTCGCCATCACCTCCAAAAGATTTCGGTCACCGTTCGAGAACACATGAGAATTTTCACTCGCGACAACGCTGATGATGCCGATCACGGTAGCGTGCTCGTCGAAGATCGGGTAGGCGAGCAGGTTTTCTTTGTGGCCGCCGAATACCCTCTGGCGCTCAACGTCGTCAGGATCGTTAATGATGATGCTCTCGACCTGGGCTTCGACGCGGTCGTAGACGGTGGTGCCAAGAATGCCGAGCAACTCTTCGTTGCCGACGTGCGGCATGCCGCTGGTCGCGCTGTAGTAGCTAAGGTTTCGGTCCCGACAAATTAACGCGGAGAACCCGACATTGAGGTAGTCGGTGCAGTTATGCACGAGGCGGGACAAGGCTTCCTGGCCTTCTTCAAAAAACTCAACCTGATCTTTGGTGGCGTAAACGAGGTTCAATTCCTCGTAGCGCTCTGACAGTTCGATGGCAAGTTGATTGCACTCGCTCTGAAGCTCGATATCCTCGTGATAGAATGCAACGGCATCGGCAAATGCGCGACCAAGCTGACTGGGCGCGGTTGACATCGGCACGCTGAGTCGCGCGTCAAACTGAACGACGAGCCACCCCAACGAACCCAGCTCGCGCGAATGAATCGCCGAACGAAATTGCAATCGTCCCTCTGCCAGGTCGCGACGCTGTAATGTGCGGCTAAATTGTTTCCACTCAATGGTTGAGGTGCCGTTCGTATCTGATACTTCCTTTGTGTTTTCCACGGCAGGAAACATTTCCCAGATCGCCGATCCGTGTAAGTCGTTCAGAGCGAAGCCGTTTGCACCCGGGAAAAATCGCGGCAGCAATCGTTCGTATTTCGATGTCGAAATAGATTTTAGAAGGCTAGCGGTCACGCCTGACTTCCGTCGACTGCGAAGGAGCGTTGCACGTGAGAGACCAAGCGCCGGATACTGACTGGCTTCTCCATGAACTCCAGATTCGGAATGTCACGCGTCCAGTTGCGATGCTCCAGTTCGGTACGCGAGGTCAGCACAATTATAGGGAAGGTTCTGTTCGGAAACTGCTTGCCGATCGCAAGGCACAATTCCTTACCGCCCATACGGGGCATATCGACATCTGTCACCAGAAAGTCTGGTATTTCGTCGCACAACCTCACCAGGCATTCAGAACCGTTATGCGCGGATGTCACATGAAATCCAGCATCTTCAAGGCCAAGTCGCATGACTCGAACAACCGGCGCGTGATCGTCGACAATCAGTATCTTCTTCATGGCTATATTGCTTGCTTCACGGCGCTGGTTTCTTTCCACAGATTGATGATGAACTCGGCGCCTTCGTCGCGTTCGTGGTTGAGTGACAGCGAGCCGTGATGCAGCTCGATGATCTGTTTGCTGAGCGCAAGGCCGAGACCGTGCCCGCCGATTGATTGCACGCGTTGGTCTTCAGAGCGGTAGAACTTGTCGAATACTCGCGCGGCTTCGGTTTCACTAACGCCGATTCCCGAGTCGGTGACTCGCAACTGCACGGCATCCTCAGTTTCTTCTATCGTCAAGCGAACCAATCCACGGTTTTTGTTGTATTTCACGGCGTTGCTGAGCAGGTTGTTGATCGCGATGCGAATCAGGTCTTTGTCGACGAGCACCGGGCTCATTTCCATCGGTGCGTCGAACTCGAAGTTGTAATCCCTGCCAAGTGCAAGGTGGCGTGCTTCTTCGAACGCCGCTTCGGCAATATCGCGCAGTTTGGCGAGACTTCGGTCGGGCGTAAGGCTGCCATTTTCAATCTGCGTCATATTGAGCATACCGCTAATCAAGGTATTAAGGCGGCTGACTTCGTCTGCGATTACGTTGGCCGCCTCGATACGAAATTTCTCTGTTTTCCCCGCCTCGCTAAGCAGCGATTCGCTGTACATGGCGAGCACGTTAAGCGGCGATTTGAGTTCGTGAGACAGGTGCGCAACAAAGTCGGCGCGGGCTTGTCTTGCCAACGCTTCCTGCGATTCATCGCGAAAGATGATCAGCGTGCCGGTTGCGGACGACGGTTGTTTGGGCGTAAACAATGGATAGGCTTTGGTCACAATCGCCTGATTCGCTATCGAATCGAGATTAAAGCGAATGGTATCGGTGAAGTTGTGTCCTTTACCGTTTGACTGGTGCTTGGAAAGAAGATTCAGGATGTCGGGATTGTCACACCATTTGTGAGGGGGTTGGCTGAGCACCACTTCCTGTGACACATTGAACATCGTCGCGAGCTTCTGATTGGCAAACGTAATCGTGCCACTTTCATCAAGAATAAGGATCGATTCGGGTATTGTTTCCAGTACCGATTCAATCCGATTCTTGCGATAAGTGAGTAGTTTCGTTGAGGTGATGAGCCGGCTCTGATCTTCCTCAAGCGTACCAATCCGCAAACTGGAATTTTCGGCAAAGCGGTTGAAGTGCTGCATGAACTCACCAAGTTCGCCACTGGCTGTGACTTCCATGCGACGGAAACTTTCGCCCTCTAACAACCGGCTGATTTCTTGATTTGCTTTGCGAACGGGCCGCACCTCGCTTCGTAGTAGCAGGTAGAAAAGTGGTACCAGCAGAAATACAGGTAACGCAACGGCAGCAAGGAACGGAACTTGACTCACGTCGAGACCGGACTTTGGGTGTCGATAGCCGAGTCGGACGAATCCCTTTAACTCGCCGGCCTCGAACAACGGTGCGTGAAACTCAATGATCCTTTGAGTGCCCGGGTGCCGCTGGAACGCTGTTTCGCCCAGCCAGACACTTGGCTCGCTGGGAATTTCGGCCGTCGGCACGATCAAGCCTTTCGCCGTGAGTTCGTTGACAGTGTGGCTGTTCAAATCGACTATACTGACATAGGCGAAATCATCGCTTCTGGCACCGTGTTGCAGCATCTGCACAACGCCCTGCTGTTTACCACCGGGGATGAGCTGATCGAAAGGTACGCCGGACAGAACGCGGACGAGACTAATGCCCTGGCTGCGAATTGCTTCCAGTCGCTGCTCATGCTGTGCCGCGCATACCAAGTACGCGATGGTTGCAATTGCCGACAAGGAGGCAAGCACCACAACCAGGCCAATTCGATCTGCTTTTATCAACTCTCTCGCCTTCTTCCAAAGTATTCAGGTGGCATTACCCCCTGGGAGGGGAAAGACCGGTCGCGCTTACCCTTGTATCGACCCGAAACGCCGCTTCTTTAAGGGTATTTTCGTTTCGGCCGAAACCGCTATTCGCGCCGGACCCAATGATCCAAGTGTCGGTATCGACCAAAGTGCCAAGCGTGTGGCTCAACCTGTGAATTCGAAAGCAGGGTCTGCCGCACGTAATTTTCTAGCAGGCGCGCGGCAGACAGAGCAAGAAGCGGTAGTCTAAAACCCGAATTTTAGATTACGAAAAATACCTAGCCAGATCAGCCAAGGTACTCATTTGCACGAGCAACTAGTTGGCGAATGCTGACGGGTTTCTCCATAAATAGTAGATTTGGAATATCCCGAGTCCAGACTCTGTGATCCAATGCGGTATGAGAGGTGAGTACAATGATTGGGAATTGGCGATCAGGAAACTGACTGTCTATGGTCAGGCATAATTCTTTTCCGCTCATGTGCGGCATTTCAATATCCGTAACCAGCATGTCCGGCGCTTCGTCCGGGAGTTTTCGCAGAAACACAGAGCCGTCGGTTGCCGAATCGACTTGATAGCCAGCGAGTTCCAGCCCCATTCGAATCACGCGAATGACAATCGGATCGTCGTCTATGACAAATATTCGTTTCATTTCGTACTCGTTTGTACACCGACTGGATATCGGTCTATTGAAGGATTTCTTTAGGGGTCCGATAGTCATCTTCTACACAAGCAATATCTCAGTCTGACCAGCCAAAAGTTGCGCGGAGCTTTTCGTTGGACTCATCAATCTCCTGCGTCAGCCTGGCGAATAATCCTGCTAATTCGCCCCAGCCCGCGTGGTTCGCGTTTTCGTTCAACTCAAAACAGATACTTGCAACTTCGTGAGCCCCTACCTGGCCACAGCCGCCTTTTAGTTGATGCGCGAGTGCTTTGAGGGACTCTCGATTCCGCGACCCGATTGCTGATGCCATCGCATCGACGCTGGTGGCGCTGGTCTCAACATAACAGTGTACGATTTCCTCGAGGTCCACCGTACTCGCACCGAGCTCCCTCAATTCGTCAAGTTCGGGAATGCCGATGGTCGGAGGCTCTGGGCCGGACTCCAGTGCGACCATTGACCGGTTCTCGGGTAACCATCGCTCGATGCCATTTTTGAGATCGGCCAGTCTGAACGGTTTGCTGATGTAGTCACTCATGCCAGCGGCCAGGCACCGATCACGGTCAGTGAATAGTGCATTCGCGGTTACGGCGATAATTGGAATAGGGCTTGCTACCTGATGTTGCTTTTCCCAATTTCGAATTTTGGCCGTGGCGGCGAAGCCATCCAGGTTCGGCATTTGGCAATCCATCAGTATCATGTCGTAGGATTGTGCCTTCCACTTTAGCAGGGCTTTCCGACCGTCGTCGGCAAGATCAAATTGGCAACCAAGCATGCGTAGCATTGTGATGGCGACCTTCTGATTCGCGGCGTTGTCTTCGGCTAGCAGAATGTTCGGCGAGCTTTGCAGGGGCTCGACGCTGCTTACCGACAGAGACTGGGGAAGATCGTTATTCGAGAGCAGGGTGCTATCACTCGCGCCAACGGGATATCGTTGCTCCTGCCGGTCGGAAGCCTTGCTCATTGTGACTTGAAACCAGAATGTAGACCCCTCGCCGAAAGTGCTAGTGGCGCCTATGTCGCCTCCCATCAGCTCCACTAACTCTCTGCTGACTGCCAACCCCAGACCTGTTCCACCGAACCGTCTACTGTTAGTGCCATCAACCTGTGTGAATGAATCGAATATATGTTTCAGATCCGCCGCATGGATACCGATGCCCGTATCGGCTACCTCAACTCTTAGCGTAATGTCGTCTTCGGCATCGTCGACTACGGTGGCCCGAATCCTAATTTGCCCAAATTGTGTGAACTTGACGGCGTTGCCAACAAGGTTCATCAGAATTTGTTTGAAGCGTAATATATCCCCATAGACCCAAAAGTCTTCAGCGTGCCGAGATGCAACGGTCAGCTGCAGGCCCTTGACCTTGGCATTGTGGCTCAGCATTTCTGCCGTCTCAGCGACGGCTTCAAAGGGACTAAACTGCGTAGTACTCAGTTCGAGTTTCCCTGTCTCGATTTCCGAAAAATCGAGCACATCGTTGATGATGGTCATCAATCCATCACTGCAGTCCAGGATGGTTAGCGCATATTCACGCTGTTCGTCGCTGATGCCCGAAGTCAGTAGAAGCTCTGCCATCCCCAGCACGCCATTCATGGGCGTACGGATTTCGTGGCTCATGCGCGTCAGAAATTCACTTTTCGCCCGGTTCGCGGCCTCAGCGGCATCCAGACTGTCCAGAAGATCCTGACGTTTCTCAACGATCTCCTCTGCCATGGCGTTAAACGCCTTTGTCAGCGCGCCGACCTCATCTTCTGATTCCGGGGCAAGTCGGATACCGAAATCGCCTTGCCCGAAGTTGGTTGTGACCTCAGTGAGTCGAACGATAGGTCGGCTAATTCGTGACGCGATCCGGAAACACAATGCCATGCCAAGCAGGATGATGATCCCGCTGCAGACCAAAACGAATCTACGAACAGCGGCTACGCCAGATGCCGCGAGGTCCAGCTCCTGATGAAAGACCAATTCAGCAGGCAAACTCGGGTACGAGATCGTCTTTTGAAAACGGAGATTGTCGTTGTTGCGGACAGTATCCGGAAGACTTCCGCCTTCATCCAGCGATGTGCTTAGGTACGTTACCGCCAATTTGTGTGACCATGTGACGTTCGTTCCCGAAACGTCTTCCGCGAGTCTGACCGCGGCGTCATCATCAATCCTCTGACCGGCGGCCAGTAGTCCGCGCATCTGAGAATTACTGATTACCGGAACGATGGCCAGCTGGTAGAGGCCAGTGTCAATACGGGACACGCCGACATAGGGTTCTCCCGCCAATGCTCGTTGAATGCCGCCTCTGAAGCCACTATCGACTGTGCTCACGCCGATCTGGTTGACATCGGCCATCAGCTCGCCGGTATCGCTGAGAATCAGCAGTAGTTCCAGGTTGGAAACGCCTTCCAGGTACTGCCCCGCTACGCGAATCGTTTCAGCGTCAACATCGGGAATGGCAAGAGTTGCAGCGAGGTGAGCGGTCTGAGCAAAAGCCAACGCTCGGGTTACCAATAACTCCTGACGTTGTTCATCGAACCGGCCATAAGCAACCACCGCGTTTTCCAATTCAATCAGAATCTCTCGTTCTGCGATGTCACGCAATAAGGTCTGAACAATTACATTAATGGCAATGACGAAGACAATTACTACACTTAGCAGTCCAAAGAACATCTTTCGCTGAACCGTCATTCTCACCACTAGTATTTCTCAGCGTATCGCTTGCCGAATTTATTCTTGTGTTGAACGAAGCGCTTGGTTTCGTATACGTCGAATAATTCCTTCACTCGCCCACCACCACTTAGAGTGACGGTTCGGCTCTGCTCATCGCTAAATTCGTTCCAAACGCGGAGTGTGACTTCTCCATCCGGGACGTCATCAATCTGAAATACCCCGTCTGCCTTAGTTGTTGTGAACAGGCTATTATTTAGTACCAGAATGGTACTGGTCATATTTGGGTGAATGTTGCAGTGAATTTTTACGAGGCCGGGCTCTGAAAACGTAATTAGTTTAGATGTTCCCTCGGGGTATATGCCGAGATCAAACGATTTGGGCCGGGACAAGGAAAAGACGTTATGAAAGATATTGTCATCGTTAAAAAAATCGACTGTCGTACCCCGAACCAGAGGTAGCACCCGTGGCGAAAATTGACGATCTCTATGCGAAACTTGCGGTGCCTTCGGCAAAGCTCTATGGCCGGTCGAATCTGACAGACCATCGATAAACACAACGACGTTTGATCGGTCAGCTAATTCGTCGCCATTACGATCGAACAGTCGGATAACTCCGGTGACCGTATTGAACGGCCCGCCGATGTCTTGCCCGGACGCGTCCGATAGCGCAGCGGTAGCTAAAAGGATAGCGACCCATGCACCTCGGCGACCTGAGGACGCATTATTTTTCGCGACGGGGAACATCGTTAGAACCCAACTGCGATTTCGAATCCTGCGAAGCTTCGGTCCTTATTTCTTGGCGTAAAGGGCGATACATCGATTAACTCAAACCAGTCTCTTGCAATTTCAAACTTGGCTCGAACGTGTGGATTTGGTGTCCAGCCAAGCCCAGCGGACATGCGGCGGAAACGTTGTGTGTCGTATCCGAACGCGGAATTTCCGCCTGCGAATGTCTTACCGTCAAAGTGATATCCCGCGCTGCTGTCATAGGTACCGATTTCGCTATAGCGCAGCAACACATACCAGCTATTGTTCAGCTGAAGATAGGGCTCGATGGAAAACCATCGGAAGTCGCGATCAAAAATCGGGTCGTTGTCGTCAGCTTCGGCCGAACCCAGGGAAAACGCCAGAAACGCTCTCTTATTTCTGAGGGAGAATTCGTATTTCGCGTTAGTTTCCAGCAGATTCGCGCCGACCTCCGAACTCGTGCTCACGCCCAACGTTGATTCGTGTGCGATGCCAACAGGTCGAAAATGGCTTCCGCCGAACTCGATAGCACTCTTGCTAACATCACCATTCACCATGACACTAAGACTGACTTCGAGAGCATCAAGCGGGCTGCCGGAAATTTTTAAGTTCAGTGCCTTGTCGGAGTTTTCTTCCTGACTACGATGGTCGGTACCATCGGTGACTGCGGCGATCCAGCTCAAGCCGCCATAGGAGCCGTATACGAGTATTCCCTCATCCCAACCGTACGGGTAAGCCGCCGTGTTTGTGATAAGCGGGTTGTCGATTGAGTCCTGCCACAAATATTCTTCGCCAAACGGGATATCGATTCGCCCGAGTTTCAAACCCACCGTAATTGAATCACTAATCGGGATATCGTGAAAATGTACGTAGACTTCGCCAGTTCGCGTGAATTTGTCATCGTCCTTACCAAGCCGGTTCGTTTGAAGCTCCATGAAGAGTTCGATATTTTCCCAGACGTCTGCTGTTACAAAGAGTGAGACTTCTTTGATCTCAAACCCGCCATCGTCCCGCGTGCCGGCAGAACCCGTATCGAAATAACCAGCAGCACCAAACCCTGAGATATCGAAATTTCTCCACCACGGATTAGTTAGGACATTCGAATCACCTGAGTCCTTTAACGATGGTATTTGTTGCGGTGTAAGATCAACTAAAGGGGGCGTCGCGGCGATTTCGTCGGAACTTTCGAGCGTCGTCACTTCCCGTGTATTTTTTTCCGACTGTTCGCCGTGAATGTGCTCACGCAATTCTTGCAGCTGCCGGCTCAACTGTTCGACCCGTTCCTGCAGCGCCTCATTGCCCTCTGCCGCGTGAATAGCCGGTGTGAGCAGAAAGGCTCCGAATCCTATGCAAATTGATCGAACCATTCAATTTCCCAAGTCAAACATACCCATAAATATATGAACGGTGCCCCGTCCGTTCGCTTTCAATAGAGTTTCTATTCTTACTTAGCGGCCTGATAGGGCTTCAACTTGAGGGATTTCTGAGAATCGCTGGGATAGCGTGATGTGGGTCACACCGTTTTAGCGGCGAAGTCAACACAGCCAAACCGCGTAGCGATGCCCTAATCTTGCGGGAGTACGTCGATTGGGCCGCTAGAAAAATCAGAAAGGTTGAACGCTCCGAAGGCAGGGATTCTTCTTTTGGGCTCCTTTGTGTTTACGCTTGTTCACATGGCCAAGAGCGTTGTTTAATGGCGAGATGATATTGTCAATAAATTGCATTATTACGTCACACCGACGCCCGGCGCAGCCGAAACGGCGGTCCAGGAACAGACTGTTTCAGGCACTCGTCATTGCGCTATGGTTGCCGGCCTGCGCAATAGCCACTGACGACTGCCGATCCGGGGTCGCAGTACAGATTCTGGGTTCGGGTGGGCCCATTCCAGACGATGACCGTGCCAGCGCTGGATACCTGATTTGGATCGACGGTGTTGCAAGGGTATTGATAGACGCGGGGGGCGGTGTCTTTCAGCGTTTCGCTGCATCCGGGGCGAAAATTGAGGACCTGCAACACCTGGCGGTGACACACTTTCACGCGGATCATTCAGCGGATGTTGCGGCATTGATCAAGGGCGGCTATTTTTCGCCGCGCAGGCGCCCGCTGACCATCAGCGGACCGGCGGGTGGCGGTCAATTTCCGTCACTCGAGAGTTTTTTGCAGCGTGAATTTGGCAAAGACACCGGTGCCTACGCGTACCTTTCCGGGTCGCTCAGTGGCGAAAATGGTCTGTTTGAACTAATTCCCCGGCAGGTGAACCCGGCAGTGATCGAATCGACTATCGTCTCCAGCAGTGACGCGGTGACTGTCAAGGCGATCGGCGTAAACCATGGGCCGGTGCCAGCGCTTGCTTACATAGTGGAAGCTGGCGAATTTCGAATTGCTTTTAGTGGCGACCAGAGCGGTCGAAACTCGCCGTTTTGGAGCGAAGCGAACGGAGCGGACCTGGTGCTGATGGACCATGCCGTTCCGCAGAGCGCGGGAAGAGTTGCGCGAAACCTGCACGCGCTGCCCTCGGAGATCGGCGAGAATGTGGCGGCAGCGGGCGTGTCGCGTTTGGTGTTGTCGCACCTGATGGCCCGAAGTCTGACGTCCTTGCAGGCCAACATCGCGCTCATTCGCGAAAACTACAAAGGTGACATTGTCATCGCGGAAGACTTGCAGTGCATTTCGCTTGGCGCGACTAAGCAGAAGTAATCTGCTGAGCCTGCCCCAGAACGCGTCCCTGGCGTCGTCTAGTTTAAGGCCAACGACGTTTTGCGATTTCATAAAGTATCTCACTCGATGACCAATTGATTTGTCGGTCGACTGCGACAGTCCCACCATTCCCTATTTGTGAGGCATATCACAGCGAGTTTTAGTGACGCAGACTAGTGTCTGAGGCTCACACAAACTTTGTCGTGGATCGCACTACTAATCGCATTAATAGGGCCCGGATCATGCAGAATAAACTGGCGTCAATTTCGTCGATGGCACTCGCTATTCTGGCGACCAACATTGCGCACGCGGCGAGCGAAGCAAAGGGCCCGCTTGCCCCGGTTACGGCACAGAATTCCGTAATACATGAAGAAGAATGCATAAACGGCTTTGCCGGTGAATCGCCGTGTCTGAACATTGACCTGCTGACGCATTTCGACTTTGACCGGGTCAGCGCCAACCCTGCCAGTGCGGCAGACGTTTGGGGCTTTGTTGATCTTAATTCCAATCGCGAATACGCCATTGTCGGTTTCGATATCGGCACGGCCGTTTTCGACGTGACGGACCCGGACGATCCACGTGAAATCGGATTCATCGATGGTCAGTTAGCCGCATGGCGCGATATCAAGGTCTATCAATACTGGAACGGCACAGAGCAGCGCTGGAACGCATTCGCATACATTACTACGGATGGCGCAGCGGACGGCTTGGTCATCGTCGATCTGAGAGAGTTGCCGCAACGCGTTAGCCGGGTCAATTTTTCCAGCAACGAATTCACCGAGGCTCACAATGCGTATGTTACCAATACCGACTCAAGTACCGGCTTGTCACTGACGGGTGAGACGCCGACATTAATTATTGCGGGCTCTGACAGGGTGAATGGCGATGGACGTTTTCTCGCTTATGATCTAACGGATGCAGCGGCGCCGCAATTTATCGCAATGCCACCCGTCGCAGACAGCGGTTATATGCATGACGCGGCGTCCATGACCATCACAGACAATCGCAGGCTGCAGTGCGCAGGTGCTGTCGATTCCTGCGAAGTTCTTTTCGACTTCAATGAGACGAGCATCGATCTATGGAATATTACTGACCCCGCTGCGCCGGAATTGCTGAGCAGTACCGGTTCGCCAATACCGGTCCCGGATCCGGATAACCTTACAACCTATGTTCATTCCGGCTGGCCAACCGAGGACAAGCAATTCCTGTTCGTAAACGACGAGCTGGACGAAAGCAGTGGTGAAAGAAGCAATACGACCCTGCGAATTTATTCACTTGCGGATTTACAGGTTCCGACACTGGTCCAGGAGTGGTCCGGACCGACTGCGGCGATCGACCACAACGGATTCGTACGCGGCAATCGCTACTACCTGGCCAACTACACTCGCGGACTGACAATTCTGGACATTACCGATCCGGCGGCACCCCAGGAAGTCGGGTTTTTCGACACCTATCCCGACACCGATGCCGCAGAGTTCTCAGGCGCATGGGGAACCTACCCATATTTCCATAGCGGCAGTATCGCTGTCAGCGATTTGGACAGCGGCTTCTACATGCTTGAAGAGCACACGCGCGACGTGCCTGAGGGCCGTCTCGCATTCACAGCAAAGACCTACGGTGGCGAGGAGTCCTCAACGGCAGCGCTGCAAATACCAGTGTCACGGCTGGATGGTTCGACCGGAGCTGTCAGCGTCGCCTACGAAATCGTCCCGGCAACCGCTGACAGCAACGATGCAAGCGCTAGCGGGGTTTTGTCCTGGGCAGCCGGTGAAAGCGTAGACAAGCTCATAACGCTGGATCTGGCCGAGAACGATGATGGCACTGGTGCCTTGCCGATGGAGCGCCTGCTGATTCGTCTAATCTCACCGCAAGGTGGCGCTACTCTCGATACTGGCGCAAGCGTTGCCAGTGTCTATGTCAGTGATGCGGGCCAGCCTTCCGTCGTCGAATTCAGCGCTGCATCTATAACGACCGCGGAGAAAGGCTTTGGCACGGCAGTCGTGGTTTTCCAGCGTACCGGCAGTGCGGTTGGCGCGGTTAGCGTGAACTATTCTCGTAGTGATGGCGATGTCGAATCGGCCGTTGATTTCTTCGTCGCAAGCAGCGGTACAGTTAATTGGGCCGACGGCGACGGCGACCCAAAATGGATCGAAATTCCTTTTGAAGACGATGGTGTCGATGAACCTGACGAATTTCTCGAGTTGAGCCTGAGTAATGCAACGGGCAGCAATGTCAGTATTGGTGCCCGATCGGTAGTGCGAATTGACATCCTCGATGGCACAGGAATCAACAATGCGCCGAGCGCTGTCGCCGGCACAGATCAAAGCGTCAGCTCCAGCGCCAGCGTGACGCTCAACGGTTCCCAATCAAGCGATCCGGACGGCGATACGCTGACCTACCAATGGGAACAAACGGCAGGACCGACCGTAACTTTGGGTAACGCAACTGCGGCCACGGCTACGTTTACAGCACCGACGGTAAGTGCCGATACACTGTTGCAATTCAGTTTGACGGTGTCGGATGATGGGGGGCAAAGCGACATTTCATCAACGTCGGTGACTGTGAGAATGTCAGCGATTGTCAACACGTCCAGTGGCGGTGGCGGCTCAATTGGGTGGCTGGTGTTGCTGATGCTGTTGGTATTTGCCAACCGGCGGTCGCTCAAATATCAGGCCCGGCCGCACGGTCAACATTTCCGGTAGTTCCCCGACTAGCGTTGGTTTACCAACGAGCGCCAGGTATGAATAGCCATAGGGGTGGTGATTCTCTGGCGCCCGCCAGTAAGTGGGTTCACAGTCTGCTGTGATTTGTTAGATGCTGGAGTAATACTTCGTTAACATCGCTCTGTGAGTAAGTTGCCGGACACGACAATTAGGTTACATGATGGATCACCGACGAGCGTCAAGGGTTCCGGAACAGGGAGGTGGAACGGGTATGACGCCCGCCAGTGAAATTGGTCGCGTCAGACTTCGCATTCGAAAGAAATCTGTTTAAGCGTCGCTTAACAATCTGCAATTATAAGTTGCTGCTCGATCGAAAAAAGTTACACATGATTTAGCGCACAAAAGAAAGTAGTTGCCCGACGTCATTTACGCTAACAGTTTCGAGTAAGCCATTCTGAGGACGCTCGAGAACAAGCGTGACACCGTTTGCTCGACAACCTGCGGTCCATTCGATCAACAATGCCAGTCCTGGCGAATTCGCACAGTCTGCGCCTGCTATGTCGATGCTTATCGACTTGTGATCGCCGAACTGCTCCTCGCCATAGGTCAGCATGCGCCCGACATTTTCGATGCTTGTGCTACCCGACAAGGAAAAACTTCCACTGCCGCAATCAACCAACTCAATACCTGAATCCAAGCCAGAATTTTTATCGTGAATTCGCCTCTTCACGTTGAATCGCTATTTAGCAGGAACTTGCCGATCAGGTTCTCCAGAAGAATGGCTGACTGTGTAAAAGTAATTTCGCCCTGATCTTCGAGTAATTCGGTATCACCGCCCGGCGTCAACTCAATGTACTTGCCACCCAGCAGGCCGGCAGTCGCGATGATGGCATCCGTGTCGAGGGGCAGATTACTAAACCGTGAGTCGATACGAAGCGTCACCACCGCACGAAAATCGATGGGATCAACGGAAATATTGTCGACACGGCCGATAGTGACGCCCGCCAGGGCGACGGGTGCCCGCGCTTTCAAATCACCGACTTGATCAAACCTCGCCTCAACGACGTAGGTGCCGTCTGAACTTACCCGAGCTGGGTCAATAGTCTGCAACACCAGGAATAAAACGGAGGCAAGTCCAAGCAGGATGAACAAGCCAACACTGACGTCAATCGCGCGATATGTATGCATTTTTCTACACCTTTGGCAGGGTCAGGGCCGTTAAAATAAAGTCCAGTAAAAGTATCCAAACGGACGTGATTACGACAGTCCGCGTCGCCGCGCGGCTCACGCCAGCAGCTGTGGGTTCGGAGTAATAGCCTTCAAATACGGCCATCAAACTGGCCGATATGCCAAAGACGATGCTCTTAATGACGCCAACCGCGACGTCATCGTACAAGTCAACGCGTTCGTTGATATTGGACCAAAACGCACCCTCATCAACACCGAGCAGGCCCGTACCAACAAAGTAGGCACCAAGTATTCCCATCGTGCTGAAGATCGCAGCCAACAACGGCACAGAAATAATTCCAGCGAGTAGCCGCGGCGCAATAATTCGTTGCAAGGGATCGACGGCCATGAGCTCCATGGCGGCAATCTGATTCGTCGTTCGCATCAACCCGACTTCGGACGCAATCGCACCGCCCGCGCGGCCAGCGAACAGCAAGGCGGCAACCACAGGCCCAAGTTCGCGAACCAGCGCTTCCGAGGCGAATGCGCCGAGTGCGTTTGTTGATCCGAATTCGACCAGCGTGCTATGTGCCTGCAAGGTCAAAACCATGCCAACGAACAGGCCGCCGAACATTGTAAGCACGAGGGACAAGGCGCCGACGGCATAAATCTGTTCCGTAATCAGCCGCGGCCTTAATAAAGATTTTGGCATATAGGCCAACATGCGGAACGAAAACACCTGAAAACCACCGAAGATCGCAGCGAATCGGCTGAAGTTTTGCCAGCAATCACGAATTATCGCCTTCATGATCGAGCCATCGTTCGAAGTTGCTCTGCGTAATCCGGTCCTGGATGGTGAAAGGGTACCGGCCCATCTGCGCGACCCTGCATGAATTGCCTTACAAGCGCTGACTGGTCATTTCTCAGCTCATCCGGCGTACCACATGCTGCGACTTTTTTTCCAGAAATCAGATAGCTCAAATCAGCCAGTTTCCTGGTTTGCTCAACATCATGCGTGACAACAATGCTGGTAATGCCGAGCACATCATTGGTTTGCCGAATGAGCCGCACAATGACTCCCATTGATATTGGGTCCAGACCTACAAATGGTTCGTCGTAGACGATCAACTTAGGGTCCATGACCAATGCCCGTGCAAGAGCAACGCGTCGCGACATCCCACCAGACAGCTGCGAAGGCATATGTTGCCAGGCGGTCCGTAACCCAACGGCCTGCAGTTTCATCAATACGATCTGTCGGATAAGTTGCTCCGGCAAGTCGGTATGTTCACGCAGGGGAAAAGCGACGTTCTCAAAGACGCTCAGATTGGTCAGCAAAGCGCCTTCCTGGAAAAGAACGCCGATTTGGCGCCTGACCTCATACAAGTGGTGCCGTGAACACGGACAGACAATCCTGCCATCAAAGAGCACGGCCCCCTGGTCCGGATTCAATTGACCCACTATGAGGTTTAATAAGGTCGTCTTCCCTGTGCCGCTAGGACCGAGAATAGCGGTCACTTTGCCGCGCGGAATGTTCATGTCCAGACCGCTAAAGATCTTCTTATCGCCGCGACTGTAGTGAAGATCCTGAATCTCGATCAGGTTCGCGGCCGGATCATCAGCCAGCATGTTCGTGCCCGATCATCACGCGGGATCTCACATAGTCAGGCTGAATGCCCCTCGTTACCTTATCCATGACGATAATCTCCATTTGATTCTGAGCCGCGATGATTAGTCAGTTGCCGGGCGGGTCCAATTGGTTACAGAAAACGTGCAAATAGATCGAAACGTAATTTTTCCATGGAAAGTCAGGTCACTGTCACTGACGAATGGCCATTGAACTTAAACTGGTTTGTTGTCGTCTATTAGCCCCATGGAGGAGACTCAATGACTGTTGTGACCAACGAGACTACGGACGCTACTATTTCTGAAAGGCTCGTGACGCGGCGGGAATCAGTTACACCGGAAGCGGACGAGGCGTTACTGCATAGTCTGAAAAATCGCGAGGACTGTGGCTACGAAGCGCTGGTCCGCACACACGGACCTCTGGTCCTGGCGATCGCCAGGCGATACCTACGATCCGAAGCCGATGCGGCTGATTGTTTTCAAGACACATTTGTCGCGATACTCAATAGCATCGACAACTTTAAGCAGCGTTCTTCATTACGTCACTGGATTCGTGGTGTGACGATAAATCAGTGCCTGATGAAAATACGCACAAGACAACGGCGCCGGGAAGATTCGATCGAGCACATGCTGCCGATATTCAATGACAAGGGTAAACGCCTGGACGTGGCAGGGCCCAGCGACATTATGGCAATAGCAGATACGATCGATAGCGTGCGCGTACAAAAAACTGTCAGGAGCTGTATCGACGAACTGCCCTATGATTATCGGACAGTCCTGTTACTCCGCGACATTGACGGTTACTCTACGAGCGAGGCGGCCGACATAATTGGCATTCAGTTGAGCGCGACCAAGACGCGCTTGCATCGAGCGAGAGCAGCGCTGAAAAAATCAGTGGAACAGCGAATGGAGGTAATAGGCAGTCATGTTAACGTGTAAGGAATTCGATGACTTCATGATCGACTATCTCGAAGGAAACTTATCGATTTGGCAAAAATATATGTGTTGGATGCATGTCAAATTCTGTCGAGAATGTGCGTACTACATACAGCAGTATCAAAAAGTCATTCAATTGGAACAAAAGGCGTTTGACTCACCGGGCGATCCAGTCCCGGACACGGTGCCCGAGGAGCTTATTAAGGCGGCAATGGCGCACTATAAAAAGGCCTAAGGCCACGGGATTAAGGCCGACCTTCTGTGCTTGCTGTTCGAGCAAGGCACTTGCAGTACGAGTTACGCTTGTAAATAGTTGTCGAATGATCAAGTCCGCTGTACTGTATTTCGGGGAGAGCTTTCGAGCCAGTAAACAATGAGCGTGACATGGAAAAACACCTAATTTTCTGGCCTGTACTGGCGCAGATCCTAATCCCAATTCTCGTCTTAATTCTGAACGGCAAGCGCAAATCGCTTGATGTGAAGTCGGGAGCGTTCGACCGGGAAAAAGCGGCGATGGACAATGAGGCATGGAGCAGGCCCGTGGTGCTAACTTCGAAAAACCTCGCTAATCAATTTCAACTCCCTGTGATCTTCTATGTACTTTGTCTGACATTGGCAATTATCGACGCTGTTAGCACAGTCACCTTGGTGGTGGCATGGGTTTTTGTTGCCACCCGCTACGTACACGCCTATGTGCATGTGAGCACCAACTACGTGCCTGCTCGGCTAAGAGCATTCTTGTTGGGCGCACTGTCCTTATTCATATTGTTAGCGCTAACCGCCAAGGCACTGGCAGGCCTCTAAGGCGGGTGATTGAGTCTCTTACTCAGCAAGCGGGACGAACTTTCTCTAGAATAACGATCCAAGAATATTCAAGCTTTGCCAAAATGATAGAGGATGCTTCTGTGTCGAATACCTGTTGGACCACTGCTCAAACTCTGATTCTTATCTGCCTCTCGATTCTCGCAACCGGGGCGTATGCACAGGATAATCTGGCGACTCAGGTCGACTTGCCTTATGAGCGCTTCCAGCTCGACAACGGGCTGACCGTCCTCATTCATAGCGATCACTCGACGCCAACCGTATTTGTCGGCATGTGGTACGGCGTAGGCTCTAAAGATGAGCCCGAAGGTAAAACGGGATTCGCGCACCTCTTCGAACATCTTATGTTTCAGGGCTCCGAGAACCGTGAGGGCGAATTTTTCTCGCCATTTACGGACGCCGGTGCGACCGGTATGAACGGTACAACGAATGAGGATCGTACCAACTACTATGCGACGGTTCCGTCGGGCGCGCTCGATATGGCGCTGTGGATGGAAAGTGACCGAATGGCAAACCTGCTTGGCGCGGTGACTCAGGAGGCGCTTGACGAGCAACGCGGCGTCGTACAGAACGAGAAGCGCCAGGGCGAAACGCGTCCCTACGCACAGATGTACGATAAACAACGGGCCGGCATCTACCCTGTTGATCACCCCTATCGACATTCCGTTATTGGTTCGATGGACGACCTCAACGCTGCATCACTTGAAGATGTACACGAGTGGTTCAATACTTACTACGGCGCGTCAAACGTAATCCTGGTATTGGCCGGTGATGTCACACTCGAGGACGCGAAAGCGAAAGTGGCGCATTACTTTTCTGAGGCACCGGCGGGTGGGCCGTTATCGGAGCCGAAGCACTGGATCCCGAATCTTGTCGACAATCGCACTGAGCAAATGTATGACCGTGTTGGACAAACGCGTATTTCACGTACCTGGGTGATTCCAGGTAATGATAACAAAGACACAACACTCTTCTACCTTATTAACGATTCACTGGTTGCCAACAAAAACTCACCGCTGCGTAAGAAGCTTGTAGACGAATTGCAGTTGGCGACGAGTATTCGTGGTGGTGCGTACGGCCGCGTCATGAGTGGCGAATACACCTTGACCATCGACCTGACGCCCGGAGTAACAGCGGAACAGGTTATGCCGATCGTTGATGAGGTCATCGCTGAGTACCTCGTGAATGGGCCCGATGCGCAGATCGTCGAAAACGCCAAGCTCGGCGTTAAGATGTTTATTCTGGGCGGTCTTGAAACCGGCGCGCAGATCGGTCGATTGCTGGTCCAGGGCGAGTTGTTCAACGCGGACCCGTTGTTCATCAATACCGAGCTCCAGTGGCTAAACACCGCAAGTGCCGCGGAGCTTCGCGAGGTTGCGAATCGCTGGCTGACGCGTGGTTATTACCAGCTAACGGTCGATCCATTCCCCGAGTTCGAAACCGGCGAGCAACTTGCAGATCGCTCTTCGGTCCCCGCGGTGACGGCAAAATCAGAGATTAATTTCCCCGACATTGCTTCGGCGACACTCAAGAATGGCATCAAGCTCGTTGTTGCTAATCGTGGCAACGTTCCTATTGTCGACGTCGCTATTGAAATCGCGACGGGCAGTTCCGCGGCACCATCAGACGCACCCGGTCTCCCTACATTCGTTTTCGGACTAATGGACAAGGGCACCAGGAAATACACAGCCAATGAATTGGCAGCGGCCAAAGACAAGATCGCAATGGGCGGTGGCTTCCTGGAGGGCGAGGCGACCAGCTCCTATAGCTATCGTATTCTATCGAGTTATCTCGTCGATTCGCTCGAGCTAGCCGGTGACATGCTACGCAACCCGACGTTTCCGGAGGACGAGTTCGACAAACTGAAGGTCCAGATTGGTGCATACGTTGGCAATCTCGAGCATTCGCCAAACCGTGCGGCAAGTTCCTTGTTTGATCGTGCTGTCTACGGTGCGGACAACCTTAAAGGCGCGGTATGGACACCCGAACTCGTAGCCGAGGTTGATCGTGCGAAACTGCAGGCATGGCACGCAGCGGAGGTCGCGCCAGACAACATCACCATTTACATGATTGGTGATATTGATCTCAAAGCAGCAACAGATGCTGCCAACAAGGCGCTCGGCAAGTGGAAAACGAAAAATAAGTCTGCCCTGAAAGAAATCGGTGCGGCAGCGGCTGCAACACCGCGCGTAATCCTGGTTGATCATCCGGGGTCTGTTTCCAGCACCATTATCGCCGGTCATGCGATCGCCCCTTATGACCCCGTGGCGTGGAGCGCGATGACAATCATGAATCAGGCATTGGGCGGTGGATTCGAATCGCGCCTGAATATGAATCTGCGCGAAGACAAGGGATGGTCTTATGGCTATCGCTCCGGAATCAGCCCTAACGCGAGCGGTGACATGACATTCCGCACAAATGGCCAGGTACAAACAGATAAAACGGCAGCCAGCATGATGGAGATCAAGCGCGAGCTTGAGGAGTTTGTAGGCGACCATCCAGCAACTGCGTCGGAAATTGATCGCATCAAGCTGAACCGAACTCGCTCTCTGCCGGGTTCATTCGCAACCAACGGTGGGTTTCTTGGCAGCATGCGCACTTCGGCGAGTTTCGGCTTACCGTTGGACTACGCTGAGTCGAGTGCGGAGCGTGTTGCAGCCGTTACCCTCGGTCGCGTTCATGCCAGTGCGAAGGACGTTGTCGATCCTGAGAAACTGATCTGGGTTGTCGTCGGCGATCTCGAGCAGATCGAGGACGAGGTGCGGGCCCTGGCTTATGGCGATGTTGAGGTTTGGGATGCCTACGGCAATACCGTGCGCTAGCGGACCTTCGCCGTTTTTCCTGGCTTCGTGATCGCAGTAACAGTAATTTTCAGGTAGTTAATTTACAATCGCTGGCTATGCCTACAGCCACCGGACCTCTCGTAACGATCGGCATGCCGATTTATAACGAAGAGCACTATTTGCAGTCAGCAATAGACTCTTTATTGGCACAGGATTACGAGAATATTCAGATTCTCATTTCCGATAACGCGTCGACAGACAGCAGCGCAGCGATAGGCGTTCGCGCCGCTGCCGAAGACGCACGCGTGCACTACAGCTGCGCCGACGAGAATATCGGCTCGGCCGCCAACTTTTGCCGCGTGGCCGATATGGCCGAGGGCAAGTACTTCATGTGGGCAGCAGGTCATGATGAGTGGGCTCCCGATTTGATATCGACCAGCGTTATCGCGCTGGAACAAAATGCCGGCGCATCCATCGCGGTTGCCGCATCGTACTGGATCGACGCGTCGGGTGAGCGACTGGATCGGGACACCGACTACCCGGACACGCGGAGTCAGGGTTTGATTGGCCGTTTCCTTACCGTGTTTTGGGGCAACATGCATCCGGTCCTGAGCCTTATGCGGACAGACCACCTTCGACGAACAAAGAGTATGCAAAGTTTTGCGGGCGCAGACCTGGTGCTTTTGTCTGACATGGTGCTGCAGGGAGATTTTGTTCTTGAGCCGAATACCTGGTGGCACCGCCGTGATGTTAGAAATAAGGAAACGCACAGCGAAAGAATGCAGCGTTATACGAGCGTTGAGTTTGGTCAGGTGAAAACCGCTCTTGACAGACGTTTCCCAATATTGCGACTACCGCTGGCACTAATGTCGACGGTTTGGCGTGCCCGAATCCCCTTGACCCAACGCCTTGTTCTGTTGCTGCTACTGTTGCCACTGATGCCCGTTCGCTACATTGTTGGTGTACGCAAAGCGAATAAACAGGCCGGCAGCTAGGCAATGCGAAGCAAGATAATCAAAGTTCTTAAGCTGCTGTTTACGCCATTGGCGTTCGCATTTCTGATTTATTTCGCGTGGCAGTCGAGGGGCGAGCTGACGAAGCTTCTTGAAAGCGCAGCGATCTTCAATTTATTGCTGGCGACCATTGTCTGGGGTCTATTGCATGTGCTCATGCCAATGCTGGCCGTTACGGTGTTCGGCGCCTGCGGCAACAAGATCGGATGGCGGCAGGCATTTGCTACGCATGCGGCACGTCTGCCGGCGCGCTACCTGCCCGGCGGGATCTGGCACACGGTTGGCCGGGTTATCGACTATCGGGAGCTAGGTGTTAAGCCTCGAGTCCTGAGTGCGTTCGTCATCATTGAAAATGGATTGGCGGCGGCCGTAACGCTCGCGATCGGTGGCGCGATTGTGTTTTCAATGCGTGGCACGGACACCCTGGGCTCGATCGCGGGTCTCGCCAGCATTGCCGGACTCATCGCATTGCCGCTCATCGCCGTGCTAACCAACTCCAGAGTCCTGCAGAACGACGATCAGCTGCCAGCCGCGACCTACCTGCAAAGCCTGGCCGTCGTTGCACTTTTCTGGGTCGGCGCAACGGCTGCATTCTTGCTCTACCTAAGCGCTTTCCCCGAAGCGACCGTCACATATTCTGCGATCGAAATGGCCGGTGTTTATTTGTTTTCCTGGGGCGTCGGCTTCGTATCGATCTTCGCGCCACAGGGCATCGGCGTATTTGAACTCGTCGCAAGCGAGTTGATGAAGGGTCCCATCGGTTTCATGGGGCTCGCCGCGCTCATTGCCGGGTTTCGCGTCGTCGTACTTGTCGCCGACATTGTCGTATGGCTGATCTACCATGCGAGCCGGCGAACACATTAGCAACTAATGCGCTTTATCCAGGCGTCGGGCCAATGCGTGATGTTCGTGCCGAGCTCACTTTCGTTGAACGGCCACTCGGGCTGCTCGATGACAAACTCCGGAAACTCAGCGATGAATTCGTGCGCAGCTGTTGAGGGATTGTCTTCCTTCCACTCGGTCTCGCCACGCGGCCCGTCATAAACCCATTTCATAACGCCGTCTGTTGCGACGATATAGGAGCCCGGTGTGACGAGGTGTTGATAGGCGCGTAATTCGGCAGCCACATGATCGCGCGTGTGGTTTGAGTCAAGAATTACCAGTACGGTCTCCGCCTCGCCAACCGCCGCATCAACCTCCGCAACGATTTCAGGTGCGGATGAATCACCCTCAATCATCGTGACGTATTCGTAGAGTTCGTGTGCTTCAATCGCTTCACGATTGTGTGGCCGAATTTCAATGTCGATACCGACAATACGACCTTTAGCCATGGCTTTGCACAGGCTTGCGTAAAAGATCAGCGAACCACCATGTGCGATACCAGTTTCAACAATGACGTCGGGCTTCAGACGATAAATTACTTCCTGAGTTCGCAACATGTCTTCCGGAAGCTGGATAATCGGGCGACCCATCCACGTGAACGTATACGGGTATTTCATTTGCCAGCCAAGGCGCACCCATTCGAGAGATGCAATATCGAAGGCCTCGCGACTGTAGAGGTCCATGCTTTTGGTCTCACCAGCGTCTTCGACTATCAGCCGGTTGTTGTCATTGTCGATCGTTAATTTCATGTAGTGCTCCGTTCTTTCCACCAGGCGATGGTGCGGTCTATAGCCGAGTCGAGATCATACTCGCGAGACCAGCCGATAGTATCGCGAAGTCGCGAAATATCAGCGCTGATTTCTTGTGGGTCGTCGAGACGACGAGGGTAATGATCGAAATCCACTCGATCCGCCATGTTCAGTTTTGTTGCTATGCGATTCACGAATTTCTCAAGGGTAAGCGTTTCACCGGACGCGATATTGATGTCACCGCCGAAGTCGGAATCGAGAACCGCGACCATAGCGTTCGCAACATCGGGAACGTACATAAAATCTCGCAGCAGGCTGCCATCGCTGCATTTGGCGCGCTCGCCAGCCAGCAATGCACGAATAACTGCGGGTACCAAACGTTCCTCTCTTTCGCCAGGGCCGAAGGAGAAAAACACGCGCGCCCAAGCGACGCTCATGTCGCAGTCCGCCGATAACCGGTTTGCGGCCTCACGAAATGCGAGCTTGGTCTGCGCATAAGGTGACTTTGCCCGGAGCGGTGTTTGGTCCTCGACGCAGTGCCCTTCGGTCCAGTTGTATTCAGCGCAGGTGCCGGCGAGCACCGCCCGATGGCCGCCCTGTTGCTTGAATCGTTCGAGCAAATTGACGCTTGCGTCATACCAATCCTTATTTTGCGGCGACTGCCAGTAAACGCCCGGCTCAGTTATCCAGGCCAGGTGCATGAGGTGAGTTGGCGCAACTGTTGCGATGAGATCGTTGGCCGCATCGGCATTCAACAAATCAGCCGCGTGCCAGTAAACACTGTTGGCGTTCGCCCCGGCGCTGCGGGAAACCGCATGAACTTCGTATCCTCTGGAGACCAGAGCGTCCGGCATGTGTCGCCCAATATAGCCGCCGGCTCCGGTAAGCAACACTCGCTTCAAGCTTTGTAGTCCTCGAAGTCGCGATCGCGGTCAGAAATAACAGCAGGTTGCCTTGGCCAGTCTATAGCGAACTGCGGATCGTTCCAGCGTACGCCGCGAGCGGCGTCAGGCACGTAGTTGCCGCCAATCTGGTACTGAACGTAGCTGCTATCCTCAAGCGTTATGAAGCCATGCGCGACACCTGCCGGAACATACAGCATGCGCCGATTGGCAAGCGACAGCTCGGCACCGAAAGTTTGCAAATAGCTCGGTGAGTCCGGGCGCAGATCGACGATCGCATCATAGACCTGACCGCCAACACACATGACCAGCTTGGTTTCTTCGTGCGGAGCGGCCTGATAGTGCATACCACGCAGTGTTCCGCGCAATTTATTGAACGACATGCTGCACTCAGAGAGATCGTTACTTAGGCCATGGGCTGCAAATTCATCGTTCGAACGAGTGCGGGCGAAATAGCCTCGCACGTCATCGAGCGGCTGCCACTCGATGAGATACGCACCGTCAATGTCGGTTGGAAGAAAATTCATGGCAGTATTCTAAGCTCAGGGATCGGGACCGCACACCTGCCGCCCCAGTGACCGATGTGACTTAGCTGCTGCACAATCTCCTCCTTTAGGTTCCAGGGCAGAATCAATACATAGTCAGGCCGGGTCACGTCGATTTGCTCAGGCGCATGCACGGGGATATGCACGCCAGGTAGCAGGTGATCCTGTTTGTACGGGCTGCGGTCAACCGTATACTGGATGGAGTCGGGTCCGACGCCGCAGAAATTCAGAAGCGTATTACCCTTCGCGGGCGCGCCGTAAGCAACGACAGTTTTGCCGTCGGCTTTAGCTTCTTCGAGAAACGCCAATAGATCGTGTCTTACCTTTGCGACCTTGTCGGCAAAGTTCTGGTAGCCGTCCAGAGAGTCGAGTCTGGCGTCCTTCTCATCGCCGAGTACTTTCGCGACATTGTCAGTCGTCGTCTGTGGGCCGCCCTGATGCTGTGCGAACACGCGCAATGATCCGCCGTGCGTAGTTAATTCCTCAACATCAAACACCTCGAGACCGTGATGCGCGAAAATTCGCCGTACCGTCATAAGCGAGAGATACGAGAAGTGCTCGTGATAAATAGTGTCGAACTGCGTTTGCTCGATGAGTTTGAGGAGGTGTGGGAACTCCATACTGAGAACGCCGTTTTCGCCGAGCGCGATGTTCAGTCCGCTGACGAAGTCGTTGATGTCTGGAACGTGTGCAAGAACATTATTGCCGACAAGCAAATCACAAGTGCGGCCTTCATTCCGCAGCCGCTCCGCTATTGCAACACCAAAAAACTCGTCCATCGTATCGATACCCGCCGCTCTTGCGACTTCTGCGACGTTGCTCGCCGGCTCGATGCCGAGAACAGGGACATTCAGCTCCTTGAAGTACTGCAGCAGATAACCATCGTTGCTGGCGACTTCCATGACGAGCGAGTCGGAGCCGACACTAAATCGCTTGGCGGCGGACCTCACGAAACTCTTCGCGTGCGCCAGCCAGCTGTCGGAGTAGGATGAGAAATAGACGTAGTCACTGAATATTTCATCCGGTGATTCGAATTCTTCCAGTTGCACCAGGTAACAGTCACTGCAAACGAATGCGTGCAGTGGATAAAAAGCCTCCTTTTCGACATCCTGATCTGGTTTCACAAACGCGTTAGATATCGGCGAAAGGCCGAGGTCAACGAAAGTGTGTTCGAGCGGAGTCGCACAAAATCGACACGGTGATGCCATTAAATAAGATCCTCTCCGGATTCGAAATTCGAAATTTGATGTTCGGTAAACGCACGGACGTCGCCACTGTTTTGATAGTTGCGGTACCACTCTACGGTCCATAATAACGCCGCTTCAATGTTCATCCTCGGTAGCCAGCCAAGCTGCCCTTTCGCTTTGTCGCAATTGAGACGCAAAAATCCGGCTTCGTGTGGCTGGTTGGGTTCGGCGTCATTCGACCATCGGGCTGAGTCTCCCCATAAATTGCATACATGATCTGCAAGCCAATTTACGGGCTTCGCGTCGCTGTCGTCGGGCCCGAAATTCCAAGCCTCGGCGAAGGCCGAATCGTCGTGTAGTTTTTGAGCGAGCAACAGATAAGCGTGCAGTGGTTCGAGGACGTGTTGCCACGGACGCGTTGATGCCGGATTTCGGATCGAAACAGACTCCCCGGCCACGAACGAGCGCATCATGTCCGGTAACAGTCGGTCCTCGGCCCAATCACCACCACCGATGACATTGCCAGCTCTTGCGCTCGCAACCCGCAGCGAAAACGAGCGCCGATAGGATGAACTTACAAGCTCCGCACAGCCTTTGCTGCTCGAATAGGGATCATGGCCGCCGAGTGGTTCGTCTTCACGATAGCCCTCCTCGCGCTCCAGATTTTCATAGCACTTGTCAGTTGTGACATTTACGATCGCGCGAACAAACTCACATTGTCGCGCTGCTTCCAGGATGTTCACGGTTCCGATGACATTGGTGCTAAAGGTTTCGACGGGATCGACATACGATGGTCGCACCAGAGACTGGGCTGCCAGATGAAAAATGATTTCCGGACGAAAGTCTGAGACAAAACGACTCAAGTGTTCAAGGTCGCGAACGTCGCCGATTTCGGAGCGCATGTCACGGGCGACGTTGGCCAGCTCGAATAGACTGGGCTTCGTCGCGGGAGCCAGGGAGAAACCAGCAACGTTGGCGCCGATTCTTTGCAGCCAAAGCGATAGCCACGCGCCTTTGAAGCCGGTGTGGCCAGTGACGAGCACGCGCTTGGCGCTCCAGAACGAGGGATTCAGTCCCAGGTCTTCCAAGGTGCTTCCCCGTCATTCCAGACATTTCTAAGCAGGCGCAGCTCGTGTAGCGTATCGACGCATTGCCAGTAACCATCGTGCACGTAAGCGTGCAGCTGTCCGTCGCTCGCGAGCGATTCGCAAGGTTCACGCTCCCATGGCATGTCGTCTGACTGAACGCGATCGATGGTTTCTGGCTCGAGCACAAAAAAACCGCCATTGATGTAGGAAGTCGCGTCGGCGGGTTTCTCAGCAAATTTGGTGACGGAGCTGCCGTCGAGCTGCAACATACCGAATTTCGACGGCGGTTGTACCGCCGTAACGGTCGCGAGCTTTCCGTGTGCGCGGTGAAACTTGACCAGTTCTGGCACGTTAACCGTAGAAAGACCATCGCCGTAGGTAAAAATGAAGGTCTCACCCAGATGATCGCGCAAGCGCTTCAAGCGACCACCGGTCATTGTGTCCTGACCGGTATCGACAAGTTCAATTTTCCAGTCTTCGCTGATCTTGCCGCGACGTTCGATTTTTCCGCTACCGAGATCAATGCCGAGGTCCGATGCCGTGTCGGCGTATTGCATGAAGTAACGCTTGATGACTTCACCCTTGTAGCCCAGCGCAACAACGAAATCGCTGTAGCCCTGTTCCGAGAACGCCTTCATCAAGTGCCACAGTAAAGGGCGACCGCCGATTTCGATCATCGGCTTCGGCAGTATTTCTGTTTCCTCAGAGAGGCGTGTGCCGTAACCACCAGCAAGAATCACAACCTTCATCGTGTCCGTCCCTTCACAGTATCGCTCGGGCCGAATTATCTCTTTATACGCGGTGTGAAGCTACAGACACGTCACATTTTTCTGATAAATTAGAGGCTTACAGCAAAACGCGCTTCAGCCCAACCGCATTCACGTTATGATTCAGGTCATGAGCGAAACGCAAAGCCCACTTCGACTTCGCAAGAAACACGGTAGCGGAATACCATTGCAAGTATCCACCGTCGACGGCCGTCGTCTGGTGGAGGCACAGTCAATCCGAAACGCGGTAACCATCGCGCTGATTGTGATCGTGATCTTTAGCATTTTGCTGATCTCGATATCGTCGCTGACAAACCGGGTATTTCCCTGGCTCACAACCGTGCTGGGGTTTATTCTCGGGCACGCCGTTCGTCTGGCCGGTCGGGGTACGGACTGGCGCTTCCCGTTGGTCGCCGCAGCGGCGGCGATCTTGGGGTCCCTGTTCGCGAATGTAGCCGTAGCTGCGTCAGTAACAGCGGAAGGCTTTGGCGTAGGAACGCTCGATGTACTGCGCGCCGTCACGAGCATGACCTGGCCGGTATTTTTCGATGAAGTGCTTACAATAGCCGATGCGATTTTTGCCGTGGTTGCCGCGGCGCTGGCCGCCTTCTACGCAAACCGCCGTCTGACGCGCCAGCAGTATCACGCATTACGATTATGGCGGGAAGAGCAACTCAATCGCCGAGGAATACAGTGATTCAATAACCGGCGGTGGGAAAGTGGCTGCAGCGGATGGAAGCGCGACCGGCATACACGCCGATGCAGACGTCTTAGCTGGGCATGAGGAGCGGCTGATCGTTCTTTATGCTGGTGCCGGTCAAAGATGCGAGCTGGGTAGCGACCAGCCTCTCAATATCCTGAACGGCGTTGGCAATGCCGAGAAAGTACGCGGGCTCGCGCCGCAATAGCGACCAGTCGTTTGACTCCAGAATACGAACAAGGTGTGTGATGTTGTTGCGTATTGCGTCGATGTAGGGATTCTGGCCGCCGTATAAAACTTCTGCGTAACGGTAGACGCGGTTAAATTTTGAATGCAAGCGATCTCGTGTTACCTGTTGATAAAACGCCGGTGTTTTTCTCAACAGGTCCTTGCCGGACTTGTAGCGCACCATGTACTCCCCCGGCTTTGCGTTTTCCACGGCGATACCGCCGACAACGAATTCGTTGTACAGACGGTCGCGACATTTCTCGAGGTAACAGCGATCCGCCATTTGTGCTATCAGATCGGCCGTTCCAATCAAGTGACCACAAATAATGTCACGCGGATCGTCAAGCTCAATCTTGTCGAGGTCCAGCTCATACCCGGTAAAGTGCACGATCATGCTGGCGATGCCAACATCTTTTGACATGCCCAGTTCCGGAAGGTAGCGACGCAAAAAATCAGCGCTTCGAGATACATGATAGAGCGTGAACTGGGCGCCATTCGAGAAGTCCTTATCGCGGAGTTCGTGACGAATGTAACCGGCGTCGTGAAATAATGAAGTTACGATGGCCATCTGGGCGCGACCGGGGCCAAGCCGATCGGATGGCTCGACACTACGTTCGTATCCAACGACCAGTCGTGCCACCGCGAGTGTCATGTCCAGTGTGTGCTGCATGTCGTGATAGGTCGTATCGCAGCCGCTGTAACCCGGGTAACGACCCGTGAACAGTCTTTCGAAATCGTAAAATGCGAGCCACAACTTGTCGTACGACATCCCGGGAAATGTCTCGGAAAAGAGCTCATGGACAGCGTTGCGCACGGCCGCAGGACTGCTCACATGAACCGTGTTGGTTACATCGTAATCATTGCGCCGATCCTGAGACATGATTCTCCGCTCTTTATGTTTGTCATGATACATGGCGACTCACAGTCTCACAGGATGATTCTCGAGAATATGTCATATTCAATAAGCAAGGTCGGCAGCGCTTAGAAATCGAATTCGGCAACCACTGGCGCATGATCGGACGGACGCTCCCATGCCCTCGGCTCCTTGTCTACGTAACTCGCGGTGCAGCGCTCTGTCATTTTGCTGCTGGTCAGAATCAGATCGATACGCAGGCCGGCGTTGCGACGGAAACCGGCAGCACGATAGTCCCACCAGCTGAAGGTTTTTTCGGGGTGTTCGAATTTGCGAAAAACGTCCTTGAGCCCAAGATCAAGCAGGCCAGTCAGTGCCTTTCTTTCCGCTGGGCTGCAGAGAATTGCTTCACCCCATTTTTTCGGATCGTGAACATCTTCGTCGGCGGGCGCGATGTTAAAGTCGCCGAGAACGACAAGATTTTCGTGCACCTTCATTTCCGCTTCTAAGAAACGATGTAGCGATGCCAGCCAAGCCAGTTTGTATTCGTATTTTTCGGACCCGACTTCCGAGCCATTGGGAATGTACAGGTCCACTATGCGAACGCCGTTGACGGTGCTCGCAAGGACGCGTCTTTGCGGGTCGTCAAGATCAGGAAAATCGAATACCGGATCCGTCGCCGGAGTTTTACTGATTGCGGCTACACCGTTGTAGGTCTTTTGTCCGCTGGCGATCGAATGGTAGCCGATGGCCTGCAAGTCATCAACGGGAAACTTCTCCGTTAACTGCTTTATCTCTTGCAGTACCAGCACATCGGGTTGGTGGGCTTGTAGCCATTCAATGACGTGCGTTTGCCGGACATTCATAGAATTTACATTCCACGTGGCAATTTTCATTCAGACTGAATTCCATCTTGTCTGAGAAGCGCATCGATCGTCGGTTTGCGCCCGCGAAATGCGACATAGGCCTCCATGACATCGCGGCTGCCGCCGATTTCGAGGATTTCCGTGCGAAACCGTTGCGCTGTCGTGGCATCAAAAATACCGGCCTCCTCGAAGGCGGAAAAAGCATCCGCAGCGAGAACCTCCGCCCATTTGTAACTGTAATATCCCGCGGCGTAACCGCCGGAAAAGATGTGCGAAAAAGCATGCGGCAATCGGTTGTACTTCGGATGCTTGATCAAAGCGACTTCGCTACGCACGTCGGCGAGCATTGCGATCGCTGATGGGGGGCTCCCGGAGTTGTACTCAGCATGCAATCGGAAATCGAACATTGCGAGTTCGAGCTGGCGCAGCATGGCCAAACCGGCACCGGCGGTTCGGCTTTTCTCAAGCTTGTTGAACAGAGCGCGTGGCAAAGGCTCACCTGTTTTCGTGTGTGCCGAGCATTGCTTCAGAACATCGTAGCTCCAGGCAAAATTCTCCATAAACTGGCTTGGCAGCTCCACCGCGTCCCAAGGCACGCCGTTAATCCCCGAGATGCTTGGCAGATCTATGCGCGTAAGTAAGTGGTGCAGCATGTGCCCAAACTCGTGAAATATGGTTACGACATCATCGTGTGTTAGCAGCGATTCGCCGGCGTCATCGAGCGGCGGAAAATTACAGACCAGATAGCCAACGGGCAGCGCTGCGCTGCCGTTCAAGGCCTGTCGACCGATGCACTCGTCTATCCACGCGCCGTTGCGCTTGCCGCTGCGCGCGTAAATGTCGGTGTAAAAACCGCCGATAATATTACCGTCTGCGTTAAGAACAGAAAAATATCGAGCGTCCTGATGCCACACGGCGATGTCTTTTTGTTCGTAAAGTTCAACGCCATACAGCCTCGCTGCCAACGCGAATAAACCACTGATTACGGTGCGCGTTGGAAAATATTGCCGCAGCTCTTCGTTGGAAACGGAGTACTTGGCCTGTTTGTATTTCTCGAGCCAGAACGTGACATCCCAAGGCTCGAGGGCCATACCAGCGAAGTCAGTGAGATCGTGCAGCTCGCGCTCAGCGGCATCGCGCGATCGCGCGGATAACTCACGTAGAAAATCAAGAACCTCGGTGGTCGACCCAGCCATCTTCGTGGCCAGCGAGTAATCCGCATAACTCTTGAACCCAACCAGGGCAGAGGCTTCATGCCGCAGCGCCAGTATCTTTTCTATGTTTGCGCTGTTGTCCCAATCGGGGTTGTCGCCTTTGTCCGAGCCGCGCGTAACCCAGGCACGGTACAGCTTTTCGCGCAGGTGTCGATCGTGAGCGTGCGTCATAACCGCATCGTAAGTCGGGTAATTCAATAACAACAGCCAGCCGTCGAGACCCTGGTCGCGCGCATCTTCGGCAGCACGTTCCCGCGATTGCTGCGGTACACCGTCAAGCTCCGATTCGTCGCTAATGTGCAATGACCACGCGTCGGACGCATCCTGCACGTTGTGCTCAAAGCTCGCTTGCGCGGCGGCAAGTTCCTGCATGATTTCTTTAAAGCGATTCTTGTCTGTCTCAGGCAGGTCCACGCCAGCGAGATGAAAATCGCGCAAAGCCTGGTCTACCGCGCTGCGATATGATTCGCTGGCATTCGCCGGAAGTGATGCACCGACTTCGGCATACGCGTGCTGCAATCGAGCGTTTTGTGATATTTCGGTGCCATGTTCGGTCAGTAGAGGTAGCGCTTGATTGTATGCTTCCCGCCAGTCTTGTGAACCGAGTACACTTTGTAAGTGGACTATCGGTGACCAGATGCGTCCGAGCTCGTGTTCCATCAATTCAACCGGCACGACCAGCGACTCGAAGTTGGGGTCGGTGTTGTTGTCGAGCAGCGTATTGAGTTGTTGGCGATGTTGAGAGATCAGTTGCTCGATCGCAGGCAAAACGTGATCGGGACTGATTTCGCCAAAGCGGGGCAGTGATGAAGTGTCGAGCAAAGGGTTGGTCATAGCGCGCTTGATATGCTTTTCGAGCGCCGAATGTTAGCACAGCCACGCCCTATGAGACGTGTGTTCGAGCGGGCAAAACAGGGAGATTCTGAGTGTCAGATAAATACGATTTGCTGGTGATAGGTGGTGGTAGTGGTGGTCTTGCGCACGCTCAACGCGCGACCGAGTACGGTGCCAATGTGGCCGTCGTGGAATACGGACCATTAGGTGGTACGTGCGTAAACGTCGGTTGCGTACCAAAGAAGGTGATGTGGTACGCATCGCACCTCGCACACGATATTCATCACGCAACAAGCTATGGGTATGACATAACTATCGGCGGACACAGTTGGGGCCGGTTGAAGGCGCGGCGCGATGCTTACGTTTCACGCCTGAACGGCATATACGAAAACAATCTAGATAAACGCGGCGTGACCCACATTGTAGGTAGTGCACGGTTTATCGACGCGCATACGGTTGCTGTAGATGATCGCGAGTATCGCGCAGAGAAAATTGTTATTGCTACAGGCGGTCAACCTGTCACGCCGAATATTCCCGGAGCGGAACTTGGCATAACGTCGGACGGGTTCTTCGCACTGGAAGAGCAGCCTAAGCGAGTGCTCATTGCTGGCAGTGGCTACATAGCGGTTGAGCTCGCCGGAGTATTCAACGGGCTTGGTTGTTCGACCCAGGTGGTCGTACGCAAAGACAGTGTTCTGCGTGACTTCGACACTATGCTCAGCACAGAGCTTATGGCGACAATGCGCAAGGACGGGATCACGCTTGAGACCGCCGTCACACCGGCATCTATCCGCAAAACGGATGAGGGGTTGGTGCTGTCTGCTGAAGATGGTCGCGAATTCGGCCCTGTTGATGCGGTACTTTGGGCTATAGGGCGTTCACCCAATACTGCGGCGCTGGATTTGGACAAGGCCGGTGTCGAGTCCGACGGGCGTGGATTCATAACGACAGACAAATTACAGCAAACCAATATCGAGAATATATTCGCTCTGGGCGATGTAACGGGCCGCGCTGCGCTAACGCCGGTTGCAATTGCCGCCGGCCGGCGGCTAGCGGATCGCTTGTTTGGAAAAATGGACGGACGTCACCTCGACTACGACCTGATTCCGACAGTAATTTTTAGTCATCCGACAATCGGTACCGTCGGCATGACCGAGGACGAGGCGCGCAGCGCGTATGGTGACGATGTCAGGGTTTATAGCTCAGGTTTCACGCCGATGTTTTACGCCCTGGGCGAAGAAAAAGGTCGCTCGGTCATGAAGCTCGTCACAGCGGGTGCAGACGAGCGCGTAGTCGGTCTGCATGTATTCGGCGCTGGTGCTGACGAGATGTTGCAGGGATTTGCAGTCGCACTTCGCATGGGCGCGACCAAAAAAGACTTCGACGATACGGTGGCTATTCATCCGACGAATGCGGAAGAGGTTGTAACAATGCGGTGATGCCTACCGTTAGGCGGCGATCGACATTTGTTTTAGCACAGCTGCAGTGTCAGGCCGGACGCCGCGCCAAATCCTGAACGACTCGGCCGCCTGTTCGACGAGCATGCCCCAGCCCATGACGGAGCGTGCGGCGCCCGCCTCACGTGCCCACACACTGAACGGCGTCGGCTTTAAGCCGTAGGACAGGTCATAGCAAAATGTTGAGTCTGAAATCGCGGCCGCGGGATAGGGTGGCATTTCGCCTTTCACGCCGGCCGATGTCGCGTTGATGATCAGGTCATATTTCTCCGCAATGGAAACCGCCTCAAAGCGGCATGCTGTAACGGTACCTGATTGTGAAAAGTGGGCAGCAAGCTCCTCTGCGCGGTCCAGGCTGCGATTCGCGATGATTAACGAGGTTGGCTGCATTTCCAGAAGCGGGCCGACAATTCCCCGGGTTGCGCCACCGGCGCCGAGAATCAGAATTCTTGCGCCCTCGACGGCGATACCGAGATTTACCGCTAGGTCTCGCAGCAAACCGATGCCATCCGTATTATCGCCGTAAACTTCGCCGCCTCTGAATGCCAGCGTATTGACGGCACCGGCTGTTGTGGCGCGCTCGCTCAAATGGTCACAGAGCTTGGTGATCTCGGTTTTATGCGGCACCGTAATGTTCAGCCCCTTGCCGCCGGTGCGCTGGAACTGGCGCACGGCAGTTTCCAGCTTTTCGGGAGACACCTGCAGCAGTTCGTACTGAATATTTTCCCGCGTTTGTAGTGCAAACAGCCGGTGAATCACTGGGGAGCGACTGTGGGAAACCGGATAGCCCATTACGCCGTAGCGATCGATAGTGCCTGTCTCTGTATTTGATTCGCTCACGATGATCTACTCAGCCAGCCAGCGAGCTGCATCGATTGCAAAATAGGTCAATATCCCATTCGCACCTGCGCGCTTGATACTAAGCAAAGCTTCCAACACCGTGTCGCGCTCATTCAACCAGCCATTTTCCGCGGCGGCCTTTAGCATCGCGTACTCACCACTGACCTGATAGGCAAATGTCGGCAGTTGGTATTCGTCTTTCACGCGGCGCACGATATCCAGGTACGGCAGTCCGGGCTTGACCATCACAAAATCGGCGCCCTCTTCAATATCCAAACCGACTTCTCGAACTGCTTCGTCACCGTTGGATGGCGCAACCTGGTACGTCGATTTGTCCGCGCCCTTTAGATTTTCGGTCGATCCCACGGCGTCGCGAAACGGTCCGTAAAAGGCAGATGCGAATTTCGCAGCGTAGGCCATGATCAGTGTGTGAACATGGCCACTGTTTTCAAGTGCGTCACGAATCGCGCCTATTCGCCCATCCATCATGTCCGAGGGAGCAACCATATCCGCGCCTGCCACCGCATGAGAGAGTGCCTGTTTCACGAGCATCTCGACGGTTTCATCATTCAACACATAGCCGCCATCGTCGATTATGCCGTCCTGACCATGTGTCGTGTAAGGGTCTAGGGCTACATCGGTGATAATTACCATCTCGGGCAGCGCTTCCCTGATCGCGCGTACGGTTGTCTGCACAAGGCCGTCCGGGTTCGCGCATTCAGAGCCATCGTCGGATTTTCGGTCAGCGTCGATCACGGGGAAAAGCGCGATAGCGGGTATGCCAAGATCATTGGCTTCGGCCAAATGAGAGATCAGGCGGTCGACACTGAGTCGATTGACGCCCGGCATTGAGGGCACCGCCTCGATTCTGTCTTTCCCTTCGAGAACAAAAACCGGGTATATGAGATCATTAGCCGAGAGCTCAGTTTCCGCGACCAAACGACGCAGCGCCGATGTTCGACGCGGGCGCCGCAGGCGGATTCGTGGGAACTGTCCGTTAGCCGATCGACTCATAAGCTGGAACTCAAACGCAACAAGAACAAGAGAATTGAGAATAGTACCGGAAATTGCTTATTTTCCCTATATTTAACAACGGTTTCGCCGCATGAGTCTCAGATATCGGGCGATTTGTACAGAATTAGGCTGGTGCGGTAATAAATACCGCAGGGGAGGGGTCATCTCGTATGAACAATAGTGATGCTGCGAACGACAGGC
The DNA here is from genome assembly GCA_021773075.1 of Woeseiaceae bacterium. GTDB lineage: Bacteria > Pseudomonadota > Gammaproteobacteria > Steroidobacterales > Woeseiaceae > UBA1847. The sequence goes on from JAJFKT010000030.1 coordinate 59,668, forward strand.
GCAAGAAGTTTGATCGACTCGTAGCTGTGTTTCACATGGACATGTACCGCTACGCCGCGTGGCTGAGTCGGGACAAGTCGATCGCGGAGGACGTGGTCCAGGAGGCGTTGTTGCGTGCCTGGAAGTCACTGGACGCTTTGCGGGACGATGCAGCAGCCAAACAGTGGTTACTGACAATCGTACGCAGGGAGAATGCTCGCTACTTCGAGCGTCGTCGTCTGGAAACCGTTGATATCGACAATTTGACGGCGTCGCAGTCAGCCTTGCTGGCGGAGGCACCGAATGAAGAGCTCAATGACCTCCGAGAGGCGATTTACGGGCTTGAAGATGATTATCGCGAACCGTTGGTTCTGCAGGTCCTGATGGGCTACAGCACAAACGAGATCGCGGAGCTAATGGGCCTGAAGCAGGGCGCGGTTTTGACACGATTGCATCGGGCCCGATTGAAATTGAAGGACGAGGTGGCCCAGGAAGGGCTCTCGTGAGCCGGAAGAAAGATATGATGAATTGTGAAGAGTATAGAGAAGCGACAACGACAGATCCGGGATTCACCGATGAATCCGGTCATGTGGACAGTTGTGATTCTTGCCAGGCCTACACCAGCGAATTGTTGGCTTTCAACGATAGAATCGCCGCGGCGATGGAACTGAGTGTGCCCGAGTTTCTGATGCCGGAACTGCCGGAGATCGATGTTGAAAACGTCGTGCCGATGCGGGCACCTCGCCCGGCATCAAAACCTGCCTGGTTCGCACTGGCAGCGACCGTTGTTCTCGCCACTTTTGTGGGTGTTCGGATGATCGGTCTGAGTTCCGATTACGGCACGCTGGAAGAACAGGTGTTGGCACACATGGACCATGAACCGATTGCATTGCGTGTTAGCAATACACCGGTGTCCAATGAACGTTTGCTACGTACCGTTCCTGCCAACGTTGCGACTATGAACCACGATGCCGGGCTTATAACCTATGCGCAGAGCTGCATAATCAATGGCAAGACTGTTCCGCACCTGGTTGTGCAGGGAAAATACGGTCCGGTCACTATTTTATTGATGCCTAATGAGCACGTATCAGGTGCCAGGGATCTTGATGGCGAGAATATTCGCGGCGTAATTCTGCCGGTCGGCAATGGAAGCATTGCGATCATCGGATCTCGCGACGAGCAAATTGAACAAGTTAGACAAAATGTACTAAATTCAGTTATGTGGAGCACCTGATGCTTCAGTTTCTGGAATACGAGCGCCCGGTCTTGGGCAAATAACCTGTAGGAGATAGAAAAGATGTCAGAGAAAAAAGTTATTAAGCCTGTAGCGCTGGCTGTTGGAGCAGCACTGGCCGGAACGTTTGCTATCAGTGGAACGGTTAACGCCGATTCTATCGATAGCCCTTTTGCAATCTCAACGCTAAGCGTTGGTTACATGCTGGGTGAGGGCGAAGGCTCTTGCGGCGGCGACAAAGAAGGCGAGAAAGAAGGCGAAGGCAGCTGCGGTGAAGGTTCTTGCGGCGGCGACAAAGAAGACAAAGCTGGCGACAAAGAAGGCGAAGGTAGCTGCGGCGAAGGTTCTTGCGGTAGCTCTATCTAAGCAAGTCACCAATAGGTAAAGAGAGCCCGCGCAATTGCGCGGGCTTTTTTGTATGTACGACAGAATAATTGCTACTGTGTTTTCGTCGTGGCATTGCTACATTAGGGCAATAAGACCAACGAAGAACCTGCGATGACCAAACCAGTAAAACGCTGCAAGTGGGCGGAAGGCGTAAGCCTCGACTACATCGAATACCACGACAAAGAGTGGGGTGTTCCCGTATGGGATGATCAGGTGCAGTTCGAGTTCCTCATTCTCGAGGGCGCGCAGGCAGGACTGAGTTGGTCGACAATTCTGAATAAACGAGAAGGCTATCGAACGGCATTCGCAAACTTTGACCCGCGTAAAGTTGCTCGCTTTACAGAAAAGCGTATTGAGAAGTTGCTGGCTGACCCGTCAATCGTCAGAAACCGGCTAAAAGTCAACTCAGCGGTGACGAATGCAAAAGCGTTTCTACTTATTCAAAAGGAATTCGGCTCGTTCAGTGACTACATATGGGACTTCGTTGGCGGCAAGCCGCTGCAGACGAATTTCAAGCGAGATGGGCAGGTGCCAGCGACGTCAGCCGAATCCGATGCTCTTTCCAAAGACCTCAAAAAACGAGGTTTCAAGTTCGTCGGCAGCACAATTATCTACGCACACATGCAAGCAACCGGTATGGTGAATGACCACGTAACTGGTTGTTTTAGATATAAGTATTGTAAGTCCCTGGGTCGAAAAAAACGCTAGAAACCCTTGCAATCAAAGTCGGTCCGATAGAATATTGGACGCCTCCCAAGAATGTAAAAGAAAAGGGGCTAACGATGTCCGATGAACTCAGTCGCACGCCACCGATGTCTTACTATATTATCGGCGGGATCTTTTTGGCCTGGAATTCAATCGGGCTATTGTTTTACTACATGCAAGTTACGATGACGCCCGACGTTATGGCGGCCAACTTTACGCCGGAACAAGTCGCGTTCATGATGGGCGAGCCGACCTGGGCGACCGCTGCGTACGCTATTGCGGTGAATGCCGGCGTGATCGCGGCGTTGCTGTTGCTGTTTAGAAAGTCTCTTGCACTGCCGTTTTTCATCGCCTCGTTCGTAGCAGTGCTACTACAAGATCTGAACGCATTCGTTTTGATGGACGGTCTCGGAGTTTGGGGCTCGAGCGGCTTGTACTTACCGGCTGTCGTGATCGTAATTTGTATTGCGGAGATCTGGTATTCGCGCTCAGTTGCCAATCGTTACTATCGTTAGTTCGGATACGCCTTGCGGTGTGTTGTGTGAGATGCCACCGAGATAAATCGTATTGGAAGACAGGGCATTCCAGTTAATCGTGACGTCGGCGCTTGTACCGGCACTCACGAAGGCGGGTCCGGTGGCGCTCATGTTTCCCTTGTCATCTACGCTGCCGAAGGCCCAGCCCAGCAGTGTGTAATTCGCGCCCGGTCCGCCGTTGACTTCATCGGTCTCAAAGCCGTGTATAAAAATATTGTAAAACCCTGCTGCAGGGCGGTAGACATTGAATTGTTCATCCGACGTCGGTTCACCGCTTTCGCCAATTTTGTTGCAAGACAGATTATCCAGCCCGCAGTAATAGACGAACATATCGAGGTCGTCATTGCCGTCGGTCAATGCATCGAACAATGAAAAGCGCAGATACAATTGATTTTGCGGCACGGTGACCGCGTGACCCGTTACTCCATTCGTCAGCCGGGGCGAAAAAGTCTTCGTCGGGTCGTTGTCGACAAAACCGTTTGCTATCCAAGGCAAATTTAGACCGTGAACCCCCGGACTATAGCTTCCGTTATAACCAAACTTGACCGAAAAAGTCTCGCTGCCGGAGCTGCCAAAAGAAATGATCTCCGCAGGCGCCGAAATTGACGCGGGCTTAATGGCCATACTGCTACGAACATTGTGGTCATCGCCCAGCCACGTGATTGATCCAAACCGCCAAAGGTCGAATGGTCCTGACTCGTAAGTGATCGTTACATCAAAAGTAGCCGACTGGCCCGGTGCGACACTCAGGCTGGCCGGCGATACGAGTACGTCTATTCCCGGCGGTGCAGCAATTTCGACATTGTAGGACTCGGCCTCGTCGCCGGGATTGGTCACACGGCGCGTGACGGTCTCGCGGCTGGCAAGACGTGAAATCGAAATAGAGGGTTGATTCAGGTCTCGGGCATTAAATGACAGGCCAGCGGCAGCCAATACCGCGCATCGCTCGGCAGTCACCGCTGGCGACTCAGTGCCACAGGCGTACGCGTCGTACTCATCGTTGCTAACGTCGTAAACGAGACCCGGCTGAAACGCGTCGTTGGGGACGATATGGCCACCACCTGAATCGAACGGATTGGGAGCGGTGATGCTGTCGGATAACTGCAAGTCCTGATGAGCACTGGTAATCAAAGCGGAACGTATAGCCGCCGGCGACCAGTCCGGATGCGCCTGACGCAGCAGTGCAGCGACGCCGGCAATATGTGGTGTCGACATCGATGTGCCACTCAAATACGCGAAATTCTCGCCGGGAGTGGCGTTTGCCGGATCCGGTGAAAACCCTGCAATGATATTGACGCCCGGAGCAGTAACGTCGGGTTTCAGAATATCGGGATTGGGCCCAGGTCCGCGAGCGGAGAAGCCAGCAATGACATTGCCGCTGTCCGTTGAGGTAATGAGAGTGCCCTTCTCGAGTAATACGGTAACGTCATTGCCCGCATCCATTTCAGCGAGCACCAGGTTGGCGGGGGCCTGGCCAATCATCAAGGCGGGAATATCAACGAGGTCGTTCTCACCAAACATGACGAATGGGTCGCCTGCAATGTTGTAAACCAGAACAGCGATCGCGCCGGCATCTTCTGCGTTCTTCACCATGTCGGCGAACAAGCAGCCGGAACGCTGCATTAGCGCGATATTGCCCGAGACCTCAGTGCCATTCGTCAGCGGCTGGCAGCCGTCAGACGTAATGCCCGGGTTGCCTGATGGCAGCGAAGCATCGCCGTCATCAACCAGCACCAGTTTTCCCTCTATCGGGTCGCGCTCTGCCAATGGCGGAGAAAACAAAGCCTCCTTGCTGGCGTACTTCCCGGCGATAGACGGCGGGGCCGACACTTGCATTGCCTCAATCGATGATTCACCGCTTCGGCTGGATGCCGCGGCGGTAATGACCCAGGGACCTCCGGCAGGAGAGCCGATCGTCGCGAGATTCGGTCCCTCATTGCCGGCGGCAACGACGGCGACAATCCCCGCCTTGGCAGCCGCCATAAGCGCAACGTCGTCTGGGGCTGTCACTTCCCGCAATGAACTGCCGACAGAGTAATTTATGATGTCGACGCCGTCTGCGACAGCCGCGTCAATCGCATGGGTGAGGTCTGAAGTATTACAGTTTGCACGGGATTCGAACGGGCGTATCCAGCACGCTTTATAGACGGCAACGCGCGCGCGTGGTGCCATTCCTTCGACATCGCCGATCAATGTGCCGAAAATCGATGCACTGGTTCGATTACCAGCTGCTGTCGTTGCTGTGTGCGTACCGTGTCCGTCAGCATCCCGCGGTGAGCGAAACTCGTTGGCATCAATAGGCCCGCTGTTGGACGCACCATCAACGAACCAGCGAGCACCGATCAGTTTGTTATTACAAAGCGTATCTTCGAATTCTTCGCCGCCCTCGCAAATACCACTCCAGTTCTCGAGCTCCTCAAAGTCGACTACGTCCGGTAATTTGGTGAAGCGGCGGCATAGCCATTTGCCAAGCAGCGATGTTTCACCCCAACTGCTTTGGCAAACACGCGGGCTGTCCGCCTTGCGTGTGTCCTGCAGGGCGGGATGCTCTGGCGCGATGCCGCTATCAATCACACCAATAATCACGCCAGCGCCATCCAGCGCATGTTTACTGCGCAATCCGTTTTCGCTGTCGAAAAGACCGAGAAAATTTGCGCTGTGTCGAGTCGCAAGCGGGCGAATTTCGTCCTCCCAGACGTTCAGAACCTGCGGCAGGCGCTTAAGCTTTTGCGCCTGGGCGACGCTCATGTGTGCGGCGAACCCGTTCAGCCCGTATTTATAGCTGTAGATTCTTCGAGTCCCACTGCCGGCTTTCTTCAGCACAAAATCCTGTTCTTCCTGAAGTCGGGACGTATATGCCTGAATGGCGGCGTTGTCTTTTGTAAGACGAGGTCGAGGTGCGTTTTGACCCGGTGCGGAGGACACGGTTGAATACGATTTAGCCCCGGCGGCATAGTGCTCCGCAGCTGATGGCGAGCGAAGCTGAACGATGTAGATCTTGCTGCTTGCTGAGTCTTCCGCGCGGCTGGGGCGGGGGTCTCCCGCACTCCTGATAGCGGATTCATCCTGAGCGCAAACGCTCGTCGCAAGCAGGAGCAGGCTGGAGAATATTATTTGGCGTTGAAAATTCACAGTTTATTATATAGGCACTAATCGTTGTGGTAGCCGCTCATTTCGTCCTCATTGTAGGCAACGCCGAGCCCCAGCGCGATGCGGTTGACGAAATTGAAGTAGCCAACAACCAAGGTAATATCGAGGATATCGCTGTCCGACAGCCCCTCCGAGCGCAGTTCTCCGAGGTCGATTTCGGTCATCGCACCCGGTGCGGTTGTTAGTTTTTCTGCATGCCGCACAATGTTGCTAAGGCGCGGTTCGAGCGTCTCCAGGCCATCAGCCGACATTAGCAGACTGATGACTTCTTCGTCCTTGATGTAGCGCCTCAGTGCCTCAGCGTGGTGGTTCACGCAGTAGTCACACTCATTGTTCGCCGATACGACTACCGCAATGGCCTCCCGCTCCGCACGACTCAGGCCGGATTTTCCGAACATGATTGTCATGTACAGGTCCAGATGGCTGCGCAGCGCATCCGGGTTAAGGCTGTGAACCTTGAGTATATTTGCGACTTTGCCGCGTTGCTCGATGAGTGTGGCGTAGGTCTTGGCTAATTTGCCTTCGGCCTCACTGACTTCTACTTCTTCTATCCAGGACATGATTACTCGCAAAGCTGTCTGGGCTACTGCGCCAAGCGCCCAATGCGCTTCAGCATGCAGCGAGCCTCGAAGCGATTGACGTTACCACTGACGTTGGCAAAAGAAAATATTCTACGTGCAGGAGCATAATCCTAAATGGCAGTGCCAGCACCGCAACCGCCAGGCAGCCGTTTCCGTCCACCAAGCCGCTAGACGGCAAAAAGTTGCGCCGGATCCGCGAAACTCTTGAATTCGATCGCATTGCCACTTGGATCAACGATGAAGAATGTAGCCTGTTCTCCCGTCTCTCCCTCGAAGCGAATTCGTGGGGAAATCAGAAATTTGGTGTCTTCTTTTTCAAGTTTGTCAGCGAGGGATCGCCACTCCGCCTTGTCGAGCACCATGCCGAAGTGCCGTGACGGTACGGAGTCACCATCTACCGGGTTTGTCGCCGCGGCGCTCGCATTTGCGTCGACCAGATGCAAAGTTATTTGATGGCCGTAGAAGTTCAGATCAAGCCAGCGCGACGCGCTGCGCCCCTTACCGCAACCTAGTAAGCCACAATAAAACGCCTCAGCGTCGCCGAGGTCGGTGACCGGTAGCGCGACGTGAAAAGGGCGAAGCTCTGTCGTCAATCGCTGCCTCCAAGCCAGTCTCGCGGTCGCAGGAAATCGCGGTACAGTTCTTCCTCCGCCGATGCGGGCTCCGGTTGCCAGTTGTATTCCCAGCGTACCTGCGGTGGTAGCGACATTAGAATGGATTCAGTGCGCCCACCGGATTGCAGGCCGAACAGGGTGCCACGATCATAGATCAGGTTGAATTCCACGTATCGACCGCGCCGATAGAGTTGAAAATCGCGTTGCCGATCTCCGTATCGATGGGCTTTGCGTTGCTCTACGATAGGTCGATATGCGGGTAGAAACCCGTCGCCCACAGAACGCAGGAATGCAAAGCTGGTATCGAAATCAGGCTCATTGACGTCGTCGAAAAAGAGCCCACCCACACCGCGCGTCTCATCACGGTGTGGCAGATAAAAATATTCGTCGCACCAGTCTTTGTATCGCGGATATTTGTCCTCACCGAATGGATCGCAGGCGGCCTTTGCCGCTTGATGCCAATGCAGGACATCGTCCATAAATGGATAGTAAGGCGTCAGGTCGAAGCCGCCGCCGAACCACCAGATTGGCTTGTCTTCGCCCGCGCTGAAGAAGCGGAAGTTGGCGTGCGTGGTCGGAATGTAAGGATTGCGCGGGTGTAGCACTAACGAAACACCGACCGCCTGAAACTTCTTGCCGGCCAACTCAGGTCGATGCTTGGTGGCGGAAGCGGGCATTTGATCGCCAAAGACGTGCGAGAATCCAACACCCGCCTGCTCGAATACAGCACCATCGGACAGGACGCGACTAGTTCCACCGCCGCCAGCGCTTCGTTGCCAACGGTCGCTCGCAAACTCCGCTTTGCCATCGAGCTCGGTAAGCTCCGCACAAATGCGACTCTGCAACACCTGCAGATAATCCTTAACGAGGTCGATATTACTCAATATTTATGCTCTCCAGAGGGCCATACTTTCCGTTGAGGGCGCAGGATTTCGCCGCTTGCCAGATCCCTGATTTCCGATGCGCCCTTTGCCGGACCACAGTCGCCGGGTACGACATAGTCTACTAGACCGTGGAACTGCGCGTGAAGACTGGCCTGATTCTCAGCGACAGGTTGGCCGCTCAAGTTAGCGCTGGTCGAAACAATTGGTGATTGAACCGCCAGGCAAATGGATTTCGCGGTGGCGTTAAGTGTCAAGCGAACAGCGATGCCGACATTCGCACCTTGCAGCAATGGCGTGACATCCTGTCCTGGCGCAACTATCCATGTGGTAGGAGACTCTGGATCGGTGGGTGGTAAGGCCACGCCTTCCGGTAGCTCGATCCAGCCGTCAAATTGCTCCGCATTTGCGGCAATTAGAATTAAGCCCTTGACCCGATCGCGTTGCTTGATCCGCAATACTCTCTGCACCGCGTTGGGATCGTTCGGCAAGCAGCCAAGACCAAACACGCCGTCCGTCGGATAGGCAATAACACCGCCACCACGTAATACTTCCGCAGCAGTGTCGGCAGGTGTCGTCATTGGGTTTCTAGCCTTTCTTTTTCTTCGCCGCTTTTTTCTTTGTGGCCTTTTTCTTTGTGACCTTCTTTTTCGCTTTTTTCTTCACGGTCTTTTTCGCCGCCTTTTTGGCGACCTTCTTCTTGCCGCGTTTTCCGCGAACCGGGGCAGCAGCGAGCAATTCGACACACTCTTCGAGCGTCAACGTTTTGGGCTCACGGTCTTTCGGTACACGTGCATTTTTTTCTTTGTTCGTTATGTAGGGCCCATAGCGCCCGTTCAGGACCTGAATGCCTTGCTCTTCAAAATCAAGAATAATTCGGTTTGCGTCCGCAAGTATTTTCTCGGCGATGAGCTCGAGCGCACGCGGTAATTCAACCGTATACGGATCGTCTTCTTTCATCGAAACGTATTTGTCGCCGTAGCGAATATAGGGACCAAATCGCCCGATACTGGCCGCTACCGGCAGGCCGTCCTTTGTTTCACCGAGTTTGCGCGGCAACTTAAAGAGCTCCATTGCCGTCGCCAGATCAATTTCGGTCATTTTCTGACCGGGGCGAAGTCCTGCAAACTTGGGCTTTTCTTCATCGTCCTTGGTGCCGATCTGCACAAATGGACCGTAACGCCCCATACGCACGGTAACGGGCTTGCCGCTTTTCGGATCGGTGCCAAGTTCGCGTGCTTGTGCAACCTGTTCGCGCGTGACTGAGGTTTCCTTGTCTTCGCAGAGCGCGTGGAAAGGACGCCAAAACTTCTCCAGCAATGGCACCCAGTCCTTCTCACCCAGCGAAACCAGATCGAGATCGTCTTCGAGGTTTGCAGTGAAGTCGTAGTCGACGTATTGCGTGAAGTGTTCAGTGAGAAAGCCGATGACGATGCGGCCGATATCCGTTGGGATAAAGCGCTTCGCATCCATCTCAACGTACTCTCGATTCTTCAGCGTTGCGATAATGCTCGCGTACGTTGATGGACGGCCAATGCCGTATTCTTCCAGTGTTTTTACGAGGCTCGCTTCTGTGAACCGCGGTGGCGGCTCAGTGAAGTGCTGTTCCGGTCGCAACAGGTCGAGCTTGATGACGTCGCCCTCCTCGATTTCGGGAAGAAGGCGGTCGCCGTCGTCATCTTTGGAATCGTCTTTGCCCTCCTGGTAGACCGCCATAAAGCCGGGCTCAACCAACACAGAGCCGTTCGCTCGCATGCGATGCCCCGCGTCCTCTGCGCCTACTAACATCTCGATTGCAACAGTGTCGAAGACCGCTGGCACCATCTGACACGCCATGGTGCGCTTCCAGATTAGCGCATAAAGTCGATATTGATCTTCCTCGAGAACGGCCTTTAATTCGTCAGGCGTGCGCGCGACCGATGTTGGTCGTATCGCCTCATGCGCCTCCTGCGCATTCTTTGCCTTGGTCTTGAAGACGCGCGGCTCATCCGGAACGTTATTCGCTCCGTAGCGCTCGGCGATAAGTTCGCGAATTTCTGTGACGGCAACCTCTGCGAGAGTCACAGAGTCGGTTCGCATGTAGGAAATCAGGCCAACCTGGTCTTCACCAGGAAGAGCGATTCCTTCATACAGTTTCTGTGCAGCGCGCATGGTGCGTTGTGTGTTAAAGCCGAGCTTTCTTGACGCTTCCTGCTGCAATGTAGAGGTCGTAAATGGCGCGGTCGGATTGCGGCGGCGCTGACGCTTGGTAACGCTCTGAACTTTGAACTCGCCACCGGCGGCGTCCAGCAAGGTTGATTCAACCTCGCGCGCCGCCGCTTCATTCTCGAAACTGAATTGTTCGACCTTCTCACCTTTATAACTGACCAGGCGCGACGCAAACGGCTGTTCACTCTTGCTAACGTCCGCTTCGATCGACCAGTACTCGCGCGCCTTGAAAGCTTCGATCTCAAGCTCGCGCTCAACAATCATTCGTAGCGCCGGGCTTTGTACGCGGCCGGCTGAGAGTCCTCTCTGGACCTTCTTCCACAATAGTGGCGAAAGATTGAATCCCACCAGGTAATCAAGTGCGCGACGTGCTTGTTGTGCACCAACCAAATCACCCGAGATAGCGCGTGGGTTCGCTACAGCGTCGCGCACGGCCTGCTTGGTGATTTCATGAAAAACGACGCGATGCACTTCGATGTTGTCGAGAATATTTTTTTCGTTCAGCAACTCAACCAAATGCCAGGATATGGCTTCGCCCTCGCGATCCGGGTCAGTTGCCAGGTACAGGGCTTCAGCGTTCTTCAGCGCCTTGATGATGGCTTTGACGTGTTTCTCATTGCGCTCGATGATCTGATACTTCATCGAAAACCCGTTTTCCGTTTCGACGGCGCCTTCCTTTGGTATCAAATCACGAACATGTCCGTACGAGGCGAGAACATCAAAGTCCTTGCCCAAATACTTACTGATTGTGCTGGCCTTGGCGGGCGACTCAACGATTACGAGATTCTTCGGCATTTCCGGGATGCGACCTTTTATTGATGTTCGGCGGCCTGAAAACAGAAAACCGCGGACTGTGCCGCGGTTTAATTACGTGCTTGACGGCGAACTGTCAAGGAAATCGATATTGGCGTTAGTGGATTGAGCCGGCACCTTCGTCGAAAACGAGGTCCTCCATGCGAGCGTATGCCTGCTCCTGACCGGGTTGACTGAACAACACCATCAGGACGACCCACTTTATCTGCTCGACGTCGATATCCGCGGTTTCCAGCGCGAGTAATCGGTCGACAAGCAACTCCCGCTGCGGCGGAGATAATATGCCGGTTTGTTCAAGGTAAGTAATGTAGCCACGACAAAACGCGTCGAGCCTTTGGTGCTCGAAGTCGTTATAAATGCGGGTACCGTGCGCTGACAAGTTGCCGTAATTCAGGTTTTCCTGATGGTCTGTAAGGCCATCAAGCCATTCCAGCGCGCGTTCGATTTCGCCATCACCAAAACCCGCCCGCGACAACTCCATGCGCAGTTCATTCTGGTCGGGTTCGGGGTCTTCTTCTGTGTCGACGTAGGTTTCGAATAGGTACATTAATACGTCGAGAACGTTTTCTTTCATGCTTGGAGCGGCTCCTTATCTTCAAGCAATTAACGTGTAGCGACCGCCAGAGAGCGATTCGACTTCACCATGAAGCTCCATGATCAGGAGCATGGAGGAAAGCTCAGCAATCGTCAATCCGGATTGGTTCCTCAGTTCGTCAATCGTCGTCGGGTCGTGACTCAGAACTTCGCGCAAGGCCGAATAGTCGTGGTCTCCTTCGGGCGCTACGGACTTGCTCACTGGTGACTTTGTTAGCGTTTGTTGCAGGTGGCTGGCCAGCGGTGCCAGCTCGGAGCCGATGTCGCCCGCCGTTTCTACGAGTTTCGCGCCCTGCCGAATTAATTCGTGACAGCCACGCGCAAGTGGATTATGGATAGAGCCGGGCAGGGCGAATACCTCGCGACCCTGCTCTGCGGCGAGCCGGGCGGTGATCAGCGAGCCGCTACGCCGAGCGGCCTCAATGACCAATGTCCCGAGAGACAGCCCGCTAATAAGACGATTGCGTTCCGGGAAATGCCGCCTGTCCGGCGGCGCACCGAGCGGGTACTCGCTGACCAGTGCACCGCTTGCGGCGATTTGATGGGCGAGATCGTGATTTTGCCGCGGATAGACACGATCGATACCGTGGCCAAGCAACGCGACAGTACGCGCGCCAGCATCCAGGGCGCCGCGATGTGCTGCAGTATCGATTCCCTGCGCCAGGCCGCTGACAATGGCGTAGCCGCTTGTGGCCAGATAACGTGAAAACTCCACGGCATTGCGTATCCCGCCTCGTGTCGGGTTGCGGCTACCGATAATCGCGAGCGAGGGGAAGTGCAGGGTGTCGACATCACCATTGACGAACAGTAGCAGCGGTGCGCCGCGGATCTGCGTCAGCAATTCCGGATATTCCTCGCCGCCATAGACAACGATATGGTGCTTGTCACCCTGCAACCAGGCAAGCGCCCTATCGAGTGCGGCTTCGTCTGGCATGGTGAGTGAGCGTGCCTTCTTAGCGGGCAATCCGGTATCACGGAGACTTTGTTCGCTCTGCCTTACAGTGGCATCAATATCTCCAAAGCGCTCGAAAAGGCCGTCGAGCTCCGTAACATTAATGTAGGCGTGGGCAAGAGTCAGCCATGCGCGTTGATTCATCTTCGGGCCTGCGACGAGTCGAAGGTACAAGCATAGCGCAAAAAAAACGGCGCCTACGGGCACCGTTTTTCGTCAAGATTTTGAGATTGACTTAGATGGGATTGCGAATCGTGTCGTGAACATGAATTGCATCCGTTGCTTCCATAACCAGACCGTAACTGATGCGGTCGTAGGTCTTAAAGATCATTATCGTACCGGCTTTTTCGTCCGGTACCTTGACCGTGCCGCCGCGGAATCGATCTTCAACAACTTCACCGGTCTGGTAAACAGATAGAACATCACCCACTGAAAGGCCGTTGCTCGAGCCGCGATTCATAACCACAACCTGATACTGGCCAATTTGCGTAACGCCACCAACGACCGAAATGATTCGACCGTCAATATTGGTGCTCGGTGAGCGCGGGAAAAAATTCAGAGGAACGTCAACGGAAGCAGGAATCAGGCGGTCACCCATCACTGCTTCTTGCGTTGAGCTGGTGAGTGCAATCGTTGCCGGGTCACCGGTACGTCTCAGACTGGCTTCACCAATCAGGATGCCATGGTATCCAATCAAACGGTTGTCATCGGGGTCATACATTGGATCGCCGACATGCACGACATTGAAGCGGTCGCTCTCTGCAGCATTGTCAATTCCGCGCACATAGACCTCGTTTCCAGCTGAGGCAATCAGGTGATCTCCACGCGTGCGTAGCAAATAGGGCAGTGCATCGGCTTGAGATTTCTCAAGGACTACGCCTGAACTCAGGAATGCAGCAATATCTCCAAAGGGGATGCTGGTTACTGCCTCGGACAGTGGTGTCACGCGAGCCTGTGGCGACATACGGTAGGTCGAGGCCCGAACATTGGTAATTCGCGTTTGGCCGTCAATATAAACCAGCCCAAGAACATCACCCGGGTAGATAAGGTGCGGATTCTCAATATCCGGATTGACATACCAGATTTCCGGCCAGAACCATGGGTCTCGCAGGAACGTCCCCGCTATGTCCCAAAGTGTGTCGCCAACTTTAACGACGTATTCATTCGGGTGGCCAGCAGCCAGAGGTACAGGTTCGTTGATGCGCTCAAGTACCGGTTCGTACGATGCGGGCTCTGCGCTGCTTGGCGTCGAATTGCCTCCGGATTGAGTCGTAGAGGCGGTAGACACTGATCCCTGGTTGCCGTAGCTGTCGGAGGACGGATTTGAGGAACATCCGACCAGCGCTGCAGCTAGCGTGACCGAGGTCAGCCAGAGGCTAAAATTCAGGCGATTCTTGCTGAGAGACATAATTCGCGTTTGCTCCATACATAATCAGGTTTGGGCCTGTGCTTAGCAGGCATTGCTATACTATGTCGTTCCGGAGCATTCGAGGCTGCTGTACGTCACATTTCCAGCCCGAAATAGTCTTCGGAAGGGCCTAATTCACGCGGCATTGTCTGATATCTTATTCAATAAAGTCAAACGTTTAGGCCGCATTTTGGGTAATTCACGCGATATATCGCTGGATTCATTATGTTTGAAAGGGTCGATTATGACCCCATTTACAGCCGATTGGCTTATGTATAAATCATGGCAAAACTGAAGATACTGGAATTTCCTGATGCTCGTCTGAGGACGAAAGCGACTCCCGTGGAAGTCGTTGACGATGCGTTGCGCGCGTTCATCGGCGAACTATTCGAAACGATGTATGACGCGCCGGGTATTGGGCTGGCGGCGACACAGGTTGATGTCCACAAGCGCTTGCTGGTCGCTGATGTGTCTGTTGATAAGGACGAGCCGCATGTACTGATCAATCCGGAGATTCTGGAGAAGGACGGCGTCACGGTTACCGACGAAGGTTGCTTATCCGTACCCGGGTACTACGAAGAAGTCGAAAGAGCGGAGCACATCAAGGTTCATTTTCTGGATCGTGACGGTGCTGAAGTAGAGCTCGATGCTCACGGTCTGCTCGCGGTTTGCATTCAGCATGAAATGGATCACCTCGACGGCAAACTATTCGTCGACTATTTGTCCGAGGCGAAGCGACAGCGCATTCGAAAAAAGCTGGAAAAAGAACGCCGTCAGCAGGGCGCAGTCGTCGCCTAGTTGCCGTCCTGTGAACAAACCTCGTATCGTTTTTGCCGGCACGCCGGAGTTCGCGCTTGTCTCTCTAACGGCGTTGGTCGACGCGGGTCACGACGTTGTTGCTGTGTACACGCAGCCGGATCGCCCGGCCGGGCGTGGTCGAAAGCTGACCGCGAGCGCGGTTAAGCGCTATGCCGTGGATCAGAGTATCGCCGTGTTGCAGCCCGAGACCCTTCGTGATGCAGCCACAGCAGAAGAACTCGAAGCCCTGAAACCAGACGTAATGATCGTCGCAGCGTATGGACTGATCCTGCCGCAGAACATACTCGACATCCCGAAACAGGGCTGCCTGAACGTTCACGCATCGCTGTTGCCTCGCTGGCGAGGTGCGGCACCGATACAGGCTGCAATTCTTGCAGGCGATCAGACCACCGGCATCAGCTTGATGCGGATGACTGCAGGTCTCGATTGCGGACCTGTATTTGCCGCTGACAGCATTGTTATCGAAAAGCGTGAAAGTGCCGAACAGCTGCATGATCGCCTTGCCGTTCTTGGTGGCGCTTTGCTGGTAGCCAGGCTGGACGAAATTCTCTGTGGTGAAACTGCGGCCGTTGAACAAGACGAATCTCTGGCCAGTTACGCCGCAAAAATCCTGAAGCAGGATGCTGAGCTCGACTGGGAACTGTCAGCGGCGGACTTGCATCGCCGGGTACGTGCCTACAATCCGGCGCCCGGCGCATTCTTTTTCGCAGGGCCGTCGAATAATCCGCTACGGGTCAAAGTCTGGGACGCAACGCCTGTCGATGTGGCTGCGGCGACAGCCGGTACGATTGTGCAGTACGACGGCGACGGGATCGTAATGGCTTGTGGTGAGGGCGGCCTGCGACTGGACACGCTGCAAGCGCCAGGGAAGCGTCGCGCAGAAGCACATGAGTTCGTTAAGCAGATTGATCTGCGTCGATGAAGCCTGCCGGAGCGAAGGTCAGGGCAGTTGCTGCCGAGGTCGTCGACGCTGTCGTTACGGGCGGTAGCTCACTTGACGCAGCCGTTGCCAAACATGAGCAGCGCGCCGCAGCGAACGATCGCCCGCTGCTGCGAATGCTTTGTTACGGCAGCCTGAGAAATCACTGGCAATTGCAAGCTTGGGTACAGCAGCTGATCAGCAAGCCGCTTAGAAAGCGCGATCACATCATCAACTCGCTGCTTGCAATTGCTCTATATCAAATAACAGAGATGCGAATACCGGATCATGCTGTCGTATCGACCTCGGTAGAAGCAGCGCGGCAATTGCGGCGCCCAAAACTGGCGGGCTTGGTCAATGCGTGCCTGCGGCGTTTCGGTCGCGAGAATATGGCGGCGACAGAAGGGGGTGATGAACCGTCAGAGTGGAATCATCCAGCATGGATGATAGAGCGAGTTCGGCAAGACTGGCCGGATGACTGGCGGTCAATCCTGACAGCGAATAACGAACGTGCTCCGATGTGGCTGCGGGCGAACGCATCAAAAAACACCGCGGCGGCCTATCTTGAACGACTGCACGCCGCCAACATTGAAGCAGATTTGCTGGCCGGGTGGCCGGATGCAGTGCGATTGACGGCACCACAAGCCGTCGAAAGCCTGCCTGGGTTCGCCGCGGGTGATGCCTCGGTTCAGGATGCTGCTGCGCAAATCGCCGCACGTTGGCTTCTGCGTGACGTCAAAGGCCGGGTACTTGATGCCTGCGCCGCACCCGGCGGCAAGAGTGCTCACCTTCTCGAGGTCGGCGCAGACAATGTTTCGCTTGTGGCGCTCGACAATGACGCATCGCGGCTCGAGTATGTTGCGGAGAATCTGGCTCGAATTGGTCGCGATGCAACCATTATCGCTTCCGATGCATCGAAACCAGAGCAATGGTGGGATCAGGTGCCGTTCGACGGCATTCTATTGGATGCACCCTGTTCCGCCTCGGGCGTGATTCGGCGCCATCCCGATATCAAACTGCTGCGGCGAGAGAGCGACCTCGATAACCTGGCTGAGCAACAGCGCGCCCTATTGGAGTCGCTGTGGCCAACGCTCGCGCCCGGCGGGACCTTGCTGTATGCCACGTGTTCGGTGTTTACGGCGGAGAACGATGAAGTGACGAAGCAATTCCTGGGAGACCATGGTGACGCTCAAGAAAACGACTTGTTGCCAAATAACAACATCCGCGATCTAATGCGGAGGAAGGCGTGCGGCTACCAGATTCTGCCCGGTTCGGCAGGGTTGGACGGTTTTTACTACGCCGCCATTCAAAAGAAGAAGGTTTCCTGAAGCTAAGATGCCCCGGCCAATCATCAATGAGCACTTAAAACTATCGCGCCGCTTTGTGATCGCGATGCTTGCTGTGCTTGTGTTAGGCAGCGGCCTTGCGCAAGAGGCGATCGAACGACAGGGCTATTTCGAGGTCCGGTCTGCGTCCACGCAAGTACTGGACCATGTGCATACGCTGGACGCCCGGCTGCAGCTGGTACTCAGCAGTGAAGCGCTCGCTGCCCTGGAAAGCGGCGTCACGCTGACTATAGAGATTCAGATGCAGGTGATTCGTGTTCGGCGCTTTCTGACTGACAGTATTGATGCAGAACTTACGATTGATTATGAGCTCGAGTACCGGCCACTGAGTCAGCGCTACATCGTGAAAAACCTGAATAGTGGAGATCAGGACTCCTTCGCAACCCTCTACTCGGCGCTGAACAGCCTGGGACGTATCCAGAATCTGCCTGTGATTGATGACGAATTGCTGCTTCCCAACCGGTCGTATCGTCTGCGACTACGCGCAATGCTCAATACAAAGCAGTATCCGGCGCCGTTACGACTACTGTTTTTTTGGCGCGGTCAGTGGCAGTTGCAAAGCGAATGGTTTGAATGGTTGTTAGAACGCTAAAGCGCATATTTTTTACTCTGATGGGCGCGCTAGGCGTCACGCTGGTCTTGGTCGCGCTTTTTCTGCTGACACAAACCGTCCAACGCTCCGACGATTTTGACCGTCTGCAGGACATCATTCTACTCGTCAATATTGCCGGTGGTGTCATACTCGTACTGATATTAATCGGCAATCTGTGGCGACTTTTTCACGATTACCGACAAAGCGTTCCAGGCGCAAAATTAAAAGCACGCATGGTCGGCATGTTTGTTGGCCTGGCGGTGTTACCGCTCATCGTAGTGTTCTACTTTTCTATCCAATTTATCAATCGCGGTATCGACAGTTGGTTCAATGTGCAGGTCGAAGAGGGCCTCGAGAATGCGCTGACATTGAGCCGCGCCGCCATAGAAATTCGCAAGCGACAAAACCTGTTAGCAACGACACAGGTTGCGAATCGCCTTGCCGTCGTTCCCGATCGCCAGCTGGTGTTTGAGCTCAGCATGCTGCGGCGAGAGAGCGGCGCGAACGAGATGACCCTGTACGGTGATAATAATCGCGTTTTAGCGACCAGCTCCGATAGTGCGGCTGCGACGATGCCGAAGCCACTTACTGAGGAAGTCGCGCTACAAATGCGGCAGGATCGCCCATTCGTGAGCCTTGAACCGCTTACAGCAAACAGCACGGAAATTCGTACCGCCGTTTCCTTTACGTATCGAGTTGGGCGGTTGCGAGAGTCACGCACCGTGCAAGCACATTTCCCGGTCGACGAACGGCTCGGCAACATGATCAATAGCGTCGAGACCTCGTACTCCGAGTATCAGCAGCTGGTCTTTTTCCGCGAAGACCTTAAGGATCTTTTGACGGTCACCCTGACATTCGTATTGTTGTTGAGCTTGTTGGCCGCTATTTACGGTGCTTTCGTCTTATCACGTCGGCTGGTCGCACCGATTCAGGACCTCGTCGCCGGTACACGGGCGGTTGCGATGGGCGACTTCGATACCAAGCTACCGACACCAACGCGCGACGAAATTGGTTTTTTGGTCAGCTCTTTCAATGACATGACACAAAGACTCGCAACGGCGAGTCGCGAGGCCACGTTAAGTCAGGCACTGGTCGAGGCCGAGCGCGCAAATCTTGAAGTCATCCTGGCGCGCCTCTCAACCGGCGTACTGGCACTTGAGTTTGACCTCAAGATTCGCACTGCGAATCAGGCATCCGGATCGATTCTCGGCGTCAATCTGGAAAACCGCAACGGCGAAGCTATTCGTGCTGTTGCGAAGGGGAATCCGTTGCTGGAGCAGTTCGTGGATGTTGCCTGCGTGCATCTTGATGCCGGCGAAACCGAGTGGCGTGAACAAATCGTATTGCGTGGCGAAATCGGCCGGCGCGTATTGACCTGTGCGTGTACGACGTTGCCGGGGGATGACGACAAGGAGGCCGGTTACGTAATCGTATTCGACGACATAACGGCTTTGTTGCAGGCGCAGCGCGACGCGGCTTGGGGCGAGGTCGCTCGTCGTCTGGCACACGAGATCAAAAATCCGTTAACGCCAATTCAACTTTCCGCAGAACGCATGCGTCGTAAGTACCTCAATACAATGGATGAGGAAGAGGCGCAGGTACTCGATCGCGCGACGCATACTATCGTGCAGCAGGTCGAGGCAATGAAGGAAATGGTGAATGCATTTAGTGACTACGCACGCGCGCCGGATATGGATATCAGTCGTTTCGATATCGACAAATTGGCGCATGAAATTGTCGATCTGTACCGGGCACAGGAAAGTGACATGGAGATCAAATTGATTTCCGACCCGAATATCCCGCTGGTTGAAGGCGATGTCGGTCGCGTACGGCAGATATTGCACAACTTGATTCGCAACGCTGTAGAGGCGTTAGAGGGAACATCGGATGGACGTATCGACGTACAGATAGGTGCTGCCGAAATTGGGGGAGTGGAGGTTGTGCAAATTCGCGTAGAGGATAACGGACCAGGTTTTAAGACGGGATCGGTGAGCCAGATATTCGATCCCTATGTGACAACGAAACCGAAGGGCACTGGCCTGGGACTGGCCATCGTGAAAAAACTCGTGGAGGAACACGTTGGTTCCATCCGCGCGCAGAATCGCAGTGACGGCGGAGCCATGTTAAGTATTCGCTTGCCGCTAAACGAAGCGGCGAGGGAAAAGATGATCGCCAGGGCGCCAGGGCGCGCCGATAAAAGGAGGGAGCAGGCATGAGTAGTCCTCATGTATTGGTTGTCGACGACGAGGCGGATATTCGAGCGTTGATTCAGGACATCCTTAGTGACGAGGGTTACGGTGTGACCGTCGCGGCTGATGCCAGCGAAGCCCGCACTGAGCGCTCGCTTCGAAAGTTTGATCTGATCTTGCTCGATATCTGGATGCCCGATACAGATGGAATCACACTATTGCGCGAGTGGTCTGAAGGCGGTGACCTGAATTGTCCCGTGGTTATCATGTCGGGACATGGCACAGTTGACACTGCTGTTGAGGCGACTCGGCTTGGTGCATTCGATTTCGTCGAAAAGCCCTTGTCGCTCGCGAAGCTCTTACGCACTGTCGAGGCGGCCCTTGAGTCAGCCGGAAGACAGTCGCGCGCGGCAAGAAGTCTGTTGCCATCCTTGCTTGCGCCGGTAGGCCGCAGCAAAATTATGCAGGCCTTGCGCGAACGGGTTCAGCAGTATGCGCGGCACGACGGATCAATGTTGTTGAGTGGCGAGGCTGGAACCGGACGTGGTGCTTTCGCTCGTTACATGCATGCCTTGAGTCGACGATCCAGTGAGCCGTTAACCAGCCTGACAGCCGCCTCGGTGACGGATCGCAATGCAGAAGAGCAACTGCTCGGAATTGAGGACGGCGACGAGATCACAGCAGGGGCTTTCGAACGTGCAACCGGCGGCACGCTCGTTATCGACGATCTTGCAGATCTTGGCGTTGTAGCGCAGAAAACTCTCTTGGGCGTTATCGAAGACGGGCAGTTCACGCGTGTCGGCGGGTCTCGAGCGGTTAAGGTTGATGCACGCATCGTTGCGACCGTCGGTGCTAACTACGAGACGCTGGTTGAGAGCGGCAAGTTGCGCCGCGATTTGGTAGCCCAACTGGGCGAGCTGAATTTACGCGTCCCGCCACTTCGGGATTATTCAGAAGATGTACCGGAACTGCTGACCTACTACGTGGACAAGCTGGTGGACTCGGAGGGACTAACGTTCAGGCGCTTCAGCGTCGCGGCGCAGAATAGGCTACGTAACTATCCGTGGCCGGATAATGTTCGTGAGCTTAAACATCTGGTTCGTCGCCTGTTGTTGTCGGGTAGCGGTGAAGATATTTCTCTCGAAGACGTGGAGGCAGAAATTACTGCAGTAGCGCCAGTGAATGAACCTCTGGTGAAGCAGGACCTTCTGGCTTTGCCGCTAAGAGAGGCGCGTGAGCATTTCGAGCGCTCTTATTTGCAGCAGCAGTTGGTGCTTTGCGACGGCAAGGTTGGTGCGCTGGCAAAGCGGGTTGGAATGGAGCGCACACATTTATATAGAAAGCTGCGATCGCTGGGCATTGATTTCAAGTCAGTCGGGAGTGACGACTAGCGGGTGAGGTTCAACTGGTGGTCGTTCTACGGGCGTAATGATTCCGTCCTTGCTGAAATTCAGACCTGGCGTAGCGAAGTCATCGATGCTCAGGCCGCGTATCAGGTTCAGCGCGCGCTGCTTTTCATCGATGCTCGGCCCGGCCGGTCGTAGCTGAACTGTGGACGTAATCAGGCCCTCAACGAATCTTCCGTCACCGTCCAGAGTTGTCGTGAGTATCGGTGCGACACCCTTGATTCCCGCGACGCTAATGCCGTAATAGGTTGCGAAGTTGCCGAGACTGTAGGCAATAAGCCGGTCCTTGTAGCGCTCGATGCCGCGAACGACATGCGGGCCGTGTCCGATGACCAGATCGGCTCCTGCATCGACAGCGCCGCGCGCAAACCAGACAACATCGCCGCGTGGCTCGCCGTAATATTCTTCTTCAGCGAACGGCAGGTGAGTCACGTCCGCGCCTTCTGCACCGCCGTGAAAGCTGACAACAACAATGTCGTGTTCTGCAGCATGTAGCTCAATATTTGCAAACGCCAACTCGTAGTCGAGCAGCACATTGGAGTCTTTAGTGACCGCGTACGCGAGGTATGCGATCGAGGTGTCTGCACGCAGGATGATGCTGAAGTGACCCTCTCGACCCGAGGACAGGATCCCGACCGTATCTAGTGCAGTCATGCTGCTGCTGCGACCCTCTTCACCGAAGTCACGCGCATGATTATTGGCAAGACTCATCAAGTCGAAGCCGGCATTGCGATAGTGCTTGGCGTAGCGTGTCGGAGAGCGAAACAAATAGCAGGCAGCTGGATTGCCGCACTTCTTGCCGGGCTGTCCACCATCGATCAGCACGCCCTCGAGATTACCGATCGCGAGATCTGCAGCGGATAATATCGGTGTGACGTCTGCCAAAAAACCAACACCGTCGTCATCTGGCAAGTGATTCTCCGGGTAGTCGGTTCCCAGCATCATATCGCCGACTGCAGCGATGCTAATGCGCATCGCGGTCCTATCAGGAGCGGGCGGTGCAGGTTCTGGCTTTGGCAGAGGGCTGGGCTGAGACGGCTCAACTGGTGTTGAAGCCGGCTCGGGCTCGGGTGCCGGGGTCGTGGTGCAGGCTGCGAATTGCAGCACTACGACGGCGAGTAACAGACGACTGGCGTCAGTCACCAAGGCGAATCCGCATCACATCAATTCTGGCGGCCCTGAGTCGACTACGGGTTACATTCAACTCCTGCAGGTCCTCGATAGGCCCAACATAGACCCGATAGTAATCGCGGTTGTTTACGCGGGCCCGCTGCACACGAGACTCAATGCCATGCAGGGCAAGTTCGGCCTTGCGCCGGTCGGCATCCTTGTGCGTGGAGAAAGACCCGGCCTGCAACATGTAGATGCCGGGTTCGTCGATCGCCTGCGGCTCAACATCTCTATTAGCGACAGGCACTGCTTCGTCGACGATCATTTCGAAGGCAGGCAACATCTTGTAAAAATCGAATCTGTCTTCGGCTGAAGTTGCTGGCACGTCCTCATTCGCTGCATCGGTATCTGCGCCTTCGCCGTTTTCGTCCATCGAACTCTGCATACTGGCCGGCTGCGGCTTATCAACAACAGCGAGTTGTTGCGGCTCTCGATCCTTGACGTAAACGGCAAATGCGACGGATAAACCGATCGCAAGACCAAATATCATCCATACCCAACCGGGGTAGTCCTGCTGCTTTTTGCTGCGCGTGGAGCGCCGCTTTTTTCTGCGCTGCGCCATTACATTTCGTCCGGCGCGGAAACGCCGAGGATGTCGAGGCCGTTGGCGACAACCGTTTTGACTGCGGCGTACAAAGACAGTCTTGCATCGCGCAGAGCAGCATCTTCGACGAGAACTTTATGCGCGTTGTAACTGGAATGAAAATCGCTGACGAGGTCGCGCAGGAAATGCACGAGCGTTTGTGGAGCACGATTTTTCGCAGCAAGTTCGATAATTTCCGGATATCGACTCATCGCAGACATTAGCGACTTTTCCTGTGTTGCCTTTAGTTCGCTGAGGTGAGCGCGGCCGTTTTCTGAGTCCCAATTCATGCCGGACTCATTCGCTTTTCGAAACACGCGCGCAATACGTGCGTGAGCGTACTGAATGTAATAGACCGGATTGTCATTCGACTGCGACATCGCGACATCCATATCGAAATCCAGGTGTTGGTCGTTTGAGCGCATGACATAGTAAAAGCGCGCAGCATCGTTGCCAACCTCGGCACGCAATTGCCGCAAAGTATCGAACTCACCGGAACGCGTCGACATTTGCATCTTTTCGCCACCGCGATACAGCGTGACAAACTGCACGAGCTCCACTTCGAGGTCGTCACCTTTATAACCCATGGCCTCGAGTCCGGCGCGTACGCGGGATATATAGCCGTGATGATCGGCGCCCAGAATATCGATTAGGTGATCGAAGCCGCGCTCGCGCTTGTCGAAGTGGTACGCGATGTCCGAGGCGAAATAAGTCTTAATGCCGTTTTCGCGCACAACAACCCGATCTTTTTCGTCGCCGAAGTCGGTTGCCGGAAACCAGGTAGCGCCATCCTTTTTGTACAGGATGCCGCGCTCTTCGAGCACGGTGAGCGCGTCGTCAATGCGACCGGTCTCGGTAAGGCTTTGCTCCGAGTACCACTGATCAAAATTGACACCGAATTCTGCGAGGTCGTCTTTGATATCGGCAAGTATAGAGTCGAGCGATTGTTGCCGGATGCGATCAAATCCGTCTTCGCCGTGGAGGACCTTCGCCTTTGCAATCAGCGCCTCGACATAAGGCTCGAAACTCCCGGCAGCATCCTGTTGCGGAAGATCGGCAACAACATCGCTGGCGTCGGGCAAGTCTATTCCGTCGGTATCGATTTCGTCGGCTATCTCACGAATGTATTCGCCGCGATAGCCCGCGTTCGGGAATGGAACTTCGATGCCGCTCGCCTCCAGCCATCGCAACCAGACACTAGCGCCAAGAATGTCCATCTGTCGGCCGGCATCGTTGACGTAGTATTCGCGATGTACTGGAAATCCTGCCGCTTCGAGTAAGTTGCCTAGCGACGCTCCGTACGCAGCAAGGCGACCGTGTCCAACATGTAGCGGCCCGGTCGGATTCGCAGAAATGAATTCCAGCAGGATCTTTGGGGTCTGTTGCTTCTCCTGGCGGCCGTATTCCTCGCCGTTATCCAGAACCGCCAACAGCTCAGTGTGGAACGCGGCCGGGCTGAGATAGAAGTTGATAAAACCCGGACCCGCGACTTCAATCTTCTCAATCTGCTCGTTGTCACCCAGCGCATCGACAATGCTGGCCGCAATATCGCGTGGGCTTTTACGGGCTGGCTTTGCCAGTCGCATGGCTATATTGCTGGCGAAATCGCCGTGGCTGGCTTCGCGAGTGCGTTCCACCGTCGTCTCCGCAGAGATGTCAGCGGCGGCAGCCGCGAGTTCCGGGAGAGTCTTCAGGGCATCATTAACCAGCTTTGCGACTATGTGCTTCATTGGGTGTATCGGTCAGATCGGGCGAGCCGGCAATTCTACCTGCTTATGATTGCCTGTATAGGCCCGTCATGGTGCTGGCTTCAAAAAAGCTCCACGGGATCGACATCGATTGACCAACGGACCCTGCGTGCCGCCGGATCATTTTCGAGCAATGGGCGCAATTGGGCAAGAACACGGTGCAGCGTCGCCCTGTCACTGCTCTGCAACAGCAGCTGCGCGCGATAGCGGCCGGCTTTGCGCGCCATCGGGGCGTCAACGGGCCCCAAAATTCGTAGCGACTCCGAGGGGGCCTGGGCTGCATGGCGCTGTGCTATCTCAAGAAAGTGGTGTGCGTCCGATTGTCGATGAGCCGCGGAGCGCAGCAACGCCAGCCGTGTAAACGGCGGCCAGCGAGTGATTTCCCTTTCAGCGAGGGCCTCGTCTGAGATCTGTCGATAGCCACCGGTAATTAACGTTTCCCAGAACGGGTTTTCAGGAAACGCGGTCTGAATTAGTACCTCTCCAGCACGCTCTTCGCGGCCAGCTCTGCCAGATACCTGAATAACGGACTGCGCCATCCGCTCGCTGCTGCGAAAATCAGTGCCGAACAATCCCTGGTCGGCGTTCACGATGCCGACCAGTGTCAGGTTCGGGAAATGGTGTCCCTTGGACAGCATCTGTGTACCGACCAGAATTCTGGCTCGACCCGAGGTCGCGTCCTCGAGGGCGGTATGCATCGCGCCTTTGAGCTGGGTACTATCGCTATCAATACGGCTGATCACAGCGTCGGGGAATCGGTGGCCCAGCGACTCTTCGATACGCTCCGTACCTTCGCCGAGCGGTCTGACGACCTCACCGCATTCCTCGCAGCTTTCGTTCAATGGCCGGCAAACGCCGCAGTGATGACAGCGAAGTTGCTTGCTGCGTGCGTGGACTGTCAGTCGTGAGTCGCAGCGATCGCAGCCGGCGATGTGGCCGCAGGCGCTGCAGATTAGCGTTGGCGCGAAGCCGCGGCGATTCAGAAATATCAAAACCTGCCCACCTGACTCAAGGTGTCGTCGAATCAATTCGGCTAGTGGTTCACTGATGCCGTCGGTCGCCGGGTTACGCACAGTATCGATCAAGCGCAATTTAGGTGGCACGGCCCTACCCGCCCGAACGGGCAAAACGAGGTGTTGATAGGTGCCGTTTCGACAGTGCTGCAGCATTTCGAGTGTCGGTGTCGCGCTACCGAGAATGACGGGAATGTCGAGCCGTTTCGCTCTGGCGATCGCGAGATCACGTGCGGAGTAACGCAGTCCCTCCTGTTGTTTGAAGGAATGATCATGCTCTTCATCGACGATGATCAGACCAGGGTTCTTGAGTGGTGTAAAAATCGCCGATCGCGTACCGACGATGAGGCGTGCCGCACCGGATGCCGCCGCACGCCAGGCGGTAAGTCGTGCGATGTCGGACAAACCCGAGTGTAACAAGGCAGGCTCGAGACCTAGTCGGGCCCTGAGTCGGGAAACCAGCTGTGGCGTAAGCCCGATTTCCGGGACCAGCACCAGCGCTTGCCTGCCGTTTTCAAGGATATCCTGCAGTCGCTGCAGATAGACCTCTGTCTTGCCGCTGCCGGTTACGCCGTCGAGCAGGTAGGTGCCAAACTGATCGCTGCACCTCAAGGTCGCTAAGGCAGCCTGCTGGTCTTCATTCAGTGTCGGTGCAACTTGTGGCTCGACGCTCAGCGCATCGTCGAAGTCATCGGCCCTGGCTTCGAATGACGCTATCAACCCTTTTTCAATAAGACCTTTGGCTGCTCTGCGCCAGTTCGGC
Organism: Woeseiaceae bacterium; assembly: GCA_021773075.1. Taxonomy (GTDB): domain Bacteria; phylum Pseudomonadota; class Gammaproteobacteria; order Steroidobacterales; family Woeseiaceae; genus UBA1847. The sequence goes on from JAJFKT010000030.1 coordinate 86,258, forward strand.
ATCGATTCAGTGAGGAAGTCAGTGTCGAGGCCATTACTACCCGCGTCCAGCAAGGTTTCGAGCAACTCTGCCTGCCTGGGTGCGCGGCGTGCCATTGACTCAATATCAGCCTGCTCAGCTTGATTTGTGACAGCGACTTTCTCGACCTTCGGGTGTAGTGACCTGCCTTGTCTGAGTAGCGACGGCAGTGCAGCGGCGACTACCTCGCCGATAGGGTGGTGGTAGTAGTCACTGGTAAACCGGATCAACCACAAATCGTCCTCTGAAAATACAGGAGCATCATCGAGAATTTCGGAGCAGCGCTTGAGTTTTGCGCTCGGAATATCCGACTCAATGGAATGCCCGATAATGACTCCGACCTGTTCGCGGCGGCCAAAAGGCACCCGCACCCGAGCTCCTAAACATAAACAGGGGTCTGACCCCTGTTTATGACCCTGTTTGGGAGGCAGATAGTCAAATTCCCGCGATAGGGGGACATTGATGGCGACTTTTAGGATATTGGGCTTTGCCACTGAACTTTACATAAATCCGGCGATTTTCGGCCTCGCCATGTCAACTGCGACGAAACCGGAGCGTTGTTAAGGGGAGACAACTTAGATCACCACGTGGTGGAGTCAAGGGATATGACGACAGACGCACTGGATTTTGCGGTATCTTGCACACCTGAATCGACGGGAGTACGGGCGCTGCAAAAGGAACGGCAAATAGACAAGTTTCTGGCGGAGGTTGAGCGGCGCGCCCTACGTATCGCCGAAATCGGTGTGCGCGACCGGGATGAAGCGCTTGACCTGGTGCAGGATGCGATGATCAAGTTGGTACGTAACTACAGTGGTCGCGGCAGTGACGAGTGGCCACCGCTTTTTTACCGAATTCTGCAAAACGGCGTACGTGACTGGCATCGACGTCAGGCGGTTAGAAACCGCGTTATGGTCTGGTTTCAGAAGGCGAAACCCGAAGACAGCGACTATGATGTTATAGCGGCCGCGCCCGACCCTATCGGCCGTTCGCCGGATGAGGAAGTGCAGAACAGCGAGGCGATGCAGGACATGGAAATTGCTGTACACGAATTGCCGGCCCGACAACGGGAGGCGTTCATGCTGAGGACATTCGAGGGTCTCAACGTTGCTGGGACCGCGGTGGCAATGGGCTGCAGCGAGGGTAGCGTCAAGACACACTATTCGCGTGCGGTACATGCGTTGCGCGAAAAGTTGGGAGAACATTGGCAATGAAGAAGACAGACGAAGAATTGGCAGAGCTGGCGAAGCGGGCTTTCGATCAAAGCGTCGATGGCCTCGATGGCGCCACCCTGTCACGCTTGAATCGCGGCAGGCAGGCGGCGCTGGCCGAGATCAGGCGACCACGAAACCAGTGGCTTCGCTGGTTGCCGGCTACCGGAGCGGTTGCCACCGTATTGATCGCGGTCATTGTTTTGCGCGGCCCGGCGGATATTGACGCAATCACGGCTCCGGCGTCGGACCTCGATCTTCTGCTCAGCGAAGAGAGCATCGAGATGCTCGAAGAACTGGAGTTCTACAGCTGGCTTGAAACGCAGGATTTCGAAGGTGACGGAGACCTTGGTTAGCACAGGACTGCAAACAGTATTTTGCGGACTCATGTTATGCGTCTCATCGAGCGTAATGGCAGAGGCCGGGGAAGAGGCATCACCGGAAATGGAGTTTCTTGAATATCTGGGGATGTGGGAAGAATCGGATGAAGACTGGCAGCTGCTCGACAAGGACAGCGTTGCCGAAATTGACGAACGGAACGATCCCGTACCTGAGGGTGAAGAATCGACGGAGATTGAAGATGAATGCTAAAACCATCTTGGGCGTCGCCTGCTTATTATTGCTGAGTTCGGTAGCGGCAGGCGATGACGACAACGCCTGGAGCAGCCTTGATGCAAGCCAGCAGCAAGTGCTGGCCGAATTTCAGGATCAGTGGAGCAGCTTGCCTCCCAAGCGGCGAGAGCGCCTGGTCAGAGGTGCAGATCACTGGGCGGGTATGTCGGCTGAGCAGCGTAAAGAAGCGCAGACAAGATTCAGGAGCTGGCGCGATCTGTCTGCCGAACGTAGAGAACTTATTCGTGATCGTTATGAGGCATACAGGAGCCTGCCGGCCGACGAGCAAAGACGTATTCGGGATAATTTTCGACGCTTCAATCGCATGAATCGTGACCGACGAGAGAAAATGCGCGACCGTTATCGCGAGATGACACCGGAACAGAGGCAGCGTGTGCGCGACCGAATGAAAGATCGGCCACGACCCGCCACTCGCGACTGAGCCGCTCAACAGAACCAAACCTTGTACGGAATCTTTTGTACCCGATGACCACCTCCGCTAAACTGCCGCAGTCCAAATGGAGGGGTAGGTATGAGGATCGGTGTACCGAGAGAAATTCACACAGGCGAACGGCGCGTTGCGACGACACCTGATGTTGCGGCGCAACTCATTAAGCTGGGGTTTGAGGTTTCGGTCGAAGCTGGCGCAGGTGCTGCCGCAAACTATTCAGATGACTTTTATGAAGCGGCGGGTTGCGAGATCGTGGCCAGCGCTGACGAGGTCTGGTCAAAAGCCGATGTAATCCTGAAAGTTCGTGGTCCCGAGGGTGGCGAAGTCGGCAAGCTGAGTGCCGGGCAAACGCTCATTAGCTTTCTCTGGCCGGGACAAAATCCGGAGCTGCTGCAGCAACTGACGGACAGTGGCGCGACAGCGATGGCAATGGATAGCGTGCCACGTATCTCACGAGCCCAGAAGATGGATGCCTTGAGTTCGATGGCCAACATCGCAGGCTACCGCGCAGTCGTGGAAGCAGCACAGCTTTTCCCGCGATTCTTTACGGGCCAGATTACGGCCGCCGGCAAGGTGCCGCCCGCGAAAGTAATGGTGATCGGCGCCGGTGTGGCGGGTCTCGCGGCAATCGGCGCTGCGAAGAGCATGGGCGCGATCGTACGCGCTTTCGATACTCGCCCTGAAGTCAAAGAGCAGGTCGAAAGCATGGATGCTGAGTTCCTGATGCTCGACTTTGAGGACGATGAAGACGGTTCGGGCGAAGGCGGTTACGCCAAAACGATGAGTAAGGAATTCATCGATGCTGAAATGGCGCTTTTCAGAGAGCAGGCAAAAGAGGTCGATATCATTATTACGACCGCTTTAATCCCCGGCAGACCTGCGCCTAAACTGATCATGGCCGATATGGTCTATTCGATGAAGGACGGCAGTGTCGTTGTCGATCTGGCAGCGGAACAGGGTGGTAACTGCGAGCTGACGGAAGCAGAGAAAATCGTCAAGACCGATAATGGTGTTTCGATTATTGGTTACTCCGACTTGCCAAGCCGTATGGCGGCACAATCGAGTCAACTCTACGCAAGCAATTTACGACACTTGCTTACGGATATGACGCCTGAGAAAGACGGCAATATCGTCAATAATTTCGAGGACGAAGTCGTTCGCGGTGCGACAGTTTGCAAGGGCGGTGAGACAACATACCCACCACCCGCACCGAAGCTATCGGCTGCGCCAAAGAAAGCCGCGCCGGAACCCATTTCCGTAAAGGCAGAAGAAAAACCTTCGGTTTTTGGTCCCATCATCGCGATGCTCGCCGGCGGTGCCGCGCTGCTCGCGCTGGGCGCGGTGGCGCCGGAATCGTTTATGGATCACTTCACGGTATTCGTGCTCGCCTGCTTTGTGGGCTACATGGTGATCTGGAATGTGTCGCCCGCACTACATACGCCGTTGATGAGTGTGACCAATGCCATCTCCAGCATCATTATCATCGGTGCGCTGCTGCAAATAAGCGCGCCCGACAAACTCCTCATGTGGATCGCTGTAGTGACGGTTGGAATAACGGCCGTTAATATCGCGGGCGGTTTTGCCGTTACGCGCCGCATGCTCGAAATGTTCCGTAAGTGAGGCTGTGATGATTAATGAAGGTATGGTGAACGTGTCGTATATTATTGCGACCATTCTTTTTATTCTTGCACTCGGCGGCCTCTCCAATCAGGAAACGGCTCGTCGTGGTAACTGGTACGGCATCATCGGTATGGCAATCGCATTAATTGCGACAATCCTGAGCGAAAATGTCAGTGCCAATTTCGAATACCTGATCGTTGCATTACTGGTTGGTGGAACCGTCGGCATCATTCTTGCGCGTCGCGTTCAAATGACGCAAATGCCCGAGCTTGTCGCGATCTTGCACAGCCTCGTCGGTTTGGCGGCTGTTGCTGTTGGCTACGCGAACTTCATGGGTCACGGCAGCGGCTTCATCGGAATCGAGCTGACCATCCATGACATTGAAACGTATATCGGCATTTTAATTGGTGCGGTGACTTTCTCTGGTTCGGTAATTGCTTTTGGCAAGCTGTCAGGTCGTATTGGCGGCAAACCGCTGACCTTGCCAGCGCGGCACTGGCTCAATCTCGGCTTGCTAATCGGAGCGATCTGGTTCGGACGCGAATTCGTTATTCAATCCGCAGCGGGCGGTGGTATGGAGCCACTCATGATCATGACGGTCATTGCCTTGCTGTTCGGCATGCACATGGTCATGGCGATCGGTGGCGCTGATATGCCGGTTGTTGTTTCGATGCTTAATTCCTACTCGGGTTGGGCTGCATCTGCGACCGGCTTCATGCTGGGTAACGATCTGTTGATCGTAACCGGAGCGCTTGTTGGTTCGAGTGGCGCGATTCTGAGCTACATCATGTGTCGGGCGATGAATCGTAAATTCATCGCCGTTATCGCCGGTGGGTTTGGGACCGGCGGTGGCAGCAGCGCCAGCAGCGGTGATGTTGATCAGGGCGAGGTCGCACCCATAGATGCTCAGGAAACTGCCGCAATGCTCGCAGCTGCGAAAGAGGTCATGATTATTCCTGGTTACGGTATGGCCGTCGCACAGGCACAGCATACGGTGTTCGAAATTACGAAAACCTTACGTGCCAGGAAGATCAATGTACGTTTCGGAATCCATCCGGTCGCCGGTCGAATGCCTGGTCACATGAATGTGTTGTTGGCCGAGGCGAAAGTGCCGTACGACATCGTTTTCGAGATGGACGAAATTAATGAGGACTTTCCAAAAGTCGACGTATCGGTCGTAATTGGCGCGAATGACATCGTTAATCCGTCGGCGTTGACCGATCCGGACAGTCCTATCGCCGGAATGCCAGTGCTGGAGTGCTGGAAGGGCGGCACTTCGATTGTTCTCAAACGCAGCATGGCAACAGGCTATGCGGGCGTACAGAATCCGCTGTTCTTCGAGGATAATTCGCGAATGTTGTTCGGTGATGCGAAAGAAACACTCGATGAGGTATTGAAGGCCCTCTAAAGTTTGTCATAATCGGAGCAAGGCTAAGGGGGACATGAATGCTCGCTGGACTTGCAACCGATATTTCGCAACAGGTTTTGAGAACCGACGTTGCCGGAATGCCGCTTGAATGGATTGACTACCGCGATGCGGTCCGCCTTTACCATTCCGAGCAGGTAGCCTACGACTGTGGCACGTTGCTTTACACTGTTTTTGGCGGCCACAGCTCCCTCAGCGGTCAACGTAGTCGCATCGATGTTAACTCCATCATTGCGACACATGGCACCAGTCAAAGCCTGTCTCGCAATCGTGATCGATACGTTCCGCCTTTGAACAACCGCACCTTATTTAAGCGCGACGCCAATCTCTGTCTGTATTGCGGTAACCGCTATATGACTCGCGACTTAACCCGCGATCACATCACACCGGTTTCACTGGGTGGCCTCGACAAGTGGAATAATGTGGCGACCGCATGCCGGCGCTGCAACAATTTCAAAGGCGGCCGCACACCGGAACAAGCGGCGATGGAACTGATTGCGGTACCGTTTACGCCGAACTATGCGGAATACATTTACCTCAAGGGCCGGCGCGTCCTTGCTGATCAAATGCAATATCTACTGGCACACATTCCACGATCCAGCCCGTTACATGCACGACTCAGCGATCACCTCTCCGGCGGAGAGGAAATCGTTGAGGTGCACTTCCATGACTAAATCGGCGCGCTGCGTCATCGCTAACTAATGCAGTACTTAATCGACGCGAGCATCTATGTCTTTCGAGCGTACTACTCAGTGCCGGATGACATGGTTGACGACGACGGTAATCCGGTGAACGCGCTGTATGGTTTCTGCCGCTTTATCGGCGACTTCATGGAGCAGGTGACACCCGAGTACCTGGCCGTAGCGTTCGACGAAAGTATGACGGAGTGCTATCGCACTGAGATATATCCAGAGTACAAAGCGAACCGAGATCCGGCCCCGCCAGAACTAAAGCGACAATTCGAACAGTGCCGGAGGTTTGTGCGGGCACTGGGGGTGATGGAGATCGGTAGCCCGGCGTATGAGGCAGACGACCTGATCGGCACACTTGTTGAACATGGACGCAGACAGGGTCGGCCCTCGACGATTGTTACGCGCGACAAAGATATGACTCAGCTAATGACGAGGGACGACGTCTTCTGGGACTTTGCGGGAAAGGGTAAGCTTGGATATGAGCAGATTCCGGGCTCTTTCGGCGTCTGGCCGGAACAAGTCGCAGACTTTCTCGCGCTCGCCGGTGATGCTGTAGACAACATCAAGGGCGTTCCTGGCGTTGGCAAAAAGACTGCCACCGGCTTGCTCGAACATTTCGGCAGCCTCGACAAGATCTACGCGAATCTCGATAAGGTTCACGAGGTTAATGTGCGCGGCGCGAAGACGCTGGCTGCCAAACTCGACACGCATAAGGGCGACGCCTATCTGGCACGTCGCTTGACAGGTATCGCCTGTGACGCACCGATTGAGAATGCCGAGGCGCTTATGCAACCGTCCGCTCCGCGACTCGGCGAAATTAATGCTCTGTTCGATGAAGCGGGTATTGGCATGGCGCTGCGCCGTCAGGCAGAACGTGTTTCGGACATTTACCGCTACTAGGAATAAAAGGACCAGACATGCCTGACTGGTCAAGCATCATTCCTGAACTTGGGAAAGTCGGCGTTAACGCCGTCAAAGACAGTATTCCGTCACCTGTTAGTGGCGGAGACATCAGCGCCGCATGGCGCCTGGCGACGGCATCAGGTGATCTCTTTGTAAAGACAGGACCACTGTCGTCCGCGCATACGTTTAGTGCAGAAGTCGAGGGCCTGAAGGAAATCGCAGCGGTTGGTATTCTTCGCACCCCGCAAGTTGTCGCAAGTGGGGAAGCCGGTTCAACGGCATACCTCGCGCTGGAATGGCTATCGTTTGAGCGCAGCAACAAAGCCGTCGAACGTCAATTTGGTGAACAACTGGCTGCGTTGCACCACGCGACAAAGAAACAATACGGATGGCATCGTGACAATACGATCGGCCTAACGTTACAGAAGAACGCCTGGCGGGATGACTGGCTCGATTTTTTTCGCGAGCAGCGATTGGCATACCAGCTAACAATGGCAACGGAAAATGGATTCGGTGAAGAATTGCAGGCAGTCGGCGCCCGCTTGCTGAAACGGCTGCCGATTTTCTTTGATAGTGACGCCCCGGCGGCATCATTACTGCACGGCGATCTTTGGGGCGGAAACTGGGGCTGTAGCGACGGCGCGGCGATCGTATTCGACCCGGCGGTGTATTACGGCGACAGAGAGAGCGACCTTGCAATGACACGGCTTTTCGGCGGCTTCGGTGGCGAGTTTTACGCGGCCTACGAATCGAGCTGGCCGCTCTCCGACGGCCACCGCGAGCGCCAGCACCTGTATCAGTTATACCATGTGCTGAATCATCTCAATCTATTTGGCAGTGCGTACCTGGCGCAGGCGATACGCCTGATAGAGAAGTTGTTATAGGAAGAACAATGACAAACACCAGAGCACTCATTACTGGCGCTTCAGCGGGTCTCGGCGCGGAGTTCGCGCGGCAGCTCGCGAGGCAGGGCAAGGACCTGATCCTTGTGGCTCGGCGAATCGCTCCGATGGCAACGCTTGCGCAGGAGCTCGCCGATGAATACAGCGTCGCTGTCGACATCATTCAGGCGGACATGTCCGATGTAGATGCGACCGACAAATTGTTCACGGAGGTTTGTGAACGAGGATTAATAGTCAACTATTTGATCAACAACGCAGGATCAATTGGGCCCGATCTCTTGCTTGATCGTGATTGGCGAGCGCAGCAAAAGTACATCGAATTGATGATGACGTCTGTTGCGGGCATGTGTCACCACTTCATTCCACCCATGCAAGAGCGCGGTTTTGGGAGGGTGTTGAACGTCGCTTCAGTCGCTGGCCACATATCGCTTGCGGGCGACACCAGCTACGGGCCAACCAAGGCCTATTTGATTGCACTGTCAAAAGGACTTGCGGCTACCGTTGCTGCGGATGGCGTAAAGGTGCTGGCATTGTGTCCCGGATTCACGCATACGGATTTTCACCTTTCCGATGACCTTGCACGAATGAAGCAAGAGTCTCCTGACTTCATCTGGTACGACGCAGATATTGTGATCCGGGAAGGCCTGGCCGCTCTTGAAGATGGAAAGTCGGTGTATATATCGGGGCGCTTGTATCGCTGGATTACTCCACTGCTGCGTTCGCGTGTTGGCGGCTGGTTATTGGCGACTATGGGGGTAAACGCGAATACCAGGTCAGCGTCGAAAGGCTAAACGGGGAAGTCGCTGGCATCGCCGGATTCGTCGACTTCATACTTCTCGCCAAGAAAGTCTTCCTCAAACGCGAACAGTGTCGTGCCTTCCGGTGCTTTTATCGCCACGAAAGCACCTTCAAATCCCGGAAATTTCTCGAACGGTATTTGTTGCTGCTCCAGGTGCCCCATCAGGCCATGCCTGTCGGCGCACTTAAAACACGGCGATGGAGCGATGACAGCGATACTTTCAGATAAACCCAGCGGCACACCGTCTGCCGCGAAGCGCATGTGTGTTGTTGGCTCTTCTCGCATCTCGAGCAAGCTCGGTGCGATCGGCGCCCAAAACTGCGCCGATCGCAATGCGTCCTTCACCGGCAACGTCAATTCAAACCAACTGCCGCAAATCGAGTCTTTCTCAGCTTCTTCACTCGGGTTAAATGTGCGTGCTTCGAGCATCGTTACCATGTGACCGTCACGATCCGGGAACCTGAGTTCGTTAAACGCATCTTCGTCGAGCTGCATGAAGCTGAAATTGAATCCGTGGTCGGTCATTGACCGGGCATGCCGGGCAATATCCTGCTGCACGAATGTCATGGCCGGTGCGTCGAACTCGCGGTCGTGCAGTCCGATGCTGAGTTCGCCGTCGCTGACCACAGCATACTTGTGGGACCAGACCTCGCCGATCTCAAGTTCCGTGAATCCCAAGGTTCTGTAAAAGTGTAGCGATTCCAGAATGTCGGGAGTTCGAACCGAAAACTCCAGGAAACGTCCGATGCCACTCAAGCGTCCGCTCCGATAGCTCTGCCATGCATGCAGTCGGAGGGCTCATCATGAATCACGGTCCAGTCGCTGATGTTTTCATGAATAAGCTCGGCGAGAAACTGTGCGTGATCATCACGCGCATTCAGAGCGCCGATATAATGCAGCGAACCGCCGCCAGCCGCAGTGAAGAATTCGGCGTTCTGCATCGCAATTTCCTCCAATGTCTCAAGGCAATCCGTCGAGAAGCCGGGGCATACAACGTCGAGACGCGATAATCCCTGCTCACCGAGCTTCGTTACCGTCTGGTCGGTGTACGGCGTTAGCCATTCGTCGCGACCAACCCGCGACTGAAAAGCGAACATCCATTCTTTGTCACTCAGCTCGAGTTCGTGAGCCAATAATTCGGCCGTCTTTTGACAATGATTAAAATAGGGGTCGCCGTTGTCGACTGTTTTCTTCGGTACACCATGGAAGGACATCAGTAGCTTGTCGCCCCTACCGTGCTCCGCCCAGCTCTCGTGAACGCTGCTGGCCAGTGCGCGGATGTATCCGGACGCATCGTGATAACTGTTGATAAAACGCGACTCCGGAACCCAGCGATACTGGCCAAGCTCACGAACGACAGCGTCGAAAACAGCCGCGGTCGTTGTTCCGGAATATTGTGGATACAGCGGCAGCGTTACTATTCGCCGGACTCCCTTCTCGACGAGCTGATCGATCGCCGCGGCGATTGACGGTTTGCCATAGGTCATGGCGAGTTCGACGTATACAGGCTGATCCGAAATTGACGCGAGACGATCACGCAATTTGTTGACAATCGCTCTCGAGTTTACGATTAGTGGCGAACCCTGCTCGGTCCACACTTTGCGGTAGGCGGCGGCCGAACGTGACGGCCTAATCACGAGAATGATGAGATTGAGAATCAACCACCAAATCAGGCGCGGATACTCGACGACTCTCGGGTCGGATAGGAACAACTTCAGGAAGCGGCGGACGGCGCCGCTACTTGCTGCCTCCGGTGTGCCCAGATTGACGACAAGGACGCCGATGGCGGAAGGCAGTCCCTGCTCATTTATTGCTGTTGATTTGTACGTCGGCATAGTCGCTGGAAACGGCCTTTGACGCGCCCAACCCTACTGCAAAGATCCGTCGCGCGCTAGCTTTATACGTCTATAATTGATTGTCTTGATTGACATTTATCAAAATAATTGCGAGTGAATATGTTGTCACATGAAAAGGAGTCGACTACCGACCGTTGGGTGTTGATACGGGATCTTGGCGTCCTGCAGGTGAAACTCATCGTTGATGGCCTGCGCGATATTATTCTGGTCCCAGCCTCTCTGATTGCTGGAATGGTCAGTCTTGCGACGAGTGAGGGCGGCAAGCCGGGGCTGCAGTTCTATCAGCTTCTCGCGTGGGGTAAAGAGTCCGAAGTATGGATCAATTTGTTTGGCGCAGTGAGGAATGCTCCCGAAATTATCGAGCAGCCGCAGCGATTCGGCGACCAGGATATTGATGATATTGTCGGACGCCTGGAAGCGTTTGTTGTTGATGAGAGCAAACGTGGCGGCGTTACGTCGCAGGCAAAAGACCGCCTCGATAAAATCCTCGACGCGTTCCAGCGCAAGAAACGCGGTTCCTAGTTGGCTGGGGCGGATTCTATGGCCGGGAGCGACCCGTCGACGTCACTTCATGGCCTTAGCGCTTATGCTGCCTCCATGATGGCGGAGACGCCCATGCCGCCAGCGGTACAAACTGAAATCAACCCGCGGCCAGAGCCTTTCTCGTGGAGCAGCTTGGCCATTGTCCCGATAATGCGGGCACCGGTCGCGGCGAATGGGTGGCCAATGGCAATGCTTCCGCCCTTGGTATTCAGGCGAGCCAGGTCAATCGGACCCATTGGTTCGTTACGGCCAAGTTGGTCGCGGCAGAAACTCTCTGATTGCCAAGCCTTAAGGGTTGCGACGGTCTGCGCAGCGAAGGCCTCATGAATTTCGTAGAATTCGAAGTCCTGAAGGCTCAGGTTGGCTTGCTTGAGCATGTCAGATACGGCGTAGGCCGGAGCCATCAAGAGACCTTCTTTTGAAACGAAATCGACCGCACTGGCCTTAGTAAAAGTCAGGTACGCCATTACCGGCAGGTTTTTCTTTCGCGCCCAGTCCTCGGATGCCAGCAAAACAGCGGCAGCACCGTCTGTTAGTGGTGTACTGTTGCCGGCTGTCATGGTGCCTTCGCCGCTCTTGTCGAAAACGGGTTTGAGCGTCGATAGTTTCTCGAAGGTCGTGTCGCGTCGAATGTTGTTGTCTTCCTCCGCACCCTCAAAAGGCACGATCAGGTCGTCATACCAGCCTGCGTCATAGGCGGCAGCGGCTTTAATATGACTCGATAAAGCCAATTGGTCCTGATGCTCGCGCTGCACGTCCCACTGCTTCGCGGTGATTTCGGTGCTCTCGCCCATGGACAATCCTGTGGTGGGTTCAGTCACACCGGGGAACTGCGGTTTGAAGTGTTTTGGCCGTATTCTGAGGATAGATTTAATGCGATCCAACGGCGAATGCGCACGGTGAATATCCATCAGAATTTGACGGTATGCATCGGGGTAAACAACCGGCGCGTCGCTAACGGTATCTGTACCACCGGCGATACCGGCTTCAATTTGACCGAGAGCGATTTTGTTGGCAATCATGGCTGCAGCTTCGAGGCTTGTACCACAGGCGCGCTGCAGACCCACAGCGGGCGTATTCAATGACAAGCCGGACTCAATGACGCATTCTCGCGCCAGATTCCAATCACTGGAATGTTTAATAACAGCACCCAGTGCAACGTCGCCCAGTGTTTGGCCCTTTAAGTCGAATTTATTCATGACACCGTTAAGTGCGGCGACCATCAAATCCTGGTTCGTGCTATCTCGATACACAGAGTGTGACCGGCAGAATGGAACTCGTGAACCACCTAGTACCGCAACTCGTATCGATCTTCCGTCGTGCAACATATCGTCTCCGTTCCTTTTTTATACTTTGGGCGCGTGGCAACTTTACACCATCCTGAGAGCCAACCGTAGGCTAAGATGCGCACATGCGAATATTCACTTTCGGAGAATTCAGGGAACAATCCAGGACCTTATTGCGCCTGGGTGGGCCGCTAATTGTCAACAACCTTGCGGTTGCCGGTATGCAATTTGCCGACGCTGTAATGGCTGGCAACCTTGGGGCGAAAGAGCTGGCGGCCGTCGCGGTCGGTGGCAGCTTCTGGTTTCTCGGTTTTTCAGTCTGCCTCGGTATTCTGATGGCGATTTCGCCAATCGTCGCACGCCATTTTGGCGCTGGAAATTTCGATATTATTGGCCGCTATACACGGCAGGGAATCTATCTCTCTTTCTTCCTTGGCGTCCCTCTATTTCTACTGGGACAACATGCGGCAGCACCCTTGCTCGAACGCTTTGGAATCGATCCTGAGTTCCGCGATCTAACCGTCGGATACGTTGGTGCGATTACCTATGGCGCCCCCGGCATATTTATTTTTCTATCGCTGCGCTTCACCACTGAGGGGATTGGTCACATGCGACCGATCATGTTCGTCTCAGTGTTTGCCCTGGTGTGCAATGTGTTTCTGAACTACGTCCTGATGTTTGGTCACTTCGGAGCGCCGGCAATGGGCGCAGTTGGATGTGGATACGCGAGCGCGATTTCAATGTGGATCGTTATGTTTGCACTTGCGGGCCATATGTTTACAAGTAGTCATTACAAACCGTTTCACATTTTTTCGAGAGTGGGCCGACTACGCCTCGATGTGTTCAAGGAGATCATTTATCTCGGTGTGCCGATAGCGATCACTATTACCGCGGAAGCGGGCCTGTTCTCAGCCGTCTCGATACTGATGGGTACCCGAGGTACGGAAATTACGGCGGCACATCAAATAGCCATTAGTTTTGCGAGTACAACCTTCATGATTCCACTTGCGCTAAGTGGCGCAATCACTGTGTTGGTCGGGCAGCTTGTTGGCGCCGGCAAGCATCATCAGGCTCGCGTCACTGGATGGGTTGGAATAATTCTTTGTGCAGGAATCATGAGCATCTCAGCGGCGTTTCTCCTGGTATTCAGGGATGCCGTCGTAGGTCTGTACACCAGCGACGCAGCCGTAACGGGAATCGCTATCAGCCTGTTGTTAATGGCAGCAGTGTTTCAAATCGTTGATGGCATTCAAATAGGTGCCGCCGGTGCACTCCGAGGCTACAAGGACACCAGCCTTCCGATGGCCATCAACCTTTTCGCATTTTGGGTGCTCGCATTTCCTCTGGCCTACCTCGCCGCGATCACCTACAAAGCACCACCCAATTACGTTTGGGCGGGATTTGTGGTGGGACTAAGCGTCGCCGCGTTCCTGCTGACGTGGCGATTCCGGCGCCTGTCAAGAGCGGCCTCTATGCAGACGGCTTGATATTCGCATTCAGATGAAAAAGATTCCCCGGGTCGTATTTGTCTTTCGCTGCAACAAGTCGCGGATAATTGTCACCGTAGTTACCCTGGGTTTTCTGATCCGACTCTTCATTCAGGTTGGTGTAGAAGCCGATGATGTGCGGTGATGCGTCTTTGTAGAACTCACGCGCCTTGGCGATTTGCGTATCCATAACTGAGGGGTCTTCCGAGACGATCATGATGCCGAGGTTGAGCGCAGCATTACGATGCGAATAGGCCATCGCGTCCGGCGCAACCGATGCAGGCATGCCGCCTAAATGCTGGAACCAAGAGCCGACCGGTGCATCACGATTCATGTGGTCGACGATGACTTCAGCCAATCCCGCAGATATTTCGGTTACGAGTCCAGACTTCAGATAATACTGTTTGCCGTGGCCCAAAATTGCGTCAGCACCGGTCTGGAAGGTTTGGTATTCCATCGCTCCCAGCTGTTCAGATATCGGTTTCGCGAGCTTCAGTAATGGCGCCATGACCTTTTCGCCCGTTGCGTGGTCACCCGCATACACAACTTCAATGTTGACCATACGATTGCCGTCGGGATCGGAGAAAATATTCGGTTCAATGCTGGCTTCATTCGGTAGCTCAGCAGCTAGCTCGCCGTATCCGGTCAGAAAGTCTGTGCTCAAGGCGAACAAAACATTGCCGCCGTATATTGTTGGGTTGAAAGGATGCAGCTTGTAGACGAACTCAGTCGCAACACCAAAGTTGCCACCACCGCCTCGAATCGCCCAATATAAGTCCGGATTCTCTGCCTCGCTGGCGCGCAAAATTTCGCCGCTCGCGCTTACAATATTTGCTGCGACGAGGTTATCGACAGCGAGTCCCGTGAGCCGGTCGGTGCGTCCATAACCGCCCCCCAGGGTAAACCCGCCGGCGCCAGTGTGCGAAACGATACCGGTTGTTGTACCGAGCTTATGTGCGTGTGTTGCAACATCAATGTGCCCGAGTAGAGCGCCACCACCGGCTTTCGCTGTCATGGCCTCGGTATCAACATCGACGCTGTGCATTTTCGCAAGGTCAATCATTAATCCGCCATTGCATGACGATTTACCTGGAAGGCTGTGGCCGCCGCATTTAACGGCCAGCAGGAGGTCTTGTTCGCGCGCGAAATTCACCGCGCTCATGACGTCCACCTCACTCGTACATTGAGCGACGAGCGCGGGTCGTTTGTCGAACATGCCGTTCCAAAGTCGCCGGGCCGAATCGTAGCCACCATCCGTCGATTGCATCAATTTGCCTTGCAGCGAAGCTGCAAAATCCTTGACCAGAGATGACTCGATCGTAATATCTTCGCCCGTGCGGGATACGGCGGCCAGCGTCGAGCTCGCGGTCGCTGTAGAGTCTTTGCTGCAGGCAGGTAATGTCGCCGCTATGCCAGCGGCCAGTGCACTCTTACAAAAAGTTCTTCGGCGCATCTTTGGTCCCCATTCTTATTTTCTTTCAAGAATAGCTCATTACGAGTCGATTGCGAGCGGCGTAGCCGCCAAGTAATGAATCAGGGCTTCCCTAAGCTTGTCCGAAATCGGGGCTATCGCCAGCGAGAAACTCGGCTTCCTCGGCAGTATTTTCGCGATTTAGTAGCTTATTACGGTGCGGGAAGCGCCCAAACTGATCGACGATGTCCTTATGCAGTTCGGCAAATTGAGCGATGGTTAGAAATGTTTCCCGATCTGTGGCTGAGACCGCTTCAGCGAGTCGGTTGTACAACTCCACAGACTTCGCCTGCACTTTCTTCGACTCAGCATGTTGCAACGGCATGTAAAAAAACACCCGTTGAATTGGTGTAAGCCCCTTGTCTTTCTGTTCCATCGCGCCTTCAACGCAGAGCTTAAGCGCAAGTTTGTCGGTAGCGAACGCTTCGGCTGTACCGCGATGAATATTGCGGCGAAACTGATCGATTAGAAGGATGAGGGCCAGACGTCCGTGTGGCTCGGCAGCCCAATGTGAAATTTCCCCCAGGCACGCTGCATCGACCTCATCGGCAAACTTTTCTTTTACCTCATGATCAAAGACCGGATCTTCGCCAAACCATATCTCCATACGTTGATCAATCTGCGGTGCCGTCAGATCCTGCTCTTTGAACCAGAACGAGACGATGGCATCAATGCGGGCCTGATCTTCATCAGTGATCGTCGCATCAACGCTTTCGCTTAACAGTTTTACGGCCATTTCGATTTTCCGGGAGCAATCATTGCTTCAGTGTGCTGCGTCAGTGGCGAATCGTCGTTGCGTTGCGTCACTTTGACGCGCTCCTAATTGCACTTCAAAGTGCGAACCCGGTCACAATTTGGGCCGAATCGAGCATTTGAAGCGGCGCTTGCCAGTAGACTTTAGCAGATGATAAGGGGAGCCACTCATAATTGCTGTAGCCCAATCGCCCGTGCTGCTCTGCTGCTCATTCACGCGATATTTGTTGTAGCCGCTTGCGGTGGTCCGGAACCCGGACCAGACGAACAGCTGCTGCGATGGGTCGACGCCGGTCAAAATGCGGCGGAAACGAAGCAACGTGCAGACATGCTGGATTTGATTTCACCTGCGTATACAGATTCGAACGGCTATGATCGCGAAGAGATTGGCAACATTCTGCGGCTCTATTTCTTGCGCCAAAACAGCATTAGTTTACTTACCTCGGTAGATGACATTCGGGTATATGGTGGTTCGGCTGCGGAGATAGACCTGACCGTTGGCATGGCGGGCACAAAAGATGGTGTCTTCGGGTTTAGCGCCGACGCTTACCGGTTTCGGTTGGAGCTGGAGCTCGATGGGGATGACTGGTTGTTGATCTCGGCTCGCTGGGCCGAGTTAGGCAAGGAATTACACTAAGGGAGGATGGCATGAGATACGGATACATGATGCGCTTCCAAATAACGGTGCTGGCCCTTTGCATGTCTGCATGCGCGGCCCTGCCAGAGAATATGTATCGTTCACCCCAGGTCGATTTGAAGGACGTCAGGCTTGTTGGCTTTGGGTTCAGGAATCAGACTTTTCTCCTGTCATTTGATGTCGCGAATCCGAATCCTTTCGCATTGCCTGTACGAAATGTCGAATATGGCGTAGCACTCGATGGGCAACGTTTCGCCAGCGGTCAAACCACCGGTAATTTCACGGTTCCCGCCGGTGGTGAAGCGAATTTCTCGATTAGTGTTGATCTGAACCTGCTGCAAACAGCGCCGCAGCTGCTTTCTATCGTCCGCGATGGTGCTCGGCGCGACATCCGTTACGAGCTGGACGGAAGCTTTGGCGTCGACATTCCGCTAATGCCCGCAATCAGCTATCACAACAGCGGAACCTTACGACTGAACTCGGAGTCATTCTGAGTCACGGTTTCGCGCGCAACAATCTCGACGACGTGGCAAAGCTAGCTGAAAATCGCCGATATCGTCCGTTTTGGATGCTAATTCGCCCAATTTTCGCCTAAAGCAAAAAAAATCCGGGCGGCTGTCATATACTTTTGCTGATCTGGCATGCATGCCAATCCCGGCATTTCGATGCCACCCTTATAATGAAACCCTGATTCGAGGATCGCCGAGAGTGATCCTCGCGGCGTCTATGACAGAGCTATTGGCAAAATCACTGTACAACCCGGAATTCGAGCGCGATAGCTGCGGGTTCGGTCTTATCGCAAACCTCGATGATTTGCCGAGCCATTGGGTTGTGGAAACGGCAATAGCGGCACTCGCCCGCCTGACTCACCGTGGAGCTGTAGCCGCAGACGGTAAGACCGGCGACGGCTGTGGTCTGCTAATCAAGTTTCCGACCGAATTCCTGCGCACTGTCGGCAATGAGTGTGGATTCGAGCTGGGCGAACGATTTGCGGCGGGCACGGTTTTTCTTGGTCAGGATGAGGCTGTCGCGAGTGCCGCTCGCAAGGTCATTGATCAGGCGCTGGAGGAGACGGGCCTGATTGTTGCCGGATGGCGCGAAGTGCCGCTGGACTCGACCGGCTGCGGAGCGCAGGCGCTGGCAACCTTGCCGAAGATCGAGCAGGTCTTCGTAAATGCTGCCGATGGTATGCCTCGGGGGCGCTTTAACCGTCGTCTGTTTCTGGCGCGTCGACGCGCGGAAAACAGAGTCAAGGATGCTGATACCTATATCGCGAGTCTGTCGTCGGCAACGATCAGTTACAAAGGCATGATCATGCCTTCCGCTTTGCCGCAGTTTTATCCCGATCTTCGCGATCCGCGGATGGAATCCTCAGTCTGCGTTTTTCATCAAAGGTTCTCGACCAATACGCTTCCCGAATGGCGGTTGGCACAACCATTCCGATTTCTTGCCCACAACGGCGAGATCAACACGATCAACGGCAATCGCAACTGGGCCCAGGCTCGTGCAAAAAATTTCAAATCGGACAAACTTGACGATATTTCCGATCTCGATCCGATTATCTCGCTGACGGGCTCCGATTCATCGAGCCTGGACAATATGCTGGAGGTGCTTCGCGCGGCGGGCATGGACGTTATTCAGGCAATGCGAATCCTCATGCCGCCGGCCTGGCAAACCGTCGATAACATTGATCCGGACGTTAGGGCCTTTTACGAATTCTATGACTGTCAGCTCGAACCCTGGGATGGACCAGCAGGAATCGTCCTGACGGATGGTCGCTACGCAGCCTGTTGCCTGGACCGTAATGGTCTGCGTCCAGCGAGATATGTAATTACAAAAGACCGTCATATCACAATCGCATCGGAGGTCGGCGTTTATGAATACGATGAAGCCGACGTTGTTGCCAAAGGTCGGCTTGGCCCGGGCGAAATGCTCGCTGTTGATCTCGTCAACGGAACGCTGCTCGACAACGATGATATTCATGACATTCTGAAAACACGCGCCCCGTACAAGAAATGGCTCAAGAAGGGCGTTCGCTATCTGGATTCACAGTTAGTTGACACGAAGACGACAGCCGAGCCAATGGAGCCGGAGGTACTCGCGAGTTATCAAAAGATGTTCAACCTCTCGCGCGAAGAAATCGGAGAAGTGATCGCCGTACTTGCCAAGGCGGAAATGGAACCCGTTGGGTCTATGGGCGACGACACGCCGATGGCGGTACTTTCAAGGAAGGTTCGTTCGCCATTTGATTATTTTCGGCAGCAATTCGCCCAGGTGACCAATCCGCCGATCGATCCACTCCGCGAACGAATTGTAATGTCGCTGCAAACGAACGTTGGCCGTGAATCCAGTCTGTTCGACATCGGCCCGCAACACGCAGAACAGGTGTTGATTAACTCCCCGGTTCTTTCGCAGGCGAAGCTGCGGCAGTTGCTCGGTCCGACGATGTTTGAAGACAATCATGCATTCGTCGATCTAAACGTTGACGAAGCAGTGAGCCTCGCCACTGCTCTCAAGCAAATCTGTGAACAGGTCGAAGCGGATGTGCGAGGTGGCAAGTTCTTGATTATTCTCAGCGACCGCTATCTCGGCGAGGGCAAATTGCCCGTTCATGCCTTGCTTGCGACCGGTGCCGTGCATCATCATCTCGTTAAGACCGGTCTGCGCTGTGATGCCAACATTATCGTCGAGACCGGTGTCGCTCGTGACTCACATCACTTCGCTTGTCTAATCGGTTACGGCGCGACCATGGTTTACCCCTATCTCGTCTATCAGTCGCTGCACGACATAGCACGACGCGGAAATCTGGCCAAACAACAGCAGCTCGGTCGAAGCTACAGGCGCGGTATTCGTAAAGGCCTGTTCAAGATCATGTCGAAGATGGGTATTTCCTCCATCTCGAGCTATCGTGGCGCGCAGTTATTCGAGATCATTGGCCTTGACGATGAGGTCGTCGAGCGTTGCTTCCGCGGCACGGCCTCCCGAATCAAGGGCTCCGGGTTCGGTGATTTGTGGTCCGACCAGCAACTGCTCGCACAGGCGGCGTGGGATCCGCGTCATCCGATCGAACAAGGCGGCCTGTTCAAGTACGTACACGGCGGCGAGTATCACTGCTACAACCCCGACGTAGTTTCTACGCTGCAAGCCGCGGTTCGAACAGGTGATTACTCGAAGTATCAGGAATACGCGAGACTCGTGAACGAGCGACCGGTCGCGACACTGCGCGACCTTATGGATATTAAGCCCGCCGGCCCCGCAGTGCCGCTCGAGGAGGTCGAGCCCGTCGAAGACATTCTGTTGCGTTTTGACAGCGCGGGCATGTCGCTCGGGGCATTGTCGCCCGAAGCGCATGAAGCGCTTGCGATTGCGATGAACCGCATCGGAGCACGCTCGAATTCGGGCGAAGGCGGCGAAGATCCCGCTCGCTACGGTACTGAGCGCAGGTCGAAGATCAAACAGGTGGCGTCGGGCCGATTCGGCGTGACCGCAGAATATCTCGTCAGCGCCGAGGTCATTCAAATCAAGGTAGCGCAGGGGGCCAAGCCAGGCGAAGGTGGGCAGCTGCCAGGTCACAAAGTCAACGAGATGATCGCGAAGCTGCGCTACGCGAAACCGGGCGTGGGCTTAATTTCACCGCCACCACACCACGACATCTATTCGATCGAGGATCTGGCACAGCTGATATTTGATTTGAAGCAGGTGAATCCAACGGCACTGATCTCTGTGAAGCTGGTTGCTGAGCCCGGCGTCGGCACGATTGCAGCGGGCGTTGTTAAAGCCTATGCGGACCTGATAACGATATCGGGATACGACGGCGGAACCGGAGCCAGCCCCTTAAGCTCGGTTAAATACGCGGGAAGCCCGTGGGAGCTTGGCCTCTCTGAAACGCATCAGGTGCTGCGTAAGCACGACATGCGCCATAAAGTTCGATTACAAACTGACGGCGGCCTAAAGACTGGTCTGGATGTCGTCAAGGCAGCGATGCTTGGCGCCGAGAGTTTCGGTTTCGGAACCGGCCCGATGGTCGCATTGGGCTGCAAGTATCTTCGCATTTGTCACCTGAACAACTGTGCGACCGGTATTGCGACACAGAACAATGTTTTACGCAGCGAGTACTTCATCGGCTTGCCAGAAATGGTTATTAACTTCTTCACGTTTATTGCCGAAGAAGTTCGAGGTCTCATGGCAGAACTCGGCGTTCGCAAGCTTGAGGAATTGGTCGGTAGGGTGGATTTGTTTGAGCTGCTGCCCGGGGAAACAGAGCGGCAGAATCGACTGGATCTTAGCCCGATAATATCTGACGCTGGCCTGGCGAAAGACGCGCCGCAGTTTTGTACTGACTTACGCAACGAGCCGTTTGATAAAGGTGAGCTCGCGGAACAGATGGTTGTCGCGACGGCGGCAGCGATTGAGGCGGGTACTGGCGGCAGTTTCGACTTCAAGGTACAAAACTTCCATCGCTCGATCGGTGCCCGGCTTGCGGGCGAGGTTGCTCGTCGATACGGTAACGAGGGCATGCGTGACATGCCGCTGAACATCAATCTTGTTGGTACGGCCGGGCAGAGTTTTGGTGCCTGGAATATCGCGGGATTGAATCTAAATTTGGTCGGTGATGCCAACGACTATGTTGGTAAAGGGATGGCTGGCGGCCGTATCGTTATTCATCCACCCCTGCAGCGAGCGTACGTCGTACGGGACACAGCGATTATTGGCAACACCTGCCTGTATGGTGCAACCGGTGGTGAGCTATACGCGGCGGGTCGTGCCGGCGAGCGGTTTGCTGTTCGAAATTCCGGAGCGACATCGGTGATTGAGGGCGCCGGAGATCACTGCTGCGAATACATGACTGATGGTGTTGTCGTTGTACTCGGCAGGAGCGGTGTGAACTTTGGCGCCGGTATGACCGGAGGATTCGCTTATATACTTGATGTTGATCGAGATTTTGTTGATCGCTATAACCACGAGTTGATCGACATTCACCGTATTACACCAGAAAGTATGGAGACCCACCTGCATCACTTGCGTTCGCTCATATCCGAGCACGTTGCGCGGACAGGTAGCGAGTGGGGAGAACAGATTCTTGATGATTATCGAACCTTCCTGCCGAAATTTTGGGTGGTAAAACCCAAGGCGACCGAACTTGGTTCCCTGATCGAAATGCTACGGCGGGCCGCTTAATGTCCAAGCACCCATTACAGTTTCTCGAGGTGCCTCGCCGTGATCCTGAAAAAGAGGATGCGGAGAAACGCGTTACTCATTTCAGTGAAATCTACGGACACTACGATGGCGCAAATGCAGCCGCTCAAGCGGGCCGTTGCCTTTCCTGTGGCAATCCCTATTGCGAATGGCAGTGCCCGGTACACAACTATATTCCGAATTGGCTCGAGCTTATTGAGAACGGCAAACTCTTTGAAGCCGCCGAACTATCACATCAGACTAATTCGCTGCCGGAAATTTGTGGTCGCGTTTGCCCGCAGGATCGACTTTGCGAAGGTGCATGCACGCTGAACGATGCCAACGGCGCGGTGAGCATCGGCAGTATCGAAAAATACATAACTGACGAGGCGGTTTCGCAAGGCTGGCGTCCCGACATGTCCAATGTTATCGACATGGGTAAACGTGTGGCGATTGTAGGTGCTGGTCCGGCAGGTCTGTCAGCGGCAGATGTGCTGGCACGCAACGGCGTGCGCTCGGTTGTTTATGACGCCTATCCGGAGATCGGTGGATTGCTGACTTACGGAATACCGCCCTTCAAACTTGAGAAGCGCATCGTTATGCAGCGCCGGGAGATTCTCGAGGGAATGGGCGTTGAGTTTGTTTTGAATACGCGTATCGGCGACGACAAACCGTTTCAGGACCTGTTGGACGAGTTCGACGCCGTATTTCTCGGAATGGGCACATATGAGTATGTGAAGGGAGAATTTCCGGGCGAGGATCTACCCGGTGTTCACGAGGCGCTACCCTATCTAGTGTCCAATGCGTACCAGGAGCTCGGCCACAGTGATGCGAGTGTTCCGTATACGAGTCTTGAGGGACAACGCGTCGTCGTACTGGGTGGTGGCGATACTGGCATGGACTGCAACCGGACGGCGATTCGCCAGGGGGCGGCCAGCGTTAGTTGCGCCTACCGGCGTGATGAAGAAAATATGCCAGGGTCGCGACGAGAAGTGGCGAACAGCAAAGAAGAAAACGTGCAGTTCCTGTTTAACAGGCAGCCCCTGGCTATTATCGGGAATGGTCGCGTAGAGGGGGTCAAAGTCGTGCAGACCGAACTCGGCTCTGCAGGATCGGATGGGCGGCGGCGACCTGAGCCCGTTGCTGGTACTGAGGAAATACTGCCAGCTGATGCCGTGATTATTGCCTTCGGCTTCCGACCTGATCCGCCAAGCTGGTTTGAGGAATTCTCGGTTGAGACGCTACCCAGCGGTCGGGTTAGAGTCGCTGCGCTTGGAAACTTTCCGTATCAATCAACCAATCCGAAGGTGTTCGCCGGTGGCGACATGGTTAGAGGCTCGGACCTCGTTGTTACGGCCGTTCACGAGGGGCGCGAAGCGGCCGCAGGAATAGTGCGTTACCTGGGGACCTGAGCGGGCAGCTGTACGTTGAATCTGACACCGCCATCAACGTTGTTGGCCGAGATGTCGCCACCATGACCTTCGACGATGAGCTTGGCGACGTACAGCCCCAAGCCCAAATGGCGTGAGTCTTCTCCGCCGCGCATGGATACCATCGAATCAAAAAGTTGAGTACGCATCTGTTCCGGAAGCGCTGGTCCCGGGTTTGTTACTGACAGGAGCAGAGAGTCGTTCTGACTTTCAAGTCCAATTGCGATCGTGTCACCCGCACTGGAAAAGTCGACGGCGTTGTCGACCAGCTTGTCGAGCATTTGAATGAGCAACTCTGGAGAGCCCGTCGCCACAGCCGTGTCGAGCGTGCATTCGAAATCGAATCTGCGCTCCTTGTACGCGTCACGATAAGCGGCGGAGGTTGAATGCAACACCGCACGCAAATCGAATTCCTCTGCTTCGGCATGGGCCATCAGTCCTTCGACACGACTGGCCTCACTCATCGCGCTCAGAATGCCCCGCAATCGATCAGCGCCGTCGCGCGCGCGCGCCGTATAACCCGCTGAGGCCTCGCTCAATGGCTCGTGCTCAAGGTTCTCCAGTGAAGACGTAACGATCGCCAGCGGTGTTCGAAGTTCGTGCGAAAGCTTGGACGCCAGTGATCTGAGGTAGGCGTTGTAGTCACCGAGTTGCTGCAATACGTATGAAAAGCTGCGGGACAAGTCACCGATCTCGTCTTCTGCAAGGGCGCTGGGAAGTGCAGCATGTAATGTCTCGTTCTCAAGTGCTTCCTCCGCAGCCAGAGACAGATGCCGAATTCGTCGCGACAGCCAGGTTGCGTAGCCCAGCAGCACGCCGGCAACCAAAACGGTCGCTATCAGCGTCAGGTTTATCAAACGGACCAGACCCTCGTTGGTCAGACTCAAAATTGAGTCTGTACCCTGTTGCATAATCAGTGCGCCGAGAATTTCGCTATCGTCAATAATGGGCGTCGCAACAGCGACTATCGCGCGGCCGCTTTCTTCTCCTCGGAACCAACTTGCCATTTCCCGTCCACCAAGCGCCGCGCTAACATACGGCCGCTGCTCACGACCGCTCAGGTCGGGTTCGGCAGAGGTGGCTTCTTCGCCGCCCTCGACAAGCAGGTCGTAAATTCGCGCAGACCAACTATCGCTCAACGACTTCTCTGTGGTCGCAGCCGATAATTCTCCCGCTTCAGCAATTCGCCAACCGGCGGCGTTGGTTATAAGGATGCGCATTCCCGGCTGCACCAGATTTTCGGCTTCGGCCTGCAAGTCCTCTGCTGTAGTGACGACCGGCGACGGCGATCGGCCCGAGAAACTGGCACTTTGAGTCGCCGTCACGGAGGCGTCGCTGGTATTGCTGACGATCAGGCCTAAATGGGTGCCGAGTATGTCCGCCGGAATTCTTGCTTCGACATGATAACCACCGCGCACGTCTCGCCAATAGGCGCTAATAGTCGATTCAGCTTCTGGTTGAAAGTCACCGTTGCTGTGTTTGTAACTGATGATCGCGCCAGGTGCTTCCGCCGCAAACGAAAAACGCTCTTCGAGATAAGGTGGATTACTGCTAACAAGCACGACACGATCATCGTGTACCGTGTCGTTGTCAGCACGTATGGACTGCGCTGTTGCATAAATTACTTTGCGGTCTCTAACATCTATGAAGAGGTAAATCATTCGGCCATATTTCGCCAGACCAATATGAATTGGCCCGTCGCTGCCGCGAATGGATTTAAGTGCCTGGGGATCCGTTAGCCAGTCCTCAAAATAACCGTCAATTCTAGGTTCGCTGCGCAGCACGTGCAGAAACAGTTGTTCCGCCGGCTGGGGATTGCTCAAGCGGTCCGGATACTCCTCCCGGAAATCGGCCATGTTGTTCGCAAGAACTCGTGCGTTGCCTGCCAGCATCTGCTGATGGCTCGATCGAAGTGCAGATTCGGTTTCGCGAATAAACTCACAGCCCGCCCACGGCAGCATGAGTGCTAGCAAACTGACGAGAAGAAGTTGACGCTTGAGGGTCATTCGCTAACTAGTCGCCTAACCAGCGATAGCCCATGCCGTAGACGGTCTCGATTGCATCAAATCCTGAATCGATTGCTACGAACTTGCGGCGAATCCGCTTGATGTGCGAGGTGATCGTATTATCGTCAAGAACAGCTTGCGCCGCGTCCATGAGCTGTTGACGATTTTTGACGTGCCCCGGGTATCTTGCCATCGCATGCACGAGCCAGAATTCCGTTAACGTCAGCGCGACCGACTGTTCCTGCCAGTGCACCGTCATCCGTTCCGTATCGATAACGAGATCACCGCGTTGCATGCTGCTATTCGCAGATTGCGGTTTTTGCATCGCATCGAGGCGTCGGAATAAGGCGGCAATTCGGGCCATCAAATGCGGCAAGCTGATGTCCTTGGTTAGATAATCGTCTGCACCAAGCCGCAAACCCGATACGGCGTCGAATTCGCTATCTCTGGCGGTCAGAAAAATAATCGGTAAATCAGCAGAACGGGCGCGCAATTCGCGACACAGCTCGAAGCCACCCTCGACGTCGTCTCGTAGATTGATATCGATGACGACGAGGTCCGGCAGGCGAGTTTCGAACGCATTTAGCGCCGGCTCACGCGCGTCGAATGCATCGACTGCGTATCCCTCACGACGAAATGCTGCGGAGTAGTTTTCCCGGATTGCTGCTTCATCTTCAACAATTGCGATGCGCTTTGCCACATTGAGCTCCTCTTGATGTAGCCACAATTTGCCACATTACGCCCGTGCATTGCCATGCCGCAGTCCGCAAGACGTCTTATTGCCGCGGCCCAATGAGACTCAGGACGCTCATTCGAAACAAGACCAAGGCAGGAAAACATGCATTGCACGCAAACAGACTCGAGATCGTGGCTCTGGGTATTGCCCCTGATCTGCATTCTTCTTTCAGGACCGGCGCCTGTTCAGGCAGAAGGCCCGACGCCCAATGAAACACAGTCTGGCAGTCTGTTGCTGCGCATGGAAAACGGCTATTCGACAGCCACTTTATTGAACACCGAAGTCAACATGGAAATAAGCGGGCTGATCGCACGCGTATCCGTTCGGCAGGAGTTTCGTAATACGAGCACAGATTGGGTTGAGGGTGTTTACGTCTTCCCACTGTCGGATACGGCGGCGGTAGATCGCATGCGGCTACATATCGGCGAGCGCTTCATCGAAGGTGAAATACAGGAAAAAGAACATGCGAAAAAGACCTATGAAGCTGCAAAGGCCGCAGGCAAGAAAGCGAGCCTGGTTGAGCAGCAGCGGGCCAATTTGTTCACCACCAACGTGGCAAACGTCGCGCCAGGCGAATTGGTGGTTGTCGAAATCGAATACCTGGAAGACGTTCGCTACGAAGCAGGCCAATTTAGCATTCGCTTCCCGATGACGCTGACACCACGATATATCGCGGGCAGCGCGCTGCCGGACCGTGTCGGCAATGGGTGGTCGCCGGATACCGATCACGTGCCTGACGCTTCGACTATCACCCCACCCCAGGTCGCATCATCAACGGCACACAAGTTGTCGCTGGCAGTGAACGTTAACGCTGGCATGCCACTCGAGATAATTGCCAGCCGCTACCATCCGGTCAGCGTTACTGAGAATAACGATCAATATACTGTGTCATTGCGCTCGGCCAGCGTAAAGATGGACCATGATTTCGAGCTGGTATGGCGTCCCGTGCCGTCGGCAGCCCCGCGCGCGATGTCGTTTGTAGAGAGGGTTGGGGACAAAACGCATTACCTGTTGATGCTAATGCCGCCCGATCAGGAAAAAGTTTCGGCCGCCACGATGCCGCGTGAAACCATTTTCATAATCGACACGTCGGGGTCAATGCACGGGGTATCAATACAACAGGCCAAGCGCGCGGTGCAGCTTGCTTTGCAGGGACTGCGGCCGACCGATCTATTCAACATTATTGAGTTCAATTCGATAACGAGGTCGCTGTTTGAGCGCAGTCAGGTTGTGTCGATGGCGACCATTCAGCAAGCGAGCGATTTTGTCGCGAAACTGCAAGCGAATGGTGGTACCGAGATGCGTCCGGCGCTGTCAATGGCACTTGAGTCGCCGCCTTCGGTGCAGCACCTGCGGCAGGTCGTCTTTATCACTGACGGTAGTGTGGGTTACGAGGATGAATTATTTTCAATGATCGAGAATCAGCTGGGTGCAGCACGCCTTTTTACGGTCGGAATAGGCTCGGCACCGAATAGTTGGTTTATGCGCAAAGCCGCTGAAGCGGGTCGTGGGTCCTATACGTTCATCAGTGCGTTGCATGAGGTCAGAGAAAAAATGGACGGGCTTTTCCGCAAGCTGGAACAGCCTCAGGTAACGAATATCGAGGTCGCCTGGCCAAGTGGGGTCGTTGCCGACAGCTTCCCGGCGATCGTACCGGACCTGTACATAGGGGAGCCAGTGACAGTGAAGGTTGAGACGAGCGGCAGTTTTCGAGCGGGTGACCGGGTTCGGATAAGTGGTAATTCGATCGCTGGTGCCTGGTCCGCTGAGCTGCCTGTCGGTCTGGCATCAGAAAGTCCCGGTGTTGCCGCGCTTTGGGCACGGGCACGAATAGCTGAACTTGTGAATCTCGAGCGCCGGCATGCGGAGCCAGACGAAATACGATCAGCGATCGTCACGACGGCTGTGGCATATCATTTGGTCAGCAAGTACACCAGTCTGGTTGCTGTCGATAAGACACCCGTGCGACCTGCCAGTGATCCACTTAAGAGTGAGCAAGTTCCGAATCTAATGCCTTACGGTCAAAGCACGAATGCAATTTTCGGCTTCCCGGCGACGGCAACAAACGGTCGGGCGCTTCGCTTTATCGGGTTTGCGTCTCTTTTCTCGGCATTGCTATTGCTCGTCATGCTGCGTAGCGGAAAAAGTTGGCCGCGGATCAAGCGTGCTTAGAAACGCGACGCGCCTGGTTGTGGCCTGCCTCCTTTGTTTCGGATTCTGGCAGCTTAGTCAGGGCAGTTACATTCCAGCGAAAGCGTGGTTGGCACAGGAACTCATGCAGCGTGCCTGGACGCGAACAGCTGATGGAGAAGTTCGGGTCACGCCATGGCCCTGGGCAGATACCTGGCCAGTGGCGAGACTGTCTGCAAAATCCGGCGCTGTCGATCTCATCGTGCTCGCAGGTAGTTCGGGCCGCACTTTGGCGTTCGGGCCCGGACATTTGAGTGCAAGTGCATTGCCCGGCGAAATTGGAAACGTGGTGATCGCCGGCCACCGCGATACGCACTTTCAATTTCTTCAGGCGGTAGAAATCGGCGAACAGCTCCAAATGGAATCGATCGATGGAACATCAAACACCTATACAGTTGAGAGCATCGATATCGTCGATTCACGCAAGGGCCGCTTGTTGCTCGACACGGCCGCGGCGACTCTCAGCCTCGTCACCTGTTATCCGTTTGATGCGCGCGAATCGGGCGGACCGCTGCGTTACGTTGTGACAGCGAGAGTGCTGTATTAGTCTGTAATCGAATACAGCCTCAAGAGCCTCAATGGAATCTCGAAAGCCCAAGCTTACCGAGGGGTCGGTCGGTCGACACCTCGTCAAAATGACCGTGCCCATATTATTTGGAATCACGATGATGATGGCGCAGTCCATCATTGATGCGTGGTTTCTGGGCAAGGTCGGTGATAGTGCGCTCGCCGCATTTAGTTTCGGATTTCCTATACTCATGGTGATTACGAGCGTGGCTATCGGGCTCGGAGCAGGCACGTCGTCTGTCGTTGCTCGAGCCATCGGCGCTAGCGACCATCGTCGCGCACGACGCCTTGCCACAGACAGCCTTCTGCTTTCGTTCATGATTACAGCGACCCTCGCCGGTATCGGAATACTGACGATTAATCCCCTATTCAAATTATTGGGTGCGCCCGCCGAAATGATTCCGATGATCCGGGGCTTCATGACGATTCTTTACTGCGGTGTTCCTTTTCTGGTCGTGGGCATGGTTGGAACCAGCAGCATGCGGGCGACAGGTGACACGGTGTTGCCGGGCAAATTGATGATGGCCGGTGCGCTGTTGAATGTGATACTGGATCCAATCTTGATATTCGGTATTGGACCCGTTCCGGCTCTGGGATTGAACGGTGCTGCAATCGCCGCATTGATGGCCAGGGGTGCGATGTTTATCGGCACGATCTATTTCATGGTTTATCGTCTCGACATGGTTAGTTTCAACAAGCCGAACCCGGCGGAGCTCAAGAAGTCCTGGGCAGACATTTTGCACGTTGGCCTGCCAGCAGCCGGGACGAATGCAATTATTCCGGTTGCGATGACGCTCATCACGGCGATGATCGCGCGCTATGGGCCGGAAGCTGTCGCCGGATTTGGTGTTGCAAGCCGTATTGAATCCCTGGTCCTGGTCATTTTCTACGCACTGTCGTCTGTTATCGGTCCATTCGTCGGACAAAATCTGTCTGCGGATCGGGAAGGGCGCATTCAACAAGCTTTACGATTGTGCGCACAGTTTTGCCTCTCCGCTGGTTTGGCTATCGCGCTGTTGCTGGCGCTTGCTTCGGACTTCGTACCGACCTTGTTTAGTCAGAATCCCGATGTCACCAGTGTTACCCGGATGTTTCTCTGGATCGCACCAATCAGTTACGGGGCGTACGGGGTCGTGATGGTCATGAACGCCGCATTTAATGGCCTCGGAAAACCAATGCCGGCGGTCTATATCAGCGTCACGAGAATGATGCTCGTGTATCTCCCGCTGGCAATTCTCGGCAAGCAGTTGTTTGGAATTGCTGGAATTTTTGGAGCATATGCCGTGGCCAATTTGCTTTCGGGTCTACTGAGCTACGTCTGGGCGCGAAGGACTGCACGCAGTATTTGTGCTGTGTCGCCGGGATCCGCGGTCTAGTTCAGGTCGAGCGAGGGCAGGACCTTTTTCCTGTAGCCAATGTGCATACCGATGCCACGACTGGCCATGAAAATCAGGAAGGCGAACCATAGTCCGTCATTGCCGAGGGGCAGCAACAGGTACCAGGCGGGTAGAAATACCATTAACGTGGAAAAAACCATGATGTTCCGCATATCACGTGCGCGTGTCGCGCCGACGTAGACGCCGTCGTATAGAAAGCACCAGACCGATACCAGAGGTGACGCGATCATCCAGGGCAAATAGCGGATCGCTGTTTCTCTGATATCCGGCAAGTCGGTCAATATCCTGATGATCGACGAACCGGCGACAATGTATACAAGAGTGAAGCCGAGCGCGAAAATTACCGACCACTTCAACGTCAGTCGCACCGCATGCAGCAAAGCATCTCGACGTTTCTCGCCGATTGCCTTTCCGACCATCGCCTCAGCCGCATGCGCCAGTCCATCAAGACCGAATGAAGTGAGGTATTGGAAGTTTAGTAACACGGCGTTGGCCGCGAGGACCTGGCTACCTAGCCGGGCGCTTTGCGCGGTCACAAAAAATAGCGTGAACATGAGTGCCATCGTTCGAATAAAGAGGTTGGCATTGACCGAAAAGAACGCTCGATAAGCGGAATAGTTCGTCAGTCGACTCAGAGGCCAGCGTCCCGCGCGTTTCTTCAACGTCGCTATGACGAAGCCTGCGCCGACCAGGAATCCCGAGTACTCAGCAATGACCGAAGCCAGAGCAACGCCATCGACTTTCATACCGAGTACGACAACAAAGAACAGGTCGAGAGCGATGTTGACCAGGTTGATCGTGAGGAATATCAGAAATGGGATGCGGGCATTTTGCAGGCCGATAAACCATCCAACTAGTGCATAGTTCGCGAGCGTTCCCGGCGCGCTCCAAATGCGGATCGAAAAATATTCGCTCGCATATTTTTGCGTTTCGGCGTCGCCACCGAGCAAAGCAAGTGCAAGCTCACCGATTGGTATTTGCAGTGCGATGAGTGCCAGCGCGATCAAGAGGCCAACAATCAGGGCCTGCCCGAGAGACGCACGTAGACCGTCGTTGTCGTTCGCGCCGAAACTTTGCGCGGCGATTCCGGTTGTGCCCATGCGCAGGAAATTCATGCCCATATAGATGAACGTGAATATCGCGGCCCCGATCGCAACGGCACCAAGATACGCCGAATTTTCAAGGTGCCCGGTCACGCCAGTATCGACCATGCCGAGAAGCGGCACCGATACATTGGACAGAATCATGGGTGCGGCGATGCGCCACATGTCCTTGTCTTGCGGTAAGCGTGAAGCGCTCAACGTTGCAGCTTCAGAACGCGTTTACCCCAGTCAGTTCTTTGCCGACAACAAGCTGATGTACAGTTTCTGTACCTTCGTACGTGATCACGCTTTCCAGATTCAGCATGTGGCGAATCGGAACATACTCTGCGCTTATACCCGCTCCACCGAGAATATCGCGGGCGTCGCGCGCGATGTCGATCGCCGCACGACAGTTGTTCCACTTCGCGAGTGAAACCTGCGTGGGACTCAACTGGCCGTTGTCCTTGATTCGACCGAGGCGCAGAGAGAGGAGCTGCGCCATTGTGATTTGGCGGCTCATTTCTGCCAGACGCATTTGTATCGCCTGGGTATTCGCGATTGGCCGCCCAAATAACACTCTGTCTTGTGAGTAATTCAGCACCTCATCCAGGCAAGCTTGCGCAGCACCAATTACACCCCAACTGATTCCGTAGCGTGCTTGAGTCAAACAACTCAAAGGGCCCTTCAAACTCGATACCCCCGGCAGGACGTTCGCTTCCGGAATGCGCACATTGTCAAAGAACAGAGCGCCAGTCACGGATGCGCGGAGAGAGAATTTGTTCTCAATTTCCTGAGTGTCAAATCCCGGCATATCTTTTTCAACGATAAAGCCTTTGACGCCGTCTTCGGTCTTCGCCCAGACTACGGCGGCATCCGCGATAGTGGCATTGGTGATCCACATCTTTGCGCCGTTGAGTATCCAGTCGTCGCCGTCGCGCTTGGCGTGGGTTTTCATATTGCTTGGATCGGAGCCACCGTGTGGTTCCGTGAGGCCAAAGCAACCGACGGCCTCGCCGCGCGCCATCGCGGGTAGCCAGCGCTGTTTTTGTTCTTCCGAGCCGTAGGCATGGATTGGGAACATTACGAGGCTGCTTTGTACGGACACGAAACTGCGAAGTCCGCTATCACCGCGCTCAAGTTCCTGACAGATCAGGCCGTAACTGACGCTGTTCAATCCGGCGCAATCGTAGCCGTCAATCGAGCTGCCGAGCAGGCCCAGTTCGGCGGCCTCACCGATCAGATGGCGCGGGAATTCATGTTTTTCGAACGCATCGCGCATGAGGGGAATGACTTTCTCATCGACAAAGCGTCCAACGCTGTCTTTGACCAAGACTTCGTCTTCGGAGAATTCGGAACGGACATCGTAGAGGTCCATTGGATCGAGTTTGCTGCTCACGAGTTATCTTCCTGAGGTGGTATCGCTATTCGGGGCGTCGATTCTATATGA
The DNA here is from genome assembly GCA_021773075.1 of Woeseiaceae bacterium. Classification (GTDB taxonomy): domain Bacteria; phylum Pseudomonadota; class Gammaproteobacteria; order Steroidobacterales; family Woeseiaceae; genus UBA1847. The sequence goes on from JAJFKT010000030.1 coordinate 118,952, forward strand.
CTAGACGGGTATTCCGAAACGCCTGTATAGGACAGAGAGCAGCCAGGCGGGAGCGATCATAATCAGCTGGAAGTCCTGTACGATCGCTCGGAGCCTGTTGCCGCGACCCAGCACCAGTCCGACAGTGCCGGCAGCGGCCAGACCGGACGATACGGCTAACGGGGAGTACCCGGAGCCTGCCAGCCACATATGGATCGATGCAAGCCCCAATAGAAATGGCAACAAGCCGATAGCAAGAGACAGGGAAATAATGAAGTAGTAAATCGCCGTGACCATAATAAATGCGCTGCCCCAGTTGAGTAGCGGCGATATCTCGTAGAATTCAGCCGGAACCGGGAGCGTCCAGAGTAGCCCGGTAATACCGGTTACGATCATTGGCACGGCGGCCCAAAAGACGAGCGGGTTGCGAAGACTCTCGTGCGCTTCTCCATATCGAATCAACCAGTTATCGATGTCAGTCACAATGCGCTCTCACGGGATCGGCTGCTTATTCTACATGCCGAGCGGCCGCCTGTGACGTAGTCCTCATAATGGCAAAAATATGTGACTTATCCGGACATAAAAGCGTCAATTAAGTCTGTGTTCAGGTACAGGGCGGCTACAATGCACCCGTACATACTGCAAGCTATGGGGAAAGATGATGAAAATCAGGTCTCAAAAATTAATACTCGCATTGGCGGTAACAACCGTTTTTGTGAGCGGTTGTAAGACGCTTGACGCCTATACGCGTGAAGAGAAGACGAGTTCGGCTACAAAGGGCGCTCTGATTGGCGCCGCTGCCGGTGCTGTTGTTGGTTTGATCTCTGGTGACGATGCCGTTGAGCGGCGTCAGCATGCACTGATCGGTGCTGGCATTGGTGCGCTGGCGGGTGGCACGATTGGCTACTATCAGGATAAGCAGGAAGCTGCTTTGCGCGCCGAGCTTGAAGGTACCGGTGTTAGCGTTGTTCGAAACGGTGACAACATCACTCTGAATATGCCGGGTAACGTAACGTTTGCTACGGATAGCTCGGACTTAAGCCCTGCATTTTTCAATGTGCTGAATTCGGTCGGCAAAGTGCTCGCTGAGTATGAGCAGACTGTTGTCGAAGTTGCCGGACATACGGACAGCACAGGTAGTGACTCTTACAATCAGGGATTGTCCGAGCGTCGTGCCAATTCGGTATCAACCTATCTCAGAGGACAGGGCGTGATTGACCAGCGCCTGATTACGCTCGGAATGGGCGAAGCGCGTCCCGTAGCTGATAACAGCTCAACGTCAGGACGTCAGGCGAATCGCCGCGTAGAGATTACGATGGTGCCGCTTACAGCGGGATAATATTTCGCAGTATCAAAGATACGCGGCGGCCAGGGATGGCTCGCCGCGTTTTTTGTGGCACTCTGCAGATCTGCCCCAACAAAAGAATAAGGGCATCGAATGGGCGAATTCTACAAAAAAAGCGACGACGGAAGCTGGATCGAGGTCACAGGCTTCGTGAGACGTCTGCTGACGGACGACGACGAGGGCTCCCGACACCAGCGATTCATTATCGATATCGGTGACCGACGGACGCTGCTAATCGCACACAACATAGGTCTCGCTAAACGCGTGCCTATCGGCATGGGTGACCGTGTACATGTCCGCGGCATGTATGAATGGAACGATCTGGGTGGGCTGGTGCACTGGACACACCACGATCCACACGGCATTGAGGATGGTGGCTACGTTCGGTATCGGGCCAAGGTATACGAATAGCGGTCTAAATCGCCATTGCGTTGCGAAGCTTCTTAATGGCGTTGACTTCAAGTTGGCGAATACGTTCTGCCGAAATGCTGTATTCAGCGGCAAGCTCGTGCAGCGTCATCTTGTCGTCAGTGAGCCAGCGTTCTTCGAGAATACGGCGGCTGCGATCGTCAAGAATGTTCAATGCCGCGTGCATGCGTGTCGTCGCATCTTCGTTGAAGTCTGCCTTCTCGACCTGTTTTGCTGGATCAGCATCCGGGCTGGGAAGGTACGCGGCTGGCGTGAAGTTACGTTCATCATCCATGTCCGGCGTTGGGTCGAATATCGCGTCGCGAGAATGCAGTCGTTTCTCCATCTCGGTGACTTCAGCCGGTTTTACGCCGAGGTCTTTTGCGACCGCTTTGGTTTCGGCATCGGTCAGCCAGGCCAGCGTTTTCTTCTTCTTTCGCAGATTGAAGAAAAGCTTGCGTTGTGCTTTTGTGGTCGCGACCTTGACGATGCGCCAGTTCTTAAGCACAAACTCATGTATTTCGGCACGAATCCAGTGCACGGCAAATGAGACCAGTCGGACTCCGTAGTCCGGGTCAAAGCGCTTGACGGCCTTCATGAGTCCGACGTTGCCTTCCTGGATCAGGTCGTTAAGTGGCAGTCCATAGCCGGTGTAGCCCTTGGCAATATGTACAACGAATCTGAGGTGGGCCATAACCAAATCGCGAGCGGCATCCAGATCTTCGTCCGCGATCAGACGTCGCGCGAGTGCCTGCTCATCTTCTTTGCTGAGAACAGAAATGCCGCCGACAGCCTGGATATAGCCATCAAGGCTACCTACCGGTCCTGCCAGTACTAGGTCGTGGTTCGATTTCAGAACAGCGGTTGTCATGTAATACCTCCGTTTGTGGCTGACAATTTTAGCACTCGGGAGGTTAGAGTGCTAACAGCGCGCATTAGTTCCGTTGAACAAAAAGAGCTATTTCTATATAAAACAGCAATATAGGAGAATTTTGTTCATGCGTTATGTTTAATGGAATTCGCTTATTTAGGCTCAATTCGACGCATATGACGCGCTGCCGTTACCCAGGAGGCCAACAAGCCAAGCAGGACGGCGGCCGCGAGCAACGCAGTGCTTTCAGTGAATCCCATCGTAGTGACAGTGATATTGCCCTGATACAAGCCAGCCAGGCGAGAAACCGGCCCCTCCAGCAAAAACAGCCCGTACTGGATCAACAGTAGAGCGAAGCTGCCACCGAACAGCCCATACCAGAAGCCGGTCCATAGGAACGGACGGCGTACAAAAGCATTGCTGGCACCGATAAGTTTGGTGACCTCGATTTCCTCGCGACGGTTCTCGATGTCGAGCCGAATCGTATTTCCAATGATAACAACGATAGCAATACTCAGGAGCGCGGCTCCGATAGCGATTGCCTGTCGCACGATATCCAGGATGGCATGGAAGCGTTGCACCCACGCAGTATCAACCTGCACGAGCTCGGTTTCCGGCAGACCGCTAAGGTCTTCGTGCAAGAGGCTTGTTATCGCACTCGTATTACCCGCACTTGGGCGCACAACAAGTGCGTGCGGCAAAGGATTTTTCCCCAGTTGGTCGAGCGCTACACCAAATCCGGATTGCGCCTTGAACTCCTGCAGCGCGGCGTCCGCTGTGACCAGCTCGACCGACTCAATATCAGCGCGCTGCCCAATTGCGCGCGCAAGGCCTTCAGCCTCGCTAACGGTGAGTTCCGGCTTTAGATAAACCGAGAAGTCGAGCGCATTATCCCAACTGCCGCTGACCGACTGCGCGTTCTTTACGACGACGTTTATCGCCGCCGGAAGTGCCAACGTGACGCCGATAACGAGGATAATCATCAAGCTTGCGAACGGCTGTCGGACCAAACGCCCCAGCGAGCCAAGAGACGTACTCGCATGTTGCGTCAGCCAAATAGAAAAGGCCCCCGATGAGCGAACCGGGGCAACCGCATCAGCGTTTCGCGTTACTGCCATGGATCCGCCTCCTGTAGAAGCCGACCTTCTTCCAGCGCAATGCGTCGGCAACCCAGTCGATCGATCAGTGAAATGTCGTGACTCGCGATCAGCAATGTCACACCGACCTCATTAAAGCGCCGAAAAATACGCATAACTTCAAGCGAGAGATCGGGGTCGAGGTTTCCCGTGGGCTCATCCGCGATCAATAATTTTGGTCGAGTAACGATTGCGCGGGCAATACCGACCCGCTGCTGTTCACCGGCCGACAGCGTTTGTGGACTTCGTTTTTCCTTGTGCAGCAAGCTCACCTGATCGAGCGCGGCTCGTACCCGGCGCCCGGCATCGCGATGACTGACGCCAGCAATAATCAGAGGCAAAGCCACGTTGTCAAAGACCGTCCTGTCGGACAAGAGCTTATGATCCTGAAACACCATGCCGATCTGGCGGCGATAGGCAGGGATTTTGCGCCTTTTTACGCGCTGTGTATTTTGATTATCGACCAGAACCTGTCCGCCGCTTGGCCGTTCAATGAGGGCGATCAACCGCAGCAGGGTGCTCTTACCCGCACCTGAGTGGCCAGTTACGAATACCATCTCGCCTTTCTCGATATGAAGGCTGAGGCCGGATAGCGCCTCCTGTCCGCCGGGATATCGTTTGCTGAGATTTTCGAGCCGGATCATCCGAATTAATTATCCCTGTTACCAGACGCGAGCAGCGCGTCAACGAACTCACTGGCACGAAAAGTCTGCATGTCTTCAACGGATTCGCCGATACCGATAAAGCGCACCGGAACTCGCAGGCGATTGGCAATAGCGAACAGAATGCCACCCTTAGCGCCACCGTCCAACTTTGTCACCGTGATCCCTGTCAGTCCAAGCGCCTCATGAAACTTCTCCGCCTGAACGAGTGCATTCTGGCCCTGGCTCGAATCCAGTACCAGCATCACTTCATGCGGTGCGTTTTCGTCATGACGGCTAACGACGCGTTGCATCTTCTTAAGTTCATCCATTAGACCCGCCTGATTCTGTAGTCGACCCGCAGTGTCGGCGAGCAAGACGTCAATGCCGCGAGCATTGGCGGCCTGCCAGGCGTCGAAAATCACAGCGGCCGGGTCCGCACCTGATTGCTGCGCAATTACCGGCACCTCGTTTCGTTCGCCCCAAGCCTGAAGTTGCTCAACGGCTGCTGCGCGAAACGTATCGCCTGCGGCCAACATAACCGAATAGCCGCTATCCTGTAGGTGTTTGGCGAGCTTGCCAATCGTGGTCGTCTTTCCTGCGCCGTTTACGCCGACCATGAAAATAACAAAGGGTCCATCAGGCTTCTCGATCGCAAGTGGCTTTTCGGCCGGCTCGAGTATTTTCAGGAGCGAATTACGCAGGCCATTCTGCAGTGCCTCTATATCGTGGAGCTCGTTGCGTGCCAGGCTGTGCCTAAGGTCCGAAATTATTTGTTCGGTCGTGTCGATACCGACATCTGCCATGACCAGCAGCGACTCCAGATCCTCAAGCACGGCCTCATCAATCTTGCCACCGGGAACCAGGTTTGCGAGGTCGTATGTGAGCCAGTTGTCGCCCTTATTGATGCGCGCGCGGAGACGTTTGAGGAAACCTTCTCGCTTCTCGGGCTTTTCTTTTTTTCCAAACATCGTTATACGTTCACAGGATATGGTCAGTCGTAAATCAGCAGACAAGAAAAAGTCCCAATCGGGACAGCTGCGTATTGTAGCGGGAAACTGGCGTAGCCGCCTTTTAGAGATTGCGGAAGTTCCAGGGCTGCGACCGACACCCGAGCGCATTCGAGAAACGCTATTCAACTGGCTGACGCCCGATATCCATGCTGCGAGATGCCTGGATTTGTGTGCGGGAACGGGCGCGCTTGGGATCGAGGCACTGTCCAGAGGAGCGCGCCGTGCAGTCTTCATTGAAAAATCAGCAATCGCGGCCAAGACATTGCAGAGCAATCTTGAGGCGCTCGATGCGAACAACGCGACTGTGCTGAAGATGGACGCAACGAAGTATCTTGCCGAATCAGAACCGGAGCAATTCGATATCGTGTTCCTCGACCCACCGTTCGCTGCCGAACTGCACGGCGAATTGTGTAGACTACTGACAGATCGGGATTGGCTGGCCAGGCGCGCGCGAGTCTACGTCGAGATGGGTAAAGGTCAGTCCGAATCCTGTATCCCGGAACAATGGCAGGTGCTAAGAAACAAAACGGCTGGCAATGTTCGCTATTTGCTCGCGATAACAAACGACTAAGGAGAGGTCCGCTAAATGACAGTCTCAGCGATGTACCCGGGTACCTTCGACCCGATCACACTTGGACATGAAGACTTCGTGCGGCGCGCTGCAAAGCTTTACGACAAAGTCGTTGTCGCTGTTGCAGCGAATACAGGCACAAAAAAGACAATGTTCTCGTTTGAGGAAAGAGTTGATCTTGCGCAGCAGACGCTGGCGAAGATCGACAATGTTGAGGTTGCCGGATATGAGGGGCTCACGATCGACTTCGCACACGACAATAACCTGGCCGTCATAGTCAGGGGACTACGTGCGGTATCCGACTTTGAGTACGAATTTCAACTGGCGAGCATGAATCGGCACCTGACTCAGGACGTCGAAACCGCCTTTCTGACGCCGACGGACAAATTCACATTCATCTCTTCGACGCTGGTCCGGGAGGTCGCCTCGCTTGGCGGTGATGTCACCGAGTTCGTGTCACCGCATGTAAAAGAGGCTTTGCTCGCGAAGGTTGGCCGCGACTAATCAGGTCTGACAGCGATGGCAGTAGAATGTCGAGCGTTGTCCCTGGACGAATGACCGAATAATCGTGTTGCAATAACGACAATGCTCGCCGTCCCGATCGTAGACTTCGAGTTGCTGTGAAAAGTAGCCGGGTTCACCATCGCCGCCATAGAAATCCCTGAGAGTTGTGCCACCAGCCTTGATGGCTTTCGCGAGGACATCTTTGATGACATCGGCTAAAACCTCGTAGCGAAGGCGCGACACCCGCCCTGCTGCGCGCTTCGGGTTGATACCGGCCAGAAAGAGTGACTCGCTCGCATAAATATTGCCAACGCCAACAACAACGTTGGCATTCATAATCAATTGTTTGATGCTGACACGCCGGCCACGCGACCTCTGCCACAGATACCCGCCATCAAATTCGTCATGCAATGGTTCCGGGCCAAGTGACTTCAATAATTTGTGTTGCAGCGGGTTCTTGCTCCAGTGCAGGGAGCCGAAGCGGCGAGGATCACGAAAGCGTAATGTCTTCCCGGATTCGAAATCGATGTCGACGTGATCGTGGATGCCAGCAGGCGTTTCGCTATCAACGATAACGACGCTACCCGACATGCCAAGATGCAGTATTGCGCTGCCGCTGCCTGTATTGATCAGAAGATACTTGGCGCGTCGGGTGACAGAAGTGACGGTCGCACCCAGAAGGCTCTGGTCAACGCGCTTTGAGACCGGCCAACGCAGGCTGCGGTTGCGAACGGTTACTCGCACAATAGGGCTGTCGATAATATGCGGTTCTATACCACGCCGACTGGTTTCAACTTCGGGTAATTCAGGCATACGGTATTGTGCCCGATGCTGAAAAATAGGCAAAAAAAGACCCGGAAATACCGGGTCTTTCGTAGCTTCGTTGACCGACCTCCGGGGGAGGAAAGTCGATGATTGAGCTATTTAATCTTGGCTTCTTTATACAGCACGTGTTTGCGTATGGTCGGATCGTACTTTTTTGTCTCCATCTTTTCAGGATGCAGGCGCTTGTTCTTGGTCACTGTGTAGTAATGGCCGGATCCGGCGCTAGAGACGAGTTTGATTTTGTCACGCATAGTTCAATCCTCCGGCGATTAAACGCGCTGGCCGTCGGCTCGGAGGTCGGCAACGACCTTCTCAATACCGTGCTTGTCAATGATTCTGAGGCCCTTATGCGAGATGCGCAGGCGAACGAAACGCTTCTCTGTTTCGAGCCAAAAGCGCTTGTTCTGCAGGTTTGGCAGAAAGCGGCGACGAGTTTTATTGTGTGCGTGAGAAACATTATTGCCTGATTGCGGCCGTTTCCCCGTCACTTGGCATACCTTGGACATGGGTAAGTCTCTGATTTTTCTAAAAGTTGCCCACGAGTGGTAGGCAGAGAGCGAGACTTTATACCAGTGTCACCGTTGCAATACAAGCGCTCGTGCAGCCCTTTTGTTACCGCATTTAGAGCAGTCCGCGGCTGGCCAGAGACGTTGCTGCGCCTGATCCGACGATCAAATGATCAAGAAGCCTAATATCGACCAAATCGAGGGCGGATTTGAGCCGTTTCGTAATGCGCTCATCCGCCTGACTGGGTTCGGCGACGCCCGATGGATGATTATGAGCGAGTATGACGGCCGCGGCGTTTACCCCGAGCGCTTCTTTAACGACCTCGCGCGGATACACCGACGTGCCATCTATAGTGCCTCGGAATAGTTCGTCGAAGCGCAGAACCCGATGCCGGTTGTCGAGATACAGACAACAAAACAACTCGTGGTCCAGGTGCTGCATGCGCGCTTTCAGGAATGACTCCGTGTCGGCGGGGCTACGAATCACCTCGCCGCAAGGCAACGAGTCCTCGAAATAGCGGCGCGCGAGTTTCGGCAGTGCCCGCAACAGGCTCAGTCGGCCCTTGCCGATCCCGCTGCAGGCGAGGAGCTCCGCATCAGTGGCATGCAATAGCGCACGCAAGCTGCCGAAACGATGCATCAGGCGAGCGGCTACGTTGCGACGCGGGCACTGGTCGCCGCTCACGGTGATGATCGCGGCTAACAGCTCGATGTCGGACCTCTGGTTTTTCGATTCATTGCTCACCGTCAAAGTGTGATGTCGCAGCCCTTGTTCCTACAAGCGGTCAATCTGGCTCGGAGTTCCTGTTTCTCCGAGACGCCTGTTGCTGCATGCCTGAAAATGCCGCTCATATGGCCGAAAGTAGCAATACTTACAACAAATTATTCTGGCGGGATGCGTCGATTCGCTGGAACTTGCCGGCGGCTACGGGCTAAGCTTCGCCGATGAACATTGTCCTCGGAATTACGGGCGGAATCGCTGCTTACAAATCACCTGACCTTGTAAGGCGGCTGCGGGAGCGCGGCGCAGAGGTGCAAATTGTTATGACGGCTTCGGCCGAAGAGTTTGTCACTGGAACTGCGCTGCAGGCCGTTTCCGGGCGGCCGATACGCTCCAATCTATGGGACAAGGAAGCTGAGGCAGCGATGAGCCATATCGAACTCGCTCGATGGGCGGACATAGTACTAATCGCGCCATCGACCGCTGAGGTAATGGCGCGGATCGTCAGTGGCGGCGCACCGGACCTCCTGACAACCATCTGCCTGGCTACCGAAGCGCCGATCGCGCTGGCTCCCGCAATGAACCACATCATGTGGAGCAATCCTGCAACGCAGGCCAATCGGGAAGTACTGGAAGAGCGAGGTATTCACATTATCGGTCCCGGAATTGGCTCGCAGGCCTGTGGCGAAACCGGCCCCGGTAGGATGCTCGACCCGGATGCAATTGCAGCGACGGTGTTCAATCTTACGGGCGGCAAGGGGCAAGGTCTGCTTGAAGGTCGAAAGCTTGTTGTGACGGCTGGTCCGACTCGCGAGGCGATCGACCCGGTGCGCTACATAACGAATCGCAGTTCGGGAAAAATGGGTTACGCAATTGCCAGCGCGGCCGCTGCTCAGGGTGCGGATGTCATTCTCGTCAGTGGCCCAGTCAATTTGCCGGAACCACCCGGCTTGCGGGTTGTGAATGTCGAATCTGCAGAACAGATGTATGCGGCCACACATGAGGCGATTATTGATGCTGATATTTTTGTGTCCGCCGCCGCCGTGGCGGACTATCGCCCTGAGAATGCAGCGCTGCAGAAAATTAAGAAAAACGAGGAATCGATGAGTCTGGTGTTGGTACGTTGCCCGGATATTCTTGCATCTGTCGCTGCGCTCGATTCTGCACCGTTTACGGTCGGCTTCGCGGCGGAGACGGAAAACGTGGCGGAATATGCGCGCGGCAAGCTGGAGAAGAAAAACCTCGACATGATAGTTGCGAATCGCGTGGGCCCGGACTGCGGTTTCGACCGCGACGACAATTCCGCTACGGTCTTGTGGAGCGATGGCGAGCAAAATTTCCCAGTCTCGTCGAAGGCCCGGTTGGCACGTGATTTGATTGAGCTTGCTACCCAACGCTTTCTTGCTGCGCGCGGCACCGATACACAGCCAAGGCTATCAATCATTTCGACCAAAGACTGAAGGCACATTCCCCTTGCGATCCATAGAACTAAAAATACTTGACCCACGGGTCGGAGATTCTATTCCTTTACCGCATTACGCGACGGAGGGTTCAGCGGGCATGGACATGCGCGCCTGCATCGATGAACCGCTACGGGTAGCGCCGGGCGAAACAGTGCTGGTACCGACTGGTCTGGCCATCCATGTTGCCGATGCGTCGCTTGCGGCAGTGTTATTGCCGCGCTCGGGGCTTGGCCACAAACACGGACTGGTGCTCGGAAACCTCACGGGTCTTATCGATTCTGATTATCAGGGTCAGGTGTATATATCTTGCTGGAATCGCAGCGCGACGAGCTATGAAGTTCAGCCAGCTGAGCGAATCGCCCAAATGGTTTTTGTGCCCGTGGCACAGGTGGAGTTGCAGGTCGTTGAAGAGTTTAATGCCAGCGAAAGAGGTGCCGGCGGCTTCGGTCATTCAGGTAAGGACTGAGCTTACTCGGTATCGATGCCCTTCAATCGCTTGAAGCGAGTGATATCACCGGCGAATCGGGCGTTGATTTCTGCCTCGTCCGCCCGAAACTTCCTAAGATTCGCCTCGTGGCGCTCGATCGTGTCTTTGGTCGATCTGAGATCTTCTGCCAGGTTTTTCGGGATCATCGGCGCGTCAGAATTTTCACTGTAGGGTTTGAAATTTGACGCGTCCTGGCGAATGATTTCGAGTCGGCGACTAAGATTGTTGAGATACAGTTCAGTTACTTTTGATTGAGCCTGGAATAGCTCGATGCGTCGGTCGCGGTGCATGAGAATTTCTTCAACCGACAGATAAGTCGCGAGCAAAGCCTGATCGGCACGCCGCTGCTTTTCCTTTGCGACGAGTCGTTCATTTTCCAGTTTCTCGGCGGCGAGTTGTTCTTCGGTCTTCTTGCCTGCGAGGTTTTCTATAGTGACGCCGCGCTCATTCAGGACATCTTTGGGAAGCTCGGCATACTCAGCGGGAACGCTATCGCCATAATGCACCGTACCGTCACTGTCGACCCATCGATAGACCCGGGTCTCTTGTGCGGCCGCAAAAGAGGCTGAAACCAGCAGCGCGCTGAGTATGATTAGTTTCCGCATAGGATCGAATATGCCATCGAATTGTGGGGTCTGCCCGGGACTGGTTCTCGTTATTGCAGCTTAATCACACGCGGAAGCCTTGTAAACACTGACTCACGGCGAATAATCAACTACTTAAGAGATTACACCGTATTGCTTGCGATAGCTCAGTACGGGCTCCAGAAACTCCTCGTACTCGCTTGATTCTTCAAGTATGTCGATCAAGTCGTCCAGCTGGACAATACTCACAACCGGGATATCCAGAGACTGCTTCAATTCTTGTACGGCAGAATACGGGCCCTGCCCGCGCTCTTGCCTATCCAGTGATATTACCAGTCCGGTGACGTCGGCACCTGCTGCCGAAATGATCTGATAGGCCTCGCGGACCGCCGTTCCGGCCGTAATAACATCATCAACAATGAGTACGCCGCCTGACAGTTGAGAGCCAACAATACTTCCGCCTTCGCCGTGCGCTTTCGCTTCTTTGCGGTTGAAGCAATAGGGCACGTCGATATCGTGCTGTTCAGCGAGCGACGCAGCGGCGAGAGCTGCCAACGGAATACCCTTATAGGCGGGTCCGAAAAGCATATCGAATCGAACATCGGATTCCGCAATTGCAGCGGCATAGAACCGGCCGAGCTTTGCGGCGGCGTAGCCTGTGTTGAAAAGCCCTGCATTCAAAAAATACGGGCTGACACGACCGGATTTGAGCGTGAATTCACCAAACCTGAGAACGCCCAGCTCCAGTGCCAGCTCGATAAACTCTCTCTTATATGCGCGCATCTTTTCTCTACTCTGGTTGGTCTCGCCTGTCGCTTCTGTATGATAACCGCGCCCGGTTCATTTTCGGACCGGAGTATGACACAGGAGTGGGAATTTGTTTCGCGTCATAAGCCTTAATGCCAACGGCATTCGAGCGGCAGCAAGAAAGGGTTTTTTCGATTGGATGGCGAAGCAAAAGGCCGACGTCGTATGTATTCAGGAAACCAAAGCGCAGGTACATCAACTTACCGACGATGTTTTTTCTCCGAGCGGTTACCACTGCTATTACGAAGATGCTGAGAAAAAAGGTTACAGCGGTACTGCTATTTATACGCGTCACAAACCGAAGAAAGTCATTCGCGGTTACGGAGACGCCGAATTCGACAACGAGGGCCGCTATCTTGAAGTACAACTTGGCGGTATCAATGTGGTGTCTTTGTACCTGCCGTCCGGGTCTTCAGGCGATGTCCGCCAGGAAGCCAAGTATCGCTGCCTGGATTCCTTCGGTGAGCATCTCAAGAAGTTGCGTCGTCGGCGCTCAGAGTATGTGGTTTGTGGCGACTGGAATATCGTGCACAAAGAAGAAGACATCAAAAACTGGAAGCAAAACCAGAAGAACTCCGGCTGTTTGCCGGAAGAACGGGCGTGGCTCGATAAGGTATTTGGTGAATTCGGATTCACGGATGCATTTCGCACGCTGCCGCAGGAAGAAGACCTGTACACATGGTGGTCGAATCGAGGTCGTTCCTGGGATAACAACGTTGGGTGGCGACTCGATTATCATGCCGTAACCCCAGGGCTGAGTGACAAGGCTAAAAGCTCAGCGATCTACCGCGATGAGCGGTTTTCTGACCATGCACCGATCACGATGGATTTCGACTGGAAACATGGTAAATAGCGTCGTTCGAGATCGATCACGAAAGGAGAGCTTCAAAGAGGCAATCCTGAATCGACGCATGTTGATCTGTGTATTCACGGGATTCACTTCCGGGATGCCGCTGTTTCTCCTTTTTCAGCTTATCCCGGGGTGGCTCGCGGTGGAGGGCGTTGGGCTCAAAGAGATTGGATTCTTTGCACTTGTCCAATTTCCCTATACCTGGAAATTTCTGTGGTCGCCGATCATAGACCGGTTCACTTTGCCTTTCTTGGGCCACCGTCGAGGCTGGATGCTTGTTACGCAGCTCGTATTATTGGTTTCAATCGGGTCGATCGGCTTCTTTGAACCTGAAGTCTCACTTTGGAGTATTGCCTATATCTCCGTGGCCATTGCTTTCTTCAGCGCCAGTCAGGACATCGTGCTGGACGCCTACCGGCGAGAGTTACTGCCGGACGTCGAACTTGGTTTGGGCAACTCAATCCACGTGCAAACCTATCGTCTGTCGGGACTGATTCCTGGCGGACTCGGGTTCATTCTTGCTGACCACCTGGCCTGGCATATGGTCTTCGGCGTCGTGGCATTGTTCATGTTGGTTGGCGTAGTAACGACACTGGCAATTGATGAAGCGATCGCTGAACCGACGCCCCCGAAAACGCTGAAAGACTCCGTTGTCGAACCGTTCCGGGACTTCATCGCTCGAATTGGCTTTAGGCCCGCGTTGCTTGTGCTCGCTTTCCTCTTTCTCTATAAGCTCGGCGACAACTTGGCGACGGCATTGCAGACGCCGTTTTTTGTTGCTCTTGGCTTTACAATGACGCAAATCGGAGCGATCTCAAAGACGGCGGGAATCATCGCGTTCTTGAGCGGTAGCATGGCCGGTGGTCTGATAATGGTAAAGCTATCGATTAATCGTGCGCTATGGCTGTTTGGTGTCGTTCAGATCATCAGCATTTTCGGCTTCGCGGTGTTAGCGGAAGTTGGCCCGGATCCCTTCATGCTCGGTGCCGCTGTGTTCTTCGAGTATCTCGGTGTTGGTCTTGGTGCTGCGGCTCTAATCGCATTCATGGCGCGCACGACTAATCCGGCATTCGCTGCAACACAATTGGCCCTATTTACAGCGTTGGCTGCGGTTCCCAGAGTACTTGCCAGCTCTGTGACGGGAGTTATCGTTGAGTACACGGGGTGGACGAATTTCTTTTTTCTGTGCGTAGCATGTGCGGTCCCTGGCATGTTGCTGCTTTTCAAAGTCGCGCCGTGGAATGAGAAACTCACCGAGTGAGCGATGTGGAAGTCGAGGTCGGCCCGCTAAACGAGCTGGAGGATCCTGGTTGTCGGGAGTTTGCTATCGGTGACGGTGACTGGCCATTCCGTGGTTTCGTCGTTCGGCAGGGCGACCATGTTTTTGCCTACCAAAACTTCTGTGCGCATGTTGGCCACCCACTGAACTGGTCCCCAAACAAATTCCTGACCAAGGACAAGGCCGCCATTATTTGTGCGTCGCACGGTGCGACTTACGAAATCGAAACGGGTAATTGCTTCGCCGGGCCCGGCAGAGGCGGGTCACTACGAAAAGTGGAAGTCTCAGTACGTGACGGGGTCATCTACGCAAGCGGTCCTGACAGCATGTAGCTTCGGTAGCGCGTCTAGGACTTGTTCAGAAATTCCAGCGGATCGTGAAAGCCATTGGGCATTTCCGACGCGCTCGTTCCAACATAGTCCTCAGGGTCCATATCGACAGAGCCTGACCAGTCTTCTGGGGCGCTGACCTCAACGAGCAAGAGTCGTGGCCAGTACTCAAACTCGATTTCGCCAATGGTCCCGTCAAACTGCTGAATTTCGACCGTATCATCGTCTTCGTCAACAGCGACAACCTCAAACAACGTCCCGTTTGGCCGGCGAAACCAGCTGCCTATGACAGGAAATTGAGTGGCCATGAGTGAATCGTCCTCGCCAATTTTGTGTATCTATATATTAGTTATAGAACACGCGCCGAGAAGCGCAAGCCTATTTCACGAAACACCAGTCACAAATTTGATGACCTTTTCTCAGTCCGCGTTGCTCGAACTTGGTACGAGGCCGGTCAAGCGGCTGCTCGCCGTCGTGTACGCGTCGCTCAGAACACGTGAATCGATCAGATTGGGACAGTATTTCGTCAATGTGTTCTGCGTAGTCAGCCCAATCTGTTGCGATGTTCAGGCTGCCACCGCCCCGCAGTCGATCCGCTACCAGGTTCAGGAAGTCGTGCTGAACGATGCGACGCTTGTGGTGGCGTTTTTTCGGCCATGGGTCCGGGAAATAGAGGTTCACGCGAGCTAGTGACTCACAGGGAATCTGGTCC
The DNA here is from genome assembly GCA_021773075.1 of Woeseiaceae bacterium. Lineage (GTDB taxonomy): Bacteria > Pseudomonadota > Gammaproteobacteria > Steroidobacterales > Woeseiaceae > UBA1847. The sequence continues at coordinate 133,983 of JAJFKT010000030.1, forward strand.
GAAAATACGTCAATCGCGTCATGCATGATCAGGCGCAAATTGCCGATCCCGGCGTCGCGAGCTTTTAGAAGGCAGTGGCCGACGCCTGGTTCATGCACCTCAACACCCAGATAATTCTTGTGCGGGTTCTCGGCAGCCTGTTGAACCAGCGTGTCGCCGTTGCCGAAGCCGATTTCCATCACCGTATCAGCGGCGCGGCCGAATACTGCCGCAAAATCGAGCTGCTCATTACTGTACTCAATTCCTGCATTAGGCCACAGCTCCTGTAGCGCTTTTTGCTGCGAGGGAGTTTGCCGTCCCGTCCTTCGGACAAAGCTTCGAATAGTACGTTTCGTGGGTGTCAATTCGTGTGTCCTTTCTTTATTCCGGGAAACGTACGGGTGTCGTATTTTTCGGCCAGCGGCCTTTGATACCGTCGTAAAAATCGGCGCACTTCTTCAGGTCGGCATTTGAGTCCCCGCTCAGGTCCAGTCGACCACCGATTCCCACACGCTTATTTTGATAATCGATGAGGCCCAGAAATACGGGCACTTTCGCTTCGCTTGCGATGCGATAAAAGCCGGTTTTCCAGCTATCTCGCAAGCCGCGCGTACCTTCTGGTGCCAGGCCGAAATAGAAACTGTCTTCTGTCTCAAACATTGAGACTGCCTGTTGAACCGAAGACTGAGCCTTCGAGCGGTTTAAAGGAATTCCGCCCAGACCCCGCAATAAGACTCCCAGCGGAAACCAGAACAGCGCGTCCTTCGCAAAGAATCTAATGTCCAAACCGATCGCAACCCTGTACGTCAGCGCCCAGAATCCGTCCCAGTTCGAGGTATGTGGCGCCGCTATGAATACGGCTTTCGATTCTTCGGGAATCGCACCAATGGCCCGCCATCCACAGGTCCAAAGCAGCAATCGGGCGACTTGCTTCCACATCAGTCTAGCGCCTCAATTGTCGCCGCAGCGCTCGGAGTCATTAAGCTCATCGGATGCAGGTTACTCAAGAGGTGCATTTTGTACAAATGGTAAACGTAGTATTCCGAAACCGGACGTAGAATTGATTTGGTACTGAATTACCGAGGCGGGTTCGGACGCGTCAGAATAAACGTCGCAGCCGTTACCAGCACGATCGACTGAGCTGCAAGCGCCCACCAGGGAACGCCAATTAGCAGTGTAATGCTGATAGTGAAGAAAATCGCAATCAGTGCAATACTTTTCGAGCGTCGATCAATGCTGCCGTATTGTTGCCAGTTATTGATCATTGGTCCAAAACTTCGATGTGTCAGCAGCCAGTGATTAAGCCGTGGTGAGGACCGCGCAAAACAATAGGTCGCCAATAACAGGAAGGGTGTGGTCGGCAGGAGTGGCAAAATGACGCCAACTGCGGCGAGTGCGACAAATACCAGCCCGGCAAGCAGCCAGAGGTATCGAAACCGAGATTTCAAGGACGCGCGATAAAGCCGGCAATGCCGCCGACTGCGAGCAAGCCCAATCCCCATTCAGTATTTGAGCCCAGGATCATGAACAGAACGCCTGAAACGATCGCGGTGGCTGCGGCCGTTAACCAGTAGCGCTGGCGCTGTTGGAGTGTCAACTGGTCGCGGATTTCCTTTAACTCCGGCGACTGCAAATTGAGCTTGATACGGCCTTCCGCAGCTTGTTCGCCCAGATGTTGCAGTATCGCTGGTAGTTCCTGCAGAGCATCGCGTAGCTGAGGCAGGTTTTGGCGCAGGTCCTTGAGCATGGCGCGACCGCCGAGCTGCTCACTCATCCAGCGTTTGAGCACCGGATGCGCAGTTTTCCAAAGGTCGAGCTGCGGGTAGAGTTGTCTGCCGAGCCCTTCAATATTGAAAAGCGTCTTATGCAGCAAAATCATCTGCGGCTGAATTTCGACATTGAACCGCTGTGCCACGCGAAAAAGTCGCATCAGTACCTGTGCAAATGAAATCTCGGCCAATGGTTTGTTGAATATGGGCTCACATACAGTTCGAACCGCAGTCTCAAGCTGATCAACCCGCGTGTCAGCCGGCACCCAGCCGCTGTCGAGATGCAGTTTGGCAATACGCTGATAGTCGCGGTCAAAAAATGCGAGGAAATTCTCAGCGAGATAACGCTGATCCTCGGGGCTTAATGTGCCGACGATTCCGAAATCGACGGCGGCGTATTTGGGTCTTGCGGGGTCCGTCGTGATGACGAAGATATTTCCCGGATGCATGTCGGCATGAAAAAAGTTGTGGCGAAATACCTGTGTGAAAAATATCTCAACACCGTTTTCGGCCAGCATCTGAATATTGGTACCGGCCTCTCGCAGCGTTTTCATGTCGCTGATCGGCGTGCCGTAAATGCGCTCCTGCACCAGAACCTCGGGCCGGCAGTAGTCCCAGTAGACGTCCGGTACGTACAGCATGTCGGAGTCCTGAAAATTCCGTTTTAGCTGTGCCGTGTTAGCGGCCTCACGCATGAGATCAAGCTCGTCGAGAATGGTGTGTTCATACTCGTCGACGACCTCCAGAGGTCGTAAGCGCTTGCCGTGCTCCCAATATCGATCAGCCAGACCAGCCAGTGCGCGCAGCACCGCGAGGTCACGCTCGATCTGCTCCTGCACGCCAGGTCGCAGCACCTTGACGATGACTTCGTGTCCTGCCTTTAGTTTCGCGGTGTGTACTTGTGCGATAGAGGCGGCAGCCAGGGGCTCCTTATCGAAACGTTCGAACACCTTGTCGACCGATTCGCCGTAGGCACCTTCAACAATTGCGACCGCCTGATCGACCGGGAACGGCGGCACTGCATCCTGAAGTTTAGCGAGTTCGTCAGCGATATCGGGTGGTAACAGATCGCGGCGGGTCGAGATGGCCTGACCAAACTTGACAAAGATGGGCCCCAGTTCTTCGAGCGCGAGCCGTATTCTTTCGCCGACCGGTGCGTCGCTTCGGCGTCGTCGTGGCGCGAGATAGAAAAGAAAGCGCAGTGGGCGCAGCAAGTGTGTTTGCTTGATAATTTCGTCGAGGCCGTACTTAACGAGTACCCGCTGAATCGTGATCATTCGCATCAATGTACGGCGCTTCGCCATGCTAGCTATCGCCCTGTAGTCGCGCGAGACGAGCTTCGATGCGTTCTACGTCGTCTCGTAAGGTACTCACGTCAGCAGCAAATTTTTCGAGCTCATAGCGACTCGGGACATCGCGGCTTTCCTCTTGCAAGTACTCTCGAATGTTCGCCCCCATGGTAGTTCCAGCGTTTTTCCCCCAGCGCCGAAAGCCTCTTGCGACCTCGCCCAGACGATGCGCCGCAACGTCACCGACGACGCCGGACAGTTCTTCCTCTAGGTCGGGCTTCGCGTAAGACATCAATTTTTGAAATTGGCCGGCCAGCTCTGCGTCGCCGGTCAGATCCAGCGAACCATTGCGAATCGCCTCCTCGCCAAAGCGGCCATTTAGGCGCGCCAGCGTGATTAACGAGCCGGTCATAACCAGGTCCGGTTCCTTCGATGCTGTGGTCACAATGTCGAGCGCGTCGTCTGCAATATTGATGTAGGCGGCGAGCCCCGTATCGCGGACTCGAATCGCAACCAACGCCCCAGACAGTTCCATGCATAGCTCGCGCGCGGGCATGCAGTCCTGAATATTCCTGTTCAGTATTCTAGCGAACGGGCGCAGCATCGCTTCGAGAGCATCCATTACGCGCTAAATCCGATAACCAATGTGAAGAGCAACAATGCCCGCGGCCATATTGTGGAAACGACAACGCTCAAAACCAGCGCCTTCCATCATGGTCTTCAGTGTTTCCTGATCAGGATGCATGCGTATTGATTCGGCAAGATACTGATAGCTGTCGGGATCGTCGGCGACCAACTTTCCAATCGTCGGCAGCACTTTGAAAGAGTAGAGGTCGTACGCGGGTTTGATCGCCTTGTTGGGCTCCGAGAACTCCAAAATCATCGCTTTGCCGCCCGGCTTCAGCACACGCAGCATCGATGCCAGCGCAGCGTCTTTGTCTGTGACGTTGCGAAGACCAAATGCCATGGTAATACAGTCGAAGGTCGCATCCGCGAACGGCAGATCCTGAGCATCGACCTGCGCGATATTGACGCAACCCGAAATTCCGGCATCGATAAGGCGGCGACGCCCCTGTTTCAACATGGCGGCGTTGATGTCCGCGAGCACGACCTGGCCGCCCTTGCCGACCTTGCGCGCAAATTCGCGAGCCAAGTCACCTGTACCGCCGGCGAGATCAAGAACAATGTTGCCCGGCCTGATGTCAGCCTGATCGATCGTATAGCGCTTCCACAAACGATGCAGCCCCGCCGACATCAGGTCATTCATGATGTCGTAACGGCTGGCTACAGAATCGAACACACCCCTGACCATCCCGGCCTTATCGTTGGCCGCCACAGTTTCATAACCGAAGTGAGTGGTCTCATCTTTTTGTGTATTCATTTTTCGAGGATACAGACGGGCTAGACGCTGAGCCAGTACTAAGAGTGTTGGATTGCCAATAGTTGCAGGTTAGCGCCTGTGAGTGAAGCGATCTGTAACTATTGGCAATCCAACACTCAATGCGGACTACAAAATATACCTGCTGAGGTCCTCATCTTGTGCTAATTCTGCAAGGTGGTCATTCACGTAACCGGCGTCGACCGTCAGTTTAGAGCCGCTCTTGTCCGAGGCCTCAAATGAGACCGTCTCGAGTAGTCGCTCCATCACGGTATGCAGGCGTCGCGCACCGATATTCTCTGTGTTTTCGTTGACCTGAAACGCCACCTCCGCAATTCGACGCACGCCACTCTTGGCAAACTCCAGCTGCACCTCTTCGGTGTTTAGAAGAGCGGCGTACTGTGAAGTTAACGATGCGTCCGGTTCTGTCAAAATCCGCACGAAGTCTTCCGTGGTGAGCGACTTCAGTTCGACCCTGATCGGGAAACGTCCCTGCAACTCGGGGATCAGATCTGATGGTTTCGAGACGTGGAACGCACCTGAAGCTATGAACAGGATGTGATCCGTTTTTACCATGCCGTATTTGGTGTTGACGGTAGAGCCCTCAACCAGTGGCAGCAGGTCGCGTTGCACACCCTCCCGGGAAACGTCGGCACCCTGTGTGCCTGAACTCCGCGCGACTTTGTCCAGCTCGTCCAGAAAGACAATGCCGTGTTGCTCAACGGCCTCAAGCGCCTGGGTCTTGAGCTCCTCTTCGTCAAGCATCTTGCTGGCTTCTTCATCAGTCAGAAGGCGAAACGCTTCTTTCACCTTGAGTTTTCGAGTCTTGTTGCGGCTGTTACCCAGGTTTTGAAACATGCCTTGCAACTGACTGGTCATCTCTTCCATGCCCGGCGGCGCCATAATTTCAACGCCGACCGGCATGGCCAGAATATCAATCTCAATTTCTTTGTCGTCGAGCTTTCCTTCACGTAACATTTTTCTGAATTTCTGCCGGGTGTCGTTGTCCGCGGGTGCCGCATCAGGCGTAATTCCGATACTCGGGGATGGCGGCGGTAACAGCGCATCAAGAACACGCTCTTCAGCGGCATCCTCGGCACGATGCCGCACTTTCGCCACGGCATCTTCCCTGATCAGCTTGATCGAAACGTCCATGAGGTCACGTACGATGCTGTCGACCTCGCGACCGACATAGCCGACTTCTGTGAATTTCGTCGCTTCGACTTTTACGAACGGCGCCCGGGCCAGTCGCGCCAGCCGACGGGATATTTCGGTTTTGCCGACGCCCGTTGGCCCAATCATCAGAATGTTCTTGGGTGTGATTTCGCTGCGCAGGGGCTCATCTACCTGCACACGCCGCCAGCGGTTTCTAAGTGCGATTGCTACAGCCCGCTTCGCTTCGTCCTGACCGACGATGTGTTTGTCCAGCTCCTGGACAATTTCTCTGGGAGTCATCTGTGACATTACAGTTCTTCAATGATGATGTTGTGGTTAGTGAATACGCAGATATCGCCAGCAATCAACAAGGCTTTTTTCGCGATATCGGCAGCTTCGAGGTCCGTGTTGTGCAGCAGCGCAAGTGCGGCAGCTTGTGCGAACGGTCCGCCGGAGCCGATCGCCATGAGATCGTTCTCGGGTTCGATAACATCGCCGTTCCCGGAAATAATCAATGATGTGTCGGCATCGGCTACGCACAACAGGGCCTCCAGACGTCGCAAGCGGCGATCCGTGCGCCAGTCCTTTGCAAGCTCAATCGCGGCGCGGGTCAGGTTGCCATATTGCTCCAGCTTGCTTTCAAAAAGCTCAAACAGGGTAAACGCATCGGCAGTACCACCGGCGAAACCTGCGATGACACGGCCGTCGGCAATTTGCCGGACCTTGCGTGCGTTGCCTTTCATGACGGTGTTGCCTACGCTGACTTGTCCGTCTCCAGCGATGGCTACCTTGCCATTACGACGCACGGAGACAATGGTCGTCCCTCGAAATTGTTCCATGGTGATCTTCCTGTTTTGGCGAGGATAGTCGACCTTATGATCGATCTTTCTTGCGCGCCCGCGGATGAGTTTGGTCGTATATCTGGGCCAGATGCTGGAAATCAAGGTGCGTATACACCTGAGTAGTTGAGATGTTTGCGTGCCCGAGAAGTTCCTGAACAGCGCGTAGATCATGGCTTGATTCCAGCAGATGCGTAGCGAAGGAATGCCGGAACAGGTGCGGGTAAACGTTCGCATCTATGCCTTGCCGGCGGGCCCAGTGTGCCACGCGCGCCTGAACGGAGCGTTTGCTGATGCGTGAGCCACGGTTGCTAACGAACAGCGCGGGTTCCTCGGTACTTGCCATAGTCGAACGGGCGGTCTGCCATAGTCGCAGGGCGGCGAGTGCTTTTTTTCCGACCGGGATTATTCGATCCTTGTTGCCCTTGCCAGTGACCCGAACCGTTGCATCGTGCATGTCGACATCGCCTTGATTGAGACCCGTCAGTTCGGACAGTCGTAATCCGGACGAGTACAGAAGCTCAAGAATTGCCCGATCCCGGGCGACCAGGGGTCCATCGCCGGAAATATCCAGTAGTCGCGCCATGCGGTCTGCGTCCAGATTGTCCGGTAGTCGCTTCTTGCCTTTTGGCGCCGATACGTCCGTAACCGGATTCCTTGCGATATGTTTTTCACGAATGAGGTAACGAAAGAATGAGCGGCAGGCAGAAAGTCTGCGTTGAATGCTCCTGGCACTCAGGCCCTTGCGATAGCAAGACGCCGAAAACGCCCTAAAATGCTCGCTGTCCATCCCGCGCCAGGAATCGATACCCGAGTAATCACGAAATTTGCGTAATGCGAGGAGGTCGCGGCGATAATTTTTTGAGGTTTCGGGCGATAGCCGGCGTTCGAAATCGAGGTGCCGAATAAACTTGTCAATCCAGCCCGCATTGTCCACAGCAGAGTCGCTCTAGTAGCGTTTCAGTGCGCCTGCAACGAGATCGCCGAGACGCGTCAGGAAATCGATGCTCATGCCTGGGTGGAATCGATTCGCATCGGCACTGCCGATTGCGAGGAAGCCAATATCCGTTCCGTCCGTGAGCGGCACCAGCGCCGCGGAACCAACCTCATCGGCATCCTCTCTGAACAGAAATTCGCGCTGCGCATCCCGAACTTGCCCACAACGCGCCGAACTTCCGGCGAGGAATGTTTTGAACGGACTGAGTGCACCGGAGCCTTTTTCGATAACGCGGAAAAACCGGCCTGCATCAATATCGTTGAATGCGTCCGGGTCGCCGAAGACGACTAGGACAGCGTGATCTGCGCCGAATCCGCTGCGCATTCCGACCTCAAGTGCCGTAATTGTTGATTTCAGATCGGCCGCTGCCAGCAATTGCATGCTCAGCTCGTGAATCTTGGCGGATAGCAGGTCGTTAGCGCGCGCGACTTCGATCAGTTCCTTGAGTTGCTTCTCAAGCTTCAGGTCTTTCTGGCGCAGGACCGATACCTGACGCTCAACCAGCGAAATGGCACCACCAGTGGCGTGGGACAGGTGCAGTGAATTCAGCAGGCTTGCGTGGTTTTCGAAGAAATTCGGATGCCCTGCCAGGTAGTCGTGAACCGCCTGCTCCGATAATTCGTCATCAACGTATTCAACTTCTGCTTGCGTGCTCATATCTCGCTCATTCCTGTAAATCTATCGTTCCAACTGTGATCAATTCGGCGTTGCCCATGAGCCAGACAGGAGCATCGCCGCCGCGCCAGCTTACCACGACTTCGCCGCCGGGAAGATGCACAGTAACGTCGTCGTCGAGCAGATTGCGCTGCTGTCCGGAGACGACAGCGGCACACGCTCCTGTACCGCAAGCGGCTGTCTCACCCGCGCCGCGTTCGTACACCCGAAGATCAATGTCAGTGCGGTTGCGGACATACATGAAGCCAACGTTCGTTCGCTCGGGAAAGCGCTCGTGATTTTCGATGCGCGGACCCAGCTCTTCGACCGGCGCTGTTTGAACATCCTCAACGTCAATTACGGCGTGGGGGTTGCCCATCGAAAGTGCAGCGATCTCGATAGAGTCTTCACCAACGGCCAGACCATAGGCGTCTGCGACGCTATCTGCGTGAAACGGGATCTCCTCGGGCGTAAAAATTGGTGCACCCATGCTGACAGCAACTTGACCATTTGCATAAACACGTGCGGCAACAGGCCCTGCGGGGCTCTGCAGCACGAATTCCAGAGGCTTGTCCGACGCCAGTATCGCCGCGTCTCTATCGGCGAGGTAGCGAGCAACGCAACGCACACCGTTGCCGCATTGCTCGACCTCGGACCCGTCACTATTAAAAACACGATAACTCGCCATACTCGAATCATCGTTCGCAGATTCGACCCACATCAACTGGTCAAAACCTGGCCCTGTCTGTTCGTTACCCAGTTCGCGCAACTTATCGACGCCCGGTGGTTCACGATGTTCCAGTTGTTGATCAACAATCAGGATCAGGTTTCCGGTGCCGTGCATTTTGCGGTAGGGGACTTGCATGTTGTTAATTATGCGTTGCAATCTCGTTCAATGGACTTTTTAATGCGGCCTCTGTAGTTTACATAAACTACCAATCAAACTAACAAACTGCCCTTGGAGAGTGACGTGCGGCACATAATGGTACTGAATGCGAAAGGTGGCTGCGGTAAGAGCACCCTCGCGACCAACATAGCTTCTTATTTCGCAACGCAAGGTGCGGCTGTCGCCCTGGCGGACTACGATCCACAACGTTCGAGCCTCGACTGGCTTGCGCGCCGGCCTGACAACCGCGCGAGTATTGCCGCTGTTGCCGGGTTCGAGGATGGGCTTAGACATGCTCCGCGTAATGCTGACATCCTGGTGATTGATGCGCCGGCACGTTCGCATGGCGCTGAACTGGTTGATCTCGTAAAGCATGCGGAAACGATTGTTGTTCCAGTGCTGCCGTCGACTATCGATATGCAGGCGACGTCAACATTCCTCGAAGAATTGAAGGGTGTTGGCAAGATCGCAAAAAAACAGGCGAAGATCGCGGCTGTCGCCAATCGCGTGCGCGAAAACACCTTGATTTATGACGATCTCGATGAGTACCTGACGAAAGCCAGGGTTCCTTACGTGGCCGCACTGCGTGAAGCACAGAATTACGTACGTGCCTATACGCGGGGTATTGGCATCTTCGAGTTGCCGGAATATCTGGCGTGGCCTGACTGGGATGAGTGGGAGCCACTCACTGCATGGCTGCGGAGCAAGCGCAGCCAGCCGTAGGTGCCTGGTCTGAGCGAGCGTCGACCGTTGGCTACTCGTTCAATTGATGTTCAAGGGCGGGGAGATTGTTTCCGGCGAGCAGGCCGAGGCCATCTCTATAAGCATCCGCCGCGGCGTCAGCTTCACCCAGCTGGTTAAGCAAGGCACCGTACTCCTGGTACACCTCAGGATTCGGTCGCAGGCTGATGACCGTTTCCAGATAGCTGCGGGCCTTTCCCCAGAGCTCATTGCGAAGACACAGACGTGCTGCAGTCAGTAGCAGGTCGGGGTCCTCACTGTGGTTCGAGAGCCAGCCCTCTGCCCGTTTGAGCTGTTTGCTCGAATCACTGCTGTTAACCAGCCCGAAAAGCCGTACCAGCGGACCGCGCCAGTTTGATTTCAATGCCGAGGCGAGTTCTTTTTCCGCTCTTTGATCAAGCCCGACTCTTATCAGACCTGTGTAATACGACTCGAGTACCGCAATGTCAGTCTTTTGGGTTTTTGGAATCGCCTTCCAGACGAGCGTTATCGCATCACCGTCGGCTGCGTTATCCAGCTGCTCGCGATGGACGCGGTTGGACCACGCCGCCAGCGTTTCGGGCTTTAACTGAGCATGCTTTTTCACCCGTGGCAGGAGCTCACGAAGCGCTACCCAGTCTTGCAGATGGAAATACAAACGACCCATCAACGCGAGGGCGTGGCCGTGATCCTTCGAGTTCTCATCCAGTCGTCGTAAAGTCGCCAGCGCCTGTTCATGTTGGCCCTGATCGAGCTGAAATTCGGCCTGCGTCAACAATACCGCGTTCGTGGCCTCCGGAACTTCCTGATAGGCCAGCTTGAGCCAGTCATCGCGTCGCTCATTACGGCCCTGCAGATGCGCTGCGCGTGCGGCCTGCAGGTAGTTGAACAACGGAGAATCACTGGTGCTCGCTGCGCGCGCCAACATGCGTTCGCCGCGGGCAAAATTGCCTTCCGCGACCTCGATCATTCCACGCGTCATTTTCTGTCCGGAACGAGCAGAACGGAAGCGACCGGCCGCTTCGCCGATTCGACGCGGCGCGATGACGATCTTTCGTATTAACCAAATCGTGGCGAATAGCGCGGCCGTCAGGAGTGCCAACACCGGAACCGACATTTCGATGAGATAGCCGCGGAATTTGATGACAACATAGCCAGGATCAGAGAGCAGGAAATGCGCCCCAAAAGCACTTACAAAGAGCACCAGAACAACGATGAGGCCAATCTTCACTCGCTGGTCTCACGTAGCGTACGGAACTGGCGAAGTAAGCGCAGGGAGTTAGAGATATCAGGCATTGAGACTGTGAAAACATTGTTGCGAATTTCGCTGATAGTCAGTTGTGCACTTGTGACCTGCTCGCTGCTGAGGTCGAAATAGGCGTTTAGCAGGGCACTGGTATCGTCCAGCGTTTGCAGGAAAATCGCTTGCTCCCCACGCAGCAGGGCCAGGCGGGCCGACTGCAATTGCAATGCAATGTTATTGCGCAGGAAGTATTCAGCATCCGGTGAGATCATTGCGAGCTGCGCCTGATCCGGCGGTGTGACTTTGACCAGACCCGACATTGCGTTTTTCACGGAGCCCCAGGCGCGATTAACACTGCTTTGATCAACATCCGGTTCGTTATCGCTTTCCTCAGTTGTGCTGTCGCTGGCAAGTGGCAAGGCCTCGACGACTCTCGCGAGACTGGCGAGCGTCAATGTCGCACCCTCAATATCGGGTTTGGCCATCACCTCGAGTGCTGCAAGCTCGTCCGATATGGCGCGCCGAACAGCCGTCAAACCCGGGTCTGAAAGCTGGGTTACCCGCTCATCGGCCATTCCCAGTGCCAGCGAGGCCAAATGGGGGTTATTCGCGAGCTGCAACTGGGCGTTCGCGATTTGCAGATAATACTCAGCCTCGGCCAACAGGAATGTCTCCCTCGCGCCCGCCGAGATACCGACCAGCGATGAGACCGAGTTTTCGATCGTAGTCATACGGGATGGCAAGGCGTTCAACATTCTGAGTTGTTCGTCGGTTTCCCGCCGCACGGCATCGATATCGGCACTGTAGTCGGGGTGGCTTATCTGACCGAGTTGGGTCTGTACGGCCGCTATTGAATCATTCGCCTGACTCAGACGACGATCAACATCTTCAATTTTGCCTAGATCGTCTGATCCGCTTGTGTCGCTGGTCGCGAGCCAATTGGTGACGACTGTGTAGGCAACCAGGCTCAGCGCCGCTGCAGAAAAAAACACGGCCAGCCAGGCGATACCGTTTCCACGAGCAGCCTTTTGCTCCGGCGCGCTTAATTCGTCTTCCATTACGAACTCTGCATCTTCGGTGGTCTGGATATCGCTTTGATCGTCGCTCATGAATGCTCGCTCATGCTTCACTTCTAAAGGTAATTGTCAGGCGTCGGCGCTGTAGTGCGTTATTAGCGCCGCAACCATGTCAGTTGCCTGGACTCCGGAAGCCAATATCGGTCTGGATGCAGGATAAAGAACCAATGCTTCTTTTATCACACGAGTAGCCGGTGTCACCAGCAGCATGTTCTTCGGTCTCTCCAATAAAGACTTGGGCAATAGGTCGATGAGCTTGTGCAGCGATTCGACGCTCATAACTGTTACGACATGAATTCGTCCCTCTTGCCACGCCGTCACGATATCGCGTAGCGTGTCGGAGTCTATTTCAGGCAGCATGCGGTCGTATACAGACAGGTAATCAACGTGCGCGCCACGATCGCGAAGCGTATCCGCGAGTAACTCCCGGCCATTGCTGCCACGAATAATTCGGATATTCTTGCCAACCACATCCTGCAGCGCCGCTTCGGCGAGCAAGCTCTCGCTGTCGTAGCCGTCGCTGGGGACGATGTCCACCGCTTGACCAGTAGCCGTGATAGCCGCTGCAGTCGCCGGGCCGACGGCCGCCTTGCTCGCGGTACCAGCGTACTTCAGACCGTACGCGACCGCATTACTGCTCACAAAAACAGAAATATCGGGTGCTGCCATTCGAGAAGCATCCGCCTGGATGTCGTGTTCGTCACGAGGCACAATTTCGATTACTGGGAGGCTAAAGGCATTGCCGCCGTTGGTCTCTATTGCCTCTATAAGCTCGCTGGACTGCGCCAACGGTCGAGTGACCAGAACGCCAACTCCCGTTAAGGGAGCTTTAGTCATCGAATGACTCAATCGAAATCAGAAGTTCACGTGCACCTCGGTCAAGCAGGCGAGCGGCCAGTGCTTCCCCGAGCTGCTGTGCGTTGTCCGCATTACCGGAAACGGACTCTTTAATAACCGGAGATCCGTCCGGGTGCGCGACCAGAGCCGTCAGCTCGAGGGCTCCGTTCTCGATCGTTGCGAATGCCGCAACCGGCGACTGGCAGCTGGCTTCGAGAACGCGTGCAATTGTGCGCTCCGCCGTTGTTGTCTGTACGGCGATCGGATCGCTCAGTTTCTCGAGAATGGCACGTAATTCAGCATTAGCTTCCAGGCACTCGATTCCCAATACGCCCTGAGCTGCTGCTGGCAGCATTTCCGACGGCGAAAACTGGTGGCTGATGTGTTTCTCAAGGCCCAGTCTTTCAAGGCCGGCAGCGGCCAGGATGATAGCGTCGTATTCGCCGTTCTCGAGTTTCGCCAGTCGAGTATTGACGTTACCGCGGAGTGCTTCGATCTGAAGATCCGGTCGCAGCATCTTCAACTGCGCCTGTCGTCGCAAACTGGAACTGCCGATACGTGCGTTCGCCGGCAACTCATTAAGCAGCTTGCCGCCAGCGCTGATAAGCGCATCGCGGTGATTCGCTCTCGTCATTGTTGTGGCAAGGCAAAAACCAACCGGCAACTCGGCCGGTACGTCTTTCATCGAGTGCACGGCAAGATCTGCCTCGCCATTGTGCATGGCTAGCTCAAGCTCCTTGATGAACAGCCCCTTGCCACCAATTTTCTGCAAGCTGCGATCCAGGATATCGTCACCCTTCGTCGACATGGGCAAAAGCGTGGTGCCCGATACCTCCGGGAGCGCTTCGAGCACGGCGGCAACATGATTGGCTTGCCAAAGCGCGAGAGCGCTTTTGCGAGTTGCGATACGGATTTTCAAACGAGCTAGACTCCTTTCAGGCGCCGGCGAACTTCAGCGAGATGCCGGCGGCTGATTATCAGCTCTTTGTCATCGACTTGCGAGCGTGAGTCCTCTCGAAGAACAATGCGGCTTTTCCCGTCGGCGTTTTTTTCAAGTCTTGCCATGGCGTCGATAGCGACCAGGGCGCTGCGGTGGATGCGAACAAACTCCGCACTAAATTCGTCGGCCAGCGTCTTCAGCGCCTCATCAATGAGAACCTGGCCGCCCACATGATCCACAATGACGTATTTTTGTTCTGCACGGAAACAGACGATATCTGTCACCGGGATTAACTTGAGTTCACCATGCGAGCGTGCACAAATGTGCTTTCTGACGGTTGTCAGGTTGGCATCGGCCGCAACCGCGCTCAGTGCAGCGGGCGCGAGTCGTGATGCCTGCTCGAGAGCGGCGGTCAGGCGCGAACGACGCACTGGTTTCAACACATAGCCAACCGCGCGGGCATCGAAGGCATCTATCGCGTATTCGTCGTATGCCGTCGTAAAGACGACTGCGGGCGGATTGTCGAATGTATTCAGATGGTGTGCAGTTTCAATGCCGTCCACGCCGGGCATGCGGATGTCGAGCAGCACGATGTCCGGCTGAAGTTCGGCGGCGAGTCGAATTGCCTCACTACCATTGGCGGCTTCGCCGACGACGTCGTAGGCGGGCTCATCATCAAGCAATTGTATGAGCCGCTCGCGAGCGGGTTTTTCATCGTCGACGACAAGTATCCTCATGCCCGAAACTCGGCCAGCGGAAATTTCAAGGTCACCGTGAATTGGTCGCCACTGTTATCAATCGACACGCTCCCTTTGTTGCCGTAGGCGAGTGCAAAGCGTTGTTGGATATTGGTCATCGCCATTTGATTGCCGCCGGTGGTGCGTTTCTCGCCGAGCGCGACCGGATTTGAAATTGCGATTTCAAGATGCTCGTCATACTTCTTTCCGGTGACCACAACTTCGCCACCATCGGGCAGCAACTCGATGCCGTGGTAGATCGCATTCTCCAGTAATGGCTGAATTGTCAGGCTCGGAATCTGGGCTCGCATCGGCAAATCACTGATATCCCAGCGCACCGAAAGCCGTTCACCCAGGCGCAGTTTCTCGATGCGTTGATAAATGGCCGCCGTTTCCAGTTCCTGCTTCAATGATGAGCGATTCGCTGAACCACCGAGATTGGCACGCAAAAGGTCGGACAGGTCCTCGACCGCTTCCTCCGCCCGGGCAGGGTCGCTTCGTGTCAATGACGCGATCGTGTTCATGCTGTTGAACAAAAAGTGTGGACGTATGAGTGCCTGCAGTGCGCTAATGCGCGCCTGCGCTTCAAGCACTATGCTGCGGCGCCATTCACTTGAGATATACAGGTAGCGCATGGCGAGCGCGATGACGATCGAGCTGATCGCAAAGGTGCGTAAAAGAAAGGTTGCGTGCGTGTCATTGATAATCAGCGACTCACCGTAAATTCGGGTCAGTTGCCAGGCGCTTTCGGCGACTACGAGGCACATAATCTCGAGAACGACAAACCCAATAACGAATGCCCTGGTTTGCCCGGCAGCCTCGAGGAATTTCTTGAGCTGGCACATTAACGCTGTGCCAAGTACTGCGATCCAAAGTATGAAGAACGACGATTTTGAGAGTTCAATCAGGAACGCCTGATCGGGACCGTAGGAGGCGAGCGTTAAAGCAATCGCGATGAGTTCCGCGACTAAAACGATTATGAACAGTGTCGCCGCCGAACAGAAGTCCGGCAGATAAACCTGCGTTGAATCGTTGTTGGTGTCAGCTGTGACCACACGAGCTCCCAGTTACACAGAGCCGTATTGTAGCGCCAGCGGTGATTCTAATGTGAGGTACCAGTCCTTATCCGGCCTAGTCGCTGCAGTTTTCCTTGATGAGCTCTTCGGCCTTGCTACGCGCTTCGGTTCTCGCTGCTTCATCGAGGTAGACGCGCTCGCCAGCTTCGTCTTCACGGTAAACGCGTCGGGACTCGAGCATTGACTTCATGCTGGCTCGGTATTGTACACACTTGGCCGCTTTGGCCTCGGCAGCAGCGCGTGCGTCAGCCGCAGTCGTTTTTGCATCCTCAGCTTCTTCCCTGGCTTCACGGCGCGCTGCGGCGACGTCACGTTGTGATTGCACCCGGTTTTGCACGGCGGAGGAATTGGTTCGATTGTACGAAAATTGCAGACGTTCTTCGGAAGGATCACCGGAGGGTCGGTCTTCATAGTGAACGTTGCCCTCTTCGTCAGTCCACTTATAAATATCGTCAGCAAGAACGCTGCTGCTGATCGTAATGGCGATCGCGGCGAAGCCGATCATCAAATGTCTAATATTCATACGGCTATTAGAGCATGGTGGAGGTCAAAAGTTTGTGACCACGGTCACAGCGAAATCCGGTATTTGCTCGATCGGGAAATAAAAGAGCGGGCCCGAGGGCCCGCCAAACAACTGATATTGGGAATAGTCATTCCGGTGTACAAAATTATGTTCATTCGGCGGCACTAAACTCGGGGTAGGCTTCGAGGCCACATTCACTGATATCAACGCCTTCGTATTCTTCTCCCTCACTGACGCGAATACCAATCGTTTTCTTGAGGATAAACCACACCACGAAACTGGTCGCGAAGACCCAGGCGAATATTGAGGTGATACCCAGTAACTGTATCTTGAAGCTCGCGTCCGGATTGGAGATGCAAACCGCCAGTACGCCCCATATGCCGACAACACCGTGAACCGAGATGGCGCCGACCGGATCGTCGATCTTTAGTTTGTCGAGTCCGACGATCGACAGAACGACGAGCAGACCACCGACTCCGCCGATCAGCGTGGCCGCAATCGGTTCCGGCGTGAGTGGTTCAGCTGTAATGGCAACCAGACCCGCAAGTGCGCCGTTGAGCGCCATTGTAAGGTCAGCCTTGCCAAACCAGAGCCGCGACAGAAGCAGTGCGAAGACGAGACCTCCGGCGGCTGCCATGTTCGTATTCACGAACACCAGGGCCACAGCATTTGCTTCGCCGACGTCCGAAACCTTGAGTTCCGAGCCACCGTTGAAACCGAACCAGCCGAGCCAGAGGATTAGGGTTCCGAGTGCTGCAAGTGGCAGGTTGCAACCGGGAATCGCGTTGATCTGTCCATTCTTGCCGTATTTGCCCTTGCGTGCGCCGAGCAACAGGACACCGGCCAGTGCGGCGGCGGCACCGCAAAGATGTACAACACCGGAGCCCGCGAAATCCAGAAAGCCCGCTTCCTGCAAAAATCCACCGCCCCATTTCCAGAATCCCTGAACCGGGTATATGAAGCCGGTAAGAACGACCGAGAAGGCGAAGAATGACCAGAGTTTCATGCGTTCTGCCACGGCGCCTGAAACAATCGACATTGCGGTCGCAACAAACACGACCTGGAAAAAGAAGTCCGATAGGTTCGAATAGTAGGTGTCGCCGCCACTGGCGATGACCTCTGCCGCTGTATTGTCACCGGACGTTAGTAAGCCCGTGCCGATCGTCCCGATGCTCTGGAACATGCCGCCGGCAAAGTCACCGGGGTACATGATCGTGTAACCGCAGAGCATGTACATGATGCAGGCGATGGAGTACAGGCCAACGTTCTTGGTCAGAATTTCTGCCGTATTCTTGGCACGAACGAGCCCCGCTTCGAGCATGGTAAAGCCGGCGGCCATCCACATGACGAGCGCGCCCATGACCAAAAAGTAAAACGTATCGAGTGCGTACGAGAGTTCAGTAACCTGCGCCGCTATTTGAGTTGTTGCTTCCACGAGTCTCTCCTAAACGGCTTCGCTACCGGTCTCACCGGTGCGAATTCGAATGGCTTCCACAAGTTCGGTGACGAATATCTTGCCGTCACCAATCTTGCCCGTACGTGCTGTGTTACTGATTGCCTCAATAACTTGCTCGGCTACCGCGTCTGCGACAGCGAGTTCAATTTTTGCCTTCGGCAAGAAATCGACGACGTACTCGGCGCCGCGATACAACTCCGTGTGACCGCGCTGCCGACCGAAACCTTTCACTTCGGTTACTGTGATGCCCTGAATGCCGATGTCGGCGACTGCCTCCCGCACGTCATCCAGTTTGAATGGCTTGATTATTGCCGTGATCATTTTCATCGCAGTTCCCCTTAGCGCAGATCGAATGACTTGCCGATGGTGAAGACGATTGCCTCGTCCGATTCACCCGTGCCGCTCAAGTCTCTGTCGTTGAAGATCAGCGTGATACCGAGATTAATCTCGGCAACTGTCGCGCTGTAGCCTGCCTCAAAGTACTCGCCGGAGGCGTCTTGCGAAAACCCCGCGTACTTGCCGTAAAAGCCGTCTTTTTCGAGCGTCAGTGAGTAGTAGGTGTAGTCCAGAGTTGGACCGCCGAAATTATCGTACTCACCGATCGCGACGTCCAGAGCAAGAAGACCGAAGCTGCTACCCAGGTTGATCTCCTGATACGTATCGTCAAAATCGCCCGTGTAGAAGTAGCCGGTGTAGCCGACGCTATAGCCGACGTCTCCGACCTCACCGCCGTAGCCGAAGTAACCATCGATCTCCAGACCATCGCTGACATCAGCCGCCCAGGTGCCGGCGTAGAAACCGTCCTTTTCAAAATCGAGACCACTACTCGCTGATGACTCAGCCTGAAATATGCCGCGGTAATAGTATTCACTGGCAAATCCCAGATTCGCGGAAACCTCGGCCTGCGCGGCGCTGGTGACAATGAGTGCGGATGCGATAAGCGCAGATTTTCTGATGTTCATTTTGGAGTGCTCCTGTGGTTTAGGTTTGGCCATACGGCCGCTTGCTCTGTATAGAGCAGGATGTGTGCCAAGACAAAAAAGGTAATTATTATCAAATGTTTATGAAAACTCAGTCGCGGTAGCTGCGCCGTCTTGGTGCGCAATTCCACAGGGCTGCACCAATCTGGGTCGCAATCTCTATTTCTGCCGGGCCTTTCGGGATTTGCGGCTGGTCTTTTCCACCATCGTCAGGTATCAATCGCCTATGAGTGACGATTCGATAGAAAGTCTGGCCAGAAAACTGGCGGAATCCGTGCCGGAAGGTTTGCGCTCAATGCGCGACGATCTGGAAAGCAATTTTCGTGGCGTATTGCGGTCTGGAATTGGCAAGCTGGATCTTGTAACGCGCGAGGAGTTTGAAGTGCAGGAAGCCGTCCTGGCTCGAACACGCGAAAAGCTGGAGCGACTTGAGGACAGACTCGAGGAGATGGAAAAAAACTAGCGGCCATGGAGGGCCAGAAACATGAGCCTCGCGATTCTTCATTGCAGGGCGCAGTATGGTACGAATGCGCCGCCGGTAAGCATCGAGGTTTTCCTCTCTGGCGGCCTACCGGCATTTACCATTGTTGGCATGGCGGAAACAGCCGTTCGGGAAAGCAAAGATCGTGTACGAGGCGCGCTCTTAAGCTCCGGATTTGAGTTTCCCCAGCAGCGGATAACGGTCAGTCTGGCCCCGGCAGAGATGAAGAAATCCGGCGGTCGTTATGACCTCGCGATTGCGCTCGGCATTCTCGCCGCGAAGAAACAATTTCCCAAGAGTGCGCTCGACGACACAGAAGTTTACGGTGAGCTGTCCTTAAGCGGCGCACTGCGGCCGGTGCCAGCGATATTGCCTGCCGTGCTCGGAGCTGCGGCTTCCGGACGCGCTGTGATCGTACCAAGTGGTAATGAGGTCGAGGCTTCACTGGCATGTTCTGCGGTCTATCCGGCAGCATCATTGGCTGACGTCGTTGCGCACCTGTCAGGACGAGACGCCATCGCTGCCGTCGAGAAAACCGAACTGGCGAAGGTGGACCCTACGTCGAATGATCTAAGCGACGTTCGTGGTCAGCAACAAGCGAAGCGGGCGCTGGAAATTGCCGCGGCCGGTGGACACAACCTCTTACTCATCGGGCCACCCGGTACTGGCAAAAGCATGCTGGCGAGGCGATTGCCGGGAATTCTTCCGACGATGAGTGATGCCGAAGCACTGCAAACGGCGGCGATTGAATCGATTATCGGCATGTCAGTTGCAATGCATGGCTGGCGGCAGCGGCCATTTCGGGCGCCACACCACACGGCGTCGGCCTCCGCGCTGGTTGGTGGCGGACCCGGTCCTCGTCCGGGGGAGATTTCGCGCGCGCACAATGGTGTGCTGTTTCTTGATGAACTGCCGGAGTTTAATCGTCGTGCGTTGGAAGTACTGCGAGAACCCTTGGAGATGGGACGAATCAGCATCGCGCGAGCAAGTGGTCAGGCCGAGTATCCTGCAAATTTCCAGCTAATCGCCGCAATGAACCCGTGCCCGTGTGGCTACCTCGGAGATCAATTTGCCGATTGCCGCTGCAGCGCGGATCGGGTCGCAGCCTATCGTCGCAAAATCTCCGGGCCGCTACTCGATAGAATCGACTTGCACGTGGAAGTTCTTCGTCCGCCGACCGAGTTGCTGCGCGCCGTTAATAACAGCGCCGAGTCGAGTGCTGCGGTCAGGGTGCGTGTAGAGGTCGCCTGGGAGCTGCAGATTGGACGATCGGGCACGAACAACGCAAGGCTGGCCGGCGCTGAACTCAGCGCGGTATGTGATGCGAACGATAAATGTTGGGCGTTGCTGGAGGCAGCCGCCGACCGCTTTAACTTATCGGCGCGAGCGCATCAACGGATACTAAGGGTGGCCAGAACAATTGCAGACTTAGCGGGTGACAAAAAAATAGCGCCATCGCATGTCGCGGAGGCGCTATCGCTTCGTTGTCTGGACCGGCAAACCTGATTACTGAACCTGGCCGACCATGTAATCGACAGCCGCTTCGATCTCGGCATCGGAGAGGTCCATGCGGCCGCCCTTCGGTGGCATGAATCCGGTCGATCCACTGAATCCCCGGACGGCATGCTCATTGAGCGTGTCGGCGCCTTGAGCAATGCGATCGGTCCATTGGGCGCCATCACCGAGAATCGGTGCGCCGCCGATACCGGCGCCGTGGCAGGCATTACAAGCCGCGTTATAAACCTGCGGTCCGGTCATGCTTGTCGCGACCGGCTCCGGTGTTGCCGGAGTCTCAACGATTGGTGCCGATGATTCGTGCTCCTCGCCGGCCAGATAGACCTGGCCCACCGGACGGATGCGATCCGTGACGCTAGCCTGATATTCAGCTGCATCTCGTGTGTAAACGCCCTGTGTCAGGTCGGACACCTTCATGGAAAAGACGAAAATAGCTACAGCGATCAGGATTAGAACGCCAATAACGAGGGAATACATATCAAAAAACTTCTGGTCCCGACTCAACTTACTGCTCCGGAGGTTATGAAATGGATCAAGCCTGGCAACGCGCCCGGCGGAGGCCGGCGATTATATAACATCAGCTTGCGATGCGCTGGCGACAAATACCATTTAACCAGGGCGCGGCGTTTTTTAGCAAGACCCGGCCGCTTAGGGCGCCAGTGTAGGTCTGGTTACGGATTGCCACCTGGCCATTGACGATGGCGTGTCGAATACCGGTCGAAAGACGGTCCCAAGTCTTGAAATCTGCACTTGGAGCGAAAGACTCGAGATCGATCACGATGACATCTGCAAAATTGCCGACAGCGATTCGACCCCACTCCGACAAGTCAAACGTGTCGGCCGTCAAAGCGGAGGATTTGAACAGGAATTCCTCCAGAGACAACAAGTTCTGCTTGCGTACGTACCGCTGATAATTCTGTGGAAAGCTCGCGTATTTTCATCTAAACGTGATTAAAGAATAGTGACGAATGCAATCGCGACGTATAAAGCGATTGAGATTCCGGCGGCGGCAAGCGCCAGAGGTAGTTGTGTCATTACGTGATCCATCAGATCGGATCCACAGGCCATCGACGACAAGACCGTCGTATCTGAATAGGGCGAACACTGATCGCCGAAAACGGCACCACCAAGAATCGCGCCAAAATTGAGTGCGAAAAATGTGGTATCCGGGCTGATCGCGTATGCCAGTGGCAACGCGATTGGGAATATTACGGCGTAGGTTCCCCAGGAACTACCGATGGAGAACGAAACGAACATGCAAATAATCATTAGCACGCCCGGCAAAATGTAGGGGACGTGTTGCAGCAACCCACTGGTGTTGTCGATAACGAATTTGGCGGCGCCGAGCGCCTCCGATACATTGCCCAATGTGACGGCCAGACCAAGAATTACAGCGCCGATGGTAACGCCCTTGATGCCGGTAAGCATGCCGTCAAAGACGGTGTTCAGCGACATGCCGCGAATGACGGCGAGCACCATTGCGGAGATCACGGCCAGGCAAAAGGCTTCAAGAATCATTGACGACTTACCAACCAGCAGCGGTCCGATCGACAAACCGAGCAAAACACCGATCGGAACGAAAAAGTCGATTAGCGAAGGCGTATACCTTTCAGGTACTTCAGCAGATGCGAGTTCTTTCGTGAGTAGCGGTGTAGCGCCGGGCCGATCCAGTTCTCCGGTTTCCATGGACCGAGTTTTGGCAGCGCTCATCTTCTTGCCTGTCCACGGTAGCTTATCCAGCGCCAGGAGAAGCGTGAAAGTCACCGCGATAATGCCGTAGAAATTAAAGGGGATCGCCTTCCAGAACCAGTCGATGGCGCTTCGTTCGTCAGGGATGATCTCGCGTAGTGAATCGATCGCGATGAGGCCCGCGATGTAGGCGGGCCAGGCATTAAACGGCAAAATGGTAGCAATGGGCGAGGCAGTGGAATCGACGATGTAGGCGAGTTCCTCGTGCGAAACCTTCTCACGATCGGCAACCGGTTTAACGGTTGTCCCCGCCAGTACCGTGCTGATGGTTCCGCCCTGATGAAATACAACGCCCATTACCCAGGCAAATACTTTGGCCGATCGCCGCGAGTTGACGAAGCGATTCGCTGCCGTGGTCGCGAAGTGTTGAGCAGCACCGGTTTTGTTCCATACACCAATCAGCCCACCCAGTGCCCAAAGATAGACCAGCAAAATGTACGCGTAACGCTCGCTGCCAATGCTTGGTAACAAGAAAGCGTTCACGATATTGTATTGTCCGGTCACGACACCGCCGAGCACAATGCCGCACAACAGGCCGAGCAATACATTCTTGCTCCAGAAGGATATGACAAGCGTAGCGAGGGCCGGCAGCAAAGCGAGCCATCCGTAGTCGATCACTTCCATTTAACCGATCACCGCGAGCATGTCTTCCACCGACTGCTGTTTGCGCCATACCTCGAGCGCCGTGCCTCCTGTGTCATTGATAGTCGCTCCGAATTCGCCGACCGCCGGCAGGTTAATATAGAAGAAAGGGTTCGAGAAATAGTACGCTCCTGTGTCGTGCAGCATAACGTAGTCGCCTGGTTCAATGCGTGGCAGGGGCCGATTAATTGCCAGCATGTCGCCGGCAGATCGCCGCCAATATCGATCACTGATATCTGCTGCCGACCAACGACCTGATTTATCTCCTTTGCAAGATCGACGATGGCACGAACGCCTGCAACCAGGAGCTCAAGTGGGCAACCCTGTGAGCCAATGCGCGTATGGATGCTCGTTAACCAGCTGTGTGTTCGATATGAATTTGTGAGTTTTTCGCGAGTGCCCGAGTCATTTAAGGCCAGGCCGAACTTGGACGTATCCGTTGCCGTACTCATTGCACCGATTTTTCCGGACCCAACCTGTGGGTTGATACAGAATGCGATACGTGATTTCGGTCTTATGTTGTTTGTCAGATTTAGAACGCGTTCGAGCTCCTGGAAATTATCGATGTTAAAACTGATACCGTATTTGTAATGCAAACTTCAAAACATCAATGGTTTTTGCGGGCTCGTCATAAACAATTTTATCAGGCGTACTGACGGCTATGCACCCGTTACTAATAATTTTGCTTAAGCAGCAGTTTCATCAGTTCTTCTGCGAAGACGGCTGCCGCTGTTTGTGTGGCCGTCCGATCGGTTTCGTCACCAACTTCAAATGTGACAGCCGGGATCCCGTATCGCTTGAACATGTAGTTCTTGCTGTTGGCCTGATCGCTGACGGGGCCTGCCTCGTTCGTGAACGGGTAGTTTGCGAGGCGTTTCTCCGCATTTCCGAGCCAGCTAGGTGTGAAGCCCGGCGGGTTGGTCGCGAATTCTGCGGATTGTGTATAGAGGAGATTGCGTTGCGTTGAGTGAAAGTCCGCAAACATTCGAATTTTGGCGCCGGACGCATCGAGCTTGTCCAGCAGTGTTTGCATCGCTTGCGTTTCGGGCTGTTCAAAAGGACCCCAATCGCGGTTCAGATCTGTTTCGCCCAGGTTGTGACGCCAGTGACCGGCAATGACGCCGTCAGGGTTAAGCATAGGGATAGCAATAATTCGAAATCGGGCACGAAACTGGCGCGCGAGTTCGGTATCGGCTAACAAAGTTTCAGCGAAGGGAAAAAATGCAACGGCGCCCGATACCTCGGGCGGGTGTTGCCGTCCAATTATGAGCAGCACATTCTGCGTTGCCGCGTTCGTATCCAGACCGCTTATTGGCAGCCCCTGACTTGAATGCCCCAGCAGGAAGCTGTCGACGCTGCCCTGATTCGTGATCTCATCGGTCCAGGCGTCGTAGATTGGCGGTGTTATGAGTTCCTGGGCAGAAACCCATACAGGCTGATCGCTAAGCGGCACACTCAGCGTCGCGCGCTTGCCGCTGCGACTGACGGTAACGCGGTTTTCGGCAAGCCGCGTCCATGTGACTCCGTCACTGCTGGTTTTCGGCCAATAGCGGTGTGGCGTACCGTAATAGCGCATCGTCACTGTCGCGGTTCCAGGTTGCGAGGGTGTCAACTTAAACGCGAACCATGGGCTTCCATTAGTGACTCTGTCATCTTCTGCTCGAATTTCAATCTTTACCCTGGCGACTGAACTCACGGTACACCGACCACGGCGAGCGCCCTCAAATGCGTCAGTGACCGTAAACGCATCGGCGACGCAGGCTGTGCCGGCGTCAACAGCGGGAAGCCGGGCGGCGCAGCCGCCGAGCAATAACAGCCCAAACAGCGGCAACCAATATCTTGTTGTTTTGCTCACAGTAGTCCCGGTGATCCGGCAATTAACGAGTATTGATACTACCGACCAGCGCCGCGACTGCTCAAACACGTTTGTTTGATCGACTATAACTCGTGTCTATGTAACACAGGATTATTACTCAAGAAACTCGACTATTGATTCCTGCAAATGCTCGATGAAGTTATTGGCGAGCAATGATAGAGGTGTGCTACTCAGATGCAGAGCACGAATTTCGAATTCCAGTGCAGGTTCCAGCGGCACCACTTTGACGCGACCAACCGTCGACGAACGCGCCGTAATCTCATCGGCGATAGAAATACCTGCACCGAAGGCGACCAGCGCTCTGGCAACATGGTAGGTCTCCGTCCACGCCACAACGTTCAGCTTTACGTCACTACTGGCAAGCTTGGTTGACAGAAGTCGACCAAGCGGGTCGCGGTCGTTGAGTCCGACAAAGCGATGATTAGCCAGGTTCTCAACAGCCAGTGGTTTGTTGCTGTCGAACTCAGAGTCTGGTGGTGCGAGGACGACAAACCGTGACTTCGCAAGTGTCCGCATCTGTAGTCCGGGGCTGGCGATCGGATCAAAGGCGATGCCGATGTCCACGCGCGACTCCAAAAGGGCGCTGTTAATTTCCTGCAGGTGCAGCGTCTCAATTTCGAAAACAACATCCGGGAACTTGAGCGAGAACGCGCTTATTGCACGCGGCAACAAATCAATGCCGAATGCCGGGGTGCTCGCGATGCGAATACGGCCACTATTCGCAACGCGCAGGTTGCTGGCAACGTGGCGCAGACGACCCATGTCTCTGTATACGTCGGCGACGTGCTCGAACAGCTGATGCGCCTCTGGTGTTGGAATCAACTTTCCCTTATTGCGCTCGAAAAGAAGATAGCCGAGTTGTTGTTCGGCGTGTGCGAGCACTTTGGAGATTGACGGTTGCGATACGTTTAGCAGGACCGCGGCGTTGGTCATCGAGCCACTTGAATAGATGGCGTGAAATACTTCAATCTGGCGCAGTCTCATGTCTTCTCCGATCGTACTACTGGCATAACCTGAGGTTATGACTCAGATTAATAACACAATTCGACCTTGGCGGCCTGTATGGCATGCTGGTGAAATGCCCTATCGAATCCTTGTTACAACGTCACTCCTGTTGCTGCTGTTTCCGCTGTGGGCCTGGCCAGATTTAGCGACCATTAGATTTCGAGTGGTCAGTGAGGATGGCGCAGCACTTCCGAACGCACAGGTGTCCAGCGGCGAACAGCACGTTGCTGTGAATCGAGATGGCCGTGTCGTGCTGGGCGTGAGCGATGACGGACCACATTTGATTAGAGTCAGCGCGCCCGACCACTACACGATGACGCATTCGTTTGTGGCGACTGCACAGTCGGTCGCGGACATTCAACTGGTCAAAAAGAAAAACGGGCGGCGATTGTTGCTGTTCGCCGGCGATGCGATGCTTAGCCGGCGCTTCTTCGAACCGCGCGCCGG
Organism: Woeseiaceae bacterium; assembly: GCA_021773075.1. GTDB lineage: Bacteria > Pseudomonadota > Gammaproteobacteria > Steroidobacterales > Woeseiaceae > UBA1847. The sequence continues at coordinate 160,232 of JAJFKT010000030.1, forward strand.
TGAGCCTGTTCTTGTACGGCGCGCAAGCGTGTTTGAAGATGGCAAAAATATACTGCGTTTCGTCAAATCCTACGTCGAGCTCGCGGATGTCGCCTCGGTCAATCTTGAAACACAACTGACGTCGGGCCCGCTTACAGATCCCCTCCCGAAGTCGGTGACCTTTTATTCGCCGGCCGAACTTGCGCCTTTGCTGGAGTGGGCCGGGTTCGACTATGTCGCCTTAGGGAACAACCATACCTTCGACTATCGCGACGCCGGAATTCGCTCGACAATGCAGGCGCTGGAGAACACCAGTCTCGGCCACTCCGGAGCCGGATTCAACGAACGGCAAGCACGCGAGGCGTACACGACTGAACTGGGTGGGCGGCCGATTTCTTTTCTGAGCTATGTCGGCTGGCCTGGAGGCTTTACGCCAACTCAAACGGCAAGTGGTGATAAAGGTGGTGCCGCACTTGGTAACGGCCGGGTCTTTGCTGCCGATGCAGGTAAGCTCGATGCGAATGCGATTGCCGTGTTGCAACATCACAGTGGCATCGAGTATGCGGAACGGCCAGCAATGACAGAGCGTACCAATCTGCGTACCGCGATCGACGCCGGAGTTGATGTCGCCATTGGCCATCATTCGCATGTATTGCAGGGTTTGGAAATCTACAAGGACCGCCTGATCGCCTATTCGATGGGCAACTTTCTTTTTGATCAATATATCTATTCAACCCAGGCCGGGATGTTGCTTTACGTCTGGATGGATGGCGATACTTTGCATCGTGCGGAGATTGTGCCGCTGAATATTAACGGCTATGTGCCGACTCCTGCGACGGGCGCGTTTCGGTATGCGGTCCTGAATCGACTGGCGCGCTTGTCTCAGGGTTTTGGCACCTGCCTGAACGAAAGCGGTGCCCACGCGATATTAGGTGATGGCATTGAATGCGAGACGGCGAAACTGCCCACCGTGGATGCTGACTCTACGACAATGCCGATATCGCTTTTCGCTAGCGGTGTCTCTCCGGTTAACGCTATTGAGATTTCGACTGAGCAAAAGCAGCATCGCTTCGGCGTCGACTTATTGCCGAGAGGGAATTTCGAGTCTGCCGGTCAGTACGGTGTGCCGGTAAGAGCCTGGTTGACCGGACAACAGGCGCAAGTGGTCGCCGCATCCGATCAGGGACAAGAACTGCAGGTCAATCTGAGCAACAAGCAGCGAGTGCGTACTGGCATGAAGGTGTTTGAACGTGCGTTTCGAGTATCCAGCCCGAGTACCGTCAGCGGACGAATTCGGGCAGATGGCGGGGTATCGGTGCGCTTCTTGCTGCAACGTCGGCGGACTGATCAGGGTCTGACCGACGCGCTGGTTGACGGTCCTCTGACGGAAATCGGTGGCCTGTCTCTGGAGCCGGGCAAGTGGCATGAATTCGCTCTGGATCATCAGTTGCCACGGACGACCACCAAGTCGATTCGACTATTGATCGAACTAGACAGCGAGCTAGCCGATGACCGCCCGGTTGAGGTACAGCTGGATGATTTGGCCTGGGTTGAGTGGCACACGCCCTGGATGCGGCCTGACAAGGGCGCGGGGCAGTATGCCACGCACGTTCAGTCGCGGCGCCCGTAAACGACCTACCCGACGATTTTCAATCCACAGTCCCCGACACAGTTGCTGGTTTGAAATCAGGGCGCCGCGGATGCATTCAATCTTGCAACCGGGCGGAATACTTCGGCGGTCGGCGAGTTACGCTTCGTACATAAGGAGTTCTAACGACGCAGAAGTAGCTAATTATGAAGCGAATCCTTGAGTATGTGTGGGTGGGCGGTAGAATCTGGGCAGATGAATCCCTTGAACGCCCTAAATGCACCACTACTCATCCTGACGCTGGCTGCGCTACCGGCGGTATCCCAAGGCGAAGCAACATACGTTGATAAGGTCGGTGATCGAGTTACCGTCTTCGAAAGCGAGGCATTGAATTATCGTCTTGACCTCGGCGATGAAGCCTACACCTACGTTGACTTCACCGAGCAGGTACCGGATGCGAGTTTTGCTGCGATTCGATTTCAGCCAAATGCATTTTCTCTGGTCATTGTTGAAACCCTCGGTGCGGGCTACACGGCGCAGCAGTATGCGGATACTGTACAGGTAGCGATGGGTGAACAGCTTGCCGCTCGGGAAGATGCCTCGGTCAGCGGTCACAAAGACCTTGGTTTCGTCGAAGAAAAGGGTATGCAGTTTTTTCAGAAAGCGATTTATGCCGAAGTCGCTTCTATGCCGGTTACCTATGTTGTATCAGTGACCATCGATGGTGATCGTGCCTATCAATTGCTGACATTCGCTTCAAAGCAAAGTGACGAGGCGGTACGTGGCGAAGCGACAAAGCTTCTACAGAGTTTCTCTGTTGTGGATCGGGCGGCAAACCTGAATCTGGACGTCAGCGGCAAATCGGTCAGGGACTATCGTTCCAACACGTTCGGGTATCGCTTTAAGGCGACCGCGGGCGGGTGGTACGAATGGGCGGATTTGCGGGAAAGCAATGATGGCGCCGATATGGGTGCGTTGTCACATCGAGGCTACGGAACAGTCGTGATGCCGGTTTGCTGGCAGGGAGAACGCCCGACCGACAGCGCGGTCTTTAGCGTAATAATGCAGCAGTTTGGCGAAGACTATCCTTCCGAGTTCATCACCGAAGAACACTACGTCGAGAAAGCGGACGCCAGGGGCAAGCTCCTCATCGGCAACGAAATGTCCGATGACGAGGATTATCTCTATCAGCAGTGGATTGTTATCAATGAGCGCTGCGCCTATACATTGGCCGCATGGGGTCCGGCCGCGCAGAAAGGTGTCGCGAAGGCGTTGACCAAGCTGTGGTCGGACTTTGAGATTCTTGATGCTGCGACAGCAACAGCCGGACAGTATGAAAACGACGGTGAGAAGGTCGTCAATGCGCATCTTCTAAATGCCTTGGGCGTGCACTACTATGAAGCGCGCAGTTTTCGCGATGCCTATCGTTATTTTTCGAACGCGAACGATCTCGATCCTGGTGATTCGACATACGTCACGAACGCGTTGCGTTCTCTGGCGGAGATTGACGCGTACGCAGAGGCGTACGAATGGTTGCAGCCGCGCATCAAACCGTATGCCGACGATCAGGACGTGCAAAGTTGGGACGCCTGGCTTGCCTATCAGACCGATGATGCCAAAAAAGCGATACGCATTTATCGCGGCCTGTTTGCGGCTGAGTATCGCGAGGACGACGATTTCTCCATTTTCCTGACAGCACTGGCCGACGCCGGATTGTGGGATGAAGTCGATGCTACCTACGCTGCGTATACCCAAGGTGGGATCAATGAAAAAACCCGATTATTGAAGGTTCAGTTATTAAGTCGGCTTGAGAAATATGACGAGGCTCTCAAGCTGCTTGATGAAATGACGGACGGACGGCCTTTCAACGTCGACCTTGCTTACGAACGCATGTCCATTCTTGATGACATGGAAAATCCGGCGGGTGTGCTTGCGCTTGCGGAGTATCTGATCGAGAACGGCTACCGGTCATTGCAGAGTTTTTATTATAAAGGCGATGCTGAATATCAGATGCGCTCTTACCGCAAGGCCAGAGAGTCTTTTGAAGAAGCGCTGACATTTTCGCCGAGTAACAGCAATGTTCGAGAGTACATCGATACTGTCGACCTGATGTTGGGGCAGGGCGATATTTCGACGATCAGTACAGCGATCGATGCTGTTGAAATGCCGCCGAATATGCACGCGATCTTCGCGGCCAACGATTCGGGGTCGACAGCGGTGGGCTATGGCGCTGAATTCTTGAGTCGTGTCACAGGCTATGATTTTTCAGGCGGGGACACGCGCACAGAGACCATGTACCGCAAGATTCGAGTGATCGATGATAACGGTATTTCGAAGTACAGCACCCTCGAATTTGATTTCGACCCGAGCTATGAACAGTTGTTCGTGAACGCTCTGATCGTGCGCAATGCGGCGGGCGATGTGCTTGCAGAGGGCGACCTCAATACTTACTACATAACCAACAACGAAGATGGCTATGAAGCGAGCACGGAGAAGACGGTGAATATGCCGGTACCAAGTCTTGCACCCGGCGTCGTCATTGAAGCGGTTGTCAGCAAATTGACGTCTGTGGACGACGGAAGCTTTCCGCTCGAAACGACTTACCTGGCCGGCGATCGGCCGATCGCTTACAGCGCTTTGTTCGTGCTTGGTGACCCGGAGCGTATCAAGTATCGATCAAATGGCGTTGCAGAGCCGAGAAAGACGGGCAATGCGATGATTTGGGAAGTTCAAGCGCCAGAGCCGTTTCGGTGGGAGCCACTACAGCCCTATTTCGATCAGATTCTGCCGTGGGTGCAGCTTGGTACGATCGGTAATGACTGGGATTCAGTCGGCGCCGAGTACCTCGCCAAAATAGCAGATAAACTGGATACAAAGTCGATCGCTGAGCGTGCAACGCGATTGGTTGAGGGCGTCGACAGCGAAATGCGCAGAATTGAAATACTCAGTGCCTATGTTCAGGACGAGATTCATTACGAGGCGATCGAGTTTGGCCGTCGCGCATACATACCGAAGACAGCACGTGAGACGGTTCGCGACCGTTATGGCGATTGCAAAGATCACGCCGTGCTCTTGTACACCATGATGAGCGCCGTCGGTATCGATGCGTCTCTGGCACTCGTGAATCTGCAGCAGAAGGTCGTCGCAGAGTTGCCGAACACCGATCAGTTCGATCACATGATCGTGTCGGTCGGGACGGATAGCGGCCGTGTGTTTGTCGACACGACGGATAAGAACATGCGCCTAGGTCAGCTGGCGCCACGGTCAATGGCGGGCAATCATGCTTTGGTCTTGGGAGAAACGTCCGAGCTCATCAGGATGCCGGAATACGCGTCCGAACTGACGGGCCTGAATATCGAGAGGATCGTTGAGCCTGGGGTGAGTGGATTCATCAAGGTTACCGAAACCGCACAATTTTCAGGCTACCAGGCTGCCGAATTGCGCGGCCAGCTTCGAGCTATCGAGACCTCTGAAATGCGATCCTCCCTGCAGCGCTGGGTAGCAGGCCGATACTCTGATGCAGAAGTGACAGATCATTTCGTCGAGAATATATTCGACGCGAGTTTTGACCTTATCGTCGAAATCAAATACAGGTTGCCAATCGAAACCGACGGTGCATTCGAAGTTCCCGGATTTCTTGAGGCCTACTATCTTGAGTACGATCGGGTGTCGGATCGCCGTTTTCCATTCGAATTTAGCTACCCATTACGCGTGAGCGCGGTCACCTCAGTCAAATATCCCAGTGGACAACGACTGGAGATGGTTAACAGCAAGCCGGAACAAGGCGAATCCAAATTCGGAAACTGGCGTCGCCAGGTCAGCGAGTCCGAAGGGAACTGGGAGATTCAATTCGACTACGTTGCGTCCGAGGCGCGCTTTGCACCTGAAGATTATCGAGAATTCGCAGAATTTCAACGCAAGGCGGTTGATGCTATTGAGCAAGCCTTGGTCTTGCAGTGAACGTTCGTCGCTAGATGCGGCGAAGCAGAAGCATCTCAATTAACACGCTTCCTATTTCAGAAGTTCGTGATCTTTCGGTAGTTGGTGGGTGACCCACATTGCGAGTCGATGTTTTATACTCGGCAAAGAAATCTGTTCATTCGGTATGGGGCTGATCGCCTTATCGTGTACGAGTAAGCGGTACGCGTACTGAATCTTGAGGTCGTGAGAATCCGTTGCGGCAAACTCGACTACGCCGCGCTTAACGGCATCTTCGAGCACCATGTCGAGCGCGATCTTTAACAGTGCTTTTTCGTTTTTTAGTTTTTTGGCCATTGTCGATCAGAGTCTACTACGTGGGCTCGGCTTCCGCGACGCTGTTGGCTGCTGGCGCCATAATTTGACCAATCAATCGATAGCCGTTCCAGAGAATAATCCAGAGTCCGATCATCAGCGTTACACCGCTGAACGTGAAGACGATCAAGAATGGTCGGATGCTGGTCATCATTTCTGCAAACGACGCGCCGTCGTACATACCCTTTCCAATACCAGCCAGCACCAGCGCGGTAAAAAACACCGCCAGCGAAATATTGCTCACCCAGTAGCCAAGCCGTAGCTGCGGCGTGCAGTGAGTATGCACCGATTCCGGTAGCTCTTCTCGAATTACGTAGAAGATTGACGCCAGCAAAATCATGGAGTTAATGCCGATTGTGCTGCCCATCGCGTGTGCAACCGTGATGTGCGTGCCGTGTGTAAACAGGTTAAAGAAGGGTACCGAAATGATCAGCGCCAGACCGAGATTAACAAAAACCCAAATATCCGCGGCAATGAGAAAACGGTAAGCGTTGCAGTGCCGGCCTTTTTGCCAGTCTTCAAGCGACGAGCGCCAATCCCAAATGATCTTTCCAAAAATAAACAGCTCGGTCATGCTGACGAAGTAAGCGAAGCTTCGAATCCAGGTGTCCGAGGGCACAAGATAGGTATGGTGTGCCCAGCCAAACATCAGGTTGAACAGGCCTAGAAAATAGAGGCCGAACGCGAGTTTGGATCTCGCGTATTTTTGGCAGCCACTGATTTTTGCCGCGAGGTATAGCGCGGTACCGTAGACCAGCATATTCCACGATCCTGTCAACGCGCCGTAGGATTTCCATTGCACCGTAATTTCGCGAACCATGTTTTCGCGAAAATAGGGAATCAGATACAGGTGCGACTCAATGTAGGTGATGAAGAAGAACACAATGCCTGTGCCCCACATCCAGTAGTAGACCGGCCAGGGTTCTTTGTCTTTCGAAACCGTCTTGAAGTAATTAACGCCAAACAGAATCCAGCTTAGGAAAATTGGCAGACTCAGGATCGGTGGAAACTCAAAATATTCGCGGCCACCGAAGCGACCGGACAGATACGACGCGACGATCGTCAAACCGCCGACCAGAAATATCCAGAAATGCCAATTGGCGGCCCCTACTGAGAATAGTGAAAGATTGCACTGCCGTGGCAGATAGAAATAGATTCCGCCTATGGCGACCAGGAAAATCCAGGCGATGACCATCGATACATGCAGGGGCCGCGTTTTTGTAAACAACAGTTCCTGCAAAAACTCGGGAAACAGAAACTGCAATCCACCAATGACGCCAAATAACATCCCGCAAGCTAGTGCGAGGATTCCTAATCGAATAAATCGAAGGCCAGTGAAATGCGCCGTAGCGCTCGTCACTGTGGGTCGTCTGCTTGCGCGATCATGCCTGTCCAGTGAACGTCAAAATCCTGTGGCGGGTAGGTACCGGTTTGATCGACGAATGCGAGATAGGCGAGCAATGCGGAAATCTCGTCTTCACCAAAACCGAATTTAGGCATGCGCAGCGTACCGGCCATGATAAAGGCTCGAGAGTAGGCTTCGCCTTTCGTTGAGATGACGTTGGTCAGATCCGGACCCATATAGCCACCCAGACCGTAAAATTGATGGCAGGCAGTACAGTTTTTTTCCTGATAAATCTGTTGACCGATTCGGGCTTCAGCGCCCATGGGTTCAGCAAGCGTGGCTGCAGTGCCGCTGGTGTATATCGCTGCTGAGTAGATGATGAAGGCGACGCAGAGCGTCCCAAATATAGTTCGGTTGTTGATGTTGCCGTCCCCCAAAAAGGTGCCAAGAACCTGGCGAGGCTGAGTACTCAGTGTAAACAAGCGATGGCGGGAATTCGTTTCAAAAATCTCCCGGATGTCGACAAAAATAGGATATTATTCGATAAATTAACCATTATTTCGAACAATTAGGGGCTAAAGTGGATAGAAAGGACAAACTTATTCTGTCTGCACTTCAGGACGATGCGACTCAAACGGTCGCTGACCTGGCAGACCGGGTCGGATTATCAAAGTCGGCGTGCTGGCGGCGAATTCAGATTCTGGAGGAGCAGGGATTCATCGGTGCGCGCGTAACATTGCTGCAGCAGGAGAAACTCGGTCTGGATCTAACCGTGTATTCGGCCATTCGCACGCACGAGCATACGGCCGAGTGGTTTGACGGTTTCTATAAAATGGTGTCGTCGATGCCGAATGTCATGGAGGTTCACCGGCTTAGCGGTGACATTGATTACCTGATGCGATCAGTCGTTCCAGACATGCAGAGTTATGACGAGATGTACAAAGAGATGATTTCGAATGTGGACCTGTACGACGTTAGCTCAAGCTTCAGTATGGAAAAAATAAAGTACACGACTGCATTCCCACTCGACCATCTGTAGCTGCATCACTGTAGAATGGCGGCATGAAAATCTCTCATAAGACGCGTTTCTTTGTGCTATTGCTCGGCGTCTTGGCTGCAACGCTTGGCGTCGCTCAGGATGAGACGGCAAACGACGTTCCGTCTAATTTCGACTTATCCTCACTTGAGTCCACATGGTGGACGCACTTCGAACAACCTGGAGATGATGCCGAGGCTCGGGTAGCCGCGTTTCTAGCCGATATCGGAGCGCAAACTACCGGCTTGCAGGGCCCCAGTCAGGTACTCGGAGAGTCTATACGGGATGCGATCAGCGATAACATGGCGGCGTATCTCGCGCTGCGAGACGAACCGGAACAAGACCCACAGGCAATTGAGGACCCGTTACTCAGTTATTCGCTCGACCAGCTACTCGCAATTTCGGCTGCATCAAGGGAAGCGGCAGAAAATGCGGCCAATGAGCAGATTGAGGTTGAACGCGAGCAGCGCACGCTGGACGGTGCTGGCAGGCGACGAGACCTTGCGTTCAAAAACTATGTAAACGTAGCGGCAGGCGATGAACGTTTGTTGGCTGCACTTAGACTCATCCATGATCGTTCATCGCAAGCTATCACCGCGAGACGATTGCAGCTGTTGACGAAGCGCTATCAGCGCGCGGCTGATTATGCAGAGGCCGCCGGCGAACGGGTGGAGTATGCAGCCGAGCGACTGGCGACCACACCCGAAGAAGCCGGCCTGTCTGGACTGTACAAACAGGTTGACGCGCAAGAGTCTGTCGTTGCCGCAAGTCGGGAAGCACTCCGGGCGGCGGAACTGGCAACCGCCGGTTTGGATCGCAATACTGATCTGGGGCGTTCACAGCATCAGTTGCTACTGCAAAAACTCGTAGACGCGAAAGTCTCGCTGGCGATTGCAGAAGTCGCGCTGGCTGAACTGCAAGCACGGCGTTGGTGGACAGAGATCCAGGTCGCGTCGATGCCGGATACCAACTTTCTGGACGAACAGGCGTTCGCCTGGCAGGAGCTTCAGGGGCGAATTGAGGAAAGCGCCGGGGAGTGGCAGCGCGAAGCTGAGGACGAATTACTCGCAGTGCAGACGCTTGCACGTGACGGACTGGATCGTGCCTCGCGGCGATTACTCGACCAGCGACTCGGCACTGCGCAACGCAACCTGGCACGAATTGCCGAGTTGGGCGATGCCGTCGCTGACCTGCAACTCATCAGCCAGGCTGTTGACACAGCCGTTTCCGAGTACGCGGGGGCACTGCGGTCCTGGTTCACTGGTTTGAGCAGAGACTTGAAAGCGTTCTCATTAAGGGTCTTCGATCTTGGCGATGCCACATTATTTGAAATCGGCCAAACGCCCGTTACCGGCGACGACATACTGCGCGTCATCATTATCTTATTGGTCGCATTCCTGCTTTCCCGCGGTATTCGTCACGCTATACGTCGAGTTAGTCGAAGCGAAGATGCGGGTACGCAAGCGTCCTTGTATACCGTTGGTCGTCTGACGCATTACGCGATAGTCATTATCGCCGTCCTAATTGCCTTATCGAGCATTGGTCTCGACTTCAGCAGCCTCGCGCTGGTCGCTGGTGCGCTCAGTGTTGGCATCGGTTTCGGATTGCAGGCCATCGTTAGTAATTTCGTCTCAGGCCTGATCATTCTATTCGAGCACTCGTTGCGCGTTGGCGACTATATCGAGCTTGATACCGGGCTAACCGGAACCGTAAAAGCGATCAACGTGCGCAGTACCTTGATTAACACGAATGACAACATAGATATCGTGGTTCCCAACTCGGAGTTTGTTACCGCCCGCCTCACTAACTGGACGCTCGGCGAGCGGATTCTCAGGGTACGCATTCCGTTCGGCGTCGCATACGGCAGCGACAAGGAACTCGTCCGGCAGGCAGGGCAGGAGGCGGCAGCCGAAGTGCAGTACACGCTTACAAATATGAAGGGCCGGGAGCCGGATGTTTGGCTGGTCGATTTCGGTGCCAGCAGCCTCGATTTCCTGTTGTTGGTTTGGGTAAACCGACAAGGCGCGAGGCGCCCGACTCGAACGCGTGCGGCATATCTTTGGGCACTTGAGTCCAAATTGACCGAATACGGAATCGAGATACCGTTCCCGCAGCGTGACTTGCACCTGCGCAGTGGCTGGTCTCAGCCGTCGCCGGGGTTACAGGTTCTGCGAAGCGATGCTGGCGACGAGGAAGCGCTTCCAGCGGACTAACGGTAGGTTACGGGTGACGAGCGGCAGCCAGCTGACAAGCGGTCTGATTCGTCCGACGGGCAACTGAATTCTCTGTATCGGAATGGTTCAAAATACACACGAACTATTGAGACATCAGGAAAGGGCCATGAATTCACATAATACGAAAGACAAACTGGTCGCCGAGAAACGCACGATTGCCGTCAAGTCTGAAAGAGACGATGTACGCATAATTAACTCCGACCTTGCTGAGGCCGACGAGCTTTCGATTTCCACGGACTACGATACCGGCGGTGATCCTTACAACAGCACCGGTACGCATGTGATCATTACTCAGCAACAAAGTCGTGATGACTGAGACGATATCGTCGCCGATGACGTAGGTAACAACCTCAGCTAGTCAGATGCTGTCGAACGTGGGACAGTTCAGAGTCCTCATAACAGACTAAGCCGATGGATCTGACCACACACTGGGTTGGTGTTGCTGCGATTCTCCTGTTCGTTGCTGCCTACAGCCTCGTTATTACGGAGGAGTTTACTCACCTCCGAAAATCGAAACCGGTCATGCTTGCGGCCGGTATCATCTGGGCCTTAGTCGCCCACCAATATGCCGCTACCGATCACCCGGAAGCCGCGGCCGAAGCCGTGCAGGAATACCTGGCCGAGTTTGCGCAGCTATTTTTGTTCCTGCTTGCCGCGATGACTTACGTCAACGCAATGAGCGAACGCAATGTTTTTCTCGCACTGCGTCACTGGTTAACCGGACGCGCATACTCCTATCGCAAAATGTTCTGGATAACCGGAGTGTTGAGTTTTTTCCTTTCTCCGCTTATCGACAACCTGACGACGGCGCTGGTTATGTGCGCTGTAGTCCTGGCTATCGGCCAGGGGAACAAGCGCTTTATTTCTGTGGCGTGCGTAAACATTGTTGTCGCTGCAAATGCAGGTGGTGCGTTTAGTCCTTTCGGAGATATTACAACGCTGATGGTTTGGCAACGTGGAATCGTGCAGTTTGAGATGTTCTTCGCGTTGTTTCTGCCCAGTCTTGTGAACTTTCTGGTTCCGGCGTTTATCATGGCACTCGCCGTGCCGGCGACCTTGCCATCCGGAACCGAAGTTGATCATGCATTCAAGATGAAACGCGGCGCCCGACGTATTATTTTGCTGTTCATTTGCACCATTGCGACGGCAGTTTCGTTTCACAATTTCCTCCATCTGCCACCCTTCCTCGGCATGATGACCGGGCTGGCAGGCCTCAAGTTCTTCGGCTATTACCTGCGCAGAACCTACAGTGCAACAGCATTCGATCGAAAGCTCTACGGTGAAATCGGAGATACCTCACCCTTCGATACCTTTCGCGAAGTTTCCAGAGTTGAGTGGGATACGTTACTGTTTTTTTTCGGCGTGATCATGTGTGTGGGTGGCCTGGGGTTCATTGGCTATCTCGATCAGACCTCGGTGTACCTCTATGGCGAGTTGGGTCCGACCATTGCGAACATACTGGTCGGCGTGATTTCAGCGCTGGTCGATAACATACCGGTCATGGTTGCGGTCCTGGAAATGGAACCAACTATGAACATACAGCAGTGGTTACTGGTAACGCTGACGGCCGGCGTTGGTGGCAGTCTTCTTTCGATAGGATCTGCAGCAGGTATCGCGCTAATGGGACAGGCCCGCGGGCACTACACGTTCTTCACTCATCTTCGCTGGACGCCAGCGATTGCGCTGGGGTATGGATTGAGCATCTGGTTGCACCTGCTCATCAATCGCAGTTTCGAAGTCGTGATGCCAGCCGCTTAGCTGCGCTTGTCGAGATGCGCTTGCACAACGGCTAGCAGGTGCGCTACTTCCTGTTTGCGCGCACGGTCCGATTTCGGATGGCTGGGCCGCACAGGCGCTTCGCTCGCTCGCAGCAATACCGTACGTGCAGCAGGATAGTCTTTTTCCTTGACGAGCAACTCTGCGTACAAGTAATTGCTGTCGATCCCCTCGGGATCTACGACCAGCGCCTTCCAGAGATAGCCTATGCCGCGAGTCTTGCTGCCAAAGCCACCAAATCGGGAAGGAACCTTGGAATAAAGAGCGCCTAAATGCGCGTAAACCCGACCTTTCAACACCAGCGGATCTATCGACTCCGCTGCCAGTAACGCATCACGCGCTTCACGTCCAAGACTCGTCGATCTTTTGACGTCCATATACGTACTAGCGACGATGCCATGCCAGGCTGCAGTCTCTGGTTTTTGTGGATATAGCCGGCGCAAACCACGTACGTCATCCAGAAGTCTTTTCAGGTCCCGCACCTGTTTGCACCCGTCTGTTTCATAAGCGGCTATTGCCCAGCGGTTTTCGATGCTGAGGAGTGACTCACCCAGCGGGTCGGCACGCGCCGGACTAAGCAGGATGAGTGAAATCGCTGCAGCGAGCATCATCAGTTTTCCCAGCTTCGAGTTTGTCATGATCGTGGGAGTGATCTTCGACCGAAAACCTTCGCCGAGCTGCAGTCCCTATTTGAAGACCGAAGGATTTTACTGGATGGTTACTCTAAGCTTATGGAGATTCCCCCGTCTTCGTTTTGGATTAAGAACTTGAATGATGCTACTCCCCAAGTAGTAAAGGACAGATCACTGGCCGCCAAAGTGGCGGCCGGCGATCAGTCCGCCTTCGATGAGTTCTTCAAGGAGTACTTTCCAAGGTTGTTTCGTTTCACGCTGACGCGGGTTGATAACAATGAAGAGCTTGCGGAGGAGGTCGTGCAGCGAACTATGTGTATTGTCGTTCGCAAGATGGCTACATTTCGTGGCGAAGCGCTGCTTTTTACCTGGCTTTGCCAAATCTGCCGCAACGAAACCAATGCTGTGTTTCGGCAGCGAAAACTCGAACTGAGGGAAGATATCCCGATTGAGGATCATCCCGCCGTGCAGGCTGCGCTGGAATCAGTCGCTGCAGATGACGGGCGGCCCGAATCCGCGCAGCGACGTGATGAAATTGCGAATTTAGTACGCGTAACACTGGAGCACCTGCCGAGTAATTACGCACGGGCCTTGGAGTTGAAATATATACAGGGCTGCAGCGTGGCTGAAATCGCAAGCAGTCTGCGTATTGGTGACAAAGCGGCCGAGTCGGTTCTCAGCAGGGCACGAGCAGCATTTAAGGATCGGTTTCGGGCGATCTGGGATATCGAGCCGAATTTCATAGTGGACTGACATGAACAAAGATGATGACAATGATTCGCTGGCGAGGCTCATGCAGTTGGCGGGAGAGCGACCCGGGATTTCATTGAATATTGAGTCTCGTGTGCGTCATCGTGTTGAAGATGAGTGGCGGCGCAGTACAAGCGAGCACAGTGGCGACGAGATCTATGAAAAGGTCCACAAGACCTGGCGGCGAACCTCGCTCCGGTCGGCAATACTGCGATGGGTACTTCCAGTGGGTGTTGCTGCGACCGCAATAATTGCAGCTTTCATCATGTCGCCAACAGAGGTCCCAACGGTGCAAATTGCGGCGACGGTCTCACGAGTTGTGGGAGATGGCGCGCTCACGTCAATTTACTCAAAAGGCAGCGAGGTTCCTGCGGGCGCGACTATTCGCACAGGTCCGGACGAAGGCTTGAGTTTGTTGTTGGCACGTAGCGAGTCGCTGCGAGTTGATGCCAATACCGAGATCCGTGTTGATGCTGCCGATCGATTTACACTGCTGGCTGGTCGCGTCTATGCCGATACGGGACAATTCATATACCGCAATGGCGGCATGAGGATAGAAACGAGCTTCGGCACAGTGACTGACGTGGGAACGCAGTTTTCAGTCGCCGCCGCCGAACAGTCGCTGGAAGTTGCTGTTCGCGAAGGAAGGGTCGATGTGCGCAACGACACGAACGAGTATGCCGCAAGAGTGGGAGAGCGTCTCATACTGGACGCCGGTATGCCCGCAAGTATTTCGAGTCTTGATGTTCACGATGAATATTGGGACTGGGTTGCGGACTTGGCGCCAAGCTTTGATCTGAATAACAGGTCGCTGCTCGATTTTCTCAAATGGGCTGCGCGGGAAACCGGGCGCGAGTTGGAGTTTGAGTCAGACGAAACACGAATGACGGCGATGCGCACCGACCCTCGCGGTGGCCCCCTAGATGGTTTGACCCCGGATGAGGCGCTTGTTGCCGTCCTGGCCACGACAAGCCTTCGCTATCAGATTCTGGACGACAAGATAATCATCGCGAACTAGTCTCAGCACGACCTACGTAGGTTTCGGCGTTGGCGAATAGATAGCCTTGGACTAGTATTCCCGGATGCGATTCTCTCGCCATCTCGTTTGGCTATTAATCTGCCTCGCTCAATGTGCCTTCGCCGCTGGCGATAACTGGCAGGGCAGGACTGTAGCCGACCTTCTTGCACATCTGACCGCTGTCGGCTACCGAATAATTTACAGCAGCGACGTTGTCGGTGAGGACTTGCTGGTTGCGACTGAACCCGGCTTGACCAATCCAATTGAGGAATTGCGCTATGAGTTAGAGACTCATGGCCTGTTACTGGAGCGGGGTCCTGCGGATACCTGGTTAGTTCGGAGAGCCGCGGTTCCAATTGCCGACGATGTCTCGACGGAATTGCCGGAGACGCCGGTAATACCGCCTCTACCCGAGATCGTCGTGACATCAAGTCTGCATCGATTGGAGTACAAGCAAACCGGCACGCAAACCTATCTCGACCGTGAACTCGCGACCCGAATCCCCGCGGCCGCCGAAGAAGCGGTACGAATCACCACCCGGCTACCCGGAACCGCCAGTGGCGGTATATCGGCGCGCAGCCATGTTCGTGGCGGTGAGGCGAACGAAGTTCTGTTTTTGCTGGACGGCCTGCGTCTCTACCAACCGTTCCACCTAAAAGACTTTCAGTCTGTCGCCACGATTGTTAATTCAAGCGCAATTGACGGAATCGATTTCTATTCCGGCGCGTACCCGGCCAGATACGGTGATCGCATGAGCGGTGTTATGAACCTGCATCTCAGAGAGCCGCAAAAACCGACGGAAACGGAGCTGTCTTTGAGTTTCTTTAATACCTCTGTGCTGTCGTTAGGACGCTTTGGGGACGATCAGCAGGGTGACTGGTTGCTTGCGCTGCGTCGAGGCAATCTTGATCTGATTGTGGATGTCATAGACCCCGAAGTTGGCAGCCCGGATTACCAGGACTATTTGTTGCATGGCGGTTGGAACTTCGGTCCGCGAATGCAGCTCAGTGCCAACATACTGGCATCGCACGACAAGCTATTGATCAACGACAACGACCGGGGTGAATTTGCGCTTGCCAAGTACGAGAATCAACATCTGTGGTTAAAGTGGCGCGCAAACTGGAACGAGCGACTGAGTAGCGAGACAATACTGTCATTCAGTCAAATTTCGAATGAGCGGTCCGGGGTTCTGGAGCTGCCATTCATCGTTAGCGCTACGCTCGATGAGTCACACGATTTTGATTCAATAGGGCTGAAACAGGACTGGACCTTCATCCCTGCTGCGAACTGGATGCTGAGTTTCGGCGTGGAAGGCAAGCATCAGGATGCCAAGTATCGTTTCGAATCCAGCAAGACGGTCGCGCCGCCATTCGACACTGTTCTCGACAACAGCCCGCTGCAGATCAGAAATTTTGATGTAAAACCCGAAGGCGCTCAGTACAGCGCCTATGTCGAAGCCCGATGGCAAATCCTGCCCAGACTGGTTGTGGACGCGGGCATTCGCTGGGACCGTCAAGGTTACACCACGGCGAATAACGATGAGCAGTCCAGTCCAAGACTGAGTTTCCTATACAGTCTGGGCGATGACACCGAACTTCGAATCGGTTGGGGGCAATATTCACAAGCTCAGGAAATTAATGAACTGCAAATTAGCGACGGTGTTGACGCGTTTTTTCGCGCCCAACGTGCCGAGCACGTTGTAGCGAATCTAAAGCATAAATTTGGTGGCAAGATCGCTGTCGAAGTTTCTTACTACCGCAAAAGCTTTCGCTCTGTGCGCCCGCGCTTTGAGAACGCATTCAACACGCTGACTTTGCTGCCAGAGATTCAATTTGACCGCTATCGAATTGACCCGATTTCGGCCGAAGCGCACGGTGCCGAGCTGATGATTTCGAGTGGTGACGGCGGCCAGGCTTTGTTCTGGTGGCTGGGCTACGCCTGGTCCGACGTCCGCGACAAGACGCTCGATCGCAAAATCGCGCGGAGTTGGGACCAGACACATACGGTCAAGACGGGTCTGAGCTGGCGGTGGGGACCGTGGGATTTCAGTGCTGCGGGTGAGGTGCATACGGGTTGGCCGAAGACGGAATTCCCGGGCACGCAAATTGGCGAGACTCGGTATTCCGTTTTCCACTCACTGGATGCTCGTGTCAGTCGCGAATTTTCTGTCCGCCGAGGGGATTTAAGCGTCTTTCTAGAGGTCTCAAACCTGTATAGCCGCGAGAATCACTGTTGTACGGAATACTCTGCAACGGCAACCGAGTTGCTCGAAAGAGAGGCAAACTGGCTGCCATTGGTACCGTCGCTCGGGGTGGTCTGGCGTTTTTAGAAACTGGCGAAGGATTTTCTGTCGGGACACATCTAACCTGCATTGCTACGGACTAACGTAAAGGCAGGAGCTAAACCTTGGGTAAAGCGTCGTTGTTATTCAGCCTGTTACTGGTGTTTTCCACGCCGGGAAATTCTGCAGACACTTTTCAGCTAAGTGACTATCAAGGAAAGGTCGTTGTTCTCGATTTCTGGGCATCGTGGTGCGTACCCTGTCGGCGATCGTTCCCCTGGATGAACGAAATGCAGCAAAAGTATGGCGACGACGGCCTCGTTGTTATCGCCGTGAATCTCGATAATGAAGCGTCTGACGCTAGTGCATTTCTACAAGAATATCCGGCTGAGTTCACAATCGCTTACGACAAGAGTCGCGAACTCGCACACAAGTATGACGTACAGGCAATGCCCAGCTCGTTCCTGATCGGTCGGGACGGCTCTGTTATCGAAAGCCATTTCGGTTTCAAATTAGCGAAAACTGAGAGCTACGAAGCAGCAATTATTGCAGCTGTCAGTTCACCAAAAATACCTTAGGAAATTCTGATGAAGAAACTCATACTGATTGGAGTAATTGCATTGTCGGCGGGCTGTACCTCGATGGGTGTTGAACCCTGGGACCGAGACATTCTGGCGAAGGATGAGATGCAACTGACGACCGATGCGCTCGAATCCGCAGCAGACGATCACATCTATTTCAGCAAGGAAGCGTCCAGCGGCGGCCGGGGATTTGGCGGCGGCGGCTGTGGCTGTAATTAGGAGCATTCATGAATACGGACAATGACAAAAAAATATCGGCAACCCTGGCAACCGCAACCTGCGCGCTTCTGGGTGGTGGTGCGCCACTCTCGGTCGACGCACAGGAAGCCCCGGGTTGGGACTTCAATACAGGTCTTCTGGTTTACAGCGAAGACGCCAGCCGCGTTCAGGACCTGAGCGTCAGCGTTCTGGCCCGGCGCACGTTTTTCGATGATCGATTTTTGACATTGGGCCTGACGGTGGACGCACTAACCGGTGCAACACCGCATGGCGGTTTGCATCAGACAGTGCCGCAGACGTTTACATCGCCGTCGGGTAACAGTGTCTTTACGACGCCCGCAAATACCTTGCCATTGGATGGCTCATTTCGTGACACACGCGTGGCGCTTAGCGCGAACTGGCAACGGCCACTCGGCCGTTTGTACCAATTGAACCTTGGAGCCAGTGCGTCCAAAGAGTTCGACTATCTGCATCTTGGTGTGAATGCCAAAATTTCCCGAGACTTTAATCAGCGCAATACGACGGTATCCGCAGGCCTGGCATTTGCCGCGGACACTATTGATCCAGAAGGCGGTGCACCGATACCGCTAACGTCAATGCTGGATGTTGGCGATCTGAGTAATCGCCTTGGCGATCAGGACAAGGATATTGTTGACTTGGTGCTCGGCGTAACTCAGGTCATCGGTAGAAATCTCGTCGTTCAAGCGAACTATTCGTTCAGCGATTCTTCCGGATATCTGAATGACCCGTACAAGATAGTCAGCATCGTCGACGCCGTAAACGGTGATATCGTGCCTCGCACTCCAGCGCCCGGGGAGATCGGTCCATCGCACGAGTATGTATTCGAGAGCCGGCCTGATGAAAGAACCAAGCACAGCTTTTATGGACAGGCGAAATACTATATGGGCGGGAAGGTGCTGGATGCATCCTATCGCTTTATGACGGATGACTGGGATATCGATTCGCACACTGTCGATTTACGACTTAGATGGCCAATCAGTGACAAGAGTTACCTGGAACCGCACGTGCGTCTTTATACTCAGACCGACGCAGAGTTCTACCAGGTCGGCCTTGTTGAGGGAGCACCGCTACCCGCCTACGCCACCAACGACTATCGACTCGGCGAGTTCGACGCGATCACTGCCGGTCTCAAATACGGTTGGGAAACAAGCAATGGCCACGAGATGAGCGTGCGTGTGGAGCTTTACCAGCAGCGCGGTGACATTCCGGCGGACAAACAATTTGGCAACCAGATCGGCTTGGTTCAATACCCCGACCTGGATGCCGTGATCGCGCAGTTCAGTTATCGCTTCTAGCCGGGCGTTTCTTTAGCCCGGCATCGTTACCTCACCGGATTCAGAATTTGCTGTCACTCGCCCGGTTACTCCCGACACATGGATGTTGCCGGATATCGACTGCACATTGACCTCGGCGTTGCGTGGCACAAGGATTTCATAGCTGATCGATGCGTAACGTTTGTGTGTGCTTTTCTGCAGCGCTTGCACCGTTACGCGGTTGCCATCGCTCGTAATCGGTGGTGATCGTTTGATCTGGGCAATAATGTTGCCAACCTTCAAAGGGTCAGTCTTTTGCAATCGTTTGCTGATCGTGATTCGTGCCCGGATCGTTACTTCATCGACATCGGCACCACGCACGGTCACATTTCCGCTAGCGTTCGTTACATCAACAATCGCAGTTCCGTCAACTGCTACGCTTGTTTCAAACGAACCGCTCGCGGCGTTTGACAGGCCGGAGTATGTAATAGCTGCAGTAATGAACAAAACATTCAGCAATCGTGTTCGGTTCTTCAGTTTCATGTTGCTCTCCAATTATTCATACGATTCCCTTATGTGGCTTTGATGCAGCAGATAAGGAAATGGTTGCGTTGTGGAGAGGGTCTTCGGAACTACATTACTCAGTCTTGCGTTCGTAGCGCCCGTCCCAGATGGGCTGCCACGATTCGCCGTCGTCGGTTGAGGTCTCCCAATACTGCCGAACGACACCAGCATCCATTTGCGTGAACTCGAACTTGTGAAGTGTTGTGCTGCCATCCGCTGGAGTTGTCGTTTCCGCGGTGTAGAAGATACCGCCGTCACGTGCTTCGCCGGTGAATTCGATCATTGAGCCGCTGTCGCTGATCCAGATCTGCCGCCAGTGATCGTGTGCCGGGTCGTAATAATTAAAGCTCTTGCCGAGTCCACCGCTAGCGCTTTCCCACTGCTCGAAAATCGTGCAGTGCCCGAGCATAGGTTTGATGCTGCTGTAGCCCGCGAACTGACCGTTCTGCTTGACCGTCCATTCACCGATCCAAAAATCAAAGGAGTGATGACGATCATCGGCCTCGCACGGGAATCGTGCTTCACGAACGGCTTCAAGCGCGGCCTTGAATCTCGGCTTGTCTTTTATGCCGTCGTAGTCCGCCTCCCCTTCGATCAGATTCAGTTGCCCGAAGCCGCCATCGGCCAGGACGTCCATTTGCAGAAGCGCGTCATTTTCCCGACCTGTGCGGGCATAAATGCGTGACAAGCGATAGGCGACAGCCAAGACTCGGAACTTAAGGTCGGCGGCGCGCTCAAAATGCTGGGTGGCAGCATGTAGGTCGCCGTTATTGTCCATAAGGATTGACGCGAGCTGAAAATGTGTGGCGCCATCGTCCGGTTCCAGCTCAAGAATTTGTTTGAGTTTGCCGGCCGCGACATCTGTTTCACCGGCAGCAGCAGCGATGTAGGCTTCCTGTCGCAGACTATCGGCATCAGCCCAGGCAGTCACAACCAGAATCGTAACAAACAACAAAGATATCAACGCACGCATAATTCAAGCTCTATAATACGGTGGCCCTTGATCATCGCTTTTCGATGACCGGCGCGCTTGCACAAAATTGCTCAGTTTCTAAATGGAACAAGATGCCCTGGACTCAAGACAATCTGGCACCCGTCGAAACCCTGTTATTTCGCAGTGATCTGGTGAAAGTAGGCAGCTTCATTTGTTCTGCCGATGATCCTTGCTTTCGCGTATCAAAGGCGCTCGATAACGACGTTTTCGTGATGCCAAAGATGCCGGTTTGGGTGCGCCGCGACAGGGGTAACTACCGCTTTGTCGAGCCGGGCGCGATCCTGATGCACCGTGCCGGCCAAACACTGCAGCGCCGCCGGGTGGCAAGCTCCGGCGAACGTACCTATTGGTTCGGCGTCCACCCGGAAATTTTCCTTGCCGCGCTCGATCAATATCAATTGCCGACCGAGGAGATGGGCGGGGCGCTGATTGTTAGCCCGAAGTTTCGTTACCGTATGGCGTTGCTCATCAAACAGCTTGAAACTGGCGGTGTTGAGACTCGAAAGGTTGAAGAGGAAGTATTGAGCTCGCTCTTCGCGATCTGCCAACAGCGCGCGGATCGGCTGCAGAGGATGCGAACGACACGATCACGAACTGCAGATCGACAGCGACGACTAGTCGATCTCGCCCGCGCCCAGCTCGATGAACACCTATCTCAAAATGTCAGCCTTGAATCGATTGCGGACGCGACTGGGACGTCGCTATACCATTTGTGCCGTGTCTTCAGAGAGCAAACCGGACTAACGATGCATACTTATCGCATACGACAACGGCTATGGCATGTAACGGAGTGCCTGATCGAAGGTGACGGTGAAAACCTTACTGAGTTGGCTCTGACTCAGGGCTTTAACAGCCATAGTCACTTGAGTCGCGTATTTCAAAAACAGATGGGCATACCGCCCTCGGCCATGAGGATGACAAATAGTGCTCATTAAAAGAATTCTTTCCGCTAGCCTGGTGCTACAAATTGCGATCGGCATTGTTGCCGGCGTTGTCTTATCGCAAATTTCACCGCAGGCGGCCAAGTCGTCAATGTTACTGGGCAATCTGTTTGTCTCGGCACTGAAGGCCGTTGCGCCGGTTCTGGTCCTGGTTCTGGTCGCTGCAGCTCTTGCGAACCGCAAAGCCAGTCATGCGGCGCAGATGCGCCCGATCGTTACGATGTATCTCGTCGGGACGATCGCCGCCGCATTGCTGGCCGTTTCAGTTAGCACATTGTTTCCAACGACGCTCGCGTTGCAGGTAACAGGCGTGGACGCCAGTGCACCACAGGGAATTGCGGAAGTGCTTGGCGCACTGCTGCATAAACTCGTCGACAATCCGATCAATGCCATTTTGACCGGCAACTTTATAGGCATTCTTGTCTGGGGTGTTTTGCTCGGCATTTTTCTGCATCACGCTGCCCAGAGCACGCGACGAGGGCTCGCCGATCTCGCAGAGGCGGTTACACAAATCGTGCGTATCGTCATTCGTCTTGCTCCAATCGGCATCTTTGGACTTGTTGCCGGTAATCTGGCCGAATCCGGGCTGGCGGCACTCGGTGGTTACGTACGTATTCTGACAGTTTTGCTGGGCTGTATGCTGGCGATGGCACTACTCGTCAACCCAGTGATTGTATGGGTCCGAACCCAGCGTAACCCTTATCCGCTTGTATTCACGGCGCTTCGCGAAAGTGGCGTAACCGCATTTTTTACTCGCAGCTCCGCGGCGAACATCCCGGTAAATCTTGCTCTTTGCGAGCGTCTGGACCTTGAGAAGGATACGTACGCGGTTTCAATTCCACTGGGGGCAACCATCAACATGGGCGGCGCGGCGATAACGATCACCGTGCTAACGCTTGCTGCTGCGCACACGCTGGGCATCCAGGTCGACCTGCCAACGGCATTGCTGCTCAGTATCGTTGCGGCGTTGTCGGCTTGTGGCGCATCAGGTGTTGCGGGCGGATCATTGTTGTTGATTCCGTTGAGCTGCAGTCTGTTTGGAATATCTAACGATATTGCGATGCAGGTCGTCGCGGTTGGATTCGTCATCAGTATTTTGCAGGACTCGGCGGAGACCGCGTTGAATAGTTCAACAGATGTGGTGTTTACTGCGGCTGTTGCTGCCAAGCGTAGTTAGTAATGAGTTTTATCAAAACAACAGCAGTTCAGGATGCCAAAGGCGACGTTCGCGAAATGTATGAACGGCAGCAGCGCGAATGGGGCTATGTACCCAATTACGCGAAATCCTTTAGCCCCAGACCTGCCGTTATGGAACGTTGGGGCCTACTATTGGCGGAACTGCGTCGACCGCTCGACGATCGAACGTTCGAGTTAGTGACTGTCGCTGCAGCGCTTGAGTTGAAACATACGCCCTGTTCCCTCGCACACGGTAATCAACTAAAGCCATTTTTTAGTAACGGTGAAATTCGTGCGATCGTTGAGCAACAGCCTTGCGACGCTGTTACCGAGGCTGAATGGGAAATGATGCGTTTTTCACGCAAGGTTGCGGCAGATGCCTCGACCATCACGGCGGATGATGTGCAAGGCCTGAAAGACCATGGCCTGTCTGACGCCGACGTATTCGACATTGCTGCTGCCGCCGCTGGCAGGGCTTTCTTTACGAAGGTTCTGGACGCGGTTGGCTCCCTGCCGGATGCCGGATTTAACGCGATCGATGCGGATCTACGCACCCACCTGATTGTCGGCAAGCCCATCGATACTGCGGACGATGAGGTCATGACCTAATATAGAGCGTTGATTATTATAGTTTTTAAAAAGGTCACGATTTAGTCACAGAACGGTCAAGCCAAAACGCTCTCGAAAACTCAATATGCGCTCCGAACAGCGGCAATGGTGCTGCTGAGTCTTGGAGAGCAACATGAGTGCAGTACTTAAAGCAGTAAATAACGGCGTAAATGTAGAGGCATTGTTGGGAGCACGTGAGGCCCTGACCGAGGCGCCTGAAGCAGCAAAGTTTGTATGGCGCGCAACCAGCGAATGGCAGAATGGCACGCACACGCGATCAAACGTGCAGAGCTTTTTCGGCCTGGGTGAAGAGCAAAGCCACGTTAAAGAATACAGCTACGACACCGACCACCCGGAAGTTTTTGCATCAGAAGACAAAGGCTCTACACCGGTTGAATTCGTTCTCGTTGGCCTGGTGGGATGCCTGACAGCCGGTATCGCGGCGGTTGCGACGCATCGTGGTATTCAACTCAACTCTGTTAAAGCGACGCTCGAAGCGCCGATGGACATCCAGGGAATTCTGGGAATTGATTCCGACGTTCGTAATGGCTTCGATGGCATCAAAGTGAATTATCAGATTGAAGCGAATGCGTCTGAAAATGATATCGCTGCGATCGTTGCTCAGTCACAAAAACGTTCCGCCGTATTCGACATCATCACGAACCCAACGAACGTGACGGTTGAGATTAACAAGTGATTGACGCTCGTCAAAAAAACCTTCGGTTTGCCGGCACCACTGACGTTGTCGTCATTGGTGCCGGCCATGCCGGCTTGGCGACCAGCTACTGCCTGAACGAGCGATCGATTGATCATGTCGTTCTTGAGCGTGGCGAAGTCGCAAACTCATGGCGCAATGAGCGCTGGGACTCGCTCAAGCTGTTGACGCCGAACTGGCAAAGTCGATTGCCGGGTTTTGCGTATGATGGTGAAGATCCTGACGGCTTCATGAGCATGCCGGAAGTTATCGACTTTATTCAGTCATATGCTGACTTCTCGGCTGCGCCTGTTGTTACCAATACAAGCGTTACATCCGTAGTTCAAAGCGACAGTGGATATCGAGTTGCGACGAATCGCGGCGAATGGCGTACGAAATCAGTAGTTATCGCCAGTGGCGCGTGCAATGTTGCTGTGACACCGAAAATTGCGGCTTCGATTCCGGCTGACGTCAATTCGCTGACACCGCATCAGTATCGGAGTCCTTCGCAGTTGGAAGCTGGTGGCGCGCTAATCGTCGGTGCCTCCGCGACCGGGCTGCAATTGGCGGATGAAATCAAGCGCGCCGGCCATGCGGTGACAATTGCCGTTGGCGAACATGTACGCATGCCACGAACCTATCGTGGTCGTGACATACAGTTCTGGCTGGATCAAACCGGCATTCTCAATGAGTCCTATGATCAGGTTGATGATGTCATCAGGGCCAGGGGCCTGCCGTCGCCACAGTTGGTTGGCTCAGCCGAGCGAAAAATGCTCGACTTGAACTCTTTGAGTGACAGTGGCGTACGCCTCGCGGGCCGACTGGTGGGCGTCAATAATGACGTTGCTCAGTTCTCCGGTTCCTTGCGTAATACCTGTGCACTAGCCGATCTAAAAATGAATCGCTTGCTGGACGCGATTGACGACTGGGCTGAGCGCGGCCACGCGCGCTGCGATGCTGTGGAACGATTTGATGCCACACGCAATGACGAGTCACCCATGCTGAATATGAACCTGGCTGACGGATCAATTCGAACGATCATATGGGCGACCGGGTTTCGGCCCGACTACAGCTGGTTGGACGTCCCGGTACTTGACCGGAAAGGCCGAATTCGCCATGACGGCGGTGTCGTCGATGCGCTTGGAATGTACGTCCTTGGACTGCCGATGTTGCGCCGCCGCAAGTCGAGTTTCTTACACGGAATCGAGGACGACGCGCGGGATTTGACAGCGCACCTGCACACACACCTTCTGGGTCGGTGTGGTCGCGCCGCCTAATTGGTAGCTGGCGTTTGATCCCTGGTTGCGACGAAAGTATTAGGTCCGGCATCTATAGGGCAGGATTAAGCAATATTGGGGACGACATGGACTTTAAGCAATTAGCAGTAATCGTATTTTCCGCCCTGCTCGCGACAGCGGCGTATTCAGGCGACAAACATCACGCGATCAAGGTTGAAGTCGAATCTGACGACGCGGACGGCATCATCAGCATGGTTCTCGACAGCGAGGAGCTCGGTTTCGATCTGCATGACATGCAGGTTGGCGAAAACCAGTCGGTCGTTGATAAGGAAGGCCGCGCCGTTCTGATTACGCGCACCGAAGACGGATATAGTTTTGACGTCGATGGGAAAACGATCGACATGCCAGCGTTTGATGGCCTGCATGAGGACATGACTTTCGTATCAGACGGAGCGTTCGCGAGAGACGTGGATGTCGATGTACGTGTTATAGGTTCGAGTTCCGGTGGGCATCACAGAATGTCACGGCACGCTATGCTCACAGAAGGCGGCATTATGATTTTCAGTGGCAAGGAAATCGATGCGTCGACGCAACAGATTATTCGCGATGCGCTCGCCGCGTCAGGCCACGATGAGGTTAACTTTGTTGGTGGCCATGACGGCGGCCCGCATCAGGTTAAAGTGATTCGAGAGGTAGTCGAGGTTATCGACTAGTCCCGGAACTATTCCACTCTGCACGCTATTGGTCGATACTGGGGATAATGTTCGACCAATAGCGGGAGTGGGTAGTGGATTTCGAGTTTTCTCCGACAGTACAGGACCTGCGCCAGCGATTGCTCGCGTTCATGGACGAGTACGTCTATCCAAATGAAGTGCTTCACAAGAAGCAGGTCGACGACGGCGACCGCTGGGATCCACCGGCAATTGTTGGCGAACTGAAGGGCCGGGCGCAGAAGGCTGGCCTTTGGAATCTGTTCTTACCGAAAGAGTATGGTGAGTTCAGCCCTGGCCTGACGACACTGGAATATGCACCGCTGGCTGAGATTATGGGCCGCGTGCTCTGGGCGTCGGAGGTTTTCAATTGCAGTGCCCCCGACACCGGGAATATGGAGGTGTTGGCCAGGTATGGCGACGCACAGCAGCAGCAAGAGTGGCTTGTGCCTTTGCTGAATGGCGAAACTCGATCTGCATTTGCAATGACAGAACCAGCCGTTGCCTCGTCCGACGCGACCAACATACAAACCTCGATGGTCCGCGATGGCAACGACTATGTGATTAATGGGCACAAGTGGTACATCAGCGGTGCCTGTAATAGGCACACGAAGATCATGATTGTCATGGGCAAGACGGATCCGGATAGCGACAAGCGTTATGAACAGCAATCCATGATTCTCGTACCAATGAACACCGAAGGCGTCACTGTCGTGCGGCCAATGACGGTATACGGTTTTGATGATGCGCCGGAGGGCCACGCCGAGGTTCTTTTCGAGAATGTGCGCGTACCGGTAACAAATCTGTTGCTCGGCGAAGGCCGTGGTTTCGAGATCGCGCAGGGTCGATTGGGACCTGGCCGTATTCACCACTGCATGCGGCTGGTCGGTGTCGCGCAACGAGCGCTCGAGTCGATGTGCGAACGCGCTGCTTCGCGCATCGCATTTGGCAAACCGTTGATCAAGCAGCAATCCGTTCGCGAAGATATCGCCCGATCTGCCTGTGATATCGAGCAAGCACGGTTACTGACACTCAAAGCGGCTGCCAGAATGGACGAGGGCGGCAACAAGGCGGCAAAGGATCTGATTGCGATGATCAAAATCGTTGCCCCGAGCATGGCTTGTACGGTCATCGATCGCGCCATTCAGATTCACGGTGCGGGCGGCGTTAGTCAGGACTTTTTCCTGGCGCACGCTTATGCCTACGCACGCTCGGTTCGACTTGCAGATGGGCCGGATCAGGTTCACATGATGCAGCTTGGTCGCAACCTTGCCGCAGCAGCGGCGAAGTTCTAAAAGGATTGCGTGTGGAAACTGCAGTTGATTCATTGAACCTCGATGAGTTGGGCCCGTATCTAGAGGCGAACGTCGAGGGATTCACAGGGCTGCAAAGTATCGACAAGTTTGCCGATGGCCAGTCCAATCCCACCTTCAAGGTCGTGGCGGAATCCGGTGAGTACGTTCTTCGGCGGCAGCCTCCTGGCAAGCTTCTTAAGTCAGCGCATGCCGTCGATCGTGAATATCGGGTTCTTGCGGCGCTTGCCGATACCGCGGTACCGGTCGCGCGTGTTTATCACCTTTGCGAGGACCGCGATGTCATCGGCTCGATGTTTTACGTTATGGAGTTTTGTGACGGACGAATATTTTGGGACGCGACGATACCGCAGGTTGCCAACGCTGAACGCACGGCCATCTACGATGAAATGAATCGAGTCCTGGCCGCGCTGCATCAAGTCAATGTTGATGATGTCGGTCTCAGTGATTTCGGCAAACCCGGTAGTTACTTTGAACGCCAGTACGATCGCTGGAGCAGTCAGTACCGCGCCTCGGAGTTGCGCCGTATTGAGCCGATGGAAACGCTGATTCAGTGGCTGGGCGAGCACCTTCCGAATGACGACGGACGCGTATCATTAGTGCACGGCGACTATCGTCTGGACAACATGATCTTCGCCGCCGCTGAGCCGAAAGTGATCGCTTTACTCGACTGGGAGCTGTCGACACTCGGGCACCCGTTCGCCGACGTCGGGTATCAGTGTATGCAATTGCGCATGCCGGCCCGCGTGGGCAATATTTCGGGCCTGCAAGGCAAGGATCTCGGCGCTCTGGGAATTCCGACCGAGGAAGAGTACGTTGCGAAATATTGCGAACGTATGGGTATAGCCGGAATCGACAACTTCAGCTTCTACGTCGCGTTCAGTTTCTTTCGACTTGCCGCGATCATTCAGGGCGTCGCAAAGCGTGCCGTGGATGGTAATGCTTCCAATAAGAACGCGGCGCAATTCGGTGGATTCGTTGAACCGATGGCCGGTCTGGCGCTTGAGGCTATCCAGTAGGGGTCAGACCCCACTTTCTAGTTTATGGGGTCAGACCCCACTTTCTCGCAATGCGAAACACGCAAGTCTTGGCTAGCATGGGTTGCTTTGGCCCAAGAGGCCCGAGCAATGCCCCGTCAACCTCGATACTTTTTGCCCGGCATTCCGCAGCACGTCATAACGAGAGGTGTTGACCGGCAAGCAACGTTCTTTGCAGCCGATGATTACGCCCTGTACAAGAACGCTCTGAAGAAGAATGCTGATCGCTATGGCTGTTCGATTCACGCCTACGTATTGATGACCAATCATGTGCACCTGCTGCTGACACCGGACACGGAACGATCAGTCCCTCAAACGATTCAGGGCATGGGCCGCGACTACGTTCAACGCATCAATCGACAGTACGATCGAACCGGCACCTTGTGGGAAGGGCGATATAGAGCGTGCCTGGTCCAAGATGACTTGTATCTTCTGCATTGTCAGCGCTACATCGAACTCAATCCGGTTCGGGCCGGGATGGTGCCCGATCCGTCTGACTACCCGCACAGCAGCTATCAACACAATGCACTGGGCCGGCACGACCCGGTGATTTCACCGCATGCGTCATACATCGAATTGAGCGACACTGACTCCGTGCGTCGTCGGCGCTATCGCGGCTTATTCGAATCGGAGTTGAACCGGGACCTCATGGACGAGATTCGAAAGACAACCAACGCCTGCCGGGTCCTGGGAAACAAGACATTCACCGAAGACATTGAAGCTATGCTCGGTCGCCGCGTACGCCCGGCCAAGATCGGCAGGCCGCGCAAAACACCCGCCCTCTAAAAGTGCGGTTCGACCCCTATTTCCGCGATAGCAAAGAGTGCGTCAATGTCGAGTGCCAAATCAATTCCATCGGCAAGTTCGTCAAGGGCCGTTTGCACCGTTCTGTTGTAATCGCCTGGCGCAGTCCGACTGCCCAGAGCCGCGAGAAAAGATCCCCGGTATGAATCACTCGTCATCAGTCCATGCAAATAGGTACCTTGCACATTGCCGGCAGCGTTTCGAGCACCTTCGGGCCTGCCGTTTAGAGTTAGCATTGGATGCTGGCAATCTGCGCCGCGGGTTTCGCCGACATGAATCTCATAGGCGAAAATCTCACACTTCGTTTGCGCATCAGTTGCGGTTACCGGTCGTACCGTTTTGTCTGTCGTCATACGAGTCTCAACGTCAAGCAAACCCAGCCCGACTTGCCGCCCGGAAAAGCCATCGCTACCGATCTCGTCGATGATCGAATTGCCGAGCATTTGGTAGCCGCCGCATAAACCCAGCACGCGCCCGCCTTGCCGGGCGTGTGCAATGATGTCGTGGTCCCAGCCCTGTTCTCGCAAGAACTGCAAATCACCCAATGTGGATTTTGTTCCGAACAAAATAATGAGGTCGGCATCGCGTGGTAGCGGCTGACCGGGTGGCACAAACTCGAAATCGACACCGGGCTCAAGGCGCAGCGGGTCCGCGTCATCGAAATTGGCCATTCGCGATAGCATCGGGGCAATAATTCGGATGGGTCGTTGTTGCGAGGCGGTGTCGTGCAGGACTGAAACCGCGTCTTCAGCAGGAAGTCTCGCCGCTGCCGAAAGCCAGGGGATAACACCGAAGCATGGCCAGTTCGTGCGAGCCTCGATCTCTTTGATTCCGTCGTCAAACAGTGAAACGTCACCGCGAAATTTATTGACAGCAAAGCCGCGAATCATCGCGGCGTCATTAGCTGTTATGACGTTCTGCGTCCCAACGATGCTTGCTATGACACCCCCACGTTCGATGTCGCCCAATAAGCAAACCGGTACGCCCGCCGCGCGTGCAAACCCCATATTCGCGATATCGCGCTGCCGCAGATTAATCTCGGCCGGACTCCCGGCGCCCTCGACAATAATCAGATCATTGTTTGTTGCGAGCCTGGTAAAACTCTCCTGCACTTTGGGTAGTAGCGAGTCGCGGTTGCCGATGAAATGGCTGGCCTCCATGGACGAAAAAGGCTTTCCATGGACAATCACCTGTGAAACGCGGTCAGTCTCCGGTTTCAACAGGACAGGATTGTGATCCACGATTGGCGCGACTCCCGCGGCCAGTGCCTGCAAGGCCTGCGCTCTGCCGATCTCGCCGCCGGACGTGCAGACAGCAGCGTTATTCGACATGTTTTGTGGCTTGAAGGGGGCAACCCGCAGTCCGCGACGTCTGGCTATTCGGCACAGGCCGGCGACGATCAACGACTTTCCGACATCGGATCCGGTGCCCTGAATCATCAAGGCGCGGGCTGTCAAACGACATCCTCAATGCGGACCTCGAAACCCTGTTCTCCTGCTCTGATGCGCGCTTTGACGCTGTAGACTTGCGCCATCATTTCGGAGCTTAGTGTTTCGGCTGGCGGGCCATCGGCGACGATGCGGCCGTCCCGCATCCAGATGAGTCGATCGGCAATGCGTGCGGCGAGTGCAACCTCATGCAGCACGACCAGAGCACCACCACCGCTGCTGACGAATCGACTGAGTAGTTCGGCCATAAGCAACTGGTGCAGCGGATCAAGTGCCGCCACCGGCTCGTCGGCAATAAGTAGTGGTGTACTTGCAGCAATGGCTCGGGCGAAATGCACGCGTGCGATTTCGCCACCGGACAAGCTGTCGGTGTTGCGCTCAGCGAGCGAAGTCAGGTCGCAGGACTCGATGGCATTCTCGACTGCCGCTGCATCGATATCGCTCAGCTTCCCCAACGCGGCACCATGGGCAAATCGACCCAGCGAAATAACACCGCGAACGGTGATCGGCCAGGCCAGCGGTCGAATTTGTGGCAGATAAGACAGGTGTCGTGCGCGCGTGCTCGGCGACATCGAAGTACAGTCTTCTTCGTTGAGGCTGACTGAACCACTTGTCATCGGCGTAAGCCCCATTATTGCGCGTAGCAAAGACGTCTTGCCCGCACCGTTGGGGCCGAGAATGGCGACCAGTTCACCAGGCGCCAGGTTGAACGAAGCACTTTTGACCAATGGAATATCTGCAGCAAAGACTGAAACATCCTGCGCGATCAACTTAGTCATAGGTAACCCGCCTTCGCATCGCGATCCATGCGAATGCCGGGGCGCCGATTAACGCGGCCACAACACCGAGCTTGAGTTCGGACGTTGTCGGCAATAAGCGTACGCCAATATCAGCGACAACAAGAATGATTCCAGCAAGTAACGCGCTGGGCAGCAAACTGCGAGCCGGGTCATGCTGTACCAAGGGTCGCACGAGATGCGGCGCGACAATGCCAACAAATCCGATAGCTCCTGCCAATGCGACCGAAGCTCCCGTGGCAAGGCCTGCCCCAAGAACCACTGCGATTCTCTGCCTGCGAAGGTTCAGACCTATACCACTCGCCGCCTCTTCGCCGAGGGTGAGCGCAGATAGTCCACGTCGCGTTAGGAAAAGAATGGCCAGACCGGCGATGATAAATGGCATCGCGATTTGCAAGTCTTCAAAACTTCGGTTTGCTACCGACCCCAGCAGCCAGTTGATCATGTCCGACAAAGAAAAAGGATTCGGTGCGAGATTGAGCAGCAGCGACATCGCCGCCGCAGAAAAACTGGAAAGACCAACGCCCAGAAGAATTAATGTGACTACTGACTTGACGTGTATGGCGGCAACCGCCAGCAGCGTGGTTGCGAATAGCGCACCCGCAATCGCGTAGATCGGTAGCAGGAACGCCGACCCCGCCGCAAAGCCATAATAGAGCGCGAAAGTGGCGAACAGTGATGATGTCGCCGTGACACCGAGTACTCCGGGCTCAGCCAACGGGTTACGTAGCAAGCCTTGCAATGCCGCACCGCTCGCGCCCAGTGCGGAACCAACTACAAACGCAGCCAAGGCGCGCGGCAGCCTTATCTGCCATACGACAATATTGTCGCCGGGGCTCGACTGGCCGAGCAGTGAGGCAATAACGCGCGAGAACTCCATCGGTGTAGAACCCAGCATGCAAGCGGCGGCGATAGAGAGCAGCGCGGCAAGAAAAAGCCACAGGTTTAAATGACTTATCTTCACTGCGGGGTCCTGGATCGGGATAATTCAGCTAATGATTCAACCGCATCGAGTAGAAACCATCCGCCGCACGCGGTCCAAGCGCCCTGTATCGAGACGGTCGGTCGCTCGCTGATTTGTAGTTTCGCGATCGGATGGCGCATCGGACTCCACATTGCCGGACGCTTGGTTTCGGCATGAAAGAATGCGGCGACGACGACGTCGGGTCGCTCGTAGGCCAGGCGTTCAAGCGGTATCGATCGCCAGCCTTCCAACTCCTGAAAATTACTCAGCCCGGCCGCCACCAGCATTTCGTGCACCAAGGTACCCGGGCCGCTGGTTACACCGGTCGGCGTCATATAGAGGGCGCTTTTTGAGTCTTTTCCTGCAACCAGCCCAAGCAAGCGCCGGTCGAAATCAGCGATCACATCGGCGCCGCGTTGTGGCACGCCAAGACTGTGTGCGAGGCTACGCACAGTATCGCGGATACCCGCGATACTGTTGCCGTACGGTACCTGAATCACTTGCACTCCGGCGCGCTCAAAAAACTTCGTGGCGTGCGGGCCACCGCCGTATGAGCGGACGATGAGCCCGGGCTCGATCGTTAGCACATCCTCGGCGACTGGCCTGACTTTGGGCAAACCGGTAGCCGCTGCGCGCATGTAGGAAAAATCCCGCTCTGCGTCGGGAGAAAGTGCGAGGATTCTATCCGGCGGCAGCAACTTCAGAACGAATTGATCAGCACAGAAATCGAGACTGACAACTCGGTTTGCAATTTCATTTGCGCTCAAGTTCGTGCCGCCGATCGCCGTGATCAGCAAGCCCGCCGTTAGTGCTCGCAGGAACATCGATTTAAAACCTTAAGCGCGCACCAACGTAGGCAGATCGGCCGGGCGTTCCGTAGCCGATTACCTGTTGGTAATCCCTGTCGAATACATTTTCAATGCGCGAGTAAAGTTCGACGGTCTCTGTCAGTGCGTACTGCCCAGCGAGATCAACTCGAGTCCACGACGGCACAACACCGTTTGGGTCTTGCTCCTCGCCGTTATAACGCAACAGAAGATTGCCGGATAAATTGCCTTCAGGGTTAATGTAGACCCGCACATCACCCGTGTGTTCAGGTACGCGTACGAGCGGCGCACCAGTAGCGTCCTCCGCGTCGATGTTGGCGTAGTCTAGGGACACGCTCAACCAGTCGAGAAAGTCATAGCTTGCTGACAGTTCGACGCCCTTTGAACGCGCTTCAGCAATATTTTCATAGCCGCCAATGCCGAAAGAGAAAGTAATCAGGTTGCTAGTGTCCTGATCGAAGTAGCTTAGCCCAATTTCTCCACGTCCATCACCTGTGCGCAGCGTAATACCGATGTCGGCAGCTTCCGATGTTTCAGGTTTCAATTCCGCATTTGGACCGATCGCGCCGCAGCAAAAGAAAGTTGTTTGAAACAGGGTTGGGGCCTTGAAGCCCTCACCCCAGCTTGCGCGTAATGTTACGTAGTGGTTGGGGTTGTAAGCGGCCGCGAAACGCGCCGTTGTCTCGCCACCGAAGACCTCATGGTCATCGCGTCGCAGACCTGCCGTCAGTGTGAGCGTGTCAACCGGCTGCAATTCGTAGAGCGCAAATAAGCCGTCGATCGAGTTTTTCTCGCCGTTGGACTTATTGTCTTCGTGTTCAACGCCGAATGCGAAGCGATTTTTATCGTTTGCAGCCACATCAGCCTGATAGCGGTACGAAATTCGGTCGCCTTTGCTCGAGAAACTGGCAGCGCCGGCAGAAAAACTGTTGCGATCGATGTCTCTGTACGCGATGAGCAGGGAATTATTGAATCTCCCGTCGAGTAGGGGAATGTTGAATATCAGGTTGCCCGTTAGCTCCTCGGTGGCGCTGAGCTCGTCGCCGTCAGCGACATTGCCCTGATCGCCAAACGAAAAACTATCGAACTCGCTTTCGGCATCAATCCATAGCAAGGACAGACGTATCGTTGCCTCATTCAGGAATCGTGCGGCGATGCTCGCGCCTAAGGTCGTTGACTCAAAACTGTCGTCCTCGATATTTCCATTCGCCTCGTCAGCTCTCGAGATTCCATCAGTCGACGTCCGGGTTGCCGATAAGCGGTACTCGAAAATATCACCTGCAGCGCTGACCTCGGCGCCGCCACGCAGACTATTGAATGAGCCGGCCTGTGCAAATGCACTCCCCTGAAATTCGTCATCAGGGCGTTTGGTGACGATGTTTACGACACCGCCGATCGCGTCCGTACCCCACAAGGTGGACTGTGGCCCCTTCAAGACTTCGATGCGTTCTATGTTTGCGGGGTCAAGTCGTGCGAAGTCGAAGCCGCCGCCGGGTGAGGTGGGATCGTTGGATACCACGCCGTCAATGATCACAAGCGTTTGTTCGCTGCCAGCTCCGCGAATACGCACAGTTGCTGCGCCCCCAAAAGCACCATTTTGATTGATAGTGACGCCTGGCATGGCGGCAACTGCGTCCAGCGCATAGTCGACACCCATGGCTTCGATTTCGTCCGCCGTCAGTATTGAGACACTTGAACCGACTTCGGTTTCGGCCTGCTGAAGCCGGACGCCATAGACGATGACTTGCTCGTCGATGGGCGCAGTTTGATCGTCCTCTGCGTATGACGGTGCGTAGGCAGTAACACTCAACGCGAGCACAGCTAGTACTTTTTTATGCATTTTGATCTTCCCGTGACTCGGACGTCGATACCGAATCGAAACGACATTAGCGGCTTCACTGAGCATGCAGTGCGACGAGCCGACTACATGTCGTTTCACGGGAAAGTGTGATTCCGGCCCTGCAGGTTAACCCGACCCTGGACGAACGACGCGATGGCAGGTTTCCTGGCTTGCTGATCCTTGATGATGGCCACCTTCCCAGAACAAGCGTCCTAGTGGTTAGATTGGCCAGCGTCTCCCAGCTTACAGTTGCGGGTACAACTCCGGATTCTCACCGGATTCCCTCTTAGCTCTTGAGTTACAGAGCACCATCTGGGGATGCAAACTAGACGAGCACGAAGCCGCTGTCAATTGAGTGCGCCAGCCTGGAAGTCGAAACTCGGTTAAGATTGCGATCCTTGTCGCAGAGCAAGACATCAATAATGTCCCTGTTTAAACTGGGTTTTCGCCCGTTCTACGCTTTGGCGTCAATCTTCGCCATCACCGCGATCGGCTTGTGGCTGCTTTCGTTTGCGGGTTTTTTCGGCACTGGGACGTATCTCCACGGAGTCAACTGGCACAGCCATGAAATGCTGTTCGGCTTTGCGACCGCTGTCCTCGCCGGGTTCCTGCTGACAGCTGTGCAGAACTGGACGGAGTTGCCAACGCCTACAGGCTTATCACTGGCCATGCTTGCAGCACTCTGGCTCGTAGCACGCGTATTGATATTCGTTGGTCCCGCGCCAATCGCCGCTTTCGTTGATGTCCTGTTCCTACCGGCTTTAGGGTTCGCTATAGCACGGCCGATCCTGCAAAGCAGGAATCAGCGCAACTACAAGCTGCTCGCAATTCTGACTGCGCTCGCCGTCCTGCACGTTCTTTACCACTTGGCGAGTCTGACTTATGTCGACGTTCGAATGGCGCGAATATCCTTACTCGCTGGAATCGATGTTTTCACTATCCTGATGGCGATTGTGGGCGGTCGAGTCATTCCGGTATTCACACGCAACGCGATAGCGGGTGCGAAATCCCGCAACGAGTTGTGGCTGGAAGCCGTCACTTTTGGAGGTATGCTGGCCGTTGTTTTCGTGACCGTAGCGAGCAACTATTTTCCGGTCTCACCGCTAGTGCTCACAGTCTTGTGCGTGACCGCCGCCGCGACCCATGCGATGCGCCTGGCATTGTGGGAACCTGGAAAAACACTGGACTTGCCTCTGTTGTGGATGATGCCAGTCGCCTATTCATGGATACCGTTCGCGTTTCTATTACGCGCGATGGCGGCGGCAAATGTCATCGCAGCCGGTGCCTGGATACACGCCATCACGGCGGGAGCGGTGACCAGCCTGATGCTCGCCATGATGATGCGAAGTTCTTTGGGCCATACAGGCCGCGCACTCGTTGCGGGACGCGTAGAGATTGCCGCATTTCTATTTCTGCAAACAGCGGCCATCATCCGTGTTCTTGCCAGCATTTTCGCGGCAGACACCTATCGCCTATGGATCTTCGCATCCGGACTGATGTGGGCGCTGGCATTCATACTGTTCGCAATACGCTATGTGCCGATGCTCAGTCGCCCACGGGTGTCAGATTGATCGGGTGGCGATAGCGGGCGTGATGTTGCTCGCCCGCTTTGCGGGCCCTGCAACTGCCGCTTGACCAACGATCCACAGCGCAATCATCGCGAGCGGAATGACGTACCAGGCAAGTGGCTCGAGCGCGAAGGCTTCGACCATCGCCATATTCAGCGCGACAGACAAGATGCCACCGATGACAAGCCCGATACTACTGACGATGAAATTCTCGACCATGAAGTAATGAACGATGGCAGGCTTGGTCGCGCCAAGCGCGCGGCGAATTCCGATTTGCCGTGTACGACGACTCACATTGAAACTAGCCAAGCCGATAATGCCGAGGCCCGTGATAATCGTCAGGAGCCCGACGACGAAAGACAGGATCTTGATCATCGCCGTATCACCCAGATACGCGAGCTTGCGGATTTGATCCATCGTTGTAACATCGCGAATGAGGCGGTCCGGAATGCGGTTCGCGAGCAATTCTTCGACGGTTAGCATGAGCTCGTCCCGATAACCCGGTTCGGCTCTGATGATGTAACGTTGAAACGTGGAGGTTCGTCTTTGTGGAGTCAACATGGACTGCTCAACGTTACTCCAACCTTCCCAAGGGGCTTGCAGACGATCAATCACGCCAACGATATTCACGGGGTCGTTGTCATTAACGTAAACGGTCTTGCCGACGACCGAACCCTGTTCATCCGGGAACAACTCCTTGGCCAACGCTTCGGTGATAATGCCGTAGGCGGGCCAGGTTCTGTCATCGACGACCTGCCAAGTGACTTGATTCGGTGCGAAGTTCTTGCCGTCAATGATAGTGGAATCAAAGGTGTTAACGCCGTGTTCATCGACAAAGTAGATCGCTGTTCCAACCGTATCGCTGTCCATAGTTCCGGGTTCCAATTGCAGGCCCATCGACCATCCGCCCTGACGTAAAGGAAAGGAGTTCGATGCGACGGCATCCAGTACACCCGGAAGGCCTCTGATCAAAGCAAGGTCCTCATCGATGAGCGTTTTCATCGCTTCCTCGTCACCATCACCAAAGTAAGAGCTCGCCAGGGCAAAAGTATTCGCTTCATCAATGCCGCTCGGACGCGCGGCATTCGCTGCCCGCTCCTGCATGATCGCGAATGCGTTGACCATGATGGTCATGGTGACTGCGATCTGCAGTGCGATGAGTACAAAGCCAGCCTTGTTCTTCAACATCGCTCGCCAGATTGGTCCTATATCCATTTTCATTTCCTTAACTCCTCGGGCTGGTCATTGGATTCTTAACGTCGTTGCCGGGGAAACACGGCAGGCCCGCCAGGTTGGGTACAAACCGGCACCGAGGGCGGAGACGATAGCCAGAGCGACGGCCGACAAAACCATGCTCCAGTCCATGGTGACGAGGTATGAGATGAAGTCATAATCGGCAAACACGTTTTCCAGACCGCGCAAGCCAAGCCAGGTCATCCCAATGCCGGCAACACCACCAGCGATGCCGATCATGCCGGCCTCAATAAAGTACTGTGTGAACAACGCGGCCTTACTGGCGCCGAGCGCCCGGCGCAGACTGATGTCATTCGTTCTGCGCATGACCTTGGCGAGCAGCAGTCCGATAGTGTTGAGTAAGCAAACGAGCAGGAACAGTACTGCGAGGCTAAGCAATACGCTTACGGTGTCGTCGACAACTTCACGATCGACCATCCACTGTGCTGGCGTACTAAGACGATTATTGAGCTCTCTTGGAAATCGACCAAGCGTTTTCTGTTGTTCGACGTAGTCATCGAGAAACTGCAAATAGGTACCTTTCTCGGCGGCACTTTCGAGTTCAACCCACATCTGAATCCAGATGCATTCGGACGCCAGGTAGCCTTCATAGCCACCGCCGTCGATTGACTTCCAGCAGCTGTTGTTGCCAGAGCTCCCCCACTGTCCCGTGACGGCTAGTGAAAAGGGTAGGAAGATATTCGCTGCGCCCTCGTAAGGGTTGTTATTAAGATCGTAGAACTTCGGCATGGGCATCCATTCAGACAATACGCCGACGACGCGGAACTCTTCCTTGTTCATGCTCATCGTGCGACCAACGGAATCCTCACCACCGAACAGGCGCTGGTTCATTTCCGCGGAGATGACGACAACACGTTCCTCCGTTTGATCCGCACCGGCATCCCAGCCACCGCCATACTCGAAAGGCACGTCGAACATCGCGAAAAAGTCCGCCGTTGTAGCCCGAACGTCCTCCTGGAAAGGTAGAGCCCCATCGCCGTCCGGCTGCACAACGCGGCTGGACTTAAAACTAATCGTCTGGCGAAACGCACGCCCGGCCTGATGTAATGCGGTTGCATCGAGATAGGTGACTTGTTCGGGTGGCTCATTTGGCTCTCCGTACGGGTCGTCTGGATTCCAGTTATCGAGCTGCACGTGATAAAGAACATCGTTCTTGTGAGCGACCGGGTTGTCGCTCATGACATGTCGAATTGTGACAATAGACATGCAGGCACCAATGCCGATCGCAATCGCAGCGACCATAAGCGCACTTAGCGCGGGGTTGGCGCGAATGCTGAGAACACCGAGCTTCAGGTAGTAGCGAAACATATTAATTCTCCGTTACGCGCTGGCTGCATTAGCAAGATGCAACTCGGGTGGCGCGTCACTAACCTGACCGTCGCGGACAAAGATGTTTCTCCTCGCGCGACCCGCGAGACTCAATTCGTGAGTGACCATAATAATGGTCGTTCCTGAGGCATTAATTTCTGACAGTAAATCCAGAACACTCTCTGCCATGTTTGTGTCGAGATTGCCGGTTGGCTCATCGGCGAGCAGGAATCGAGGTTCGCCAGCAAGTGCGCGTGCAATCGCGACCCGTTGTTGCTGGCCACCGGAAAGTTGAGCCGGGTAGTGCTTCATACGGGATGCAAGACCGACCCTATCAAGAGATTTTTCGATTCGACCTCTACGTTCGTCAGCATCAAAACCACGATAACGTAATGGCACATCAACGTTGTCGAATATGTCGAGCTCCGGGATTAAGTTGAAGCTCTGGAAAATGAAGCCGATCTTTTCGTTTCTGACTCTCGAACGCTGCGTGTCATTGAGCTTGGAAATATCGCGGCCATCCAGTTCATAACTGCCGCTGGTCAATTCCTCGAGCATTCCGGCGATGTTTAGGAAGGTCGTTTTCCCTGAGCCTGAGGGGCCTGTCACGGAAACGAACTCACCTTCGTCAACCGTGAGCGAAAACTCCCGAAGCGCATGAGTCTCGACCGTATCTGTGCGGTAAGTCTTTGAAACATTGTTCATCTTTAACATTGGATCACTCTCCTCAATCCGTAAGCAGCACCGTGTCCGCACCGCGGAACGGGTCGAGATTTGAAATAATAATGGTGTCGCCAGGCTCGAGGCCCGCGACGATTTCGACACTACCCAGGCTGCGCGCGCCAGTTTCGATCTGGCGCCGTTCCGCCATCTGATCGTCGTTAACGACATAGGCGATTCGGCCACCGCCGCTGTCGAGGAACTGGCCGCGCTGCACCATGAGTACATTGTTGTACTCAGCTAATAGAATGCGCGTAGTCAGACGTTGATTCTGACGCAGGTTGGTAGGGCCATCGCCTTTGAAACGAATTCGGCTCGCAACCTGGTTGTTGATTATCTCCGGCGATACGGCAACCAGCTGACCGTTGTAGCGCTCGCCACCGACCTGTATCTCTGCCTGCATACCGATCAAGAGATCGTCGGCATAGCTTTCGGGAATCAAAGCATCAATTTCGAATCGGCTTAGATCAACAACGGCCAAGACCGGTGTGTCGCGCGAAACAGCGGATTTCTGGTCCACCAAAAGGTCACCCACAATGCCGTTGACCGGCGACTTGATCGCCAAATCGTTGACCTGTCGCTGAAAATCGATAACGACTAGTTCCTGCTGCCTAAGCTCGAATTCACTGGCACGTAATTCGAACGCAAGCCTTTCATCGAACAGACCCGCGTCGGCGATGGCGTGTTGATGGGCCAATTCGGCATTGCGCAGATCGTCTTGTGCTTTCTCGAAATCAATGACGGGTATAACGCCCATTTCGTTCGCTTCTTCTGCCCGGCGTTGTTCGCGTTTCGCCGCGACCAGTGCAACGTCGGCCAGGTCCGCCGCTTTGCGTTTTTCAAGCGCGAGTTGGCGTGACTCGATGCGTTGGCGTTCGA
This sequence comes from Woeseiaceae bacterium, assembly GCA_021773075.1. Taxonomy (GTDB): domain Bacteria; phylum Pseudomonadota; class Gammaproteobacteria; order Steroidobacterales; family Woeseiaceae; genus UBA1847. Next base: position 200,923 of record JAJFKT010000030.1, read on the forward strand.
GTTCAACTTTGCGCTGTTCAAACGCAGATTCAGCTTGCCGCAGCAGACTGTTCAATTCCGGGCTGTCGACGTTTGCCAATATTTGGCCTGCAAAAACCTGCTCACCGGCAACAACTTCAAGCGTGATGCTTCCCGAGGCCGTTGCGTAAAGTGTCGGACTAACCGCTGCAACGATTTTGCCCTGCACCGAAACGTCGCGAACGAGATCGCCCTCGGCAACGACAGCGGTACGAACGCGATCGAAGGGCACGCTGGCTGTAGCATTGGCCCAGCGCTTGACCCAGGGCGCAGCGAACAGGATCGACGCGATGACAGCGACGCCGATGCCAGCGACAATGAGTTGCATGCGACGCGGATCCGGCGGCGCCAGCCGCACGTCCTGCGCCGAGGTGTCGGCGATTTTCAGGTCTTCGTCCCCCAAAGTGGCTTTTCTGTTGGCGTTTTACGCCGTTGTTAGTGTCTTAGATGCCAGAACGTCAGGATTCGTTTAAATGGGGGCGGGAGATGAAGCGTGCTGATCGCAGGACAAACGGTGCATTTGTAGCGCTGTTGACCCCTATAATTGCCCGATGTAGAGCAGGAATGATGATTTGAAGCTCGAAGCGCTATTCCGGGACAGGGGTCGCCTGTTCTGGATTCTCAATGTCGGTGGATGGTCGGGCTATTTGTTAGCGGCCTGGCTGGGCGCGCTCGCGCACGAAAAGCCGGAGTCCTACTTCGCGGTAATTGCTGCTACCGCGGCCACCGGTTTTTTGCTGACAATTCCATTACGTATGTTGTTCCACTGGTTGTGGGACAAGTCTGTGGCCAAGCTGGCCGCAACATTGATCGTTGCCTGTTACGTCAGCGCCTTCGCCTGGAAGTGGCTGCAGAATTACCTTTACTACGATTGGGTCAAGAACAACTGGCATCCCGAACACTTTATGGATTACGTCAGCGGCGTAATGGGTGCGTTTTATATATTATTGTGCTGGAGCGGACTGTATTTCGGTATCAAGTATTACCAGCAATTGCAGGAACAAACCGAACAGACTTTAAAGGCAACGGCCGCGGCGCATCAGGCGCAGCTGAAAATGCTGCGCTACCAACTCAATCCGCACTTTCTGTTTAATACGCTAAACGCTATCTCCACGCTGATTCTCGATGGCGCGAACGACACAGCGAACAAAGCTGTCAGCCGACTGAGCGACTTCCTTCGTTACACACTCGACAACGATCCAATGAGCCGGGTTACGCTCGGGTCCGAACTGGCCGCGATTGACCTGTATCTGGAAATAGAGAAAGTTCGTTTTGGCGAGCGCCTTGTTATCGAGAAAGCGATCGAGCCCCCGGCGGATAAGGCTTTGGTACCCAGCCTCATTCTGCAGCCGCTGATCGAGAATGCGATCAAGTACGCCATATCTCCCAGCGAAGAAGGTGGGACGTTGCGAATACTGGCTCACATGCAACGTGGCGTGCTCATTATGCAAATAGCTGACACGGGTCCCGGGCTTGGCAATGGCAAGAGCGAGCACAAGTCGAGCGGTGTTGGATTGAAAAACACACGTGAGCGTTTACAGCAGCTTTACGGTGATGATCAGGCGTTTACGCTAGCGCCGAACATACCCTCGGGACTGACGATAACGATAAACATTCCATTTGAGGAACGCGATGCTTAAGGCGCTCATCGTGGATGACGAGGAACTGGCACGGCGTGGTCTTGAAATTCGCCTTGAGAAGTTCGATGACATTGAAATTTGCGGGCAGAGTCGCAACGGTCGTGAAGCGCTGCTGGCTGTTCGCGAACATGCGCCGGACATCATGTTTCTCGACGTGCAGATGCCGGGTATGGACGGTTTCGACGTGATTCGAAACCTGTCGACGAGCAACATGCCCGCAGTCATATTTGTGACAGCCTATGACGAATTTGCCCTCAGAGCATTCGAGGCCAACGCACTCGATTATTTGTTGAAGCCGATAAATGACGATCGGCTTGCAGAAGCAATTGAGAGGGCGCGGCACGATAGCGATGAAAAGCAAGCGAATGAGCATCGCAGCAAACTGCTTAAGTTCGTATGTGAACTTACTGGTCAGGAGCTATCGCTGGATGCTGCGCTGCAAGTCGCTTCGGGAAATGGGCCGCAGTTTCCGAAAATACTCGCAATTCGTGATGGTGCGCAGACCACTTGCGTCGAGGTAGACGCGATCGATTGGATCGATGCTGCAGGCGATTACATGTGCGTCCACGTTGAAGGCAACACGCATGTATTGCGTGGCACGATGAAGCACCTTGAAGAATTATTGAACCCCGAGGTTTTTATACGTGTGCATCGATCGGCGATTGTGAATCGACACCGGGTGAAGTCGATGCGTCCGCATCGCAATGGGGAGTACTTCCTCAGCCTCGGAGGGAATACGGAACTGAAGCTGAGCCGCAAGTACAAAGGCAATATTGAGCGCATCGCGCACCGTTCATCCTGATTAGCGCACACCTCATCGAATACCTCGAAACTTAAAGTATCTCGCTCGCATCAAAGCAGCACTACGTCATCGTTCCTGGGGATACGACATGTTCCGACTTACTCGATTTCCGATCGCGGTATTCTTGCTGCTGTTGGCGATGCCCTGTCTCGCCACCTATACCGTCGATGGAGAACGTAAGACCTTCGAGATTTACCGCACGAGCTCTGCGCCTGTCATTGACGGTCGGCTGGACGATCTCGTGTGGCAGAACGCTACCTCGATCGACGACTTCGAGCAAACCTCGCCAACCGATGGTGCCGTACCGACCGAGGTAACCGTGGTCCGCGTGACCTATGACGATGAGTATCTGTATATCGCCGCAGACATGCGAGATAGCGATCCAGCCGGCATTCGCGCCAAGCAGATGATTCAGGGAAAACTCTTTTTCTCCGATGACCGGTTCTACGTAATGCTCGATAGCTTTAACAGCAAACGTAACGATTACTTTTTCCAGGTGAACGCAAACGGTGTACGTCGTGAGGCGCTGCGAGAAAACAACGCACAATTCATCGAAGAGTGGGCGACCATCTGGATCGCCGAGTCTGCAGTGCATGACAAGGGCTGGGCGACAGAGATCGCGATACCCTTCAAGTCCATCTCGTTTGAGCCAGGATCAGATACCTGGGGCATCAATTTTGGGCGTGGCATTGTGCGCAAGCAGGAGCACCTGCTTTGGTCATCGCATGATCGGCAGGACTGGCCCGCCTATGGCGGTGAAGTGACCGGCATTAAGAATATTGAGCAGGGACTCGGTATTGACGTCGTGCCCACGGTTAATCTTAGTCAACAACGAGACCTCGTTCTCGGCGAAAGGCGCTCAGGCCTCGAGCCGTCACTCGATATACGCTATCGCATTACGCCATCGCTGAGCGCGACGTTCACTTTGAACACCGACTTCTCGACTGCAGAAGTCGATGAGCAGCAGGTCGCGCTTGACCGGTTTTCCTTGTTCTTTCCGGAGAAGCGCGACTTCTTCCTGCAAGACGCAGGGATATTCGAGTTTGGCAATATCGATACCAACGGCCGACCGTTTTTTTCACGCCGAATTGGTTTGTCCGGAAATGGCGAGGCGGTCGGCATCGATGCTGGGATGAAACTTACGGGGCGTATTGGCGACTTCAACATGGGTGCACTGGCAATTCGCCAGGAGGGTGCCGACGACGTTGAGGCGAAAGATCTGTTTGTCGCGCGCGGATCCTATAATTTGTTTGATGAGTCAGCAATTGGCTTCATCATGACTCATGGCGATCCTACGTCGAACGAAAATAACTCTGTCATTGGTCTTGATTTCCTGTACAGAAACTCTGACGGGCCGTTCGGGCAAATCTTTACCAGCAAAATCTGGGCTCAACAGAGCAGCTCTTCCAATCTGGACGGCGATGATCAGGCATTCGGCGCTCAGTTCGAATTTCCGAGCGATAAAATTCTGGTTTATATGGGGGTAGAGCAGATAGGCGAAAACTTTAATCCCGCACTTGGCTTCGTCAACCGTTCCGGGATTCGCTCGTTCGATACCGGGATTCGATATCGGATTCGACCAGAAGATGGTATTTGGCGCGCCCTGAATAGTCGAATCGATTTTGTGCATATCACGGACATGGATGGTGACGTCTTGTCGCAGTACACGAGGATCAGACCCATCAGTTTCTATTCACATACGGATGATTTCATCTTCATCGACTGGGAGCGTAACAAGGAGGTCGTGAGAAATGCATTCGACCTCTTCGGTCGTCTAAATGTTCCGGCTGGCGAGTACAATTTCGATCGACTCAGGGCCCAGATATCAACAGGTGTGCAACGCCCGATTCGAGTTGTGCTTTCTGTTCAGGATGGCAGCTTTTTTGGTGGCGATCGTCTGGAGAAATTTGTGGAGCTTCAATGGCGTCAGTCGGCGCATCTATTTATGGGCCTGGGCTTTACGGAAAATGTAGTCGACTTGCCCAGTGGTAGCTTTACCTCGCACCTCGCAAGCCTGCGAACAGATGTTGCATTTAATTCGAAGTGGTCGTGGAGTAACTTCTTTCAATACGACAACACGGCTGAAGCATTCGGACTCAATAGCCGATTACGATATGTACCAGAGGCCGGTCAGGAAATGGTGTTGGTGTTAAATCATGGTGGCGCCGTCGATGCATCGAACCACTTTTCCAGCACACAAAGCGACATCAATCTAAATTTGTCGTATACGTTTCGATACTAGCGGCGGCTGGTTCGTGGTTTATCCCCAGAAATGCGCTTCGGGTACGGTCACCATTCCACGTTCGTAAATAAGACCGCCTTTGCGATCATTCTTGATCAGCAATGGCCCGTCAATGTCAACGAGGTCACAGAGCTGCGCAATGACGTGTGACGGTGCCATCGACAGCGACGTACCGCCCATACAACCGACCATGAGTCCAAGATTCTTTTCGCGAGCGGTGGCTGCGATCTGGAGTCCATGTGTGAGGCCACCGCACTTGTCGAGCTTGATATTAATCATTTGGTAACGCGTCGCCGCCGCATCCAGCTCACCGAGATGCAGACACGACTCGTCGGCGCATAGCGGTGCCGGAGATTCGTATCCTTCCAGCTCTCGATCCGCGCCCCGCGGTAGTGGCTGTTCGATCATTACTACGCCGAGCGCATGCAGTGCCGGCCCAAACTCCTGCAGTTCAGCGAAGCTCCAACCCTGGTTCGCATCCACTACAAGTCGTGCGTCCGGACGCGCCGTGCGGATCGCAGCGATCCGCTCCACAGGGCGATCGTTGTTGAGCTTTATCTTGAATAGCGAGAGTTGGTCAGCGGCGACAGCCTTTGCAGCCATCTGTTCGGGCGTGTCTTCGAGGCCGATCGTGAAAACCGTTTCAACGGCGTTCGGTTTTACACCAGCAAGTTGCCAGGCACTTTTGCCACCTGTTTGTGCTTCGAGATCCCAAAGCGCCGAATCGACCGCCAGGCGCGCACCGCCGGGCGGTAGCAGCGAAAGTAATTCTTTTCGGCTGGCACCGACAGATAGCGCAGGTTCGATGCTTTTGATTTGTTGCTGCATCGATTCCGGTGTTTCGTCGTTGAAATAAACACCAAGTGCCTCTCCGCGCCCGACGATTCCATCCTGTTTTATTTCGCAAACAATGCAGGGGAAGTCGTCAAAGACATGGTTCGATATCCGAAAGGGAATAATGCTATCCCAGGATTCGATGCGAACTGTGATGCATCGATTCATGACGCGTACTTCAAAAGGAAACTGGCTATGGGCGACATCCCGGTTGCAACAGCATCAACGCAGGGAAGTCCGAGCTCACTTTGCAGCTTGGACAGGTAATTGTCTCGGTCAAAATCGCTCAACGAAGAGGTGTTTACGCTGACACCCGCACAGAAGCACTCCGAGCGAGTCAAACGCGCCAAGCGCAATGCGTCATCAATCACCTCGTCTAACTCGGGTATCGGATAGTGGCCGCCGGATTCGTCAATTTCCTTGCGCGCGACGTCGTGGCAAAGAATAATTGCGTTGGGTTGTGAGCCGTGCAGCAAACCCAGACTGACTCCTGAGTAACTGGGGTTCAGCAACGAACCCTGACCTTCAATGACGTCCCAGTGATCATCGATATTATCCGGTGATAAAACTTCTGCTGCGCCAGAAATAAAATCAGCCACAACAGCATCGATGGGCACACCTTCGCCAGCAATCATGATGCCGGTTTGACCGCTTGCCCGGAAGGTGGCGTGGATACCGCGGCGTTCCAGTTCGCGGTGCAGAGCGAGTGCTGTGTATTTCTTGCCGACCGCACAATCCGTGCCGACCATGAGCACGCGTTTGCCGGACCGTAGCCGACCATCTCCCACCGGAATGCCTTCAGGCGGCACCCGAACGTCAATGAGTTCAGCACCGCTGGTATCTGCCGCGGCTACAAGCTCAGCGATATCGCAAAGTTTGGAGTGCAGTCCTGCGGCAATGTTGATGCCAGCGCTGGCTAGCTCCTTGAGCTGCGGAATCCAGTGTTGCGGAATTTGGCCACCCATGGGGGCGACACCCACGACGACCGTTCTGACGCCAGCATCAAGTGCGGCTTGCACATCCATTTCCGGAAGATTCAGATCGACGGGGCAATTCGGCAATCGCATTTGGCCGACACAGCGCTCGGGGCGCCAGTAGGCGATGCCCGCCCCGGTCTTCGCGTGATGCATATCCGGGCAATCGCCCAGATACAGGAGGTATGGCGCTTCAAGGCTGATAGTTGTTATTTGCATAGACGGCGATCATAGATCGATTCGCCCGGAAATTCGCCCGCAAACTTATCCAGAGAGGTGATAATTATTTCGCGAGAAAAATCGTCGCTGGGTGCTCGAGCATTTCCTTGATGCGCTGAATCATGGCCGCCGCGTCGTAACCGTCAACAAATCGATGGTCGAACGAAGACGACAAATTCATCATTAATCGAACAACGATCTGGCCGTTCACGACCATCGGCCGCTCGACTGCTCGATTGACACCAATAATGCCTACCTCAGGCAGGTTAATGACGGGCGTCGATGCAATGCCGCCTAACTTGCCGAGGCTGGTAATGGTGATCGTGGCACCGCTCAATTCGCTCTTTTTCGCGCTGTTGTCACGGGCGGCTTCGGTTACGCGCTTAATTTCCGCGGCCAGGCTATCAATGTCATGCAGTTCTGCATGTTTGACAACCGGGACCTTCAAGCCGTCTGGTGTTTGCGTCGCGACGCCAAGGTGCACCGCTTCATGCTGCAGCAGCATGTTACGTTCCTTGTCGTAGGTGGAGTTGCATTGCGGAAACTCTTGCAGCGCCCGCATCAGGGCAAGCCCGAGAAATGGCAATAGCGTCAGTCGTGACGACGGGTCGGCATTCTTATTGTTGAGGTGTTTGCGGAGTGCTTCGAGTTCGGTGATATCGATTTCTTCGACGTAGGCAAAGTGCGGTATTTCCTGCTTCGCTTTGGTCATGCGCTCCGCAATGATTCGGCGCAGCCCGATAACCTTGATTTCCTTTACAGCCGTCGACGGGGTGGAACTTCGTGCTATTGGAGCCCCCGTCGCCTGTGATTTCAGGTAGTTGTCAAAATCGACTCGCTGTATGCGGCCTCCGGCACCCGTACCCGGTACAAGCGCCAGCTCGATGCCGGCTTCTTTCGCACGGCGGCGAATAGCCGGAGAGGTAACAACACGACCACGTGGCTCTTCCGAAACGTTGACAGAGCCCGTTGCGGAATCTTCCGTGACGTCGGAAAAGGGGTCTGGCCCCTTTTCACCGGCATCGGCAAGCTCTGCGGAAACGGGGTCTGACCCCTTTTTGTTGGTTTCGAAGGTCACCAGTGCCGCGCCCACGGCGACGATGTCGCCAGGTTCGCCAGCCAGTTTGGTAACAGTGCCGCTAACCGGTGAGGCCAGTTCAACTGCGGCTTTGTCCGTCATCATAGTGCCAACGACAGTTTCTTCTTCGACGTAGTCTCCAAGCTTGATGAACCACTCGCCGATCTCAGATTCGACAGTGCCTTCCCCAAGGTCGGGGAGTTTGAAAATATGTTCGCTCATCCTGCCTCCATTACTCTGCGTATGCCTGCCGACATCCGCTTCAGGCCCGGAAAATATTGCCATTCAAATGCGTGTGGATACGGCGTATCCCAACCGGCGACTCGTGAGATGGGTGCTTCGAGATGATAGAAGCAGTCCTTTTGAATTGTTGCCGCAAGCTCGGCACCATAGCCCGCAAATCGAGTTGCTTCATGTGCCACCAGGCAGCGCCCTGTCTTTTTCACCGATGTGGTTAAGGTCTCAACATCCAGCGGCGCAAGCGTTCGTACGTCAATGACCTCGCAGTCGACACCCGTTTCCTTCGCTGCAGCGATTGCGACATGTACAAGTGTGCCATACGTAACAATCGTGAGCTCCTCACCGGATCGCGCGACGTCAGCTTTTCCGAGAGGGACTGTGTAATGTCCATCGGGAACCTCGCCCTTCGGATGCGAGTTCCAGGAGACCGCCGGTTTTTCCGGGTCACCGTCGAACGGACCGTTGTAAATTCGTTTCGGTTCGAAGAAAACGACTGGGTCGTCAGACTCAATTGAGCTAATGAGCAGCCCTTTGGCGTCATATGGGTTGGACGGCATAACGACTTTGATTCCGCTGACGTGTGCGAAAATACCCTCCGGCGACTGCGAGTGGGTCTGTCCACCGCGAATGCCGCCACCGCAAGGCGTGCGAATTGTGACGGGTGAGAAGAACTCGCCACTGGAACGATACCGCAGCCTCGCGAGTTCGCTAACAATCTGATCGAAGCCGGGGTAGATGTAATCGGCAAACTGAATTTCTGCGACCGGACGCAAACCGTTTACACCCATGCCGATTGCCGCGCCGATAATGCCACCTTCCGAAATTGGCGCATCAATGACACGGTGTTCACCGTACTTACGTTGCAGCCCATCGGTGCAGCGGAATACGCCGCCGAAATAGCCAACATCTTCACCCAGTACGACGACGCTCGGATCCTTGTCCATAACGATATCGTGGGCGGAGCGAATCGCCTCGATCATGTTCATGCGCGCCATTACTCGCCCCTCTCAACTTCAAGCATACGACGACGTTGAGAATCCAGGTTCCTTGGAGTCTCCGCAAATACGTCGTCGAACATAGTTGCTGGATCCAGCCGTGGCCCTTCGGTCATCGTGCCGTGTTTTTGTGCTTCCTTCCAGGCAGCGGTAACTTCCGATCGTAATTCATCGATGAGGCTCTCGTGCTTGGCCTCTGACCAATGGCCTTCTGCGATCATGTGCTGCTTCAGTCGCTCGATCGGGTCGCCGAGCGGGAACGATTCCCATTCATCCTGAGGCCGATACTTCGAAGGATCATCACTCGTCGAGTGCGGGCCGCCCCGATAGGTCACGAGTTCGATCAGCGTCGGACCGCCACCGCGCCGAGCACGATCGGCCGCCCACAGCGTTGCTGAATAAACGGCCAGGAAGTCGTTGCCGTCCACACGTAAACCAGGAATACCGAGACCCAGGCCGCGAGCGGCGAACGCCCTGCGTTGCCCGGCAGCTGTGCCCTGAAACGTTGAGATAGCCCACTGATTGTTGACGACGTTAAGAATGACCGGTGCCTGGTATACGGCAGCGAAGGTTACTGCGTGGTGGAAGTCCGCTTCGGCAGTGGTGCCGTCGCCGACCCACGATGCCGCGATATGATCTTCACCCTTGATAGCAGACGCCATCGCCCAGCCAACCGCGTGCGGATACTGCGTCCCGAGATTTCCCGATATAGAGAAAACATTGCCACTTTTGGAATGATACATAATTGGCAATTGTCGGCCCTGACACATGTCCAGAGTGTTTGACAGGCACTGACACATCATGTCGACCAGCTTTACGCCGCGATACATGTAGAGGCCCTGGTTTCGATACGACGGAAAACACATGTCACCCGGTCGCAGCGCCATGCCCTGGGCGATGGAGACGGCTTCTTCACCCGTTGCCTGCATGTAAAAAGAGATGCGTCCCTGACGTTGAATCTGCCACATGCGCTCGTCGAATACGCGGTTCATCAGCATCCAGCGCAAGCCGACCTGCATTTCGGTCGCATCGAAGTTTGGATTCCATGGGCCCTTGGCGGTGTGGTCATCGTCCAGCACGCGAATCAGACCACTGGCAAGATGCTCGATGTCCCGCGTGCGTGAATCGATAGCGGGTTTATCGACGCTCCCGGCGGGCGAAAGGTCGAGGTAGCTGAAGTCTGGCTCTTCACCCGGCCGAGCGGTAGGCCGTGGAATCTGCAGTCGCGATTTCTTACTCATGCGTCGCTTTTCCTTGTTTATTGTTCGGCCGCGATGAGTCGGCGTGCGAGCTCATCAGCCAGTTCGTTCGTCGGGCGACCGGACTCGAGTGCTTCAGTGAATATGCTATCGAGTCGTTGCGGAATTTTTGCGATTTCATTGCGCACAGCGTCTTCGGAGCTGTTGCCGTGATATTCATGCGATACGTTGATAATGCCACCGGCGTTGATCACATAGTCGGGCGCGTACAGTATATCGCGCGCGGCGAGACGCGCGCCGTCTGCTTCTGTCGACAATTGATTGTTTGCAGCACCGGCGATGACTTTGGCTTTGATGTTGGGAATGGTTGCCGTCGAGAGAACATTGCCGAGGGCGCAAGGCGCGAGCACATCCGCGTCAGCGTAGAGGATCTCGGCAGGTGCAACGATCACAACGGGTAACGCCGCGCTAATCGCATTTAAGTGGTCGCGATTAACATCGGCTACGATGAGTTTCGCGCCGACGTCGTGCAGTAAGCGGCAAAGATTCGCACCGACGTGGCCGACGCCCTGTACCGCAACAGTAAGGCCGTCGCAGGAGTTTTTGCCAAGTCTGGCTTTCACAGCAGCTTCGATACCCAGAAAAACGCCCAGCGCGGTCAATGGCGACGGATCGCCGCCAGCGTTGTCTCCGCTTTGCGGCAGGCCCGATACGAAACTGGTTTCGCTTTGCACGTGGCGCATATCGTCTACGGAACAGCCAACATCTTCGGCAGTAATGTAACTGCCGTTAAGTGCGGCAACAGCTCGACCGTAGGCCGCGAACAATTCGGCAGACTTTGGTGCCTTATCGCTCGCCAGGATGACCGCTTTTCCGCCGCCAAACGGCAGCTCCGCTACCGCATTTTTGTAGGTCATGCCCCGGGAGAGGCGCAGCGCGTCAGTTAGAGCCTCGTCGTCACTGGCATACATCCAGCGGCGGCAGCCCCCGGCCGCCGGTCCGAGCACTGTTGAATGTACCGCGATGATGGCGTTCAGGCCGGTCGCTGCATCATTAATGAAATGCAGCGATTCGTGCTTATCGAATTCAACATGGTCGAAGACGCCCATGATTCTCCTCAACTGCGGTGCATAGACTGACTAATATATCGCGAATTTAGTCGATAAAACTTGCAAATCCTTTTACAAAACGCGAAAAACACGCATAATCATTGCTAATAAGTTACGTAGGCCGAATAAAATATGCAGAGCATTTCACTGGACCAAACCGACCGAAAAATACTCAATCTGCTGCAGACTAATCCCGGTATTAACGCGACCGCAATAGGGGAGCGCATCGGATTGTCGCAGTCAGCATGCTGGCGGCGCATTCAGCGGATGCGTGAAGATGGCGTTATTCACGATCACCCGGTCATTCTCGATCGCGAAAAGGTCGGTCTTACGACGATGGTGTTCGCGCACGTCAAGCTGACGTCGCATGGCCGCAGCAATCTGTCGTCCTTCGCCGATGCTGTCCAGAAGTATCCGGAGGTCATGGATTGCTACGTCGTGCTGGGTAATGTTGATTTCCTGTTACGTATTGTTGCCGAAGATATTAAAGCCTACGAGCGCTTCTTCTTTGACAAGCTTTCGCAGTTGCCGGGAATCCAGGAAGTGACTTCGAGTATTGTGCTTTCTGACATCAAGCACTCGACCATATTGCCGATCTAAGTCTCAGTTTTGCGAGGCAAAGGTCCTGACAAACAGCGCTTGCTGGCTCGAAACGGAGGCACGTTTCATACCGTCCGAGTTATAGGGCATCGCAATGCCGAGGTCCCGGCTGACCGCGATGACGCCCGCATCACCGCCTAGTCGTTTAACTTCGTCGAGCATGTCCTGTACGGCGGCGTCGAGCGCTACACCCGCCTTGTAGGCACACGCTATTGAAACTGCACCGCCTGCACGGATGATATGTTCGCCAATGCCGGTACAGGAGATAGCGATGTTGTCATCGGCCCAGGTGCCGGGGCCGATCAAAGGTGTGTCGCCAACGCGGCCCTCGAGCTTGCCGAAGGTGCCGCCAGTGGAGGTCGCCGCAGCGAGTTCGCCGGAGCGATCCAGTGCAACCGCTCCGACTGTACCGTGAGCACTGCTTTCATTCAGATCTTGCTCAGTGACGCCCACTGGCAATACGTAATACTCATTCGGGTTTAGTACTTCGGTATATCCATGCTCGCGTGCAAACGCCTGCGCGCCGGTACCGGCCAGCAATACGTGTGGCGTTTTCTCCATGACACCGCGCGCGATACAAATCGGATTCTCAAACCCGGGGAGGGCGGCGACGGCGCCTGCCTCTCGAGACGGTCCGTGCATGATCGATGCATCGAGTTCGACGTATCCGGCAGAGTTTGGAGCGGAGCCGCGTCCCGCGACGTACATGCCGCTGTTTTCGAGTTCCATAACAGCAAATTCGACAACCTCGAGGGCTGCCTTGCCATCTTCCAGCATAGCCTGACAGGTAGCGGTCAGATCGCCCAAATGTTCTTCGACAATGGCGTAGTTGCGCCCTGCAATTGCGCCAGCACCACCGTGCAGCGCGAAGGCGTATGACTTATTCGGTTGTTTCGTCGTCGAGTTGCTCATCGCTTCACATGGTAGCGCGACAACCATACAATTTGGACCTAAATTCGCTTTGGTTATGAGAGAACGTACAACCTTTTTTCCATTTGCTGCATCTATCTATAAGGAATCGTGCGAGGGGCACGAAACGGGACAAACAATGAAGAAGAAATTTATCTACATGGGTGGGTGCGCTATCGTGCTCGCGGTCGCAGCAAGCATGATGGCGTTCAAGGGTAGCGGTGAAGATCTCCTGGAAGTTCAGACATCACTCGTGCAACGCGACACTATCGTGCACAAGGTCAACGCAACCGGTCGTATTCAACCCAAGACCCAGATTCGGATCAGTGCTGATGTCAGCTCCAAGATCGTCGCGCTTCATGTTGAAGAGGGTGAGTGGGTCGAAGCGGGCCAATTGTTGGTCGAGCTTGATCGGGAACGATTCGAGGCCGCGGTCGAAAGCGCGGAAGCGACTGTGCGTTCGTCGCAGGCCAATGCAAAACTGGTGTTGCAGAACAAGCTCAAGACCGAAAAAGACTACGCCAGGGCGAAAGATCTTGTGGCACGCAAGCTGGAATCGATTTCGGCGCTGGATTCCTTCGAGGCTGCCTATCAGGTCGAAGTAGCTCGGCATGAAGCTGCGATTGATCAGGTCGAACAGGTTCGTGGGATGCTGAAACAGGCCAATGACGACCTCTCAAAGACCATGATTTACGCACCGATGTCCGGGACGATCAGTGATCTGAACAAAGAGCAGGGCGAAATTGCTATCGGGTCACAGTTTCAGGAGGACATCATCCTGATCGTCGCCGACCTTCGAGCGATGGAAGCGCTGGTTAACGTCGACGAAAACGATATTGTCAATATCGCCCTGGGACAGGTGGCTGAAGTTGAGGTCGATGCGCTTTTTGGCCAGACTCTCAGTGGCGAAGTGTACGAGATCGCAAATTCTGCCAATTCCGATCAGCAAGGTACAGCAAACCAGAAAACCGAATTCGAGGTGAAGATCGCTATCACCGGCGAAATTTCGAAACTGCGTCCAGGCATGACCGCGAGTGCGGACATCACGACAGAAACGAAAACCGGTGTGGTCTCCGTGCCGATTCAAAGCGTCGCAGTTCGCACGCTGGATCAGTTGACGCTGGAAGGCGAGACGGTTGACAGCATTGCCGAAAAATTCACTGTCGACCCCGATGGATTTGTGGAGATCGTATTCGCAATTGAAGACGGACACGCTGTCGCACGGCAGGTGAAAACCGGCCTGCAAAGCGATGCGATGATCGAAGTGCTGTCTGGTATTGACGAGCAGGAGCATGTCGTTACCGGAAGTTATCGAGCCATCTCACGCGATTTGATCAATGGTAATGCTGTGACCGTAAATAACGACGGTCCGCAGAATGACGACGCTTAGGGGGCCGCACATGAGTGTCAGCTCCAATAATGAGGTCGTTCTCGAGATTCGAGATGTTACGCGAACCTATGAAGTCGGCACTGAGCTCGTACATGCCTTGTGCGGAATTACGCTGGATATTTGCCGCAACGAAAGCGTTGCCATCATGGGCCCGTCCGGATCTGGCAAATCAACATTCATGAACATTATTGGCTGTCTCGATGTACCGACGAGCGGCAGCTATACGCTCGCGGGCGAAAATGTTGCCAACAAGAACGAGTCCGAGCTGGCCGATATTCGCAATCGTCTGATTGGTTTTGTTTTTCAGACTTTCAATCTTTTGCCCCGATCAAGCATTTTGCACAATGTAGAATTGCCGCTGATTTACGGCGGCATTTCCAAGCCGCGTCGGCAACGTATGGCGGAGCAGGCTCTGGAGCGAGTGGGCCTGCAAGACCGCATGACACATCGGCCAAACCAGCTATCCGGTGGCCAATGTCAGCGAGCCGCAATCGCACGCGCACTGGTTTTGGACCCCTCAATAATATTAGCTGATGAACCGACCGGTAATCTGGATTCGAAGACCGGCGATGACATCATGCGTATCTTCGACAAGCTGCATGCGGACGGCCAGACCGTTGTGCTTGTGACGCATGAGGACTCGATCGCAGCACACGCGCAGCGAGTCGTTCGTCTGCGGGATGGAATAGTCGAGTCCGACTTGCTCAGCAGCGAAGATGTGGCGACACGAATGCAGCGAGCGGGCTAGTGAAGCTGCTGATCGACATCTTTGAGTCCTTCCGCATCGCACTGACCGCGGTCGCAGCCAATAAGGGCCGCAGTGTTCTGACAACGCTGGGTATCGTCATCGGCATTGTCGCCGTCTCGATGACGCTGGCGGCTTCGAACGGTATGCAACAGGCGTTTCGCAAGGCGGCAGGTTCCGTTGGTGCGGATGTGATTTACGTGTCGCGAATGCCTTGGGTCACGATGAATGATTTCTTCACATTTCGCAATCGACCGAACATATCTATCGATGAGGCAGATCAGCTTAGCGATGCGTTCGTCGGCACCGCCGTCATAAATCCTACGATTTCTACAAACCGGCCACTGCGTTTTCGGTCGGAAGTTTTGCAAGACGTAATGGTGATTGGAACGACGGAAAAAATGCCGGTCATGAACGGTAAGCTTCCGGAGACCGGCCGTTTTCTTATGGCGTTCGATGTCCGTTTCAAGAAAAACGTCGTGATCCTTGGTAAGGACGTCGCCGAGAATCTATTTGGCACGATCGATCCGCTCGATAAGAACGTAAATGTCGGTCCCTATCGTTATCGCGTTATCGGCGTGATGGAAAAGCAGGGTGGCAATTCATTCGGCGGTCCGAACCCGGACATGCAGGTGTTCATACCCATATCCTCATTCACGAAATCATTCGGTGGGCGGCGCTCGACCAACGTTGACGTCGCAGTCAAGGCGACCTCGCTTGAAAATATTAGCGACCTTGAGTACGAGGTGATCGGAGAGATGCGCCGAATCCGGAAATTGCGGCCCAGTGAAGAAGATAATTTTTCGATCAACAAGCTCGACTCGCTGATGGGTGCGTTTAATAGCGTATTTGGTGCCGTGCTTGGGATCGGCCTGCTGGTTACCGGCATTTCACTCATCGTCGGCGGTGTCGGCGTCATGAACATCATGTTTGTTTCCGTCACGGAACGCACCCGCGAAATTGGTATTCGCAAGGCCATTGGTGCGCGACAGCGCAGCATACTAATGCAATTTTTATTCGAGTCTGCCCTGATCTGCCTCATTGGTGGACTGCTCGGTGTCGCACTGACCATGGTGTTAACGATGATCGTCAATGCGAGCGGTGCGTTTACTGCCAGTTTGTCACCGGGGATCATGATTGGTGCGGTCGTTATTGCGTTATTGGTAGGCGTTGTTGCCGGCATGGTTCCGGCCTATAAGGGAGCGAAGTTCGCCCCTATCGATGCGCTTAGATACGAGTAGGAGAAGCGACCTATGCGACAGCTCGACACTATGATGATGTCCTTGCAGGCGATCCGCACTAACAAGTTGCGCTCCTCACTTACCTTGTTCGGCATCGTGCTGGGCGTGGCTTCGATCATTGCCGTCATGACCGGAATTACGGTCATTCAGAATACGATGGAAGCGGAGATGAGCGTGCTTGGTGCGCAAACCTTTCAGATCCAAAAGTGGCCGGCCGGGTTCGCCTCGGATGAGGATCGTCGCAAGGCGATGCGGCGCCCACCGGTGACGTTAAGCGACGCCCAGGCAATCCGTGATCACGTTGAGAGTGTCGATATTGTCGGCGCCGAGCTCTGGCAATTCGGCATTACGGTTGAATACCAGGGCGAATCAACCAATGGTGACAGCACGGTTTGCGGCTGCACGCCGGAGTACCCGCAGAACAACACGCATTTCGTCGGCTATGGTCGAAACATCTCGCAGATGGATGTGCGCCTGAATCGCAAGGTTGCGGTCATTGGGCACGCTATCTCGGAGCGGCTTTATCCGTTCGTCAATCCGGTCGGGCGCGAGATTCGAATCGACAATCGCAAATTCACAGTGATCGGCGTTTTTGACGAGAAGAAATCGGCCTTCGGCTCGGGCTATGACAACTACGTCATAATGCCCGTCAGTACTTTTACCAGTACCTACGGAATGACGAATAACTTCGGCTTCGATCGATCTGTCAATATCACGGTGCATGCCAGGACACCGGAGCTGATCGACGACGCAATAGAAGAAACAACGCAGGTGCTCCGGCGGGTACGTAACGTGCCACGCGGCGAGGAAGATAATTTCGAATTCTTCAACAGCGAAAGCAGTATTGCCCAGTTCAATCAGATGACCGCGGGCGTCAAGATTGGTGCATTTGTCATCGGCATAGTCGCGCTGGTCGTAGCCGGTATCGGCATAATGAACATCATGCTTGTGTCCGTGACCGAGCGAACCAAGGAAATCGGTATACGCAAGTCCCTCGGCGCACACCCACCGGACATCCTGCGTCAGTTCCTGATCGAGGCCGTGGTGCTTTGTAATGTTGGCGGCATTATCGGCGTGTTGCTCGGTTTTGGTATCGGCAACGCCATCGTCAAAATGGCAGTTTCATCTTCATTCGAAACCGCGGTGCCACTGCAGTGGGCCGTCATCGGACTACTGTTTTGCTCTATCGTTGGCATCGTGTTCGGCATGCTGCCCGCGATGAAGGCGTCGCGCTTAAATCCCATCGACGCATTGCGCTTCGAATAGCCCGCCTCGACCCGAAAGCCCCGCCAAGCCCGTTCCGGGCGACATTCCGATACCGATGTATTTACTGTTGGAATTTTACAACAACAAGAATGATCCAATAACTCTTTGATATATATACTTATAACAGATTTACCGGAATTTTCTGGCTTTAGCTCGAGCTGCAAAACAACAAAAAGTTGAAATTTGCTCAACAAAGCGTAGATTAAACGCCACGCGATTGCTGAGCGGTGCGTTTTTGCGTGAGGTAAAGAGCAGAACTAGCGCTTAAATGATCAGCGATCTTTGGGAAAGAGAAGCTATTTGGTGGCCTTAAAAAGAATTCTAAAAAGGCCGGGGAACATTCAAGGAGTTCATAGTATGAGTATCAGTAGAAGCTGGTTACGCTTGCTATCAGTGTCTCCATTAGTCTTGGCGATGTCGTTATGTTTTTCAACGGCACAGGCACAAGACGGTGCGGGCAATGATGAAGATGAAATTGAAGAAATTGTAACAACCGGGTCGCGTATTAAGCGTGACACATTCTCGACGACGACGCCGATCCAGGTGCTGAACACCGAAGATGCAGCGCGCATTGGTGTTGCCTCCATCTCGGAGTTGATGCAGAAATCAACGGCCGTAAGTGGCACAAAGATTGACGGCAGTCTGAACTCAAATGCAGGACAGACAAACGCATCAGAGGCACCATCAGCTGGCGGTATCGGGTCTTCCTGTGTCAACCTCCGCGGTTTGGGTTGTGAAAGAACTCTGGTTCTGATTAATGGCAGACGACTTGGTCTTGCCGGTATTCGTGGAGCCCCCCCGCAGCCAGATATCAACCTTATTCCGATCGGTATGGTCGAAGCTGTTGACGTTCTGACAGGTGGCCTCTCAACCGTATACGGTGCTGACGCTGTTGCTGGTGTTGTTAACGTTCGTTTGAAGAGCGATTTCGAAGGCGTTCAATTCACAGGTACGACCGAATTGACTGACGAGGAAGGTGGCGAAATCTACCAGGCTGGAATGGTTGCAGGTGTTGGTAACGACGCCGGTAACGTCACTCTCGGCTTCGAGTACTCACGTCAATTGCGCGTCACGACAGGCGACAGAGACTTTTCGAGCTGTCTGCGCCGCGGTATTCGTGGAATAGGACAGGATGCAAATGGCAGACGCTTTACCAACTGTGCAAGTGATTTCCCGGACGATTGGGCTTTCATAGGCCAGGACTTGTTTGCAACCGGCGAGCTTGTTTGGGACGGTGGCGACTTCAACACCCTGTCCGCGGCCGATCGCAATCGACTCTTGTACACACCAGGGCGGACGGACATCGGCGTGCCGAACTTCTCGACCTTCCTGTCTATTGATCCCACGCTAATGACCAGCGTCGAGGGCTTGTGCCCGACGTCTCCAGGTTGTGGTACGGGTAATGGCTATAACCGATTCCGATTCACGAACTCTCAGGGCAACGATCAGTTCGATCGTGCGCAAGCAGATTTGTGGCGTCCATGGGAACGATTCTCAGTGGTTGCGAACGGTCACGTGGATCCAGGTTGGGGCGGCAATTCCGAGCTCTACTTTGAAGCGTACTACTTCAACCGTCAGAACAGCGTAATTGCTGCAACGGAGCAGGTCTTCCCGACAATTCTCGGACAGATTCCTCTGGTGTTCGAGGATTCTGATCTGCCGGTATTGGATGCGAACAATCTGCCTATCATGGTCGACAATCCGTTCAACCCGTTCTCGGTTGACGTTTCGCCGATCCTGACGCTGGACAGCATTCCACAGACCTTTGACGTTGAACTGCAACAGTCTCGAATCGTTACCGGTATCCGCGGCGATCTGTTCCAAACGGAAAGCTGGACTTATGATGTTGCTGCAAGTTATGACCGCGCAGTGGGCTTCGTAAAGCAGCCGATTCTGCTTGAAAATAACTTGTTCTTTGCAACGCAAACAGTGCGTGCGCAGGCAGGCGCGTTGTTACTCGCCGATGGAGTTACACCCAATCCGAACGCGGGTGTAGCTACGGGCACGACAATCTGTGGCGGACACGTTGGTTCTGACATCAACGGTCAGTTCACGCTGCCGGACTGTGTTGTTGCAGACTTCCTGAATCCGTCAATCGGTAACAACCCGGGCATCTCATCAGGTCGATTCGCCACTCAGGCAGAACAGGACTACCTCGTCCAGAATCGTACCAACCGTACGGTAACGGAGTTCAAGCAGGTAATGGCATACCTTGCTGGTGATTTGTTCGAACTTCCAGCGGGTTCGGTTGGATCAGCATTCGGCGTAGAGTTCCGCGAAGATGCGATCAACTCACAGAACAGCGCAGCTGGTGTTTTGGGCTTGAACGCTGCTGAGAATCCTCTGCAGGAAGGCGAAACCATTGGTGAACGCACGACGTTCGATATCTACGGTGAGGTTTCAGCACCGCTGCTTGTCGATGCCGGAATTGCTGATTTGCTTCAGGTTGACCTCGCCGTTCGATTCACAGATGACGAAAACTTCGGTGAAGAGACGGTCTACAAAGTAGGCGCGTTGTGGGATATTAACGAGTGGATTTCGGTGAACGCGGCGTTCAATACTTCGTTCCGTGCACCGAACTTGCGCGAGCAGTTCCTGGCCGATCAGGCAGGCGCACTTGCGGGTAACTCGGATCCGTGTCACTCCGTAGGCTTCAATCAGCTTCTTCCCGGACCAGGGAAAGAGCAGCTGCGAGCTAACTGTCTGTTGAGTGGTGTAGACCCAACGACACTGGGTCAGGGCTTCACGGTTGCCATACCGACTTCGGTTGGTGGTGCTGCCGCACTGTTGCCGGAAACATCTGACTCGTTTACGTCAACATTGACCTTGAAGCAACCGTGGTTCGATCGATTCGATTTTGATGTCGCAGTTACTTACTTCGACATTCAAATTGAAGATACTGTTCGTGCGCTGGAAGCCGAAACGATTGTTAATCGTTGCTACTTTGACCAACCGGGACTTACAAGTCCTTTCTGTGCTCGTGTAGAACGAAACCGACCGAACTCGGCGCCTGATCAAAGGTTCATCAGCTTTGTTCGTGCAGGATTCGTTAACACCGGTGAGGAAAGCGTTACAGGCTTCGACATTACAACGCGTCTCAATATGGATATCGCCGGCGTGGCAGTGAATTGGGCAACGGGATCAACGTTACTCAGTGAGCGCCTGTCGCAGGAATTCCCACCGAGCGATGCATTGCCGAATGGATCGGCAATCGTTGACAATGTTGGCCGCATCGGTAACCCCGAAGCCACTTTCCAATCGACACTTGCTTTATCGACAGGCGATTGGGACATCATCTGGCAGGCTCGCTGGTGGGATGACACTGAGTTCCCTCAGGGTCGTGCAAATCCAGTGATTACAGACGTAAACGGCCTGATCCTTAGTGGTGGACCTGTAGGCCAGGATCCAGCAGATGTGTTCGAGGAGTTCACGGAGTATGCGTTCGCAATTGACGCTCTGAGAGATCCGTCAATCGGACCATTGCGCGCAGTGACGTCGGCTGATGGTCAGTGGCATCATGATCTTTCGTTGACTTACAGCTTGGAGAACATGTCGGTAACGGCAGGTATCAACAATGTAACCAATGAAGATCCTCCGCTGATCTCGCAAGACGCTGGTCCTAACCGTAACAACGCGGTTACTTCAGCACGTTACGACGTGATCGGACGTTCTTACTTCGTAAGACTATTGTTCGGCTTCTAATCCTTGGATTAGTGAGTAAGAATAGAACCGGAGCCTTTTGGCTCCGGTTTTTTTTTGGAGGCGAAAATGAATAACGAGACAAGAACTCGATGCCTACTGTTGCTGGCTGGCCTCGTTGCCTATGGTGGCGTCGCCCAGGCCGAAGAGAGCGCCAGTCTGCAAGCACGCCTGCTGGTTTGTGACGGCATTGTCGGTAAGGATGAGAAGCTTGCTTGTTTCAATGCGATTGTGGACAGCCTGGATAGAAGCGCGCCGCGAGCCGCCCAAGCAAGTGAGCCGCAACGGCACGCGGAACCCACACCCACAGCCAGCGTCCCTGCCGTGAGTGGGCCGGTCGCAGAGGCTGCGACGCCGCAACCGGATAGCGACTACGGCTTAACACCCAAGAAGGAAAGGAAAGCTGAAGCAGAATCATTTGCAGCGACGATTGTTCGTGTTTGGATGCATCACGATGAACGATTCAGTGTTGAGCTGGATAACGGCCAACGATGGCGCGAGACCCAGGGAACCAGGGTGGGCAAACCTAAAGAAGGCGCCATGGTTACGGTTTCACCGGGTAGTTTTGGCAGTTTTCGCATGAAAATCGACGGGATCAGCCGCAAGGCCTGGGTACGACGGACACGGTAAACCGCCGCTAGCATTCTGCGATCGAAGCCGGTTGTGAATCAGTTGCGAGGAATTGCCTTATCCAGCACCAGGGCGCGGACAAATTTGACGGGCGGCGAGCCGTAACTCAACGCCTGGTCATGATAGCGTCGCAGGGTGAACTCATCACCCCACGCTCTTTCAACGGCCTCTCGCATTTCGATGTGTTCTTGATAGCCAACGAAATAGGTCGATAGCTGCGCAGAGGTGAGCTGTGCACGCACCCATTTTAGCGCTGCTTCCCGCTCCTCCTGAAAACCACCCTCGACCATTAGTTTCATGGCGGCGTCTCGATTCATTCCATCGACATGAATGGCGGAGTCGATTATCGCGTTCGTTATAACCCGCAAATACCATTTCAAATTGATGAGTTTCATCAGCGGGTCATGATCAAGGTAGCCCTGGGCAATCATCATCCGTTCTGCATAAACACCCCAACCCTCGACGAACGTGCCCGACCAAAGCACTGAACGCAAAGCAGACGGGTAACGATTGCTCAATGCAATCTGCAAATAATGGCCCGGGACTCCTTCATGAATTGTGAGGTCCTGAATAGAATACATATTGTATTCACGCAAAAAAGACTGTACCTGTTCTTCATTCCAATCAGCCGGCAGCGGCGCGACAGCATAAAAGGCCGGCTGGTCGCGGTCGAGCGGACCGGGTGGGTCCAGATAGGCAACGCTCACACCACGCTGAAACTCGGGCATGATAATAATTTCGACCGGCTCATCCGGCATTGTCACGATATTCCTCTCGACAACGAAGTCGATCGCCTGCTGTAACTGTTCCTTCGCGACCGCGACTATTCCATCGCGAGGCGGCAGCACCGAATAGGCCTGCTCAAGGGCTGCCCGAATGATAGTTTGCTTGTACGATTCATCGGGATGATCGGGAAACGCGGTGTATGGATGCTTTATGATGTAAACGGTTTTCGCGACTTCATACATCGCGTTACGAACGGTTTCGTACTCCTGTTCAGCGAGCGCCGTTATTTCCCGGCGACTCAGAGGTGAATTCAGAGCAAAAGCGAGCTTAATGTCATAGAGCTCGGCACCCAAGCGGAAATCACCGGCAGCTCTTGGCAATAGCTCCTCTTCCAACCACGCCTGGTGCTCCGCGACCGCGTTCTTAGCCAGTTCGATGGCGGTGTTCAGTTGCTGTTGTTCTGCTTCCTTGAGAACACTCATTTCAGGAACAATCATCGTGTCTATGATTGATGTTAGCCCGGGGGCTTGTTTGATTGCCGTTTCGGCATGAATTTTCGGAACACGCTCCGGTTGTATCGCCGCGCGTGCCTGCTCAAGAAATCGTGGCACCTGATTTAGTCGAGCCGTTGCATTCCTGAGTCGCTGCGTTATCGGCGCGAAGTCCCTGGCAAGCAGCGAATAGATAGAGCTGCCCGAAATGTCAATGTAATACAAGGGATTCCAGGCCCACTCCTGCAGCTCGTCCATTGACCACAGGTCGGACTGCAGTTGGTTTATCAAAATCTCGGCATCAATCTGATTTGCACGATTTAAGGAATCGAGATCAAATGCTTCAAGTGCCGCGATGTACTCTCTTAAGAGTTCGCGTCTTTGTGCACGCGCGGTGGCATCTACATTGTCGAGCTTGTCATCAGCGCTATGTTCGCCGACATAGGTTGCGAATACCGGCGAGAAATTCGCGAGATCGCTAATATATTCATTAGCAAGATTTTGAAAAGCCTCATCAATCGAACTGGCGATGGCCGAGCTGCTTAATAAAAGAACAATCAGGAACAAAATTACACGTTTCACCGCTTACCCCGATCAATGTTGGACTACAGCGGACCTTAGCATGACCGCGCCATAGCTGTAATATCAGCCTATGCGCAAAATAAATATCTCGGTCCTTGCGACTCTAATTCTCAGTTCACCCTCCAGCACACTCGCCGACGGTGAGCTGCCCGCAATGTTGATTCGAATTCCCGAGTCCGTGACGACGCTCTTCATCGCAGAAACAACAACGGCGGAATTTCACCGCTTCCATCGCGGGCCCGACGGTATTCTTCAGAGCGGCAGCTACTACATGTCGATCGGCGAGCAGGGGCCCGGCAAAGACGTTTCCGGTGATAAGCGTACGCCGCTTGGGGCCTATTTTGTGACGGAGCAGCTCGATACGTCGAAACTGCACGAGAAGTACGGGGTGACGGCATTCCCGTTGGACTATCCTAATGCGTGGGACCAGCGAGCAGGTCGGGACGGTGACGGTATATGGGTACACGGAGTTCATCCTGCTGGAGGCAAGCGCCCTGAACGTGATACGGATGGCTGTATCGCCCTGCCAAATGAAGACCTAAGCGCGTTGCTTGACGATTTTGAGAGCAATGTTACCCCGGTGTTGGTGACGCGTAAGGTCAGTTGGGTGGCCGCTACAGAAACTGACTTAATTCGCGAAGCACTCGAGCAAAACATTACGCTTTGGGCGCGAAGTCAGACGCAGGGTGACGTGTATTCATACCTCAGTCTTTACGACGACAGTTTTGTTCGCTGGGGTTTGAACAAGGCAGAATGGTCGGCGTTAGTCCTGCGAAACATGGACCAGCACGATGCAGGCGATCAGGTGCTCGGCGTTAGCGATCTGCTGCTGCTGGCTTATCCGGAAGAGGACGGAATTTTCTTCAGCCGCTTTCAGATAACCGAGACTACCGGCATGCGGGAAACCCGCAGAATGGCGCGATTATATTGGCGCCGCGATGAGAGCGGCGCCTTCAGGATAGTCGCCGAGGATAACGGTTAACGAAGTCCTTCACGAACGGTGAGTTCGTCGATGAGTTCAAACAGGTTGTCGTAGCTACCGGCAGTACCTGCATCAGTACGATATTTGCCATTGATGATCATTGTCGGAACGCTGGTGATACCGTAGCGTCGTGCCAGATCCCGCCCCAGGCGCATTGCCTGATTGACTTCAAAAGAACTCCAGGTCCGCTGGAAATCTTCCTCACTGACACCGGCGCGCACAAACAGGCGCCCGATTGTAGTTTCAGATGTCAGACGATTACCTCTGCGATGAAACTCCTCAAACACCATATTACGAAACGCGCTTTGGTCTGCGAGTTTGCCGTTTTTCGCGAGAGAGACTTCTGTGTAGTAGATCTGCGCATGTAGTTCAGCCAGCTGATTAAACATCGCTGGAATTCGCACCAGACGAATACCCGGGTCCTTGGTTTTCGCCCAGTTTTCGACGAAAGGCTCCAGCGTGAAGCAATGTGGGCAGCTGTACATGAATACTTCAGCGACCTCGATCTTGTCTGCCGAACCAACGATTGGTTGTGCGGGTATCAAGCGGCTGAAATGTTGGCCCTCTTTATACTTCCAGTTCATAACAGCGGCCGGGTCATCCGCTTGTGCCAGAAGGATCGCTTTATTCTCGGGCTCTGCCTCAGCCGCAGACTCTTCGACGACTTCAAGCGTCTCCGTCTCTGTGGCAACACTCTCGGTCGTCTCGACAGCGGCTGCTTCCGCCTGCTCTTCGACAACGGCGTCTTCAGTAGCCGGCACTTCGGTGGTTTCTTCCTTGCTACAGGCTGATGCCAGGAGCGCGACTGCAAATATCCAGATTAATTTTTTCATGCTTACCTAAGACCCTGTACGTAGGAAGAAAGTGCCGCAATTTCTTTATCATCAAGGTTTGCTGCAATGTCCCGCATGATGCTGGTCTTGCCATCGGTGGTGCGGGTGCCGTTTGCATAGTCTTTCAGCTGTTTGGTCGTGTAAGCGGCATGCTGTCCCTGCAGAGCGGGATATTTAGCCGCTGGATTACCGCGACCCGTTGGGCCGTGGCATGCAAGGCAGGCCGACGCTTGGTCTCTTTTGTCACCACCTCGGTACAGAGCCTCGCCTGCGCTAAGAAGGCTCTCATCAGCGACAGACTGGGCTGCGCCAGGCAGGCTTTCGAAATACACAGCGAGATTCGCCATGTCTTCGTCCGACAGCATCATTGCCTGGCTGGCCATCAACGGGTCTTTTCGACTGCCGTCTTTGAATGCTTTCAATTGCGCCAGGATGTAGGGAGCATTTTGCCCTGCGAGATTTGGCCACATCGGGCTGGCGCTGTTACCGTCAGCGCCATGGCATGCACCGCAGGTAATCGACTTTGCCTTGCCGGCATCTGCTGATCCGTCGACGAGGCTTTCCGCCTGAATTTGCGAGCTTGCCAGTGCGAGACCGGCGATAATGAACAGCGGTGAGAGCGTATTTTTCATATCGTGTGACCGTGACTTCCCTGCTATGGGTTCAATAGTAATTCGAATTCTGTATGTGGCGCCGAACGCTGGCGCCGGTCCTGGAAGGTTCCTTCGACTTATCGGGCTACCTTGCTGCGTGGCCTCGAACCCGTCAGACTAGCTAACCGGTCCTGTGCTCAGCAGCCCCAAATTATACACATTATCCGCAGGACGTACCCCATGTCGCAATACGCAGAAGCCCACTTCATCAAGAGCGCGAACGCCGTAAGCCAGTTCGTAGCGGATGAAGGGACAGAGGTCGCCGTCGCAGGTCGCTCGAATTCAGGCAAGTCCAGCGCTATCAATATTATTGTCAACCGTCGCCAGTTCGCGAGAACCAGCAAAACGCCCGGACGCACACAGCTAGTGAATTTCTTCAGTCTTCGCGAGCAGCAGCGGCTGGTCGACCTGCCGGGTTATGGATTTGCCAAGGTCTCGGACAAGATGCGCTTCCATTGGCGCGAGCTGATGGCCGACTACTTCGAGTCCCGGCACAGCCTGAAGGGGTTGTTCTTGATCGTCGACATTCGCCGCCAGATCACGGCGTTCGATGAGCAGATGCTGGCATTTGCGGAACAGACGGGTTTGCCAACGCATGTGCTGCTGACCAAGACCGACAAACTCAAGCGCGGGCAGGCCGCCACGGCATTGCTGGAGGTGCGCAAAAAGCTTGGCGACATAGCGACCGTGCAACAGTTTTCGGCGCTAACGCGGCTTGGTGAGGACGAGGCGCGGACTAAACTGGATGAATTCCTGGCGCTTTCAGAGCATCAATGACATCCGCCAATAAAATAACCCCGAAGCAATGGTTGTAGCCATCACCCCGGGGTCAGAAGAAGCAAGCAGCTTGGGGTTGCCGCATTGCGCGCCTGTTTAGGGAGGTAAACAGGCGAGTGACTTATGCACTCAGTAGATTAGAGGGAGCTAGTCACCATGAGTTCAACGAAATTTCAAAGACTTTGATAAACAAAGGAAAGTAAGGAGGACGCCTGCCAGAGACGTTTTCAGGTCGTGCTATATTTTTGCGACGTCCAATGTCCGCTAATTCCAGGACCGGCCGCTGAGACGGTCAGTATTAGTTCGGTCAATTGCAGCCGCTCGCGGTGGCGATTTCAGTGTATTCATGGGCTGCGCTGCGAGGGAATTTCCAGTTGGAGTATCAGCTTTGCGGTTGCTGACGTCAGCGACTGCCTTTCTACTTAAGAACGAAATCTTGCCGGAATTTACAACGGACTGTTATGGGGGCGCCATCCTGAATAGCAGGCTCAAATATCCAATCCGATACCGCAATCCGTGTATGTGTGTAAAAAATTCGCCAAGTTTTTCTGTCCGTCTGCAATGGGTCAACTGCCGAAATCTACCAGCCGTATTGTTCGCCTTCATCCCCGACGATTCCAGCGTTCAGAGTGACGGCGAGTTGAGTGGCAATGATCCTTACCGGACTCTTTGGTGAATCAATATCTTCCGTGGCCTTGAACGAAGCCCTTCCATTTGAGAAGCGAAAGGTGGGGAGCCACTCTTCGCGACGACCAATGCCGAATACGCCACCACTGGTAACGAGAATTTCGGCATCACCGTCATTGCACCCGATTCGAATCTCCTCGCCGGACCCTGGGTTGATTGCCACAGTGTCGTCAGTCTTTTGGCGAACGTACGGATTGGATTCCAAAACGGATACCCATTCCTCAAGCGAAATCTCTTGTTCGTCTCGTTCTATATGAAGCTCATATGCCATTTGATATTGCCGATTTTGACTGTGGCGATGACCGGCTTCTTGGGGTCAGCAGACGTCGCTCCGTTTAATATCATGAACTCGCCATCTCGACTTTTGCCGACTGAGTTCCACTTTCGTCGGGCTTTTTGCTCGAATCGTCGTTAGTACCAGGGCGAACAATATCTGAATGCTCTCTCGATATAACAATAGCAAACCGGGTTTCACTTCCATATGTTCCGCCGACAGTGCTTTCACCTCCCGACGCTTGCCACCATCCGCTATTACTCATTTCGGGATTGAATGTGTTCCAAGGTCCGCGATCTTGACTGTAGGAAACACCCGCAACCACGCAATATCGACTACGACACTCAACGAATTCAAAAACCACCTCGAGATCTGGACCTCGCTCTGCGATGTATTGATTTATGCCTAGTTCCATTGCGTCAGCCCAAGCATTGTCGCGAGAATCGCTCATAAACCGGTCATAAAGTTCAGGCGTTTTGAGGTTCTTGGGAAGTTCTCGCGGTTTGAGCATCGTGTCATATGGTTGAGGAACAGGCGACGTTACGACTAACTGGGCGAGCTCAGGCGCAGATGTATCACCCACCAATATAGGTGGGTGAAAATTATCCACACTACTCTCAACATCGGCACGACCAATTTCTATTTTGCTTAGCCCAACGACTCCGGAACTGACTGACTCCATTCCATGCTTTTGAGATTCTGAATCGAGAACGGGCGCAGGAAACGTAAACGAATATTCGTCTTCAACTCCTAGGAACTGTTGACCAATCGAAGTCGCCACTACTCCCAAAATTACACCGACTGCTAGAAAGAATATGTTGCGCCTCATAGTTTCCCCCGTGTTTTATCGATGCCTGGGTGGCTGAGACTCATGTACTCAACGAACCCTTGATTGCTATAACAACAGATCGCTTTGGGTTATCAACAGCCGGCCAACATCCCATCACCTGGACCGCTGCTTTTTCCGTAAGCAGTCACTCGATACCGTTTGATTCTAAGGACGGCAGTCTGCCAACAACGGACCTACGGATTCACTGTTGGCTCTACGTGTAGCACATTCGATATTTCGATTACAAATTGGCGAGCTCCAGGGGCGATTTCTCTCGTTCCCATGCTACCTTTTTGGGCACTTATAGGTGGTCGAAATAATCCATTCATAACGTCGCTGTAGCCATCAATTATTGTAGGATTGGGATTCTGTCCGGAAAAAACAATTTCGCATGTATGTGCCCCACACCCGACCGACGCGATGTTAGTAAACTCGAATCCTTCCAGCTGCGACAAATGATCATAAATCAAACTCTCTACTGCATCCGGCCACCTAGGAGGTTCAACAGCGTCTTCAGCATTTTTTAAAGCAGGGATTTCAACAGGAAAGCGCGAGGGCGCAGTGGAACCATCAGAAGCGGACCCCGTTGGTGGTGCCTCGGTTTCGATGGGCGAATCTTCAAAGGTCTGACCGGCGTCCTTGTCCGCTAGCAGAAGCCCGGCCACAAGAGCAGCAGCAATCGCCAGCGCAACGATCAGTTTCGTGTTCATTTTCCTGCCATCGTGAGCAGCTGCAATGGGTCAGCTACAGAAATTATAACCCAAGAATAACGACTAGCTATGCGAAGCAGTCGTTGACTCAGCATGCTGGCGAAACTGTGGCGTTGGCCAACGCATCGGAGCTAATGAAAATAATGTGGCGGCGGCGGCTCGTTAACAAGTTTTTCCACTGCGCTCAACAATCCGCCACGTGGCGGATGCTCGTAGCGCCCGCCGATGTCGTCATCAACCATGTCCCGGGAGTGGTAACCGTAGTCCGGTACGGCTATACCGTCAGGACGCAGGAAGCTCCAGCGGCCCTGGAAATCCTTCTCGATACGAAAGCCGCCTTCGTGCACCAGTGTATGGTGCTTCGAACACAACAGCATGAGCTGCTCGACCGCCGTCTTGCCACCATTGGCCCAGTGCTCAACGTGGTGAATATCGACAAAGCGTTTGTTGCAGCACCCCGGGAAGCGGCAGGTGTTCTTGTCCCGGGCACGAACCGCACGTTCGATGCCTTTGGGTACCACGCGAGATTTTCGCCCGATGCTTAAGGGTTCACCGTCTTTGGTTTCCGTCATTACCACCGCGTGGCCATCGCAACACAGTCGCTTGACCGTCTCGATCGGCACCGACGAGCGGCCAACCTCGCCCGCCAATGCCGACTGGTCGACATGGATATTAACCAGGTAGTTATCCGAGCTGCTGCTAGTTTCCCCGGCACAGTCCTGCAGGTACTCTTTGAGCATCGTGACGAAGGCATCGGCCTGCCGCTTCGACCACGACGTGTCCACGAGATCGGGAATCTCGCGGCACTCATCATCGCGAGCCTTGTCGAGGGCCTTTTCCATCAGCTCGCCGGCTTCGAGTGGCAGCTCAACCGTCACGGAGAACATGCCACGATCGGCATCCCGACGAAGCCGCAGGGAGCGATGGGCGAAGGCCCGTTCGGCAATGCCGGTCGATAGCGGTGTTCCCATGCGTAGCTCGCGGCAATAGTCGGCCGTATGACTTGCGGTGTTCCTGAGCGCAAAGGCCACGAGGTCGGTTTCGTTGTTCACCGTCGCCACGCGCGTTAGCGAACGAACTTTGGAGTACGACAGCTCGCCGGTTGCGAAAGACTCACTGATCAACCGCAGCGGCTTCAAGGCTTGTGCGACACGCACTTTCTCACGCGCCGTGGCCATCGACAGGTCGCAGCGCCAGGCAAGCCATTTCGCGGTGCAATCGAGACCCCACTTGAGGCAAGCCCCACGTTCATCGAACTCGCGGATCATCAACAGCAGCTCATAGGTGGCGGCATTGATGTGTGTGCAGAGGTTCAAAATGCGTTTATCGAGCGCGTCGATGGGGGTCAGTTCAGCGGACATATCAGGTCTCTCAGGGCGAGTGTTGGAGTCCTTCTGATTATACCGTAATAGCGCCTGTTTTCCCATGTAAAACAGTTAGTTAAGTGCGCTTCTCGTACGTCAAAACCGAGCAAAATGACCTGTTTTGAACGGCTGAGATTGGAGCTCCGTTTGCGCCGGGAGCAGCCGAAAATTCAGGTGCGTGGAGATCGAAGGTTGACCATCTAGCCAGGCGGCCAAGCCAACGCCCTGCCACCCAACAAGTGCAGATGAATATGAAACACCGTCTGACCAGCGGCCTCGTTGCAATTCATCACCGCACGGTAACCATCATCTTCAAGACCTTCCGCGGCCGCAATTTCACGCGCAGCCGAGAATAGACTACCTACTATCGCCTGGTCTGCGACATCGATGTCATTGATTGTCGCAATATGTTTACGCGGAATAACTAGAGCGTGCGTCGGCGCCTGCGGGTTTATGTCACGAAATGCGATGGCTGAATCTGACTCGTAAATAATATCTGCCGGAATCTCTCCCGCCAGAATCTTACAAAACAGACACTCCGGATTGTGATCAGACATGTTCGCCCTAGTCCAAGGCTCTGCGGCCATAAAATGCGTGTGACAAGGTCCCGCCATCAACATACTCAAGCTCACCACCCAACGGAACACCGTGTGCAATCCGACTCGCTGTTACGGAATTGCGCGTTGCGACATCGGCCAGATAATGCGCCGTCGCATCGCCCTCAACGGTCGGGTTTGTCGCGATGATGAGTTCTTTGATTTCACCGTCAGCCAACCACTCTTCGAGCCGGGCCAGACCGAGTTCCTCAGGACCTACGCCATCGAGTGGCGACAAATGCCCCATCAACACGAAATACAATCCTCGAAATCCGGTCGCGTCCTCGATCGCCATGACGTCAGCAGGCGACTCGACTACGCAAAGCTGGGAGCCATCTCGACCGCTCGCTGAACAGATCGAACACAACTCGCCTTCGGTAAACATTCTGCAGCGTGTGCAATGCCCTATGCCATCCATCGCGTCAGACAGCGCGGCAGACAAGCCACTCGCGCCATCGCGATCTCTTTCAAGCAAATGGAACGCAATTCGCTGCGCAGACTTCTGCCCGACGCCTGGCATGCATCGAAGTCCTTCGATTAATCGAATCAGTAATGGAGAATAAGACATTGCCTAGAACGGAAGCTTCATGCCTGGCGGTAGATTCAATCCGGAAGCCATACCTGAGAATTTCTCCTGAACCGTTTTCTCAACCTTGCGAATTGAGTCATTGAATGCCGCGACGATCAAGTCTTCCAGCATCTCTTTGTCATCACCGACAAGAGAATCATCAATCTCGACGGACTTTACCTGGTGTTTACACGTCATTGTTATGCGCACCATGCCCGCGCCGGATTCGCCGGTGACTGTTATCGCTGCCATTTCTTCCTGCGCCTTCTGCATATTGGCCTGCATTTCCTGCGCCTGCTTCATCAGTTGGCCAATGCCACCTTTCATCCCTTATCTCCTGAGATAATTTCTATTGTGTCCGTCTTCAATTCCGCACCAAACATGTTTTTCAAGGTTTGGACATTGGGATCGGCTTCGAGTGTCTGTCGTGCTTCCTCAAGGCGCTCATCGACCTTGCGTGATTCTTGTTGAAGCGGTGTTTCTTCTTCGGCGGCTCCGACGGTAATGTCGACGAGCAATTTCTCGCCGAAACGTTTGCTCAAGCTTGCAGCGATTTCATCTTTGCGTTGTTTGGTTAGCATCGATTCGGAGCGCGGATCGAGCCCCAAAAAGACGGTGTTTTCCTGGCGCTTCAAATACGCACAATTGCTCGCCAGCAAGCGTACCGCACCAGCCAAACCGAGGCTTGTCACGAGTTGACTCCAGTCCGGATCCGTCCATGAATGCGCTGTGCTCTTCGCTGCCGTTGTTTGATTTGCGACAGGCTGCGCTTGCGCAGGCTTCGGCCGTGTTGCCTTTCGCAAAGGCGCCGGTTTGCCGACAACGAGTCCGCCGCCGCCTGCAGATTCGGTAGTCTCGGCCGCCGCTGGTTTGAACGCCAACATTCGTAACAGCGTCATTTCTGCACCGCTACGTGGATCAGGTGCCAGTTGCAGGTCACGTCGTCCGATGATTGCGGTCTGATAGTAAAGCTGCACATCGGCGATCTGCATAGCTTCGGCAAGCTCTGCAATCTCCGCCTCAGAAATCTCGTCTTCGCTATCACATGTGCCAACGACCTGATAAACAGCGACACGTTGAAGGTCTCTCGCAAGGTCGTCCAACAGGCTTGAGTAATTTGGAAATTGCTCATCAATTTCACGTACGGCATCGATCATGCCTTTCCCATCACCCTCGGCAAGCAACTTCAGGAGCCGCACCACATGGTCACGGTCGATTGTGCCAAGCATCGTCGCCGTAGACGCTTCTTCGATTTTGCCGCCACAGTAGGCAATCGCCTGGTCCAGCAGACTCAACGCATCGCGCATACTGCCGTCCGCTGCCCGGGCAAGTAACGCAAGTGCCGCAGCGTCGAACTCGATCTTTTCCTCGCCGCAAATATGGCTTAGCCGGTCCAGAATTAAGCGCGGCGTCATGCGTTTTAGATTGAATTGCAGACAACGAGACAAGACGGTCGCCGGCAGTTTCTGTGGATCCGTGGTTGCCAGCAAGAATTTGACGTGCTCCGGCGGTTCCTCGAGCGTCTTTAGCAACGCGTTAAATGAGCTTTTCGAGAGCATGTGAACCTCGTCAATGAGGTAGACCTTATAGCGGCCTCGAGCAGCCGCATACTGCACGTTATCGAGCAGGTCACGAGTGTCGTCAACTTTAGTTTTGGAAGCCGCATCGACCTCAATTAGATCAACGAATCGGCCCTCATCGATTTCCCGGCAGGCACTGCACGTGCCGCAAGGCGCAGCACTCACACCAGTCTCACAATTCAGGGCCTTGGCAAGAATTCGGGCGATGGTCGTCTTGCCAACGCCGCGCGTTCCGGTGAACAGGTAGGCGTGATGCAATCGCCCTGTCTCGAGGGCATTCATCAGTGCCTGAAGCACGTGCTCCTGACCGACAGTGTCAGAAAAGTTTTTGGGCCGCCATTTGCGGGCCAGGACCAAATAGCTCATGAAAAACGGCTCATTCGGGAAGGCTCATAGATCGGTCAGTGTAACGTAAGTGGCCCGCGCCAGCTGCTCCCCGGCACCCGGTATCGCCGCTACCGTTGCTCCCTTCCGGGCCTGGCGGAGTTCACGGTTGACCGTCGCGGGGAAGCCGACGCGGACCGGCGGCGATTATCGCCGCATTGCGCCGCCGATACAATGGGATTTGACTCAGCCCCAGAGATGACTGTCTTTTTCGATCACCTGCGATGACGGACCCACAATCAGAGGATCGGGACCGTGAATGATGTGTTCGTTCTTGTCGGGATAATCAAGAGCCGCAAGAAAATGCTGCATACAGTTCAGGCGCGCACGCTTTTTATCGTCCGACTTAACGATAGTCCATGGCGCATCCGCCGTATCGGTGTAAAAGAACATCGCTTCTTTTGCCTCGGTGTACTCTTTCCACTTGCCTCGTGACTGTTGGTCGATCGGACTCAGTTTCCATTGTTTCAGCGGATCCTGCGATCGCGCAGCAAAGCGGCGCTCCTGTTCGGCCTCGGTAACAGAGAACCAGTACTTAAACAGGCGGATTCCGGTTCGCGTCAACATTCGCTCGAGATCGGGTACCTGCCGCATGAATTCGAGGTACTCCAGTGAATCGCAAAAACCCATGACACGCTCGACGCCGGCACGGTTGTACCAGGAGCGATCAAAAAACACCATTTCCCCTTCCGACGGCAGGTGCTTTACATATCGTTGAAAATACCACTGACCCCGCTCATGGTCAGTCGGTTTTTCCAATGCCACAATTCTGGACGCGCGCGGATTCAGATGTTCCATGAATCGCTTGATCGTGCCACCTTTTCCTGCGGCATCACGTCCTTCGCAAATCACAATAATGCGCTGGCCGGTCATCTTGACCCAGTTCTGCACCTTCAGGAGCTCGACCTGAAGCTCCTCTTTATGCTTATTGTACGCGCCCTTTTTGATCTTCGTTTTGTAGGGATATTTGCCATTACGGAACAAGTCTCTGATCTGATCCGGGCTATGCCTCATATCACCGAAGATTGCCGATGCCGACCTCTCATCGACAGGCAGATCGTCGTCATCATTACCAGCGATGTTCACAATAGAATCCTGGTTCGCTTTGCCGTCCGTCATAATGCTGACCGTATCCTTTACAAAAAACTCTTCCCTGATGATCGTCTCAACCAGGACGAACCGAAATACGAACTATTGCTTATTCTAGCTTCGATATATGCGAATAGGCGGATAGCCTTAGCTAGGTAGCCGATGCCGCCGCGATACTGGCGATTGACGCGTCGAGAGTACTGTCAAACTCATCTTGCGATTGCTGCGCGTTCAGACCCTCGGACAGCGCTCGCGAAAAGCTGGCGACCATGCCATTTTGTCGCGACAGCCGATTGTTGGCTTCCTCGCGGGAATAACCGCCGGATAGGGCCACCACTCGGGCGACGTTTGGATGTGCAATACAATCTGCATACAGTCCGTTTGTCTCGGGCAAAGTAAGTTTCAGCATGACAATTTCGTCGTCATTCAGGCTATTGAGGTGCGTCATGATGGCAGCCTTCAGAAAATCTTCCGCTGCCGCTTTGTCCGCGCAATGAATATCAACTTCGGGCTCGATGATCGGCACCAGACCCGCAGCCACAATGCGGCGCCCTATTTCGAACTGTTGATTAACAACAGCATTGACGCCTGCTTCATTAGCTTCC
Source organism: Woeseiaceae bacterium (assembly GCA_021773075.1). Taxonomy (GTDB): domain Bacteria; phylum Pseudomonadota; class Gammaproteobacteria; order Steroidobacterales; family Woeseiaceae; genus UBA1847. Next base: position 236,483 of record JAJFKT010000030.1, read on the forward strand.
TTGATGACAGATCGCATCTTGGTACCGAAAATTCCGGCGGCGCTTGCTTTTGACAGCAGCGCGTCCAGATCAGGCATCGGGTTCATGACCTGAACACCGTCACCGATATCCGCCAGCCCCTTGTCCACTTTAAGAAAAGGTACGACGTTCTTCACATTCCACAAATATGAAGCCGTAGATTGGCCATCAACCTCGCGGTCCATTGTGTTCTCAAACAGGATTGCGCCAAGAATCCGATCGCCAGCAAATGCAGGACTGGTCATGATTCGAGTCCGCATTGCGTGTACGACAGTGTACATTTCCTCGTCGTTCGACCACGCATCCGGCGTAATGCCATAAAGCCCCAAAGCCTTGGGTGTACTACCACCGCTTTGATCCAGTGCTGCAATAAATCCGGGTGCTGATTTGATCTTTTTTAATTGGTCTGCGTTGCTCACGATGGCCTCTGCGATGTCTTTAAGGAATGGGTTGGAGGCGCGATTCTACAGCATTCATCGAGGATTGGGGATGGTAGAATTCCCCCAGCGCGGGATTCTTATCTTGCTCGGAGAATACTTGAGCTTTCCGAGAAGCGGCGGATCTCATTGCGGCGCGCGCCTATCGTCAGCAACAACAATACCAATAGGCTCACGGCACCACCACCGCCGCCGCCATTGCCGCCACTACTACCGCCGCCGGTCGCTACAGCGGCTATGACAGTAATCGTTCGCGTGATTGGGGTTGCGTCATTGCCGGCACGGTCAACAACATTGTAGGTGATAACATAGGTACCCTCCTGCATTGTGTTGACCGTACCTGTCGCAACAACGGAGCGGCTGATGTCACCATCTATGTTGTCTTGAGCTGTCGCTCCAGCGTCTGAATACGTGTTTCCCGACTGAACGCTTACTGTTGTTTGGCCGAGCAGCGTAAGTACTGGCGGCACAGCATCCCCGAATCCTAAATTTCCAAATCCGTCATTAAGGAAAATTCCCAATCCCGATAGGTCGGCACCGCCCATTGCGAGATCGACACCACCTGCATCGCCTACGTCAGTCATGCCGAGTTCTGTAAGAACTCCTACGGTCGAGTCAACATCCACGATTTGTTCACGATGCAGATTAAATCCGCTACCTGTCGCCGTCCAAATCTGGTGTACGCTGTTCGAATTGATGAATACGAGATCGCTTAAACCATCTCTGTTCACGTCTGCAGCGTGTATATCGTTGGTCGATGACATACCCAATTCCGCTAACGGGCCACCAAACCTGCCAGTTCCATCATTGATAAGCACTGGATTAGCTGGCAGATCTCCAACTCCGGACGAAACCCTGCCAAACGCGAGATCAGGCCGCAGATCTCCGCCAAATTCACCAACGGCAACCGCCGCCGCATCGCCAATGGCCAAACTGTCACCTTGAATAAATCCAGCACCCGCGTTCTTTATCCAGACTTGGCTGTCGCTACCGGTATTGGCAAAAACGATGTCGTCCAGTGCATCACTATTTAATCTTGCTACGGCGACCGAATGGCTATATGCGTTGCCAAGCGTCGCGTGCAGCGCAAAGCCCCCTATCCCGTCACCCAAATAGACCGGATTCCCCTGCGTCGTTGCGATCACGATGTCGAGATTTCCATCGTTATCAAAATCCCCAATAGCGATGTCCTCGGCGTCCGAAAATCCCAGTGTCGTCATTACTGTGAAGTTTCCGACACCGTCATTGCTGTAAACGATGTCTGCCGCCCCACGACCGTTTGCGACAACCAGATCCAGCGTGCCATTTTTGTCAAAGTCGGCAACAGCGATGCCTTCGTTAGCAGAATTATCCGGCAGAGAAATCGCCGTCGCCACAAAATCGCGAAAGCCGCCACTCAGGTAAGTTTGTACGGGCTGCCCGGCTGCTGTTCCAACAACCAGATCGACCACGCCATCGCCATCTATGTCTCCTGCCGCTATCGAACGAACCTCCGCATTGCCAAGCACCTGAACCGCGCCGAGACTGAAGGATTCTGCTACGCCGACGGAAATCTGTCTGGAGTTATCAGCAATAATCGGATCGATTGGGACTGCGTCCGTGCTCAAGGCTGAAGCGAAGATAACGACATCACTCGGAGTACTTGTCGTCGTAATGAACTCAACCGTCATAGATTGCCCAACGGAAAGGTCTCCCATAAAACAGCCGAAATCGCTAACCTGGCCAACCGCGGCTTGAATCGTGCAACTGCTTGTAGACGATATGCTCAACCCTGAGCCGACGAAACTGCCTGTAAGTTCAATGTTTGTAGCCGCCCGGGGACCGTCAGTATTGCTTGCCGTCAGCGTCCACAGCAATTCGTCATTGAGCATCGCAGGATCCGGCGCGACACTGATATCAAGCAATACATTGGCACGATCGAGCGCCGTTATATTTAGCTCAAATTCAGTCTGTGCCGGAATCGATCCCGGTTGACCATCTGAAGCCGTTACAACAATGATATAGGGGTCGTTGTCGCGCGCATCTTCGACTCGCGGCGTCCCGGAAAAAACACCTGTAGCGGGATCAAAACCCAGGTTGCCGCTCGCGGGCAAACCAACCGCCGTGTAGGCAAGCAAGTCATTGTCCGCATCTGAAAAGTTGCGCGAAACATCCAGGTTGAATTCAGTGCCTTCAATTGCGACCTGACTGTCAATAAGTGTATCGACGACAGGTTCATCATTTTCGGCGCCGACACTGATCGCCAATGAAAATGGATCGCTGGTCGCGTTAATTTCACCACTGCCATCGGTCACAGTCGCGAGTACTGTCAAAACCCCGTTGAAGTTGGGATCCGGCGTAATCGTGTTGTCGACCCGCGTGTAATTCACACCATCTTGCAACAACAGTACAAAGTCATCCGGAAAAATATTGTCCGGATCGAACAATGTCAGATCCGTAACAAGAACTGTCAGAGACGCATCCTCGAGCGTACTCAAGGTCACCTGTCCCGTAATTTCGGGCTTATCATTGAGTGCGGTTACCTCGACGACGGCGTTAAAGATCGCGCTTTCGCTGTCGCCGTCGTTTACCGAAACTGGCACATTAAGATCGCCGTTAAAATCCAAACGCGGTGTAATGGTGTTGCCCACTCGGGTGTAATTAACACCGTCGTGAACCGCCAGAGTGAAATCAGTCGGATAGATATTGTCGAGGTCTAAGACAGTCAACATGTCAAGCGTCATAAGCAGCCCAGCATCCTCCGGCGTGGAAACTGTTTGCTGGCCGGTAATCATGGGGACTACATTGCCAATGACGACCGCTGTGCTTGAAACAGGAACACCTGGCGAAGCACCACTAACGGCTACCGGCGTTACTTCAAATTGCAATGATGCATCTTTGTCAGTTTCTACCACCTTATAGGTCGAAGCTGTGGCCCCGGTGATAGGAGAACCGTCACGCAGCCAGCGGAAGGTCGAGACACCTTCCAAATCGCCATCAATGTCACTATAGGAATATTCGCCGAGCAAATCCTGACCCGCCTCTGGCAAGCCGGCGACGTTGACATTTGTCGCGGTCGGCGCCGCATTGGCCATAATGGCTACACCCGTGCTCGCCACTGCCAGACCCGGATTTTCTCCCGTCGCCGCAATCGGCGTTACCTCGAAGACCAGTGTCGCACCCTGGTCTGCCGGAAGCACGGTGTAACTCAGCGTCATTGCGATCGGAACTCCGTCACGCCGCCACGCATAGGTCGACATGCCTTCAAGATCACCGTCCGCATCATTGTAGGTATAGAGACCGATGAGCACTTCGCCCAATGCAGGAACTCCGCTAATCGATACGGCTGTGGCGGTCGGTGCGTCATTACCGGGCGTCACCGTAATCGAGATCGTTGCCGCTGCGCTGGTGAGCGAGGCATCACTGGCCGTGAACGTGAAGCTGTCGGCACCGTTGTAGTTGGCATTTGGCGTGTACGTTAGATTCGGTGCAACACCGCTGAGCGTGCCATTG
>JAJFKT010000004.1 GCA_021773075.1 Woeseiaceae bacterium
GGCGTCACCGTAATCGAGATCGTTGCCGCTGCGCTGGTGAGCGAGGCATCACTGGCCGTGAACGTGAAGCTGTCGGCACCGTTGTAGTTGGCATTTGGCGTGTACGTTAGATTCGGTGCAACACCGCTGAGCGTGCCATTGCTGGGCACACTGACCACCGTGAACGTCAGGGGATCGGATTCCGGATCGGTTCCCGTCAACATAATTGGAATCGGCACCTCTTCAACCGTAGACAATGACTGCGCCGACGCGGTCGGTGCATCATTACCCGGCGTCACCGTAATCGAGATCGTTGCCGCTGCGCTGGTGAGCGAGGCGTCGCTGGCCGTGAACGTGAAGCTGTCCGAACCATTGAAGTTCAGATTCGGAGTATAGGTCAGGTTCGGTGCTGTGCCACTCAAGGTGCCATTGCTGGGTCCGGTCACCACCGCGAACGTCAGGGGATCAGATTCCGGATCGGTTCCCGTCAGCGTAATTGGAATCGGCACCTCTTCAACCGTAGACAGTGACTGCGCCGACGCGGTCGGTGCATCGTTATCTGGCGTCACCGTAATCGAGATCGTTGCCGCTAGGCTGGTGAATTCAGCATCACTGACAGTGAACGTGAAGCTGTCGGAACCATTGAAGTTACCATTCGGTGTGTAGGTCAAGTTCGGTGCAACGCCACTCAAGGAACCATTGCTGGGCCCGGTCACCACCGCGAACGTCAGGGGGTCAGATTCGGGGTCAGTTCCAGACAGCGTGATCGGCAGAGTTACATCTTCTGCAGTGGATACCGATTGCGCCGTCGCGGTCGGCGCATCGTTAGCGGCAGTCCCGGAAATAAAAACAAATTGTTGATGTACAGTTTCGTCGCTTGCGAACAAGACAACGATGTAACTTCCGGGCACCGTCGGAGGCAACCACACTGGCTCGTCAACCATAGTGGTCGCGGGCGCGAATACATTGCATCCATCCGGCGTGACATCATCATTGGCGACGCCGCCAGTCGGTGGCAGAACACAAACAAGCGCCGGATCTGAATTCGAATTTCCCGCCGTCGTTCCACTTACACATACCGTTTCAGTGTCGTCAAAACTCGTAGTAGACGCGATGCAGTTCCCGACGACCAAACTCTGCGCCGACGCGACCTTTGGCAAGGACAGCGACAAGAGTGCGATCGCCAGGATCGGCACGATTCTTAGAGACGTTATGACCCCTCTTCGCAGCGAGTTAATATGCACGTTCGTTAGCCACCAATTTACATTTCTCTTTTATACGCCGAATCGTCTTTCGTTCATGATCCGAATCGAAAATTAGGTGATTCTCGGCGTTGGATTGGGTGAAACCCAGTAGAGAATTGACACCCGATTCTCGAAACTCTGGAATCCCCGAACCGTATCGCTTCACGGTACAATCCACCCTGCTCCTGATGTATTCGGATGCCCGTTAAGAATTGGCAGCACGTAGCCGCCCTTATTTACGAATCGTTGTCCTGGACCCAGCGTTGGTCGCGGGTAGTAAGGAAGATACGCAACCAGCGACTGCTTGTGATCCAGCATGTCGATTACGTAATCGCGAATAAAGAACCGCCCCATGTGTGCAACTACGTCTTTTAGAGCCAGACATGCGAAAAAGGCTTCAGACTGAAGACGGGGCGCGGTCAATTTGATACCGCGTGTTCGCGCCCAGACGTTGAAGCGTGCAAAAGCCGGGTCGATTTGATCAGGCAATCGAAACGGGTGTGCGACAAACGCCTGATCGGGAACTGACAGAATTGGAGCCTCAAGTTCACCGGTCAGCAGTGTGGACGAAAAATAGACACGCCTACCTGACAACTGCTCGGACAGACCAAGCAATTCTTCCTGCTCTAGCCAGACGACGAGCGCGCTCCGGTCAGTCGTTCCGGTTTCCTCTTCGAAACGCATGCTCGGCAAGTCGTTACAGTCGAGCATATAGTCATCCACTGAAAAACCGTTGCTTTCCATGAGCACCCGAAGTTCAGCAACCGCAGCAGGCAGACCTGGACCGCAATAGACCTGAACGACTTTCTCGACCGGTTGATTGCTCAAGTGTTCTGCGATCAGTCCCGCTTCAAGAACCAGTCCTTCAGAGTAATAGAATGTATAAAAGTCGCCGTCATCGGGTTCGGCAAAATCGGTCCCGGGGAACAAGCACGGAATCTCATTGCGTTCGCAGAACTCGCTGACCGGCGCCCACGATTGATTGCTCAGTCCACTCAGCAGCGCAAACACAGGTTCGCTTGCATAGCGTTGTTCAAGCTGGCCGGCCCAGGTTCCGCTGGGACCGGTGAGCTCCCATACTTCCAGGTCCCATGCGCGGTGTACTGTATGCAACCGGCTCGATGGAGTGCTGCCCCGATCCCAGCGCTCGCTTTCCAATCGGGTATTTTTGTTTTTATCCCTGACGAATGCATCCAACACCGCCAGGACGGCGTCACGAGTTTGCGCTGTTACATCATCAGTTATGACCGTGGCAAATCGAATGACCTTGTCATCAACACCGGGCGATGACTTTGAGGACAGCCCGGCAAGATATGCTGTGATGGACGCGACGCCTTCATCGCCTATATCGTATAACGGCATTAGTTCACTGAGATCGCGACCGCCCGCAGTCACTCCTTCACGCAACAGGTGTGCGAGGCTGGCTTCTGTATAAGCGGGTCGAGCCGGTTGTGGTGACGGCGCAAATAGAAATTGTCCGGCTATTGGCGGGACGATGTAAGCACCCTCAGAAGCGCCCATACCGCTTCGACCGTGACAACTTTGGCAACTGAACTGTGTACCCAGGACAGGCACGTCACCCGCGACAATCGCCGTTAACGGCTCACCTGACGGCAAGATGCCGTCGCGATACATGCGGCGGCCAGCCTCTGTGTCAGGAGTATCGAAGTCCGCAATGCGCGCCAACGAAGAATCCTCCGAATGGCAACCAAACAGGGCAAGCGCGAGTAAAGACAATAGTCCCCAAACGCGGAGCCTTGGCGATACCTTTGTCAATTGAGAAGTCGTGCCGTTACTTCGTTCGCGAGATCTTTACCGCTCGCCATTCCGTCAATGCGGGTCCACGAATCGCTATCTGGACGCTTCAACAATGTCACGGGTTGGTGGTTCATTTTGGACCCGGCATAACTATCAAAGCTTCGCAGAACCCTGACGATATCGGCGCTGTCGCCGGTGAGAAAATCCCAGCCGTTGCCTGCGCGAAACTGCTCCGAGTAGACCTTAAGCTTGTCCGGTCTATCGTACTCAGGGTCGATCGAAATCGAAACCAGCTGCAATGCATGCCCCGCATCTCCCAGCTCCCGACGCATTTGCGCAAAGGTTGCCGTCATCACGGGGCAGATTGTTGTGCAGGTTGTGAAGATGAAATTCAACGCGACCGGCTGATCCGTTGCCAATAATTCTTGCAGCGATACGCTAGTACCTATCTGGTCAATAAGTTCAACGTCGGGAATCAAGTAATCCTTGGTCGTAGTCGAATAACGAGTCCTCTGCATGGCAGCGCGATGCGCCGCATGCTTATCGGGAACAGCTTGATCCTGTCGTTCTGCCGCGTGTTCGTTTGAAGACGCACCGGCAAATGAGAACAACAACGCTAGCGCCAGAAAAAAACGTCCGACGTTCACTACGAAGTTTCTCCACCGGTGGATGCTGGCATCACAAACCGTGAATCGTCGAGGCCCGGATTTCTAAGTACGCTGTCTACAGTGACGAAATGGAAGTCATCGTCGCCAACCGTTTGCGTTTCCTGGCGACGCGGAATTAGTAGACCTTCCGTTTCTCGCCAGTCGTAGTAATAAGTTGCAACAAGTCTGTCCTGCCCGCGAAGCACGCGCATTGTCTCGAGCTTAATATCAAGGCCGGTTTCTTCGTCTATGTAGATCCAGCGGTTCGCCCCGCCGGGTAAGGTCACCTGCAACTTGATAGCTGGCCGTCCAGCGACCACCTCTTTGCCAACCAGGCTTACTTTGTTGCCACGCTCGACCGCGTTGTAAAGCAACCCATCGATCGAGACAGCGCTCGCCATCTGGCGATACTCCAACTCAGTCATCGCTTCAGGTGTTTTCCGACCGAGGTACGGCAGGAGTTTCCAACCGGTTTCACCATCGACGCACTGAGTGGCAGTCTCTCCGTCGAAGACAAATTCGATGCAGTACTTGCCGGGGCGTTTTTTCTCCACGACATAGGGCACATGCATGCCCTGCCCCAAGTCCATCTGGCCCGTGAACCGGATCGATTCGACGGACTGCCAGGTATCGGCACCACCGCGCGCATCGATATTCTGGGCGACCAGTACTTTGATGATGCGCTGTTCTTTCATGGCATCAGAGTTGTAAATGAGAAAGCCCGCCACAACCACAATTGCGAAGGCGGCGCCCATCATCTTCTTCGACATCACTGTACTCCCGAAATCGCTTAATTTACGACGAGATTTTCAACAAGAAAATCACCGATCTGGATATTCACATGTTCGCCTGATTCCACGAACTTTCCCGGGTTGGCGAAGAACATCCAATAAACATGACCGTCTTTTGGCGGGTTTGAATTTCTCAATGCACCGGTCTTGGCTGGCGTCGGCACGATAAGCTTCGCGCCGGTCTCCGCATGGGTCAACATCGGTTTGTTTTGACGCTCGAATAGCGGCTTCGCTTTTTCTGCGTCCAGCACTTTGTAACGAAATTCAAGCATGTAGCCTGCTGCTGTTTGCCGCACATACAGTATCTCAATGCCCCATTCACGCTTCATGAAGCTATTCAAGCGCGGGTGGCTTGCTCCATCGTCAGCGTTTGCCAGTTCCGAAAAGGAAAACACCAGGGCGCCACCAACAAGCAAAATTGCCAGCCACCCTGCATGCCATCCTTTTAGAACCGGTGCGGAGGTCGGCGATCTCACCAACCGAGCCTCCGAACGGGCAAAGTACAAGTACCTCATCCTCTATCTCTCTATGGCGTCGGCGTTACTTCGTAACTCCACGGTGCACTTCCCTCAGGCCAGGCCCGCGTGAGCGGACCGAACCGAACGTCGATCCATGCGTTGCCACCTTCGTCCAGGGCTGGCAAAGCGAACATCGGGCCCGGTGTTGTCGCCAGCGTGCGACCACCGTTGCAATATGCCGTAGTGCCGAATCCGGGATCCGCCGAAGTTGGTCCAGGCGCGCCACTATCAGGTGCTCGCCAATTATCAACTCGCGCATCGAGGTCCCAGTACACGGCAAGGGGATCACACGCTCCGACCGTCCCCTGCGAGAGGACCGGACTCAGTTGAGACTTATCCGGAATACCATCGTTATTTGTATCAACAACCTCGTAGTTGAACGAGCGGTTCTCGAACAAGATATTGTCCCTGGGGTTGCCCATGAACGGCGTTGAGAATTCCTGATCGGAATTGTTGCCATCGTATTGCGCGATCGCATCGGCAAGAGCAGGACTGTGAGATTCCGTCGAGATGCCTGCCGGTTGCTTAGCCGACAGATCGTCTACGATCAATCCGCCGACGGTCGCCGTACTATCGTTGTGAGCGATCGTGTTTCGCCTGATGACGGCTCTAATGGTGTTGTGCAGCGATATACCACCGCCTGAATCGCCAGCCATATTGTTGACGATCACGTTGTCCATGATCCTCACGCGATACCATAGCGGCCGAGTATCCACACTGGCAACATCCTTGCCGTTAACGAATTGCGTACGAATTCCGCCACCGTGTCCTGCTCCGGCCTGGTTGCCCTGGATACGATTGAACCTCACATCTACGTCGCCCGAACCTGTGCTTAAAAGATCAGGATTGTCCAGCTCCAGGAACTCTACTATGACGGGCTCACCGCCGACAAACACTCCGCCACCGGACACGGGAACAGCCTGGTTGAAGGACTGGTTATGAACGATCGTGTTGTTCGAGATATTGCCGCCATTACTGAGGCCGAGATGGCCGATACCGCCGCCATCGCCGGTTGTGAAGTTACCGCAAACGAAATTCTCGCTAACATTGTATTGATCGGACCCGGTACTGAGCGAAATACCGCCACCTGCGCCACCCAAACCGCCGTTAAGTGTGACGGCATTGCTATGGATGTTCAGGCCAGTGTTGAAATCGTAGGTCGAGTCGTCTTCTCCGGGCGCATCGGGGGCTGGCAGCTCAAGGAACGGCTGGCCGATGCGAATGCCACCATGGTAGGAACCGTTATTGCCATACACATGATTATTCGAAATCTCGAGATTGTGTGCGTAGCTATTAACCAGGATTCCGCCACCGACGTCGGCTCCCGTAACCGAAAAGCCGTCAATGCGAGATGCGTGCCGTGAGAAACCGCGGTTACCATTGGTGTTCCGTCCCAGAACCGTAATGGCCGCACCTTCCGATACGGTGAATCCGGCGGCACCATTGAGCTGGTTGGGCAAAGAACTTACTACCCTCGGGCGCATGGCGAACAGGCTGTCCATCTTGTCGCGCCAGTCGATCAGAACCTGGGTCGGGCGTTTGGCGGCATTGATCAACGTCGATCCTGCACCTGCACCCTGCAGAAGAACGGGCTTCCACATGATGACCGATTCGTTATAGACACCCGGCTCAATCATGATCAGATCACCTCGAGCGGCGTTGTCGATCGCCGCCTGGATTGACTGACCTGCAGATACAAACGTGTGATCCGGTACATTATTGGGGCCGTTGTAAACCGTGACAGTAATAGCGTGCTCAGAAGAATTGCCATTATCACGTGTTACGACCAGTTGACCGGTCCTGGTGCTGTTGCGAACCCTGGCGACGATGGTGTCGTTTGTCCAGCTTCTGATGATGAGCGAACGGCCACCGACCCTGACAGCACCCCGCACGTCACCGAAACCGAAGTCACGCAGGATCGTCTTGGGTTCACCGGACAGGCTAAGCGGTCCTTCATAGGCCGGATTCGGCACTTCTACCATGCCCATCGAGGTGATTGTGATCTCTCCTCTTGGCCCGCTATTACCATTTGCCCGTGCTCGCGACACCATGGGACCGACGCCAGCATCACGGTTACCATCAACCGTGTGAATCATCGGTGTGCGGGTGTCCAGCGAGCAGTCCGGCGGATTGTATCCGGAAGCAAATGCTGACACTGGCAGAACCGGCGTATCGAGATACGTCGTGGTGCCCGGCATGTACTGGAACGTGTAGCAGAAGTTGCTGTACGCCGGGTTGTACTGCGGATCGACGATCATTGTTCCATTCGGACCCTGGATCGGGCCTGGATCGTTCATGCACGTCATATGCATCGCCGGCGAAAAACCGCTGGGTGACGGTATGTACGCGGTGAAGGTCGATGGCATGAGGCCATTCATCCGACCCCATTGATCCGAGTAAACACGCGAGATTTCTTCGCCATTATAGTCCCGGATCGAGACCGGCACGAAAGGCGGTGCCCACTTCTCACCAAATTGCGGCGACAGCGGATTGAACTCCTGGGCCACGTCGTCGAGTATCATTCCCGTGAAATGGGCGGCGATCGGGGCGTCGGTCAATAGTGTGAAATCTGCAGCCGCCTGTCCCTGATCTGAAAGAACAACGTGTTTACGATCACACAGTGGCCGCGTAGCGCCGGCGAAGGGAGCTTCCTCATTCCTCTTGGGAAAGAGACTCATCGTCGGTGGCACGAGGTGGTCTTCGCCCGCACAAGGCGGTTGTGCAAGACCAGGCTCGGGACCCATAGCCGCAGCGACCATAGCCGCATCAGGGGGGGTTGGAATTACGACGGGTCCCACTATGACAGTCTCAGAGGCATAGCCATCACCGAAACTGACGTTGACGTCTTCTTCCTTCATCAACTCATAGCCGGGTGGAACAACGACCTCGACGACGTATTCGCCGGCGGGAATATCGTTGAAGGCATAACCGCCGTCAAATACCGCGGGCCTGGCCTGGTTAAAGTTCCGCAGGCCGTCGTAGCATTTGGTTGTTATTCCGCCCGTCTGGTCTACATCAAGACCGACGATCTGCTCATCGATAGCAGCAGCACCCGGACATCCGGTCGGCAAACTGTCATCCCAGCTGTCGGTAACTGTTTCCTGCACGAGCGCTAAACTGGATTCGCCGCTCTGCGTCTCCACCACGCGGTAGAGACGAACAGGAACACGCGCAATACCAGGCTCCCAGGGCTCCGCTGCTGCTATGCGCGGATCGCTTTCAGCGCGTGTCACGCCATAGTAAACGATTCCGGAAATACCGCCATTCTTACCGGGTTCATAAGGTCGTTTTCCCCATTCGAAGACGCTGGTCTGGCCCAGGAATCCCTGGAAGCCCTGAGTCAGCACCTGGCCGGTTTCGGTTCGTTGGCTTGCATCAGCGTATGAATCGCCTACTCTTGCACAGCCATTCCATCCGTTGTCGACATCATCTTCGGTGCAAGGTCCCTGAGTCTGCGGATTGTAAACGTTGCCGGTCGTGCTCACTTCGCCGCCATGATCGACGGTGACGGTGAGACCGGTTGCCTCGAAGCGCGTGTAGTCCACTTCGGCGACCAGCCAGTTGAAGAACGGGAATACCTGATCGAAAGGCACAAAGCCTTCGAGATCGGTGGGGAAGGACTGGTAGACACTGCCATCACGCCAGCGCAGATTAACAGCCTGCTCTGCGAGCGGGCCCTCATTGAGGTCGCGTATACCATTTCCGTTCGCATCCAGGTACACGTGATTTTCCAGGCGCGCGAACCATTGAAATACAGGAATGTTGCCGACGACTGCGGGGTTGGCCGCCAGAGCAGCAGCGGGCACGTTGCGATAGGCAATAACCTGGTCGAGAAAGGAATCCCAAACCACGACTTGATAGTCGAAGCCCTGCGGCACGTTATCGATCGTGAATGTGGCCGTCCCATCATCGTTCATATCCGCCTGTACAGCCGCGATGTTCGGGCCGCGGCCGCCAACACTGTTCAAACCAACCCAGGGCCTGGTGTGAGCCAGCGCATCATACGTCCCACTGTCCGCCAGGTGCTGATTCGGTGGGCGCGACATGTGGTGGTTGGTGATCGCGCCGGTAATCGTCGTTGTACCTGCGCCTGCTGCCCTTCTGCCGTTAATCAGCGTTGGGCTGGCGAAGCCGACGAATGCATGCACGCCGACCGGACCAAATTCAGTGAAAAAAGGTGGCTCGCCTGCTTTCACCCAGGCATCAATAACCTTCGTGCCTTCGATGGTCGATGTCTGCACCCAATCCGAGTTACTCGGGGCGGTCGTAATAATGCCGTACTTCGCCGGGAAGAGGTTCTTGACCAGCACCCGTCCCGCGAGCGGCGATTGAAAGCCTGGACGGGGGTCCAGATCGGGACAGCTGAGGATGACTCCGGACGGCGGCGCAGCACCGCCGAAACAATTATCCGGGGCGTTGCCAAGCGCGTTCGTCAACGGATTGCCGTCGGCGTCCTGGCTCATAGCGCCTGCGGAGATGCCGTAGCGCCCACCGGCGTCTTCAAGTGTTATTTGGAATCCGCCGAGACCGATCTCGTTGGCGTCGACACCGCCGTTGGTTGGGCTGCTGTCATCGAAAACCAGGATGCTGATCTGAGCATACGGTAGCGGCTCTGGATTCACGTCTACGGTGACCGTTGTGGCACCCGGCGGAATTTGCGCGCCACCTACCGTGTGACCCCGACGATTGCCCGCGCCGTCTTCATCCATCGCGTCTGCGGGTAGAACCGAGACGTAGTAGTGCTTGGCTGGATCGAGAGCGACATTGTTGTCGAACGGCGTCTCCGCTTCAGCTGGGATATTCAGAGGTTCGCCGACAGCTGGAGCGCATGCCGTGGTCCCCACGCAACCCTGCGCAACAACCGGCATATAGCTTTTGTGGAAGGTAGTCGCAAGCGATTCAGCGCCGGGCATGTCCGGATCGGGATGCCACGTGGTGTCTTCTTCCAGTGTCCAGCGGTAATCGGTCACTGGAGTACCATCGGGTTCCTGAACAACCAGCGTGATGTTGGACAACGCGTTGACCGTCAGAGTCACTGTCGCGGTACTGGTAACTGTTCCGCCATCGCTGACTTCGTAGTCGAATACGGTGCCGGCAGTCCCTGTGTACTGGAACGAGCCGTCAGCACAAAGGCCAGCCGCCCCGTCGCATTGCAGACCTGCAACGGTCGTCGTCGCTGTAGCCGACAACGTATCCCCATCGGGATCTGCATCGTTGCCGAGCACGCCGCGAGTCGCATCAACGCTAATACCGCCGCCGATGCTGTTGGTATAGGTATCATCGGCAGCCACCGGCGCATCGTTCTCAAACGAAACGTTCAGTGTGACTTGAGCACCGTAGCTGTTCGCGCCGTCGGTGGCGCTGTAGGTGAAGCTGTCTGTACCCGAGAAGTCACTGTTCGGAGTGTAGGTGAACGAACCGTCGGCACATATTCCCGGGGTGCTTATAGTTCCGACAATGCATTCCAGAATACCTTTGCCAACGCTGCTTACTACTGTCGAGTCGGAAAGACCGGCATCGTTGAATAGCACGCCTGCACCAGTGCCGACGTTCAGCTGAACATCTTCGGTAACAGAATATACGTCATTCACCGCCAGACCGAGCGTTGACGTCGGATCTGCGCCAGTACCCGAATCGAAAAATGCGCCACCCATACCACCGCCCGGCAACGCATTATTGCTGAAGTCCGGCATGCGGTCGAAAATCGAAAATGTGTTATTACCTGCGGGCACGGCGACAAGTGCGTCGAGTGTCTTACCCGCTGCCAACACGACCGTGTTTTGCTGCTTCACGAGACCGGGGTAAACATTACCGTCCTCAGCTAGAAGACCCATGTCAATGCCAAGTGTTGACGGCGTGTGTGTGTGCAGACCGGCGTTCAGGAAACGCAGCAGTACGTTGTTCCCCGAGTCGTCCACGGCCGGAAGGTTTGCCGAGGTCTCACCGTTTACCAGCAAGTAGGTCGGGCTGTAGTCGACTGTGCTGGGGTAGGCGCTTTCGTCGCAAGACGTTGCGTTGCAAACCGTCGAAACCGCGTTGTTTTGCCACGGATCGAGTTCGCTAAAGAGCATGATAGCCTCAGCGTCATGGCAACTGCTTGCACTGTCGTAGGCGGCCGTCTGGCCCGTTGCACATGCACCAGCGGTCGGCGTAACCGGGCCAACAACCAGTGAACCGTACAGACCCATGGGAACCTGAATCGATGGATGGGTGCCACTTTGGTAGAGATAGGTACCTGGACGCAAAGAAGTCCAGGTGTACTCAAACGTGCCATTTGCTGGCGCAACCTGAGTGAAGGACTTAACGCGGCTCTGACCCTGGCCATCAACGAAAAACGTTGGATTGCCGCCACCCACCTGACCAGGAATCACAATGGAAACCTCGGTATTCAGGGTGTTATTGAGGAAGATTGTAAGCGAGTCGCCAGTCGGCTGGTCAATTTGCGCACCCGCTGGCGAGTCTGCGCAGTTGGGATTGTTGGTTCCCGCCGCTCCTGTACCAGCCGCATCGGCCGCGACAGTGTCACAGGCAAAAACCCACATCGGCACAGTCTCAATGACGGTCGCGTTGCTGTCGGTCAGTTGCTTGTCGACAGCCTCCGTCATGAGATACACGTCGGCGGCATTTGAGACACCGGAAATAAGCATGACACCCGCTAGCGCGGCCATCCGTAAAATTGCATTCAGCATATTTGATCGCATTGCTCTTCTCCTCCGCCTTAGTCGATTCTTGGAACGTCGTTAATCACGACTGAGGGGGCTTCGATAATCAGCATGGTCATCATGCCGCCCGGGAAAACGTCGTTGTTTACCAGCTCTCGCTCGTTGTGCGAATGCCACATATAGGAGAACCCGGAATCCGGATTCAACCCGCCCTCGCCAGGGGGCAGACTGCCCATCCCGCCAAGAAACGGACTGCCACTGTAGAAGCCACCAAACGCGAGCGAACTCAGGCTTGGCAGGTCCACAGGTATCGGTTCGTTGTGATCGTCACACCACTCTCCGTAGTTGGCGTCAGTAGTGACACTGTGCTGGCCGCCAACTGTGTTGCAGACACTACCGTCGCCGGCCGTGTGGCCGTACATATCCCAGCCGAGGTCTTTGCCCGTCCACTCAAAAACTGCATCGACGGTGCCGCCCGGCGCCGAAGGAACAGTGAACAGTAGTGGGCCCGCGAGTGGGTCCGTCGTTGGGTCCGCGAGCGCGGGCGCCATGTCGCTCAGCAACAGGCGGCCATCGCGGGCCAGCACGCGAACGTGGTTGCCGTGTGTATGGAAAGGATGCATCTCGCGACCGGCACCGACGATTCTCAACAAGACTCTCTCACCGGGGTGCATTCGGGGGAAGGAGTTGTACGGCTGGCTTGGCAAAATCGGATCGAAGGATGGTGCCATCGTATCCGGCGCCGCGCGTCCGTTGAGGAGCCAGTACTCGGAATTAAAAGAACCTGTGCCGATGTCGATCGGACCAGGTCCTGAAGCCTGATCCTCCGCAGCCTGGTGTACCTGGAGGTCGATCTCACTCAACAGGAACAGGTACTCGCGGTCGAAACAGGTGTCTGCGTGGTTGTACGCACAGCCTGCCCCTGATGTAATCGGTCGTACGATCAGCGCACCGTAAAGTCCCATCTCAACTTGCAAGTCTGGCCGTGTGCCACTGTGATACTGATAGGTCCCGGGCTCACCTGCCGTAAATGTATAAGAAACGGATCCGCCAGACGGTGCTTCCTGGGCTAGTAGCCCTGTATCACCACCTGATGTTGAGGTGACGGTATGCCCTGGAAATACGATCGAGACATTCCCCGCCGCCGCTGGCAGCGCGTTGTTGAGAGTCACCGTATAAGTCTGTCCCTGAGTAAGGATCAACGTCGGTCCCGGCAATTGCATCGAACCGTTGGCGCTGTAACCCCAGGAGTAAATGGAGCCACCGTCCGCTATGGAGATATAGCCCTCACTGGCTGTCAGGTTGAAAACGTTGCCAGACGATGGTGCAACACCATCGATCGCCGCAGGCGCAGCGACAGGAATCAACATCACCGCTAGTACAACGGCCACCGAGAATAACCGGACTACCCGGGTGTTTAGCTTTTTGAGTTTGAATGCAGTCATTGCCGGTTCTCCTAATTGATCCGTATTTCGGTCATCATGCCGCCGAAGTTTTCGGCGTCGTTGGCCAGCCGGTCCAGGTTGGTGCTGTATAGAAAGTAGGTCCCTGAGACATCGTCCGGCGTGCCAAGCAGGCCGTCGGGACCGCGTGTATCGATAATGACGTCTGCCGATTGGCCACCGCCGAGCGTCAAAGAATTCGTTGTGTAGTACATGTTGTTGCCGGCACCGTCGCGCAGCAAACGTGCGTCTAATGCAACGACCTGCATCGGCAGGTTGCTGCCCAGCGTGTAGAACTCAGTAATGTTCAGGTTGGAAAGCCGCAGTAAAATGCGTTCGCCGACCGCCGCGGTGACCAGACTGTCAACCGGCTGTGACGGCTGTGAGGTCCCGAGAGGGTCGGTGGTGCTCAACACCGCGTCATTGACGGTGTCCGGGTAGCCCCGTCCGTTCAACAGGAAGTAGCGATCTCGCATCCCGGAGAACGGCAATGGCTGTACATTGAGGCTGGCATCGTGAAAATCAGGATCGAAAGATCCCATCTGGATCGGGTATTCGACGTCGTAGAGTGTCGTTCCGTCGCCGTCGTTGTACGCGTAGGTGTCGCCAATCAGCGAATCGTCCCCAGCCGCTGCGGCTTCGTCAGGATTGCTGTGAATGTGCGACCCCAATACAGATCCGTCGGGTAACTTGTTTTGCCGCGGACGAACGAACAGGTTACCTAACATACCCATCTGCATGTGCTCGGTAGCTTCAACGTGGCAGTGATACATGTAAGTGCCCGCGTCTTTGACGTTGTAGTAATACGTCAGCGTTGCGCCCATGTTCACTGAAATAGAAGAATCCGGAACACCGTCAAAGACAGATGCCGCTTCTGGAAAGCCGTGCCAGTGAACAGTATGCGGATCAAACAGATCCGGCCGCATCGCCATACCGACGTTTGTCAGGGAGAGGAATAATTCGTCGTCCTCATCGACTGCGATTGTTGGTGCAGGTGCATTCGCGGCCAGCATGCCGGTCTGCATGACCCAGCCCGGGTAGTCACCGCTAGCTTCAGTCGGTGCCCCGTCAATGCCTGGAAACGGTACTTCTGCGTAGCTGAAGATGTATTGCTTCTTACCTGCGCCGCCAAAGTCCGGGTCAATCATGTCGTCGGCCATCGTCGCCATGCCGTCGCCTGCCACCAGGTGAATGCACTTAATCGAGGGATGTTCCGTCGTCGGTTCAGGACATTGAACATTGATGCTGCTGTCCTGCGCGTTCGCCTGGAACGCCACGAAGAGTATGCATAGCACCCCTGCGCCCAATCCTCTGCTCAATAATTGCATCGTGTCGCTCCTGTTGATTGCATTCATGCTTGCACCCCACAAATCTCGAATTCGAATTTGGCGCTTACGTCTACGCAGAGTTTCTTGCGCAGGTCGAACACGCTTTTTTACGTGCCTAGCAATCTAAGAACTTTTGGCTCGTGCCGCAGTCGGTTTTCGCGGGTAATTTCTGATGAAATCACCCCATATCGCGGTAGGGTTTTCCTGAGACACCGGATTCCGGGGCTCGACGACTGTCGACCGGACCATCGTGGCGTCCTGGAACTAGGGTGTTACCCTCCCCCAATATCATGGATATGCCTATTCGCATTCTCCTGCGTCTCACGTAGCATTGGCGGATACTTGCAATTGCAGGCCAGACATCGCTGTCTGGCGACAGGCGAGCAGAAATTGACCAGCAGCAAAGTTCACAAGATCCTGATCGCCGATGATCATGCCCTGATGAGAAACGGGCTTGAGGCTATGCTCGAATCCGAACCAAATTATGAAGTTGTCGGCGTTGCCGCTGACGGCATGGCCGCAATTCGGGCCATCGCCGAGTTACAGCCCGATATCATATTGATGGACCTGACGATGCCGAGAACCAGCGGCATAGATGCGATAGTGCAAGTCAAACGCCAGCACCCTCACATCAAGGTCGTGGCACTCACCTTCCACAAAGAGGACCGCTACATTCACGCAACGCTCGACGCCGGAGCAGATGCCTATGTTCTGAAAGACGATAGTCGTACCGAGCTGTTCAATGCTCTCGCGAATGTCGTAAGCGGAAAAAACTACCTGAGCCCGAGCATTGTCGACAAAGTCGTAAAAGGCTATTTATCCGGCGGCGATGTTTCCTCAAGCCAACCGTCTTGGGAGATTCTGACGCGCCGTGAACGAGAAGTTATTAAGCTGATCGCCGAAGGAAAACGCACGAAAGAGATCGCAACCTACCTATCGCTGAGCCCCAAAACGATCGAGAAGCATCGCACCAATCTAATGCGAAAACTGGACCTTCACAATGTTTCAGAAGTAACCGTGTACGCAATTAAAAACGGTTTCGTTACCGATTGAGGTCCAGCTCTGTTTTTGACCAGATAGCTCGAACTACGACACCCTTCTCCTGATCTGTTTCCAGGCCGAAACTGCCTCCGGTCGCCTCCACGCGCTCACGCATGCTACGTAAGCCGAGTCCCTTTTTACCGTCGTAGCCCGACGACGTCTCAGCTGGATCAAAGCCGGCACCGTCGTCAGTTATTACGAGGTGAACGCCACCGTCGGTGGAATCCAGCGATGCGTCAACATTCGTCGCCGACGCATGTTTGACGATATTGTTGAACGCCTCTTGGACAACGCGATAAATAGCAACCTTCACAAGTTCGGGTGTATCGCACTCATCGATACGAATTGCACAGCTAACATTCAAGTTCTTGTGCTGGGCCTTAAATTCCTTGCACAGCCACTCCAGCGCAACCTGAATTCCAAAGTCTTCCAGCATAGACGGCGAGAGATTGCTCGATATTCTGCGTACTTCCTCAACCAAAAGTTTGATCTCATCGACGGTGCCGTCAAAAATACTCAAATCCATATCCGGATACCGTCGCGCAAGCGTCGCAACACTGTCTTCAATTCGATATTTGACCACCCCAATTGTCTGAGCAATACCATCGTGCAAATCTGAGGCAATTCGCTTGCGCTCCTTCTCCTGCGCCTCGATGAGTTGTCGGTTCAGAGAAAGCTCTGTATTTGCAAATCCAGCCATGAGACGATTTCCTGTATCGCCTGACTCGTCGAATAGTTGCTCGTCGGGATGTCCGACCTTTAGACCCTGCGCCATTAACAGGCGGATAAGCGCCTGCTGCTGTTCGACCAGCGATTCGTATTCCCGCCGATATTTCGTAATATCCGTAATCGTCAATAACTTGTATCGTTGCCGTCGCTCCGACTCTCTATTCCCGGGTGCCGGTGACTTGAACAAGTTGAGTCGCAACAACCGCTTTAGCAAGGGGTCGTCCAGCTCCCACTCGATACTGTCCCTGTTCTTTAATCCGTCCCAGGCCTTTGTCCACATCTCTGAGAATCTACAATTACCGGCGCAATCCGGATGTAATTGACTGTGAACGCATTCTTGCGACGCCTCGGAAATTGACTCAAAATTGGTGCCCGCCAGACTGCGATTGATACTCAAAACCCGAGCTTCATCGTCGAGCAGCAAGACAATTTGAGCAGCCCACCTAGGGCTTGATGCTTGAGAAATAGTGTCAGTCACAGGTGTCCTTGGATATTTTCTTTATTCGCGTTGATATCGATTCAGCTTTGGACAGAGGTTAGCTCCGTAGCTGCCTTGATAAGTTCTTCCCGGTCAAACGGCTTTGTCAATGTCAGGTCCGCACCAATTGCTTCTGCGGATGCCAGGTACGCCGACGTCGTTATCGCGGTCGGTTCATAACCCAGCGCTGCCGCATTGCCGCCTCCGGACATCACGATGATCTTGATGCTCGGAAACTCCATGCGGATATCATAGGCCGTTTCAACGCCATCATTGCCTGGCATGATGATGTCGGTGATGACCAGATCAGCGCCTTGTTCGCGCAATAATGCTATTCCTTCCTGACCGTTGCCTGCGATTTCAACCTCGAAGCCCGCACGTACAAAAATTTCCTTGAGTACGATGCGAATATCTTCCTCGTCGTCAATAATAATTACTTTGGTCATCTTTCTTACCCTTCCTCGGTTAATCTATACTTCGCAAAGTGGAAAATAGATTTTTATCGTTGTCCCGACGTCCACCTCACTCGTGACAACGATTTCTCCCTCGTGTTTCGCAACTATACCGTGCACAACAGACAGCCCCAGTCCCGTTCCTTCACCGACCTCTCGCGTCGTGAAAAATGGGTCAAATATTCTTTCAATAGTGGCCGCGTCCATTCCCTCGCCAGAATCGGCTACTGCAAGCATCGCGTAGTTACCTGCAACCAATCGTGGATGCTGCTCCGCAAATTCCGGAGTAACACTGCAAGCTTCCAGATTTACGCTAATTAACCCACCCCCTTTCGACATGGAGTGAAACGCATTGCTGCACAGGTTGACGATCAGCTGCTGAATTTCGTTTGAGTTACAGACCAACGGTCCGATCGGCCCTTCCATATGCAGTCGAATTTCTATGCTAGCCGGAATCAATGCCCGAACCATCGACATTGCCTCATCAATAAATGGGGCTATATCGTCAATTACATCCATCGCCTCGCCCGACGGCCGACCAAAGGTAAGAATTTGTTCACTAAGTCCCTTTGCTCGATGGGCTAGTTTCAGGACCCGTTCGAGATTCGGCCTGACAGGACTATCACTGGGGAGGTCTTCCAGTGCCAGATCGGTGTACAAGAGCATTGGCAGCAATACATTATTAAATTCATGAGCGACGCCGCCAGCGAGAGTGCCAATCGACTGCAGACGATGCATGTGTCGCAAATGAACTTCTGCTTTCCGTCGTTCAGCCTCTGCTACCTCGCGACTTCGAATTTCTTCTTCCAGCCTGTCATTGACACCTACAAGCGTACTCCGCATGTGCTCAAGATCACGAGTAAGTTCACTGATCTCAAAAATATCACTACTAACAGACATCTTCCTTGAGTAGTCGCCCGACGCAATCTGGCGACTATCGTGCCGAAGCCGTCGCAAGGGCTTTGATAGCAGAGTGCTCAAAATTACAACCAGAACCACGGTCAGGACTAAGTAAATCAACACAAATCGGAGGATCGACACTCGCGCGCTCTCAATTTCAAGCAGCGTTGGCAATTCGTCGAACCCGAGCTCGAGAACGGCGGACCATTCACCCATTTGCACGGGAGTCGATATGTAATAGACATCATCTCCGTTCTCGCCGAAATTGAAGTCCTCAACGAAACTATCGGCGTCATCATGGCCCATAAGCGTACTTAGCAATTGGCGATCGCCCATATTCAACGCCGCATGGACACAACGACCTCCGAGAATAGAGCTATCAAGGCCAGCCACGATATCGGACTCCGATATCAGACCATCGTCAGCCAGCAAGGCGTCAGCAAACACTCGTGAGTAGATGCGGACGTGGTCGACGAACCCGTCCTCCTGAAAGTCCCTTACTACGGTAAGCAAGCCATAGGACAGCATCGGGAGCAGCACTGCGTGAATAACTAATACCGCAAATACCATCCTAAAGGAGATAGATTTCAGGTCTCTTGCCATAACACTCTGATTATTTTCACTTGCGGATCAGCTTCGGCATCATTTTTCCACATATAGGTTATCGACGACGACGCACTACCGAGTATATCCAACAGCTCAGCTCTGTCGTTCACCTCTTCCGGGCGCGGCGTTCCGAATTTAAGGAGCAATGAAATTAGTCGCCTGTCGTAAGATCGGCGGGACATTGCCATGACAGACTGCAAGAATATCTCATCGAGATGTTCGTCATCGTGCCGCCGCACGGCTCGAACGGTCCTGCCATTTAGGGTGACCGAAATTCCAAGATATGCTTTGCGAATTTCCAGAGAATTTATGCTCGTAATAGGGCTGTCCTTGCCGGTAACGAGTACAACGGCGGTATCGGCCACCGCCGTATTAAGCGCTGACATCAACACGACCGATACCAGTAATTGTGAAATATGACATTTCACGGAAATACGGTACTCCATTGAATACGCAGTTCTTTGAAGTTGTCGTGGTCGAAATTGGCACCTTGCGTACTGGTATCGGCAACCTCCAGCGTCAATGCTTGAGAATCAGCAAATTCCCAACGAACGCCAGCCATGGTGCGGTGTGCTATGAAATCAGGCAACAATTGTAAATACAGCGAATGGTCCTCGCCGAAGCCAATTTCTGTCCGACCGAAAATCGTCCAGTTTGGTCTCGCAGAGTATTCACCCTGCACGTACCCAAGTACGAAATCGTCGTTCGCGCGGCGGTCGCCGTACAAGAGATCAAAATCGAAATAGACCCAATTTGAAGACAGGCGCCAGTCAGCCCAATGCCAGTTCAGAAACGCACCAATCGTTGTTTGGTGAATACTCTGCAAATCTGCAATTGTCGGAGTCGATAACGGATCAACAACAATTTCATTGTAGGCGGTCGCAATACCGATTTGGTTCATCGACAAAACGTCGGGGCGATAGACCAAACGACCGCTGATTGCCAAGTCATGTCCGGACTCGGGATCGAGGAGGTCAAATGGCCTCAGCTCATTGTCCGCAAACTTTGGAGCCAAACCGGCAGCCAGCCCAAGGTTTAGTGCGGATTGTCCATTGAGTGAGAATTCGTGCTGCAGCCACGCTCCGGTGATATGTGACGGCATTGGTCCACTTTCATCTTCCCACTCTTCGAGCCCGGGTCGACTAATACTGGTCTGCATAAACTGGCCATGATGGTATTCCGTCGTCCAGTAATTCGAAATCGAATGAAACCGACCGAACCACAACATCGTACGATCATCTACCTGCCACGCTAGCTGGAATCTCTCAAGCTCACTTTCGCTATCGGACCAAATATACTCACCGAGAAATCGGAACCGGTCACTACTGCGCGAAAAGAGAATATCGGCCGTCGCTCGATTGTCAGTTCCGTCGAACGCTGGGTCGTCGGACGAGAACATTTGGAATCGCTCGAGGCTAAGGAACAGCAACAGGTCGTTTTGCGATTCTGCCTTGGCTGGCGGACCCAGTATGCACACTACCAGGAGTAATAAATTCACAGTTATTTTCCAACACTGTCGGCAGCATGAAGTATTTTCTCGGCTGTTGATCATTAGACCTCTCATCCAAGTTGCGCGGGCCAGGACGGCAAAACGCACAATCTTTTGATTTTCATAGTGTTGCTTACGCCGCCCGAATTCTTGCTCTTACTAATTTCCCAGCCTCGACGCAATAAGCAAATGGGGGTTACTCCCTAATTGCGGCAGCATTAAACCCTACCTTTTCCAGTTTTGGGCGATTAATCGTCGATTCGCTAGTCTAAAAAGAAGGCATTCACCGTATTTCATCGGAGCGAAGCAATGATTTACATTCATGCCAAAGCGGAACCATTTCAGTACGGCTATCGTGTAGAAAAGAGTCGACGCACAATTATCGGATGCGTCGTTGTTGCAGTTCTCGGAGAAGTCCATGACGGATGATTCACCAGCCAAGAATGATTCGATTTCCGGGCAGTCGGCCGAGTTTTTTATTAGTAACGATGACTCACTGACATCGCTCTTGTTAAACCACGGTATCAAGGTCCGCGACTTTATCATACTGTCTTTTTTATCCGATCAGGGACCAATGAGTGTCGTTCGACTCGCGAGAGTTGTTGGGCTTGAACCGGAAAAAACGCTTAGAGGACTAAAACGTCTATCCGCCGCAAATTTGGTTCAACGTGATCCAGCGACCAATAATGACGTCCTCGATTCGACCGCCAGACTGACAAGTCGTGGCCAGGAAATTGCGGCGCGGATCAGTAATCAGATTGAATAGGCTGGTTCGCAGCGACGAATATTGGGTGGCTTACTTAAATGGCGGAGAGAATCACTGCTTTGTTTGTAAAACACATCAAACGTCCGGGTAAATTCGGTGACGCGGCAACCGAATATCTACAGGTACACTCGTCGACCCGAAAAACAAAAAGCGACCGTGTCACCAAGTCATGGATTTTTCGCTACTCACGTTTTGGCAAAGAGACCTGGCTGGGACTCGGCCCGTATCCGGACGTGACGCTCGCAAAAAAAAAGGGGGGGCGGCAAAGCCACCCCCTCAATGTACTCAGACCAAAGCCTGATTCTAGTCTTCTCCCGGCGGTGCCGATGACGTGCGGAACGTAGCGTGGCACTTGCCGCAGGCGTTTGGCTGATCCGTGCCAGGCTGGATCTTAACCACATCAAACACGTGGCTCGAGGCATCGCCTTCGATCCTGAGGCCGTCGGGATCGTCAAACCACGTTGCACTCTTGGCGGTCTTGGTCATGTGGCAAGACGTGCAGCGTCCTACCGGGCCCTCGCCGAACTGATAGTTCTCCGGAATAACCGAATCCCCGGGCTGGTACGGCGACAGCGGCATTCCTGCGCGTTCACCACTATGGACGTTGACCGCCTGCTCTACCAGATCCGATGCCGACATCTGTTCCGTCGGAGTCGGCGCCAATGGCACCTCGTTCTTATCGACGCTGCCGCCGTTGGCCGTATGGTAGACGGCGATGTCATCGAGCGCCAGTGTCGCGAACGAACCGTGCGATGCGTGACAGCTTAGGCAGCGGACGTTGGACATGTTCGCCTGATCGTTATTGCCAAAGACAAACTCGTTGCCGTCGAAATCTTCGTTCGTGAACTGGAACGGACCGCCTTTGCCGCTGTGCGGAGAGTGACAGTCATAGCAGGTCAGGATCTCAAACGGATTGTCGATGTGCGTCGATTTCAGGAAGTCATTGTACTGCTGGTGATGCTTCACTGAATATCCAGAAGACCACAATCCCGGATTCTGGAAGTAGTAGCCTTCCGGCGAATCGATCGCATTGTAGTCCAGCTTGTGAATCCCGGCGACAAAGTTGCCATCAAATTCGGCGACGTCGCTGCGCCATGGGAAGCTGAACGCAGCGCCCGCGACAGGAGGTTCCGAACCACGGCTGTGGCATTGCCCGCAAAGCTCCCGGCTACCTTGAGCAGTAAGATGATTCGGATTGACTATCTTGGTTGGGTCACCGCCCCCACCGAGATGGTCGCTACCAGGTCCGTGACATTTCTGACAACCAATACGATAGTCCACCGCGGAGTACTCGGTGACATTGCCAGCCGCATCTGCGGTGAGCGAAGTGCCAGCCTCGTGGCAACCGGAGCATTTTTTGGAATACGTTCTGCCTTGCGTGTACCAGTTGTTGTTGTGGTAAGAAACCCACGCGCCGGTCCGCTGGTTGTACTGGATCGGCGAAAGCAGCATGTCTTCGCAGGTCTGGGTGGTATCCCAGCCGACCCAGGTCGGCTTCGGTGGTTTAAGAAAGCCCTCCGGACTCGTCGGCGAGCAGCCGCCAACAACATCGCCAATGTTGAACATATAACGCTGTTTCCACGTGCCGTGCAGGCCGGTAGCTTCACCACGATCCTGGAGGACTGCAAGCTCGCCCGCTGCGCTACCCGGACCGCCGTAGGTCGAATACACGGTAACAAACGTGTCGACAGCTTCGTTCGCACCATCGTCGTTGCCGTCGATGAGGATTTCAAAACGAAGAGCTGGGCTGTCGTTGCAGGTACGGACATAGGCGTCGTGGCTGGGCGTCAATGACGAATCTTCCGTCACGTCATTGGCGTCTACACCAGTGTCAGCCCATGCGCTGCAGTTACCCGCTCCGGGATCGGCGGGCCAGCCGGTCGCATCCATCTCGACGAGAGAGCGTTCGACCACGCGATAGTGGCCGGAATTCTGCCAGGCGGCAACCAAACCGGGTGACATAGCGCCATGGCAGGCTACGCAGAGGTCGTTTGACACGAAAGTTGCGTCGTCTGCAGGTCGGCCCGATAACGCGATTTCTACGTTCTCACCCGGGCTGATGGAACGGCGCGTCCCGCCTTCCAGTAAACTGACGCCGGCTGGTGGTTCGACCGAAAGGAATGAGCGTACAACCGAGTCGAGTTGAAAGTCGCCGTTGACATCCGTCAAGGCAGACACGCTTCCCGGCGTAGATACGGTTGCACCTTCTACGGGGTCGGGCAGCCCATCGTTGTCACCGTCAGGGCCGATGACTTTGCCGGTGATCGTACCCGGAACGCCACTCAAGGACATCGACACGTCCGTGGTTGCTCCTGCGGCGACACCGACATTGGATTGCGAGGATGTGATGCTACCGAGGGTCGCCGTCACGTCATAGACACCAATAGCGACACCCGTCAGGGATGCAACACCGCTGGCATCGGTGTCAGCGGTCGTGCTCGCCGGATTCGTCGACACCGTTGCGCCCTCGACGGCATTGCCCCCGGAGGTCACAGTAACGCTTATGGTGCCGGTATCGACAGCGTCCTGGCCATCGGCTCCGGAAGCACCAGCAGCGCCGGCGGCACCGTCACTACCGTCGCAAGCCGCAACAAAAAAAACACTTGCCGCCAAGAGCAGCAAGCGCCGGAATACGTTATTCATGACCCATCTCCCATGTCGTTCGTGGTATCAACTATCCCGTCGCAAGAACCCAACAACAGAGGGATGGCCGATTACTGATTATGCTGAACTTGTCCGCTCAGCAAGACACTGACATTCGTCAGTCTTGACCGGGGACATCGCTGTGGATAACACCTATATTAGAGGCGTACTCCTGGTCGACGCGCCGTGTGGCAAGATGCGTATCCAGGTTTGGGGATTTAGAAATGCTGGGCCATCGGGGGGCACGAACTCCTAACTAATCGAAGTTTGGGCGCGGTAACTACATATCTCTTCGGAACGTCGAATAAAGGCATTACTGGGTCTTCGGCATCACCGGAACAGATATTCTGGGCAACCTCGCATACT
The DNA here is from genome assembly GCA_021773075.1 of Woeseiaceae bacterium. Lineage (GTDB taxonomy): Bacteria > Pseudomonadota > Gammaproteobacteria > Steroidobacterales > Woeseiaceae > UBA1847. Next base: position 23,840 of record JAJFKT010000004.1, read on the forward strand.
TGCGAAAGGAGGAGCACGTGAGAACATTGACGTTAACTGCAATTTTGTTTTTCAGTTTCTCAGCACTGGCTGAGCGGACCGTAACGTGGGTTCCGGTTGAGGACTATACGGACCTTAGCAAGTCGATTATCGAACACTCCGAACTAAAGGACCCTTTCAGCGCACGATTTCGCCATGTACATAAAAAGGTCGTCACTGGCATGGAAGATAAACCCGACACCTACGTCTGGTGTGGTGACATAGCGGCGAAGAACTCGCACGGGGCCTATGGCGGCTTCGCTCCTTTCGCTCTTGCCAAATCCGGGAGATTTAATCTGGGTGGCAAAAATGACAAGCATGGGTTTAACATCATCTTAGTCCGTGGCCTCTGTGGTGACGCACCCAACTGGGCATGGGGCAGGAATTAGACAATGAGCGGTATGCTCAACCTGCACATCGGACGGACCAGGACGGCCTTCGATGTGCGATATCCGGAAACTGGAAACCAACGCTCAGAGTAGTGCTCCATATCTGAGCTAGTCGAAGCGAATGGACAAAGAACCAGATTGGCTACCACCCGGAGCCGCGAAGCCAACATCTAAATCAGGGAACAAATCGCCTGAGTTTCTTGGCTATTCGATTTGGGAGTGGGTTATCCCAGCCGTGATTGGTGTCGTGTTTCTGATCTGGTTCTATGGTAGAGAATCTGGACCTGTGGAAGTCGATCTGACAATTGAATCACACGGCACCTGTCGGAGAGCAATCGCGGATCAATTCGTTGGCGTATCGTCGGTTATCGTTAAGGGCGTGAACGAAACCGACAACGGAATGCTCGTGCACATGTCAGCGACATTGACGGGTGGAACTCAAACAAACTTGAATTGCTGGACCAAAAAAGATGGTTCGCTAGATGAGATTCGGCTAGCTGAGTAACGAATACATACAGGACCACACGATTGGTCGAACGGGCGAAGGTGGCTTGGAGGCTTCGGAAGGCTGTGTAGTGAACCCTGCAGAGATTAATCTACAGGAGGAGCGGATGAGATTCTCTTCTCACACTTGTACCTATGGAGAGCTGGAGACCCTAGTAACTATGCGATCTACAGAAGCTGGCGGAGAGGGCGGGATTCCGAACAGATCACGCCTGAAACGCTGAAAGTACGGTACAGTGCGGCTTTCAGCCACTTCGCGTGTACCAAACCGTGTACCAGAAACCGTCAGCACACCCCATGAGCACTGAGTATCTCCGACAGCGCGGCAAAGCGAAGACTTGGTACATACGTGTGCCTGTCCCTCTCCCAGCACAGGCAGCAGTAGGACAGCCAGAGATCGTGCGGTCACTAAAGGTGACCTCATTGTCGGAGGCGAAGAAACTGCGGCCTGCAGCTATGACTTCGATCTATGAATACATCAACGAAAAGGTGAAAGCTCAACAGTCAGAACCTCACTCAGCGAACAGGTTCAAGCATCAGATGGTCGCTGTCGTGCGTGATCATGACCGGGGCTTAATCGATGACGACGAGCTGAGTGAACGCCAAGAGATACTGCTTGAGAAACACTTGGCCGCCAAAGCTGAGTTCCAGGGTGTTAGGAGGCGACCGCTTCATCCAGAGGACGTACGAACCACAGCTGCGGAGGAACGGACAATACAAGCGGGCTTCGACCTTGCGACAGGTCACCTGCTGCTTTCAGATGCCATTGAGCAGTACATAGAGAAGACACGCGGAAAACTGGCCGATGACACTATCGAAACCAAGGAGCGGACACTGCTTGCCTTCCAAAAGTACCTCGGCGACGTTCCGGTCTCGAAGATCACTAAGAAACAGTGCGCAGGCTTCTTGATTGATGAACTTGATACAGAGGGCCGGAGTCGAAAGACAGTAGCCAAGGCCCTGAGCGAGCTGGGTTCTCTGTGGACCAAGCACTTGATCCCGCTCGCTGAAGCGGAGGTCAACCCTGTCAGCGGCCTTACAGCCTCCCTGCCCTCACCTAAACGCGGTACGAAGCCTACTCGCCGCCCTTGGTCACAAGAGGAACTCGCGAGCTTTACCAAAGGTATTCAAGAGCATCCAAAGCAGGCAGACCTCGGTATCGCGATGTTGCTATTCGCTTATATGGGCATGCGGCGAGAGGAGTTAGTGAGCCTGCAAACGCAAGACATAGACGGCGACTGCATTCGACTCGATGAGGCCAAGTCCACAGCTGGTGTCAGGAACATCCCAATACATCCGACAGTAAGACCGCTGGTGGACCACCTAATCGAAACGTCGACTGACGGATACCAACTGCCAACAAAGAGATCAGCTAGGGACGTTGCGGACTCAATGGGCAAACGATTCGTGCGCTGGCGGCGTGAGCTTGGAGCTGCAGACCCCGCGACTGATATTCACGCGCTCCGGTACAACTTCACCAGTGCCAGCGAGAACGCTGAGATACCCGATAGCACCACTAAAGTTATCGTCGGACACGCTCGCTCTGATATCACTTATGGGCTGTACAGTCCTGCTAACTCTGTGAAGTGGTCAGTGTTAGTTGATGCAATGGCGAAGGTTTCACACGGAAAGTTCGACGGGGTTGGGGTTAACCCCTGATATCGCGGACACATCTGAAAAGGCCGATAATGGCCATGGAGGAGTGTGGTGCGCAAAAGAAGAAATTACTCGGCGGAGTTCAAACGCGAAGCGGTTGCCCTGGCTAGTCAGCCAGGTGTAACCAAGTCTCAGATCGGGCGCGAGCTCGACATCAATCCCAACATGATCACACGCTGGCAGCGAGAGATGACAGCGAATGGATCTAAAGCGTTTCTGGGTCAAGGCGTCGCTCGAGATGAAGAGCTGGCGTCGTTGAAGCGCGAGAACAATCGACTCAGGAAGGAACGGGATTTTTTAAAAGAAGCGGCGGCGTTCTTCGCAAGCGACCGGAAGTGAAATTCCGTGTCATTGATCGTTGCCGCGAAGCCTACTCGATACGACTGATGTGCCGTTGTCTTAAGGTGTCACCCAGCGGCTACTACGGCTGGCGGGAACGCCCGATGAGTCCTCGTGCAAGAGAGAACCAACGCTTGTCGGATCGTATCCGCGTACTTCATGCAGAGAGTGATGGCACCTTCGGTGCCGGTCGTATCTGGGAGGATCTGTGTGAGGAAGGCGAGCGTCGCAGCCTGAATCGTGTGGCTAGGCTGATGCGCCTGGACGGCCTGCAGGGCATTCCCTGCAAGAAAAAGCTTCGCAGTAAGCCATCAGGCACGCGACCCGCCGACATCGAGAATCACCTGGCTCGTGACTTTAAGGCGGATAAGCCGAATACGCGGTGGGTAACTGACATCACGTACATCCGTATCGTCGGCGGCCAGTGGTTGTATCTGTGCGTTGTGGTTGACCTGTACTCCGGCATCGTCGTCGGATGGTCAATGAGCCGTTGCCAGAATCGGCAGCTGGTGCTGCAGGCCGTGCTGATGGCGCTGTGGCAGCGCGAGTCGAGACAGCCGGTGATCCTGCACTCAGATCGTGGCTGCCAATTTACGAGTGACGAGTATCAGCGCTTCCTGAAAGGTCATAACCTGACTTGCTCAATGAGCGGCGTTGGCAGCTGTGCCGACAATGCGGCCTGCGAGGGCTTCTTCGGAATGTTAAAAAGAGAACGGGTCAATCGTCGTCGATACGAAACGCACGCTGAAGCAAGAGCTGATATCTTTGACTACATCGAGTGCTTCTACAATCCTCGACGAAGGCGGAAACTAGAGATCAGAAAACAGAAGAAATCGAACTTAACTCAACCGTCCGTGGTATCGGGGTAAAACCCCCTTCACACCCTTGAAACCAATACCAGCTCTTGCCTCCGGTCCAAATCCAATGACTTTGAGTGTCGATCGGAGGTCACAGCTTATTGGGCAAGATAGTGTCGAATGAGTGTGAAATCTACTACTCAGTACACGCCCAGCCCCGAGCCAATGCCTACGGAAAGCCATCAATCTAACTGATGTGTCCGACCGTAGGTCACGGCTCGTAGTAAGACTTTTAGCGAAGCTTATCCGCTAGTATATTCAACGCTGACGCTTGTCCTTGGTTCACTGAACCCGTCGGTTGACCCACATGTTGTCATAGTGATTTCAAATGAGTCACCTGCCGAAAACGGATTTATGTTATCTATGTCGGGAAGCGAGGCGATAAATGTACCGCCTGTTGCAACTAGGGACAGCAAGGTACCTCCTGTTGTCATGCCACCCGAAAGTATCGCAGTTATACCTCCTACCGTGAGCGAATTTGCAGCACTCTCCACGTTCTGTAAAGCTGAGTAGGCAAGATTCAGCTCGTCCGCGTCCGACTGGCTCAGGCCTGGAACGGTAAGCGTTGTTGTTACACACCCCGCCAGTGGTTGAGGGTCAACGAAACATACGGTTCCAGGATCTATCGCCGCCATCATCTGACATTCAGATTGCTGGTTATGCATAATATCGTCAACCAATATCCAATCCACTATCGCGAAGAGTTCCCCAAGATACATTCGGCTCGACGCCAAGCGCTTGGCCCTTACAGTTATTTCCTCGAGCTCCTCCTCGTCGTTGTCAAAATAAAAGTCGCTGATTTGATCGAAAAATACGCCACTTTCCCAAACGTTGTATTGATTCAGTACCAAGCCCCAACCTTCGTTTTCAAATGGGTCAATTGGATTAATCGCCCCTGTATCGTCATCAAACTGCGCCATTGATGAATGCCCGAAAAGTATGAGGGCGATTGCGAATGCGGCATTTACAAATGTAGTTTTCATTTTCCTCTCCACTGATTTGTCGATCAAAATGACCCGACCACGCTAGGAGAAGCTGATTGAAAGTTACACTCGAATTTCTAGCCAATATGGCAAGAAATGCAAGTTGACAGTTCGGGCTCGATGTAGGCATCCTTGAGTTCCTGTGGAAAACCGAAACTAACATGCCATTATCCGCTTCAGAATCGCTTGCACTATCAAGGGCCCTTGCCGGGCATAAGTTCTGGCTCATATTTCGTTTTGCCCTACTAGCAATGGCGGTCGTGGCAATCGCCCTAGGACTTTACCTTGCAGGCTCTGTGGAGTTTGTTGGAAACCCTCTTACGAACTATTTAGTTGGCTTGATGATCTCGATTGGTATTGGCATGTTTAGCTTTTCGATTTCCGGGTGGTCTAACTCTAGAGATAAGTTGCTAATCGACCTGCTGGAAGAGAAGTCGAATAAATCAAGTTAGATAACATAGGTCTTGCCGCTCTTCGTCGGAAAAGACACCGACATCTGCGAACATCTATCGGACACTGAATAGTCACCACCGAGTCACCCCGGCGGCAACCATTGATAACAGCTAGTCCGCGCTAGGACCTATCCACCAGTCTCTCTCACCAAGCCAACGCCCGCTTCACAACCTATAGCAGCCTCTTGCCTGGTATGATGACGACAGGCTGCTGCTGACCCAAAGCGGTCGCTCGCAACATGTCGTCGAATTTGGAATGTCACTCGCTATTCTTCGACACGAACTATACTTATATGTCGCAACACTCAGACACATGATGAAAACCCAGGTACACCGATGGTATGTCTTGCGACTTTCGCGGCGCTTTGTATGAATGGTATAGCAAGCGCTTCAGACGAGAAATTGAGAACCGGTCTTATAGTAGAGATTTCTGAAAAGAGAATCGAATTAGAACTACCATCCGTCAAGACTTCCCACATTGGCTTTACTTGCGAGCCCGTCGTTTGTGAGTCGACGCATCAGTTTGGTGCTGGAGACCACGTGTTGTTGCGTCTAGGGGCTGAGAACAGAAAGAATAAATTACTATCGATTAGGCTATGTAAAAAGGACGATCCTGAGTGCGAAAAAGTGCGGAATGAAGAGCTGGAAGAAACCAGGCACGCACAAGAGCGCTCCGACAAACGGCAAGAACAATGGGCTCAATGCGATGCGAAGATGAAGTCCGATATGAGTAGCGATAGCCGCTATGTTGCGGACGTATCTAAAGACCTGTCAGAACAAGAAAGAAATGCGATAACTGATAGATATAAAAGCCTATATGCTGATCCTATCGCTAAATCGTGCCTCTTGAAGATTGTCGATGGCCATCAGCGAGCGGTAATCGAAAGCTGCCTGTAGATCGGCATGCAAAAATGACCCACTTTCGGGGGTGATCGGCGTGCAAAATTGACCCACCTTCAACCATGCTGTCTGACGTATTGGAGTCAGGGAGCTTTTGAAGGAGATGTTGACGGTGGAGACGATCAGGAAGATTCGATTAGCAGCGCGTGATGGCAAGAAGTCCATTCGGCAGACAGCCAAGGATTTCAACGTATCGCGCAATACGGTACGTAAAGTTTTAAGGAGCGATCAGACGCGCTTTGAGTATCGCCGGGACACGGTGCATCGCCCGAAGCTCGGCCCATTCGTCGACACGTTGACCGCGTTGTTGAAGCACGAACAGCCTCTGCCGTTGAAGCAGCGGCGCACGGCCCAAGGCTTGTACGAAGCACTGCAGGGAGAGGGCTATCGCGGTGCCTACGATAGCGTGCGTCGTTTTGTGAAGGCCTGGCGAGCCGAGCATCAGGGCACGCCGGTCGACGCGTACATCCCGCTGGTGTTCGATCCCGGTGAAGCGTTTCAGTTCGACTGGAGCCACGAGAAGATGGTCATTGCCGGTGCGATGACGGATGTGAAGGTCGCCCATATCCGTCTTAGTCACAGCCGATTCTTTCTGACGGTTGCTTATCTTCGCGAGTCACAGGAGATGGTGTTCGATGCGCACCGCAGAGCCTTCGAGTTCTTCGGCGGTGTCGCCCGACGTGGCATCTACGACAACATGAAGACAGCCGTGTGCCGCATCCTGCGTGGTAAAGAACGCGACTTCAACCGTCGCTTCGAGGAGCTGGCCAGCCATTACCTATTTGAACCGGTTGCCTGCACACCGGCTGCCGGCTGGGAGAAAGGCCAGGTAGAGAACCAGGTACGCACCGTTCGGCGGCGATTATTTACACCCACCCGCAAGGCAAAGAGTCTCGACGAGCTCAACCGCGCACTGAAGGCCGAGTGCCTGCTGTGGGCAAAGAAGCAACGCCACCCGGTGCTCAAGGATCAGACGGTGTGGTCGGTCTTTGAGTCTGAACGACCGTCCTTGCTGACATTGCCACGCGCCTTTGACGGTTATGCCGAACGCACCGTGCGCGTCAGCTCAACCTCGCTGGTGAGTTTTGACCGCAACCGCTACAGCGTCGCTTGCAAAGCGGCAGGCAGGACCGCCGAGCTCAGAAGCTATGCCGACAAGATCGTCGTGTTGCACGACGGCGCGTTCGTGGCCCAGCATTCACGCTGCTTCCAGCGCGATCAGATGATCTTCGATCCCTGGCACTACCTGCCGGTGCTGAAGAAGAAGCCCGGTGCGTTACGCAATGGCGCGCCGTTCAAGGATTGGGATCTGCCCCGATCCATTCATCGTACCTGGCAGCGCCTGAAGCATTATCCCGACTGGGACCGACAGCTGGTGGATATCCTCGCCTGCGTACCAGGCTATGGCCTGGATGCGGTCGCCGATGCCTGCAACGAGGCACTAAGCAATGGCTCCGTGAGCCGCGATGTCATCATCAACCTGCTGGCTCGGCAACACGAGGAACCGGACTCTGAGATCGTCACCATCCCGGCCCACCTGGAACTCAGCGAACCGCCGGTCGCCGACTGCGCCCGTTATGACCGCTTCAGGAAAGAGGTGACCCATGTCGCGTGATCATGTCATGGGGCTGATGAAGTCCCTGAAGTTCGTGGCGATCCCGAAGGCCTATGACGAAGTGCTGGCCACGGCCCGCAAGCGTAAGCAAACCACCGACACCGTCATCGAACAACTCTTCGAGATCGAGGTCAGCGAGCGTCGGGCACGTTCGATTCGTTACCGCATGACACAGGCACGATTCCCGGTGTCCAAAGATCTGGACAGCTTCGAGTTCGACAAGCTCGCCATCGAAGAGATCCAGATCAAGGGCCTCTATGGCGGTGACTTTATCGAGGAGCACCGCAACATTGTCTTTGTCGGCGGCACCGGGACTGGGAAGACCCACTTGGCAACCGCCATCGCATCACAGGCGGTTCGCTCCGGCTATCGGGCAAAGTTCTTTAATCTCGTTGATCTGGCCAACCAGCTCGAACAAGAAAAGCTCAACGGCAAAGGCGGACGTCTTGCCGATCGGCTGGCTAAGTACACTGAACTGGTGGTACTCGATGAACTCGGTTATCTACCGTTCTCAAAGAATGGCGGACAGCTTGTATTCCATCTGCTCTCGCACCTGTATCAGCGCACGTCCGTCATCATCACCACCAACCTGGCGTTCGGCGAATGGCCAACCGTGTTCGGCGATAAGAAAATGACGACAGCTCTACTGGATCGAGTCACACATCATTGCGACATCATCGAAACAGGCAATGACAGTTGGAGAATCAAACACAGAGATTAATGCAATAACCCCTTTCTGGGTGGGTCAATATTCGACGCCGACAGTGGGTCAATTTTCGATGCCTATTTACAGAGTCCTCTCGCAGCCAAACGCAAGGACAGCACAATGACAACACTCAGAGTTCTTCTCGTGATCTTCACAATCACATCCTACCCGGTATCTGCCGAGACATTTCTTTGTCTCCCCGAGTCTGGCGCTTCTATAGTCCAGAGTTATGAAGGGAGACTGTTAGATTCAAGTCTAATGAAATTTAAGGACGAGAAATGGCTGGTAGATAGGAACGGTATCCGTGAATTTGGCAGCGATAAAGTCTTGATGAGCCGCTGCCGGTTTCCGGAAACAGGCGCAATCTATTGCGACAAGGGTGAGTTTTCGACTCATCACTTTTTATTGAATGGAACCCGTGTCTTCAGCATGACCGGGATTGGCTCCGGAGACCAAGACAACACCATGTTCCATTTCATAATTGTTGGCAAGTGCAGCAAACTTGTAGAAAGCACCACTCAATGAGCATCGTTGATGCTGCTACCGACCAAACCAACAAACTGAAACGTGTCTATCAAGCCAAGGGGATTCAATCATGTCAGCTTTCAAGTTAAAGATGGTAGGAAGTCAGAGCCACCTTCACTACGGTCGATTCGAAATAGAACGACAGGAAGGCAATCGCATGGGATTACCAGCATCTCGGTACTGCTATTCTTTCAAATACAAAAAAAATGAAATTAGAATTTTCGAGTATCGACACGAAGCTCGATATTTCCTTGATGCTTTGGTAACAGATTTCAGGAAGACCATGATAAACATCAAATACTTGGAGAAAAACTTCATGGAAAAGTACGAATTACCTGAATTTCCTGTTGAAACATAAGATCGACTGACTACCCAGTGCTAGTGCAAACATAATGTGGTACATTTTGTGGTACTACATGTCGCTTTTTCATAATATTATTAATAATTATAATGCCTTATACTTTATGATTGGCGGAGAGGGCGGGATTCGAACCCGCGGTACGCTATAAACGTACACTCGCTTTCCAAGCGAGCGCCTTAAGCCACTCAGCCACCTCTCCTACAATTATCAATCCTCTCTCTCAGGGCGGGATTGATTCGAACCGGCTTTCGCCGATTCTCACCCCTTCGGGGCGCGCTATGCGCGTCTAAAACGCTGTCGCGTTTTGTCGAACCCGCGGTACGCTATGAACGTCGTCGCTTTCCAAGCGAGCGCCTTAAGCCACTCAGCCACCTCTCCGAAATTTGATATCCGTCGCCTTAGTCACCTGACCGTACCGACGGTGTGCTGGTCAGGCACTTCGAACCGGGGGGACGTGGTGCGGTTTTGGCCTCCGGTAGTGGCATTTCCTTTAGTTTGTCCAAAGGATCCAGTCCCTCGGGGACAATCACGCGCTTGCCGTCAACGACTGACTGATACGCCTGCGGTTCGTCGCAACTTACTCGAATTTCGTCTTTTCCACAGGCGGAAAGTCCAACAAGCATTGCCAGACCGCTAATCGTGAATATTGCCCTGATACGGGTCATGCATTTTCCTCCAGAGCGACGCCTGCTAGTCGCATCGCTGCTCGCATTTGTTCGTGATGCTGCGCTGAATAGTTCGTCAGCGGAAGGCGAATATTCGCCTCCATCAATCCCATCTCACTCATCGCCCATTTCACCGGTATCGGATTCGATTCGATGAATAACGCCTCATTTAGTGGCTGTAGAGTACTATCCAGCGCCCTTGCCTCTTCAATACGCCCGTCGAGAGCCAGCTTGCAAAGTCTTGCGACCTGGGCCGCGGCGACGTTTCCGCTTACTGTCACAACACCATGCCCGCCCTGCTCGATGAACGGCAGGAGCGAAAAGTCGTCTCCGCTATACATCCGGAAGTCATCGCTCACGAGGTTCTGAATCACCTTAAGACGTTCAATGTCGCCGGTGGCTTCTTTCAGGCCAAGAATGTTTTCGTGTACAGCCAGACGAGCGACAGTCTCAGGCAACATATCCGCAACTGTACGACCGGGAACGTTATACATCATGACCGGCTTGTCGACCGCATCAGCTATGACCGTAAAATGTTGAAACAGTCCTTCCTGAACCGGTTTGTTGTAATAAGGAACAACAATCAGATACGCATCGATGTCCGAATCACCGACAGCGCGCGACAAGTCTACCGTCTGCGCCGTTGAATTCGATCCTGTACCTGCGATTACCGGTAACCGACCATCCGCAATCTCTACCGAACGAGCAATCAACTCAATGTGTTCAGAGCGCGCCAAAGTCGCGGACTCACCCGTGGTGCCAGCAATAACAAGACCATCGCTGCCCGAATCGACATGAAAGTCGATGAGTCGTTTCAGGCTTGTGTAGTCGACCTGATTATCACCGTCAAACGGCGTAACCAGGGCGACCAGGCTACCCTTGAACACATCTTGTCCTCGCCACAAATAAGGCGGCGATGTTACTGTTCATACCCGGCGCTGGCAAGGCCCACCTCCAGCTGCGTACAGAGATAAAGGAATATTCGAGAAAAATGTCGCAACTTATTGTTATTTCAGCAGTTGGATCCGATCGAACTGGGATTGTTCAGGAACTCAGCAAAGTTATCCTGGCCTGCGGCGGCAACATCGAAGAAAGCCGCATGACGACATTGGGCTCCGAGTTCGCAATGTTGCTGCTGGTATCCGGCAATTGGGCAACGTTGAACAAGCTTGAGCAAGGCCTTAACAAGCTTGGTGACGGCAGAAGTCTTACCGTCGCAATCCGACAAACTGATGAGAAGTTGCCGGCCGGCGATCGTATGCCTTATGCGGTGGATATCGTCAGCCTCGACCAGCAGGGCATTGTCTTTAATCTTGCGAATTTTTTCGCGTCCCGTGATATAGAAATCGCAGACGTAGCTACCCGCAGTTATTCAGCGGCGCATACCGGCTCACCTATGTTTGCCGTGCAAATGGCGATAAATGTCCCCGCATCAGTTCATATTTCGCAATTGAGGGAAGAATTTCTGGAAATCTGCGACCGTTTGAACCTCGACGCTATCCTAGAACCAGTGAAAGCATAATTCATCACGGAGCCAGCATGACTGCCCCCCTTTTAAATCGCGTCGTTAAGAATTTCAAAGCGTCAGCGACCCGCAACAGAAGCATTGATCTCAAACAGTTACGTGGCCAAAATGTCGTCATCTACTTCTATCCGAAGGACAGTACACCCGGATGCACGCTGGAGGGACGGGACTTCACCGCACTGCATGCGAAATTCCGACGACAAAAAACGCTCATTTTTGGCGTGTCACGCGAAAGCCTGACATCCCATGAGAAGTTTCGCGATAAGCAAGGATTTCCGTTCGACCTGATATCGGATCCGGATGAGGTCTTATGTAAACATTTCGACGTCATTCACGAAAAATCATTGTACGGCAGGAAATTCATGGGGATAGTGAGGAGCACATTCCTGATAGATGCCGCAGGCAAGTTGCGCAATGAATGGCGAAAAGTGAAAGTCAAAGGTCATGCGGACGCGGTTCTGGAAGCCGTCAAAGCTCTGAAATAAAGGGAACATCGTTGCTGTAGCGACGTCGAAACACCTATGTTGAAGCCAATACTGAAATCTCTGCTCTTATCGTTGATTGCGGCGACCATCATCATCAGTGGTGCCGGCGCTCAGGACATAAAGCTCCCGGACCTGGGTAGCCCGGCGGATGCGATAATATCCGCGAATGAAGAGGCTCGATTTGGTCGTGCGATCATGCGCGATATACGCGCGAGCGGCGTGGTGGTCGAAGACCCCCTGGTCACGGAATACATCAATGAAATTGGCAACAAGGTCGCTGCGCAGACCAATGAAGGTGATCATGACTTCACTTTTTTTGTTGTTGACGATCACCGCATCAACGCCTTCGCCCTGCCGGGCGGATTCATAGGCGTACACACCGGGCTGCTGGAGGCGACTCGCAGCGAAGATGAGCTGGCTGGGGTTTTGGCCCATGAGGTTGCTCATGTAACGCAACGCCATATCGCGCGTTCCATCCACGCCAGTTCTCGTCAAAGCCTGCTGTCGACAGCCATGATGCTGGGGGCATTAATCGCGGGCGCTGCAGGTGGCGGCTCAGATGTCATACAGGCGGGAATGGCCGTCGCACAAGGTACCGCGGCACAAGCACAGATTAATTTCACTCGTGCCAACGAACACGAGGCTGATCGCGTTGGCATAGCGGCTCTCGCCGATGCCGGGTTTGATCCTTACGGAATGGCATCATTTTTTGATGTGATGTCTCGCCAGGATACTCGGGCCCCGGACGAACGTGCTCCTGCCTTCCTTAGGACTCACCCTGTAACCACAGCTCGAATTGCTGAGGCTCGTGATCGAGCTAGAAATTACGATCAGATTCGCAGTGAGGACTCTATTAGCTACAACATTTCGAAAATTCGAATGATCGTTGAGCGTCTTGAAACATCAAAAGAGGCTGTCGCGTATTTCGAGCGGCGCCCGTACCAGAATCAGAATGAATATGAACGCTACGGCAGGCTACTCGCTTACATGCGTGACGGCAGCTACTTCCAGGCACTCGACATCATCGAAAATCTGATGGAGAGAAACCCGAAGGTGATCGCCTACCATATTGCGCTTGGCAACTTGCAGGTCCATCTGCGCCGCTACGACGATGCCATGAAGACATTTGAAGATGCGATTGCCTTGTTTCCTCGAAATGTGCCGTTGGTGATTGCATTCGGGGAGCGTTTACTGGAACTTGATCAACCCGAAAGAGCTCACGCGCTATTGCTGGACCTGCTCAATAACGTGCCTCCGACACCGGATCAGGTTCGCCTGATTGCCCGGGCGGCAAGCGAAGCAGGTCAAGGTGCCGAATCGCTTTACTATTTGTCCGAATATCGCTTTATGATCGGTGATCTCATTGGAGGAATAACCTACTTGCAACAAGCACTACGACTACCAGAGCTACAGGAAATCCAGCGCATTCGGTTTGAGGCACGAATCGATTTTATTCGCGAATTCATGACCGAAGAGCAGCTGCGCCGCATGCAGCGCGGACGGTCAGGTCTCGCGGCGAAAAACTCGGTCTAGTGTGATGAGCAAATCCGTAACTCAAACCTTATCCATTGCATTGGTATTCGTACTTGCCGGATGCACATCCATACCGGCAGATCAAAGGACTGGATCGGACCCGTGGGAGCCCTTGAATCGCTCGCTGTACAGTGCCAACACGGCGATCGACAAAGTAACAACGCGACCGCTCGCTCGCGGCTATAAGAAAATCCTACCTGGTCCGGTTCGAAAAGGTGTTTCCAACTTTTTTCGCAATCTCACGACACCGCGATCCATCATCAACAACCTGCTGCAGGGCAAGCCAAAAAGAGGATTGTCAGAGACGGGTAGACTGCTGATCAATAGTACAGTCGGGATCGGTGGATTATTCGATGTAGCAACCGCCAGCGGGATACAGGAGTACCAGGAGGACTTCGGCCAAACCGCCGCAGTTTGGGGCGTACCGGACGGACCCTACGTTATGCTGCCGCTTCTCGGACCACGAACCTTGCGCGATGCGATACTACTACCAGCTGATATTATTATTGACCCACTCTTTCAATACGAAAATACGTCAATCCGCGACAAACTGTATGTCGTTCGCCTGATTGATCTTCGCTATCGCCTGCTTTCTGCCGATAAGCTCTTGAACGATTCCAAGAATCCGTATATCACCTTGCGTGAGTCTTACTTGCAGAATCGGGAATACGAGGTCTTTGACGGTGACCCACCTGAGGACGATGATTTCTTCGAAGAATTTCTCGAGGAAGAATAGGCCTTATTTTAGATTGCGTCCGGCGCCTCAATAAATCCTGCCCATCGTTCACCGCGGGTCAACAATGCATCAACCTCGGTCGTTTTGGCGATGGCCAATACTCGCTCCGGCATCCCCGAGAATCGAATCTCACGCACTGTGTGATTCGCCCAGGTAACCCATTCGAGCAACAGTGCCAATCCTGCTGAGTCGCTCATAGTCACCGCCGAAAGATCAATTTCCAAGCGCGTATGCTCCTCAAATGGCCGCTCACTCGCTTGCAAAATCCGCTCCGCCGTCACGAAAGACATCTCACCGCTCAAGGCGAAGTGCCCATCACCACGGTCCTCAAGCGAAAAATCACTCACTGTCGCTTGCGCCCGCCTCGCCCTCGAGCCTTGCGATTACCGCGTCAAGACTGGAGCTGCGAATTTCAGAATCGAGCTCAGCCCGAAAATTGCGTACGTAGGAAATACCTTCGATGACGACATTGAATAACAACCAGCCTGATTCGCGCTTGACGAGATCGTAGTCCACGGCGACTTTACTACCGTCATTGAGCAGAACCGTACTGCGAACCTTGCTTCGCTTGCCTTTCAAATCGCCGCGAAATGGCAACACCGTCACCCGGTCCTGTTCAAACTCAAGCAAGCCATCGGCGTACTTGCGCAGCAATGCCTGATAAAACGCATCTATGAAGCGCTCCCGTTGTTCCGCACTCGCAGTCCGCCAGTGTTTTGCCAGGACGACTTGTGCTGCAAACTTACGGTCAAATCGTGGCAACAAAACTTCATCAATCAACACATAAAGTGCAGCCCGGTCGGCCTCAAATTCTGCGTGCCGCCCCTCCAGCTTCTCCGCAAAAATTTGTACAGCTCCCTCAATGACCTTGTTCGGTGTTTGCTCATCAGCATATGACGGAGTGGCTGCGAGCAGAAAAATCAGCAGTGCTTGTGCATACATCTTCATTCGTCACCTCCTGAGCCCGCGTTCACCAGAAACTTCCCTATGAGGTTTTCAAGCACAATCGCATCCTGAACAAAGAATATTTCGCTACCGTCTTCAAGACTGTCTTCGGAACCACCCGCCTGCAATCCTATGTACTGACTGCCGAGCAAGCCCGAGGTCAGGATACTCGCGTCCGAATCATCGGGAATGGCACCATACTTGCTGTCGATCTCGAAGGCGACCTTCGCCTGCAGTCGATCCGGGTCGAAGCTGACGCTGGTCACCCGGCCAATGGTTACGCCTGACATCGCTACTGGCGCTCGCGACTTCAGACTACCAATATTATCGAAATAGGCCTCAACTGCGTAAGTATCGTCGGCTGAAAAACTATCACCGCCCGTTGTCTGCATGGTCAGGAAAAAAAGTGCAGACATGCCGAGCAAAACAAACAACCCGGTACCAATTTCGACTGAACGTGTTTGTCGCATAAATCCCCCTAAAGCATGACCGCAGTAATCATAAAGTCCAAAACCAAAACCGCTATCGCGGTGATTACGACGGTTCTTGTCGTCGCCCTACCAACGCCCTCTGCCGTTGGAATCGCATTATAGCCTTCCCAAACTGCCAGCAGGCTCGCGACTAATCCAAAAACGACACTCTTGATAATTCCTTCATGGATATCATTCATCGTGACCGTCGCCTGCATCTGTTGCCAAAATGCGCCTTCGTCGAGGCCCAACAAGTTGACCGTAACCAGGTTCGCACCGAACAATCCAATGCTGGTGAATATAGCTACCAGCAGCGGCATCGAAATAACACCACCCAGGAACCGCGGCACCAGTACCCGACGTACCGGATTGACGGCCATCATTTCCATCGCCGACAGCTGATCGGTCGCTTTCATTAAGCCGATCTCGGATGAAAGCGCCGTTCCAGCTCGACCGGCAAACAGCAATGCTGTGATCACCGGGCCCAGCTCCTTTAACAGCGACATCGCGACCAGCGCTCCGACTGAATCCTCAGCGTTGAATTTCGCGAGGTTTGAATAAAATTGCAGGCCGAGAACGGCACCAACGAAGAATCCGCAAACCATAATAATGACGAGAGAAAGCGCGCCAGCATTGTAGATCTGCTTTATGACCAGACCCGGTCGCCGCAATACCATGCGTGGCGCATGCCGCAATAGCCGCAGAAAAAACAGCTGAAAGGCACCGAAGGTGCGCACGAACTCAAAAACTGTATTGTAAACGTCCCGAAAAAGCGCCCTCATTCCGTGTCTCGTCCCAGCAACTGTTCTGCGTAATCCGGCGCATCAAAATGAAACGCGACGGGACCATCCGCCATTCCGTTCATGAATTGCTGCACCAGTTTTGAATTGGTTGCGTGCAATTCGTCGGGACTACCACTCGCGGCAACCTTGCCGTCCGAAATCAGGTAGCTACAGTCTGCAACCGTGGAGACCTCGGCAATATCGTGGCTAACGACAATACTGGTGATCCCCAAGGCATCGTTCATGCGCCGTACAAGCCGCACGATCACACCCATGGATATCGGATCAAGACCGACAAACGGTTCATCGTAAATGAGTATTTCCGGATCCATAACCATCGCACGGGCCAATGCAACCCGCCGCGCCATGCCGCCGGATAGCTCGGCTGGCGTCATGTCGGCGGCGCCACGTAGTCCGACCGCATGCAATTTGGTCAATACGACGTGTCGAATAAGCCGGTTCGTCAGTGTCGTGTGTTCATGTAAAGGGAATGCGACGTTTTCGAATACATTCAGGTCTGTGAGCAGCGCTCCATTTTGAAACAACATACCGAAGCGCTGCCGCATCGCGTACAACTCGGATTGATTCAAGCTCGCAATATCGACGCCGCTGACGAAAATTGCACCCTGTTGCGGGATCAACTGCCGCGTTATCAAGCGCAGAAGTGTCGTCTTCCCCGTCCCGCTCGGCCCCATCAACGCGGTCACCTGGCCGCGCTTAATGGTTAGATTCAAATCCTTAAATATCACCCGTGCGCCTCGCGAATACATCAAATCGCGAATCTCAATCAGATTTTCAGAATAGTCGCTCACGGCCATTGAACTAAGCTCTTCGGGTTTTTTTACAAGATTCTGGAGGGAGTAGCATAGCAAAAAGCCGCTCCAGCTATAGCCTGCAATGCTAAATAGGACTAAAATAGTCCCTTATTGAAGCCCGCGGAGCCGGTCGTGCTCAGAATCAGCAAACTAACCGATTATGGAACTGTACTTCTCGCCCATTTGGCCGCCGATCAACAGATCGTCTGCAGCGCTGCGGATGTGGCCGCTGCAACGGGTATTGCCTTGCCAACTGTGAGTAAATTGCTGAAGTCTCTGGGTCGTGCAGGCCTTGTTAAATCGACCCGGGGAACGAATGGCGGCTATCAGCTGTCACGCAACCCGGCCGATATCAGCGCGGCTGACATCATTGATGCGCTCGACGGCCCTGTTTCGATTACCGAGTGCAGCTCCAAGGACAGTCAGTGCGAGCATGAAGGCGTATGTAGCGTTGGCGGTGCGTGGCAAAGAGTCAATATCGCAATCCGACGAGCGCTCGATGACGTTTCGCTAAATGACCTGCTGCGTAGTAGCAGCCCCGTCCCGAAATTTCGCTTCGCCGGTCTGCCGGTGAACGTCGAAAAGAAAATCATTTGACCGTAAAGAAATTCAAATATGACCTCTGAAAACCTCGAAAGCCTGGTTAATCGCCGTTACGAACACGGGTTCGTCACCGACATTGCTACGGAAAGCCTGCCACCCGGCCTCGATGAGAGCGTCGTGCGTGCGATATCTGCCCGTAAGAATGAACCTGAATTCATGCTCGAATGGCGACTTCAGGCCTATCGGCAATGGCTGGAAATGCAGGAGCCTGAATGGGCACATATCCATTATCCGAAAATAGACTTCAACTCGATTTCCTATTACGCCGCGCCGAAGTCAGACGATGATCGGCCGAAAAGTCTGGACGAAGTTGATCCGAAGCTGCTCGAGACTTACGACAAGCTTGGCATACCGCTGCATGAGCGTGCACGCCTTGCCGGCGTAGCGGTTGACGCCGTATTTGACAGCGTCTCAGTCGCGACGACATTCAAAGACAAGCTCGCGGATGCCGGGGTGATATTCAGCTCATTTTCCGAGGCCGTTCAGGAACACCCGGAGCTCGTGAAGAAATACCTCGGCAGCGTCGTTCCGCGACGAGATAACTTCTATGCGGCGCTCAATTCCGCCGTATTCAGCGACGGCTCGTTCGTGTATATCCCCAAAGGCGTTCGCTGTCCGATGGAGCTGTCGACGTATTTTCGCATTAACGCCGCAAATACCGGTCAGTTCGAACGTACGCTGATCATCGCGGACGAAGGCAGCCATGTGAGTTATCTCGAAGGTTGCACGGCACCCATGCGCGACGAAAACCAGCTGCATGCAGCGGTTGTTGAGCTGGTCGCGTTGGACGGTGCCGAGATTAAATACTCCACGGTCCAGAATTGGTACCCGGGCGATGAGAATGGCGTCGGCGGAATCTATAATTTTGTAACCAAGCGCGGTGATTGCCGCGGTGCTAACTCGAAAATCTCATGGACACAGGTCGAAACCGGCTCTGCGATTACCTGGAAATACCCAAGCTGTCTGTTACGCGGTGAGAATTCCGTCGGCGAATTCTACTCGGTCGCTGTGGCGAACAACTACCAGCAGGCTGACACTGGCACCAAGATGATTCATATCGGTGCCAATACGCGCAGCACCATTGTTTCCAAGGGAATTTCAGCCGGTAAAGCGCAAAACGCCTATCGCGGCCTTGTAAAAGTCATGCCGCAAGCTCACGGCGCACGAAATCACACGCAATGTGACTCTCTGCTGATCGGCAAAGACTGCGGCGCACATACATTTCCGTATATGGAAATCAAGAACCCCTCGGCAAAGATAGAGCACGAAGCGACGACCTCGAAGATCTCCGCCGATCAGTTGTTCTATTGCCGACAACGCGGCATCTCAGAAGAAGATGCCGTCAACATGATCGTTAACGGCTTCTGCAAAGAAGTTTTCAAAGAATTACCGATGGAATTTGCTGTCGAGGCACAGGCGTTACTCAACGTCAGTCTCGAAGGCGCTGTCGGCTAGGAATACAACATGCTTGAAATAAACAATCTCAAAAGCCGCATCGGCGACACGGAAATTCTTCGTGGCCTTTCATTGTCCGTAAGTGCCGGCGAAGTGCACGCCATCATGGGACCGAATGGATCCGGAAAGAGTACGCTCGCCCAGGTCATAGCCGGCCACTCGGACTATGTCGTCACGTCCGGTGAAGTCATTTACAACGGTGAAGATCTGTTGCAGCTGGAACCGGAGGAGCGAGCGCGCGAAGGTATTTTTCTCGGCTTTCAGTATCCGGTAGAGATCCCGGGCGTCAACAATGCCTATTTATTAAAGGCCGCGGTCAACGCAAAACGCAAGCATCAGGGCTTAGATGAAGTCGACGCTTTTGAGTTTCTTAAGCTCGCCCGCGAGAAAATGGCGACACTGGGTATGGACCCGAAATTCCTGAATCGTGGTGTCAACGAAGGTTTCTCGGGCGGCGAGAAGAAGCGCAATGAAATTCTGCAAATGGCAATGCTTGAACCAAGTCTTGCGATCCTCGACGAAACAGATTCAGGGCTCGATATTGACGCGCTCAAGGCTGTGGCGGAAGGCGTCAATTCGCTGCGCAGTCCGGATCGTGCCGTCGTGCTGGTTACGCACTACCAACGACTTCTGGACTATATCGAGCCGGACTTCGTGCATGTTCTGTCGCAAGGCAAGATCGTCCGTTCGGGGGACAAATCCCTGGCGCTCGAATTGGAAGCGAAGGGTTACGACTGGGTGCGTGAGGCGGCAAGCGCATGAAGCCTTCCTCGCTTTCAATCGAACACTTGCGCAAGTTCGTGCACAGTCTACCCAATGACGCACTAACCGAGACTCGTGAGGCCGCATTGGCCAACATTGATGAGCACGGCCTGCCCTCCGTTCGCGACGAGGACTGGAAATACACCGATCTCGACGATGCCATACAGATCAGCAATCGCTGGCTAGCTGAACAACCGACCGTTGCTTCTACTGATTCACTTCGGGAATTGGTCGCGACCACAATATCTTCGATCGATGCGAATTGGCTGGTAGTCGAGAGCGGCGTTGTCGATATAAGCAGGTTCGATGCGTCCGTGGACCTTGAAGTCGAACGTTTCAGCGATACCGCGGCGCCCTTCGTTATGGACCGACCCCTGGCCGATCTAAACGCCGCGCTCTTGCACGACGGTCTGCGGATACGCGTCAATGCTGCAACCGAGAAACCGCTCGGTTTGTTGATAATCGATGGCGCAGCGACGGATGCGTCGGTGTCGCAGGCAAGCATCGAAATTGAGGTAGCACCCGGATGTGATGCAGAAATCATCGAGTACCAAACGTCCATTGGTGACGGCGACCACTACGGTAATTCCGTTATTGCACTGCAAATCGATCAAGCAGCGACAGCGAATTACGTCAGAATTCAGGACAGGCAGTTGCATCACGTGCAAACCGGCCGGTTATCGATCACCCTGGGCCAGGACAGCAGACTCAATATGGCGAGCTTCGACCTCGGGGGTCGTCTTATTCGTAATGATGTTGATATCGATCTTTGCGAGCCCGGCGCCGAGGCTACGTTTAATGGTCTGTACCTGGCAGGCGACGGACAACACATCGACAATCACTCGCGCGTCGATCATCGGGTGGGTCCAGCGTCATCGTCGCAGGAGTATCGCGGAATTCTAAACGGTCGCTGCCGCTGCGTCTGGAACGGCAAAGCCATTGTGCATAAAGGCGCCGACGGAACCGATGCAAATCAGGCAAACCACAATCTATTGCTCTCCGATAAGGCAGAAATTGATGCCAAACCTGAGCTCGAAATATATGCAGACGATGTAAAGTGCAGCCATGGCACCACGGTCGGACAGTTGGATGAGGCCGCCCTCTTCTATCTACGCAGTCGTGGCCTGGACAAACGGCGCGCGACGCAAATTCTTGTTCATGCATTCGCGGTTGACTTGATTGCTCGGACGCCAATTAAGGCCACACGAGACAAAATTACAGCATTGGTTGAGGCCCGCCTCGCCAATCTAATTCAGGAAACAGAGTGATGAATCAACCTGAGGCTCTGGTTTCGACCGACATTTCCAGCTGCAGAGACGATTTTCCGGCGTTGCATCAGGAGGTCAATGGTCATCCTCTGGCGTTCCTCGATAGTGCTGCTTCTGCGCAGCAACCCAACACGGTCATTGATGCGGTCGCACGCTATCAGCGTCACGACCATGCCAATGTGCACCGCGGTGTGCACACGCTCAGTCACAGGGCGACAGAGTTATATGAGGGGGCGCGCGACAAACTCTGTAATTTCGTCAACGCGACCAGCCGTGCAGAAATGGTGTTAACCAGTGGTACCACCGAGGCGATCAATCTGGTTGCCCAGAGTTTCTGCAGACCCACGCTAAAGCCAGGCGACCAGGTTCTCATCACATGGCTCGAACACCATTCCAACATTGTGCCCTGGCAACTGGTTTGCGAGCAGACCGGTGCCGATTTGATTGTTGCGCCGATAGACGACAATGGCGACATAGTGCTGTCAGAACTGCTTGGTTTGATGACCACTCGAGTAAAGATGCTCGGGATTGGCCATGTTTCAAATGCTTTGGGTACAGTAAATCCACTGCACGAAATCATTGCTGCCGCAAAGAGTATCGGAATTCCGGTACTCGTGGATGGCGCCCAGGGAGTCCCGCACATGCAGGTTGATGTGCAAGAACTCGGCTGTGATTTCTATGCATTCTCAGGGCACAAGATGTTTGGCCCGACGGGTGCCGGCGTGTTGTGGGGACGTGAAGCCTTGCTTGAATCGATGCCGCCTTACAAAGGTGGTGGAGACATGATTCTGGAAGTAAGTTTTGAGAACACCGTGTTTAACGAGTTGCCTTACAAGTTCGAGGCGGGAACGCCAAACATCTCAGGAATAATCGGTCTCGGCGCTGCCGTTGATTATCTGCAATCGGTGGGTATGCAGAATATTGCAGAGCACGAGAAGAACCTGCACAGCTACATGGTCGACAAGCTCAAGTCGGTCAGCGGCTTGCGTCTTATCGGCACCGCCAGGAAGCAAGCCAGTGTGCAATCATTCATGCTGAACGACATTCATCCACACGACCTCGGCACGATTCTTGACCATCAGGGCGTTGCTGTTCGAACAGGACATCACTGTGCCATGCCGGTAATGCAACGCTTCGGATTGCCTGGTACTGCCCGCGCCTCACTCGGCCTCTACAACAATACCGATGACATCGACCAGCTCATCGACGCGCTCGAGAAAGCGCGACAGGTGTTTGCGTGAGTGACGCAACTAGCAACGACGAGATGCAGGAACTGTATCGAGAGTTAATTCTCGATCATGCTCGAACACCGCGAAATTTTCGACGCCTGGAGAATGCGACGCATTCGGCGACCGGGATTAATCCGCTGTGCGGTGACAAACTGCATCTCTACCTGGTCATCGATTCGAATGAACAGGTAGCCGAGGTCGGGTTTGAGGGCTCGGGATGTGCGATCTCAATGGCATCGGCGTCACTCATGACCGAAACAGTATCGGAATTATCGGTTGCGGATGCTGACGCCTGCTTCAGTGCAGTCACAAGACGCCTTACGGACGGATCCAACGTCGAGGCAGTCCCATCGAATCTGGATTTTTCAAAACTGAAGGCCCTTGACGGCGTACGCAAGCACCCCAGTCGAGTTAAATGCGCGACTCTCGCCTGGCATGCTTTGCATGCAGCCTTGAGTCACTTACAAGCAACTGCAACAACCGAGTAATTACTCTATGTTCGGCCATACAAACGAGCCATTTTCCCTTTCACGCGATGTTACCGCGGTCATTATCCCCGCGGGCGAAGAACTAACGCTGCGCGCTGGTACCAGCGGTTTCATTACTCAGGCGCTCGGCGGGAGTTTCACCATTTATGTTGAGGGCAACCTGTTTCGCGTTTCGGGTATGAACGCCGACGCACTTGGCAAAGAACCCGTGCCACCGCCAGCTGTACCCGGTGACGCAACCGACGAGGACATAGAAGCGGTGATATGGGAGCAACTGAAAACCGTCTACGACCCTGAGATCCCTGTTGATATCGTTAACCTCGGCCTGATTTATCGCTGCGAAATATCGGCACTTGGCAATGGTGAACGATCTGTCAGCGTCGACATGACACTCACCGCGCCAGGCTGTGGCATGGGCGATGTGCTGGTCGCAGACGCGCGTGAGAAAATCGCCATCATCCCGACAATCTCAGACGTAAGCGTAGAGCTTGTGTTTGACCCACCGTGGAATGTAGGCCTGATGTCTGACGAAGCTCGCTTACAAACTGGTTTAATGTAATTTCTAGATAAACTTTATAATTCATTGAAAATATTAACTTTAGTAAGACACGCTAAATCGAGCTGGAATGACAGCGGGCTCGCAGACCGACAACGACCGCTGAATTCTCGCGGCGAACGAGATGCACCGATAATGGGTAAACGAATTGCCGATCACGGCATTCGCCCCTCATTGATCGTCACCAGCCCCGCCGTTCGCGCGAGAACGACGGCGAAAATAGTCGCTCAGGAAATTAGCTATCCTCTGGAATTCCTGCAAAGCGATGATTCTATGTATCTGGCGTCTTTGGATAGCCTGCTCGGGACAGTCATTTCTCAGGACAATGGCTTCAACAGTTTGATGCTTTTCGGCCACAATCCCGGGCTTACCGATTTCGCGAACTTCCTGGTTCCGGGTCTGACTAACAATCTGCCAACCGCTGGCGTCGTGTCGGTGCAGTTAGATATCGACGACTGGAGTTTGTTCTCACAACCTCGGGCTGAGCTCCTCGCCTATGACTATCCGAAGCTTGCAGCCAGCTAGGGCCTGTCGGCGCTAGCCGCTCCTAACACTCCGGAACGTTTACTGCCAAACCACCTTTCGAGGTTTCTTTGTAGTGCGTCGACATGTCAATTCCAGTCTGGCGCATCGTTTCGATGACCTGATCGAGCGTAACCTTGTGCGTGCCGTCACCGTGCATTGCAAGTTGCGCTGCATTGATGGCTTTGACCGCACCCATCGCATTGCGCTCGATACACGGAATTTGCACCAGCCCGCCGATCGGATCACAGGTCAGACCCAGATTGTGCTCCATCCCGATCTCCGCTGCTTCTTCGATGTGATCATTCGATCCTCCCAAAGCCGCTGCGAGACCACCAGCCGCCATTGAACAGGCAACGCCAACCTCGCCCTGACAACCCATTTCTGCACCTGAAATCGATGCATTAGTCTTGTAGAGAACACCAATCGCACCAGCCGTGAGCATGTACCGGTGCACTCCCTCAATATCGGCGTCCGGGATGAATTGCTCGTAGAACATCAAAACGGCCGGGATAATTCCAGCGGCACCATTCGTCGGTGAGGTCACAACCCGACCACCGGCCGCATTTTCTTCATTGACGGCGATCGCGTAGGCGTTCACCCACTCAAGAGCCTCCAATGGCGACGGTACGCCACGTTCCAGCAGGCGTTTATTGAGTTTAAACGCGCGCCGCAATACAGACATGTTGCCCGGCAGTACGCCTTCGGTTCTTAGACCGCGATGAATACAGTCACGCATGGCCTGACAGATACTCGAAATTTTCGTATCGACCTCTTCTGCGGAACGCCAGGACGTCTCATTGCGGTAAATCAGTTCGGCTATGGTCAGGTTATTGTCGCTTGCGGCTTTTAGCAGCGACTCGCTACTGTCATAGTAATGCAGTGGTTCACCTTCCTGGGTGACGGGCTCCGGATCATCATTTTTTGCAATAAACCCACCACCCAATGAGTAGTACGTATCCTCCGCCAGCAGTTCATCGTTCGCTCCACGGGCAATGAATCTCATGCCGTTCGTATGCCGCGGCAAATCCTCGTCGTAGTCGAATTTAAGATTTGTTGCCGGATCAAACTGCAAGCTGCCGATACCGGGTGCCTCGATGATTTTTTCAGCGTGGACCGTCCTCAGAATATCGTCGACGGCATCCGGGTCAATCGTTTCGGGAGTAAACCCGGACAGACCCAGGATTATCGCGGAATCAGTGCCGTGTCCCTTCCCTGTCCAGGCCAGCGAACCGTGCAGGGACACATCAATGCTCGCGACCTCACCCTGGATGCCGCGCAGCCCATCAAGGAATGCGGCGGCGGCCGTCATCGGCCCGCCGGTGTGTGAGCTGGATGGCCCAATGCCAATCTTGAATATGTCGAAAATGCTGACTGCGGCCATTGTCCTGTTTCCTATTCGGTGCCGAGCGACAGGAGGCTTGCATTACCACCAACCGCAGAGATGTTGTTGCTGACCGTATATTCTGCGCCGAAACGCTGCAGATAGTGCGGACCACCCGCCTTCGGCCCCGTTCCCGAAAGTCCGCGACCGCCGAATGGCTGTACACCAACGACCGCGCCAATCATGTTGCGATTAATATAGATGTTTCCGGCACCCGAGGCAGCGGCTAATCCTGAGGCCCTTGAGTCAATGCGGCTATGCAGACCCATCGTCAGCCCGTACCCCATAGAATTAATCGCCTGAACGGTCTCATCAAGTTTCTTGCCCTTAAACTTCATAACATGCAGAACAGGACCGAAAACTTCGCGTTGCAGCACGTCAACGCTGTCTATTTCAATCAGCGTCGGCGGGAAAAAACTACCCGCACTGGTCGCGGCCGGCAGCGAACACTGATGCACAATGCGCGCTTCCTTTCTCATACGTTCCACATGTGCTGCCAGCAGAGATTTCGCTTCATTATCAATCGCCGGACCAACATCTGTAGCGAAACGCATCGGGTCACCGATATTTAACTCATCCATATAACCAACAAGTAACTCCAGCGTGCGCGGCTCAATTTCCTCCTGAACGCAGAGGAGGCGCAATGCTGAACATCGTTGCCCGGCGCTATTGAACGCCGAGTAGACACTGTCGTGAACGACCTGCTCCGGTAAAGCAGAGCTGTCGACAAACATTGCGTTTTGACCGCCGGTTTCTGCGATAAGAATTGCTATCGGTCCATCGCGATGCGCGAGCGTCTGATTGATCAAACGCGCAGTTTCCGTGGAGCCCGTAAACGCGACACCGGCAACGCGCGGATCGGCTACCGCGCGGCCGCCAATCTTCGCGCCGTCGCCCGGAAGAAAGTGCAAAACGTCAGCGGGCACGCCAGCCTCCAGCATCAGCTGCGCTGCACGAAACGCGACCAACGGTGTCTGCTCTGCCGGCTTTGCCAGCACCGCATTGCCTGCCGCAAGCGCGGCGGTGATCTGACCTGTAAATATCGCCAAGGGAAAATTCCAGGGGCTGATGCAAACGAACACGCCGCGTCCACGCATCCCATAGGTATTCCGCTCTCCGGTTGGACCGGGCATCTCCACGGGAGCACCGAAATGCAGCTCTGACTGCGCCGCGTAGTAGCGAATAAAGTCGACGGCCTCGCGCATCTCGGAGATAGCGTCAGGAATTGTCTTGCCCGCTTCCCGGACGCACAGTTGCAGCAACTCCGCTGAATTCGCCTCAAAGAGATCGGCTGCCTTGTTCAGGATAATAGCTCTATCTGCCGCTGGCACCCGGTTCCACGCGATCTGACCTTTGACCGCGGCATTCAACGCAGCGTCGACCTGATCTTCGCTCGCCAGTAAACAAGTCCCGACAATTTCCGAATTGTTTGCCGGATTCACTGACTCGATCTCTTCGCCCGCTTGCGCTTTACCGGCAACGATGGGGCTGGCCTTTTGCGTTTTGCCAGCGAGAGCCTCCATATCCGACAGGAGTTTCCGACTAACATTTCGATCGGCGAGATTTAGTCCCTTCGAGTTCAATCGTTCGGGCTTGAAAATATCGGCCGGCTTTGGAATGCGCGGATGCGGCAGACAATCGTGTGACCGCGCGAGTGTGATTGGATCTTCTACAATGTCCTTAACATCGATCGACTCGTCCACAATTCTGTTGACAAAGGACGTATTCGAACCGTTCTCAAGAAGACGCCTGACCAGATACGGCAACAAGTCTTCGTGAGAACCAACGGGTGCGTAAACTCTGCAAGGTCGATTGTGCTTTTCGGGATCAACGACCTCATCGTACAACTCCGCACCCATGCCGTGCAGCCGTTGAAATTCATAATCTCTACGGGAACCCGCGTAGTGCAGAACGCTCGCCAAGGTATGTGCATTGTGCGTCGCGAACTGCGGATACAAGCGATCGCCCGCCGCAAGTGCCTGCCTGGCTGCTGCCAAATACGAGATATCGGAGTGCGACTTGCGGGTGAAAACCGGATAGCTTTCAATGCCGCGTTCCTGGGCCAGCTTCACCTCGGAATCCCAATAGGCGCCTTTGACCAGGCGCACCGGAATGCGACGGCCGACATCGCCAGCCAGGTCTGTCAGGAATCGAACTGTATCGCGGCCACGACGTTGGTAGGTTTGCACGGCCAGGCCAAATCCGTCCCAGCCGTCCAACGCGGGGTTTCGATAGACCGATTCAAAGATATCGAGCCACATCTCCAGCCGATCTGCTTCCTCCGAATCGATGGTAAGACCGATGCCTATTCTCTTCGCATGTTTCGCGAGTTCCAGAACTTCAGGCACTAATTCCTTCATTACGCGTTCTTCGTGCGTGAACTCGTAGCGTGGATGTAAGGCGGACAGCTTGACCGAAATTCCGGGAGCCGAAAACACGTCTTCGGGCGTACCTTCAAAGGATCTCCCGATGCTTTCGATACCTGCGTGATAATTTTCCAGATAGCGCTCTGCATCCGCCGCAGTTAACGCTGACTCGCCCAACATGTCGTAAGAGTGTCGGTATGGCAGAACGTCTGTTTTCGCAGAGCGCTTGATTGCCTCTTCAATGGTCCGACCCATGACGAATTGATGCCCCATGATCTTCATGGCCTGGCGCATGGCTGTACGGACAACGGGTTCGCCGGCACGGCTCACGATCTTGCCAAGCATCTGCCCCGGATTACCTTTCGCTGTCTCGTCCAGGCTCAGAATCTGGCCGGTAAGCATCAAGCCCCAGGTTGAGGCATTTACGAACAGCGAGTCACTGGCGCCGAGATGGTCTTTCCATTTGGCTGAGGTAATCTTGTCTGCAATTAGTCGATCAGCCGTGTCCGAGTCCGGGATTCTGAGTAATGCTTCGGCGATACACATTAGCAACACGCCCTCAGCTGACGACAAGTCGTACTGCTGCAGAAAAGCCTCAATTCCACCATCGGCCTTTGAGTTTTCGCGGACTGCGTTGACGAGCTGTTCTGCAATTGCCTGGATCTTTGCACGGCTTGCCTCGCCAGGGTCAGCCGCATCTGCCAATTCCCGAACCAGATCGGCCTCGTCAGCGAGAAACAAATCGTTGATGTATGAAATTCTGCCTTCGCGGGCAGCCGGCTGATCTACAAAGCTCATGACCTAACTCCGAAGATCCACCTTTCTGGTGGCTTCAATAATGGATACAAGGCCGGCGATTATAGGGCATTAACATCATCGCAGGCATCGGTATTCGACTCATTTAGATATATAATTCGCACCCCGCACGATCACTGGAATTTGCCGTGTCCGAATCCTTCTACCAATCGCTGGCAGCGCAAACTGAAGCCTTAAAAGCCGAGGGCTTATTCAAATCGGAGAGACTTATCGCCGGACCACAGCAAGCGGCCATCAATGTCCGCTCAAATGGTACGACGACTGAAGTGCTGAATCTTTGCGCCAACAATTACCTTGGGCTGGCTAATCATCCTGACGTCATCGCCGCCGCGCACAAGGCACTGGATGACTTCGGCTATGGCATGGCATCTGTTCGATTTATCTGCGGTACACAGACCATCCACAAACAGCTGGAAGAACGCATAAGTAATTTTCTCGGCACTGAAGATACGATTTTATATCCATCCTGTTTCGATGCGAATGGCGGCCTTTTCGAAACGCTTCTTGGACCCGATGACGCTGTGATCAGCGACGCACTGAATCATGCGAGCATCATAGACGGCATACGGCTCTGCAAGGCACAACGATTTCGCTATGCCAATAACGACATGCAGGACCTCGAGAAACAACTCGATGGCGCAGCAGAAGCAAGCAATCGTCTGATCGTTTCCGACGGCGTCTTTTCAATGGACGGTACGATCGCACGCCTGGACGAAATTTGTGATCTCGCAGACCAGCATGATGCGATGACAATGATCGACGATTGTCACGCTGCAGGGTTTCTCGGTGAGAATGGTCGCGGTACACACGAATATCGTGGAGTAATGGGACGCATCGACATTATTACCGGAACATTGGGCAAGGCATTGGGTGGTGCATCCGGCGGCTACACCTCCGGGCGCAAGGAGATCATAGGTTGGTTACGACAACGATCCAGACCCTACCTGTTTTCCAACTCAGTCGCGCCAATGATTGCGGCCTCCTCTATCGCCGTATTGAACCTTCTGGAGCGTGACAAATCCCTGCAGCAGCAATTGCACACGAACGCAGCCTATTTCCGCGACAAAATGACCGAGCGTGGCTTCGACCTGAAACCCGGCGAACATCCCATAATTCCGGTCATGCTGGGTGATGCAAAACTGGCAACACAAATGGCCGATATGTTGCTTGAGCGTGGCGTTTACGTGATCGGTTTCTCGTTCCCTGTAGTACCGAAAGGTCAGGCTCGAATCCGTACACAGATGTCAGCAGGTATTACTCGGGACCAACTCGACAAAGCGATCGACGCCTTTACTGACGTCGGGCGTGAATTAGAGCTTATCAACTAGGACTGGCAATGAAAGCACTGGTAAAGGCCAAAGCAGAGCGCGGCATCTGGATGGAGGAAATTGACACGCCGGAAGTGGGTCATAATGACGTGTTGATCAAGATCCTGCGCACGGCTATTTGCGGCACCGATATTCACATCTTTAAATGGGATGACTGGGCGAAAGCGACGATTCCAGTGCCGATCGCGGTAGGTCATGAATTTTGTGGCGAAATTGTTGAAATGGGCATTGAGGTACGCGGATTTGAGGTCGGCGACCGAGTGTCAGCCGAAGGTCATATCACGTGCGGGGTTTGCCGCAATTGCCGCGCTGGACGAAGGCATCTTTGCATGAACACCGAAGGCGTCGGTGTCAATCGTCCCGGTGCATTTGCCGAATACCTGTCCGTGCCAGCGTTCAATGTTTTCAAACTCCCTGACTCAATCAGCGACGATATGGCATCGATTCTGGACCCGCTTGGCAATGCGACCCATACAGCGCTGTCTTTCGATCTTGTCGGCGAAGATGTTTTGATCACGGGTGCCGGACCCATAGGCGTAATGGCGGTGGCCGTCGCCAAATACGCTGGAGCCCGTCATGTCGTCATTACTGACGTTAACGACTACCGCTTGGACCTGGCCCGGAAAATGGGCGCAACAAGCGCGGTCAATGTCACTAAGGATCTGTTGGACAAGACAATGCTGGATCTGGGAATGGAAGAAGGTTTCGACGTCGGCATGGAAATGTCAGGCAACCCGCAGGCATTTCGCGACATGCTGCGGGCCATGCATCACGGTGGCAAAGTGGCGATTCTGGGTATCCCGCCAGACGAGACAGCGATTGACTGGAACCAGGTCATCTTCAAAGGCCTTGAACTGAAGGGCATTTACGGACGTGAAATGTTCGAGACCTGGTACAAGATGTCGAGCATGCTGCAAAGCGGCCTGAACATTGAACCGATCATCACACATCATTTCCCGGTCGACGATTACCTGCCCGCTTTTGAGCTCATGGAATCAGGACAGACTGGCAAAGTAATACTTAACTGGAACTAATCAAACTCACAAAAACAATGCGTATACAGGCCTTTCGGATCGTTGAACTGAGCGGCACCAGCAAGGAGCTCCTCCAGTTTGTTGGCAAATAACTCCAGAGCGCCAGGTTTGCTAACCAGTTTACCGATGTCAATTCCTGCGCCCTTGGAAAATGACAGAAAGTCGAGCAGCATTTGTTCCGTCGGAGATAGGGCCGTCTCCAGCAGCTTGCTTCCGTAGCCGTCCTCTTGCATGCCCGCCAATTCAGCCGCTATTCGGATTGAATCTTCATACGTCCCGAGCTCGTCTATAAGACCATGTTTGAGCGCATCCTGTCCGGTCCAAACCTGTCCTTGAGCAACACCGTCGACCACCTGCTTATCCAATGCACGCAGCTCCGCAACACCCGAGATAAAATCGTCATAGGTATCGTTGATCATTAGCTGGAAAAGCTGTTTCATCGGCTGGGACATTTCCCGATCAGGCCTCAACTGCCCTGACCACGGCGTGGTACCAATGCCGTCAGTGCTTACGCCGACAGCTTGCAATGTTCGTTGATAAGTCGGAAACATACCAAATACGCCGATAGACCCGGTCACTGTCGCCGGGCTCGCGATAACCCTGTCCGCGACCACAGAAATCCAGTATCCACCTGATGCGGCGACACTGCTCATTGACGCTACAACAGGCTTACCGGCGGCTTGCAGGGCTTGCACTTCGTTGGCTATGACTTCGGACGCAAAAACACTGCCGCCCGGACTGTCGACCCGTAGAACGACAGCTTTCACCGAATCGTCCGATAAGGCCTGTCGTAATAGTGCCGCCGTCGAATCACCACCGATCGTTCCCGCCGGTTGAGAACCGCCCAAAATGGTTCCCGCAGCTATGATGATGGCGACGTTTTCATCCCGAACATCGCCGCCACCCAAGGGTCGAATTTGCCCGAGATAGTCCTGAATGCGAACTGCTGAATAGGCCGAACTGTCGCTTTCATCCTCACCGGCGTAGCCGATGAGTAAGTCGCGAAGTTCAACTCGGCCGAGCAAGTCATCGACCAATCCGGCATTTCGGGATGCGATTGCGATATCGCCACCTGCAGCCGTCGCATGATCGACAAGGTTCTGAACAAAGTCATCGAGTGCTCCGGATTCGAGACCACGCGCGGACTCGACATCCTCCCGATACATTAGCCAAAACTGATCAATCAGATTTGTCAGTGATGCCCGGTCTTCAGGCGACATGTCTGTTCGCGTATAGGGCTCTACAAATGATTTGTGCGTACCAACCCGAAACACGTTCCAGTCCAATCGCAAAGTATCAATCGCTTCCTTGTAATAGCTCCTGAACGCACCATAGCCCTCGATGAATACCAAACCCTCCGGGTGCATATAGACTTCGTCGGCGTGCGCGGCCAGGTGGTAGCCGGCCTGACTATAATAGTCGGCGCTGGCGATCACCGGTTTTCCCGATGTCTTGAAATCCTCAATCGCTGCGCCGATTCGCCGCAGTTTGCTCAGACCAGCGCTACTCACCGCGCTAAGTTCAAGATGCACAGTCAAAATTCGATCGTCGTCCTTAGCGGAAGCAAGCGCGTCAACGATGTCCTGTACCAGGGTTTGTGGCGGTGCGTCTCCAAGCAGCTCAGCCAATGCCCGATCATAGGGGTCACCGTCCAGCTGCTCGACCAGCGGTCCGGCCGGCTGAATGAATAACGCGGCTCGATTCGGCATTACAGAAGG
Source organism: Woeseiaceae bacterium (assembly GCA_021773075.1). Taxonomy (GTDB): domain Bacteria; phylum Pseudomonadota; class Gammaproteobacteria; order Steroidobacterales; family Woeseiaceae; genus UBA1847. The sequence continues at coordinate 56,630 of JAJFKT010000004.1, forward strand.
CGCGTCGGATAGTGCTGCGAAGAACATGAGGAACACAACAACCAGCAGCAGCAAATGCAAAATCTTCCGGACACCGTCGACACCATGCCAAATGCTGGAAACCAGTCTTACCAGGAAATTTCTGTCACTCATTGCCTCTGCCTTCATTAGTTTCTGCGTTGTAGCTTATTCGATAAACAATATCAGCGCGATCATCGCTGACAAGCATTGAGCCATCTTCGAGAACGAGCAGATCGACCGGTCGTCCTGACGCCGACTCATTTTTCAGCCATCCAGTCACGAATGGTTCGTAGGAGACCGCCTTCCCGTCAACCAGCCGCACCAGGGAAATACGATAGCCTACCTTCTTTGACCGATTCCACGAGCCGTGTTCCGCGATAAACAGTTGTCCCCGATAGGGCTCAGGAAACATCTCACCGGTATAGAACTTCAATCCAAGCGGTGCAACGTGCGCACCCAGTTTCTGCACCGGTGCACGATAGTCTGTGCAGTCTTTGCCAACGCCAAAACTAGGATCAAGCAGGTCGCCAGCATGGCAGTAGGGATAGCCGAAATGCTGCCCAATTGAACTCGCATGGTTTAGCTCGTCGGCTGGGATGTCGTCGCCCAGCATGTCGCGCCCATTATCGGTAAACCACAGTCCAGCGGTTTCCGGATGCCAGGTGAAGCCAACAGAATTTCGAATGCCGCTCGCAAATGTTTCGCGATCACTGCCGTCCGGGTTCATTCGATCGATGCGAGCAAAGCCATCCTCATCACAGATATTGCAGGGAGCACCGATGGCTATGTACAGTTTGTCATCAGGTCCAAATCCTATGTAACGCCACCCATGATGACTCTTGGACGGTAGATCAATCGAAAGCACCTCGCCCTCCTGGACATCCGGCAGATTCGCCTCGATATCGCGGTAGCGAATAACACGATCTATTTCGGCTACATACAAGTCGCCCTTGTGAAAAGCGATGCCATTCGGGGTTTTCAGGCCAGCAGCAATTTCAATCGTATTTGTGCCTTGCTCAGCACGCACGATGGCGTAAATTTTGTCGCTGCGCCGGGTAGAGACGAACACGGTACCATTGGCTCCGAGAGCCAACGAACGCGCATTTGGAACTGCAGCATATTCCTCAATCTCGAATCCCGGTGGTAACTGAATGTTCTCGAGAGAAAAAACAGGTGCCGTCAAAAAACAGGCCACGAAAATTACGATACATCGAATCAAATGCTAGGCCGGCAGAAAGAAAAGGGACAATTTTGGCAAAAACGTTATCAGGATAACCGACAACATCAAAATTATAAGAAACGGAAAGGTCGCCGAATAGACGTGCATGATCGGCTTCTCAAATCGATAGCTGGCAATGAATAGATTAAGTCCAACTGGCGGCGTCAGATAGCCGAGCTGCATGGCGGCGAGAAATACGATGCCCAGGTGAACTTCATTGACGCCGTAGCCTGCGGCGACCGGGAGAATAAGCGGTACGACCAGCACGATGGCTGAAAAAATATCAAGAATGGCACCCAGTATCAGCAAGAAGAACAATAGCAGTATAAGGAAAGTCGTCTGGCTACTTACCATGCTCGAAACAAGCTCGAACAATTGCTGCGGCACGTCCGCATCGATCATGTAGCTAGTCGACGCTATCGAGACACCAAGAATGAGCAATATCGCGCCCACCAGCACCATGGATGAGCGCATGATCCCGGGGAGATCGCGTAACGAAATCTCGCGCAATATCAGAACTTCGATGATGACAACATAGAGCGCAGTAATTGCTGCCGCTTCAGACACCGCAAAAGTTCCTGAATAGATACCACCCAGAACCACTATCGGCAGCGGCAACTCCCAGACCGCTTCGCGCAGTGCGCGACCAACCTCCCGGATCGAAAACGAACTCAGAGGCTTACGAATATGTCGATTCAGCCAGATACTGTAGCCACCCAACATGATCAACATCAGCAGGCCCGGCAATATGCCTGCTAAAAACAGATTATCGATTGAAACTTCTGCCACGACCCCATAGAGAATCAGCGGCAACGAGGGTGCAAACAAAAGTCCAAGGCTTCCCGCAGACGTCACCAGTCCGAGGTTGAACTTATCCCCATAGCCATCCTGTTTTAGCGCCGGATACAAGATGGCGCCCAAAGCGATAATCGTGACACCGGACGCACCCGTAAACGCCGTGAAGAAGGCGCACGCCGCAAGACAGACCAAAGACAGTCCACCGGGCATCCAGCCAAGCATTGCCCCGGTTAGTCGCACCAGGCGCTTAGGCGCATCGCTTTCGCTGAGCAGGTATCCTGCAAACGTAAATAGCGGTATCGCTGAAAGAAACGACATGCCTTCGATACTCTGGATCTCGATAGCCATGATCATCAGATCGGAGTCCTGCCCTTGAAATCCGAGCATTGCACTGGCGGTAATGATTGCAAATAACGGCGCGCCAAATACTGCGAGTAAAGCAAGGATGATGCTAAAGAGAATCACTCCGGCGCCTCAGAATTGTTGCCAAATAGGATATCGCCCGTCTGCTTGAGAGCATCAATCAAAAATCGGTAGGCAATCAATGCGAATGCTGTCGGCATGATGATGTGGGCGATCCAGGCAGGTGTATCGACCAATACCGTGACTTCATACTCAATTTCGATTTGCAGGTAGCGCCAGGCCTGAAACGCGACGACCGCGCAGACCGCAGCCGCGAACAAATCGACCAGCACTCGTACAATATTGACTGCAATGTCTGGAAGAACGTGCGATAGCGCATCGATACGGATGTGCCGGTTTTCACGAGCTGCGGCGATGGAGCCAACAAATGCCAGCCACAGGACCATCAAGCGAACCAATTCGTCCGCCCAGCCAAACCCGGTCCCAAAGACCTCCCGCATAACTATCTGGCCAACCGCAACCAGCATCATTCCCGTCAGCATCGAAACGAGCATGGCAGTTTCGAGCGCTGCTCCGGTTTTCTCCAGACGCACCAGTACCTGTTTTGCTTTCACCTGGTTACTTACTCGCCAGCTGCAACTTGCTCGCTACGAAATTGCTCAATATAGCGCAACATTTCCTGGTAGAACTCCAGCGTGAATGCGCCCTTTTCGCCAAACCGTAAGTTTGACGCAAGCAACAGCTTTCTAACTTTCACGAATTCTGCGTCATCAAACTTGACCTCTTTGATGCCGCTTCTGACCAGCGCGTCAAATGCTTCCCGGTTATCAAGCAGATTTGCTTCGTCAAACTTTTTATAAGTCTTAGTCATCACTTCACGCACGACAGCCTTGTCTTCTGCGCTTATCTTGTCGAAGGTTTTCTTGTCGACCGCCATAAAGCCGAATGTATACACCAGAGGTACTTGTGTTACGTACTTGACCTTCGTATGCCACTGCAGCACCAGCGCAACAATCGGTGGTATCGCGACAATATCAATGAGGCCGGTTTGCAAACCAGTCAATACGTCGGTCAAAGGCAACGTCACTGGATTTAGGGACAAGGATTCCATCGACTTGTAGCTGATGGTGTCACCCTCCGGAACCCAAACACGCTTACCCTTGAGATCTGCCAAAGTGGTTACTGGCGTGTTGGACAGAATATTGGCGAACCCCGATGTCGCGAATCCGAAGTTGACGAAACCGGCGTCTTCGAGTCCCTGCTGCAATCGCTCGTCCATTCGCGTACGAACAAACGCGGCCTCTTCTTCGGAATCGAAAACCAACGGCATGCCGTAAAGGTTGAGGTCAGAGTACTGATCCGAAAGTGCTGATGGCGTGAATGCACCGCCCTGTAACTGCCTGATACGAATCTGGCCGAGTACCTTTGCGTCATCACCCTTGACACCACCACCGTAATATTTGATCAGGACGCGACCTTCGGTTCGCTCCTTGATCTCCGCCGAACTGGCGCGCATGTCTTTCATCCATTGCGACCCGTTCGGCGTCACAGTGGCAATCTTCAAAGTTACCGCCATCGTCGGGGCACTAAGAATGAGAGCTGCAATTGTAATCAGTAATTTTTTCATTGCTTCAATCCTGTGGTCGAGCTTCCTGTTGTTCGACTCATGATTCAGAAATAGTCATCCGCTTCAGCGAGCAATGTGGCAGCCTCTTCCTGGGCCATGACATTGGTCAAAACAAAGCCGTCCTGGTTAGGGTCTGCTTGCAGAACCTCGTTCAATAATCGATCGTGTAATTCTCTTTCGTACAGTAGCTTGGCGTAGCCCCGTGCGTACTCAACTTTGGCGCTCAAGTCATGGCCATTTGACTCTGCGATCGCTTTCTCAAAAAAATCCCGTGCACGCTCTGGTTCGCCGCCCAACGCCGGTGGGCGAAGCGTTAGCATTATGCCCATATAGGTGTAGACGCTACTGTTAACTTCATCACCGATTATGTTCAGGTAATGATCAAACAAAGCTTCGATTTGGGGCAGCTCAGCCAGCGAATCCCAGTCGGAACTGTGGACCCGTAAATACGCCAGTGAGGCGAAGCCGTAGGTATAAAGCAAGTCCGCCTTTTTTGTGCCAATACCTTCCAGGGTGGCGACGAATTCATCGTAGCTCGCGTTCGGCCAGCCACACGACGGCTGGTAACTTTCGCATATTGCTCTCAAGGCGTAACGACGAGCGCGCGTCGTCAGCCTGGATGCCCGGATATCGCTATCGGCGAATACGGCGCCGTAGGTTGCATACAATGTCGCGCCCGCGGCCAACAATTGCGGATTGTCCGGACTGCCCTCGATGAAGCTATCCAGCGTCAATAACAAGGTGGGTATGCCGTCGCGGACAATCTCAGGATCGTTCTGATTCAATACCGCAGCGGAGAGGTTGTCGGAGAAGCCCGATGCCGCTTTCGATATGAACATGCCGCAAGCGCTGTTTAACAGCGATAGCGCAATAATCAGAATTACTCTTTTCATATCTCGAAAGACTCCACACCCAGAAATTGGTTCAGGTTAATTCTGCTGACGGTTAAGAAGACCCGCGAATGACCCTGATTATAACGAAAAAAGCCCCGGACACTGACGTGGCCGGGGCGATGTTTTCCTGATGAAAATCAGATCTTCTCTTTGATTCTCGCGGCTTTACCGGTGCGACCACGCAGGTAGTAAAGCTTGGCACGGCGGACATCTCCACGACGCTTGACTACGACGGAATCGACGACCGGACTGTAGGTCTGGAATACGCGTTCCACACCTTCGCCATGCGAAATTTTGCGAACGGTAAAAGACGAATTCAGGCCGCGGTTGCGCTTCGCGATTACGACACCTTCAAATGCCTGTAGTCGTTCACGTGTACCTTCCTTCACCTTAACCTGGACAACCACGGTGTCGCCCGGAGAGAAAGCAGGGATCTCCTTACCCATCTGCTCTTGTTCGATCGCTTCTATAATTTTGCTCATTGACTTTGCTCTTTCAAAAATTCGGCGAGTAACATCTGTTGCTCGTCATCTAAATTTAGCTTTTCCAATAAATCAGGCCGCCTCAAATAACTGCGTCCCAACGCTTGTTTGTATCGCCACTTGACGATTTCTGCATGATCCCCGGACAACAACACGTCCGGTACCCTGCTACCTGCAACAACCTCCGGCCGTGTGTAATGTGGATGATCGAGCAGCCCCTCCATAAAGGAGTCCTGCGCCGCTGACTCATCATCACCCAATACACCGGGCAGCAATCGAACAATCGCATCGATTACCGCCATTGCTGCAATCTCTCCGCCCGAAAGCACGAAATCGCCCAGCGAGACCTCTTCGTCGATGTGCGACGCATGCAGTCGCTCATCAATTCCTTCGTACCGCCCCGCAATCAGTACCAAGCCGGGCAATTCTGTAAATCTCTTCGCCATCGCCTGATCAAACACCTGACCCTGCGGTGACAGATACACAACCGGACAGCCCTCAGGCAACTTGCCTTTCGCCGCATCAATTGCCGCCGCGACTGGTTCGTACTTCATCACCATGCCGGGGCCACCACCATACGGTCTGTCATCAACCGTTCGATGTACGTCGATCGTGTGATCCCGCGGATTTTCAATATCCAGCGTTATCAATTCGCGCTTAAGCGCTCTGCCGACGACACCGTACTCGCCAATTGTGCTGACCATCTCCGGAAACAGGCTGACAACATCAAACTGCACGAATCAGTCCCATTCCCAGTCGACGTTAATCCGTCCGTTGTCCAAATCGACGTCGAGTACAAATTTATCTTTGACGAACGGAATCAATCGCTCCGTTTTGCCGCCTTGTTCACTCTCTACGACCATCACGTCATGCGCACCGGTCTCGAGCATCGTCTTGATGCTTCCAAGCTCAGTGCCATCACGATGGACGACTTTCAATCCTATGAGGTCCGACCAGTAGTAGTGGCCCTCCTCCGTGTCAGGTAGCTTTTCGACGCCCAAATCGGCCCCGATTAACGCTGCTGCCCGATCGCGATCTTCGACGCCTTCAATGTGCACGATGACCGACTTTCCATGACGTTGACCTTCAACGACAACGGCAGGCTGCCAGGATCCGTTTTGGCCCAGTAGCAAGCCCTTGTAATTCAACACCGCTTCGCGCGGCTCGGTGTATGAAAACACCCTTACCCAACCCCGGACGCCGAACAGGCCGGATATGCGACCCAGAACGACAGGTGTGGACGTCAAAGCTTAGCTACTAACGGCAGCCTTGCGGTGCTTTTTCAGCAGTGACGCAACGCGATCGGACGGTTGCGCACCCTGTCCAACCCAATGATCGACACGCTCAAGATCGATACGAAGATTCTCTTCGTGATCCTGACCAACAGGGTTAAAAAAGCCAAGACGCTCGATGTACCGGCCGTCACGACGATTGCGAGAATCGGTAACCACCAGGTGATAAAAAGGTCGTTTCTTCGCGCCTGCGCGCGAAAGTCGAATAGTAACCATTACAATTCCGTATAAAAATCAATAAGAGGCAGACATGCCTTAGCCCGGGCTGGCCCGAGTAGACGGCGCATTGTACGGGTTTTGAGGCAAATGTGAAGCGTTTATGCGGCGAAAATTCCTAAGTTTTTCCGCACCTTAGGCGAGCGTTCCCAGCCCGTGCCCGGAAGTGACGAAAATCCGGCAAAAATTCGCCGGTAATTCAGCCGAATCCCGGCGGAAGTCCCCCGCCCGGCATGCCGCGCATCATCTTTTTCATGCCCCCTTTGGACATCTTTTTCATCATCTTTTCCATCTGCAAATGCTGTTTTAGAAGACGATTCACATCCTGGATCTGCTGGCCGGCGCCCGCGGCTATGCGCTTTTTTCGCGAGCCATTAATGGTCTTTGGGTAGATTCTCTCACCCGGAGTCATCGAATTAATGATCGCAATCTGACGCCGCATTTTCAGTTCGTTGCCTGCATCTTTCAACGCGGCCGGATTGACATTGCCCGGCATGGGCAGTTTCTCAAGCATGGATGCGAGACCGCCCATACTCATCATTTGTTCAAGCTGGTCCCGAAGATCCGACAAATCGAAGCCTCGACCCTTTTTGAGTTTTCGGGCCAGCTTCTCGGACTTGTCTTTACTGACTTTTTGCTCGATTTCCTCGACAAGGCTCAATACGTCGCCCATACCGAGAATCCGTGATGCCATCCGGTCAGGGTGGAATGTTTCGAGAGCATCGACGTTTTCGCCGACACCCATGAAACGAATCGGTTTTCCGGTGACTTCACGGACCGATAGAGCAACGCCACCTTTGGCATCGCCATCTGCTTTGGTCAGAACGACGCCAGTCAACGCGAGTGCCTGATCGAATGCCGTTGCGGCGTTGACGGCGTCCTGGCCAGCCATACTATCGACCACGAACAATGTCTCGTGTGGCATTGCTCGCGCATGCACGGCCACTATTTCCTGCATCATATCGTCATCAACGTGCAGGCGACCGGCAGTATCGATTATCAATACATCGGCATGCGAGCGGCGCGCTTCGTCAAGTGCACGGTCCACAATTCGAAGCGGTTTTTCAGTTGCTTCGCTGGCAGCATGCAGCGCCCCGACCTCGCCGGCCAATGTTTGCAACTGCAGGATTGCAGCTGGCCGATGCACATCGACACTGACCAGCATGACTTTCTTTTTCTCAATGTCGATCAGACGTTTTGCGAGTTTCGCCGCCGTTGTGGTCTTACCTGCTCCCTGCAACCCAGCCAGCATGACAACGACAGGAGGCTGCGCACGAAAATCGAGAGGCACCTTTTCTGAGCCGAGAATACGCACCAGCTCCGCATGAATGATCTTGAGCAGTGATTGTCCGGGCGTAAGACTCTTGCCAACCTCCTCACCCAGTGCCCGTTCGCGGATGCGCTCAATGAAGGTCTTAACAACAGGCAACGCGACGTCAGCCTCAAGTAAGGCGAGACGAACCTGGCGCAGTGTGTCTTTTATGTTGTCGTCGGTTAGTCGGCCCTTACCCGTCAGGCTACGGGCGGCATTCGACAGACGACCTGTCAGGTTTTCGAACATGACGCGATTCTAAACTGTTAGAACGGTTCCGCGCGAGAGCATTTGAATATTCTTCTCCGGAGCTGCCTTCATGACTTGCTCCCAAATACGTGATTCTTCGCCAGGCTTCATTCCCGTCAGCCATATTTCAGGGTCATGCCGCAGTCGCTTCAGGTCATCAGTAAGCGTCCTGGGTGTGTAATGCCCGGCAACGTCCGCAAGCCATTCCATCTCGTCTGGAAACGACACTTCGATGACAAGGACTTTCAGATCTTCACAAGCATTCAGCACGGGCCACAAGGTTTCATTGGTCTTGGTATCTCCACTTACAGCGAACACACGTCCAGAGTTTTTTACGGTATAACCCAGCGACGGGACGCTGTGCTTAACGTCGACCGCATAAAAGTCGCGATGGTCGATGCTAACGGTGTCGCCGGGGCTACAGACGCAATATCGCATCATTGGTTTCTCGGCGCTTGGCAGTCTTGAGAAATCCGGCCAGATTACATCGTTAAACAGGTGCTCTTGTACGGCGCGCAGAGTCTCTTCGCGAGCGTAAACCGTCACCGGTTCTTCCTGATGCTCGTCAAAAATTCGATCAACCAGCATCGGCAAGCCAGCGATATGATCAAGATGTGAGTGCGTGAGGAAAACATGCCGAATAGAGTCGATGTCGACTAGCTCGAGATCGCCGATACCCGTACCTGCATCAATCAGGACGTCATCATCGATCAGCAACGCCGTTGTTCGCGATCCAGCGCCAATTCCGCCACTGCATCCAAGTACACGAATTCTCATAAGGAGGGTTCTCTTGACCTACGCCATATGGGATGATGACGCGAGATCAATTTAAGTTAGAACCTGTCGGGTTTCTGTGTCTGAAATCACAATATTATTGCTGTATCTCGTAGCTGCAATAGCGTTCGGCGCCTCGCGTTTGCCAAAGCTTGCAGAACGGGCCCGACCGCTATTCTTGCTCGCCTGTGTTTTCGTCGCGACCGGAATCTCAATACACAGCAATATCCTTTATGGATCCATCCTGAACGATGACGGATTTAATCTGCCGCTCGGCAATATCGTGTCGATGATCGGCCTGGAACTGGCTTTGATTGGCTTGATTGCAGCCCTCGAGCCAACACTTCGCGGAATAAGTGCAGGTCTCTTGCTGCTTGGCGCATTTGCTGCGATCGCCACGAGTTTTGAAAGCCTGCCAGCAACATTGCACACTATTGAATGGCAGGTCCGCGCTCACGTTCTGATTGCCCTGATGTCTTACGGTCTTCTAACCGTCGGAGCCATTGTCGCCATTTACGCGACGCTGCAGGAGCGACGCCTGCAAGCGGGACAGCTGTCGACAATGAGCAGTTTGTTTGCGCCTCTCGAAACAACTGAAAAACTGCTTTTTGGTATTACGGCGGCGGGCACTGCTGGCCTGGCTCTCGCAATCTCGTCCGGCCTGATGTTCGTCGATAATCTTTTCGCGCAACACCTTGCGCACAAAGCGGTATTTTCGATTCTGGCGTTGGTCGTATTCGGAACATTGCTCGCCGGTCGCTTCATCGCTGGTTGGCGCGGCGCGCGGGCAGTGAAGCTGTACCTGGGTGGATTCCTGTTGCTGTGTTTGGCGTACTTCGGCGTTCGTGTGGTACTGGAACAGCTACTGAATCGTAGCTGGGGCTAAAGAATTGGAGACGCCACTCGCAGGTCTTTTTGGTCTGCTCTTTGTTCTGCTACTGCTTTCCGCGTTTTTCTCAGGCTCGGAAACAGCCCTGATGAGCCTCAATCGCTATCAATTGCGACATAAAGCGAAGCAAGGACAACGCGGCGCAAGGCTCGCCGAGCATTTGCTGAAACGCCCCGACCGCCTTCTTGGCCTGATCTTGCTGGGCAATAATCTCGTCAATTTTACGGCCGCATCTCTGGTCGGTGTTATCGCGTACCAGATTGGCGGTCAACCCGCGGCGGCGGCCGGCACAATTCTACTAACACTGGCGGTACTCATATTCGCCGAAACAGCGCCAAAAACACTCGCGGCGATGCACCCGGAAAAATTCGCATTCCCGGCGGCGATGGTTTACTACCCGTTGCTGAAAGTCACCTATCCTATTGTCTGGTTGACAAACGTCGCATCAAACGGCGTCCTGTATTTGCTCGGTGTTCGCAACAAAGGCAATGACCTGCACGCCCTGACCCGTGAAGAACTTCGCACAGTGGTCCATGAAGCGGGTGCCAGGATTTCGTCGCGATACCGACAAATGCTGCTCAGCATCCTCGATCTCGAAAAAGTAACGGTTGACGACGTTATGGTGCCGCACAATGAAATCATCGGTCTGAACCTCGATGACGACGATGCGGAAATTCAAAAAATGATCGCCGAAAGCCAGCACACTCGTTTGCCGGTATTTCGTGACGACATCGATAATATTGTCGGCGTTTTGCACCTAAGGCATCTGGCCAACGTCACGAGCGCGGAATTCAGTAAGGAAACATTGCGCAAACTCTTGAGCGAACCGTACTTCGTGCCCGAGGGAACTCCACTGAGCATACAGCTGGTGCAATTTCAGCGGCACCGGGAGCGCATTGCAATGGTCGTTGATGAGTATGGCGATATACAGGGGATCGTTACCCTTGAGGACATACTTGAAGAAATCGTTGGCGAGTTTACTACCGACCCGTCGGACGATGAAAACGATGTTGTAAAAGATGGTACCGATACATTTCTGGTCGATGCGACAGCCAACATTCGAGAACTAAATCGCTCCCAGGGATGGGCACTGCCGACCGATGGTCCGAAGACACTGAATGGCCTGATCGTCGAATTGCTGGAAACGATCCCATCGTCATCGACATGCTTGAAAATTAGCGGTTATCCGATTGAAATCATCGAATCCGACGATAATCGCATCCGCTCGGTGCGAGTCGGCCAGCGTATCGAAGTCGAAAGCAACGACGACTAAAGCATCAAAAGGCCGCGTCCAGCGCCTCACTCAGTCTGCGTACGCCGATGACTTCGATGCCTTCCGGCACCTTTTTCGGCGCGTTTCCTAAAGGAACAATTGCACGCGTAAATCCCTGCTTCGCAGCGGCTGCGATGCGTTCAGTGCCAAATCGAACCGGTCGAATCTCGCCGGCCAATCCTATCTCTCCGAAGCAAACGAGACGCTCAGGTACCGCTCGATCACGGAAACTGGAAACGATGGCCAGTAGGATCGGCAAATCAACCGCAGTCTCATTAATGCGCAATCCACCGACGACATTGACGAAGACGTCCTCGTCAGTAACTGACAGTGCACCATGACGTTGAAGTACGGCTAGTAACAAAGCCAGCCGATTCTGATCAACCCCCTGCGCAAGCCGCTTCGCATAGTTGCTATTACCATCCGCCACCAGCGCCTGGATCTCTACCAACAAAGGGCGACTACCCTCCCAGGCTACGGAAACAACACTGCCGGGTTCGTCAACGGAATCACGGGACAGAAATATTGCAGACGGATTACTCACTTCGAGAAATCCCGTCTCGGTCATGGCGAATACACCCATTTCGCCGCTCGCGCCAAAGCGATTCTTGACGGAACGAATCATCGAATAACGGCTCGCGGGGTCGCTCTCGAAATACAACACCGTATCAACCATGTGTTCGACAACACGTGGTCCCGCTATCGCACCTTCCTTGGTGACATGACCAATTATGAAAACGGCGACATCGTTCTGTTTCGCAAATTGCACGACCTTGCCGACGCCATCACGCAACTGCGCAACTGAACCCGGCGCCGATGGAACATTCTCGCTCGTCATGGTCTGCATTGAATCTATAACCAACACCTGTGCACGACATTTTCGGGCCTCGGACAGGACATTCTCGATCGATGTATCGGACAACAGATTCATGGCTGAAGCGTCCAGACCCAGTCGGATCGATCGCTGACCAATTTGTCGCAACGACTCCTCTCCCGTTGCGTAACAAACCGGTACCTCGCGAATGATTCTTGCAGATACCTGTTGTAACAGTGTCGACTTGCCAACACCCGGATCCCCGCCCAGCAAAACCACAGCCCCTGGCACAAGACCGCCGCCCAGAACGCGATCGAACTCACCAAATCCGCTGGTATGCCGATATTCGATATCGTCTGGCAGCTCCTCGATCGTTTTCGCTGCGACACCAGGCAGAGACCTCGTCACGGAGATACTGGTCTCCGTCAGAGTGTTCCAGGACGAGCAGTCCGGGCACTGACCGGCCCACTTGAGGCTATGAGCACCACAGTCGGAACAAAGGTAGGCGATTTTGGCCTTTGACACGCTTCTCGACTCTTCCTAAAGCTACTATTGGTATGAAGTGAGCGCAGCAGCTCGAAAGAACTTGCAGCGCCTAAGATGTAACTACTTGTTAAATAGAGTTTTTTCTTAAAACTGAGCAAATATTTAACCTATTCCGAACGGATTATTGTTAAATGTATTCGTGCCCGCGAAAGTCAATGATAGCACCGCTTCCAGAGTCGGTATTACATAAAAAATGCCAACCCTATCTCATTAAGAATTTTGCCATTTATCTATAATTTCGCCCTTGAAACAGGGACATGACAGACTTTGGACAAGCAGAAGCAGCAAAAACGCAATCGAATCATAGCGCTTACATTTGTTAGCGTTTTGCTGCTGGTCGTCTACGGCCCACTCGCACAATGGTTCGTCGCGGCTGATCGTGTTCTCTTCGATCAGCTTGCCGGCAGAATGCCCAACAAGGCACTCGAGAATGCCTACATCGCCAGTATTGATAGCCATCGGGCAGGTCAGGAAGGAACACTAGTACAATACGGCCGGGTTATTGAGGTCCTGCAAGACTCCGGAGTAAGGCGAATTATTCTGGCGAACCCTCCGGAGATTGCGGCATCAGATGACTTGCCCACCTGGTCTTCCCTCTTGAATTCACAAAGCCCGGTCTATGCACCGACACGACATCGCTTTGCCGATATCGCAACACGTGATGGATTCGTATCAATACTTCCTGATAATGACAATGTGCTCCGGCAGTCGGAGCTTTGGCACCTGAACAGTGGTGTTATGTCTCCGTCACTGCCGCTGGCTGTAGATTTCGATTCAACCGTGTCGGGAGCGGGTAGTATTCCAACCCACTCCGACGATGTCATCTATTTTTCGAGTTACGTTGACCTGCCGCGTATCGACGTCAGCCAGCTTCTGGCCGGCGGTTCAAAAGATTTTTTGAAGGACGCTACCGTCTTTGTCGATTCCGATTTGGCTTTTGTAGACGCAGTGGCGATGCTGCCATCCGGACAACTCGTCACTACGTCAGAAATCACAGCGACCTTACTTGCTGGCCTTGAGCACAATCGCACGATTAGCATGCCAGCCGGCATCAAGGCTATGGAATATCTGATCCCAGCACTACTCGCAATCGTTGCGGTACTGTTCCTGCCCGATCGAAATCGTCGTGACATTTCGATGGTCTCGATTACCGTTGTCGCGATATTGCTGCTGGCGGAAGCCGTACTATTGTATGGCCTTCAAATTCGACTGGACCTTGGCCGGCCGATGCTGATTTTCGTCGGAGTCGCGATTCTAAGTGCCTGGCTGGTCGTCGACGTCAAGAAATTTTCAGGCGATGCCTTTAAGAAAGGTGCGGACTTCCTGGCCGCGGGTCGACTTGAACCGGCTTTTGCTGAATTCCGGCGTTGCAATCCTTCAGAGACGGTTGCATCTGTCATGTACAAGTTGTCGCTGGAGTTTGAGCAACAAGCGAAACCTGAACGCGCGGAAGCGGTATTGGAATGGATGAAACGAACTCAAGGCCCCAGCGCGAGCAACGTCGCGGCGTCGAAGAAAGCAAGCGGTGCTCCCGAACGCCTGGGTCGCTATGTCATCGAAAAACGGGTTGGCCGCGGGGCAATGGGTGCGGTCTACCTGGCGAAAGATCCACGAATTAATCGCGCCGTAGCGGTAAAAGCGATATCGATCGAAAAAGAATTTGAGGACGAAGAACTGAAGGAAGCGCGTTTGCGCTTCTACCGTGAAGCGGAATCGGCCGGACGTCTGACACACCCAAATATCATTACCGTCTTCGATGCTGGCGAAGACAAAGGCCTGGCATACATTGCGATGGAGTACGTGCCCGGCATACCGCTACGAAGCTTCACCGATCCGAAGAAATTGCTGGCACCTAAACGGGCGATGGAACTGGCCGCGGCGACCGCAGATGGCCTGGATTATGCGCATAATCAAGGCGTTATTCACCGTGACATAAAGCCGGCGAATCTTTTGTATAACCCCAAAGACGGCACGATTAAGATCAGCGATTTCGGTGTTGCCCGCATGACCGATAACAACAAGACCAAAACCGGCATCGTCCTCGGTACTCCAATGTACATGTCACCCGAACAACTGGGCGCAGAAGATCTCACAGGGCTATCGGACTTGTTTTCACTTGGTGTTACCCTATACGAGCTTTTGGTAGGTGAGGTACCGTTCAAAGCATCGAACATCGCAGTATTGATGACAAAAATAACAACTGAAGACCCTGCGCCAATCTCAAGTCGCCGCGCGGGCTTACCGCCGAGTATAGATGCTGTACTGATGAAAGCACTGGCAAAACGCCCACAAGATCGCTTTTCCTGCGGTGCCGAAATGGCTATCGCACTGCGGAATTGCGCGAAAATTACTTGAAGCCGGCATGAGCGATAGATATACGATATGACACTGCGCGGAAAAATTGATTTTGCGGAACTCACCGATACCGGGCGGGTTCGCGAACATAATGAGGATGCGATTGGTTCCGACGGAGACATCGGTCTAATGGTTCTCGCTGATGGCATGGGCGGGTATAACGCCGGTGAAGTCGCCAGTGGTATCGCCGTACAAATCGTTTCAGAGCTGGCCGCCGCAGGTGCCGACCGAGAAGAGCGAAATGACATTGATCCGCACAGTGGAATGATGCGTCAGTCGATTGTGCTACGCGATGCTGTTTATCGCGCTAACAAAATTATTTACCAGACGGCGCAAAGTCAAACCCATTGTGAAGGCATGGGTACGACCATAGTCGCCTGCATGTTTCATGACGACAAAGTCTCTATCGCCCACGTTGGTGACTCACGAGCCTATCGTCTTCGCGGCGGTGATCTGACTCAGGTGACGCTCGATCATTCATTATTACAAGAGTTGGTCGACAGAGGATTTTATTCAGCTGAGGAAGCGCAACGCTCTACAAATCGGAATTATGTGACCCGGGCACTGGGTGTGGAACCGACAGTAGAAGTCGAGGTTCACGAGCACGAAGTACTTCCTGATGACGTCTATTTACTGTGTTCAGATGGCCTGTGCGACATGGTCGAGGATGACGATATTCACTTAACTATCAGTACTTTTAATGCTAGTCTTGACGTCGTTGGTCAACAGCTGGTGGACTTAGCTAATGACCATGGTGGGCGTGACAACATATCGGTAATGCTCGCACAGGTTAAGGAAGCCTTCCCGGCAAAAAAGGGCCTGTTTGCGAAAATTGCTGGTTTATTTCGTTCCTAGGAAGTGAGCTGGGAATGCCAAGAATAATGAGCGAGAAATCATGGCAAGGTTAATTCTAAGTCTGGACAATCAAGTTCTGGCTGAATACAACATGACCAAGGAACGCTACACCATTGGTCGGCTTCCGGATAATGATGTGCGGATCGATAATCCTGCGGTCAGTGGACACCATTCGCTGATTATCAATATTCTAAATGACTCCTTCCTCGAGGATTTGAACAGCACCAATGGCACCTACGTCAATGGAAAGCTGATCAAGAAACACGCTCTGCAACACGGTGACGTCATCACAATTGGGCATCATCAGCTACGATTCTCAGATCAACAAGCGAATGAAACCGAACAGGATGAGTTCGAAAAAACGATGGTCATTCCGACCGGCCAGCAGAATGCTGACCAGTTGGCAAAGGCTGAAGCTGCTGCAGAAGCAGCCGCTGCCGCTGACCAGCAAAAAGAGGACAAGCAATCGTTCGGTCAGTCGGACGCAGCCGCTGCCGTGAAGCTTGATGCAGAAGAAGCCGCAGCCCTCGAAGAAGAGCCCAAAGCACCGCCCGCTAGCGAAAAAGTATCGCATACGGATACGTCTTACGGCATTGACCCTGCCAATGCACCAAGTGCTCTACCCTTAGCCAAGCTGCAGGTTCTTAGCGGCGCGTTCGCGGGCCGCGAGCTCGAGTTGACCAAAGCGCTGACAACGCTAGGTCGTCCAGGTGTGCAAGTCGCAGCGGTTACCCGCCGTGCCGAAGGCTATTTCATCGTGCACGTTGAATCCGGCAAAGAAGGCGATTTTCCGCTCGTTAACGGAACGCCAATCGGCCAGCAGGCACGCAAGCTGGTCGATAACGACGTCGTACAACTGGCTGGTGTGAAAATGGGCTTCTTTGCTTCCTAGCTAGCCGCGCCAGGGCTTTCTGCGGGAGACCTCAGGAAAATCCCTCGTCCGAATAATCGCTGTAGTTGTCCGGCACCCAGTTCTCGAATTTTGTATAACGGCCTACGAATGTCAGCGGAAAATCGCCGATAGGTCCATTACGTTGTTTGGCGATGGCAATGTCTGCAACACCTTTACGCGGCGTATCCTGGTTATAGACTTCCTCACGATAAATAAAGACGATGATATCGGCATCCTGCTCGATCGCACCGGACTCTCTTAAATCGGACATAACCGGACGCTTATCGGTTCGTTGCTCAACACCACGATTTAGCTGCGATAACGCGATAACCGGGCAACTCATTTCTTTCGCCAAAGCTTTGAGGCCACGCGATATTTCAGAAATCTCGGTCGCTCTGTTTTCCTTGTTTCCCGGAACCTGCATTAACTGCAAGTAGTCGACTACAACCAAACCCAGTCCATGCTCGCGTTGCAGACGCCGTGCACGCGCCCGAATCTCGCCTGGCGATAATCCCGGCGTGTCGTCAATGAAGACAGGAGCCTCCGACATCAGTTGCACTGCCGTATTGATACGCGACCAGTCCTCGTCCGGGAAATTACCGGTCCGCAAGTGCGTCTGGTCGACACGACCTAGCGAAGAGATCATGCGAAACGCCAATTGCTCGGCCGGCATTTCCATTGAAAAAATAGCTGTCGGCACTTTGGATCCAATCGCTGCATTTTCCGCTATATTGACGGCGAGGGTCGTCTTACCCATGGATGGGCGTCCCGCAACAATAACCAGATCACCGGGTTGCAAGCCAGCTGTCAATTTATCGAACTCATTGAAACCGGTTGAGACACCGGTGATGTCGCCGTCAGATTGATGCAGCAAGTCAATGCGATCAACGGCCGCCGGAAGAATATCCTTTAAAGACTTGAAGCCTTTTTTGCCGCGGGAGCCCTTCTCGGCGATTTCAAAAACCATTTTCTCGGCATCATCAAGTACTTCTGCCGCTGTGCGTCCGTCATTGGTAAATGCGCTACCCGCGATTTCATTACCCGCCGAAATTAGGGCCCGCAATGTGGCACGTTCTCTGAGAATTTTGGCATAGGCTCTGGCATTCGCCGCACCGGCTGTCTCATTCGCGAGTGTTGCGAGATATTCGAGACCACCCGAGCTTTCCAGTTCTCCCCGGCCATCGAGGTGTTCGGAAACGGTGACGACGTCGCAGGGACTGCCACCTTCGATCAGGTTTTGAATAGCGGTGAAGATCAGACGATGATCTTTCCGGTAGAAATCATCGCTTACGATGACATCGGCGACCTTGTCCCAGGCTAATGCATCGAGCATCAGGCCACCGATAAGCGATTGTTCCGCTTCTATGGAGTTCGGCGGTACCTTGAGACGCTGTTCAGCGCCCCCGTCGACCATGCCATCGTCCAACGCTCGGACCATTCCCCAATTTCCTGTGCCAGTATTTATTCTGGCTTAAAGGTAACACAGCCGACCATTTTCGACCGGCTCAATAATTTACTCGGCGGCTACAACCCGAACCGTAACTTCTGCATTCACATCACTGTGCAGATGGACGCCGACCGGGAATTCGCCTAGCTCATGGATCGGACCGTCCGGCATACGAATTTCGCTGCGCTCAACCTCAACCTGAATAGCGGCAAACGCCTCAGCGATGTCGATCGGGCCAACGGAGCCAAACAACTTGTCTTCGCTACCCGCATTGGCAGGGATAACGAGCTCCACGCCGTTAATCGATTTCGCCCGAGTTTTAGCAGCGGCAAGCTCTTCACCTGCGGCCTTCTCAAGCTCGGCACGACGTGCTTCGATCTTCTTCATATTATCAGGCGTTGCCAAAGCTGCTTTGCCCTGCGGAAGCAGGAAATTACGCCCATAGCCCGGCTTGACCTTTACGAGGTCACCGATGCCGCCAAGATTTTCAACGCTTTCCAACAAAATAACGTTCATATTTTCGAACCTTTCCGTTTTTTCCATCGACGCCGGAAATCAAACCATGCGTCACTAAATCCCATCAATGCCAGCACCATTACCAGCAAGACCTGCAAAAAAGGCAGCAACAGATACATTGATACTACCGCTATCGACGGCAGAATTGCGGCATCGCGCAACCAGTGCACGACTGCCAATCCTTGCATCATGAACATGACGAACAACATGTACGTAATGTTCTGCAGCCAGGTCGCGTCGATCACGAATGCCAACAGCGAAATCAATGCAACCGTTAACGCAATCACGCGCCCAAAATTCAAGTCCCGAAACTGTCCATATGCAACTGTTTCGGTGGTCAATCGCTGATACAGCGAGTAACCAAATAACAAAGCAGCTGTATGCAGCAGCCAGAATGCGAGGGCAACCGTTATAGTCACGACCTCTGCAGTAAACACCGTGGTGTCCAACTGCAATCCGTTTTGCCTGAAAATCTCAGCCATCTGGTCCAGATACGGCTGCCAAAACGCAGCTCGATCGGGAACAGCCAGCTGAAACAAAAGCAGTGCTGCAACCGCCACGATCACTGATACTTGTAAAGTCAGTGTCAAAGACCGCGTCGTTACCAGCATTACTGCCAGCAACAAGGCCGGTACAAACGTCCCGGCCGTCAAACCTATTACTGAAGCCAGCGTCCCACCAAGTAGCAGGAAAAGTACTGCCACAATCGCGGTGGCGGACATTGCTTCAATAACGGCAAATCTTGCGCCGTTTGCCAAAACCAGCAACACCAGTATGGCGCCGCCCGTTAGCTGCGGTGCTGGTAGTAACAACGCTACGACCAGTCCCAATACCGCATTTTGCGGCCGTGCGACCAGCCGATCGGCTATCGCCTGTAGCACAAGACCTGCTCCGACAGCGTTTTAGTGGCGGTCGGTGTACGGCAGCAGAGCGAGGAATCGAGCCCGCTTTACAGCCGATGCCAGCTGACGCTGGTAACGAGCCTTCGTACCAGTGATACGACTTGGGACAATTTTGCCCGTCTCTGTAACGTACGCCTTCAACAGATTGAGATCCTTGTAATCGATCTCCGTGATGCCTTCGGCGGTGAAACGGCAATATTTCCGTCTACGTGAATAACGACTCATAGCAATTCTCCTTAGGCGCTCTTAGCTTCGGCATCAGCTTCAGGGGCTGGCTCTGCGGCCGCCTCTTCGCTTTCAGTTTCAACAGCGGCCTCTGCTTCTTTTTCAGCTGCAGGCACTTTTTCTTCTGCGGCAGGCGCTGCTTCTTCAGCCTCAGGCGCTTTTTCTTCTGCGGCGGGCGCTGCTTCATCAGCCGCCGGTGTTTCTTCAACTGCTGGCGGAGCGGCCTCTTCAGCCTTCTCATCAGCCGCACGTTCAGAACGCATGGCGGCTTCGGCTACTGCCTTGGCATCGCGGCGCTGCTGTGCCTCTTTCTCTTTCGCTTTTTCTTCAGCGACTGCAACGGCCATTGGCGATGCTTCAATCACAGCGTCATCACGAGAAATAACGAGGTGGCGTAGAACGGCGTCATTGAATTTGAAGGCTGTTTTAACTTCCTGGATCACAGAAAAGTCGCACTCAACGTTGAGAAGAGCGTAATGCGCCTTATGGATTTTGTTGATCGGATGTGCCAGCTGGCGGCGACCCCAATCTTCGCTGCGGTGAACGCTGCCACCTGATTCAGTCACCATGCCGTGGTATTTTTCTACCATGGCAGGAACTTGTTCGCTCTGGTCCGGATGAACCAGAAACACGATTTCGTAGTGTCTCATTGTTGCCCCTTACGGATTTTAGCTACCCGACCATTCGGTGTAGCAAGAGGGTTCCCGCCCAAGTGGACGGGAGGCGCATCCTACCGAAGGCTTAAGGGCGGTGCAAGGCCCTTTGACGCACTATTTCATAGAGACAAACGCCCGTAGCCACGGACACATTGAGGCTTGAGACCACGCCTTCCATCGGCAGACTAACCAGAGTGTCGCAGCGACTGCTGATGCTCTTGCTGAGGCCGGTCTGCTCGCGGCCCATAACCAGCGCAACGGAGCCACTCAAATCTGCCTCAAACAGGCTGGAATCGGCTTTATCGCTAGTCCCTATCGCCCGCACACCATAATCTGCCAACCAACCCAATACGCGATTCAAATTACCAACTGTGGCAAAGGGGAGTTGTTCCGCTGCTCCGGCCGCAACTTTGCTCACGGTTGGACCGAGGCCGGCCGCGGCGTGTCGAGGGACGATGACAGCGTCCACGCCGGCCGCGTCCGCCGTTCGCATACAGGCGCCGAGATTATGTGGGTCCTGAACGCCGTCAAGCACCAGCAGTAGTAACGGCTCAACGTCGGCTGCCTCAAGGCGCGTCTCGACCAGCGTGCGCAATCCAGCCTCATCCATGAGGGTACTGCGTGAGACCTCCGCTATGACGCCCTGATGACGCGCCTCACCGCCCATCTGGGCCAGGCGCGCGCGATTTGCAGCCTGGACGTCGATTCCAGAGTTTCGTGCCAAATCGATCACCGCCTGAACCCTCGGATTGGCCGTTTGGTATTCCGCATAAACTCGGCGCACGTCGCTCGAGCCTGTCGCCAACAGCTGTTCGACAGCGCGAAGGCCGGTTATGTAGTGGGATTTGCTCACCGAGCTTGTTTTTCAACGGGTCTGAAATCGATTTTCCGCGTTTCCATATCGACCTTGTGCACCCGAATTCGCATTCGTTCGCCCAGGCTGAAGGTTTGTCCATTACGCTCGCCAACGAGCCGCTGCGAGGCGGCATCGAACTTGTAGTAGTCATTCGCCAAACTAGTGACGTGGACCAGGCCGTCCGTCATCAATTCCGTGATCTGTACAAAAACGCCGAAGTTGGTGACGCCCGTGATCACGCCGTCGAACTCCTCGCCCAGGTGCCCTTCCATATACTGGCACTTGAGCCACGCCTCCACATCGCGCGTCGCTTCCTCGGCACGTTTTTCATGCGCCGATGTAATGGCCCCCAAACGCTCCATTTCCTTCGGCGCGTAGTCGTAGGTCCCGGCCTTGCCGCCTCGTACGATATGGCGAATTGCACGATGCACCAGTAAATCCGGGTAGCGCCGGATCGGCGACGTGAAGTGCGCATAGGATTCCAGCGCGAGACCGAAGTGCCCCACATTCTTCGGCGAATACTCGGCGTGGGTCAGGGAGCGCAGCATTGCCATCGTTATCGCGGCGCTATCGGGCCTGTCTTTGACCTGATGAATGAGCTGCGTGAAATGCCGCGGCTCTACGTGATCCGGGTGCGGCACTTTCAGTCCGAGCGACACCAGGTAGAGGCGCAAATCACTAAATCGGTCCGGATCCGGTTTCGGGTGCACCCGATACAAAGCGGGGATGCGGTGTTTCTTCAGGAACTTAGCAGCCTCAACATTGGCTGCGATCATGCATTCTTCAATCAGGCGGTGTGCGTCATTGCGCGGCACCACCTCGATGCGGTCGATTTCGCCGTCGTCGTTTAACTTGAACTTCGTTTGCGGCAGATCGATCTCAATCGCACCGCGGCTCGCACGAGATTTGGCAAAAGCCTTGTAGAGATCCTGCAGGTCGCGAACCGAGCCGTGTAAGGCTTCGGGAACAGATGACTTCGACCTACCAGCCAGGAAATCGCCGACCTGGCTATAGGTCAAGCGGGCTTTCGAATTCATCACCGCCTCGAAGAAGGTCGACTTCGTGACCTTGCCCGCGGCGCTAACGCGCATGTCACAGACCATACAAAGCCGGTCAACCCTGGGATTCAGCGAACACAGGCCATTTGAAAGTACTTCGGGCAGCATGGGCACCACGCGGTCGGGGAAATACACCGACGTGCCACGAACGATTGCCTCTTTGTCCAGTGCTGAGCCTACCTGCACATAATTGGCGACATCAGCAATAGCGACCAGCAGTCGCCAACCATCGTCCGTTTTCTTGCAATAAACCGCATCGTCAAAGTCCCTCGCGTCAGCGCCGTCGATAGTGATGAGATCGACATCGCGCAATTCCGTGCGGCCGCCATGCGAGCTCGACGAAACCGTCGTGCCGAACCCTTGAACTTCAGTTTGGACCTCGCCCGGCCACGCGAACGGGATGCCGTGAGCATGAATGGCAATTTCCGTAGCAATACCCTTCTCGCCGGGAACACCGATGACGGTCGTTATGCGACCGGTTGCCTGCTCCACGTGTGTCGGATAGTCGAGAATCTCTGCTACCACCATGTTGCCGTGCTTCGCGTTTGCGGCTTCGCCTTTCGGTATCAGGATGCGATGTGAGAGTTTGGCGTTATCCGGTATGACGATGCCAATGCCACGTTCCTTAATAAATTGTCCAGCGACCTCGCGCGTACCACGCTCTAAAACATCGACGAGTTCACCTTCAGCCCGGCCGCGACGATCCAGTCCCTTGATCCTGACCGCGACGCGGTCGCCATTGAACAAGGCCCGCATTTCGCGGGCTGACAGATAGACATCATCTGGCTCGCCATCGTCCCGAATAACAAAGCCGAATCCATCGCGATGGCCGATGACCTTGCCCGTCACCAGGTCCAGTTTTGCCGTCAGACAGAATTCTCCGCGACGGTTCTCCAGTATTTGCCCCGCCCTGACCATGCTGTTCAATCGCTCGACCAGCAAAGACCGCGTACGTTGGCCCTTCAAAGAGAAGGCCTTCAAAATTGGTTCAACTTTCAATGGTTTGCCGACATCATTTAGAAAGTCTATGAGGTCATTCTGACTCGGAATTGGGTGCTTGTACGGCTTCGTTTTCTTCGGGCCCCTGGTCTTCCCCTTAGTCTTCGAGGCATCATTCTTCTTGGGTGTACTGGACTTACTTGGCAAGTGGGAGAACTCCATTCTACTTGTGGGTTAACTGATAATTGACAGGCGGCAACCGCTTTGAGTACAGTGCGCCACCCGTTGGACTGCGATGGATTGTACGCGGTTCTTCACCTGCCGAGGTGGCGGAATTGGTAGACGCGCTAGCTTCAGGTGCTAGTGGCCTTATGGTCGTGGAGGTTCAAGTCCTCTTCTCGGCACCAAATGAATGTAGGCCCCCTATCCGGGGGCCTATTCATTTGAAGTGCGAGGAGAACGTTCTCCATACTGCCCACGTCCCGTTCGCCTGACTATTTTCCCGCTTTAAGTGCCGCAACAGCCTCTTTCGTTGAGATGAGGTCGTTGGCGATGAAACGAAAATTGGTCAAAGCAGCCTCGTAGCCGTTTCCATCAGGAACAATTGCGGCGGCGGTACCGTCGCTGACAACAGCAACCTCGAAACCCTGCTCCATTAATTCCCGCATGTGTGATTCCGTGCAGAGATTCGCCGACATACCGGCAAGCACTACCCGGCTAATACCGCGTTTTCTGAGCTGCAGAACCAGGTCGTTGGTCTCCGGTCCATATACCTTGTGCGGGCTGGTGACAACGGTTTTTCCGTCTTCTATGTAGCGCTTATATTGCTTCAGCCAATCCGCACCCGAGTCCTTAAAACCCTCTAGTGACAGGGCGCCGGGCCGGTCGAACATACCGATTTTGTGCATAAGCACTTCCAAAGCACCTTCGAATTTCCAGCCATGATCGTGGGGGAAGTAGTAGTGGGGTGAAACGAATACTTCGTAACCATTTTTCTTTGCGGCCTTGAATAGCGAGTCAATGTTCGCCACGGTGTTGTTCTTCGTCACGCTCTCACCAACAACGCCCCAGGTGACACCCTCAGGACTGAGGAAGTCGTTTTGCGGATCGGTAATAACAAGCGCCGTGTTCGACGAATCAATGGTCATTCCTGGATCTGGCAGCTGCGCGTGTGCGATTTGCATAAACGTTAGAGCACCAATTGCTGCCAGGCCTGAAACAACGTTCGAATACTTCATGACATTCTCCTTTAAGTAGCATTGCAATAAGACAGGTGCTACTCTACGTCCTTGAATGGACCGAAAATATGTTCAATACCGCTTCTTTTATATCCAATCGTCCCAATTCGACCCCCGATGGCTTGAGCGTCATCCTTGCGAAACTGGGCATGAAAGTGGAAATATTCATGCAGGCTGACCTGTGTGGGCTTTGGGCAATGGATACCTCCGGACACCGCAAGATGCCATTTCATCTGGTCGAACAGGGCACTGGATGGCTGCATACCACGGATTCCAAACCGCCTCGCCTACTCGGGAGTGGCGACTTCGTGGTCTTTCCACATGATGCACCGCACTGTATTTCCAGCGATCCGAACACACCGGCGCCTGAAATTATCAACCAGGTCCCGACGAAAATATCAGGCCGGGTAACAAGTCTGTTATGTGGATTTTTCGAGTTTCGTAATCGAGATGCCTGGCCCTTGCTGGACAGCCTGCCAAACACGATAGTGCTCGACTTAAAAGAAGGCGGCCGTCAGCACTCCGCCTACCCCTTGGTGCAACTGATCATCTCGGAGCTTGAACAAAACCAGCAGGGAATGGGTGCGGCTCTGAACGAACTCGCGTACTTGCTGTTTATTCAAATTTTGCGAATGCAAATTGATTCCGGCACCAGCGCTGGCCTGTTGTACGCCC
Organism: Woeseiaceae bacterium; assembly: GCA_021773075.1. Taxonomy (GTDB): domain Bacteria; phylum Pseudomonadota; class Gammaproteobacteria; order Steroidobacterales; family Woeseiaceae; genus UBA1847. The sequence goes on from JAJFKT010000004.1 coordinate 81,991, forward strand.
TGGCTGACAAGCAATTAGGCCATGCGCTCAACCTCATGCACATGAATTTCAAGCACGACTGGTCCGTCGCCGAGCTAGCCAACGAAATCGGCATGAGTCGATCCGTATTTTCGAGGAAGTTTGTAGAATTGGTTGGCAAAACACCGATGCGCTACCTCGCAGAATGGCGAATGCAGGAAGCGTCCGACCTGCTCAGGTCCGGTAGCGCTACCATGGCCACAATTGCTAATGATGTTGGCTACAGTTCCGAGATGGCGTTTCGAAAGGCTTTTCGAAATATAACGGGTGAAACACCCGGTCGTATTCGCCGTGGATAGGTCATACGCTTAATCGAGATTTGGCAGGCCGTGCAGCACGAGCAAGTAAAAGCTCACCATCCCGACGATCTTGTCATTTTCCACCACTGGGGCATGACTGACACCAAAGTTTTCAAACAGACGTGCGCAGTAGCGAATCTGCATGTCCGGCCTTACAGTGAGGACCGGCTTGGCCATGATTTCATAAACATTGACGCGCTCCGGTGCGCGGTTCTTCGCGATCACCTCTTTGGCGATATCGGAGAACAGCAACATTCCGTATTCGTCGTTTTCGTCGCGCCGTTTGACGATCAGACTAGTCGCACCGACTTTTTTCATTACTTTGAGTGCTGTGAGGACATCCATCTGCCCGTCAACTTCAGTCACGTTGCTGCGCATACAGTCCCGCACCAGGCCCCAGTTGTTGTCCGTCATAACACTTCCTCCACGATGTCGCCGAGTTCTTCAGTCTGATGCATAACGCCGACCGCGTCTTCCACATCGATAATCACAGCAATACCGGTCCCCGGTTTTGCGTCGAACTCACCGACCTCGCCGATGTGTTCGAGAATATGCCGACTCAGATGCGCCTCGACCAATAATAACAACACATCCCGCTGCGTGGACAAAGTGAGCCCAAAGAACGTCTTGCTCTCTTTAATGCCCTCGCCTCGCGCATTATTGATTACGGTACATCCTGTGGCTCCAGCAGCTCGCGCAGCCTCCATAATTTCGTCAGTCTTTGTGTCTTCGACGAAAGCGACGATTAACTTAAAGTGCATATCTTAAATCTCCAGTTGAACTATCTGTTCTTTTTTTGAAGCAGAAATTCGGTCCCGCAACGCAGCGAGCTGCCCATAGCCAAGGACCGAGATAATCGGAAATAAGCTCGCAAATGCCACCAACCCGAACCCATCCAGCAGCGCGCTACGACCGGGAACGGCTTCAGACAGCCCCAGACCTAAGGCAGTCACCAGCGGTACCGTAACGGTTGAGGTCGTGACGCCGCCGGAATCGTAGGCCAGCGGTACGATCATTTTCGGTGCAAACAACGTCTGCAGTATTACGATGAAGTAACCGACAGCGATAAAGTAGTGCAATGGCAGACCTGTCACTATTCGATAACAGCCCAGAGCAACGCCGACGCCGACGCCGATCGCGACCGCTACACGCAATCCAAGCACTCGAATCACGCCACCCGAAACAGCATTTGCCTTGGTCGAAACGGCAATCAGCGATGGCTCAGCCAGTGTCGTGCTAAAACCAATCGCGGCCGCGAAAATGTAGACCCAGTAGTAGTCTCGCCAGGAAAGCGCAACCCCTGCCTCAACGCCACTGCGCAGAATCTCAGGGTGCGTCAATTGCTCGGCCATCAGACGACCCAGCGGAAACAGAGTTTGTTCCAACCCGACCAGGAAAAGCCCGAGCCCAATAACAACGAAAACAAAGCCGACAGATATCTGTTTGGCGTTCGGCATTGTTCCGCCGATAACGAAGAACTGAAAGCCGAACAGAAACGCAACTATCGGAGCGACATCAACGGCGCTGCTGGCAATAAACGTCAACGTATCCAGTACTAAATCCACTGCACGATTAACCCGTATACCAGAACAAACAAGATCGGCGTTAGCGAGGCAAAAGCGATCAAGCCAAAACCATCCGTCATCGGATTTCGACCTCGCAATGAACTGGCGAGTCCAACGCCCAGCGCTGTCACGAGTGGCACTGTGACAGTGGAGGTCGTCACACCACCCGAGTCATATGCGATGCCGACAATATTGGGTGGCGCGATTGTTGTGATCAGGAGAACAAGCACGTACCCGCTGATGATCATCAACGGTAGTGACCAGTTCGTCAGAATGCGGATAACGCCGAGTACCAGCGCCACGCCGACTGAAAGCGCTACCGTCATGCGCAGCCCGAACGCATAACTGGCCTGGGCTTCCTCACTGGCATCAATAGCGCCGGCTGAAGCTGCCACAGCGGCCGCCTCTTGCGCGACCGCGATCAATGCCGGCTCCGCCACCGTTGTACCGAATCCCAACGTGAACGCGAATGTAATTAGCCAGAAGCCGCTGCCCTTTCTCGCCAACGCGTGCGCCAGCCCCTCGCCTACAGGAAACAGTGAAATTCTCAGGCCAAAGATAAAAAAGGCCAGACCAAAAACAACCAGCAGCGCGCCGACAATCAATGTGGCCAAGCCTTCCAGCGGCGCCTTAATCACGAACATTTGAAAAACCGCGATGACGATTACAATCGGCAATAAATCGCGAAGACTTGATATGGCGTCGTTGTAAATTGCGACAAGCGATTCTTTCATGACTGCGATTCTACACGTGACCAGATCGTGGGTGACATCGGAAGCCGAAATAGCGATACTGCGTCGCCCTCAAACACCGCGAAGCCCCGCATGTTCCGAAACGTCCGTCACTACCGCATAGAGAATGATTGGCCTGACAGCGAAGAACAGGTAGCCGAATTGCTCGGCAAAGCGGCATTCACACCCTGCGGACCGTTGACCGAGCGCAGTTCCGGATTCATGCCGGTCGCGCCCGACTCCAGTGATCTGCAAGCGCGCAGGGTCAACGGAGCGGACTTGATCAGGCTCCGCAGTCAATCCAGAGTTTTGCCTGCGGCGGCGGTAAACGAAGAGCTGGAGCAACGCATCGAGGAATACCGTGGCCGCATGCAGGAAGTGCCAAGCCCGCGTGAAAAGCGCCGCATGAAGGCCGAGGCACGTGACGAACTCATGCCAAAGGCACTCCTCAAGTCGGATAAGATTTGGGGCTATGTCGATCTAAAGGAAAAGATCCTCGGAATAGATACGGCACTACCCACAGCGGCTGAGCGCTTCCTTCGCCGCCTCAGCGCAGGCGTCGAGAACATCAACCTCCGGCCCTTGCAATTCAACAAGCCAGTCGGGGATTTACTGACTCGAGTTTTCCTGGGCAATGCACCGTCGCAATTTGCGCTGGGTCGCGAGTGTCGAATGCAGGATGCGGGTGATGCGAACTCAAAGGTCCGATGGGCGAACTTTGATCTGAGTGATAAGGCAATTCGAAACCATGTCGCCGACGGTATGCGCCTAACGCATCTGTCTATCGTTTATGACAATGTTCTGAGTTTCGTACTGGATGAAAACTGTGTCCTTAGCAAAATGCGAATCGTCGGCATGGACGATGAGTCGGACGATAGCAATGACCCATTAGCTCAACTGGATTCTGAGTTCGTTCTGACGACGGGAACGCTGCGACTACTATTGGCGGATCTTAGAAAGACGCTCGACGGTTATGCCTGACGCGCTGTTGAACCGCGTCAAACAGCTCTTTTCGAAGTCCAACGATCTTGAACAACTCGACAACAGTGAAAAACGGTGCGGCCAGGTTCGCTTGTATTGGATGTTTGATCAGTACAGGCATTGATTTCTCAACAGCATGGCCGACGAACTGCGCGGCATAGCCGCCGAAAAAGCACGCTGCCGATATCAGCCAAGCGGTATATCCTGGATAGTCGCCTAACTTAGCAGCAAGCATCGCCAACAGAAAGGCGCCAATCGCGAATGCCACAGCAAAGATGAAATCAAGCGATAAATAGAAGAGAAAAAATCCGAAAATCACGATATGCGCCAAATAGATGTGAAATTCGTTTACCGCAAATCCAATCCAGGTCAGCGGAATGAGAACGCCCAGCAATATTGTAGGAATGCCAATCAGGTGGATGAATACATTGAATGGATGTTGATGCGACGCGGCATATCCGGTCAACATGTCCATCAACTTCCCCTCGGTCTGCATGCCGTTCTCACTCGCCATATGCTCGGCAATCTAGCATGAATTGCTATACTCGGACGCCCCATATGATCCAATAGGAGAGGCGCTATGTCGTTGCTTATAGCCGGTGTTGTTTTCTGGAGTGTTACTCATTTGATGCCAGCCGCTGCGCCCGGCTTGCGTACCAATCTGGCAAGCAAGCTCGGTGAAGGCCCGTTCAAGGGCTTGTTCGCGCTCGATATCGTTATTGCACTGGTATTGATCATATACGGTTGGAAGTCGGCCGTAACAAGCGCGATTTACGTGCCGCCTATGTATGGCGACAGCATTCCTTCCGCCTTCCTGATTATGGCGATACTTTTGTTTGTCACGTCCAGTATTCCGAATAACTTAAGACGTTATATCCGTCACCCTCAGATGACTGGCGTTCTCTGCTGGAGCATCGGTCATTTATTGAATAATGGCGATAACCGTTCGCTTGCGCTGTTCGGTGGCCTGGGAATATGGGCCATTCTTGAGATGATCTTCATTAACAAGCGCGATGGACTGTGGCAGCGACCGGAAAGCGTAGCGCTCATAAAAGACGTCATAACCGCGCTTGTTGCCGCGGCTGCATTCGCATTACTGGTGTATTTTCACCCAGCCCTGTTCGGAGTTTCTGCGATCCCTGTCTAGGCCGAGCGGGACCTGCAATCACCGATATAACATACGGCTCGCGCCACCATCAGGAGATCAACACGCCGGTCGAGGTTACTCTTGCAACAAAATTCGCCGAAATTACGGTAGACGAAGGACTGTAATTCAGACTAGAGTGTTCACTCGTTATCGCTTGGGGAGTAATAACGGCATGCATGAGTGGATGTTGGGTGCGCTATTGATACTTACCAGCGGGTGGCTGTTCGTTCGTATCCGTCAAAACAAAGCCTCAGAAATCGCAGAGTCGAAGCCGTCAGTGCAAGACTCCGGACGATATCATGCCGTTGCTATCAAGTACTCGGAAAACGGCTGCGATGCCGCCAAGGCGATGACCGGGCGGCGATTCCTGTCTTCAGCCGCTCCACGACTGCCGCTACCTGAATGTGACGCTTTGGAATGTCGCTGCCAGTTCGCACAATACAAAGACCGCCGAACAAATCACGATCGTCGAAGTCCATTTTCGCCGGCCGGGCCGTCTGGATCGACCGGGACTTACGAAAAAGAACGTCGGCAAAGAACTGATCGTCGTACAAACGACGATCAGCCCGACTGGTAGTTCTAGTAACCCAGGTCAGCTACAACAACCTGGTAGTGATCCAGCTCAACCTGAGCACGCGCTCGGACGTCGTGAAGCTCCTTTATCTCAGCCTCAAGTGTGCCTGTGCGTTCGGCCAGATTCTTGAGTTCGACCAGCAGAACAATCCGTTGTTCTTGTGTCGTGTCGTTCGATATTAAAGCGGCCGCGTTAAGCGCAGCATCTTTTTCGATCTCATCCAGCTCGCGCTCTTTATAATTAATGGAGGACGTGGCGCGATTCACTCTCGAACGCAATGAATACAGGTGATAACCAGCATTATAGGCATCAAGAAAACCTGCCTCCTGATTGATGTTACAGACACCATTGTAACTGCCGCCATTTACACCAACGTTGAATCCGCGCCCCGGCTGGCAATACTCGACCAAACCCTGATCGCGACCACTCTGATAAGCAGAAAAGTCCGGTGTTACACCGTGTTTCGCACACGCTTTCCGGTGTTTTGAAAGGTGGTCAATCGTGTACCCGCGCGCGCCGTCTTCATATCCGATAGCAGACCAGTCGCTGGTCATGCATTCGTCGCCGCTCATACTCGCACAGCCGCCCAAGCCGGCAATAACTACAATAAGCAACAAGAGACTAAATTTGCTGTTCATGACGAACTCCATTCGATTTTATTCCAAGCCTAATGTCCCATAGATACCGCAGCAAGGCTGAACCAAAGCTGAAAACCGCGATTTGCGCCCTGCTTCGCGACACCTCAATGTGACTTGGTTCACAGAGTCGCAGGAGGCCCGGAGCTACGCTCAGACGATCTTCACCTATTTCGGAATCGGGCAAATGGAACTTGAGGCATTCAGCGGTGCAGCAACCGTCGCGTTGGCGAGCACTATCATTTTCATGCTGATAGCCAAGACCTGGAATGTTGTTAGCAGAACGATCAGTTCGAGTCCCAGCTTTTCCGACAGAATCATGCATGAAGCGGCGCAGCGTTTCCGCGAAGAGCTCGATCGTATATCAAGTTCTCAATCGACCTACCTAAGTGGCGTTCTGGTTTTTCTCACGCTATTTGCCGCCGCCTACGTGTTGCAGGCAAAACATCTATTCAACGGATATCCATTGTGGCAACTTTATCTACAGCTGGGCTTCCTGATACTCGTTGCCATTTACGCCGCATATTGTTTGGTCAAGACCTTCGTCGCCAAATATCAAATGAAATTCCTACGCGACGCGAACGTCGCGATCGGACATCAACTGCAGCAAATGTCTGTGGCGGGCACACGCGTGTTTCATGATGTAGCAACAAGCGCCGGCATCATTGACCATGTGATTATTAGTCAAAAAGGACTCTATGCGATCAACGTAATTGCGCGCCGATCGCACAAGAGAGCGCACGCGCGACTAAACGACAATAGGATCGAATACTCAAACAAGAAAACTGACGGCTCAATAGTCTCCATTGCAGCAAAAACAATTCGCCTGCAAAAGGAATTTCGCGACCTCCTCGGACACAACGTGCGGGTTCGCTCCGTAATCGCGGTTCCCGGCTGGGACGTCGGCGAACAATCCAGCGACAATCACCTACTGGTCAACGAACGCACTATTGCAATGCTCTTGGGCTGGAAAGACAGTAGCGATCACCTCATGAACGAAGATGTCGCCGCATTGCAAACGGAACTAACCAGCCGCTGCGCCCGCGGCTAGAGCTAGCCGGATTCACGCGATACTTTCCGCAGCCAGCAGAAGTTGCCGCTTCGCTTCATCGAATTGCCCGGCGGCCTTTTTAAGATAGGTTTCCGCTTCTTCATCGTAGCCATCTGCCGACGCTGACCAAACTCGATTAATGTAACGCTCGCCTGCCGCAAAATTGCTCATGATATCTGCGTAAGTTTGCAAGCCGAATAAGTGCACCATGCTTTGGCGTGCATCCGCAAAGCGGCGCAAGTCCTCGCGTAATTTCAGATCAATTCGATCACGCAACACAGCGCCTTTAGTCAAACCGTCATCATTCAGTTCCTTCAGTACGACGACGATATTGGCGATAGATTCACGCAGCTCCACACGATTATTCTCAAGCACGGTCTCCGAGCGCGCGTGAGCATTAAGCTGCGACTTGTATAGCCCTAAACCAATAATGGCGGCAACTGCCATCACGCCGAACATCATCCAGTTCACGTTTTGTACATCCAGAGACGTGGCAAATGCTCCGCCCAGAAATCCAAGAGCGACCAACAAATATCCGAAATTCTTCATCGTTTTCTCCGCTTCAGGACGTAAGGACAATGCGAGCCGCGTTCCCGACGCCTACCAGCGCCTCGCCGACAATGAGGCCCGCGGCAATGGGTATACCGACCTCCTCGCTCCAGGTTTTCCCTTTGGTCCGATCCGTAATTTCTCGCGCCAGGGTTCCCAGCGAATACGTCAGGACAATGTTGAACGGCAAGTAGAAGCCGAGGCCAACCGTAATACCAAGTCCTCCCATGAGCGCAGAAAGTATCCCACCGAGAATCGCACCTGCTGCATATTTTTGCGTCGGTACATCACCGCCCATGATGCCGTCGATCGTACTGGCCAAAGCTTGTGCCTGTGGTGCCGGTAACTTCTCGGATCCGAGTCCATACCCTTCTGCGTTGTGCAAAACAAAGATCACCAGGATTACGACGATAGGACCGAGCCATGCTCCTGCGAATTGACCAATCTGCTGCATGCGAGGAGTTGCTCCCACCAGATAGCCAGTCTTGAGATCCAGCATCAGGTCGGTTGCTTGTGACATTGCGACGCAGGTAGCGGCACCGACCATAATCGCTGCGACGATCGAGTCACCGCGCTCCATCCCGTAAGTAACGATGATGAGCAGAGTGATTCCCACCAGCGTCATACCGGAAAGTGGCGACCAGTTAGTTCGACCAATCGCCTCTGACAAGATAATGCCGGACATCCAGATCCAGAGAGTACCGACCACTGCCATCAGGATGCCGCGACCAAGACTAACCGTCTCAACAGAAGTTACGGCCATGTAGCTGAGCAGAACAACCGCGCCAACAATTGCAAAGTAAAGCAGCTTGATCGGCATTTCGTCATTGCTGATCGCCGATTCCACCTTGGAGGCTTTTTGCATCGAACGAATTGCACTCGAGATCAAAGGAAACGCCAGAATGACGCCCATAATCGCACCACCGATCAACATGCCGATACCCATTGGTCGGTACAGCATCAGTCGCAATGGCCCCGGTGTATTGATGATTTCGCCGCTAGCATCGGATGGAAACAGACCCGTGACTGACAGCAATGGCGATAAGAACCAGTACGCAACGAATCCGCCAATGATAAATGCGACACCACCTCGGCCTGCGATGAAGCCAACACCGATAGTCATTAGTGACAGGTACCAAATGCCGTTCATATATTCCGGCAAATTAAAGATAGCGCCAACATTCCAGTTGTCGACACCGGTATCGAGGGTCAAAAAGTGCGCACCGCCACTGATTGCCGCAGCGATCAGTAACATGATTGCCTTGCGAACACCGGCACCCGGCGATTTCAGAATTGTTGCTACGGCTACGCCGCCCGGATAGGTCAGGCGTTCATAGTCAATCATGTGTTTGCGTAAAGGAATGATGAAAGCGATACCAAGGTAGGCACCGGCGATACAGCCGAAAGTCAGAACCACCGGGTCGAATTGATCGCCGAACCCAAGCAGGAAAATAGCTGGAACTGAAAACATCATTCCGGACGCCGCGCCATTAACGCCACTCGCGATTGTCTGAACGATATTGTTTTCTATGATGCTTTTGCGTCTGAACAATCCCCGCAAAATGCCGAAACCGAGAATCGCTGCCAGCTCAGAACCTTCAATAGAAAACCCAAGAACCAGAGCCGCATAGCCGATCGACCCGGCGAGAATAACGCCGATAAACCAACCGACGATGAGTGCAACCCAGGTCAGCTCCGGATACGGGCGACCGAGAGTGGTATCGCTCATGGAATAAATCCCTTTTTCTTGTTTGGAGGTGAGCCTATCACAGCGCTTATTTCATATAGTTCTAAAGGCAGGCGCCCGCTGTGACCCTCAAGAAGACAGGCCTCACAAATTTCCGATCGTATGGTCCGTATAGAGGAATAAACGGTTATTATAGTAACTTCGAAGAAAGATCGGTTCCTCAAATGAAACGATATTTACTACAGACCATGACTCTGTTGGCCGTTCACGCATTTTCCGGTTTGGCCCATGCAGACAGCGACGATCCGCCGCTTTTCGTAAGCAGCAAGGGCCTGGACGCTGGCAATTGTCAGGCCGCGCTGTCGCCCTGTCGAACCATAAAGTATGCATTGGGCCAGGTTGGCAAGAACGGTCAGATTCGCGTTGGTGAGGGTTCTTTCGAGCTGTCAGAAATTTCTGACGTTGTATATATGTTAAGTGGCGCGATCGACGTTCGCGGCAATTATGCCGGTGGTACGAAATCCACATTGCTGGGGATACCGCATGAATTTGCTGCCGGCCTTGAGGCAAAAGGCTTCCGTGTCATTGTCGACTCCAAAGGCTCGAACCAGTCTGCGGTTGATGCGCAGCTACGCCTGCAATCGAACGCAATGGCGACGAATTGCGTTGCTGGTTTCGCAGGCAGCTTCCCCTGCGATAGTGTGGACTTGCTGGTACATATCGCGAACAGAACACCACCAGCCCGCGGAGCTGATATCTGGGGTTTCATGGATCTCAATACGCACCGGGAATACGCGATAGTTGGTTACAGTTCCGGTACCGCCGTCTTCGATGTCAGCGATGCCGAAAACCCACGCGAAGTTGGTTTTATCGACGGACAATCAACGACCTGGCGCGACATTAAGGTTCACCAGTTTTGGAATGCAGTCGACGGTCGCTGGAATGCTTATGCTTACGTTTCGGCAGACAATGCAACTGACGGGTTGTTCATTATCGACTTAAGTAAGTTGCCGCACAGCATCGCAAGAATTAGCTACGCAAGTGACTTCGATGAAGCACACAACGTCTATCTGACTGACACCGAATTTGCGACCGGACTCTCCATCACCGATAGCTCGCCGACCCTGATTCTGGCCGGATCGGACCAGAGCGATGGCCGCTATCGGGCATATTCACTCGCAAATCCCGCGGCGCCTTCGTTCATTGCGACGCCAACGACACCAGCGGATCAGCCCGGTGGTAATCGTCTGTATATGCACGACGGTGCTTCGATGGTCATAACGGACACACGCAAAGACACGCAGTGTGTCAATGCGGCTGGCTCAGATCATTGCGACATTTTGTTCGATTTTAACGAGTCCTCGGTCGATATCTGGGACGTTACCGTAGCCAATACACCCGCGCGACTAAGTCAGCTACCCTATGCAAACATCGGTTACACGCACTCTGGCTGGCCAACAGAAGATCAGCAATTCCTGTTCGTGCAGGACGAGCTCGATGAACGCGACAACGGCCTGTCAACGACGCTCAGAGTCGTTTCTATCGCAGATCTGACGGCACCTTCGATCATGACCTCGTGGACGGGGCCGACTCGAGCAATTGATCACAATGGCTTCGTTCGCGGCAATCGCTATTACATGTCGAACTATTCGCGCGGCCTTACCATTCTGGACATCACCAATCCTGCCAGCGCAATACCCGTCGGTCGTTTCGATACCTATCCGACTTCGGACGATGTCGGTTTTCCAGGTAACTGGGGCACTTACCCGTTCTTGCCCAGCGGCAATATCGCACTCAGTGATATCGATAGTGGTTTCTATATGGTCAGAGACAACACTCTGAATGTTCCGCAAGGGTCCTTGTCATTTTCTTCCCCGGCATTTGGCGCGGATGAGACGCAGACCCTGAGCCTTTCTGTTGCTCGCTCCGGTGGCTCGCAAGGTAGCGTCAGCGTGCGCTGGGAACTAATCGGAGCAAGCGCCGATCTCGCGGACGTTACGACGACCAGCGGCGTTTTGAACTGGGCCGATGGCGATGGCGGTGATCGCAGCATTAACCTCGGTTTGACGAACGATGGCAGCACCGAGGGCCTGGAACGTGCGCTCATCAAGCTCGTGGCGCCGCAAGGTGGTGCTACCCTCTCGTCACCCAGTATCGCGAGTGCCTATATTAGTGATCCTGGTGCTGGTGCAATTGTTCAATTCTCAACGGACACATTTTCGGTCGTCGAGCGCGGCTTCGGAGCTGCGATCGCAGTCGTCAAACGTGAAGGCAGCGCGGCCGGTGCTTTTTCGGTTGATTTCAATATTGTCAATGGCGACGCGAGCAACGGTTCCGACTACACGGGTGCAAGTACCGGGACTTTGTCGTGGTCTGACGGCGATGCCCGTCCAAAGTGGATTGAGTATTCAGTGGCCGATGATGGCAGCAGCGAGCCTACTGAGTTTTTCGAGCTGGAACTAAGCAATGCCGTCGGTGGCGGGATCGGCAGTAATTCGAATTTGCGGGTAAATATATTCGATGCTGCTGGTTCAAACAGCGCTCCGAACTCGGTAGCCGGCGCAAGCCAGACAGTTGGCTCTGGCGTGGCAGTATCACTTGATGGCAGTGGCTCGAACGACCCCGAAGGCGACTCGCTGACCTATGCGTGGACGCAAATACAGGGTACTGCCGTGACGCTGTCTAACGCCAATTCGGCTGCCGCCAGCTTTACAGCGCCGAGCGTCAGTTCGGACACTTTGCTGCGCTTCCAACTTGAGGTGTCGGATGCCCGAGGTCTTTCTGATGCAGCGACGACAAACGTCACGGTGACGGCTCCGGTCGTTGGCGGCGGCGGCGCTGGTGGCGGTAGTGGTGGCGGTTCGATCAGCTTGTGGGCGCTGCTGTCGCTGATCGGTATTTCGCTACTTAGCCGAAAGGGTGCGTCTTAATAATCGTCTGTTCGCGATCCGGGCCGGTTGAGATAATGTCGACCGGCACACCCGCGAGTTCCTCGATTCGCGCGAGGTAATCACGCGCTTTTTGCGGTAAGTCGCCATATTTCGTAACGCCGACTGTGGACTTCTGCCAGCCTGCCCACTCTTCGTAAACAGGCGTGCACTCCGCGAATCGATCGACGATCACAGGCAAGCCCGCTATCGCCTCACCATCGATTTCGTAGCCGACGCAAATTTGAATCGTCTCCAACTCATCAAGCACGTCAAGCTTTGTCACGCACAAACCCGACACGCTGCTATTGATAATTGAACGGCGCAGCGCCACGGCATCGAACCAGCCACAGCGGCGTGCTCTGCCAGTCGTTGCTCCGAATTCGGCACCGACCCGCGCGAGGTGCGAGCCCTGATCATCAAACAACTCGGTCGGGAACGGCCCCGCGCCGACACGCGTGGTATATGCCTTCACGATTCCGAGTATGTAATCCAGATTGCGCGGCCCTACGCCTGTGCCTGTGCTAGCGGCTGCGGCGACCGTGTTGGATGACGTAACGAAAGGGTAAGTACCATGATCGATATCCAGGAAGCTGCCCTGTGCGCCTTCAAATAAAATGCTCTGATCAGAATCAGCCAGGTCCTGAAGGATTTGAGTTACATCGGCCGTAATGGGCGCGACAATTTCGGCGTAAGCCAATGCCTCGTCCAGCGTCTGGGCAAAATCGACGGTTTCCGTACCGTAGTAATTTTTCAACAAGAAATTGTGGTAATCGAGAATCTCGCCAAGCTTGGACGCAAAGGATTCACGGACGAACAGATCGGAAACTTTTAACGCTCGTCGAGAGACCTTATCTTCGTATGCAGGGCCTATTCCCCGGCCAGTAGTACCGATCGCGCCTGAACCGCGTGCCTTCTCCCGAGCTACATCCAATGCGACATGCGAGGGCAGGATCAACGGGCACCCCGGACTGATCTTGAGGCGTTCATACACCGGTACGCCACTTTCGATCAAAGCGTTTGCTTCTGTGACCAACGCATCGAGAGCAACTACGACGCCATTACCTATAAGGCAACTGACACCATCACGCAAAATTCCGGAGGGAATCAGATGCAGGACCGTTTTCACGCCGTCAATTACGAGCGTATGTCCCGCGTTGTGACCACCCTGGAATCGAGCTACAGCCGAAGCTCGATCCGTAAGGAGATCCACAATCTTTCCCTTGCCTTCGTCACCCCATTGGGTGCCGATGACAACTACATTTCTTCCCATCGTTTTTTCTGCTCTATTATCCGCGCATCAGGAACAAGGTCAGCAATCCGACGATCATGACGACAAGACCGATCGTGCGAATGTGATTGTCGCCCAGTTGTGCAATTTCTGCCACCAGCTCGCGATATTTTTGCGGCGATATGAACGGCAGCATGCCCTCAATAACAAGGACCAGCGCCAGTGCCGTGAAAATCTCGGTGGCTATCGTTCGCCGCTCGACTGATTCAGGTAACGAAAGAACTCATTATTTGGATCCAGTACCATCAGGTCCCCGGCATTACCCAACGACTTTCTGTAGGCATCAATACTGCGGTAAAAGGCGTAGAACTCGGCGTCCTTGGTATACGCGTTCGCATAAATCTCCGCGGCCCGGGCATCACCCTCACCACGAATAATCTGGCCGTCGCGATACGCTTCAGCCAGCAAAATCGTACGATCCTTGTCGGCAGTAGATCTGATCAATTCAGATCCCTCCCGACCTTCCGCACGCGTTTCGGCCGCTACCAGTGCCCGTTCCTCGCGCATCTGGTTATAAACGGAATTGCGTACATCGTCGATGAACTCAACTTGCTTAACGCGGAAATCGACAACTTCTATCCCCAATCCTTTCGCGGTCTCGGCGGCATTGACCAGCATGTCGCGCATCAGTTCGACGCGCTCAACCGAAATCGCCTCCTGGATCGTACGTTTACCAAATTCGGTTACGATGGAGTTCTTTACGATCTCGCGAAGTCGATCCATAGCGACTTCCTGAAGGCCACCGGTGGATGTGTAAAACGCGACCTCATCGATAATTTTCCACTTCACGAAATAGTCGACGGTCATCGCCGTACGCTCAAGCGTGAAGACACGCTGCGCAGGATCATCGATTTTTAAGATCTGGCTCGGAAACTTACTCACAGATTGATACACCGGCCATCTGAAATGTAGCCCGGGTTCGTAGTTGGCCTCAACCACTTTACCCACTGCCAGCTTGATCGCGAGTTCTCTTTCACCGACCGTGAACGCTGACAATCCAACCGCAACGAAGATCAACCCGAATCCCACTAAAATCGAGAATCTTGAGTTATTCATTCTCTTGTCCTCCGTTCGCGGCTGGTGGTCGAACGACCGTCCGATATTGCGTCAATCGGTGACAGCTCTGTTTCACCCGGCCGTGATGTCGAATTCTGAGATGGCCCCGAATTCGATTGCCTCAATAATTGATCAATGGGCAGATACAACAGATTGCCGCTGCCTTCGGAGTCCAGGATGACCTTATTCGAGCGCCCGTAGACTTCTTCGATTGCCTCGATATACAAGCGGTCGCGCGTAACCCTTGGGGCCTTCTGATACTCAAACAGCAAAGCTTCAAAGCGTGCGGCCTCACCCTCGGCATCCGCTATCAGTCGATCCCGGTAGCCCTCTGCATCCTGCAAGACACGTTGTGCCGCGCCTCGAGCGCGCGGAATGATGTCATTGGCATAGGTTTGTGCCTCGAGCTCATAGCGCTCTTTGTCATTACGTGCTTTTTGCGTGTCGTCGACAGCCTCTTGCACCGACTTGGGATAATCCACGACTCTCAGGTTGATTGAGGTCACCGTCAGACCTGCACCGTAAGCCTCGAGCGTTTCTTGTAGTTCACCCATTGTTCTTTCAGGTATCTGTTCGCGGCGTTCGCCAATCAACTCCGTCAAAGTACTGGTCCCGACAACCCCGCGCAGAGCGCTCTCGGTCAGATCATGAAGCGTAACGTCAGGGCCGGCCACCTCGAAGCTGTATTTCACCGGGTCGGTGCGTCGATACTGCACAACGATATCGATAAATACGTACTGCTCATCCGCTGTCAGCATCTCGGTGCTGAAAGGGTAATTATTGATCAATACGGTATTGACGACATCGACTGTCTCTATCGGAAATGGGAGATGCCAACGCAAGCCAGGATCGGTTGTGGTTGTATATGCACCGAAGCGCTGAACGACACCTTTTTCAGCGGCGTCTACGCGGTAGAGACCTGTCAGTCCCCATCCGATAACCACAAACATGATGATGAGGGCGAAGCCAACACCAGACGTGTTACCGCCACCACCGCCGATGATGCTGCCGAATCGCTTTTGCCAGTCGCGCACAATTTGGTCGAGATCGTTTGGCTCGCCATCGTCCCGTTTCCACGGGTCGTGGCCATTGCCAGAGTCGTTGTTAGCCATAATTAATTCTTACTCGTTTGCTGCAGTTGCCGCCACATCAGATGCCGGCTCCAATTGATTTATGTCGAGATTTTCACGCTTTAGGAATCGCCGCAAGTCCTTTTCAGCCATACGCAACTCCAAAGTCCAGCTACCGTCGTCCATTACCTCTTCACTAAGGACAGCGCCCAGTTCAAATAGTTTGGCCCGCTGCCTGCCCTCGGCCGGTTGCAGGCGAATTGTCCTAAAGCTCGTCTTCTGTCGCAAGCGGTTTGCAATGGCAACTTTCAACATCGACAGGCCTTCGCCCGTTATTGCCGATAGCCAGACCGCACGCCCCTCTCCATGACGATTATTTGTCATTCGAGGCTGCCGATCCAGCTTATCGATTTTATTGTACACCCTTACCTGAGGGACTTTGTCCGCATCAAGTTGCTTCAATACGGCATTGACCTGCCTGACACGCTGCCAACGATTCGGATCGCTCGCATCAATCAAATGCAATATCAGGTCGGCCTCACGAGCCTCTTGCAAGGTCGATTTGAAGGCAGCTACAAGCTCATGCGGCAAATCACGCACGAATCCAACGGTATCGGCCAGTACAACATGCTCTCCCTCGGGTAAATCAAGGCGTCGCACAGTAGGATCCAGCGTTGCGAACAATTTGTCCTCTACGTATACGCCAGCATCAGTTAAGGCATTGAAAAGAGTTGATTTTCCGGCGTTTGTATAGCCCACCAATGCAACGGTCGGGATTTCGGCCTTCATACGATTGCGACGATTCATAGCGCGACGCGTATCGACTGTTTTCAGCCGGTCATTGAGCTGCCGGATTCGCGCGCCAATTAATCGACGGTCAGTTTCCAGCTGCGTTTCACCCGGACCACGCAGACCGATACCACCTTTCTGGCGTTCGAGGTGAGTCCATCCGCGAACCAGTCGAGTCGACAAGTGCTTAAGCTGTGCGAGCTCGACCTGAAGCTTGCCTTCGAAACTGCGCGCGCGTTGCGCGAATATGTCGAGGATCAATCCCGCACGATCCAGTACCCGACACTTCAACTCACGTTCGAGATTTCGTTCCTGGCTGGGGCTTAGAGCCGCGCAGGAGATCACCAGCTCTGCGTCGTTTTGCTTGATCAGGGTTTTCAGGTCTTCCAGCTTGCCCTTGCCGATGAAGTAACGCGGATCCGGCCGTTTGCGTGAGGCCACGAGCTCAGCAGCCACAGTGGCGCCCGCGGACATTGCAAGCTCTGCAAACTCTTCGCGTTCTGACTCTTCAGGTAACCCGTTGGGACTCGCGTGGATAAGTACTGCTCTTTCTCCACTTTGCGGTCTCTCAAACAAATACCACCTCCGGCCGAGGCGGCATCGCCATGTGCTTACTCGTCATCGTCTCCAGATTCGTCGTCCGGCATCGGAAGACGAACATTACGTGACGGTACAACCGTCGATATCGCATGTTTGTAGACCATCTGGTTAACACTGTTCTTGAGTAAAACCACGAATTGATCGAAAGAATCCACCTGCCCCTGCAATTTAATGCCGTTCACGAGGTAGATAGAAACCGGGACCTTTTCCTTACGTAAAATGTTGAGGAATGGATCCTGTAGCGTCTGCCCTTTAGCCATATTGGGTCTCCTTATTCTTGATATTTTTTGTATTCGAAAACTGCCTCCCGGTGGCGCCGGGTGCCCTTTGCAGCTTTCAGCCTAAGCGATTAAAAAGTCTATCACACGTCAATCGGTGTACGTCGTCCAAATCAAGCCAGATTCGCCGCCAGATGAGCGGATATTGTGTCTGCGACGTCGACTTCAAGTGCGTCAACCGAGAACAGCGCCTTTTCCGACCGCAGCCAGGTCAACTGCCGTTTAGCGAGCTGCCGGGTCGCGAACAGAGCGCGATCTCTGGCCTCAGACTGCGGATAGTCGCCATCCAGATAGGCCCAGAATTGCCGGTACCCGACTGAGCGCATGGACGATGCGTCCCGTTTCAGGCCTGGCCGCCCGCGTAGGGCCTGCATTTCTTCTTCGAAGCCGCCGGAAATCATCTGATCGAGCCTTTGCTCAATGCGCTCGTGGAGCAGTGCTCGTGGCTCGACCTGAAGGGCAATTTTGATGTATTCCACCTCGTCAGAGTCTGCGGCAGCCTCTTTCTGCCAGTGGCTGAGCGGCTTGCCGCTGACGCGAAAAACTTCGAGCGCACGCTGTATTCGTTGACTGTCATTGGGATTCAACCTTGCAGCAATCACCGGATCGACACGTTCGAGCTCGGCATGCATAAAAGGCCAGCCCCTCTCCGCCGCAGCTCGATCAATGTCAGCGCGAATAGCGTCATTTCCAGCCGGTAAGTCTGCGATTCCTTCGCACAATGCGCGGAAGTACATCATCGTTCCACCCGCCAGAAGCGGAATCCGGTGATTTGCAAAGCTGCGTTGGACAGCCGCACGCGCGTCGCGAACAAAGTCGCCGGCCGAATAGCTGTCTTCCGGGTCGCGTATATCGATGAGTTGGTGGGGTGCACGACGCAAGGTTGCCGCATCCGGCTTTGCGGTTCCTATGTCCATGCCCCTGTAAACAAGTGCTGAATCAACACTGATAACGTCGCATGGAAATCGTTTACAGAGGCTGACGGCGATATCGGTCTTACCCGATGCCGTCGGCCCCATGAGAAGCACTGCCTTGCGGGTCATCAAGTCGTCTCAGCGACCACGCAGGAACAAGCGATCCAGTTCCGACATCGTTACCGTCGTCCAGGTGGGTCGGCCGTGATTGCACTGATCAGCGCGCTCGGTCTGTTCCATCTCGCGCAACAGCGCGTTCATTTCATCCAGGGACAACAAGCGATTGGCACGCACAGAATGATGGCAAGCCATCGTTGCCAGGTAATCATCACCGGCGTCGACGATACGATTGCTCTGCCCTGCCTCTGACAAGTCAGACAGTACGTCACGCAGCAGCGACTCGACGTTTGAGTTCTTGAGTAATGCCGGTACTTCACGAACGGTCACACTACTCGGGCCAGCGCGATCAACAACCAGTCCCAGGCCCGCAAGCATCTCACCGTTCTCTTCGATGAGATTGGCTTCACTTTCCGCCACAGAAATCGACTCCGGGACGAGCAGGGGTTGGCGTACCAGATTGCGATCGTCAAATCCCTTCTTAAGTCGCTCGTAGGTAATTCGCTCATGTGCGGCGTGCATGTCGACGATGACGAGGCCGTCCTTGTTTTCAGCGAGAATATAAACGCCCGCGAGCTGTGCTACGGCAAAGCCGAGTGGTGGAACTTCTGTTGCGTGCTCCGGTAGATCCGCCAACAATGGTGCCGTTGCCATAGCCCGATACGCCGCCAGCGTCTCGCTAACGCCCGCTGACGATGCTCTGCCTTGAAAGGCGGCGGCATGCAGTGGCATCGAGCCTTGATTGAAAACAGACTCGCGCGTCATCGGTATCGGCGTGACGTTGTGACCACCCGGTTTAGTGTCGCGCAGTGCGACATCGACCGTCTGAGAAACGATGCCGTGCACTCTACGGCCATCACGAAAACGGACTTCATGTTTGGCCGGGTGCGCATTAGCGTCCACACCTGCAGGGTCCATTGTCAGATTCAGAACATAAGCGGGATATCGGCCGTGAAACAACACGTCTCGGTAAGCATGCCGAACAGCGTGCGCCAGCGTTTTATCAGTGACGCTCCGACCATTTACAAACCAGTACTGCATATCGGGCTGGCTGCGATTGAATGTCGGAAGTCCAATCCAGCCCGACAAGGCAATGCCGTCTGACTCTCGTTCGATGTAAATACACTGCTCGCCGAAGGCGTCACCACAGATCTTCGCGATTCGTTGTCGTTGCCCTTCTTCCGTCTTTGCGGCTGGCGCCTGTAATACCGTGCGCTGATTGTGTGTCATCGTGAAACTGACTTCGGGACGCGACAGTGCGAGGCGACGAAGCCACTTTTCAATATGACCGAATTCCGTTCTTTCGGTGCGCAGGAAGCGGCGACGAGCAGGTGTGTTGTAAAACAGATCGTGAATCTCGATCGTCGTTCCCTGCGGGTGTGCTGCGGGTTTCGGAGCGCTGATGACACCGCCATCTGCTTCGACCTGCCAGGCGGAATCCGCATCCGGCGTTTTTGAACACAGCGTTAACCGGGCGACTGACGCGATGCTGGGCAATGCCTCGCCTCTAAACCCCAGAGACGCAACAGCTTCGAGGTCATCCAGACTGGATATCTTGCTGGTCGCATGACGCGATAAGGCCAATGCGATCTCATCCTTGTCGATCCCTTTACCATCATCGCGTACTCGAACGAGTTTTTGCCCACCGGCCATGACATCGATTTGCACAGCCTGTGCGCTTGCATCCAGACTATTCTCCACCAGTTCCTTGATGACCGACGCCGGGCGCTCAACAACCTCGCCGGCTGCGATCTGATTGATCAGATGATCTGGAAGCTGCTGAATGGGCATAAGGGGTTTCGGGCGGCAAGACAATCCGCCATTTTTCCAAATCCGCGGGCAAATGTCTCGCGGAGAAAACTATCCGCCGGTGAAAACCGGGATATTCAGCGTTTGACCAACGCGAATTTTATCAGTGGAAAGCTTATTCGCCCTGCGAATTGCCGCTGGACTGACATTATAGCGCTCTGCAATCTCAGAAATCGTATCGCCGCTGGAGATGACGTGCCGCACCTGCTGCGACGGCTGACGACGCAAATCCATCGCTATTTGCGTTTCTGCAGGCGGACTCGAGTAGAAATAGTCACGTACGCCCGCGAGAATCGCCGCAGCCAGCCGATTTTGATGGCCTTTGTCACGTAGTTTCTTCTCTTCAGACGCGTTGGAAATAAAACCGGTCTCAACCAGAATGGACGGCATCTCCGCGGATGTCAGAACGGCCAGGCTTTTTTCCTTAACCTTTGTACTGTGCATTTTGGAGACGCGGCTAAGCTGTTTGAGCACACGATTACCAACATCATTACTCGCGCTCAATGCCGCATTTTGCGAAAGGTCAAACAACACCGATGCCAATACCGCATCTTTGTCATTTAGAGAAACATCACCAACCTTGACCGGCGCCTTGCCGCGCTGCGATAAGGTCTCACGTGCTGTACGGCCAGCACGATCCATGTTTAGAGCGAATACTGAAGCGCCGTTCGCCCGTGAGTCCTTGAATGCGTCGGCATGAATAGATATGAATAAATCCGCTCCATTTCGCCGTGCTATCGACACACGCTCCGGGAGATCAACGAACACATCCCGGTCTCTTATCAGAACGGCACGCATACCGGGTTCGGCATTGATACGCCGTGCCAATTCCTTGCTGACCGCAAGCACGACGTCTTTTTCCTTGGAACGTCTACCCAGGGAACCCGGGTCATGACCACCGTGGCCTGCATCAATCGCGATAACAACGTCTCGACCCGGTTTGTACACGTCCGATGCGCGTTTGACCGGCGTCAAATTGCCGGCCTGCGTCAGATCGATCACAAGACGATCGCCGTACTCAGAATTGGGCCCCGCCCGAAAACTCCGCGACCGAACACCTTGCGTGAGATCCAGCACGACGCGAAGCTGTCCGTCTGCCCGGATCGCGCTCCGGATGGAACGTACGGTGCCCTCACCTTTTGGCAGTTTGGAAAGTGATGCAGCGAGCCGGCTGTCTTTCAGATCAATAACAATGCGATCGGGGCGGCGCAGCGTAAATATGTTGTGATCAACGGATCGACTCAGATCCAGCACCACACGAGTCTTATCATTTTCCGACCATATACGGACATTTTCGACCGTCGATCCGGCATTCGCCGCAGCGCTTAGCAGCAACAAGAGAGAAAGCAGTGTCAGTCGGCGTCGAATCATTAAGACATAAAACGGCATACAGAGGATTATGTCGGATGAGTATACGAAAATCGACGCAAAAACCAAGAGTTTTCGCTTCAAAATTATAGAGATAGCAAACTTAGTTAATCTGTTGAATCAATGTGCGACCGCGCGCGCTTAAGCCCTCTAACTCCGCCGTTCGTGAATTGCCTTCGTAGCTCAACACCAAATTGAGGTCCGCTTCCTCTGCCAGCTCGGGTGCCCTGTCTGGCCATTCAACCAATCGAAGCCCATCATCGAGTTCCGTCCAGCCAAGATAGCGCAACTCATCCGCTGACGAAACTCTATATAAATCAACGTGATAGATATTTCCGACAGCCAAAGCATAGGGCTCAACAAGCGTGTAGCTTGGACTCGGGACGGCGCCTTCGTGACCCGCTGCGTTGATTAGTGCACGAGCAAAGGTCGACTTGCCCGCACCAAGCTCGCCGTTGAGCAACACGGTCCAACCCGCCAGTCCTTCCGGTAACCCCGCGAACACCTCGCGCGCAAACCGCTGGGTTGCCTCCTCATCAGCCAGAAAGCGCTTCACGGATTGACAACGCCCTGTAATGCGCTCACGACGTCAGACGCCAGCATTCCGCGCTCGCCAGCCAGTGCCGCCACGTCCCCGGCTCTGGCGTGAACCTCAACGCCAACGCTTGCGGCATCTGTTAATGACAGGCCCTGCGCCAGAAACGCGGCTATCACGCCGGTCAGCACATCGCCCATTCCCGGTACGGCCATACCGGGATTTCCTGATGTGCAAATAAATGGCCGACCGGTATCGGACGAAATTAGTGTTCCGGCACCCTTCAGCACAGCGATACCCCCGTATTGCTCCGACAACGCCTTCACCACTGCCGGTCGGTCGGCCTGGATCTCCGCTGTCGACTGCGAAAGCAAGGTCGCAGCTTCACCCGGGTGTGGAGTGATAATCCTATTTTCGACGACGTTCGACTCATTTGCCAGCAAATTAAGCGCATCTGCGTCCCAAACGGTTGGCAACACTGATTCTGAAACCAATGAAAATAAATCACGAGCCCAATCTGACTGCCCCAGCCCTGGCCCGAAAGCCACCACGTCGGCCTTCTCCAGCAATGGGGTCAGCGCCCTTTTGTCGGCAACAGAATGCGACATGAGCTCGGGCCGAGTTGCTGTAATGAGCGTCGCATGATCGGGATGCGTTGCAATGCTAACGCGACCGGCGCCGCTTCTAAGCGCGGCCTCACCGCAAAGCCGCGCGGCACCCGGCATGCCGGGACCACCACCGATCACCAAAACGTGGCCAAAGTCACCTTTGTGAGCACCTCTGGCCCTTGGTGGCAATGCCCTTTGCAACAACTGGTCGTCGATTCTCTTGAACATTGCCGGAATTCCTGACCGGCACTGCGCAGGAATCTCGAGGTCATCAAAGCTGACTTCGCCGCTGTGATTGGGCCCATCCCCCAGAAAAAGGCCGGCCTTGAGCCCAACGAAGGTCGTGGTCAGTCCAGCAATAACGGCATTGCCCATCACCTTCCCGCTGTCGCCATTGATACCGGTCGCTATATCCAGCGCGTGGACAACCGCCGGATGTCGATTGATCGCCGACACCGCATCTGCAAATGCCCCTGATACCTCTCGTTCGAGCCCGCTGCCAAGCATCGCATCAACAATCAGCGTGGCCTCAGCATCGAGTTCGCCTGACCAGGGCATAACAACGCCACCGTCTGCCACGAAGTCCTCGTAGGCGGTTGCGGCGTCACCGCTCAAAGAACCGGGATCCAGCATTGTAAGCACTGAGACGACTATGCCATCGTGTGCAGCGCGTCTCGCGACGACGTAGCCATCGCCACCGTTATTGCCTGACCCACAAATCACCTGCCAGCGATTTGCCTCCGGATAACGTTCGCGAGCCGCTTTGACCGCTGATGCCGCAGCACGATTCATCAGCACGTAGCCCGCAATATTGTGTTCCTCGATCGCGATTCGATCGATTTCCCGAACCGACGCAACGGAATAGATGTTTGCAGGCAAGTTTTGCATGCTCGTGATTATACTGTGCCTTTCGAGGGAACAAACATTGTTGACGTCTGCGAACAACTACACCGACACGGACATGGCCGCGCTCAAGAAGGAGCTTGTCTTCTGGTGCGGTGAACACGGATTTCAACAAACCGCCGTCACGGACATAGATCTCAGTCTTGCAGAAGAACGTCTTACCGAATGGTTGCGCGCAAAGTTTCACGGCTCTATGGACTATATGGAGCGACACGGCAGCAAGCGCAGCCGACCGGAAGAGTTGGTGCCCGGCACCTTGCGTGTGGTCTCCGTGCGCATGGATTATTTGCCGGAGTCTCAGGAAACGGCCAAGCGGCTGCTCGATGATGGCCATAGCGCATACATCTCTCGCTATGCGCTCGGCCGCGACTATCACAAAGTTCTGCGCGGGCGCCTGCGCGCGCTCGCACGCCATATTGAAGAAAAGATTGGTAAGTTCGGCTATCGTGTTTTCGTCGACAGCGCGCCTGTACTGGAGAAAGCTTTGGCTGAAAAGGCCGGGATCGGCTGGGTCGGTAAGCACACCAATGTTATCGATCGTGACAGTGGCTCCTGGTTTTTCCTGGGTGAGCTGTACACCGATTTGCCATTGCCGACAGATGCCGCCGAAGAAACGCATTGTGGTACCTGTACAGCCTGCATTGACGTCTGCCCGACCAATGCCATCGTTGCGCCATATTCTCTGGATGCGCGGCGCTGCATCTCCTACCTTACAATAGAAAACAAGGGCGCCATTCCGGTCGAATTCCGCAAGGATATTGGCAACAGGATTTACGGCTGTGACGACTGCCAGTTGTTTTGTCCGTGGAACAAATTCGCTCAACCCAGCGCCGAAAAGGACTTCGCACCTCGTCACGGTCTCGACACTGCGGAGCTGACCGATCTGTTCATGTGGGATACCGATACATGGCTTGCCAGGACTGAGGGGAGCGCAATTCGCCGCATAGGTTTTGAACGCTGGTTACGAAATATCGCTGTGGCCCTTGGCAACGCCAAAACCACAGGCAAAGTTATTTCTGTGTTGCAAACTCGTGCAAACGACGAATCAAAACTGGTCGCCGAGCATGTACAGTGGGCGCTCGAGCAACACGCCGATATTAAATCATGACGGAGATGCGCAATGTTTGAGGCACCGGATTCGCCCTACCTGGTTTCGTTCGACGGTGACTTCGATATTTCGAAGGCAAGTACACAGCCGCAGACCGATGGTCATTTGCACAAAGGCAAGCACCGACGAGCGGCAACGGAAAAACTCAAGACTTTGCAACGCGTTTTGGCCGCCGGCGATCGTCATTCGGTGTTGCTCGTTTTTCAGGCGATGGATGCGGCAGGTAAGGACAGCACGATCGCGTCCGTGATGCAGGGTATTGATCCGTCCGGCTGCCAGGTATTCAGCTTCAAGAAGCCTTCCAGCCTCGAACTCGATCATGATTTTCTATGGCGTACCACTTGTCGACTTCCAGAGCGTGGTCGCATCGGTATTTTCAATCGCAGCCAATACGAAGAGGTTTTAGTTGTTCG
This sequence comes from Woeseiaceae bacterium, assembly GCA_021773075.1. Classification (GTDB taxonomy): domain Bacteria; phylum Pseudomonadota; class Gammaproteobacteria; order Steroidobacterales; family Woeseiaceae; genus UBA1847. Next base: position 107,014 of record JAJFKT010000004.1, read on the forward strand.
CGTGCATCCGAAGATATTGAGTTACCAGAAACTACCGGATGACGTGAATCTCGACAACGTATGGAATGAGCGCTTGACGTCAATCCGGCAACAAGAGGAACACCTGGCGCGCAATGGAACCGTCATCCTGAAGTTCTGGTTAAACGTCTCCAAAGACGAACAGAAACGACGCTTCCTGGCGCGTCTTGACGACCCAGCAAAAAACTGGAAGTTCGAGCCGGGCGACGTCGTTGAAAGACGCCATTGGGATGATTACATGCTTGCCTATCAAAACGCGTTGAACGCTACCTCCCGGCCGTGGGCCCCGTGGTACGCGATTCCAGCCGACAGCAAACCCTATATGCGTGCGCGCGTCGCCGAAATAATTATTGATGCATTACAAGGCATAGGCTTGAAATATCCGCAACCAACGGATGCCGACCGGGCCGAGTTCGCCGAGTCACGTGCAGAGCTCGACGCTGACGACTAGTGACCTGCGTCACATTGTGACCAGCACGAATCTGTGTGCTGGTCGATGTTTATCTCGGTCGAAAATCGTAACAATACATAATATTTTGAGGGAATCGGCGTTGCCGCAATCATTGGCAATAAATTCGGACTACAAACGCTCGTTGCTTAACAGCCTCGAGCTGTTTAAGGGCGTGCAGCCAAACGATGTGCATGAGCTCTTGCAACGCTGTGATCGCAAGGATCTGGCGGCCGGCGAGCTGTTGCTGTCGCCGGGTGCAAAAAATGAACACGTTTTTATCGTCTTGTCAGGCAGCCTCAATATCCACGTAGGGTCAGTCGATACACCGGTGCTGGCTACGATGGACGTCGGCGCATGCGTCGGAGAAATGTCGATCATTGAGGACCGCGACCCGTCTGCCTTTGTTATCGGTGCCGAAGAATCCCACCTATTGCTTATCCATCAGTCGGTCTTGTGGGAAATGGTTAATGCCTCCCATGAATTTGCAAAAAACCTTCTGATCGTTCTTTCAGAACGAGTGCGTAGTCACAATCGTGTAATCGCAGATAGTTTTGGTGAACTCAAGAAGTTCGAACGTCACGCAACGACCGACGCACTGACAAGTCTTGCTAATCGACACGCGATGCGAGAGATGTTTCCTGCCGCGATTGAGCTTTGTCTGGAAAAAGACAAGCCGATTGCAATGATGATGATCGATGTCGATAACTTTAAGCAGTTTAATGACATGTTTGGGCACATCGCGGGGGATCGCGCATTATCGGCGGTATCAAAAATATTAAAATCGCAGTTTCGACCGAATGATCTATTGGTTCGCTATGGCGGAGACGAGTTCGCAGTCTTACTGCCAGGCGCTAACAAGGAACAGGCACTGGTCGTCGGTGAGCGTGTTCGTATCGCTGTCGGCGGTAAGACGGGGGATGGTAGCGATTCGTTAATCAAGATTCCGGTGAACATATCAATGGGCGTTGCCGAACTGGCCAACACAGGTAATCTCGATACGTTGACTCGCGATGCTGATGCGGCGCTTTATCGTGCGAAGAACGCAGGTCGCAACGCCGTCTCTGACTAGATCGTAACAACGATATTGTCGATCAGTCGGGCATCACCAAGGCGTGCGGCAGCCAAAACAACGAGTTCATCACAATCGCGATCCGGAATTTCAAGATTCTGCGCTCGTCGAATAGAAAAGTAGTCCACGTCAAAACCGACAGCGCTCAATTTGGCTATCGCCTCAACTTCCAGATCTGAATAATTTCGAGCACCGCTTTGCAATTGTTTAGCGACGTCCGATAGAAGCTTGAAAAGGACCGGCGCGATCGCACGATCGCCTTCGCTTAAGTACTGATTCCTCGAGCTCATCGCAAGCCCATCTTCTTCTCGCACCGTCTCACCGGTAATAATCGAAACCGGCAAATTTAGATCCAAAGACATGTGTCGAATCACTAACTGCTGCTGGTAATCCTTTTGACCGAAAACCGCTGCGTCGGGCTGTACCAAGGCGAAAAGGCGGGCTACCACTGACGTCACTCCATCAAAGTGACCGGGGCGGTCCGCGCCGCAGAAGTTCTCAGTAATTCTGGGTACCGCTATGGTCGTCGCATCCTCTAGCCCGAACGGATACATCGTCTCAACCTCCGGCGCGAAAATCAGATCGGCAGCCGGTTTCTTGAGACGCCGTGTATCGCGTTCCAACGTTCGCGGATATTCATCAAAGTCCTCACCTTCGCCGAATTGAGTGGGGTTAACGAAAATACTTACGACAACTCGTTCGGCGTGTTCACGGGCGAGGTCCACCAGAGAAAGGTGCCCGGCGTGCAGATTGCCCATTGTCGGCACCAACGCGACGTGCTCGTCATGCCGTCGCCATTCGGCTAACTGCTCTTCGAGTTCCTGTTTTGTATGGGCAACAATCATGATGGTCGATGCCTGGTCAGGAAAAACAATGTTCAGGTTCGGGGTACGTCCCTTCTTTTACTTCGCGTATATAGGACTGCAGCGCGGCCAGTGGCGAGTCGCAACCCGCCTGGTAGTTCTTGACGAATTTAGGCGTGCGCCCCTGCGTGATGTCGAGGATGTCATACAACACCAGGATCTGACCATCCACATCCGGGCCTGCACCGATGCCTATCACGGGAACTTCCAGCGATTCAGTAATTAGTCGCCCAGCTTCATTCGGTACACATTCGAGCAAAACGATGTCGGCACCCGCATCCTGCAGCCTCTTGGCAGAGGCCAGCATTTCTTTCGCTTTATCGGGGTCTCTGCCCTGCACTTTGAAACCGCCAATTTTGTGCACGGATTGGGGCTTCAAACCCAGGTGTGCGCAGACAGGAATATCATGGCGAGCCAGATGCTCGACGATTTCAACCTGATCATCGCCACCTTCCAGTTTGACCATCATGGCACCGCCTTCTTGCATAAGGCGTACCGAATTGTCGAGCGCCAGACCCGGCTCTGTGTAACTCATGAAGGGCATATCGGCGACCAGAAACGCGCGGCGAAGACCGCGTGCAACGGTGCGGCAGTGATACACGATGTCATCGACAGTAACCGGTACTGTCGTATCGTGACCCTGAATCACCATGCCGAGCGAATCGCCGACGAGCACCAGATCTGCTCCCGCAGCATCGACAAGCGCAGCGTAACTGGCATCATAGGCAGTGATGCACGCTATAGGCTCGTCCTTGTCCTTCATTTTGTGCAGCGTCGAAACGTTGACTGGTGGCTCGGGTTTCCCGCGCTGTTCAAGTTGTGTGTACATAAGTCTCGAGGATATCAGGCAAAAGCGGCGGTTACAGGATTGAAGAAATGGCGTCCACCGCTGGTACGCTCAATTTGCTGAAAAAGTTGCTGGTAATCCGCTTCATTATTGACAGGATCTATCTGTGACGCGTTGACTATCAGTAAAGGGCCATCGTCGTAATTGTGGAAAAATCGGGAGTAAGCATCCGTCAATCGCTCAAGGTACGCGCGCTCAACGAATCGATCGTAAGGCGAATTGCGTCTTGCCAGACGGTGCATGATCGCATCAACAGGTACTTGCAGGTAAATCACCAAATCCGGTATCGGAGCATCGACCGCCAGATTATCCGCAATCTGTTCGTAGAGTTTTAGCTCCTCCGAATCCAGATTCAATTCGGCGAAAAGGCGGTCTCGAGTAAATAAATAGTCGGATATGCGAACACTAGAAAATAAGTCGGACTGGCGCATGTTTTCTATTTGGCGCGCACGGGCAAACAGGAAGAACATCTGTGCCGGCAGTGCAGCCGAACGCCCATCGCGGTAGAAACGCTCAAGAAACGGATTTTCATCAAATTCTTCGAGAACCAGATCTGCCGAAAAACTGTCGGCCAGGCGTTTCGCCAATGCTGTCTTGCCGACACCAATCGGTCCTTCGATTGCGATGTAGCGTGCGCCACTAACTGGTTTTTTCAATTCGCTAACGGTCACTGATTTCCTTCACTCAATGCGTGAAATCTGAGGATCATTGGAGCTGGTCTCGATGTTCGCGATTGGCCCCAGGCCGGGAATCCATAATGCCGGTGCTATCTCGCGAAGAGGCAACAATACAAAATTTCGCTCGCCAATGCCCGGATGCGGAACGCAGAGATCTGCCGCAGCGATTTTCTGCTGTGAATACACCAGTAAATCAAGATCCAGGATTCTCGGACCCCACTTATGCCCTCCTCGCTCGCGCCCCCTCTGCCGTTCAAGTCGTTGCAATTCGCGCAACAAATCGTGTGCCGAGAGCCGTGTTAGCAGCGCCGCGGCCGCATTTACGAAATCGGGCTGCTCAATACCGCCAAAGGGCGCTGATCGATAAAGAGAGGATTGCCTTATCAAGCGAGTATCAGGGATCGCATCGAGCTGTTCGAACGTAATCTCAAGTTGCCGGCCCGGCCCGCACAGATTACTACCGAGACCAACGTAGGCAGGATACCAGTGTTTGTCATTGGCCATGGAGCGCTGCGACGTTATGACGATTCGGTCGGATTACGACGGCGGCGGCGACGCGGACGGCGCTTCTTGCCAGTTTGAGCCTGCATCTGAAAACTATTGGCGCGCTCGTCAGGAGACTGAGATTGCACTTCCGTCCAGAACGCCGCTGTTTCTGCGTCACCCATCCCGACTTCTGATAACAGCAGCAGGAAGTCGTAAGCGGCACGAAAGCGCCGATGTTCCAACAAGTTCGCCGCGCGCTTGCCACGCATGTGAGCAAATCGCGGCTGCAATGCCAACATCTCGCGCATCGGAATGGTGAATCGTTTCGGTATCGAAATTCGTCGTTGTTGTTGCGCTACGATTTCGTAGGAAGCAAGGCTCAAGGACTGCGACTCCGACATTTTTTCTTCGGAGCGTCTGATCTCAGCCAATTTCTTGACCGGTATCCAGAGGAATACACCGAGCAGAAACATCGGTGTTACTGATTTTCCATCCGCAACTCGCTGATCGGAGTTTTGCAATGCCGTACGGGTGAACGCCAGGAATTTCGGGTCGTTCGACAGTTCCTCTTCAGTGGCAGGAAAAAGTTCGCCAAACAAAGAATGTTCTCGAAGCAGCTCGAAGGTTCGTTCCGCGAAACCTGACTGGAACAGCTTTAGGAATTCATCAAATAATCTAGCCGCAGGAACATTAGTAAGCAGGTTAGTGTGGCCGCGCATTGCCTCAACGACGCTCTCATCGATTGTAAATCCCAGCTTTCCTGCAAAGCGCACGGCCCGTAGCATTCGTACCGGGTCCTCCCGTAATCGATGCGCCGGGTCTCCGATCAGTACGAGGCGTTTTCGCTTAACATCGTCAAATCCACCCGTGTAGTCCCAAACGCTAAAATCGGCGATGTTGTAGTACAAGGCATTACAGGTGAAGTCGCGACGCCAAACATCTTCATCGATTGTGCCGTATACGTTGTCGCGAATGATTCGGCCTTCCGGATCATGTGCCGAGTCATCGTCTACGTGATTGGCAGCAGCACGAAATGTCGCGACCTCGATAATTTCGCGACCGAAACGAACATGCGCCAATCGAAATCGACGACCGATCAAGCGACAATTGCTGAACAGCGAACGCACCTCGTCAGGCGTTGCGTCGGTGGCAATATCAAAATCCTTCGGATGCAATTCGAGCATCGCATCGCGCACACCGCCGCCAACAAGAAATGCCTGATAGCCCGCCTTATGCAGGCGATACAGAACTTTAAGTGCGGCATTGGAGATTTCGTCTCGTGAGACGTTGTGGGCGGCGCGTGGAATTACCTTTGGCGCTTTAGACCCGGGATTCGGGCTGTTTTTCAAATGATTGCCGTTTGGATGAAAGAATGCGCCGTATAATAGCAGCCTGCTCAATCCCACGGGACAGTAAAAATCACCGATTTTCGCTTGAGCATTTGAATCCCGGCCGTATAATAGCCGGCCCGTCCAGAAGGACGGGCAACTCCGCTCCCTTCGTCTAGCGGTTCAGGACGCTGCCCTCTCACGGCGGTAACAGGGGTTCGAATCCCCTAGGGAGTACCAAATACAAACGGTCCGCATCGCGGGCCGTTTTTATTTGGGCGTGTCTTTGGCAGCTGAGGGCCCTGTTCGACAGAGCGGGAGGTGTTAATTTGTCAGTACGCTTAGTGCGTCATACTTAAAATGGGTAGTTAAGCAATGGCGTAAACGTTTTCACTCGCCGCTCAATTCTAATGCGATTCGACTCCTCGTCGTGAACGATCGGCGTAACTTTCATTGCGGCCAAATTGCTGGCATTCATATTGAGCGTTGCGTATGCACGCCCCTCAACGGTAACAACCGCGCCAATATACACGCCACATTTCGAGCAAATAACGAAGTCTGTGGTTTTGGTTGCGAACCTATAGAGTGCGACCATCTCAGGGACCCGCGCCGCAATAGATGCCAATCCGTTGGGGTCACGTGCCGTCGCAGCACCATGTGCCTTGCAGAAATGGCACTGGCAACTCCTCACCACTATATTATCGGGAGAGTCATTGGTATTGAACTCGAATGACAAATTGCCGCAGTGGCATTCGCCGCAAATTGTTGTTCTAAACTTATCCATTGATTCTTTGCGCTTTAGGAGTGCGAATCACCGCTTTGCATCAGCAGCAGCCTCTCAGCAGTCTAACATCCTGGAGATTGGTGGCGGTCAGGAGGGGCCGGTTAGAAAACCAGATGCTAAACTCCCAAATGAAATTGCAGCGATAGTAGAATGTCTCTGGTTCAGGTATCGCGAGGCTTGCTATGAGATTCATGATTTCTGTCTTCATACTCACGCTTCCGATGGATGCTAGTGCTGCAGTATCGGAGTGGGTACCGTTTAACAGCGATGGTGGCCATATATCGATACCGGTTACTGTCAACGGCGTGGAAACGCGCGCGCTGCTCGATTCCGGTGCTGCGGGAAACGGAATATCCGAGAGATTCCTTGCGCGTCATGAGTCGGAGTACAAGCGCGGGCAACAGGTCATCGTTGCGGGAATTGCAGGCAAACGCAAGGTCCGTCTAATCAATGGTCTCGAGATCGGCATGTTCGGGGCAGAATTCGACGTCGACCAAATGATGCCGATACGCCTTCGGAGTGCCGACGTACTTATCGGTCTGGGGTTTTTCAATAACTTCATACTACAGATCGACTATCCGAATAGTCAGCTGCGTATTGTCACGCATGATTCCCTTAAATTGAAAAAGCTTGCAAACGTCCGTATGAAAAAGGCGGCGGGCTCGCCGCAGCCCATCGTCAAGGCCGACATGAACGGGGAGGCGATCCTTTGGCTAACGCTGGATACCGGGAATAACTCCGGTATCTTGATCCCGCGTCGCTCGGCAACACGATTTGACTGGCTTGAGAAATACGGGACGACTAAATCGCTCGTCGCAGGTGTTACCATGATAACGGATGTCGAGAAATTCAATCTACCGGAGCTGACGATCGGGCCTATGGTTCTCGAAAACGTAATCGTGATCGTGCCCGGCGAGGGCGAGAGCACAAATGTCGGAAAGGACGTGAGGGCGAAAACGGGGACGCGACTCAAGCAAATCAGCTCGGATGGAATTCTTGGTTATGACGTGCTGAAACATTTCGTCGTGACGATCGACTACAAGCATTCGTATCTGCATTTGGGAGTGCCAGCTGAGTAGGACAAAAACGCGCCTTTTCTTCCTTACAAACTCTGCGACCCACCAACCGGTGACTATCGAAACCAGTCCGGTGTACTGACTATATTCCATTGAAGTCAGTACCTATCGCTGTCCCAAAGTTGGTAAACACGTGACATTGCTGCCTGTCCGAGCGGGTGCAGGAATCGACCGTCGGCGACCGCCGCCTTGACTTCGTCAATAGACATTAGGTGAACCTTAATGGCTTCTCCGTCATCAGGTTGCTGGTCCTGAATCAACCGAACGCCATCAGCGCACCACAAGTGGCACAAATTATTGTGAATCGCGGGATTGGCCTGGACAACGCCAAGCGAGCGCCATTGACCGCCGCCATAACCGGTCTCCTCAAGCAACTCTCGTTTCGCCGCGTCAATGGCCTCTTCGCCTGCATCGACAATGCCACCCACAGGCTCGATGGTAAGATCTTCTATCCCAAACCGGTATTGCTCAACCATAACGATGTCTCCGTCCTCGGTCGTTGCAACAACGTTAATCCAGTCGGGTGCCTCAAGAACTATTCTGAGGAAATCCGCTTCTGACCCGGGATGTCTCATCCGGTCATACCTGACGTTAAAGAGTGGCAGGTCCGGCCCACGCTCGCTCGCTATCTTTCGCCACCGGAGCGAATCATCTGTCATCGTTCATAAATCCCGTATCGTGATGGCCACTATTTTCTTGTGATCAGTACCTAGTCTCACCAATTACCACGCTGCAAACATCGCCAGGATTCTCCGTTAGACAATCGAACCCGATCGTGTGCGCGGATTCATCGTACTTCATTGCTTCGCCAGTGTAAGGGTTTCTATAGACTGAGGACCTGACAATGGTCTCCACTCTCCGCCGCGAATTCTGCTCGATCTCAGCCTGTAGCAGAAGCAGTACTACCCGCCCGTCGACGTCATGCACACGACTAATGTAATCCGTCAGACTGTGTATAGCCGCCAACTGTTTTAGCGCTAGTTTGCCTCCCAAATTATACAGCGGAGGTGGAAACGCGCGGAAATCATATGGCAACTTCTCATAGCCCTTTCTGAGATAGAACGTTTTTGCGTCAAGCGAGGCGCGAAGCCTCAATGGCATGATCGCCGACAGATAATATTCGTTCAGCGTTGCTCGATTCTGAAAGAACATCCGCGCTACCCAGGAGTAGTCGCTTAGCATGACGGTCAGAGAACCGTCGCTGAGCATCGATATCCGCAACTCGGTGAGAAATGATTCACCAATATCCTGTTCGTCACTGGACAATGGATGTAAGAGTTTTCGTATTGACTCGATTTCGGTATTACTAAGTTCACGAAGCCGAAGAAGTGCTGAAATAAATTCGAGGTCATTCCGGAACCCGGCGAGCGCAACCATTTTCGCAATAAGTGATTGACCGTCATCCAGCATGTTTCGCCAGAACTTAATGTCTTCCTCGACGTGAGCAAGGAACTCTGCGACCGTGTCACGCTGATAGCTGATCGCAAGACGCAATCGAGCGACTTGCATAAGCAACCCATACCTCGGCAGCGGCGTGTAAGCGTCGAATTCCTCGTTCTCAGCAAATCGGAATGTTTGGAGAATTTTTTCATAGCGTTGAATCAGTAAATGAAGACGGGGTTGATCCAAGTCAGTGTGTTCTATTTCCGCGATCAGGCGGCCGGCACAGTCCACTAAGAGACGTGAATTGCAGCCAAGAGATTGAAAACCTGATCGCCATTCTTCATCCAACTCGGACCCACCGAGCATTTCGTCCATTTCCTCGTCACTCACCGTGACTCGTTCGCCTCGTTCAAAGCGATCGCGCAACTCCTGAATTATCGCGTTGCCAACGTCGAGAGGATCTTTGCCATAAGCCGCCGTAAATCCGTGAATTAACGGATATGCATTGTTCTCCATGGAAACGGAGCGCGGTGTACCCACCGCGACCAGATCTGGATGCAGAGATTCGTCAAACCAGGACAGATTAATAAACAACGTGAAGACAAGAACAAAAACGAGCAGCAGCACGCCCCGCATTAAAAGACCAACAAAATTCACTTGAACACGCATCGACAACTTCCCATTTATCTTGATTGCCCATCAGACTCCCAAAAACAGCTTCAATTCGCCTGAGTAAAACATCCCCGATTCCTGAGTTCATGTAGGCCTCAACAGTCGGAATGGCTAATATAGCCGCATGGCACCTGATAGCGCGCCGGCGCGTGAATCCGTCGATCTAGTGGTTTACTCCGAAACAGGCGAAATTCGAAATTCGCTAGGTAGGTCCGTGCGGCTCGGTCCCGTGAATTTGAAGATCCTAACGGTACTCGTAAGCCGCGCAGGCGAAGTGGTTCTTCGCAGCGAGCTGTTTGACGAGATTTGGAGGAATCAATCAGTCAGTGATGATGCACTTACTCGGTGTATTTCTGACATTCGCTCTGAACTCGGAAAACTATCGAGTAACAGCAAGTACATAGAGACCATTCCCAAGCGCGGCTATCGCTGGAATCCAGATACCGGGCTGACGACACTGGCCAGCCATCCGCCTGTAGAGCAGCACTCTGCAGGCCGCGCTTCGGTCGCCCAGGGATCACGACCCTATTCTGATTTTCGCAAAGTGTTGTCGTGGGCTCGCCGCGGGCTCGTTTACGTTGTGATGTTACTAGCCGTTGCCAGTCTGGGTGCATTTTTGATGGAGAAGTTCGCCCGCCCAAGTAGGCCTATCGTCGTCGTGATGCCTACGCGAGTCGATTCATCACATCAGAAAATTGCGGGTCGCATTGAGCAACAAATCTCTGACTATTTGGTCGGTATCGATCAGGTGGATTTACTGTCTCGGACCGCGATCGAATCAAGTCCGCGTAATCCGTTCCCATACTTCTACCACGAATTCGGTGCCCGCTGGCTGATTGAAAGTGAACTACGAAGCAACTCTGGACAATCCGTATTCACGCTCGTGCTCGTGGATGCCAGAGCCGGAATAGTGCTATTTCAATTGACCGAGCAGTTTCCGGATGAACAACGGCAAAGCGTCTCAGATGTCGAAAATATTCTTGAGTCAATGAGAGTCTTTATCGAATCACAAGCCGGTTCCTAGCCCAGCCTCAGCCTGCACTTCAACAAAACGCGGATCATCGCAAATTCAGTCACTATTCAATTGCAATAAGTCCCACAGATTGCCATACAAATCCTCAAACACAGCGACGGTTCCGTAGGATTCGGTTTTGGGTTCCCGGATGAAATTGACGCCCCTCTCGATCATTTCATTATAGTCGCGCCAGAAATCGTCTGTGTTTAGAAACAAAAACACACGACCCCCCGCCTGGTTGCCGACAAAAGCTTCCTGCTCCGGGTTTGACGCTCTTGCGAGTAATAGTGTCGCACCCCGGGAACCCGGCGGAGCAACGACCACCCAGCGTTTGTCTTGCTCGGGTTGGTATATGTCTTCAACTAGTGTGAAATGCAGCGTCTTGGTATAGAAGTCGATGGCCTCGTCGTAATCGCGAACGACGAGCGCCACATGCACGATAGATTGACTTCTTCTATTCACTCAATGCTCGATCAGGGCTTGTCCTGTCCGCGAGAAGTTTTTCAACCTCGACCAGTTGCCGGGCCACCCAACGGCCCTTGGGGTCGATCTCAAGTGACTTGCGAAAGGCATCTGCGGCTAATTCGAGCTGGCCGGTCTCCCGGTATATAAACCCCATACCAGAAGGAATATTCGGCGAATCCGGGTGATATTCCATATTCATTTTCTGTAGCTTGATAGCGTCTTCAGGCTGCCCCTGACTATTCAGCGTGAATGCAAGACCTGAGACCGGAAACTCACCGAAATCAAATGCAAACCCGCCATAGTTTTCATCCCGAAGCGCGCGGTATTTGGCAATTACGGCGCCAATGTCGCCGTCATGCTCAGCATAGGTCGCTGCAAGCAAGTCCTTGATCATGAGCGGACGAACATTGCCACGATGGCAGGTAACACAGGCTACCTCTACCGCTTGATGGCCTGGCCCGCGGTCAATGCTGGACACCGTCGAATTAATCACAGCAAGCATTTTCAACATCTCGCGGGCGACGCGCTTAGGTTCTTTTGCGTCAGACGGAAAATCAAAATCGCTCAATCTGCGATCATCGCTACCAACATGACAATGAGAACATTCCACCCCAAGAGCCAGTTTGAATCTGCGCATCTGGCTGTCCAGCTCGCTCGGGGAAATATCACCGGGAAGAACCTGCAGGTTCTTGGGGTCGGAAAAAAATGTACGCTGCTGTGCATTGACCGAAACTGAAGTAAGTGCCATGACGACACAAATCAATGAGCAGATGTGAAATGAGCGCCGATGCATAGAAATTCCCTAAAAAATCTATCGACAGCCTGCTACGATTTCAGAATCCTGTCAATCGACCGGAATAAATCCCAGGTTTGGGGTAGGCCAGAAAGGAGCCGACCAAAAATGCGCATTATGATTTTCCTGCTGTCACTGTGCGTTCTTCACACAAACGGCTGGGCCGACGAGGCTGAGGTAACGATCAAAACAACGACTTTACCACCCCTGCCCGATGCCGTGACCAATAACGCTGTTACCAGCGTGACCAGCAATGCTACGCAGTACCTTATTAGCTTTGCCGGAATTGGCGCCGGTCTTACCCACTCGGATGTGCACGCCCGAACATTCGTATTCAGCGATAAGACGGAGAAATGGGATGAGCAGGATCTTGTACCTGGTGGTATTGGACGACTGGCGGCGACCGCTGAATCCGTCGGACCACTTGCTTATGTTTTTGGCGGCTATTCGGTTGCAAAAGACGGCACCGAAATATCGACGCCCTGGACGCATGCCTTCGATCCTGTATCGGGAATATTCACAGAACTCGCTCCGATGCCGGTTCCCGTGGATGACGCACTCTCATTTACGTATCAGGATCGGTTTATTTATCTTGTCAGTGGCTGGCACGATCTCGGTAACGTCAATCTCGTACAGCGCTATGACATCGCGACGAACACCTGGTCGCAAGCCACTCCCATTCCCGGCAATTCACTGTTCGGCCACGCGGGCGGCATCGTCGGAAACACTATCGTCTACTGCGACGGCGTAGCCGTTGTTGCGCATGCCGATCGACGGAGAAGCTTCGCGGCAAGTGACGAATGCTGGATGGGAATTATCAACGAGACTGACACTCGAAACATCGACTGGCGTCCTGTTGAGAAGCACCCGGGAGCACCTCACTATCGAATGGCCGCGGCTGGCATCGCGGAATTGAATGCCGTGGTATTCATCGGCGGCAGTAGCAATCCATACAATTATGACGCGGTGGGTTATGACGGAAACCCCTCCGAACCGACGACGCAGGTATTGTTGTTCGACGTAAAATCGATGCAATGGCGCACAGTCAATCACAGTGGATTGCCAAGCATGGATCATCGCGGACTCATTCAATTTAATGGCACTTGGCTAACCGTTGGTGGCATGGTGTCGGGTCAGACGGTTAGTGACAAAGTTACGGGATATTCACTCACACCATGAAAACTGCATACGACGCGTCCAGCAACATTGAAGCGCATCTGGTGAAACATCAGCTGCAACAAGCCGGCATTTCTGCCGAAATTCAGGGCGAGTACCTGCAAGGTGGCGTCGGCGAGCTAGCGGCTATCGGAAACGTGAGAGTAATGGTTCCGGAAAAAGACCTTGCCGCCGCCCGCCAGGTGATCACTGACTGGGAAGCGGCAGATCCTGATTCAAACAACCACACCGAGATTTGACTAGTATCTGTCGCGAACGTTCTTTGACCGTAGCGATAAGCCAAGACGCAGCTTGAGGTCACTGTCGCGAAATCGCACTTCGTCGCTGCTGAACGGGTTGTACATTTCGCGCATTACTGACTGAGAAACGACCGCCCAGCTATTACGCACGAGCGCCGCATTATCGCCGAATGTCAGGCTATCCGTTGCGAAACCACCTGGGTTGCGGTCTGGGTAGCACTGCGACAAAAATCCGCTCATACAAAAGTCGCCGTTTGTCCTGCGATCGACGGCGCGCCCTCCCCAACTCACGTTGATTCCCGCACTCAACATAGCGGACGTAAACGCCTGAGATACGGTTTTCGAGGCCGTCTTACAAACTGAGATATCACCTTGACCGATGTCGATCAGCCAGGGACCCGAGTTGCCCGGCCCGTTTATTGCTGCGGAGGATACCTCCGCATATACAACTCTCGCCAGTTTGGCGCAGCCGTCTACTGCAATCGGGTTGAGTGGTTCACGAGCATCGCTCGTCGGCGCCGCTAACAGCAGTGCCAGGCCTAGTGCGGCAAAGTTCCTTTTCGCCATTGTTCTTCTCCTTCACAAATGAGTTGTGAGGATCGAACGAACGACGAGATTTGGACAGCACCAAATCTCGTCGATTTATCGAGAAGTGTCTACAAGTAAGACATCACCGCAACGACCATCACCCAAAGCGACATCACAGCGCCCGGCAGGTATGACATCGTGAAACCGAGTGTTCGGGAGGACGGGTCTTTCTTGTAAGCCGCCGAGTAAACGAATCGACCGATCAGATAGACGACACCCATGCCGGCACCCCACAACGGATTCACGTAATGCGCAAACATCCACATGGCCGGAATGAGGACAATGAGTTGCTCCAATGTATTGCAGTGCACTCGATTGACACACTCGAACTCTGTGTCTCCTGATGATGCCGGTGCTTTAACGCCGCATTTTTGTCGCGCGCCACCGACCTGGATTCCAAAATACATGTACTGAACCAACGCAAGTACTGTAACAATGACTACTGCTTCCATAATTCATCCACCCTTTCGTTATTTTTGTGTTTAATATCGCAGACACGATGCCGAGCAACCCTACCTCAAAAATCCGCACATTACTGTTTGGCGAAGTCCTTGGACCAAAACCTCACGAATATGCAGCGGTTGCCTGGTCATTCGCTTATTTTTTCTGCGTCCTGTCGTCCTACTACATCCTCCGACCTATCCGCGAGGCAATGGCTGTGGGAAGCGGCTCACGAACCATTCCCTATCTCTTCATGGCCACGTTCGTGCTGATGATGATCGCGACGCCGATATTCGGCTGGGTGGCCTCGCGCTACCCAAGGCGCGTTTTCTTACCTTGGATCAATCTGTTTTTCGTGTCGAACATAGTCATTTTCTGGGCTCTCTTTTCCCGATTTATTGACGATGGGACCGACCATATCTGGCTCGGACGCGCTTTTTTCGTGTGGCTTAGCGTCTTCAACCTGTACGTCGTTTCCGTTTTCTGGAGCTTCATGGCGGACATTTACACTCGCGATCAGGGTCGCCGTCTTTTTGGTTTCATCGCTTCCGGCGGAAGTATCGGTGCCCTAATCGGAGCGGCAGCCACCGAGGCGATCGTTGTCGATATCGGATTCGAAAACCTATTTCCCATTGCCGGGACACTGCTTGCCGTGTCCATGATTTGCATCCGCAAGCTAAGGCTCTGGGTAGCTCATAAACGCGAATCTAGCATCGACAAGACGGTCGAAAGTGACGAACCACTAGGCGGCAATCCTTTCAGCGGCATTACTCACGTATTTGGATCAAGATTTTTTCTCGGAATTGTCGCGAGCTCAATCATCGCTAACCTGCTTGGCACGGCGCTTTATATGTTTGCTGCACAAATGGTTGAAGACTCAATCTCTGATCCGAACGTGCGAGTTGAATTTTTTTCCAGCATCAACTCATGGACGAACCTGCTGGCCCTGCTCGGGCAAATGTTTGTCGTTAAACAAATCGTTGGGCGCTTTGGTATCGGGCGATCGCTGGCACTGCTGCCGCTGATCTCGATCCCGGCATTCATTTTGTTAGCCTACAATCCGGTACTTGGCGTTGTCGCATTTGTCACCATCGCTCGCCGCTCATTGGGATTCAGTTTTAGCAAACCATCGAGTGACATGCTGTACTCCGTTGTGACATCGGAAGAGAAATACAAGACCAAGAATTTTATTGATACGGCTGTCTACCGTTTTGGGGATATTGTTGGCACCTGGTCCATAACCCTAATGCTCGGTCTCGGTATCACCTGGGTGTCTATCGCTATGCTACCGTTCGCCGCGATATGGTCTGTGATCTCGTTATGGCTCGGACGAGAATACAAGCGGAAGGCGATTGCACTAAAAAAGCAGGGCTTCGAATGATTAACTTATTCAAGAGTAATTAAGAAATGCAAAATGTTGGACTGATGCGCCGAATTGGCGCGATGCTTTATGACGGATTTCTCGTTCTTGCCTGTCTTGCGGTTCTGGCAATGCTCGCTACAGTCCCCCTGGGATTCGAGCGCGTGCAGACCGGCAGCCCAATTTATCTCGCTGGGTACAATGTTCTTAGAATGCTTATTCCGTTTTTGTTTTTCACGCTTTACTGGTGGAAGGCAGGTATGACTCTTGGAATGCAGTCGTGGCGACTGAAACTTGAAGCAATTGACGGTGGGGACGTCACATACGCTGCGGTGACATTGCGTTTCTTCGCGGCTCTACTGTCCTGGGCGGCGGTCGGGATCGGATTTTTTTGGTCGATTTGGGACAAACAGCATCTGACCTGGCATGACCACATCAGCAAAACCCGCATCGTGTATTACCCAAAAGAGGACAGCTAACGGATCCTGGATAAGGCGAACAGCGTAATAGCCGTCAAGGTCACTGACGGCAACCACGTAACGAGTATGGGATTCAGATTAAACACCTGGCCTGAATTCGCCAATGTCTCACTAGCAAGATAATAGGCAAGCCCGATTACAACGCCGATCATCAAACGACCGCCCGCCCCACCTGTGCGCAATGAACCAAACACGAACGCCAATGCCAGGATCGGCATGATTAAGACCGTAAACGTTCGCGACACACGGTACCAAAATTCGGTTTCGTATTTGGTTGCATCAAGACTGTTGCGGTCCAGGTAATCGATATACGTCAGCAATTCGCGAGCTGAAAGGCTCAGTGGTTTCGCCAGTGCGCTGCCGAGCAAATCAGAATTCACTTCAAACGACTCGATCGACCGCGACGATTGCAGAACCTGCACGCCATCACGCTGAAATTGTGTCTCGCGGAGGTTTTCCAGTATCCAGTTGTCGTCCTTGTCGATGCCGGAATTTTCCGCGACCGCGATAGACTGCAATTTGTCGTCTTCGAACCTGTACATATACAGGCTGCCGAATTCGAGCTCCGGACTGACACGCTCCAGATGCAGGTAAACAGAGCCGTCTTTTACCCAGGTTTCATTGCCGGTGTGATCGTCGCCCTGTTGATAGCGGGCCTCAACCCGCATATTGCGAGCGTAGAAATCCAGCGGCGGCCCAATAAATTCGCCAAGGAGTCCGGTCAGAACCAGCATCACGCCACCAGAAAACGCCACCATCCCTGCCATCTCGGAGACAGATAGTCCGGCAGATCGCATCACGATTATCTCGCTATTGCCCGCCAACGCACCGAGACCCAGAAGTGACCCGATCAAAGCAGCGATCGGCAACATCTCAAATGCCAGATTCGGCAATCTCAATGCCGTGTAGAGAATCGCCTGGGCCGTTTGGTAGTCACCTTGCGTGTCGTCAAGTTCCGCGATGAATTCGAACAGGCCAGCCAGGGCCAGCAAGACAACGAGAACCAGCGCCGTACTCGATAAGATCGTACGCATCATGTACTGACTGAGAATTCCGGTCATCGAAACAGTCTCCTGTGATAACCGTTTTGTACCGCCAGAAGAAGCAGTGCAAATGCAAATACACTCGCGTGCACCCACCAAATACCCAGTGCAGGCGAAATGGTCGACTGCTCAACCCAGGCTTTCGCCGCACTCATCATGTTGAGGTAAATAATAAAAACCAGCAGACCAACAGCGAGCCGACCATAACGTCCTGCCCGAGGCTGACTGCGACTCAAAGGCACCGCCAGGATAGCCAGGATAATCGTTGAGAGCGGTACGCTGAGACGCCATTGCATTTCGGCGACATGCTCGGGTTCGTCTGAACGCAGCAGAGCCAAAAAATTCATCGCTCGCGGCCTCGGCGTCGGCGTCTGCAAACTCGGCAGTCGATAGGGCACACCGTGCTCAGCGAATTCAATAACTCTGAATTCAGACGTTCCCGGTTTTCCTTCGTAACGACGTCCGTCGCGTAATACCAGCAAACGAACATTGGGGTCCTCAGACTCGACCATCTCGCCAAACTCGGAGACGACCACTTCGACACCCCCGCCCTCCACCTGACGCTGCATGAAGACTTTTTCCATTACCCCATCCGGCGTCACGCGCTGACCGTAAACCACTGCACGATCAGGACCCAGAATCGTAAACTGCCCGGGCTCGATGCTTGCCAGGTCTGCCTCGCGCCTGGCTTCTGCGCCAATTCGGTCAATGCTTGTCAATGCCCAGGGACCACCCTCGATGGACATCCACGCAACAGCAATGACCAGCGGCAGTAGCAGCCAGGTCAACGGACGGTATATGCCAGACGGACCAACTCGGCAGGCCATCATTGCCGGCAATTCGCTATCCTGATAAAGCCGGCCCAGTGCCAGCATGATGGCCAGAAACAAGCCAATAGGTATAAGAATGGTCAAATACTGCATCGCTGACAGCCCGATGACGTCAAATGCGGCATTTTTCGGCAAATTGCCCTTGGCAACGTCCCCCAATACTCGGGCAAACTGATTTGTGAGCAAAATCAGCAAGAGAACCATCGTGACCCCTAACCAGGTCGTGGCTATCTCGCGAAATATGTACCGATCAAGGATTCGAGTCATCGCGCCGGGAATTGCGTAGCTGTAGGTTGCTGAATTAGTTAGACTACCGCTTTTATTTTGTCCGTGACAGCCCCGGACCAAATAGCCGAAGAAGAAATAAAGCAAAAAGGATCCTATGAAATATTTTACAACAACTAGCAAAGCGTCACGTCGAGCAGTCGACTGCGTTGTCGTTGGCGTTTATCGCCGCGGAAAACTGGGTGTCGCTGCAAGCGAAATCAATACGACGAGCAAGGGGCATATCAGCAATCTGATCAAGTCCGGAGATGTATCAGGCGATGCCGGACGTGTGGCCGTTCTTAATAACGTTCCTGGTGTCAGGGCGAGTCGCCTGGTTGTTGTCGGTTTGGGCAAGAGTGGCGGACTGAACGCGAGTTCATTTCGCAAAGCCGTAGCCACTGCCACTCGAGCGATTTCGAACACGAAGACAAAGCAGATATTGAATTGCCTGACGCTCGAGCCTGTTGCTAATTGCGGTATATATTACCTCGCTCGCCATAGCGTCGAGAGCATCAGCGATACGCTGTATAATTTTGATCAAATGAAGAGTGGTCGCAAGAAAGCCGCGATGCCTTTAAACACGATCGGTTTCGCCATTGCGAAACGCGGCGACGCCACCAAGGCGACTCGCGGCGCGGAACATGGCGACGGAATTTCAGCCGGTGTCGCACTGGCAAAAGACCTCGGAAATTTACCGGCCAATGTCTGCACGCCATCTTATCTCGCGCGGGTCGCGAAGAAGCTGGCAAATGGTAACGGCAAATTATCGGCGCGAGCACTCAACGAAACCGAAATGAAAAAGCTCGGTATGGGGTCCCTGTTATCCGTAACTGCGGGAGCAACCGAGCCAGGCAAGCTCATTGTCATGCAATACAAAGGTGCGGGTAGTGACAAACCCGTCGTATTGGTCGGCAAAGGCGTGACCTTCGATACGGGCGGAATATCGTTGAAACCGGGTGCCGGCATGGACGAAATGAAATTCGATATGTGCGGCGCCGCCAGCGTTATCGGAACAATGGCTGCTGTCAGCAAAATGAAATTACCGATCAACCTGACAGTTGTTGTACCCGCCGTTGAGAACATGCCTGCTGGGAACGCAACCCGCCCTGGCGACATCGTCAATAGCATGTCTGGACAGACGATTGAAGTGCTCAATACGGATGCAGAAGGTCGATTGATTCTTTGCGATGCATTGACCTACTCCAAGCGCTTTAAGCCGGCAGCAATTATCGACGTTGCTACGCTTACCGGTGCTTGCGTCGTCGCACTGGGTCACCATCGCTGCGCGATCTACTCGAACAATGATGATCTGCGTAACGAGATTTTCGCGTCCAGTAACAGTTCGCAAGACCTCGGTTGGCCGATGCCACTGGGCGAGCAATATGCTGCACAGTTAAAGAGCAATTTCGCCGATATGGCGAACATCGGCGGGCCCGGCGGTGGCTCGGTGACGGCAGCCTGTTTTCTGGAGAAATTTGTCGACGACATGACTTGGGCGCACCTCGATATCGCTGGTGTGGCATGGAGGTCGGGCGCGCAAAAAGGCGCTTCCGGTCGTCCGGTATCGCTGTTGTCAGAATTCGTACTGTCGCGTGCCGGCGCCCTGCCCTGACACTGACCGTGGCACAAGTCGACTTTTACGTTCTCGACCGGGTCGACGAACACTCGCGCAACACGCTCGCGTGCAAGCTTGCGGAGAAAGCCTGGCGGCTCGAGAACACCATTCATATTCATACCATGACGCGGGCTGACGCGGAGCGACTTGACGAACTGTTGTGGACGTTTCGCGACGGCAGCTTTGTTCCGCATG
Source organism: Woeseiaceae bacterium (assembly GCA_021773075.1). Lineage (GTDB taxonomy): Bacteria > Pseudomonadota > Gammaproteobacteria > Steroidobacterales > Woeseiaceae > UBA1847. Next base: position 127,174 of record JAJFKT010000004.1, read on the forward strand.
AGCGGGTCGGTGCAGGTACCGACGCACCGATCAGCATTGGCTATGGCGATGAATCGGTTGAACCGCGTGATCTCCTAATCACGCTCTGCGATGAAATCCCCCCATTCGCCGAGTCTTTTCCACGTGTCGCCGAACTTGTAAGCTCAGACGAAGAGTGCCGCAACAAGAGCCGGCTACGTTACGCAAGCTACCGTGACCGGGGTCACGAACTACAAACACACAAGATCTAATGGACAAGTCCTACCAACCACAAGATATCGAGCAGCGCATTTACGAGCGCTGGGAAGAAAAAGGGTATTTCACACCGCAAGGCGATGGCGAACCTTACTGCATCGTAATTCCTCCACCGAACGTGACTGGCACGCTGCACATGGGGCATGCTTTTCAAGACACGATCATGGATACGCTGACGCGATTTCATCGCATGAAAGGTCATCGTACGCTGTGGCAACCCGGCATGGATCACGCCGGTATTGCGACACAAATGGTGGTGGAAAGACTGCTGAACAATGATGGTGTTTCCAAACATGACCTTGGCCGCGAAGAATTCGTGGAGCGCGTCTGGGAATGGAAAGACGAGTCGGGCGGCCAAATTGCAAGACAGACACGCCGCTTGGGCGCGTCCGTTGATTGGAGCCGTGATCGCTTTACGATGGACGAAGGTCTTTCCGATGCCGTACGTAAAGTCTTTGTGCAACTTCACGATGAAGGTCTGATTTACCGCGGCAAACGACTCGTGAACTGGGACCCGGTTCTGCATACAGCACTATCAGACCTCGAGGTGCTGTCCGAGGACGAAGACGGCTCTCTTTGGAATTTTCGATATCCACTCGCCTCAGGCGACGGTCATCTTGTGGTAGCAACAACACGACCCGAAACGATGCTTGGCGATAGTGCGGTGGCTGTTCACCCCGACGATGAAAGATACAAAGATTTCGTTGGCCAGGAGATTGTCCTGCCGATCGTTGGTCGACGTATTCCAATCGTCGCGGACGACTACGTTGAACCTGAGTTCGGCACAGGTTGCGTAAAAATCACTCCGGCCCATGACTTCAATGACTATGAGCTTGGCAAACGTCACGACCTGCCGATGTACAACATTCTGACTGATGATGCGGCGTTGAATGATGATGTACCGGAAGCCTATCGCGGTATGGATCGCTTCGATGCGCGAAAGGCCGTCGTCGCAGAGTTGGACAAGCTCGGGCTATTAGAGAAAGTCGAAGACTACGTCGTCAAGATTCCCCGCGGTGATCGCAGTAACGCAGTCGTTGAGCCTTACCTGACCGACCAGTGGTACGTAAAAGTTGATCCACTCGCAAAACCTGCCATCGAAGCAGTTGAAACCGGCCGCATAAAGTTCGTACCGGAAAACTGGTCGAAGACCTACTTCGACTGGATGTACAACATTCAGGACTGGTGTATTAGCCGGCAACTCTGGTGGGGACATCGAATTCCGGCTTGGTACGACGATGATGGCAATGTCTACGTCGGGCATTCTGAAAACGATGTGCGCGAAAAACACGCGCTCGGCGATATCAGCCTGCGACAGGATGATGATGTACTGGATACATGGTTCTCATCCGCACTGTGGCCGTTTAGTACGATGGGCTGGCCTGACAAAACAAAGGCGCTCGACGAATTTTATCCGGGCAACGTACTGGTTACCGGATTCGACATTATCTTCTTCTGGGTAGCCCGCATGATTATGTTCGGCCTGAAATTTATGGATGATGTGCCGTTCCACGAGGTTTATATTCATGGCCTGATTCGCGATCATGACGGCCACAAAATGTCCAAGGCCAAAGGCAATGTCCTGGATCCAATCGATCTCATCGACGGCATTGACCTGGAATCTCTGGTCGAAAAACGAACCAAGGGCATGATGCAAGCTCACCTCAAACCCGGCATCGAAAACGCGACCCGAAAGCATTTTCCTGATGGCATCGATCAATTCGGCACCGACGCACTGCGCCTGACATTTGCCGCACTGGCAACGACCGGACGCGACATTCGTTTCGATCTCGGGCGCATTGAGGGTTACAAGAACTTTTGCAACAAGCTCTGGAATGCGTCGCGCTACGTGTTGATAAACACCGAATCGCTGGAAGAGGGTGAAGCGGAATTCAGCTCGGCGGATCGCTGGATAAGGTCGCGACTTAATGCAGCAACCGCCGACATGCATCAGCATCTGCGAACCTATCGTCTCGATCTCGCGCTGCAAGCCGCCTACGAATTCACGTGGCACGAATTCTGCGACTGGTATCTTGAGCTTTCCAAACCGATTCTTCAGTCGGACGAATCAAGCGATGCTGCCAAACGTGGCACACGGCAGACTTTGATCGAAGTTCTCGAGGCAACCCTGCGCCTCTTGCATCCATTGATGCCATTTGTCACCGAAGAAATCTGGCAAACAGTTGCAGCACGCGCAAATATTGAAGGCGATACCATCATGCTGCGGCCCTACCCTGAAGTTGCCGAAGCTTCCAGTGACGAGGAATCGGTTGCTGATGTCGAGTGGGTGATGCAATTTATTCTTGGTATTCGTCAGATCCGTGGAGAAATGGACATTTCGCCAGGTAAGCCTCTACCGGTAATCTTGCAGGGCGCCAGCAGATCTGATCAAGAACGTGCCAGTAGTCACACTTTGTTACTGCAACGTGTCGGTCGGGTTGAATCTATCGCCCTGCTCGCCGACGGCGACGAACCACCGGCGGCTGCGACCGCGTTACTGGGTGACATGCGACTCCTGGTACCGATGAAAGGGCTTATTGATGTCGAGGCCGAACGTGCTCGCCTCCTCAAGCAGCAAGAAAAAGTGAATCTCGAATTGCAACGTGCGAGCGGAAAACTCGGCAACGAAAAATTTGTGAACAATGCTCCTCCCGAAGTGGTCACACAGGAAAGAGAGCGGGTCGCCGAATTTGAGCGAACTATCGTTCAGCTGGCGGAACAACTCGAGAAACTGGACGAGCTCACCTGATACTGGCTGTTTTCTGAGCACTGCATCACACTCTGGCCGGGGAGCCAGTGCAAAACGACCGCGTATCGGTAACGATATCGGTTGGAGGACAACGAATGCAGCGTAGTAGTACTTTAGAGACTTTACCAGTCGGTGTGGATGCACAACGCGATACGATTGTGCTCGCTCGCAAGGCGCTGGGGCGTATCATTCTCGGCAAAGAAGAACAGCTCACATTGGCACTCTCTTGCTTGTTGGCGCGCGGTCATTTGCTTATCGAGGACCTGCCCGGTCTCGGCAAAACAATGCTCGCCCAATCACTCGCCAAAACGCTTGGGCTGAGCTTCCGCCGTATTCAGTTTACGAGTGACCTTCTGCCAGCTGACATTATAGGCGTATCCGTATTCCGACAGGACAGCGGTGAATTCGAGTTCCAGCCCGGCCCCGTGTTCTCGCAGCTGATTCTCGCCGACGAAGTAAATCGCGCAACTCCGAAAGCGCAGAGCGCGCTCCTCGAGTCGATGGAGGAATACCAGGTCTCGGTCGATGGCGACACGCGCCCTCTGCCGACACCGTTTTTCGTGGTCGCAACGCAAAACCCGGGCGATCAGATCGGTACGTTCCCGTTACCCGAATCGCAACTGGATCGATTTCTGATGCGAGTAGCAATGGGTTATCCAGACGAAGCCAGTGAACGTGAGCTAATCGCAGGGGGTGATCGTCGCCAGATGATCGACGATATCGAAGCGGTAACAGGCCCGGAAACACTTGTCGAATTACAAAAGTCCGTTCGTAAGCAACACGTCAGTGATCCACTGATCGATTACGTCCAGGCCTTGGTCCGATACACACGTGAGTCAGCGGACATTGAAGTCGGACTATCGCCACGCGGCGCCCAGGCCCTGGTCGCCGCATCCCGTGCCCGCTCATTTATCGAGAATCATACTGGCGTCTACCCGGATGATATTCAGGCCGTATTTACCTCTGTGGCCGGGCACCGATTAAAGCCGGCTGGCAGTACCCGTTTCCGCAGTCCATCTGAGCTTTGCCAGCATGTCCTCGATTCTGTGGCAATTCCCTAGCCGGGTTTTCGGCAACATCCGCAACAGTGCGACTTTGCGTGTCGGACGCTGGGCACGCAAACGTCAAGGCCGAGACGCTGCTACGACAACACTGCGTCCGGGACGCGTCTATATTTTGCCGACAGGCGTCGGCCTGATTTTTGGGCTTATGGTCTTCGCGATGTTGCTCGGTTCGATGAACTACAACAACAATCTGTCGTTCGTTCTGACATTTCTGCTGATTGGCATTGGATTCGTAGCAATGCACCAGTGTCAGAGAAACCTCGTCGGCCTTGAGCTAACGTTTGCCGGCACAGATCCTGTGTTTGCCGGACAGTCAATCCAGTTTCGAATTGCCATCACCAATCAATCAAAGAGCGCTCGCTACGGCATTCGTATTTATCACGATAAGACAGAAAGTGATGTGCATGATTTACAGCCAGGCGAAAGTAAAATTTTCGTCTTGCCGGTCCTGACAAATCGCCGTGGTTGGGTCGACCTGGAGCGTTTCGGTATCCGAACGCTATTCCCATTCGAGCTGTTTCGTTCCTGGGCCTGGTTACACATGAACCTAAAGGGCCTGGTTTACCCGAACCCGGCGGATCACCCTCCAGAACCACCACCCAGCAGGGTTGCGCAGGGTCACCGGCAACATGACGCCCGCGGTGAGGAAGACTTCGCCGGCCTGCGAAAATACAATGTTGGCGATTCTCCGCGTCACGTAGCCTGGAAAGCCTACGCGCGCAGCGGGCAGCTACTGTCCAAACAATTTGCGGGAGCTGACACAAGCAGTCAGTGGTTCGATTTCGACGACGTGCCCGCTACCGATATCGAGGATCGTTTGTCGATATTAACTCGCTGGATCGTCAATGCTGATCGAACGAGGGAAGATTACGGTCTGCGAATCGCTGGTCGGGAATTGCCGCCCGCACATGGCGATACACAACGCCGACAGTGCCTTGAAGCCGTCGCCCTCTTCGATGAGGAATCACCGTGAAGGCGCAACCAAGAGGAACCGACGGATCGCTGCTAGCGAGTTTGCCTTGGACTATCGGCGCACTGGTTGTTTCGCTTCTACCGCACATACCGTTTCTGGCCGTCTGGATCACGGCTGCATTTGTCGCTTGTGCGATATGGCGTTACACAATCGAGCAGCGCCGACGCATGCTACCTTCGCGATGGGTACGAGGGGGGCTTGCTCTACTTTGTTTTCTCGGCGTCCTTGCAACTTACTCTGCGATCAGTGGTGTTGGACCGGGCTCTGCGTTACTGGCAATAATGGCGGCGCTGAAACTCCTGGAAACACGCCGGCGCCGTGACCAGTTCGTATTGCTGTTCATTTCGATTTTTCTCGTCATGTCTTCGCTTTTGCGGGAACAGTACTTATGGTCACTGCCCTATCTGATCATTAGTACGCTAGTCATCCTGACTGCGTGGCTCCGGATGTCGGCGGGCAAGACCGAAACTGCGAAGCAAAGCTTCACCACGGGTAGTCGCCTGCTTCTGTACGCCGCGCCGCTGGCCATTGTTATGTGGGTATTTTTTCCGCGTCTGGCCTCGCCATTCTGGTCTGTGCCTATTGATACCAGTCGAGCAACATCCGGCCTCAGCGACACCATGAGTCCCGGTGATATTAGCTCACTGTCAATGTCCGACGCGGTCGCTTTTCGCGTCAAGTTTGAGGGCGATATACCGGAGTCGCGCGACAGGTACTGGCGCGGCCTCGTGATGACGAGTTTTACCGGACGTACCTGGGAAGGACCGAAACCAAGCAATGGCCTGCGTGCAGAAGAGCAGATCGCATTCAGAGGAGAGCCGGTCCGTTATCAGGTGACGTTAGAGCCGACGCAGCAACGGTGGATATTCGCCATGGATATGCCACGCGAGTGGTCACTGTCCCGTACAGACATGGGGCTACAGCAACAGCTCTACAGAACCACCCCTATCGAACAGCGCGTTGCCTACGAGGTCGTGTCGTACCCGAATTACGTGATTCAAGCCCAGTTGCCGTCGAGGTTGCGTCTCTCGAACACCAAAATTCCGCTCACGAGCAATCAGCGCACGATCAATCTGGCAAGAGAAATGCGAGCCGCAGCGGGCTCAGACACGGCTTACGTTGACGCGGTACTCGCGAAATTTCACGAGGAGGAATACTTTTACACACTGCAGCCACCAGCACTCGGTAAAGATCCGGTTGATCGCTTTTTATTCGATACGAAACAGGGTTTTTGCGAGCACTATGCATCCGCATTTGCCTTCATGATGCGCAGCGCGGGCATTCCGTCGAGAATAGTGCTGGGCTATCAGGGTGGTGAGGTTAACCCGGTCGGTGGTCATCTGATTGTGCGCCAGTCCGATGCACATGCCTGGACCGAGATTTGGCTCGAACGCTACGGCTGGTATCGCGTTGACCCGACCGCTGCAGTCGCGCCGGAAAGAATCGAGCTCGGCGTGCAGGGTGCGACACTCGATGGCATTGGTGCAAGCTGGGGATTCAGCAGCCATTCTCAGTTCCTGCAGGATCTGAAAATGACCTGGGATGCATTGGACGCAAAATGGAATGAATGGGTTCTCGGCTACGGACCCGACAATCAAAAGAGTTTCATGGAGTGGCTCGGAATGGACGACCCGAATTGGCGCAAGATGTTGCTCACTTTGGTCATCAGCGTGGTCTTTCTGATACTGCTCATCAGCGGCTTAATGATGTTGCGCTACCGAGTACCGCGAAAAGATCCGGCATACATTTTGTATCGGAAGTTTGTCGCCAAAACCGGATTGCAGCAAGTCGTTGGTGAAACACCGCAGGACTTCGCCGCACGCGCTGCAAAGGATGGCAGGATTTCGCCTGTCGCGGTAGGTGCAGTTACGCTCGCATACCTTGACGCTCGTTACGGGGCCGAAAAGGCTTCCTCTGAGGAAAAACTACGCACGGCCGTTGCTGCGCTAAGTTGAGACTGATGCGCCACTAATTATCATTAGCGGCCGGCATCCGAACAAGTGCAAGCAAGAACGCTCCTGCCAGGAACATTGGGATCAAGGCCAGCAAGACCCACTTCGGATCATCCGAAAGCATTGCGGCAATTGCGACCATTGCCGGCCCGATCACATGAGCAAACTTCCTGGTCATACTGTAGAAGCCAAAAAATTCGCCGGGCTGCTCCGGCGGAATTAGCGTTGCATAAACGGAGCGACTCAGGCCCTGCACGCCGCCTTGCACCATGCCGATGACCACCGACATGATATAGAACTCTTTAACATCGCTCATCTGGATGCCCCAGAGGCAGGCGCCCACATAGGTAAGCAACGCAACGTAAAGGCCCTTTTTTGCCCCCCACCGGTGAGCCGCAGCGCCGTAGACAAGCGTCGCCGGGAAACCTACAAAATTCGCGATAAGGAGAGCCAGCACGAGGTCGCTGTCTTCAAAGCCCAGCCGTTGACCGTAATTCACCGCCATGAAAATGACCGCAAAAACGCCGCCTATATACAACCAATAGGCACTCAGAAAAATCATGACATTTCGGTACTGACTGATCTTAAGGACGGTTGATCTGAGTTCTTCGTAGGCGGCACGAATTGGGTGGCTGCTCACTTCACTTGAGCTGTGGCTTTCAGGAACAAAAAACCATAATGGCAACAGGAACACGATCCACCAGACACCGACCGAAATAAACGCGTAGCTAAACGCCTCGGTCGCGTTCTCGAGGCCGAATGTTTGTGGCGATTTCAGCATCCAAAGGTGAAGCGCCAATAATGCCGCACCACCGAGATACCCGATAGAAAACCCCAGTGTCGATACAAAACTGTAATTGCGCGGCTCTGTTACATCGATGAGTAAGGAATCGTAGAATACGATTGAGCTGTAAAAACCGACCGATGCGATCAGGTACAAACCCAGAGCAAGCGGCCAGTCGCCCTGCCCGACGAAACCGAGCCCCGTCGTAGCCGCGGCTCCCGTAACGGCAAATATCAACAAAAAGCGCTTCCTATAGCCACCCGCGTCAGCGATAGTGCCGAATATTGGCGCGGCCAGAAAAACAATCAAACTGGCTGAAAACGTAATCCAGCCCAATCGAATCGTTGCAGCGGAACCACCGTCACCAGACCCCCAGTAGTTTCCGAGTACCAGCGGGAACAACACCGCCAATACACTCAGGGCAAACGCGGAATTCGCCCAGTCGTAGAGCGCCCACGTAATGACTTTCCTGGTAAGGATCCTGGATTTCGGCAATGAGTTGCCTCAGACAGAGGTCTGGATTTTAGTGCTCTCTGGTTTTGCGGAAAGCAATATCCGGCCAGCGCTCCTCGGTCAGGTTGAGATTAACCCGCGTAGGAGCAATGTAGACCAGACTGCCGCTATGATCCAGTGCCAGGTTGTCGTGTGCCTTGCGTTCGAAATCGCTCAGCAGTTTCGGGTCATCACATTCCACCCAACGCGCCGTCGCAACATTGATCGCTTCGAACTGACATTCGACCTTGTATTCGTCACGCAATCGATGTGCAACCACTTCAAATTGCAGCGGACCGACCGCACCGAGAATAAGGTCATTATTGCGCATTGGTTTGAACAACTGCGTCGCACCTTCCTCGCACAATTGCGCCAATCCTTTCTGCAAAGCCTTCAGGCGCAAAGGATCTTTCAATACTGCACGGCGAAAGATTTCGGGGGCAAAGTTGGGAATACCGGTGAAGCGGATTTCCTCGCCTTCAGAAAAGCTATCACCAATATTGATCGTGCCGTGATTGTGAATGCCGATAATGTCGCCGGCATACGCAGTTTCAGTATGTTGTCGATCTGCCGCCATAAACGTGATGGCGTCGGGTATTTTCATTTCCTTGCCGGAGCGTACATGAAGGGTACGAATCCCTTTGTGGTATTCACCGGAGCAAATGCGCATGAAAGCGATGCGATCCCGGTGGCCTGGGTCCATGTTTGCCTGAATCTTGAAAATGAAGCCCGTCAATTTATCTTCGTTTGGTTGGACCTCACGTTGTTCGGTCGTGCTCACCAGCGGTGCCGGAGCAAAATTTACGAACTCGTCCAGTAACTCCTTAACGCCGAAGTTTCCAATTGCGGATCCAAAGAACACCGGCGTCTGTTTTGCCGCGAGGTAGTCCTCAATCGACAATTCAGGACATGCACCTTTGACCAGCTCAACTTCCTCGCGAAAATCACCTGCAATATCACCAAGCGCTGCGGTCGCCTCGTCGGAATCCAGTCCGTCGATCATTTGAATGTCCGACGCTTTTTGCCGACCGACTTTATCGTAGATATAGATTCGATCCTGTAAAAGATGGTAAACGCCCTTCAGAGAACGACCCATTCCAATGGGCCAGGTCACCGGCGAGCACTGTATCTTGAGCACGGACTCGATCTCGTCCAGCAGATCAATCGGTTCCTGACCGTCGCGATCGAGTTTGTTGATGAAGGTCATGATCGGCGTATCACGCAGCCGGCATACTTCCATCAGTTTGATCGTGCGTCTCTCCACACCCTTGGCGCAATCGATAACCATCAACGCGGAATCGACCGCCGTCAGCGTTCGATACGTGTCCTCGGAGAAATCCTCGTGACCCGGTGTATCCAGTAAATTGACCACATGCCCGTTGTACGGAAACTGCATTACCGAGGACGTCACAGAGATTCCACGCTGTTGCTCCAGGGCCATCCAGTCAGATGTCGCGTGGCGGCTTGCCTTGCGACCTTTTACCGTTCCAGCAAGCTGGATGGCGCCGCCGTAAAGCAGCAGCTTTTCGGTAAGCGTCGTCTTGCCGGCGTCCGGATGCGAGATGATCGCGAACGTGCGCCGTTTGCTAACTTGTTCGTCCAGATTCGACATTGAATTGTTCAGAATTGAGTGGCGGCGCAGTCTAGCGGAATCGCGCGCGGTGTGGAACCGCCACGCTATCGCTCGATAACGAGCTTCTTGGCCAATACCGAGGCATCCTCGCGGCCGTCATGCGCCTGATAGTACGCAGGTCGAGCGGCAATCTTGTGGAAACCTTTCTTGCGATACAAGGCGATCGCCCGCTCGTTCGACGGCCTCACCTCGAGAAAAATCTCGCGCACTGACGCCGAACGAGCGCGATACAACAGCTCATCAAGCAAACGCTCACCGTAGCCCAGGGAGCGGAATTCGGGGTCGACACATAAATTGAGAATATGCGCCTCACCTGCGGCCACGGACAATATGGCGTAGCCGGAAACGCGCTCATCCCGGATCAAAGCCAGGCACTGGTAGCCGGCCAGCAAACAATCCCGAAAAACGCCGTGGCTCCAGGGAAACTCGTAGCTGCGGCGCTCGATATCAGAGACCAAGGATAGATCGTCATGGCTCATCTCGCGAATGTTTGTGGGCGGCTCGGCCATCGGTGTAATCATGCAGCACCTTCCACAGATAGGCGGTTTGCCAGGCACAAGTCATTCCATGATTTCCGTTTTTGCGAAGGGCTGCGAAGCAAATAAGCTGGGTGATAAGTAACAACCAGCGGAATTCCGTTCAGGTCATGAGCACGACCGCGCATATTGGCGACCGACGCATCGCCACCCAATAAATTCTGTGCCGCGATCTTACCAACCGCCAATAGGATTTTCGGCTGAACTAATGCAATCTGGCGCTCCAGATAGTCTCGACACGCAGCAGCTTCTTCTGGCTTTGGATCACGATTATTCGGCGGGCGACATTTCAAGACATTTGCAATAAACACCGAATTCCGACTCTGACCGATTGCGCGCAACATTTCGTCGAGCATCTTTCCTGCACGGCCAACAAAGGGTTCGCCGCGCCGATCTTCTTCGGCCCCCGGCGCCTCACCGATGATCATCCAGTCCGCATCCCGATTGCCAACGCCGAAAACAGTCTGTGTTCGGCTGTTTGACAATTCGCAACGCTTACAGTCAGCGACACATTCGCTGAGCCCATCCCAGCCAAGGTTTTCGGTACCAGCACTAACAGCCGCACCAATCTCGGGCTCCCCCGGCTCCGCTGCATTGCGCGGCAGCCAGACATCAATGCCCATTGCCTGCAGATAGGCACGCCGTTGATGTTCAGGGTGAATCACTATGTGCGCCCGAATAACCAAGTTCGAAGTTGATTTTGCCACGCCATCGCGTGCTTTTCACGAACCACGATAATCGCGCATCTATTTGGGTTTTGGCAGGTTTCCGATAACGTCTGTACCGGCAACCACGGTTTGACCTGATTCGACCAGAATTTTGCCGTCTTCGGGAAATTGCACTTCAGCGAATCGGGTCAATCTCAGGAAAGCACAGCGCTGGCCCTGCCCCAGTCGCTCGCCAAACTGCGCAAATGAGCTCGGCGCCAGGCCAAATCGATAGCCGCTGAAAATGAGCACAACATCCTGGTTCTCGTCTGTTTGAATCCACAGCGCCTTCTTGTCGAGCTCCTTGATCGTACCCTCGACAGGTGCGCGTGCCGTGTAGGTGCCGAAACTATTGATCCTGATAACAATTCGAAGCGCTGCCGCGCCGGTGTCACCCTGTGGAATTCGGCCCGTTTCGACCACCGTGCCATCTACCGGGCTAAACACGCCAAGCGCGACCGACGGTACCGTACGTCGCGGATCACGAAACACCAGATAGAACACGACAAACAGAGCACCCGGAATCACCGCAAAGACGGGTTCGAAGTAGCGAATGAGTATGACGACTGCCGCAAAAGCGAGTGCGAGCCACGGTAGCCCTTCCTGGGCTACAAACGGATTTCGACGACCGTGCAAACCTATTTCCCCGCTTCAAAAGACTCCGGACCTTCCACTGCTTTGGCTTAGGTGTCAATACGGTTAGAATGCGCGCCTCATCCACTTTTGGACCCCAGCACAATGCGTTTTACCGAATTCGGGCTTAGTACACTTAAGGAAGTACCTTCTGATGCAGAAATCATCAGCCACAAATTGATGCTGCGTGCAGGCCTGATACGTCGTCTGGCGTCAGGTTTGTTTACATGGATGCCGATCGGATTGCGTGTGCTGCGCAAGGTCGAGGCGATCGTTCGTGAAGAAATGAATCGCGCAGGCGCACTGGAATTGCTGATGCCGGCGGTACAACCTGCCGAATTGTGGAAAGAATCAGGTCGTTGGGATAAGTACGGCCCGCTGTTATTGCGAATGAATGACCGACACGACCGTGATTACTGCTTCGGACCTACTCACGAGGAAGTCATAACCGATGTGGCGCGCCGGGAGCTGCGCAGCTACAAGCAACTGCCGATCAATTATTATCAGATCCAGACCAAATTCCGCGACGAAATTCGGCCTCGCTTCGGTGTCATGCGTTCGCGGGAGTTCATAATGAAGGACGCTTACTCCTTCGACGCGGATCAGGCCGGCCTGGAAAAGTCGTACACAAGGATGCATACCGCTTATACCGCAATTTTCGAGCGTCTCGGATTGAAATTCCGGGTTGTGGATGCCGATTCAGGCGAGATCGGCGGCAATCGCTCGCAGGAGTTTCATGTTCTGGCGGATTCGGGCGAGGATGCCATCGCCTATTGTGACGAGGATAATTACGCATCCAATATCGAGACAGCAGCGACCACTGCTGACGGAATCGCTTCGCCTGCAGCAACCCAAGAGCTCGAGAAAATTGCAACCCCTGGCGTTAAAACCATTAGTGCGCTTTGTGAATCGCTGGGTGTAAGCGCCGATCAAACACTTAAGACACTCATCGTAGAGGGCGTTGAGGGCCCTGTCGCGTTGGCACTGCGCGGCGATCACGAGCTCAATGCTGTGAAAGCGCAGAAGATTCCAGGTGTCGCATCACCGCTCACAATGGCGAGTCCGGAGAGCATTGTTAAGGCGACAGGATGCGGACCCGGCTCTGTCGGACCCATTGGCCTTGATATTCCCGTTTTCTTTGACCACGCCACTCTTGGCATGGGCGACTTCGTTTGTGGCGGCAATGAGAAAGGCATGCACTACACCGGTGTTAACTTCGGCCGCGACATCGACACACCTAAGACCGTCGATGTTCGTAATGTGGTCGCGGGCGACCCGACGCCCGGCGGCAATGGCACGTTGAGCATTGCTCGCGGCATTGAGGTTGGCCACATTTTCCAGCTCGGGACGAAATACAGCGAGGCCATGCAGGCCACCGTGCAGGACCCTGACGGCAAGAATCAGGTGATGTCGATGGGCTGCTACGGTATCGGCATTACGCGTATCGTCGGTGCTGCGATTGAACAAAACCATGATGATGCCGGCATCATTTGGCCAGCGTCGCTCGCGCCTTTTGGCGTTGTACTCGTACCGATCAATATGCACCGTTCAGACGAGGTCAAAGAAGCAGCAGAAGGCCTGTATTCAGAACTCCGGGAAAAAGGCTTCGAAGTTCTGTTGGATGATCGTAAAGCTCGGCCAGGCGTGCAATTTGCTGATGCTGAACTGATCGGCATTCCGCACCGCCTTGTGATCAGCGAGCGCGGCCTGGCGGCAGGTGAACTCGAGTACCGGCATCGCGCCGACGCTGAATCCCAAAATTTGAAACGTGAAGAGGCTCTCAAACTGCTATAGAAAACAATTGTAAGCTATCGAGATGAAGTTGAATTACACAGCCATTGCCGGAATCGTTCTCGCGACGTGCCTCGCCGCAGCGCCTGCCACGGCACAAGGCCGGCCAGACCCTGAACTGCGTGAGGTGCTGCGCGTGGCGGCCAGTGAGTCTGAGAGTTTCACCGATCGCTTCGACGCCGAGGTCTGGCTGACCGAGATGGCACAGAGGCTGCAGCGCCAGGTCAAAGATCCGGATGAGCGCATTGAAATTCTCAAGCTCGTCCACCTGGAAGCAAGCAGGGTCGAATTACCGCCGGAGCTTATCCTGGCAGTGATCGAAACCGAGAGTAACTTCGATCACTTCGCAATATCTGTAGTTGGCGCAATCGGACTGATGCAGGTAATGCCCTTCTGGAAAAAGGAAATCGGACGCCCTGACGACAACCTGTTCCACATCGACACCAACCTTCGCTATGGCTGCACGATTCTGAGGTTTTACCTCGACAAGGAAAATGGCGATTTGCGTCGTGCATTGGGGCGTTATAACGGCAGCCTTGGCAAGCGAAAGTACCCAAACAAAGTCATCGATAAGCTATCGACGAAGTGGTTTCAGTCCTAGTAGTGATAGTATTTCACTTGTGTAGTCTTGGTGTCCGGTCACCCGATATCGAAGCTGGCAAAAGCCTCAAATTCCACTACCTGCGCGACTACCCCGTCCACGTTGGCGAGTGGCGGGCCAGCATGTAGCCAACGCTCGAGATTCTCCAGCGCAAGCGGCTCGCCAGTTGCCAGGACCTCAACGTCACCGTCCACGAGATTTCTTGCGTAGCCTGTAATACCCAGGCTCTGGGCTTCGCGTCGCGTGCTGTCACGAAACCACACACCTTGCACGCGGCCCTTGACCACGTAGCGCCGTGTCTGGAAGTCGCCAGATTTAGTTGTTGTAGGAGTTATCGCCCGACTCGTCGAATTTTTCAGCGGCCTTCAATGCGTCGAGCGCTTTCATTTTCGCCTGTTTCGCATCACGACGGGCCTGATGATAAGCACGATGACCCAGATTTTTCTCCGCATTGGCCAGGTAATTCTCGGCGGCTCTGAGGTGTACAGCGGCATGATCTGCAGCGCCTGCTTCCTTCGCTACAGCGATGGCCTGCCGGGCATCACTCATTTCCTGCACGGGCGGCGCTGTCTCGCAAGCCACAAGGCCACCCAAAGTGGTCAGGAGCAGTAGCTGAAGTATGGTTGTCATTCGACGTGTTAAATTTTGATTTGCCACGGTTTTTATAGTTTTTTTGATGCCGAAAACAATCAACCGTACCAATTGCCGCCATTCCACGTCAAGCATGATTATCGGCGCTGACGACTCGCTCATCTCCTGCTAGAGTGCGCTCTGCTGGGAATCAAGGCATCGCACGAGGTACCAATGGCCATCACGATCTATCACAATCCACGTTGCTCCAAATCGCGACAAACACTCGAACTCATCACTGAATCAGGCGCCGAACACACGATCATTGCTTATCTGGACTCGACACCCGGCGCGGCCGTCATCTGCGATCTGGCCGCCAAACTCGGGGTCCCGGTGGCTGACCTATTGAGGCGCGGCGAAAGCGAATTCAAGGACGCAACGGATCTCCCGGCGCTTTCTGACGACGTGGCCCTCGCGGCATGGCTTACGCAACACCCTGTAGTCCTGGAAAGACCCATCGTTGTGAATGAGGATAGTGGGCAGGTTGTTGTCGGCCGACCACCAGAAAACGTACTGCAGATACTGCCGACGTGAGTGACGTTCTCGTTCTTTACTACTCACGATACGGGGCGACCGAGTCGCTTGCCCGAGAAGTCTGCCGTGGTGTCGATTCTGTCAAAGGGATGTCTGCCCGCCTGCGAACCGTGCCCGCCGTATCGACTGTGGCAGAAACGACGGCTGATGCCATACCCTATTCGGGACCACCGTATGTTACTGCCGACGATCTCGCCGAATGTTCCGGTATCGTCATGGGCAGCCCGACTCGGTTTGGCAATATGAGCTCGGCCCTCAAGTATTTTATCGACTCGACTGGCGGCGCCTGGATGAAAGGAACGCTGGTTGGCAAGCCGGCCGGCGTGTTTACTTCGACCTCGTCTCTCCACGGTGGCTCTGAGACCACGTTGCTTACGATGGCGATTCCATTGCTTCACCACGGCATGATTTACGTTGGATTACCGTATTCGGAGACGACTCTGTCGACGACAACAAGCGGCGGATCGGTCTATGGCGCCACACACGTGACCTGGAGCCGGAGTCCGGACACCCTGTCCGATGACGAAAAAACACTGGCCGTTGCGCTCGGAAAACGCGTTGCCGCGATAGCACAGAAACTCGAGGCTTAGCTTCCCACTTCGAGGACAGAACGTACGAACGGGATTGTCAGTCGACGTTTTGCGCGTAGTGCTTCCTTGTCCAGCCTGTCCAAAAGCTCGTACAGACTCGTCATGTCGCGGCGACTGCGTTTTAACAGGTAGTTCGCCGTGTCATCTGGTAGCTCGAGTCCACGGTGACGCGAACGCAACTGTAGTGCACTGACGCGAGCATCGTCGTCGAGTGAATGCACTTGAAATACCGGTAGCCTGGCCAATCGGCTTTGCAGGTCGGGCAGTTTTATCGCGCACTCACGGGGAGCCGAATCGGCAGAAACAACCAGCCGCGCGTCAGCGTCGATGACTTGATTGCAAAGCTCGAATAATGCCGTTTCCCAGGCAGATTGTCCGACAACCAGATTGATATCATCGATGCAAATCAATTCCCGGGTTGCGAGACCGTCAAGAATCCGGAGACCTGCCCCCTGGAAAAACGATAAGGGCACATAGGCGGCGCGATCGCCGGCGAGGTCGCAAACAGCCTGCAAAAGGTGTGTTTTACCGCTGGAAGCTGCGCCCCAAAGCCAGCACCCGTAGCCTTCCTGACCCGATGCGATATCGCTTAGGGTTGCAACGAGTGTCTCGTTTCCCTGGTCGAGAAAACTTGCGAAGACCGCATGGTCGGCTAGTTGTAGTGGCAGGGCCAGCTGGCTCATTCAAGCTCCTGACCCAGTTTAATCAGTACTTCCGGATGTTCTTTTAGATAGCGGTGATAGGCGAAGCGAATCAGAACTGACAGAACGGCAGCGGCCGGTAATGCCAGAAGAATTCCGAAGAATCCGAATAATTGTCCACCTGCAGCGACGGCGAAAATAACCAGCACGGGATGCAGACCAATGCGATCGCCAACAAGCTTCGGCGTCAAAAGAGAACCCTCGATCATTTGTGCGATAGTGAAGGTTGCGACGACACCCGCCAAATTCCAAAACGGATTGGGCTCGAGCGCGACGGTGAGACCCGCGAGACCGATGCCGAAAACGAAGCCAAGATAAGGGACGAAACTGACTAAACCCGCGACCACACCAATGGCAATTGCGAATTTCAAGCCGACCAGACTCAAGCCGAGCGTATAAATACCCGCCAAAGCGAGCATGACAAGCACCTGCCCGCGCAAAAACGCGCTCAACGCTTCATCCGCGTCTCTGGCCAGTGCAAATACGGTATCGCGCTGACTCTCTGGCACCAGAGCACCGACGTGTCGCGTGAACAGGTCCCAATCACGCAGCATGTAAAACGTCAGGATCGGAATCAGGAACAGGCTAAGCACTGCGGCAGCGAGTACCCCGCCCGACTTGCCCACACCGAGCAGGATCTTGCCGCTCCAGGTTCCGACCATATCGCTGTATCGGCTAAGGAATGCGCCAAAACCGACGTCTTCCCCGGGCTCAACGTTCAACCAGCCCAACAAAGTTGGTAGCCAGACCTGCTCAACCTGGCGCGCAATGTCCGGCAGTGCCTGAAACAGTGCGCTGATCTGCGTTTTCATCAGCGGACCAACCAACAGAATGAGCAGCGCCAGTATCAAAAACGTCGCCAGAAAGACAACAACTACAGCCAATGTGCGTGGCAATTTCAATTTTTGTAAACGGTCGGCCAAAGGATCGCCCATATACGCAAGCAATCCTGCCGCAACAAATGGAGTCAGGACCGGCGCGAGCAGATAAAACAACCACCCTGCCAGCACGATGGCGATCAGCCAGTTAAGCCGAAGATCAGTTTGCATCAATTATTCTCCGCGCCATGCCCGCCCTGACCACGACCAAACGTAATCAACGCAACTAATGACGACGGTAACCAGCACGGCTGCACCCAAAACTGTGATCGCAATTTCGTCAGGCCAGGCAAACCCGGCTCGACTTAGCACGAACAGCAGAAACAAAAGCTGCAAGGCCGTGTTCAATTTGCTCACTCGGGTCGGCTCGCCCTCGACGGGACGTACCAGGAAATTATAGGCCGTTGCACCGGCCACAATGATCACGTCTCGCGAAATTACGACAGCGGCCAGCCAGACTGGAATGTCCTGGGTGTAGGCAAGTGTAATGAACAGACCGCTAACCAGCAGCTTGTCCGCAATCGGATCAAGCAATGCGCCGAGCCGCGTGTGCCAGTTGAAACGTTTTGCCAGATAACCATCAAGCCCATCGGAAAAACCGGCAAGCCAAAACAACGCCAGCGCCCAGCCAAAGCCATCGCTCAGGACCAGTATCAAAATCGGTGCCACCAATACGATCCGCATTAGCGAGATCGCGTTCGGCAACCATCTAAAAGACATTCGTAGTACTGCCCACAGAAGGGCTGCCGAAGAAGAATTCCAGCGCGGGCTCTGCCAATGGCCCGAAACCGCTATCGACTTCTTGCTCCAGTAATCCGGCGAATCGTAATGCTCGCCGCAGTCTTTCGCTGCCACCACGAATTTCAACCTCATAGCTGACTGTGTCGCCGGACACCTCTGCAACTCTAAAACTTTCGATCAAACTGACACCCGTCAAAATCTCTTGCACGGACCCGTACGCATCAACGGTCTCCACGCCTGACACGTTCAGCGCAACCCTCTCGAGCGGTGCATTGCCACCCACGGAGAACTCGGCCGCAAGCAAATCCGCGATCTGGCCAACAATCGTCTCGGGGGGGCCATTCCAGCTCAGCGTCTGCCCGCCAAAAACGTAAGTCCAGCGATTGCGCTGACCCGACGCTGGCCGCACTCGTCCGATCAGAATTGAATTCACTTCGTAACGCCTGGAAGCATCAACAATGCGCTCGTCAAATCCGCCCCAGATATCGCTGAAAGTAACACCTTGTAAATCGGTGGTATCGAGCAGCGGAAACGCCAGTGGCAGTCCTCTTTGTTGTCCGATCTCAAGCAGACGTTCGCGCAGCAATCTGTTTCGGTCAATGGATCGCGACTGTTGTGTAGAACGATCCGGATCCCCGGCCGCGATAATTTCGCGGTCACCCTGGCCCCAATCCACTGCCAACCAGATCAGCGTAAGCGGGCGATCACTGCCCCAGACCATTTGTCCGTTGGCACGCAACACCCGTTCAACCGCCTCACCATCAAATGAAACCCATAGTGAGTCCTCTGAGCCCGGTCGAAACTGAGTGACATACGCAGAGGGCACAGGAAACATCTCATCAACCGCATCTGGATTTTCAGCCAAAGTCGCGCCCGAGACACGCGTCAGGACCGCAACCAGCGCCGCTCGGTATGCATCGTCACGCGGATTCTCGGATTCTTCGTCCAACGGCACTTCGGCCGTAAACAGCGTCGGCACCTCAACGGCACTGACCGGCAGTACCGCCACCAGCGAAAACAGCAGCACGGCTGATACGTAAATGAGACCATGCCCCATTAAGCGGTCAGAATAGATTTTTCGAACATTTAGCAACGGTGGTTTCCCCGATCAGCGCCAAGCATTATTATATCGCCCCCACAGAGAATGCCACCCCCTAATGACCAATAAACCACTTACGTACAAAGACGCCGGCGTCGATATCGATGCCGGAAACGATCTTGTTGAGCGTATCAAGCCGCTCGTGAAGAAAACGCGCCGTTCAGAGGTGCTCGCCGGACTCGGTGGATTCGGCGGTATGTTCGCAATTCCCCCCGGTCGTTATCGTGAGCCGGTCCTGGTATCTGGAACGGATGGGGTCGGCACAAAGCTGATGCTGGCGCAGCACCTGAATCGGCACGACACGATTGGAATCGATCTGGTCGCCATGTGTGTCAATGACGTACTCGTACAGGGTGCGGAACCGCTGTTCTTCCTCGATTACTTTGCCTGCGGAAAACTCGACAATGACGTAGCGACCGCTGTAATCGCAGGAATCGCGGAGGGCTGCCTGAAGGCTGGTGCGGCGTTGATCGGCGGTGAAACCGCTGAGATGCCGGACATGTATTCCGAGGGCGACTACGATCTGGCCGGATTTACCGTCGGTGCCGTTGAGCGCGAGCAGCTCATTGATGGCAGCAGTATCGCGACCGGCGACGCAATTATCGGTCTTGCGTCCAGTGGACCTCACTCAAATGGATACTCCCTGATTCGCAAAGTACTGGACCGAGCACCACAAGCGCAGATTGACGGCGCAGCGGCAAATGAACGATTGCTGGCTCCCACACGAATCTACGTCAAACCGGTCTTAAGCCTAATTCAGTCGATAACTGTAAAAGGCCTGGCCCACATCACCGGCGGCGGCCTGACCGAGAATATACCGCGTGTTCTTAATGGCGATAACGACGCCGAAATCGATACCTCCAGCTGGCAACGTGGTGCCGTTTTCGACTGGCTCGCGGAAACCGGCAATATCGCTACGGCTGAAATGCGCCGTACCTTCAATTGCGGTGTGGGCATGGTCGTCATCGTCAGCGCTGACGATGCCGAGGCGGCAATTCGAGCCCTGAATGATCAGGGTGAGACGGCGTGGCAAATCGGCCAGATCGTCACGGGTAATGCCGAGGCGCCCAGAGCTGTGCATTACGTCTGATGGCTGCTCGTTGCAAAACCGCGATCCTGATTTCCGGGTCCGGCACGAATCTTCAGGCGTTCATCAACGCTGTCGCGGGCGGCTCACTCGACCTCGATATCGCCGTCGTCTTCAGCAATAATCCTGACGCGTTCGGTTTGCAGCGCGCAGAACAAGCCGGGATATCGACGGCATGCGTGCAACACGGGGATTTTCCGGATCGTGACTCGTTCGACCGAGCCGTGATCGCCGAACTCGATCGCTTCGAGCCGGATCTCCTTATTCTGGCCGGCTTCATGCGCATTCTCAGCGCGTCTTTCGTATCCCACTACGCCGGCAAGATTCTAAATATCCATCCAGCACTGTTGCCGCTGTACCCGGGGCTCAATACGCACCAGCGTGTTCTCGACGCAGGCGATGAATGGCATGGGAGCACAGTCCATTTCGTCACCGAGCAACTTGATGCCGGACCGCGAATTCTGCAGGGTCGTTTGCCGATCATTCCCGGGGAGTCCGCCGAAGAGCTTGAAAAACGTGTTCAAGCTGTCGAGCATCAAATTTATCCGGTCGCCGCGGGCATGGTGGGATCCGGAAAAGTCAGCTTCAAAGATGGTCAAAGCTGGGTTGATGGGCATCCCATAGTCGAGCCATTAATAAAATCATTCAAATAAATCAATAATTTAACGGCTCTTATTAAAGCATATTCGACGCTCTGATTATTCAAATCTGAGCAGCCTCATAGCGCCGTTCAGGCTTTCGGCAGTGTCACACCTGTCTGTCCCTGATATTTGCCGCCACGATCGCGGTAGGACGTTTCGCAGGTTTCGTCCGACTCCAGAAACAGCATTTGAGCGACACCCTCATTGGCGTAAATTTTTGCCGGTAGCGGAGTGGTATTCGAGAATTCGAGCGTCACATGGCCCTCCCACTCTGGCTCCAGTGGCGTGACATTTACGATAATGCCGCATCGGGCATAGGTGGACTTACCCAGGCAAATGGTCAAGACAGTTCTGGGAATTCGAAAAAATTCTACCGTGCGCGCCAGCACGAATGAATTCGGCGGAATAACGCAGACGTCGCTTTGAATATCGACGAAACTCGTTTCGTCGAACGCCTTCGGATCAACGATGGCTGAATTGATATTCGTGAATATTTTGAATTCGTCTGAACAGCGAACGTCGTAGCCGTAGCTCGAGGTACCGTAGGACACGATTCGGCCACCTTCGTTTTCGCGAACCTGGCCTGGCTCGAACGGCTCAATCATGCCTTCATTTTCCGCCATGCGGCGAATCCAGCGATCTGCTTTGATACTCATTTGTTTTCCTCAACAACAATGTTGCCGAATTTTGAGCTGTAATCCGCACGCTGCTCAGCTTGCAGCGAAGCTATTTGTAGCGCTATTGCTCGATAAGCCATTGCAGCGGCAGACTCCGGATCAGCAATGACGGTAGGCACACCACTATCTGCGTGTTCGCGGATGCGTGCCTCCAGCGGCAGCTGCCCGAGTAATGGAATATCGAAATCAGCCACCATTTGGTCCGCCCCACCGGTGCCAAATATTGCCGCTGCATGACCGCAGGAAGAACATATGTGCGTACTCATGTTCTCGACCACGCCCAATACAGGGATCGAGACCTTGCGGAACATCGCCAGGCCCTTTCGCGCGTCCAGGGTAGCGATATTTTGCGGCGTCGTAACGATCACGGCACCGGACACAGGAACCTTTTGCGACAAAGTGAGCTGGATGTCGCCCGTTCCAGGCGGCATATCGACGATCAAGTAGTCGAGATCATCCCAATTGGTCTGATGCATCAACTGATTCAAGGCGGACGTAACCATCGGGCCACGCCAAACCATTGGTTGATCAGGATCGACGAGGAATCCTATCGACATTACCTGCAGCCCATGCGCCATCAGCGGCAACATGGACTTGCCGTCCTCGCTAACCGGTTGTTCGCCAGCCACACCGAGCATGTGTGGCTGACTTGGTCCGTATATGTCTGCATCAAGCATGCCGACGGATGCGCCTTCGCTGGCCAGCGCCAACGCGACGTTCACAGCAACTGTCGACTTGCCTACCCCGCCTTTACCGGAGGCGATCGCAATTATATTTTTGATACCGGGTATCGGCTTGAGGTTCCCCTGTACCGCGTGCGACGAAACTCTTGTTTCGATATCGACACTAACGGATTCAAGGCCGGTCTCAATTCGCAGTTCTGTCTCAACTTGCGCGCGTAAAGCATCAACCAGACTATTCGCCGGAATGCCCAACTCGATCTTCGCGTTGATACTGTTATTGTCCAATTGGATATTGAGTACCCGTCCGATCTTGCCGATTGATCGACCAATCGCCTCTAACTCAATGGAATTGAGGAAGTTATTCACACTCGTTTCTGTTGACACCGTCACACTTCGCTGGCTGGCATTAGGTAAAATTCGGATACGAATAGCCGGGAATCTGGATATTCGCGAGCACATTGTAGCGGAGCCGGGACGTGTCTGAAAGCTAGTAATGGCGGGCGATGTGCAGGGTCCGATGTGGCATAATGCCGCGTTGGGGAGTAGCGGAAACGACTATTGGGACGAAGTCCGGACCAGCGGTCGTGCCGTTTTGCTTGGGCATGAGCGAATCAGCGATTGGTATTACATAACACTACAAGAATAGCGGAATGATGCAGTGAGCTTTCTCGCATCGTTTCGCTCAGACCAGTTAATAGGACAGCTCATCGCCGAGCAAGATCCCGCGTCCCCGGCTGCTCAGAAACTTGTCGGCAAACTCAAATCCGCCGGCAACAAGGCCATACCCAAGATCATTGATGCGCTTGCGCTTTCCGACAAAACCCACACCATGGTGCTCGTCGACATCCTCGGTGCGATGATCAACGACAAGAATCTTGAGATGTACAAAGAGGGTTTGGCTGACGGCAATGAGCGTGTCGTATCCGGAACCGCCTGGGCACTTTCGAGCAGCACCGCATACAACGCCAATGGCCTACTGGATTTCTTTGACGATCCCGAAGTATCAAAGGCAGCGCTTATTGAAATTCTGCGGGTCCATAAGCAGGACCTGAGTGTTCATGATTTGCTGCGGCACGCATATGAATGTGAGCCGAAGGAAAAAGCAGCGATATTCAGAATCATTCAGGAAACGCTCAAGCCCGAAATGGTTCCGGATCTTATCGCGCGTATGGGCGGAAAGGATCCGGTGATTAAGATCCACCTCATGCAGTTACTCGCCAAATTTGAAAAGGCAGAAATCACTAACGCGCTGGAAATGCAGCTCAAAGACCCGAACAAGATGGTACGCGGAGCCGCACTGGCAGCATTAGCAACGCGTGATATCCGGGGCATCAGTATCGATAAGATCGCCAACGCGTTGACGGATCCTGATCTGGACGTTCAGAGCAAAGCAGTTGACGTGATGATCAAGATTAATCATCCGGACACAGTTCAGTACCTGTTGCCCGCGCTTAAGGATGAATCCGAATACTCCCGCCGCGCTGCGGTTGAAGTGCTCAATGAAGTCGGCGGCGAGAATTCGGTGCAGGATCTGTTGAGCGCGATAAAGGACGACGATTGGTGGGTACGTTCGCGTGCTGGCGATGCGCTCGCAGAAATCGGCGGACCCAAAGTCGTGGATTCGGTAGTCAACCTGATCACGTCACAGGATGAAGAGATTCGTCGCACCGCGATTGAGATCTTGAATTCAACCAAAGACGAACGAGCCGTCGAAGGTCTCATTAAGGCAACTGAGGACAGCGACTGGTGGGTGCGTGAGCGAGCTGTCGACGCGTTATCAAAAATCGGTGACACGAGAGCACTCCCGACGCTGGAGTCGATGCTCGGCAAAGACCCGAAAACCGATACTGTCGTTGTGCGCGCGCTGGGTAAACTCGGTAATCACAAACACATATCCAGAATTGTCCCAATGCTGCAGCGGCCGGAAAAAGAAATCCAGGTCGAGGCGATCAAAGCGCTATCGCTGCTTGCCAATGAATCCCATGCAGAGTCGATTCGCGGCTTCCTGAGAAAGATTCAGCAGTCTGAGGATCACACAATTATCAATGCTGCAGACACGGCACTAAAGGCCCTGGACGATCGATATTCGGAAACCGTAGTAGAAGAGAATATTCGCGCTGAGAAAATTGCGGACAATACTAAGACGCTGTTGGTCGACAACGAAGATCTCGAAAAACTGCTACACCAGGCGAAAGAAGCCAGCGCAGTTGCTCAGGCCGATGGCGACGGCGATATCGTTGCAGCGACGCCTGCCGCCGCGCCTGCAGCACCGATGGCTGCAGCTGTTCTGGATATAACAAAGTTAAGCCCCGGCGATGTGATCGATGGCCGCTATAAGTACATTGAAAAAATCGGTAAGGGCGCGTTCGGTACCGTTTTGCTGATGGAAGATGAGGTTGTTGATGAGCAACTTATTCTCAAATTCTTGAATCCGAATGTTTCATCGGACGAAGAGATGATGAAACGCTTCGTTCACGAACTCCGTTACTCGAGAAAAATTACGCACCGAAATGTCATTCGAATTTATGACTTCCTGCACTTGCAGGGCTGCTATGCCATTTCAATGGAGTTCTTCCCCTCACATACACTGTCTGGAGAAATACCAGACAACAAACCAATGGCACTCGACAAGGCATTGCGCTTTTCCAAGGATATGGCCACGGGAATGACTATCGCACATCAGGCTGGCGTTATTCACCGCGACCTCAAGCCAGCAAACATTCTTGTTAATGAAGAAGGTTTGTTGAAGATCGTGGACTTTGGTGTCGCCGCTGCCGCCAGTAGTGGTGATACACAGTTAACGAAAACGGGTTACGTCATTGGCTCGCCCAAGTACATGGCACCCGAGCAGATCCTCGGCAAGAAAGTTGATGAAACAGCTGACGTCTATAGTATCGGCGTCATCATGTATGAAATGGTAACAGGCATTCCGCCTTACAGCCGCGGCGATCACATGTCTGTCATGTATCAGCATGTTCAAGGCAAAGCCAAACATTGCCAGGAAATTAATGAAGATCTGCCGGATGACTACGCTGAGATCATTGTCAAAGCGATGTCAGTCGACAAGACGAAGCGTTATCAGTCGATGGATGAACTGACTGATGCTTTGAACTCACTCAATCTCTGAGACCTTAAATGGCACGAATTGATGCTTTCTTGAAACTCGGCCTCGCGCAAGGATGCTCAGACATTCACCTCGCGGTCGGTGTGCCACCAATGCTGCGAATGAACGGCGATTTGATGCCGATCAAGTTTCGTTCCTTATCAGACACCGAACTCGAAGCCTACCTGCTGGAGATTCTGACGGTTAACCAGAAGGATCAACTGGCACAGGGACACGACCTCGATTTCTCCTATGTCGCTGACGAAGGTGGCCGCTTCCGTGTCAATGTTTTCCGCAAAGCCACGGGGCACGGTGCCGTCTTTCGTTTTATTCCAGGTGACGTACCAACGCTGGATCAACTGCACGTTCCGCCCATTCTCAAAGACTTCTGTGACTACCATCAGGGCATGGTGCTTGTCACCGGATCAACCGGTACGGGTAAGTCGACAACGCTTGCCGCAATGATCGACCACCTCAACGCAACGCGCCCGTTGAATATCATCAGTCTTGAAGACCCGATTGAGTTCGTGCATCCAAGCAAGCAGAGCCAGGTGATTCAAAGAGAAGTTGGCACTCATGTTGTTAGCTTTGCCGACGGCGTTCGCTCGGCGATGCGTGAAGACCCCGACGTCATCCTCGTTGGCGAATTACGTGATGCCGAAACGATATCGATGGCGATGACCGCCGCGGAAACCGGCCACCTGGTTCTCGGCACGCTGCATACGACCAGCGCCACAAAGACGATCGACAGAATTATTGACGCGCTGCCCGGCGAGTTACGCGAACAAACCAAGGGATTCCTGGCGATGAGCCTCAAAGCTGTCGTTACGCAGGTACTGGTCAAAACGCCCGATGGACGCGGCAGGCGCGCAGTACTCGAGATCCTGGTCAACAGTCGTGCAATCGCGAAGCTGATCACAACGGATCAAACTCACCAGATTCCATCGCAGATGCAAACCGGCAGGGACCGCGGTATGCAGATGATGGATCAAACGCTACTGGATGGGATTCATGCCAAGGAAATCGATCCGGATGATGCAATTCGCTTCGCAAGCGACAAGAAGAAATTTCAGCGCTTCGTGACGGATACCGATATGGTGCCGATCATTGATATCGGCGACGAGTCAAAGGTGTGATGCGATGAACAGAATCGACAAGTACCTGCAGGCCTCTATTGGGGAAAACGCGTCCGATCTGCATTTCGTTTCCGGCGACCCGGTCCGCGCTCGAGTCCACGGCGGACTTAAAGCCATTATGGACGAGCGGCTTACGATTGAAGTCGTTCAGGAAGCCATGTCCGAGATAATGGACGGTACGACGAAAAAAACATTCGAAGCCTACGACGCCGCAGATTTTGCTTACGAGATTGAAGATCTATCGCGTTTTCGTGTGAATGTATTTCGACATTTGAATGGCATCGGCGCGATTTTCCGTGCCATACCATCGAAAGCAATGACGCTCGATGAGCTCAACATGCCGTCCGTCGTGCGCTCACTTTGCCGGCATACGCAAGGCATGATCCTCGTCACGGGAAAGACCGGTTCGGGTAAGTCGACAACGCTGGCTGCGATGATCGATGAAATGAATCAGCGCATGAAGGGTCACATAATCACGATCGAGGACCCGATTGAATTTGTTCACACTGCCAAAGGTTGCCTGATAAGCCAGCGAGAGATTGGTGTACATACAGGGAGTTTTGCCGAAGCACTGCACTCGGCGCTGCGCGAAGATCCCGATGTTGTCTTGGTCGGTGAGATGCGTGACCTCGAGACGATCAGCATTGCGGTAACCGCTGCTGAGATGGGTATTCTTGTAATGGGTACATTGCACACGAACGGCGCCGCACAGACCGTTGACCGCATTATTAACTCCTTCCCGGCCGATAAACAAAGCCATATTCGAACTATGATCTCCACCTCGCTCAAAGGTGTTGTGTCGCAGCAATTGCTGCCGACCTGCAACAAATCGGGACGGGCCGCTGCGCTCGAAATAATGATCAATACAAACGCAGTCTCCAACCTGATTCGCCAGGGCAAGCTGGATCAGATTGAAACGGCCATGCAAAGTGGCGGCCGCGTTGGTATGAAGACGATGGATAATGCGCTTATGGATCTGGTCGACAAGGGCGTGGTTTCCGGCGAGGAGGCCTACCAGCAGGCCAATAACAAGCATATGTTCGAGAAGGTCAAAGACATCGAATAATTCCCGCTGGCCGTGGCATAATCGCGCCCATTGTCCACGCGAACCAAGCCAGAATTACTCGCCAAGATGCCTGACCAACAAAGAAAAATTCTCGTCACGAGTGCCCTGCCGTACGTTAACGGCTCGCCGCATATGGGGCATTTGGTCGAATACATTCAGACCGATATCTGGGTGCGCTTCCAAAAGCTTCGTGGACACAATTGTATCTATGTCTGCGCGTCCGATGCGCACGGCACACCCATCATGCTCAAGGCCCGCGAACTTGGAATCACACCCGAGCAATTGACCGCAGGCTATAGCAAAGAATTCGTCGATGATTTCCGCGACTTTGGTATCGAGTTCGACAATTTTCACACAACTCACTCAGCGGAAAACGAGTCCATCGTCGGAAGCATCTATTCAGCACTGAGCGAGACCGGTGATATCTACACGCGCACAATTGAACAGTCTTACGATGAAAAGGAAGGCATGTTTCTTCCCGATCGATTTGTTCGCGGCACTTGCCCACGTTGCAAGACTGAAGACCAATACGGAGACGCCTGCGAGAATTGCGGCGCCACTTATTCCCCCGAAGACCTGATCAACCCGATATCCGTTTTGTCGGGTACGACTCCGGTCACGCGTGAATCCGAGCACTATTTCTTCAAGCTCAGCGAATATGAGGAGCGGCTCCGAACCTGGATGAACGAGGCGACACTCGACAAGAATGTCGCGGCCAAGCTTGACGAGTGGTTCGATGCCGGACTACGAGACTGGGATATCTCCCGGGATGCGCCCTACTTCGGATTTCAAATCCCCGGCACTGAAGACAAGTACTTCTACGTTTGGCTGGATGCGCCAGTCGGCTACATGGCCAGCTTCATGAATCTTTGCGAGCGTGATAACAGTCTGAGTTTCGATGACTACTGGGGCGCCGGCAGCGACGCCGAGGTGTATCACTTCATTGGTAAGGACATCATGTATTTCCATACCTTGTTTTGGCCTGCCGTGCTCAAAGGTGCTGGATACCGGACGCCCACCAGCGTTTACGCGCATGGATTCCTGACCGTAAATGGCCAAAAGATGTCGAAGTCTCGCGGCACCTTTATTAAGGCTCGAACCTACCTCGATAACCTCAATCCGAATTTCCTGCGTTATTACTACGCTGCCAAATTGGGGCCAACGATTGAAGATATTGACCTGAATCTTGAGGATTTCGTCGCGCGCGTAAATTCGGATCTGGTCGGCAAACTTGTCAACATAGCGAGTCGCTGCGCAGGATTTATTAGCAAGCGATTTGACGGGAAGTTGGCGGATACGTTGCCGGACAATAAATTGTTTGCAGAATTTGTCGATGCCTCGGAAGTCATTGCTACGCATTTTGAGCGTCGCGAGTTTTCAAAGGCAATGCGACAGGTAATGACGCTGGCCGATCAGGCCAATCGCTATATTGATGAAAACAAACCGTGGGTGATGATTAAGGACGAAAGCAAAGGCGATGAGGTGCAGCAGGTTTGCACTCAGGGTCTGAACATGTTCCGCAGCCTCATGATCTATCTGACACCCGTTATTCCTGATATCGCCGAGCGTGCACAGAGCTTTCTTGGAGAGGAGAACTGGCACTGGAACGATGCTTCAGCACCGTTACTCGGTAGCCATATCAACAAATTTAAGCCGCTGCTTACCCGGGTCGAGGTCGATCAGGTGCAAAAAATGATTGAGCAGTCGCAGGAGACTTCACCCGTGGCAAACGATGTTAAAGCGAACGACGACACGATCAGCATTGATGACTTTATGCAAGTCGACTTGCGGATTGCGCGCATCGAGAAAGCCGAGCCCGTCGAAGGTGCGGACAAGCTGCTGGCGTTAACCCTGGATGTTGGCGACAGCACACGCCAGGTCTTCGCTGGCATCAAGGCCGCTTATGATGCCGAAAGTCTGGTCGGCCGCCATGTCGTTGTGGTTGCCAACCTGGCGCCCAGAAAAATGCGATTCGGTGTTTCCGAAGGCATGGTCCTCGCCTCAGGCCCCGGCGGTGAGGAAATATTCCTGTTATCACCCGATGCAGGCGCAAAACCGGGCATGCGCGTCAAGTAATCCTTACAATAGTCGAATGACCGAAATCATCGTCATTCTCGTTAGTACCGTACTGGTCAATAATTTCGTATTGGTCCGGTTCCTGGGCCTGTGCCCATTCCTCGGCGTGTCCCGCAATCTGGAGGCGGCTACTGGCATGTCGCTGGCGACGGGATTCGTACTAACCTTGTCCTCCGCCACGGCCTACCTCATGCACGAGTACATTCTCGTACCGCTGCAACTTGAATACCTGCGAACAATCGGATTCATTCTCGTCATTGCCGCCAGCGTTCAATTCACAGAAATAATGGTCCGTCGCATGAGTCCGATGCTTGACCAGGTGCTCGGTATATACATTCCTTTGATCGCCACGAATTGTGCGGTGCTCGGCGTCGCCCTTTTGAACGTACAGGCATCAAATAATTTTGTGCAATCGGTGTTCTTCGGTTTCGGCGCGTCACTCGGTTTCGCCTTGGTCCTTGTTATGTTTGCTGCAATGCGCGAGCGTCTTGAGGCCGCCGATATTCCGGCGCCATTTCGTGGCACGGCGATTGCGTTGATGACAGCCGGCATCATGTCACTCGCGTTCATGGGCTTCACCGGCATGGCTCGGCCTTGATCGCGCGTCATGCTGACTGCCGTACTGACCATCGCTGCTATTTCCTTGCTGGCCGGATTAGGCCTAAGTTTCGCTACTCGGCGATTGCCCGCCAACGACGGCGACCTGGTCGAGCAGGTCAATGACTTGCTACCACAGACACAGTGCGCACAGTGCGGCTACGCGGGTTGCCGACCCTATGCTGTCGCGGTGGTCGCAGGCTCTGCCGCGATTAATCTTTGCCCGCCCGGCGGAGAGGACACGCTCGGGCGGCTTGCGGATTTGCTCGGCCGCGATCGTATTCCTCTCGCAGAGTCTGTCGTTCCAGCGGTTGCTGTTATCGACGAATCGCTTTGTATTGGTTGCACGCATTGTCGCAATGCCTGCCCGGTCGACGCGATTGTTGGCGCGCACCAACTGATGCACACAGTGATCGAAACCGAATGCACAGGTTGTGAATTATGCGTTGCTCCGTGCCCGGTTGATTGCATCAGTATGCGACCTCTCCCATGAGCGCTCCGACTTACGATCTCGGCAAGCTGCACGGTGGACTACGTTTGCCAGGCAATAAGGCTGAATCGACAAGCAACGCTATTTTCGACATTCCTTTACCCAGCCAGCTCGTCTTGCCAATAACGCAGCACGTCGGCGACCCAGCACAACCTGTCGTCGGCATTGGAGAGCGAGTGCTGAAAGGACAGCTGATCGCTGAACCCGATGGCACGCTCGGTGCACCCGTGCATGCATCATCATCGGGCAAAGTTATTGCCATCGAACCCTGGCCCGTCTCGCGGCGAAACGGTGAGAACGCCCCGTGTATCATCATTGACTGCGACGGTAGGGATGAAGCTATTCAGCGTGCGGACGACGGCGGTGACTTCACCAGTCTTGCGCCGGAGGATTTACTGACTCATATCCTGCAGGGCGGCATCGTCGGTCTGGGTGGCGCGGTCTTTCCAACTGCACAAAAACTGATGCAGGCCCGTACCTGCGAGTTGGATCACTTGCTGCTCAATGGCGTGGAATGCGAATCGTATATTAGTTGTGATGATTTACTCATGCGTGAACGTGCTGGCGAAATAATCAGCGGCGCTCAGATTTTGATGCATGCACTGCAGACAGACGTTTGTTTTCTCGCCGTAGAAAGCGACAAGCCTGAAGCCATTCGTGCACTCGCCGATGTCTTAAACGAGATTCAGGATCGGCGAATTGCGATAAAACAAGTGCCGACCATTTACCCGTCGGGCGGCGAAGATCAGCTCGTGCAACTGGTAACCAATCGAGAGGTTCCGAGCGGTGGCTTACCCTCAGATGTCGGTTGCCTTGTACAAAACGTCGGCACGGCGGCGGCTATTCATGACTGGGTTGTTAACAATGAACCACTAATTTCCAGAGTCACTACGATCACGGGCGACGGTGTGCTAAACCCCATCAACGTCCGCGCGCGAATCGGCACAACTATTGAAGAAGTCGTTAAGCACGCGGGTGGTTATACCGAGCAGGCACAACAACTGATTATCGGTGGCCCTATGACCGGACGTTCAGTCACGACCGACACCGTGCCGCTGGTCAAGGCAACAAATTGCATCCTGGTGTCATCAGAGGCGCCCTCGCCGGGCGCCGAGCTAGCCTGTATCCGATGCGGTGAATGCGCCGCAGTTTGTCCTGTTCAGCTGCTGCCGCAACAACTGTTTTGGTACGCTTGCGCAGACAATGAAGCGAAATTGCGGGAGTTCGGTCTCACAGATTGCATCGAATGCGGATGCTGCGACGTCGTTTGCCCCAGCCACATTCCATTGACTGCCGATTTTCGTGTTGCAAAAGGTCGCATCAGAGAACTCGCGGACGAGAAAGCACGCGCCGTCCGCGCACGTTCGAGATTTGAGGCGCGCAATGAAAGGCTCGAGCGTGAGAAAGCCAACCGGGAGGCTGAGCTTGCAGAGCAAAAAGAGTCGGCGAAAGCCGCGGGTCCATCGGCCATCGCCGAAATTCTGAAACGAAAAAAGCGGGATGATTCGTGATGCAATTTGAACGCCGCGAAGCCCCGTACATTTCACCACAAATCAGCGTGTCATCATTGATGTTACAAGTGCTTGTCGCGCTAATCCCAGCGGCGATGGCACATGTCTGGTACTTCGGACCGGGCTTTATCCTGAATCTTTTGGTTGCTGTAACTTTTGCTGCCGCGGGCGAAGCCTTGATGCTCAGCTTGCGACGCCGCAAACCGGAAACAGGGCTCACGGACTACAGCGCGCTGGTAACCGCTGCTCTGCTGGCATTCGCATTGCCATCGTTGACACCATGGTGGGTCACTGCAACGGGCGCCTTGTTTGCCATCGTTGTCGCGAAACACCTATACGGTGGTCTGGGCTTCAACATATTCAATCCAGCGATGGCTGGTTACGTTGTGATTTTAATCGCGTTTCCGATGCACCTGAATCTTTGGGTCGCACCACAAATGGGTGACCTCGACTACCAACAACTCACAATATTGCAGACACTGCGGTTCACCCTTACCGGATCGCTGCCAGACAACATATTGTTCGATGCCATCAGCCGCGCTACGCCGCTGGATGTTATGAAGTCCGGTTTGAATAATGCGCGCACTGCCGCTGAAATCAGGGCCATTCCGATCATGGGCGATTTCGGTGGCCGCGGCTGGGAGTGGATCGGAAATTTCCTCGCCATTGGTGGATTCTGGTTGCTCGTGAAAAAGGTCATCCGTTGGCAGATACCCCTTGGCGTGGGACTCGGGCTGTTGGTGCCAGCGACGATAATGTATATGGTCGATCCAGGCTCAAATGCCAGCCCAGGTTTCCACCTATTCGGTGGCGCGGCCATTTTGTGCGCATTCTTTATCGCGACAGACCCGGTGTCTGCAGCGACCAGCCCCAGGGGCCGCTTGATCTACGGACTGGGCATTGGCTTACTTATTTACTGTATTCGTCGCTGGGGAAGTTACGCGGACGGCGTCGCATTTGCGGTACTGCTCATGAACATGGCGGTTCCGGCAATCGACTATTTTACCCGGCCTCACATTATCGGTCACAACAATCATGGTGACAGCGGTGCCTGATCGTCCTGTTTGGAAAAGCGGAGTAACGCTCGCGATCATCGCTGCGTTTTGCACAGCAATGGTCGCACTTACGTATCAGTTAACAGAAAAACGTATCGAACAGAATCGAAAGGAGTGGCTGGAGCGCAGTCTGAAGCCAGCGCTTGCTGGGCTATTCTTTGATAGCCCCGTAACAGAGTCCATGCTCGCTCTCCCCACTCCTCACGACTTGCCCGGCTCCGAAACCGCCATCATCTATCGCGTTTACGCTGGCGAAGAGGCAGTCGCCGCCTTGTTTGTCGTGTCTGCGAGAGATGGTTACGCTGGACCGATACGACTGCTGGTCGGCATCGCGATGGACGGCACCGTGACCGGGATTCGCGTACTTGAGCACCGTGAGACACCGGGGCTGGGCGACCGCGTAGAAATCACCAAATCCGATTGGGTATTGCAGTTTGACGGTCATTCGTTGCGGGACCCGGAGCTCAATCTGTGGGCTATCAAAGGTGATGGTGGGCAGTTTGATCAGCTTTCCGGTGCATCGGTGACGCCGCGAGCCATTATCAGGGCCATCAAGGAAACGCTAACTTATTTCCAGACTAACCGAGAAGCCATATTTGCCGCTGTTGCTGACGATAGCGAAAACGAAGATACACCGGAGGACGAATAGTGTCGTCCTCTCTTATCGATAAATTCAAGTCCGGACTTTGGCACGACAACCCAGGGCTTGTTCAACTTTTGGGTCTTTGTCCATTGCTTGCGGTTACGGCGAGTTTCGTAAACGGACTTGGACTGGGCATCGCGACGCTCGCTGTCCTGATGGCATCCAACGCACTGGTTTCGGCAACCAGGCGCTGGATACAAGCGGAAATCCGCGTTCCAATCTATGTCCTGATTATTGCGAGTCTCGTTACCTGCGTCGAACTCCTGTTCAAAGCTTGGTTTCCGGACCTTGACCGGGCGCTGGGTATATTCATTCCACTTATCGTCACTAACTGCGCCATTGTCGCCCGAGCTGAGGTATTTGCATCACGTAATGCGGTCGGGTCAAGCGTCATAGATGGATTGGTAATGGGCAGCGGCTTCGCACTGCTTCTCATGGCAATTGGTGCATTTCGCGAGCTCTTTGGACAAGGCACGCTGTTCTCGCGCATGGATATGCTATTCGGCGGAGAACCCATGCGCGGAATTGTCGTGGCTGAGAACGGCTGGTTGCTTCTGGTAATGCCACCGGGTGCTTTCTTTAGTCTGGCACTCGCGATTGCCGCCAAGAACGCTATCGACCGGCGCCGCAAAGACGCGCGCACATCATTGCCGCGTCGCGCGCGAACATTGAATCGTTAGGGCTGCAAGTTGAACACTGAGAAACGCACCGCCATTTACAGCACTCTACGCTCGCGTATGCCCACGCCAACGACGGAGTTAAATTACAAAAATCCTTTTGAACTGCTAATCGCAGTTATTCTTTCCGCTCAGGCAACTGACATCAGCGTCAATAAGGCGACCGACAAGCTGTACCCCGTCGCCTGCACGCCTGAAGACATATTCTCGTTGGGCGTTGACGGTTTGAAGCCTTACATTCGGACAATTGGTCTGTTTAACAGCAAGGCCGAGAACATTATTAAGACTTGTCGTCTCCTGGTTGACGAGCATGACGGTGCAGTGCCCAGATCTCGCGCGGAGCTCGAAGCGCTACCCGGCGTCGGCAGAAAGACAGCCAACGTTATTTTGAATACGGCATTCGGCGAACCGACTATCGCCGTCGATACCCATATTTTTCGTGTGTCGAATCGCACGGGCCTCGCTAAAGGCAAGACACCGCTGGAAGTCGAAAAGCGGTTACTACGGGCGACACCCGACGAATTCAAGCTGGATGCGCACCACTGGCTAATTCTGCATGGACGATATGTGTGTAAGGCGCGGACGCCGCTATGTGGTGAATGTCCGATTATTGAGTGGTGCGAGTATCGAAAAAAGGTGGTTTCGTGATTTTTGGTCAGGACAGAGCTGAATTGAGAAAAATGTACGCAGAGGCATGGAAAAAGCGCTGCGATAAGACCCCATTGACGCCACTCGAAACACAGATCGTTGATGTAATTGAGTGGCACCCGGAGTACCACAGTGAGGTCTCCAGTGATGATCTGGACAAGGATTTCACGCCCGATGGTGGCAAGACGAATCCGTTTCTACACATGGGGCTGCACCTCAGTATTCGCGAGCAGGTTGCGACGAATCGCCCCGCTGGAATATATGGCGTTTTTACTGCTCTTACAGCCAGCACAGGCGATGCACACGCTGTGGAGCATCAGATGATCGATTGTCTTGCAGAAACGCTCTGGGAGGCGCAGAGTCACAATACTGCGCCGGACGAACAAAAATACCTGCAACGGCTGCATCACCTGACGCGCTGAGTCCTGTAATAAATCCAGCGACTTACAGGTCTGATCTGATAACTGAAGAACAGGACCACCATGAGCGACCCACAATCACAATATCCGGTACACGGCGCGGGCCTGGGCTTGCGCAGGCCACTGGTCAACAAGCTGATGGCCGATCCACCCGCAGACGTGGATTTCATGGAAATCGCCCCTGAGAACTGGATTCATGTCGGTGGTGCACTGGCGAAGAAATTACGATTCTTTACAGAACGTTACCCATTTCTCCTTCACGGCCTGTCGTTATCCATAGGTTCTCCGGCCCCACTGGATGAGCAGCTCGTTCGGGATATCAGAGACTTCATGGCTGAGCACCAGATACGTATGTATTCGGAGCACCTGAGCTACTGTGGTGACGATGGTCATCTTTACGACTTGATGCCCATTCCATTTACGGACGATGCCGTTCATTACGTCGCAGACCGGGTTCGAAGAGTGCAGGACATTCTCGGACAGCGTATGGCTCTGGAGAACGTGTCCTACTATGCGCCGACGGACTCATCGATGACCGAGAAAGAGTTCTTGCTGGCCGTTCTTGATGAAGCGGACTGTGACCTGATGCTGGACATCAATAATATCGTGGTAAACAGCATTAATCACAAATACGACGCCAGTGATTTTCTGCGTGATATGCCAGCGGAAAAAATTCGTTATTTTCATCTGGCCGGTCATTACGTCGAGGCCGAAGATCTGCGGATCGATACACACGGCGCCGCCGTAGATGACCAGGCATGGCAACTCCTGGAAGATGCCTACCAGCTGTTTGGGCCTGTTCCGACACTGCTCGAACGCGATTTCAATTTCCCGCCCATGGACGAATTGCTGGGTGAAGTACGGCAGATCAGAAAGCTGCAACAACGCTTTACGGCTCAGGCAGTTGCGCATGGTTGAGGGACGGGGGTTTCAGGATAAGCAGTATGCTTTCGCGGCACATATTCGTGACCCGGAAAACACCGTGGCGCCTACGGGTATTGAAGATCGCCGCATGGCGATTTACAGGGAGTTGTTTTTCAACAATCTTTACAACCTGCTTGCTACCTTCTTCCCCGTTATCCGAAAGATCTGCTCAGACGAGCAGTGGCGTCACGCGATTCGTGAGTTCATGAAAGTTCATCGCGCGAAAACACCCTACTTCCTGCAATTGCCCGAAGAGTTTTTGACTTTCCTTCAGGAAGAATATCGAGACCTCGATGACGACTTGCCATTCCTGACCGAACTTGCCCATTACGAATACGCCGAACTCGCTTTACGCGTTTCAACTGACGAGAACGATCTGAATGGCATCGATCCCGATGGCGACATGTTGACCGGCACACCGGTGAAATCAACTCTCGCGTGGGCGTATGCCTACCACTATCCGGTGCACCGTATTTCGGAAGACTATTTGCCGACCGCGCCGTCGGAACAACCCGTCTATCTCGCGATTTATCGACGTAGCGATGACAAGGTGGGTTTTCTCGAACTGAATGCTGTATCCGCCGCTTTGCTCGACGACATAGAAAATAACCCGTCAAGCCTGAGTGGCGACGCATTGCTGCGACAACTCGCAACAAAAATTAATTACCCCGATGTCGACGCATTGATAAAACACGGTGTCGACGCCCTTGAAGAAATGAGACAACTGGAAATTTTGCTTGGCACAAGTAGTGCCCGCTGACGGAGATTACACATGGACAAGTTGGTAAAGCTGACGAATCAAGTCATTGGAAAACTAAACCCCGCCGGCGACTGGGTCGCGCTGCTGCCTATTCGTTTGTTGATGGGCTATGAGTTCTACAAGGCCGGGATGATGAAATTCAACGGCACCAACTGGTTCGCAAACGCACAAGATAACTTCTTGTTTCCGTTTAATATTATTCCAGTTGAAATTAGTTGGTTTATGGCCACCTGGGCTGAGATTCTCGGCGGCCTGGCGCTCTTCCTCGGCTTGTTCACGCGTTTCTGGGCATTCAGTTTGATCGTCGTTTCGATCGTCGCTATTTCGGGCGTGCACTGGCCTGATGACTGGAATTCCCTCGCCGAATTGTGGAAAGGCTACGCAATAACGGACCGAGGCTTTGGAAACTACCGCGTACCGTTGTTGTTCATCGCGATGCTATTCCCGCTGATCTTCACAGGCGCCGGCAAGCTGAGTCTCGACAACATACTCGCGAAGAAATTTTCCTAAAACTATCAGGGAAAAGACAGGCCGGTCGATGGCTATCGACCGGCCTGTTACTTGGCTGTGTATCGAGCAGTATCGAGCAGCATCGAGCAATCCTGGGAAAGCCTGAACCGACAATGATTATCGTTTCTTCGGCATGTACAAATCAGTCAAGGTTCCTTCGAACGCCTCCGATGCAAAAGCAACGGTCTCCGATAAGGTCGGATGCGGATGAATCGTTAGACTAATATCCGAGGCGTCCGCACCCATTTCGATGGCAAGGCCGATTTCTGCGATTAAGTCACCCGCATTTTGTCCAACAATGGCGCCACCCAGCACACGCTCCGTTTTCTTATCGAATAATAACTTGGTGAATCCTTCCGACCGGCCGAGTGACAAAGCTCTACCACTTGCCGCCCATGGGAACTGCGCCTTCTCATAGTCGATGCCTTCTGCCTTTGCCTGCAGTTCTGTAAGACCAACCCAAGCGACTTCCGGATCCGTATAGGCAACTGACGGAATGGCTCGTGCGTCGAAGTAGCTCTTCTCACCCGCCACAACCTCTGCAGCAACTTTCGCTTCATGCGTCGCTTTGTGAGCGAGCATTGGACCACCCGCCAAGTCGCCAATAGCGAAAATATGTGAAACGTTGCTTCGCATTTGCTTATCAACGTCGATGATGCCACGCCCGTCAACGGCAACTCCGGCGTTTTCGGCGTCGAGCGTGCCGCCGTTTGCACGCCGTCCAATGGCAACAAGTACTCGGTCATATACGCCGACAGATGGTGCTTTTTCGCCCTCGAAGCTAACCTCAATTCCGGGTGTCGTCGCACGCATACCCGTCACTTTGGTCGAAACCATGATTGAATCGTAGCGTTTCTTGATAATCTTCATGAACGGCCGCAGCAAGTCCGGATCTGTGCCTGGCATTAACGAATCTGCCAATTCCACAACACTGACCTCAGTCCCCAGTGCACTGTACACGCAGGCCATTTCAAGACCGATAATTCCGCCACCAACTACCAGCATTTTCTTGGGTATTGGCGTCAGTTCGAGCGCGCCTGTCGAATCAACAATGCGCGGGTCGTCTGGCAAGCCAGGCAACATGACCGGCTCTGAGCCTGCAGCAATTATGCAGTGCTCGAAATCGATTGTTTCGTCGTTATCAAGTCGCAGCCTGTTTGCCGATTCGAATTTAGCAGTGCCGTTAACAACACGGACCTTGCGCTGTTTCGC
Organism: Woeseiaceae bacterium; assembly: GCA_021773075.1. Classification (GTDB taxonomy): domain Bacteria; phylum Pseudomonadota; class Gammaproteobacteria; order Steroidobacterales; family Woeseiaceae; genus UBA1847. The sequence goes on from JAJFKT010000004.1 coordinate 166,411, forward strand.
CATTGTCTTCAGGCCGCCGGTTAATTTACTGACAACCTCGTCCTTCCAGTTACGCAGTTTTTCGCCGTCGATATCGGGTTTGCCAAACGTGACTCCGTGTTCGGCCATCGCTGCGGCATCATCAATCACCTTTGCCGCATGTAGTAGCGCCTTTGACGGAATACACCCAACGTTCAGACACACGCCACCCAAGACCGGCCAGCGTTCAACAAGGATGACATCAAGTCCCAGGTCAGCCGCTCGAAACGCTGCGGTATAACCGCCTGGGCCAGAGCCAATAACAACCAGCTTCGCAGAATGGCTCGCATCACTTTTCGGCTTGTCCGCTACAGCACTCGTCGCAAGACCACCGACTGCAGTCTCGATTTCACCGGGTGTCATAACCCGTGTTTCCTGAAACGTCGCGTCAAATTCCGCGGGTTCAATAACGGCAACGATACTGCCGGTGGAGACTTTGCTGCCAACCTCCACACTCAGCGAAACGATTTTGCCGGCGACCTCGGCGGGTACATCCATGGAGGCCTTGTCCGTCTCGATCGTGACGAGCGGATCCTCAATGGCTACCTCGTCGCCAATGGCAACGAGAACCTCGATGATCTCGACGTCCTCGAACTCGCCCAAATCCGGGACCCGCAGTTCTACGCTATCGACCATCAGGCAGACGCCTTCAGCAAGGCTTCAACATCGGTCAGCACTTTCCCGAGATAGGTGGTAAAGCGCGCGGCCTGCGCACCGTCTATCACGCGGTGATCGTAGGAAAATGACAGCGGCAGCATAAGTCGCGGCTCGAATTCTGACCCATTCCATACTGGCTGCATCGATGAGCGTGACACGCCGAGAATTGCAACCTCAGGTGCGTTGACTATCGGAGTGAATGCTGTGCCGCCGATTCCGCCCAGACTGGATATCGTGAAACTCGCACCCTGTAGTTGCGGCGCTTTCAATTTCCCCTCTCGTGCCAATGCGGAAAGTTCGCCCAGTTCCTGTGCAATCGCATAAACGTCTTTCTGATCAACGTCTCGAATGACCGGTACAACCAGTCCCTGCGGCGTGTCAGCGGCGAATCCAAGATGACAGTATTTTTTGTAGATGAGACTCTCACCGTCATCCGACAACGAGGAATTCACTTTCGGGAACTCTTCGAGGGCAGCGACGCAGGCCTTCATAACAAACGCGAGCGGCGTCAAGGAAATGCCACGCTCTTTGGCAGGCCCTTTGAGCTCCTGACGACGCGCCTCAAGTTCAGTGATATCCGAAACATCATGTTGCGTCACGTGCGGCAGATTAATCCAGCTTGCCTGCAACCTCGGACCGGAGATCTTCTGTATGCGCGTGAGTGGCTGAACATCGATCTCGCCAAATTTGGAAAAGTCGATCACTGGGACCTTTGGTAGGCCGCTGCCGGCCGGCGCTGCAGGCTGGCCGGTCAATATCGATTTCACAAACGCTTTAACGTCGTCGTGCAGAACTCTGTTCTTGGGCCCTTTGCCGCTAACCTGAACCAAATTGACGCCAAGTTCGCGGGCAAGTTTCCGGACCGACGGGCTTGCATGCGCTTTTGAGAAATTGCCCTCATCAATTGCCGGAAGTGATCGCGGCGGCTGAGCCACTTCGGCGGTTGGTGCCGTCGTGGTCGCTGCTGCAACGGCAGGTTTTTCAGCCACGGTCTCTTCCACTTTCGCACTGATGGATGGCTCAATCGCGTCAATGATAGCCAGCGCCGACCCTTCCGAAACTGTCTCGCCAACTTTGACCAATACTGAATCAATTTTGCCCGCAACAACTGCAGGTACGTCCATCGCTGCCTTGTCAGTTTCCAGTGTCACCAGAGAATCCTCGACTTCAACTGAGTCGCCCTGCGCGATATGCACTTCGATAACCTCTACGCCATCAAAGTCGCCGAGATCAGGTACGACCAGCGTTTGCTTCCCAACGGGCTTCGGTGGTGCGTCTTCGTCAGGCGCGATTACTGTCGTCTCACCTGACGGTGGCGCGGCCATCGCTGGCGCAATCACCACTGTATCGCTCACCAGCATCGTCAAAGTTCCAATGACAGTACCTGTAGAGACTGTGTCGCCGACAGCAGCCGTGAGTGTTGAGACCGTGCCGTTTTCCGGCGACGGAATATCCATCGAAGCCTTGTCCGTCTCTACTGTAATCAGTCCGTCTTCACGTTCAACCGTATCGCCAGCACTAACCAGCACTTCGATGACTTCAGCGTCTTCGAAATCACCCAGATCCGGTACTACTATGTCGATTGTTGTCGTCATAAGAGCTACCCGCGCCGCTACAGCGTCACCGGATCGGGTCGATCCGGATCGATGCCGTATTTCTTAATGGCTTCATTAACGGTCGTCTGATCCAGCGCGCCATCATCGGCCAGCGCCTTCAGCGCAGCGACAGTGATAAAGCGACTGTCGACCTCGAAATGCTGTCGCAAAGGTGCGCGCGCATCGCTGCGACCGTATCCATCGGTGCCTAGCGAAACGAATCGGCCGGGCACCCAGTTTTGAATCTGGTCGGAGTTGATCTTCATGTAATCGGTCGCAGCAATATACGGCCCGGGTCGATCCGCAAAACACTGCTGGATGTAATTCTTACGCGGCTTTTCAGCCGGATGGAGTTGGTTCCAGCGATCGACCTCCAGGGCATCTCGGCGCAGTTCATTAAAACTCGTAACGGACCAAATATCGGTTGGGATTCCGAAGTCTTTCATTAACAATTCGGCCGCTGCTATCACCTCGCGCAGGATCGTACCGGAGCCCATTAACTGCGCTCGAATCTTGCCTTGCCCACCGACATTCAGGAGATACATGCCACGTAAAATCCCATCCTCGACGCCGTTCGGCATTGGCGGATGCACGTAATTTTCGTTCATACAGGTGATGTAGTAGAAAATATCTTCCTGATCTCCAATCATGCGGCGAAGTCCGTCCTGAATAATGACGGCGAGCTCGTAGGCATAAGTTGGATCGTAGGCACGACAATTTGGAATGGTCGATGCACTGATCAGACTGTGGCCGTCCTGATGCTGCAAGCCTTCGCCTGCCAGCGTTGTACGGCCGGCCGTGCCGCCGATAAGAAATCCGCGCGTTTGTTGGTCGCCGCCTGCCCAAACGAAATCACCGATGCGTTGAAAACCGAACATCGAGTAGTAAATATAGAACGGCACCATCGGAACGTTGTGATTGGAATACGCTGTCCCTGCGGCCGCCCATGAGCAAAACGCGCCACCTTCGTTAATGCCTTCCTCGAGAATCTGTCCTTTCTTGTCCTCGCGGTAGTACATGAGTTCACCCGAGTCCTGCGGGTCATAGAGTTGTCCCTTGGACGCATAGATACCTATTTGTCGGAACATGCCCTCCATACCAAAGGTACGCGCCTCATCCGGCACGATCGGCACAACGTGCTTACCGATTTGTTTGTCGCGGATGAGGGCCGTCAGGATGCGAACGAACGCCATTGTTGTTGACGCCTCGCGCTCGCCAGTCCCTTCCAGCTGTGTTTTGAATGTCTCAAGGGCTGGAACCGGCAACGACGAAGACTTCGCGCGTCTTGCCGGCAAAAAGCCACCCATTGAGTGCCGCCGCTCCAGCATGTACTCGAGCTCTGGACTATCCGCTGGCGGTTTGTAGTACGGCACGTCATCGATCTCATTGTCGGAGATCGGTATATTGAAACGATCACGAAATTTCTTGAGCTCTCCTATATCGAGCTTCTTCTGCTGGTGCGCCGTATTCTGACCCTCACCGGCCGTTCCCATGCCGAAGCCCTTTACGGTCTTCGCCAGTATGATTGTTGGCCCGCCCTTGTGCTTGGTGGCCGCATCGTAAGCAGCGTAAACTTTGGCAGGATCATGACCGCCTCGATTCAGGCGCCAGATTTCATCGTCCGACATGTTCGCAACCATCGCCGCCGTTTCCGAGTGTTTGCCGAAGAACGTATCGCGGACATACTTGCCGTCCATGGATTTTATCTTCTGGTACTCGCCATCAACCGTCTCTTCCATGATCTGTCGAAGCTTGCCGGACTGATCCTTAGCAAGCAGCGGGTCCCACTTGGAACCCCACACGACCTTGATTACGTTCCAGCCAGCACCACCGAACGCCGCTTCCAGTTCCTGGATGATCTTGCCGTTACCGCGCACGGGTCCATCGAGGCGCTGCAAGTTACAATTTACGACAAAAACCAGATTGTCCAGACCTTCGCGAACAGGCATGGTGATGGCACCCATTGATTCGGGTTCATCCATTTCGCCGTCACCCAGAAAAGCCCAAACCTTGCGGTCGCTTTCGGGAACCATGCCGCGATTTTCCATATAGCGCATGAATCGCGCCTGGTAGATTGCCATCATTGGACCAAGCCCCATCGAAACGGTCGGGAATTGCCAATAGTCCGGCATCAACCATGGGTGCGGATACGATGACAATCCACCACCGCCAACCTCCTGTCGGAAACGATTCAGATCCGCTTCAGAGAATCGCCCTTCCAGAAAAGACCGCCCGTAAATACCCGGTGCCGAGTGACCCTGCGTGAAAATCATGTCGCCGCCCTGCTCTTTCGTCTCGGCACGCCAGAAATGGTTAAAACCCACCTCGTACATGGTTGCAGACGACGCATAACTGGAGATGTGGCCACCGTACTCGGTGCTCTTGCGATTTGCGTTCACAACCATAGCCATCGCGTTCCAGCGGATATACGCTTCAATGCGACGCTCTAGCGCACGGTCACCGGGGTACTCGGGCTGACGCGCTGTCGAGATTGTATTCAGGTACGCCGTGTTCGGGCTGTAAGGAAGATAGGCTCCGGAACGACGGGAGTGATCGATCATTTGGTTTAGCAGAAAATGTGCCCGCTCAGGACCATGTTGCCCCAGGACGGAATCGATCGACTCCAGCCATTCTCTTGTTTCGATCGGGTCAATATCGTCGAAAGGATTAAACTTGCTCATACAGTAAGTCCATTGGGCGCTCGTCAGAGCATTGTCTGACCAGTCGCGTGAATTAGTTTAGGTGTCCTGCTAGGATCACCGCTTCATTGCACCGGACCGTGCGGTTGTAGCTGCGACAATCATCTTCAGGGTTTGAGCCTTTAGGGTCAAGCTTCGCGGCCAACAAAAACAGGTAAATAAATGACCCCGCCCAAGCTCAAATCGTTCCAAATAATTCAACGGCCCGGCCGTGTTGATGCCAAGTCGCTTGAGCCCTGTGATCAGTTGCTGGTGATACTACCGCCGAAGCCCGCAGCAACTCTGTTTCGGCAGCTGCCTCAGGGTCGCCAAATGCAGCAGGTGTTTCGAAAATTTGCAACTGGGGCAGCGCCAGCCTTCACCACTCGACTTGCGAATAAACGCCAGACGCTGGTCATCGCAGGAACGCTGTCAAAGCAAGCAAGCCAATTTGAACAACTAAGCCTGGGGCGAAAACTGGTTGCTGCAGCCTGTGCCGAGAAAGCGGGCAGCCTGGGAATATGTGTCATCGGATTCGACGCAGCCGCGCTAGCGGGTATCTACAACAATATACTTGCCGCAGCCCTGGCCGCTTCATTCCCATTACCATCATTCAAGGCTGAGAAACCGACAGCCGCAATCAAGAGTCTGCGCTTGCTTGGCGCCCAGGAAAAAATCGACACGTCGAGAACGGAGGCCGAAGCAAAAGGTAACAATCTGGCACGCTGGTTAACGACAATGCCGCCGAACAAGATGGACGCCGCTGCTTACGCAAAACTCGCCAGGTCAATGGCCAGAGAAAATCAATGGTCATTCAAGCGATTCGGTACGAAGGAACTCGGCAAACTCGGCGCAGGTGCTTTTCTCGCCGTTGCACAAGGCAACGAAAATGACAGCGCAAGCATCATCCGAATTCGATACCGCCCGGGCAAAAAAGCGGCCAGAGCCGACCTTAGTCTGGTGGGCAAGGGAATCATTTTCGACACCGGTGGTACCAACCTCAAACCTTTCGCGTCCATGCTCGACATGCACGGCGATATGCAGGGCAGTGCCGTGGCACTGGGAACGCTGACGGCAATTTCAGAACTACAACTGCCGATCGCCGTCGACTGCTGGCTCGCGCTAACCGAAAACCGTACCGGGCCCGACGCGTACAAATCACAAGACGTAGTAACTGCCGCGAATGGCAAGACAATTCAGACCATCCACACCGATGCGGAAGGCCGCATGGCATTGGCCGATACCCTGGTGCTCGCAAGTCGCGAAAAGCCCGCTATCATTTTTGACTACGCAACCCTGACTGGCACTTGCGTGAGCGCAATTACCACCCGATATTCAGGTGTGTTCACCAACCGTTCCACTCTACATCCGCACCTAAAGCGTACCGGAAAAAATTCCGGTGAGCGCGTGTGGCCGTTCCCAATTGGTGCTGAGTTTCTGGAAGACCTCAAAAGCAGTGTTGCTGACTTTATGCAATGTTCGCCGAAAGGCGCTGGTGACCACATTCTCGCGGCAAGTTTCCTGGCCGAATTCATCGAAAATGACACGCCCTGGGTTCACATGGACCTCAGCGCAAGCGACAATGACGATGGACTTGCTCACGTCGGCTCTAAATTCACCGGATTCGGCGTACGCTATACAATGAGTGCGATTCTCGACGAAAACCTGTTCAAGGCGAAGCTCTAAGTGACCGATGAAGTAATTATGGCGAACCGCTTTCGCGGATTTCTCCCAGTGGTAGTCGACGTCGAAACCGGCGGATTTAATTCGAGAACCGATGCGCTGCTTGAAGTTGCTGCTGTGTTCCTCGAGATGGATGATGAAGGCTTGCTGAGTCGTACCGAGACTATTCGTTACCACGTCAAGCCGTTTGAGGGCGCCAACATGGAACCAGCCTCGCTGGCGGTCAACGGCATTGATCCACACCACCCACTACGCCCTGCGATTGACGAACGGGATGCGTTACAACGAATATTTCGCGAGGTTAGACGTGCGGTTCGTGAGAGTCGATGCAGTAGAGCGGTGCTGGTCGGCCACAACGCTCATTTCGATCTTGGCTTCCTCAACGAAGCCATTGAGCGCGCCGCGATTAAACGCAATCCGTTTCACCCATTCAGTTGCTTCGACACGGCGACCGCGTGTGGCATCGCTTTCGGACAAACCGTACTTGCGCGTGCAGTCATTGCAGCAGGTCTTGAGTGGGATGAAACACAGGCACACTCCGCGTCATATGACGCGGAGATGACGGCTGATGTGTTTTGTGAGGTAGTGAATCGCTACCGGGATATTTTCGAAGTATCGCAACGGAACGCACCGCCACAACCCTGAAAGACGAACTTATTCTTCGCCTTCGAGCAATTGCTTCAATTCGCCTGAGTGATACATTTCGATCATGATATCGCTACCGCCGACAAGGTCGCCTTTGAAATATAACTGCGGAAACGTTGGCCAGTTCGAGTAGGTTTTCAATCCTTCCCGGACCTCCTGATCCTCAAATATATTCACAAAAGAATACGGTTTACCAATCGCGTTCAGTGCGGCAATTGCCTGACCTGAAAATCCGCATTGCGGAAAATCAGGTGTGCCCTTCATGTAAAGAAGGATATCGTGCGATTTGAGTTGCTCTTCGATTCGTGCGTTTACGTCCACGCTAATTCCTGTTGGTTCGATTTAAGATGTCGTTATTTGGGGGCGCTTTTGTCTTCTACAACTATCTGGTTATTCACTATACCCACCCCTTTTGTTGTTCGTGCGATTTTATGAGCCTGGTCGCGCGCCACGAAGCTGCCAACGGTGCCGGTCAGCGTAACCGTTCCTTCGTAGGTTTTTACGCCAATATTGAAGACGCTCACAGTGGAATCCGCCACAAACTTACTTTTTATCTTGGTCGTGATAGCCGAGTCGGAGGCAACTACTGACGGCTCGCGCTCGTCCTTTCCAAGCTGATAGCCCCCAGCCGCGGCCCCGCCAACGAGCAGGGCTGTACAACCAGACAGCAAGAAAAAAGCTAGCACGATAAATCCGAATCGCATGGTCAATCTCCGTCAGAAGCCGCGATTGTAGCGTCAATTTCGCGCTCGCGAGCGGCTAACGCATCAATTACGTCCCACTGCTCGCTGACGGACATTAGTGCCCAGGACGAAATCTGCTCGCGGGTCCTGCCACAGCCGAGACAACGCTTATGCTCATCAAGGGTGCAAAGCAAAACGCACGGCGACAGCGGTCGTTGGTCTCTTTTCTCATTCGCTAGCTTGTCAGAGTGCATTTCTTTTTTTAAATCAACTTGTTACGAATGTGTCTCATTTACGGCCAGCAATCTCTATAATACCGACTGCGCTGCTGCGCAAACACTCCAGATAAACGATAAACATAACCTTCGGAGAATCGAATAAAATGAATCCGCTAAAAACAGTGGCAGGCACGATCATCGGCGGCATTGTCCTGGCCGTCATTATCGCTGCAGCGACCTCAGGAATACACCTGAACGTTGCCAGCCTCACAGTATGGATACACGTCCTTGCCGGTATTACCTGGATCGGCCTCCTCTACTACTTCAATTTCGTGCAAGTACCCGCGTTGGGTGACGCCGCCGCCGACGAAGGTGGCCCCGGTGGTGCTGGTATTACCAAGTACGTCGCGCCACGCGCGCTCTGGTGGTTTCGCTGGGGTGCGGCGTTGACATGGCTGTCCGGTGCCAGTTATCTCGGTCACCTTGGACGTTTTCAGCACGCCTTCACACTCGGCTTGAGCGAAGGTGGCATCCATCAAGACATGATCATCGGTGTCGGTGCCTGGCTTGGAACCATCATGCTCTTTAACGTCTGGGTATTGATTTGGCCGAATCAAAAGAAAATTCTCGGAATGGTCGAAGCTAGCGAAGCGGAAGTTGCGAAAGCACGTGCCGTCGCGTTTGCTGCATCACGCACGAACACCTTGCTGTCGATCCCTATGCTTATGAGCATGGTCGGCTACGGCCACGGTGGCTTCTTCCTGTAGAGACTATTCGCACAATGGACCCGAGCCCGGCTTTTTAGCCGGGCTTCTCATTTTCCGTATGCATCATTCAGACGAACTAAAAACTTCAATCGGCCCCGTTGTGGCTAACGCGCTAGCCGAAGATATTGGCAGCGGCGATCTGACCGCATCACTCATCATGGCCAGCGAAATTGCGGGCGCTACCATCGTCGCCAGAGAATCGCTTGTGGTCTGCGGCCAGCTCTGGGTGGACGAGGTATTTTCGCAACTTGACGAAGCGGTCATCGTCGACTGGTATATCGGCGATGGTCAGACGGCGGAAGCCGACGATGTCATCTGTAAGCTCGTTGGACCAGCACGTGCACTGCTTAGCGGCGAGAGGACAGCGCTAAATTTCCTGCAAACCTTATCTGCAACTGCAACCGCAACTTCAGCATTTGTCTCTGCAGTTGCAGGAACCAATACTCGTATTCTCGATACGCGAAAGACCATACCCGGTCTGAGGCTTGCGCAAAAGTATGCCGTTACCTGTGGCGGTGGCGTCAATCATCGCGTGGGCTTGTTCGATGCAATCCTGATCAAGGAAAACCACATAAGGAGTGCTGGCAGTGTTACGGCGGCGCTGAAATCTGCACATGGCCTGAATACTGATGTCCTTATCGAAGTTGAGGTGGAATCACACGACGAATTACAGGAAGCGCTGGACGCCGGTGTTGGTCGCATATTATTGGACAACTTTTCGATACAAGATCTACGCCATGCAGTTGAAACAAACCAGGGCTATGGCTATACGGCTGCGGAACTGGAAGCGTCTGGAAATATAACCCTCGACACAGTCCGACCGGTTGCCGAAACAGGCATCGATTATATCTCGACGGGTGCTATCACCAAGAATATCGATGCAATCGATTTCTCAATGTTATTCAAAATCGACTAACGATACACTGCCGAGATCGCTTGAGAATCCTGACTAGATTAAGCGAGACAAACAGTCAATTCAGAGCTGTATTAATCAGCATCCGGCCGTACAACCAGTGTCAGACGAAGTCGATAACACTTAGTTGACGTACAGGATCTCCATTTCTTCGCCGAATTTGAGAGCCATCGCCCCACCGAATCGTCGGTTGGTTGTGCTTCCTCCGTACACATGACAGCTAAGCTCAATCATCCCGGATAGGTCGGCAGGCTGATCGTTAACAGATGGGCGAAAGGAACCGTCAATATGTGAAAAATAGTGGCCCAATCCTTTGCCAATGTTGATCCTCATCATACTCAGAACGCGCCGACATCCGGCTTCCATTTGCGCAGAACTTGATTGAGAGTCAAATAATGATGCGGAGACAAGAATCACACCTTCGTCCGCGCGGTAGCTGGCATTGATGTCGATGTGGCGCCGCTTTTCAGTTTTAGCGGCACCTTGATACTCGCCAGACATGTACGGCTTAGTCCATACGATGAAGTCCTGCAGCCGCAGCATCGCAATGTCGAGCATGTTGGCAGGTTCGTCAATCAATGACTGAAACTCAGGCCGATGATCGGCAGCTGCAATCAGAGGAGCAATGACGAGTAGAGCAAGAAAGTTTTTCATGTCGAACCTCCAAGACGCGCAAATTCAGATTGACTGCAAAGCGTCAAATTTTGTCGTCCGCCATTTTACCACCTGGACGACTGCTTCCGCGCGTTCCAGCCAGTCGAAAAAAATGACGCTGTTGGCTCAGTGCGGCCAAAAGCGGCCGTTCGTGGAACCTATTCCAATAGCCGTAGAACATTGTTGGTGCGTTCCAACATCTCACGATGTTGGTTTATCAAATCAGTTGAGATCACCCACTTTTGAGCCACAATATTTCGAAATTCCCTTGTCGCAAGCACGTCTAAGATTATCGCTTCATCGACAGGAGGGGGTAACGAAAAATCGTCAATGCGACCGGGTTCTATTGCTGCGTAGTCGAGATTTTCGATGATGTATGGTTCATATACCTGCACCAACTCCATTTCGTGCGTGTTTTGTACCAGTACAGTTTCCTTTGCCGCCGCATAGTATCCAGCTAACGTATTTTTGAGCAGCCTACTCTGTATCAGCTTTAGATCACCCGACCCGGTCAGGTTGCCAAAAGCACGATCGACCGGAATAAATGCCGCCATAGTGAAAAGCTGTTCAGTATTCTTGTTGAGATCGGATACCGACATACTAGGTGTTGCAAGCGCGGATTGTTCCTGTAGAACAATCATGCTCCGAACAATTCTTTCGAGCCTTACTATTTTTTCTTCCAAATCTTTCTTATTCAGCTCAAAGTCTTCTCGGATCTCAAGCAAGTACACGCCTTCGATCCGGGCTTCCTTTTGGCCTTCCCACCAAGTGTCAATCTGAAGTCCTATGAATAAACCGACGACAACGACTATGAGGTCCAGAAAAACAGCGAACCAGTTTTGAGATTGAACGTGTGACGAGACGCGCCGTAACAGCATTGCATCAATTCCTTAGTGGCGTATTTTTTTGGCCCAATGAGTTTTTTGTAGGTTTGGCGAGCTTCTGTTTTGGGTCAACTGCAGAAATTATAACCCAAGAATAGCGACCGGCTGCTATGCGAACTTTCGCTGCCGGCCAGGTCCATTGCATGCGACCGACGCAGAACGGCCACAAGCCGTGTGCATATCAAGAGTATGGCCAGTCATCGTGTGCGGGCGTTATTAACGAGTCGCAAGGCCGTGCTCGCCAAGTGCATCGATCTTGAAGACGACACTCAGTTTCGATGGCGTACGGAGGCAGCAAGGTCATGAAATAACAACTGCCTACGACTCCAAAGGAAGCGTCCTGACGTGGACGTGTTCTGGATGAAGCCGAAAATGACTGCTGTGCTCCAAAGCACGTCCACAAGCCTGGCTCTCCACACCGTCCGACCTATGCTTGCAGCGGCTGGTTGTGCCTAGTACCGACTGCGTAGAGAAGATTGACCCACGCCAGAACGCGACCAATACAATCCTACAAACAATGGGAGCTTGACTTCAATGCCCGATTAGAGAAGCAGCCGTTCGGGCACCGTCATCCAGTACTGACAACCGCGTAGATAGCGACGACTATAAACCCCAGCAAAACTGTAGTCTCCAAATGGTCAAGAAACCATGCGATTGTTTCGCGCGCTTTCGAACTAAGCCAATTTCCTCCGTGTAACTCTTCCGCTCGGGACGCTAAATCCGGGGGCATGGGTTTGTTAGAGATAGCCGTATAGTAGAAACGCATTTTTGGGCTGCCATACAACCAAGCAAGAACCAATAATAGAATGCCGGCGGCGATTATTATCTTGACAGTTTCGTCTATTCGAAGCGCGCCTAAGAACCCCTTTCCAGAGACGGAAGCGGAGCAAAGAATTACAGCGTATGTCGCAATCGCCATTCGGCTCAATGGGCTATTTGCACTAATTGTATAGAACACACCAAAAGGTAATGCGAAGTGAAGCATCGCGACATACGCCGCTTCGATACCTAGTGTTTCTGTTCCGGAAACTGACTGAGCAACGGCGTACACGAGCACGCTGGCGACTGACATTATCGACAATGCGCCGACTGCTTTGAGAAGGCCGGGCGGCTCGACCTCGGGCCTGTTCTTGAACCGAGGCGACCACATCTTAACTTTCGTGCCGGGCCTCATATGTACCAAGATTTGTCACCTGCGGGTGTTGTGAAATCAACGGCTGCTTCGGGTCACCAGCAGAAATTATAACCTAAGAATCGCGACTGGCCGTTATGCTTAGGTAAGCGGCCTGGCGACCAGAAAATACTCAAACTTCTCAGTACAGCCACAAGGAGATATTTGATTTCAGTCCGATCGGAGGCGAACCGATATCACTGGCTTGGGACGCCCTCTGAGACGTTAAATTTGTGCCGTAGCGCAACTTCTCGTATTCGCGGATCGTTAAGGACCTTGTCGTAGATCCATTCATAGTGTGTAGCTTGCGAGAGAGTCTCTCTTGCCGCCGTCCGACCGACTAGTGTTGTCAACGCTTGGAGTTCCATGTCGCACACTAGAAGATGACGGTACGTGCTCTGATTGTCTCGTGCTCCCCCGTCCGTCGACGAAGGCACCGAGGGGAATAGTTCCTTAAAGTCCGTCATAGCAGCCTGGAAGTCCCCAAGCCACGGTTCATCTTCGAGCCAGTGAAGCTGTTCATGGACAAAAGTTGAAAGCAGCTCGAGCTCTTCGCCCATGTGACGCGTGTGAATCGTAAGGACCGGATGGGAATGAGGGATCTGCTCCTCGTCGATGAGTACCTTTCTGGTGACAATCCACGGTTCAACGTCATGTGTTCTTAGCAGACTCCAAAGCTCGGTAGCCATGATGGCCTCAGCTTCCGATCCATTCGCTAACCCGATCCGAACAACGCGGCTATTCGTTTCTCGTGGATGTTGCGCGCTGGAAACAGAGGACGCTAACAGTACCAGGCTGAACGCCAAGATAATCATCGGATGTCGCATTGCAAATCCTCAATCTCACGATGTCTGCATTGGGTCAAATTTTGTCGCCAGCCATCTTATCACCTGGGCGGCTGCTTACCGAAGTGAAGCAGACTATCTAATTCTGGATACGCCATTTCTCCGTTCGGCCAAAACGGACAGTCGCAGCACAGGCAAGTGCATCGGCAGGTGGTCGGCGCCTACTGAAGATCAATACCTTCGTCAGCCAGTCGTTGCTGTACTCTCTGGGCAATTTTAGGTCCGAGTGCAGCTCCCCATTTCTGGCCAACAACCATGCCGTCCGCCGCCATCAATGGCATGACTTGAGCAATTTTTCGCCCCTCCTTTGTAGCGTAAAAACGGAGCATCGCCTCAAGTTCGGCTTCATTGAGGTACTTGGCATAGACCGGATACATCAATTCATTGAAGCTACCCGACGCCATTTCCTCTCTGATCGTTTCTTGGACTTCGGTCTCTAGTAAATCGTACGTTCGATCCGGCAGATCAGTGCTACTCGATTTCAGTGCCTGAATCATCTGACTGACAACAAGGGCACTCATCTGCTCCCCGATTTCCAGAGCCCCGGTGACCTCCAGAACTTCGTCAACGAGTCGTTCATAGCGCTGTTCGGAATCGTCGCTCAGGCTCGTCAAGGGTAAAGCCAGCAGGCAGAAAGCTACAACTATCTGTGTTCTCATGAGATCTTCCTTTTGTCGCGTAGCAAATGACTTCGCGTACGTGATTGGAGAATTAGATTGAAAATTGCGACCGGCTGCTTTGGGAGAGGAGCGAGCATACGGCCAGTCAATCCCTGACACTGCCAGTCAGATCAAGTACTGACTAATTGACGCAGCATCATTCTCAGGCTACCGCCCGAGTAACTCGTTTCGGCTCTGAAACACCGTAGCCCTGTGCGTAATCAATCCCCATGCCCCGGAGCATCGTGATGATCTCTTCGTTCTCGGCGAATTCTGCAATGGTCTTTTTGCCGGTCAGGTGACCGATCTCATTGATCGAGCGCACCATTTCGCGATCGATAGGGTCATGCAGAATCTCTTTCACAAAGCTGCCATCAATTTTCAGGAAATCGACAGGGAAGTGTTTGAGGTAGCCGAACGATGACAATCCGGTACCGAAATCGTCAAGCGCGAACATACAACCGAGCTCTTTTAGTGCATTGATAAAGCGATTCGCCTGCGAATAACTCGCAATCGCGGCCGTTTCTGTGATCTCAAAACAGATCTTAGTCGCGTCGATGCCGCTCATCTGGAATTGATCAATAACGAAAGGCAAGAACTTCTCGTCGCCCAGACTCTGTCCCGACAAATTGATGGAACATAGAGCCAGGCGCTCGCGTTCATCGGCTTCCGATACCAGCCAACGGAATGCGCTGCGAATAACCCAGCGATCGATATTCGGCGTGATGCCGTAACGCTCGGCTGCTTCGATGAATAGCCCCGGCGAAATGATGCCGCCATTCTCGTCACGCATTCGCAGCAGGATCTCGTAATGCGCACCTTTCTCTTCCACCTGCAAAGGCTGAATTGTCTGGCGAAATAGTTCGAAGCGGTCTTCCTCAAGCGCATTATTAATTCGTGCCGCCCACTGCATTTCACGACGGCGCCGCATGAGGTCGATATCATTTTCCTGAAAGCTGTGAATGCGGTTTCGCCCAGCTTCTTTGGCCGCCGCACAGGCGCTGTCCGCCGCGCTAAGGAGAGCAGCAACGTCTTCATTTTCGGCTGTGATCGGAACAACCCCGATACTCACGCCGAGACGGAAATTTCGTTCTTCCCAGACAAACTTGTATTCGCCTATCGCCATGCGTAGCGTTTCCGCGGTATTCATTGCCTCCTCGAGACTGCAGCTCTCCAACAACACGCCGAACTCATCGCCACCGAGGCGTGCCAGTGTGTCGCGCCAGCGAATCTTCGACTTGAGCAACGCGCCTAATTGACCCAACAATGCGTCGCCAGCGCTATGGCCGCAGGAGTCGTTAACGATCTTGAACTGATCGAGATCCAGATACAGCAATGCGTAGGAAGTCTCCCGGGCCCGAGCGCTCTTGAGCGCTCGTTCAAGACGGTTTTCGAACTCCCGACGATTCACGAGCCCCGTCAAAATATCGTGACTCGCGTGGTAACTGAGCCGCCGATTGAGTTCTCGAGACTCACTTACATCATGGAAAACCAGAACACCGCCGGTGACACTACCCTTACCGTCACGTATCGGCGAGGCCGTACTTTCGATATACAACTCATTGCCGTCGCGTCTTATCAACAGTGTTGGACGCACTGACTTTATTGCGCGGTCCCGACGAATCGACACGGCAAGCGGATTTTCAAGCGGCTCGCAGGTTTCTTCGTGGAAGCCACGAAAAATCTCATCAATGGAACGACCGCTGGCATCGTCAACCTTCCAGCCCGTTAGTTCCTCAGCAACGGGATTAATATATTCAACGCAACTGCTCGCGTCGGTGGTAATTACACCGTCGCCGATCGACTGCAAGGTAATCTGCGCGCTTTCCTTTTCGCGAAATAACGCATCCTCGTAAAGTTTGCCTTCCGTAATATCAACCTCAACGCCAAGTAGACGTATCAGGCGACCGTTTCCATCAAGGATGGCCTTGGCGCGACTCTTCATCCAGCGCCAATCACCGCTTTGATGCTTCATGCGATGAACAGATTCGAAAAATGGGGAATTCCCGGCAAGATGCTCGCGCATCTGTCCCTGCACCCGCGCAATATCGTCCGGATGCACGAGGTGATACCAGTCCAGCATCACATCTTCTTCGTCAGCGTCGTAACCCAGCATGGTCTTCCAGCGGCGCGAAAGATTGATGCGTTTGGTTTCACCGTCGAAATCCCAAATGCCGTCATTTGCCGTCATCGCGACCAGGGAGTTGCGTTCCTGTAATTCGCCGAGAAGCTCCCGATCCCCAACACGCTCCAAACCAACCGCCAAGGACGATCCAAACAACTTCATCAAGAGGTGAAGGTCGGCGTCCCAGCTGTCTACGCCGCGCTCGTTGGCAAGGCACAGAAAACCCGCGATCTCGCCATGCACTGAAAAACCGATAATCAACGCAGCGCCGATGTGAATCTCGTTAAGTCGACCCAATTCGCTCTGCGCCGACTTCGGGCCGTTAACGGTGTCGGCGACTTCGATCACGCGCAGGTGTCCAAGACGCTTGCAAAGCCAGGGCCAGTCGTCGAGTTTCTCGTCAACCAGCACACCTGGGCTGCACTGAGCGAAACCGTCACACGACGAAAATACCTTTTCAATCTGCGAACCGTCTTCGCTGATCAACGCAATGAAAGCGGAATCAGAGCCTGTCGCCTCGGGCAGTTCATCAACATTGGCCTGCAGTTGCTCGATGTGTTTCAACGGATCCAGATTCTGCAAGCCAACAGCGATTTTCGTTTGCAGAGCGTCAACGGCGCCTCGGGTTCTCTCCCCTTCGCGTGGTCTGCGGTGGTGGATTCCCGTTGTAATAGAGGTGTCGGACAGATTCGTCATTTGGGGTCAACATTTTGACACGATGTTGGAGGAATACAAGCTAAGTAGCTGTATTTTTTGCGTTATGTGCGCCGCGTGACTCCTGTCATAAGACCTATTTCGATAACCTCGTCAACGCATTTCGATGCGCGGCGTTGTTTGCACTGACAATCCAAGAATGTGCTCGAGGAGAGAGACATGAACATTAGCAACGACAGCCTGCCTGGGCTGAGCAAATCACGGACGATAGCTCTATGGACAGCAATGCTCCTAACGCTTCTCGTACTCACAGCCTGTGGCGGCGGCGCTGCAACGACAAGCAACGACCCGGTTGCTGTCGCTGAATGTGATCCTAACAACCCATCAACATTCGCCGAATGCGGCACAGTGATGATCGCATTGACGGATGCGGACGGTGATTTCCTGAACTACACCGTTGACGTATTGAGCCTCACGCTCGAAACGGCAAATGGGCGGATCATCGAAACGCTGCCACAAGAAACGCGTATCAACTTCACGGACTATATTGATCTGACAGAACTGGTATCCGTCGCTAATATTCCGCCAGCCGTTTATGTTGCTGGAACGATCAGTCTCAATTACGTCGATTCGGAAGTATTTGTTGAGGCGAATGGCGCATCGAAGGAAGCCGTAGTAACGGATACTGACGGCAATGTGCTTGAACGGACCGAGCTCAAGATTCGATTATCGAATCGTGACCAACTGAACATTATCAGAGGTCGTTCTGCGCTCTTGCAGCTCGACTTCGATCTGGATGCATCACACACGGTCGATATCGTAGCAACACCCGCTACGGCCGCCTCAGAGCAGTTCATCGTTGCCGAAGTAGCTCCCGTTGATGAGAAAGATATTCGCGTACGTGGGCCTCTGGCCAATGTCAGCGAAGATGAAATGACGTATACCGTTGCTGTCCGACCGTTTAACGATCGAGCCGGCGATTTCGGCCGCATGAAAGTTCACGTGAGCGACGAAACGGAGTTCGAAGTCGACGAAACCACGTATGTTGGTGTTGAAGGCCTGCGTGCGTTGAGTGCCGCGGGTGTTGGAACCCCAACTATCGCGCAGGGCACGCTGAACGTTGCCGAGCGCAAGTTCACCGCGAATATCGTACTGGCCGGTTCGAGCGTTCCCGGCATCGACAGAGATGCCGTGGTCGGGAACATCATCGCACGTGACGGCAATTTCCTGACTGTGCGCGGCGCCACCATCATCGCTTCAGACCGGCGTGCGCATTTCCATGACGACGTTACAGTTGAGGTCGGACCGGAAACGAGAGTATTCAAAGATGGTGATCGTGTAAGCGATCTCAGCATCGGCGCACTTTCGATCGGCCAACGAGTGACGATACGCGGAACAATTGCGCAAGCGCTTACCGATTCCCTTACGCCGCAAATTCACATTGATGCGACGAACGGCGCTGTCCGTATGCACGTGACGCATCTGCTGGGTATCGTGAATACCGTGATGCCTGGTCAGACTGACATTAGCTTGCACGCAATTGATCGTCGTCGTTCACAGATTTTCGACTTCCGTGGCACGGGCGTATCAGCCGAGGACGACGCAGACCCGGATAACTACGAAGTCGCAACCGGCAATTTGACGCTTGCAAATTTCGCCGCTGGAAAACCGATCGTGGCTTATGGATTCCCTACTGCATTCGGTATGGCTCCACCGGACTTCACTGGCCGTACGGTGATCGATTACACCGACGTTCGCAGCGCTTTGGGCGTCGGTTGGGGATCCGCCGGAACAGCGGCACCATTTACCAGCATCGGCAGCGATGGTCTGCTGCTAAACAACCAGAATCCCGACATTGATCAACGGCACCACATCAAGAATGGCCCGGTTCTGATTGACCTGACAACGCTGGGGTCCGATACGACAATAGTGCCGAGGGAATCTGAGCGCAGCTTGTTCTACATCAAATCGGCCGACAGCTTGCGTCAATACTCAGACTTCGACGATTTCGTTAATGACCTGAGCCTGAGTCTGGATGGCGCGACTGCTGCTCGCTCGATGCATGCTCGCGGAAAATACGATTCGGACATGAATACATTTACTGCGTACAAGATTGGCGTCTTTTTGCTTGAGCCCTGATTCTAAAGCGGAGTCGCTCCCCTGCACTCTCCGCTTTACTGGCTCGGCCCCGTTACGAAAGTAGCGGGGCCTTTTCTTTTGAAATGCTTACCAGTCCAATGGACTGATATCGCCCTCTACAGGCCAGCCCTCACGCTCTGCATGTCGCTTCATATCCTCGATGCGGTCGCGCGGTTCGGGGTGTGTCGACAGGTAAGCTGCGAAATCAATCAACCGGCTGTCATCAACGTTCCAGCGTTCAAACAGCCGCCAGGCTTCATCGACATGTCCGTACTCGGACTGCACCACCAGCAAACCGAATTCATCCGCACGTGTCTCTTGCCGGCGACTAAAACCACGCAAGGTTATGTCCGCAGCTTTAATACCGATACTGGCAACGTCACCGCCAGTGACGGCAGCAAAAAATACGGACAGTACGATGCCTCGACCCAAGGCTCTGAAGTGGTCTCGGTTCTTGAAATGGCCAAGTTCATGGCCTAGTACAAATGCCAATTCGTTTTCTGACTCGACCTGATCCAGCAGACCCTGCGTGACGATTATTAGTCCACCGGGTAGCGCCATGGCGTTCGAGATTTCGGAATCATCGATCTCAACACGAAACTCATATGGGGCGTCCGGCCAGTGCCCGACAAGTCGATCGACCAGTAGTTGCGCTTCACTCAGGCGGTCATCGTCTGGTGATACGGTAATCAGGTCGTCCGGTAACCAGTTGTCAAACAGCTTCGCCTCGTCCTCAGCCGAGACAAAATACATTGCAACTTCGATCATGAAGATCAGCGCCAGAGCAATAACAACAAAGATTGCCGTTAATCCGGCAACGAGAGTGCCCGCTTCTACGAGCGGGTGAGTGTCGCTAACATTGATGCCCTCTTTGGGCTGCTTGGCGACAAACCTCATTGTGAATTGGCGAACCTGCTTGCGAATTTGACCGCGGTACCGAATGCGAGCATTTCCACACCGGCGATTCCCTTGCCATCACGCCGTGCATTCGCCAGACGGGAAGTCTCAAGGCGAACATTGAATATCGCGTCGTAGCCCTGCAGTCGTGCCTCTTCAATCATGCGTAATACCGCTTCGCGTCGTGCACGATCCAGCAGCGGTTCATACGTCTTGATGCGGCCCCCGATTAATCCTCGCAAACCGGCTATGACGCGTTTGAAATAGTCGAGAGAAACAACAATGCTGCCTGTCACCAGGTGCGAACTGCTTGCGTTCCAGTTTTCCGGCATTGTGTCAAAAGAGACCACCGGGAAACCCTTCGCTTTGGCTTCGCGTTCACGAATGTTTCTGAAGTGCCGCCTCTCGATGTAACTACCGATGAAATAGGCGATCATGAGTATCAGCAACGGCAGGCCGAAATTCGCGATCATACTTAGTAGTTCGAAGTTGCCTTCCATGTCACTCGACCCGTACCGCGGTGCCGTAAGCAAATAATTCTGCGGCACCCTGGGCGATCGAACTTGTCGCAAAACGCACGTTAACCACCGCGTTTGCCCCCATCGACTGCGCCTGCTCAGTCATACGATCGGTGGCCTCTTTACGAGAGTCCTGCAGTAGTTCCGTATAGCCTTTGAGCTCACCACCGACAATATTTTTGAGCCCCGCCATAATGTCACGACCGACGTGTTTTGCCCGTACGGTATTACCTGTGACCACACCGTAGAATTCAACGATTCGACGACCCGGAATACTTTCGGTATTGCTAATGATCATTGGAACTCCTTATCCGTTAAACAGATTTCAGGCGTCATATTAACACTAGTGAGCGCTAGCTGAATCGATCCGGTGTGAACGGCAATCGTCGCAATCGCTGCGTCGTGGCGTGGAATATTGCGTTGGCTATTGCAGCGGCTGTCGGCCCTTGTGCGGTTTCACCCACGCCCAGTGACTTCTGTTCCGGTTGGTCAATCAGGACAACGTCGATTTCCGGTATTTCGTCGAACCGCAAGATCGGATAAGAATTCCAATCGCGGGACTCACGTGATGACTTCGAAAAGCGGACTTGTTCCTTAAGCGTCCAACTTGCAGACTGCACGATTCCGCCCTCGATTTGAGCTTTCAGTCCATCCGGATTGATCACCAACCCGGCGTCGCATACTGCGGTCGCCTTAAGCAAGCGAATGACATTGCTTTCAGCATCGACCTCAAGTTGCATCACGATTGCAAGATAACTTGACAGATTTTTGAATCTTGCAAATGCCAGTCCCCAGCCAACACCAGATCCCGGCGACGGCCGTTCCTCCCAGCGAACCTCGGACTTCAGGCGACTCAAAACGGCCAGCGCCCGCTCGTCTTTGAGATGCCGTTCCCGGTACTCAAATGGGTCCGCGCCGCTCGTGTCGGCCAGCTCATCCATAAACGACTCAATTGCGAAGACATTTCCGTAAGCGCCGAGGCCACGCAGTGATGATCCCCGAACCCGAATATCGGTTACAAAGTGCTTGTTCACATGCACGTTCGGAAATGCATATAAGGGCACTGAATTTCTGTCGCTGCCACCACTCGGTTGCGGTATCGAATGCGGCTCCGGAACCGAAAGAGGATTCTTTTTGTGTTGTGCATAAAGCATATGGCCAGCGCTATCTGCAGCGCGCGGTCGGCTGGCATGCGGGCAACTCCACAAGTCGTATTGCCAGTCAGCAATACGACCGTCGTCTTGCAGCGCCGCAACGATCTGAATGCTCATTCCAGGGCCCAAAGGCTCCCAAAGGAACTCATCTGCGCGCTCCCATTGCAATCGAATCGTTCGACCCGGCATCTGCAATGCGAGTGCGGCGGCATCGCAAGCGGCATCATCTGCGCCGTTGTGGCCGTAGCATCCTGATGCTTCGAGATGAACGCAACGCACATCGTCTTCTGACATCGCCAATGTATGGGCGATCGCGCTGCGTAACGGATACATACCCTGCGCATGACTCCAGATCGTCAGTTTGGACTGCTCGTAAAGAGCAACAGCCGCGGATGGAGAAATCGACGCATGTGCCTGATAAGGGCGTTGGTATTCGGCCGAGTAAGTCGAGGTACCGGTTTTCGATATATCAGAACTGCTCTCGGCGACGATCTCTTCTACTCTTGCTTCAGCGCCTCTCAACCAGCGATGAACATTCTCAGTTTCCGGAATATCATCCGGCGTATTCCATTCGAGCGATTCACGCAGCTTGACGGCAGCAGCTCTTGCCTGACCTTCTCGCTCTGCAATAACCGCTACGAAATTGCCGTCGCGAACAATTTTCAATACACCGGGTAGCGCTTCGGTTGGCGTATTATCAATACTTAGCAGTGTTGCTCTTTCCGCTGGCGGCCTGACCACACGCGCATGTAGCATGCCTTCGCTGCGGTAGTCCTGAACAAAACTTGCATCGCCAAAGACCTTGCCCGGAATATCAATCCGTCGCATTGACTGTCCGACGGCTTTTTCCGATCCTGAGTCAGGCGCAGGCTTCGACTGCTGCATCAATTCGCGAGCCTTCGCGGCAGCCGCCCGAACCTTGGGACCGCTCTGCTGAATAGAAATGCTGCTAAACGTATACGATTCGTCGGGCGAGAAATCCGTATCAACGTTTACCAGCCTGATCCGATCGAAGGCAACCCCCAGCTCATCTGCCGCGATTTGCGCCAGCGCCGTGCCGATCCCCTGACCCAGCTCAACTTTCCCCATCAGTAATTCGACCGAGCCATCGGGATGAATCGTAATTCTATTATCGTAAGTTGTCGCAACTCGAGCCTGTGACTCATCCTGCGACTCGCAACCCGCAAGAGAAAAGTAGACCACGACCGCGCCTGTCGATTGGATGAACGCCCGGCGACTCACACTCACGATTGATTTTCCTTCATTTCTCTTGCGGCGCGTTGAACCGCACGGATCATTCGCGGCTGTGCCCCGCAACGGCACAAATGGCCCGACAAAGCCTCTCGAATCTGATTATGAGTGGGTGATGGATTCTCGCTGAGAAAAGCGGCAGCGGTCGTCATAATGCCGCTGACACAGTACCCACACTGCATTGCCTGTTCCGCAATAAACGCAGACTGCAGTGGATGTGGATCCTGTTCGTTTCCGAGACCTTCAATCGTGGTCACGTGCTTGTTCGCGACGACCGAAACGGGTGTAACACAGGACCGAATTGACACGCCATCAAGCATTACCGCGCATGCACCGCACTGAGCCAGTCCGCAGCCGAATTTCGGTCCGTTTAGCATCAGGTCATTGCGCAATGCCTCCAGCAGAGACGTGTTTGCGTCAACAATGAGGTCGACCGTTTTGCCGTTCAGCTCGAATTTGATGCTCATATTCATCTCAGCCAATGCGCAGCAAATCAGCCGCTGTCTCACCGAGTATGGCCGCCTGCTCCTGTTCACTCAATCCGTCAACGGACAGGACGTGATCGATAGAATCAGCATTGCCCATAGCGAAAGGAAAGTCGGTGCCAATAACCACTCGATCGGCGCCTACCGTCGCAATCAAATGCCGCAGATTCTCGGTCGTGTACAGCAGTGAATCGAAATACAGTTGTTTCAGATATTCGCTGGGCAATTTCTCAACGGCATCGCAAAACATGGATGCATGCGTAACACAGTGATCCGAACGACCTATGTACGACGCCAGATAGCCACCGCCATGCGCGGCACAAATCTTGAGCCCAGGGAATTTGTCCAAAGTTCCCTCGTAAATCAGATGCGACAAAGCCACGGTAGTTTCAAGAGGATTACCAATGACGTTATCCAGACGTCCATTGCCATTCAGTCTGGATTGTCCTGCCGGGAAGTTGCGGGGGTGAATGAAAATAACCGTGCCGAGTTCTTCTGCGGCTGCCCAAAACGGGTGAAATTTCGGATCTGACAACTCTTCTTCATTAACGGAGCCTGTAATCATGAAACCACGCATATCAAGTTCTTTCACGGCGTGTCGCATTTGCTGCGCTGCCAACTCCGGGTGCTGCAGGGCAACGGCACCGATACCGACAAAGCGATCCGGGTGCGCGGCACAGGTCTCCGCAATTTTTTCATTTTGAATTGTGACTATTTTTGTGGCGATATCCTGATCAGCCCAATAGTGGTATTGACCAACGTGCAGACTGAGCGCCTGAACATCGATTCCCTGTTGATCCATTTGCTGCAGTCGAAAATCGACATTATTGATGTCGATCTTTTTTCGAAGTATTGGGTTGTCCGACACGCTCTCGAGATAGCTAAGATCGCCGTGGTCCTCAATGAGCGACCAGACATCATGAACGTAGCTATGACAGTGAATATCGACGGTCTTGATTCTCTTACCGGCAATCGAAACCTCGCGACGCGCCGCATTCGCCTCTTCAGCACAACCGGCTGTTGCGCCTATTGTGCAACCGACGAATGAAATTCCTGCGACCGACGCTGATTTTTTTAGAAATTGCCTGCGTTTCATAACTGTCCCCTGATTATTTTTGGTGTAGTCCGTCTGCTACCTCCACGCTTTCCGGCTGAATATCGAGCCCGGAATTTTTCGCTTGCTCCTGCAGCAAAATCGCAATCGGTATGGCCAGCATCAATCGACTGCTGAACCTTTCTTGCCACCTCGCCCAAGGCCTCGCGAACGGCCATTGAGCCTTCCTCGGACACACTTGAGCAGTCGACGACCAACGGCGGCGTAGCGTCTCCGCCTTGGCGCGGGTCCGGTTGTAGACGGCGACGTCGGCACCCGCGTGGAGTAATCGGCGTGCCATCGCATAGCCCATGCGACCGGCACCAATCCAGCCCACCGTGAAGTCACTAAGCTCTTGTTTATTTAGATTTTTTTCAGGCATTATTATTGTGTCCGCACTTTGACGTATTTTTGTGCACTCGTTTGCATAAATATTATAAGCTGATTCCCATTTGAATCAAGGAGCCGCCATTTGGACCTGACTGAAATCGGCCCATGGGTCGTAGCAGCCATACTAACGGCCATCTCTCTGGGCGCCTTTTTTAAAGGAATGACCGGGCTTGGATTGCCATTATTTGCGGTACCGGCAATCGCAATGATCACGTCAGTCGAAGAAGCTGTCGTACTCATGATCATTCCTGGGCTCGGCGCCAATCTTTGGCTGGTTTCGACACACCGTCGTTTTACGTCACTATTGCGCGAGCACCTGCCGTTCCTGATTGCCGGATTCATCGGTGGAGTCCTCGGCACGTTTCTTCTGGTAATGGTCGAGGATCGCTGGCTGAAGTTGATCCTTGCTGCCTGGCTGGCGCTGTACCTGATCCAGTATTTCCTCGGTGATTTTTTGGCGCCATTATTTCGCGCACGAGGCGCTGCCGCCGCTCTGGTTGGTGCGACGGGCGGTACGATTCAAGGCTCGACAGGAGTGTCCGCACATATCGTCGCTCCCTATTTTCATGACCCCAAGATCAAGCCCGAGGCATATGCTTTTCTGGTTGCAACGGCATTCCTCGTATTTTCTGTCGCTCAAATGACTGCAGCGGTCGGCACCCAACTCTTTACACCTGAGAGGCTCGCTCTCGGTGTAGCGGCTCTGATTCCAACGCTCGTGTTTACCAGACTCGGCATCGCATCGGCTGGAAGAATCTCGGCAACCGTGTTTAACCGAATATTGGTGATCACTTTCGTCGCTATGGAAGCAAAACTCATAGCCGACGTGCTATAAGCATTATTCCGCAACCCACTCTCTACGGGGCGCTGTCGCGATTTTCCGCTACTCTGGCCGCGATCAATTCCACTTCGACCAGGTAAGCCGCGTTCGCCAGTGCTGCGACACCAACGGCGGTACTCGCAGGCCTGAAGTCTTTTCCGAAGTAATGATTTCGTGCGGCGACAATAGCCGGGAGGTGCTTCGGGTCCAGGTAGTAAATCGTCATTTTGATGACGTCCTCACTCGACATCCCAGCAGCAATCACAATGTTATAAAGATTGCGCATAGCGAAGTCGGCTTGTTCCGCTATGCCATCCCCAATACGTCCGTCAACATCACGCCCTGTCTGGCCTGCTGTGTACAACCACTCTGCGTCCGCTGGCACCAGCTTGCCATGACTGAAGCGGTTCTTGAACGGTGCGGGCAGTGTGTCAGGATTAAGTGTTTGTATCTCGCCGGCGAGCGCGACGCATGCCGACAGTAGCAAGCCAAGTACGACCAAGGTTTTCATCATCTTTGTTCCTCTACAAAAAGAAACGGCAGCCAAAGGGCTGCCGTTCTTGTATCGTTATATTCGCTTTAGTCTTATCAGCCACCAAAGTCGTAGGTTGCCGTTACACCGACTTCGCGTTTGCCGCGGAAGCCTGCTGCGAATGATGCGCAGCAAGGGCTGGGAGGACCGAAATTTGTAATATCGTAATCTTCGGCCAGGTTCTTGCCCCACGCTGATATTGACAGGTTCTCGTCAGCGTTTGTCCAAGTGATTCGAGCACCCCAATCCGCAATCTCGGGTCGCAGCCTTGCACCAGCACGCGGACCTGTTCGACTTGAGGATTGGTTAAACACATCACTTCGACCCCGGAAATCGGCTCGCAAGCCCAGGCTGGATCCGTTGGCAAGATGGAAGGTGTATTCGCCGATCAGGTTATACGTCCACTCGGGCGCGCCAGGAGGCCGCATACCGCTGATATCAATACTCGAATCAACCGGATCCGGCGTATCAACCATTTCAGCATCGATCAACGCGAAATTGCCGCTCAACAGGAAGTTGTCGCCGATGAGAAACGCACCGTCAACTTCCAGACCTAAGGACTCGACCTCACCGATATTACTTAGCAGACCAACAAACGCAGCACCGGCGGGCACCAGGTTAACGGTTTGCACATCATCGATTTCCATGTAGTACGCCGTAACGGAGTATCGATAACGATCGCCTGCGCCTTTTACGCCTACCTCGAAGTTCGTCGATGTCTCCGGATTAACCGGAAGATCAGCCTGTGCCGGATTCAATGCGTCAGGCTGAAAAGTGCCACTCTTGAAGCCCTCCGAGTACAAAGCGTAGATATTCGTGTTGTCGTTGATCGCAAAGTCCCAGGAAAGTTTGGATATGAAATCGTCCCATGAATCACTGACCAAATGGTTCGAAAATCCAACCGGATTTGCCGCGGTGCCACACTGCTGTGGAGGACCGGGCGGATTACCACAAACCTGTGGTGAACCGTCGGCAAACGGACTATCGACACCGGACAGGAAGACGAGTTGTCGACTAACGCCGAAACCCATTGAACCGGTTACGTAGTCTTTATCATCATTAACGAAACGGCCGCCATAGGTGATCGTAGAGCGATCACCAATATCGAAACTCACTTCACCAAAAATTGACCAGCTTTCCGTTTCGTTGGTACCGCCAGTCTCGCGGGTGGTCTCTGTAAACGGTCCGCCGCGTCCGTCACGCTGTTGGAACAATAGCTGCTCGACGCGTTTTTCCTCGTCTGAAAGAAGATAAACACCCGCCAACCAGCGCACTGAGCTATCACTGGCGACGTTGTCAATGCGGAACTCCGTACTTAGGGAGTCGCCATCATTGGTTACCAATTGCCAATTGACATCATTCGGCGTGCCAATAACATCCTGCAAGTTGTCGGTATCGCCATCCATAAACCCGGTAATCCAGGTCGCCGTCAGGTCATTATCAAAGCTCCAGACTAACTCGGCGGCCAGCGTCAGGATATCGCGATCTGTATGAAAGTCGACCGGAGGAAAGCCAGCAACGTTTTCAGCTGAGATCTCTGACGTAAACGGATCGTCAGGATTGAACCAGGTCTGCTGATACTGCCCGTTTCCGAATGCCGGCGGCCCCGGTGGTGCAGGAGAATCGGGCCAGCCTGGATCAACGTCACCCACACCGTAGACATAAGCTCTGTTGCTGTTCGTCCATCCGCTGCCGGGTTGGAAGTACCCGTGCCGTACTGGCGCCTCATCTCTGTCCTGGCTAAATTCAGCTTTGAGATAGGCACTGAATTTGTCGTTTGGCTGAATCGCGAGCGAAACACGTACAGCCGTATTTTCCTCTCCATCCAGACCGTCGCCAGTCGAAATCGACTCAGTCTGACCATCTTCCTGATCATGATTAAATGCGATACGTATTGCAGTTGTATCTGACAAGGCACGGTTAAAATGACCATCGATTTCGTAGCGCTCGTCCGACCCAACTGTGCCTGAGAGTGACGCCGACGCTTCCTGCGTAGGGCGATTGGTGACAAAGTGCAGTAATCCGACCGATGCATTTCGTCCAAAAGCGGTTCCTTGAGGGCCCCGCATAACCTCCACTCGACTCAGATCGTACAACGGCGGCGCCTTCATGAAATCCTTCGTGATGACGACGTTGTCCATAACGGTCTGAATGGATGCTTCGCTGGAAGCATTGCCGGGTGTCGGGGCAATCATGCCTCGCATTGACGCGACAGGCTGCATCTTACTGAACGACTCGTAGGTTGCGCCCGGCGTGTAGTTAAGGATGTCATCGACCCGGTCAATCCGGTTATCGTTGAGGAAATCCTGACTCATAACTGACACGGACACAGGTGCATCGGTGATGGATTCTTCGTAGCGACGCGACGTCACTACGATCTCTTCAAGCGCAAGGCCATCGTCTTGAGCCATCGCTTGCGTTGCCGGCAGTAGTAGCGCGATGCCAATCAGAGCGCCAAGAACTCTGTTTTTCGTCGGCAAGCCGCGGTTGGCTGTATCTGATTCCAAATGAATAAACATTCTTTCCCCCTGGTTGAGCGGTCAATTTCATTTAATTACGATATTTTCAGGGAGACACTATAGATAATCGTTAGAATTAACGCAATCAAAAAAATATCGTTATTTTTTGTCGTTCGTCAATCTGATCAGCCGTAGTTCTCCGCCAACGTGGATTTCACCGTCAAATCCGCCTTCTTGGGCCAACGCAGCAAAGTCGGTTTCGCCCAGCGGGCCACCCGGTACGCCAAATGGGCCGTGGCTTTCGGCATCCAGAGAGGGGATCAGGTGTGAAAACACCAAATGGCGTATACCTGCCCGATCGGCCATTGCTCCGAGGTCGAACGCATTGCTTTGACGAAAATAGGCGACGGCTGGGAATGTGCTGCCCGATTCGGCTCCAAATACGGGGTGAATCGCTGAATGCACGAGTATGTCGGCATCTTTCGAGAGAATCTCAACAGCCTCTGACGTTGATGACACTCTGGGCGGCGCAGATACACTATTACCGGCATCCCCACCAATGACCACAGATCCGGCTGGTGTCGAGACCCGGTAAGCCAATGAGCCGGGAATATGCGCTACCGTAATCGCGCTGACCGTTACATCCCCCGAAGTCCAGACAACTTTGGGCACCTTTGAGGGCGGGACTTCAAGCAGAGAAATCAGGCCCGCCGGCCCGTCAGCGTGCCGATTGCTGTTTTCAGCCCTGCGTTGCGCGATCTCGCCAGACTCGACGAACGCATCGCCGATATGTTCGCTATAAGCCCGGCAGCTTAGAGTTCGGTCGCCCGCTTCGATGTCGGAGCCGCATACAAGGTCGATCGGTCCGCCGGTGAAATGCCAGCGCAGCTGCATCAGCCCGATCAGACCCTCGGTGTGATCGGAGTGCATATGTGTCAGAAAAATCGCGTCGAGGTCATTTGGCGTCAAATCCAACTGTGACAAACGCATTGTTGTGCCGCGACCTACATCGAACTGGAGTCGAGTGTCATTGCACTGGTTTGCCAAACTACCGTAACGAACCAGGGTACCGGCACCAGCCAGGCCGTTCACCGCTGGCGGCCCACCTTGTGTGCCTGTCAGGATGACTTCGAGGCAGGTCTCGACTGCAGGTTCGGGTTCGGCGCAAGCGAACAACGGTAGAAACAGACTCGCTAATAGAAAGTGTCGCATGCTAATGATCCAGTGCCCGGATATTGATCATCTAGAATTCGCTATCCCAGTCCGTGTCTTCAATAATCGATTTCAGTCGACTTAAATAGGCTGCGGAATATGCTCCGTCTACCGCTCGATGGTCGAACGAGTGTGCAAGGATGCCGACGGGTCGTATCGCGATCGAGTCACCGCCCGCCGTTTCAATAACGTGTGGCCGTTTTTTTACTGCGTCCATGGACAAAATTCCAACCTGCGGCTGATTGATGATCGGCGCCGTAAACAGCGTCCCAAACGGCCCTGGATTTGACAGTGTGTAGGTACCGCCCTGCAGGTCGTCAGGTTTTAACTTGTTCGACTTGGCGCGAGTAATCAGGTCATTAAAACTCATCGCTAGTTTGGATACCGACAGGTCACCAGCGTTCCGTGTCACAGCTGCGACCAATCCCTCATGATTCAGGTCAATCGCTATCGCCAGATTGATGTTTGAATGAACAAGCAGTGCATCACCATCGACGCTCGCGTTAACGCGCGGAAAATCCTTTATGGCAAGGCATATGGCGCGAGCAACATACGGCAGGTAGCTGAGCGAGTAGCCAGTGTCCGATTTCCAACTCGCTTTGCGTTTGAGTCGAGAAATGTCGACGCCTAGAAAATCTGCATCAATTGTCTGCAAGACGTGTGGCGACGTGGCCTTGGACTTGACCATAT
The DNA here is from genome assembly GCA_021773075.1 of Woeseiaceae bacterium. Taxonomy (GTDB): domain Bacteria; phylum Pseudomonadota; class Gammaproteobacteria; order Steroidobacterales; family Woeseiaceae; genus UBA1847. The sequence continues at coordinate 196,900 of JAJFKT010000004.1, forward strand.
GGGCAGCGGTGACCTTGCGAACCCGATCAAATGGAATTCGTTCACTGCCAACCGAACTGGCAGGCGCAGTCGCGCCCTGTGCAACATGATCAAGCACGTTTTGCCGGGTAACGCGGCCGTCACGGCCCGTTCCAGATATCTGATTGATATCCAAACTGTGTTGTTTGATTAGTCGGCGTACTGCCGGTGATAATTTCTCGCCGCCCGTTTTCTGCGGCAGACCGGTCGCTGTTGCAGCAGAAACCTCTGCGACTTTTTCAACGGCCACCGGTTTGTCTTCCACAACTTCACCGTCAACCGCAATAACTGCAAGCACTGTACCAACGTCGACAGTCTCACCCTCCGCGATATCGATGCTTGTCAGAACCCCGCTCGTGGGTGCCTCGATCTCGGTTGCGACCTTGTCAGTTTCGACATCTAAAAGCAGATCGCCTTTTTCGACGCTGTCGCCGGCCTGTTTGTGCCATGCGGCGATAGTCCCTTCAGCAACGGTCTCACCCAATTGCGGCATTAATACGTTCATGAATATCCCTTAGTCAGCCAGACGCAAAACGTTGTCGACGATTCGCTCGGCACTCGGCAAAACAGCATCTTCGAGAATGTCGGCGGACGGTAGCGGAATATGCGGCGTCGTTACGCGAACGATAGGGCTATCCAAATCCCAGAACAATTCTTCGGCAACCAAAGAAGAGATTTCGGCACCCCAACCACAAAGACGCGGATTCTCCTCAACGGTAACAAGGCGACCGGTCTTGGAAACCGAATTGAATATCGTCGTAGTATCCAGCGGCACCAACGAACGAACGTCAATGACTTCGGCGGAGATATTGTGTTCCGTCTGTAATGTCTCCGCTGCCTTAAGCGCCTTAGGCACCATCGCAGCAAGTGCAACGATGGTGACATCGCTACCTTCGCGAATCACCGCGGCCTGGCCCAACGGCACGACATGTTCACCTTCGGGAACTTCGGACTTCAGGCCGTACATCGACTTTTGCTCGAAGAACAACACTGGATCCGGATCGCGAATTGACGCCGCCAGAAGCCCTTTGACGTCCGCTGCGTTTGACGGCGCGACAACCTTCAAGCCCGGCACCGCCATCGCCCAGTTCTCTACAGACTGCGAATGCTGTGCACCAAATCGAGCACCGCCGCCATTCGCACTTCTAATAACGAGCGGAAATGAACACTGGCCGTCCGACATGAAACGCGTTTTCGCAATTTGATTAACAACAATGTCCCAGCAAACGGCGAAGAAGTCAGAAAACATGATTTCCGCAATCGGCCGCAACCCAGTCATTGCCGCGCCGGCCGCGGCGCCAAGAATCGCCTGCTCCGAAATCGGCGTGTCGCGAACCCGCAATGGACCGAATTCGTTTAGTAGTCCTTCGGTCGTCTTGAAGACGCCGCCTGCTGCAGCAATATCTTCGCCAAGAAATACAACGGATTGATCGCGACGCATTTCCTGTGCAATAGCAGCCGACACGGCTTCTCTATAACTTAGTTGCGCCACGTTGAACTCCCGTCAGCCCACAGATCGGTATCGGCAATTCCCAATGGTGGAGCACCGCTGTTTCTCGCTGTCTCCTCAGCTTTGTCGACCCGCGCTGCCTGTTCTTCTTCAATAGCAACGACCGCCGCTTCGTCTACCCCATCTGCGAGCAGGCGTGCACGATACGTTTTAATTGGGTCGCGCTCTTTCCAGGCTGCCACCTCTTCATCCGGACGATACTTGCCCGGGTCCGCACGTGAATGCCCGCCGTGTCTATAAGTTTGAACTTCGATCAAACTTGGGCCGTTGCCGTTACGTGCCTTTGCCAATGCTGCATCCGCAACCGCGTAGACAACATCCGCATCATTGCCATCAATAAGGACCGGCTCAAGGTTATAGGCTGAAGCGCGGTCGGCGGCCGGATTTTCAACCGCTGTAACGTCGCTGATCGGCGTGTACTCCATATACAGGTTATTTTCACAAACGAAGACGACCGGAAGATTCCAGATGGCCGCGAAATTAAGTGCCTCATGAAACGCGCCGATGTTGGTCGTGCCGTCGCCGAAAAAGCAGACCGACACCTGACCCGATTCGCGATACTGAGCCGACCAGGCTGCACCCGCCGCCATCGGCATGTGTGCACCGATAATGGCGTACGAACCCATCGCGCCCTTTTCGACGTCCATAAGGTGCATCGAGCCACCTTTGCCGCTCAAAAGGCCGCATTCCCGTCCCATTAATTCGCCAAGAATTCCTGTCATAGAAACGCCACGTACCAAGGTATGGTTGTGACCACGATAGGTGCAAAAAGTGTAGTCATCCTCGCGCATGGCTGCGCCGAAACCTGCTGCCACCGCTTCCTGCCCAAGCGCGAGATGTGACGTGCCCTTAATCAGGTTCTGCATGAACAGATCGTAGGCACGTTGTTCCATGACACGGCACGCCTGCATCAGGCGATAGAGTTCAAGCCGAATCTCAGTGTCCGGGGCGTCGGAGCTTGCTGCTGCCGCCATTAGCGGCCCTGTTGAGGTATTCAAACGAGTTACCTGTTGGATTGATTTATCGATAGATGCCGTATTTTACGATATTTATCGATAATACGGTAGTATTAAATCGAAACCGTGAAATCGCCGGGGCCAACCGCTGCGAGCAGCAAAAGGCCGCCAACGATCGCCAGATTGGCTGTCATTGTTCGGCTGCGTCCCAGCTGTTGATCCTTGGGCAAACGCCAGTAAGCGTGAACTTTCAGGGTGGCCACAATCGTAAACAGCGCGAGAACCAGAGCGGCTTCCCGAGTCATATAGCCAATAATCAGGCAAAATGACGCCGCAAGGTGCAGCACAATTGTGGCCGGAAGAATCAGGGGAGTGAGCGGAATGCTGTCGCGCCGGAACTCTTCGGCAGCTTTTTCGAACCACATTGCCTTGTGCAGGCCGCTGACTAAAAACACGATAGCGATAGAAATGCGCGCAAGCAGCATGAGCCAATTTGTGCTGTCGTTCTCGAATAACATAGTGTGACCTGGTGTCCCGAGCCGGATATTAACGCCATTTTAATCGATTAAATATGGAAAATCGCGATTTTAGCGATATACTCACGTGAAACGTCACTCCGACGTTTTGAGACAACCTTAAAAGAGCCATCACCATGATTAATGCAGCCATTATAGGTCTCGGATGGTGGGGGAAGACGCTGGTTGAAGCAGTTTCCGGCGTCAGCGATGACATTCGATTCGTCGCCGGAACCACCCGTAGCCTCTCCGACGATGCCCAGGAATTCGCCAAAGAACACGATCTTGAGCTTCGACCATCTTACGACGACATCATCGCAGATCCCGATATCGACGCAGTCGTCCTGGTAACGCCGAATTCCCTACATGCCGCGCAGACGATTGCCGCCGCGGAAAAAGGCAAGCATGTCTTTTGCGAAAAACCCTTCGCACTAACCAAGGCAGACGCTACAGCTGCGATCAATGCAGCCGATGCTGCTGGTATCACGGTTGGCATTGGCTACAACCGGCGTTTCCATCCTGAGATCACCAAGCTTCGCGACATCATCAACTCTGGCGAGCTCGGTACCATTCTGCATTGCGAGGCCACGATGACGTTTCCGAACGCGTTGTACCTCAAACCCGGGGCATGGCGAGCCGACAAGAATGAAACACCCTGCGGTGGGCTGACACCGATGGGCGTCCACGCGATAGATGGTTTTATCGATCTGTGCGGCGAAATTGACGAGGTTTACGCGCAGAGTTTCCGACGCGCGATCGAAGTCGATGCTGATGACACAACTTCCATCCTGTTTCGCATGAAGGAAGGCATGTCAGGCTACCTGGCCACGATGACGGCGACCGGAGGCGGATTCAATTTTCAGGTATACGGTACCAAGGGCTTCGTAAAACTCGAAGGCATGACACACGTTGCCGGAGCGCCTTCCGAAGAACGGCGAACACGATTATTTGGCAACTGTACGTTCAAGCCGGTCAAAGGGCCCGCGGAAACCTGGGATGCAGAGCTATTTGACGTTAGTCGTGCCGCCCTTGATGGATTTGCGAAAGCGGCCGCCGGTGGCGCTCCTTTCCTCATCCCCACCTCGGAGATTATCCACGGCTCTGCAGTAACCGAAGCGGTTGTAAAGTCAGCCGCCAGCGGTCGTCCGGAAAAAGTCCTGGCAGACCCGACATAGCACTGCCATGAAGATCTTCATCCTCCGTCATGGCATGACCGCTGAATCTGCGACGGACGATGCGAGAGAACTCAGCGAAAAGGGCGTTGGCGAGGTTGATGACGTGGTGCGACTGCGTCGGGATGCTATGCAGGGCGTCCGGACGATCTACTCCAGCCCACTTCTTCGTGTCCGACAAACCCTTGAAATTGCAGCGAAAATTCTCGATCTGGATGGCCGAATCGTAGAGTCGCAGGACTTGAAGACCGGTTCAAGGCTTGATGAGATCATCAATTTTGTCAGCAGTCTTGATTTTGACTCGGGCGACATTCTGGTCAGCAGTCATCAATCCTGCACCAGCATTCTCGTGCTGTGGCTGACCGGCGAAGACATACTCATACCCAACGGCAGCCTACTTGCGATCGATGTCGATAGACCGGTACAGGGCGCCGGGAAAATTCTCTGGCAGGAAAGCCGCGACGGCAGCCAGGTAAAACGCTCATCGGGTTTTGTCGACCAATTCTAGTCCCGGTACAGTATCAATCTCGTCCAGTCCAAAATCGCGTACTGCACCCGCCTCGTTCGCCTGATAGACCTTACCTGACTCAACATCAAGACAACTTAGCCAGCCCCCACCATAAGCCCAGGTATCGATGCAGATCGAATGGCCGTTTGTTCGTGGAATGCCGTCCCGCTGCGCCGTATGGCCGCACACCATTATTTTTCCGGAGCAATGTGGGTCGGGATCTTTGTATTTTTGCCAATAAAGCGCCGCGGCCGTTTGGTTTTCGATCGGCACTTTGGCTGCAGCGTTCGCGTGCACGAAAAAATGTGTTTCGCTCTCGTAGTGCGACAACAAACTGCTCTGCAAGAAATCGATATGCTCGACTGGAACATCATCGAAAGATCCGGAATTGCCAGCAAACCCGGCATAGGAACGCAGCGTCGCATCGCCGCCGTATTGTAGCCAGGGGCCAAACCAGCTCTTTTTCTCGCGCGCGTCCAGCATCATGATCTCGTGATTTCCGCGCAGCGGCACCAGAGCCTGTTTCTCTCTGAGACTGATCAACAAGTCCAGAACCGCGCGAGAATCCGGTCCCCGGTCGACGTAATCGCCCAAAGTGACAAGGACATCGTCAGAATTAAGGGCAATCGACTCCAACAGCGCATTCAGCGCATTGGCACAACCATGGATATCGCCAATAGCGAGATGTCGGGACAAAGCTTTTTTCCCTCAAAAAGTGCGATAACTCAGCAATTAGTTTAAAATAATCGAAATTTCGACAAAAATACCTAATTTGGCGATATAATTATCGCCATAATCAAAAACAATTCGTTTTAGACCAAAACCAAACATTCAGAATTAGGAGAATACTAGTGGCGTATCGTAAAGGCACGCAGGGCATGATGCAGGTTGATTACGAGCAGCGCATCAATTTCGACCGTATGCGCGAGTATCGAGTCGCTCGCATCAAGAAGTACATGGACAAATTTGATATCGACTGTCTATTGCTTTTCGATACAGGCAACAAGCGTTATTCAACTTCGACCGCCGTTTGCTCGCCCGAGATCGACAATATGGGGCGTTACGCGATCATTCCAAGAAACGGGCCGCCGCATATTTTTGGCTTTGGTTCCGAAGTCGCGTCGGAAAAACTGAATTGCCCGTGGATTGCCGATTACACCTTTCCGGCACACGGCACGATGTTTGGTGCCTTACCGGAAGCCTGGGGCTGCTCGGCTGGATTCCTGAAAGACCTCGACATGGTTCTTGGTAACTTCAAACTTGATAAAAGCAAGATCCGAATCGGTGTCGACGTCATCGAGTCGCAGATTCTGCTTGCCATGCAAGCGAACGGTTACACCATTGCGGATGGCCAGGGTGTTATGCAGTACGCGCGCTCTATCAAGAACGAAGATGAAATCATGCTATTGAAGCACGGCGCTGCAATTGTCGATGCTGCGTTCCATCGCATCGCCATGGAGATCCGGCCCGGCGCCAAGGAAAACGATCTGCAGGCTGTTGCCTCGCATGAAATGCATCGACTCGGGGCGCAGTGGATTCACAACGTTCAGGTAACCTCTGGCAACCGAACGAACCCACATCCACACCTGAGTTCTGATCGCCTGTTACAGCCGGGTGACATCATCTTTATGGATGTTGTTTGTCTGTATAACGGTTATCACACCTGCGTCTATCGCTGCTTTACGGTTGGACCACCGTCGCAGAAGCAAATCGATACGCATGCACGCTGTCTGGAGATTCAATTGGGCGGCATCGATGCGGTCAAGCCGGGTTGCACAACGGCGGATGTCGTGACGCGCTGGCCGGACTATCGACAGATGGGTGCGCTAAACGAGCATGAGATTTTCGGCCTTCAGTACGGACATGGCATCGGTGTCGGACTCTGGGAGTTCCCAATTATTTCTCGTGCTTACAGTATCGAGCATCCGGTCGAGATCGAACCTGGCATGGTATTCGCTCTTGAAACCTATGCGGGTAACGAAGATGGATCGGACGGCGTACGCCTCGAAGACGAAGTCATCGTAACCGACACGGGAATCGAGGTCATCACCAAGTTCCCAACCGACAGAATTATCGGTTGTGGAATGAGCTACTAGAAAACTAAGCCTAAAGGGGTCTGACCCCCCTTTTTTTGAAGCCTAAAGGGGTCTGACCCCCCTTTTTTTGAAAGGGGTCTGACCCCCCTTTTTTTGTGGAAGCTATGAAGAAAATTAGAGTAGCCGTTATTCCCGGCGACGGTATCGGTAAAGAAGTCATGCCCGAAGGCATGCGTGCTCTCGAAGCCGCAGGCCGAAAACACGACATCGACTTCGAGTGGAAAGAATTCGATTGGTCATGCGAGACCTATTTGAAGACCGGTCGAATGATGCCTGAAGACGGAATCGAGCAGTTGCGTCCTTATGATGCCGTTTATCTCGGCGCCGTTGGCTTTCCGAGCGTACCCGACCACGAATCATTGTGGGGTTTGTTGATTCCTATTCGCCGCGAGTTCGATCAGCATATCAACCTGCGCCCCGTGCGCCTGTTTGACGGAGTGCCCTGCCCGCTTGCCGGTCGCAAGCCGGGTGATATCGACATGATGGTTGTGCGCGAAAACGTCGAAGGTGAGTACTCTGCAATTGGTGGGATTCAGTACGAAGGCACGGAACACGAAACGGTCGTTCAGCAAAGCGTGTTTACGCGACGCGGTGTCGATCGAGTTCTAAAGTATGCATTCGACCTCGCACAAAGCAGACCGGCGAAGCACCTGAGCTCTGCAACAAAATCGAACGGCATTATTCACTCAATGCCTTACTGGGATTCGCGCGTCGCTGAAATGGCAAAAAACTATCCCGACGTTGCGGTCGATCAATATCACATCGATATTTTGACCGCGAATTTCGTGCGTATGCCGGATCACTATGACGTCGTTGTCGGCAGTAATCTTTTCGGCGACATCCTCTCTGACTTGGGACCCGCGTGTACCGGCACGATCGCGATCGCTCCCTCGGCTAATCTGAATCCTGCCAAAGAGCATCCATCGATGTTCGAACCCGTGCATGGTTCGGCGCCAGACATTGCTGGTGAAGGAATCGCCAATCCAATCGGCATGATCTGGGCTGGCGCAATGATGCTCGACCATTTGGGGCATCGTGATGCACACGACAGCATCATGACGGCGATCGAAAACGCATTACGCGATGGCGACAACCTGACACCCGATATGGGTGGACGCGCGGACACGCTTAGTCTGGGCAAGGCGATCGCTGCTTCGATCTAGCCCGGTTCAGACCAGCAACAAACTCAGCTGTGGGTACGCGATAAGCAGGATGAGTACCAGGAACATGATGACGGCAAACGGAAACGCTCCTGCGAATATATCGTAGAGCGTAATTCTGTCATCGCCGAGCGTCGACTTAATGACGTAACACGAAATCCCGAGCGGTGGCGTTAATAAACCGATTTCAGCGCCAACAATTGTAATGATGCCGAACCAGACCAGGTCGATATTGTACGGCGCAAGAATCGGGATGAATAACGGTACCATGATCAAGATGATCGACGTCGTATCCAAAATCGTGCCGAGCACAATCAGAAGCGCGACGTAAACCGCCAGAATTCCATAAAAGCCGATATCGGCTGACGAAATCCAATCACCCAGTTCAGTCGGCAGACCGGATATCCCAAGCATTCGACTGTACATCGTCGCCGCAACGATCAGCATGAGAATTGATGCAACGATATGGCCGGTCTCTACAAGCACACCCCAAAGCACGGTGCGATCCAGCTTCTTCTTGAGAGCCGCAATAATAAGCGCACCCAAAGCACCTACAGCACCAGCTTCAGTGGGTGTGAATACACCACCGTAGATTCCACCGAGCACCAGCAGGATCAGGACGACTAGCGGCGACGTCTTGCCAAACATTTGCTTGCCCGACATGCGTTCCGCGGATTGTGCCGCGATATCCTTGGCCGACTGCCCACCGACATAGCTTTTGAAAAACGTTGCCATCACCACGATCGCAATGATGTAAGCGAACGCAAGTAACAAGCCGGGGATGATTCCCGCCTTGAACAAAGCCGCAACAGATTGCTCGGTAATGATGGCGTAAATTATCAACATCACACTGGGTGGAATCAACATTCCCAGCACCGAACTACCTGCAACCACACCAACTGCGAATCGCGGTGTGTATCCGAAACGCATCATTTCCGGAACAGCAACGCGAGTGAACACCGATGCTGAGGCTATGCTCACGCCGGTGATTGCGGCAAATACGGCGTTTGCAGCTACCGTCGCAACACCTAACCCGCCACGTATTCGATTCAATAACTGATTTGCAACCTGATAGATATCACGCCCCATATCGGCGTGGCTGACCAGCAGACCCATCATCACAAACAATGGTATAACGCCGAAAATGTAGTCTTCCAGACCGTTCGAAGCCGCGAGAGTGACCAGGTAGACTGGCGCCTCCAGTCCATCGCGCAAATACCAGACTGCCGAGAACGACACCAGACCCAGCGCGACCGGAACGTACATGCCTGCGTAGATCAACACGAGAATCGAGACGACGGAGAGCAGGCCTATCTCGATGCCGGTCATGACATATCACCTTTTGCACTGAGCGCAGCCAAATGCTTTCTGACCAGTCCCAGGAAAACGAAAATTACGGTGACCGCACCAATGACGATAATCAATCGCACCGGCCATATGGGGATAACGACAATGCCTTTGTTACCTGCGTAATAACCGCGCTCCCAGGCATCGATAAACCGTGGTACTGATCCTGCGACGAGTGTGACGAAAAATACGGCTCCGGCAAGGTCGAAGAAAGCACCCAGGATATGACCAACACGCGGGCTCTTTTGTTTGATTTTGTCGTACAAGCCATCAGAACGCGTCAGTCGACCATTTCGAACCGCATCACCAAGCTGCAGGAAAACAATAGCGACAATGGATAACTCAACCAACTCTGTGACACCGTCAATGGGTGCGTTGAAGAGAAACCGGCAAATGATGTCCAGATTGATGATGACGACCAAACCAAAAATCAATATGCCGCCGACGCTATTTAGCCCCGCCACGAAGCGCGAGAACAGGCGACCGATAATATTACTGTTGTCGCTCACTGCTACTCCCGGTCCCAATGCCGCATTATTGGCTGATCATTGGCACGCATGGCATCCATATAGTCCTTTAGAATCGCGTAGCCCGGTAAGCCGCGCTCTTCCATGTCTTCGGCCCAGTCTGTAGCAATATTCGGTAAGCCCATCGCCCACTCGCGGCGCTGCTCGTCGGTAAGTACCAGGATCTTGCCACCCTCTTGTACGTATCGTTCCCGGCTCAGCGCAGCACGGCGATCAGTCTCCCGTGCCAATTCATCTCGATAATCTTCAGCGGTTTCGATCAAAATCTGTCGAACTTCCTCTGGCAGTCGGTCCCAGGTCTTTTGATTCACGGTGATTGCTTTGGTCGCGACTGCACCGAGCCGAACGTCGACCATGTGGGGTGCAACTTCATAGAGCCGGTACGCGATGCTGCCTTCGACCCAGCCGATAATGCCGTCAACCAGACCGGTCGCCAGGTTGTTGTACCAGTCACTAATGCCGCTATTGACCGGTGCCGCATTAAGACCAGTGAGCAAACGAAGGTTCAGTCCAACGCCCGCAATCTTGCGTCCGGCAAAATCCTGCAGGTCCTTGACCTCGAAGTTGGTAAATACCTGGTAGGTATCGATCGAACCTGCAGTGGTCAGAAAAACCAGCTTGTGATTAGCCCATTGTTCCGCCAAAACCGGATATTTCTTCACCAGATCTGACATCGTTCGTGCAACTAACCCGATGTCGGATGTCACCAACGGTGTTGCGTACGGAAGATTATGAAACGGCACTTTGTCGGGATGGTATGGGGTGGTGATGATGCCGATATCGGCCAGATCATGCTCAAGTGAGTCAAGCACACCACGCGTTTTCGCGATCGTGCCGCCGAATGCCTTATTCCAGTGGATTTGATAGTTGCCCTTCTCTGCCAGTCGCCGATCCACCTCCGGTATGAAGTACTCGACGAATACCAGCGTCCATAACGCAGTGGTCGCGTAGGAATCCACTGCGATCAGCGGGATGACCTCGGGTGCATCATCCTCGGCGCTGGCGGTAGCCACCAGGCAAACGGTCGTTAGTAATGAGAGCAGGAATTGGCGCACAAATATATTCGATAAAATCCAGTGATTGCGCATATTAGCGAAAATATTCCGTTCTTGGAAGGCGAGAAAATTAGCAACGACCCACAAGCCGCTTGTTTTCAGGCGATTTGGCGCATTTACGCAGGAAATCGTGATTATCTATACAAATAATATCGATGAAAGTAAGATATCCCCCGAATTCATCGAAATTTCACAGGTACTTTTATGGCAAAAATAGCCTCCAAAGTGCCGTCGGATAGCACCGACGGCCAAATATCGACGCAAGCGTCCTCGGTTTATGACCGATTGAAGGATGACATTTTGACCGGCCAGCTCAAGCCAGGCGTCAAACTGCGGCTCAAGGACCTAATCGAAAAATACGATACCGGCAACAGCCCGTTGCGAGAAGCCTTGAACCGACTGTCGGCCAACGGCATGGTTGTGAGAGAGGAGAACCGAGGGTTTCGAGTACCGCCGGCCTCGTCCCGTGAACTCATAGAGCTGACGCGAACCCGTTGCTGGCTCGAGGAAATCGGCGTTCGCGAGTCCATTGCCAATGGCGATACCGAGTGGGAAGAACGCATCGTTCTTGCATTTCATTGGCTAACTCGCGCGGCGCGCAGCGACGCGGCTGAAGCAAAATACACGGAACCTGAGTGGGAGAATCATCACCGGGATTTTCACCTGGCCCTGATTTCTGCCTGTGGCTCCAGCATTCTGATGGATTTTTGTGCCGAGCTGCATCAACGATCGTTCCGCTATAGAAACCTTGCAGAAGTCGTCGAATACCGCGGCCGCCATGAACTTGAGGAACATCGCGAGTTGCAGCAGGCCGTTTTGCAACGCGACGCTGACCTCGCGGTTGAGTTGCTGCACAAACATTACACGGTGACCTCCGACATTCTCATTGCCAGCGGTCGATTCGACTAGGACATTATTATGAAAATCGGTTTTATTGGCCTGGGTCGTATGGGTCAGGGAATGGCAGGTCGGGTTATCGCGGCCGACCACGACATGCGCGTATTCGATCCGACACCGGGTCAAACCAACTCGTTGGTAGAGCGCGGCGCCGTCGCGGTCGATTCGGCGGCGGCAGCGACAAGAGGTTGCGATGTCGTAATCTCAATGCTGCCCAGTGATGCTATTTTGAACGCAACACTGCACGGCGACGGCGGGCTAATACCTGGCATGGACACGGGTTGCATGCACATGGCGATGGGAACTCATGGTATTCCCGCAATCAACGCAGCAAATAAGGCACATCAAAAAGCGCAGCAGACCTTCATCGCATGTCCGGTATTGGGGCGCCCGGATCTCGCGGCCGACGGCTTACTAACACTCGTCCCCGGTGGACCAGCCGACGCTGTTGAAAAAGTTCGTCCATTGCTTGAAGTCCTGGGCAAACGCAGCATAGAAGTTGGCGAAGAGCCGCAGTCAGCAGCTGCGGTCAAAATCGCGAATAACTTCGTTTTAGGCTGCGCTATTGAAACGATGGGTGAAGCATTCAGCCTGGTCGAAAATTTCGGTGTTGCGCGCGAACAGTTTCTCGACGTAATGCTCAAAGGTCTTTTCGGAGCTCCCGCTTACGAGGTGTATGGACAAATGATTGCCAGCCGATCGTGGGATTCAAACGGTGCGACAGCCGTGATCGGGCTCAAGGACGCCAATCTTGCGCTTGAGGCGGCTGCAGCGGCGAACATGCCATTGCCGAGTACGCATACTTGGAAGGACTACCTTACGACAGCCATAGAACGTGGTGAGGGACACCTGGACTGGGCAGTAATGGCACGGGAACAAGCTCGTGCAAGTGGGCTGGAAACATAAAATGACAATGAAGTCGAATCCTTACGTACGTCAGGTAGTAACCGGCACGGCCGAATCGCATAGCCTGACATTGCTAAAGACTCGAGATCTCGTGGACGTCTCGGACGAACCGGAGGAGCGTGGCGGCACCAACGAGGGCATGTCCCCGACCGAGTTTTTCGAGGCTTCTCTGGTTGCTTGCACCAACGTGATTTCCCACAAAGTGGCCAAGAAGAACGGCGTCAATTTAATGTCGTATCACATCACTCTGGACGCTGGATTTCATAGGTACGGCGTCATGCTCAAAGAAGAAATTGACCTACCTTTTGAAGATATGAAAATGACAATCGACGTTACGACCGATGCCAGCGATGAGGAGATGGACTTACTGGCGAAGGAACTCGCCATGTATTGTCCTATCTCCAAAATGATCGTCGCCGCTGGTACGAAGTTGGACATGGTCTGGAATATCGCGCGACCTGAGGACGAATAGGTGCCAATCATTGAACCGGGTCGAGAGGACCTGAAGGATTTAAAGGGCATCCACCTCTGGCACGGTGGCATGTCAAATTGTTCGCAACGCTGCCGCATCACGTTGAACGAACTCGGCCTTGAGTTCGAAAGTCACCTAATGAATTTACAGGCGGGCGAACACGCGACTGAAGCGTTTCAACAGATAAACCCAAACGGTGTTGTGCCCGTTTTGGTGCATGACGGTACCGTCGTCATAAATTCTGTTGACATTATCCACTATCTCGACAACACGCTGGGTAATGGCGACCTGCGCCCTTCCCATCTCGACGACACTATTGCTGAATCACTGGAGCATGCCGATAAGTCACAGCTTGCTTTGAAGTACTGCACATTTGAGTTTTTCTTTCAGCATGGCCCACGCGCGTCTGAAGAGACGTTTCAACAGATCATAAACGGACTGCACAGCAAGTTCTTACAAGATTTCTGGCGAGAATATCGTGACGGGTTTCCGCGCGATCGCATCCACGACATGGTCGGCCGCGCACATGATGACTTCCTGCGCCGCGAAGCAGTCCTGAGTGATGGTCGCGAATGGATGGCCGGTGATCAGTTTTCGCTGGCGGACATCGCCTGGATGCCAAACTTCCACCGATTCGATCTGCTGCGCTGGCCGCTTGAGCAGTATCCCCACCTAATGCGTTGGTTCGAAACTGCATCTGCGCGGCCAAGTTATTCAAAAGCGCTGGATGGCTGGGAACCGACCAAACTGATGGATATGGCGCTGGGAACCCTGGACGAACGGCGTGCACGCAACGATGGCATCGATAGCTACGGACCGTTCGCAACAAGCTAGTTTCGTTTCTATCGGCTGGCGTACTTGTACTCTATCCCGACGGCAAGGTTGTTTTCATTGCCAACGCGAAACTCGTTCTTTCTGTATTCGGCGACCGCGTAAAGATTCTTCCACAGCCGCAGTCCAGCCTGCACCTCCAGCACAAGCGGATTTCCTGGCACGCCGCCCGCCACCGACAGGTCGAATGTCTGATCAACGAATCCGCTAACGTAGAGACGCTCTGATATTGCGGGTAATCGCAACTTGAAGTACTGCTCGGTCTGCCAAACCTTGTCGTCCGCAGCACCAGATCGGCGTAGTTGAAACGTGACTCGGTAGATCAGATTGAGGCGCTGCAGAAAATCGTCAAGCCCCGGCGTATTGTGTACACGCCAGCCTATTCCCAGTTGCGTGAAATCATTGCCATCACCATCGACCAGAACCGCCTGCAAACTTATATCCAACGGTAGCTTGTCGCTGATCGTCCAGCGCAAATTCTGTTCCGATCGAGCAAACGAAAAGTCATCGCCCGTCGTCAGGCCGCGGAAACTAATGAAACTAAAATAGGAAAGCCTGGCAGGAAGACGCGCATTAGTAACGAAAGTCAGGTCTGTGTCGTTATCCACCTGACTATGATACGGATACAGATTGGTGTCGATTCTGAGCGGCGGCAATCCTTGCGCCTTCACGAACGCCGGCGAAAGCAGCATAAGCACGCCACTAAATAGCAATACTGTAAATTTCATATTCACCTATTATGCCAGTTCGATCGCAGAGACGACCTATTGACTGACTCCCACAAACATTCAAGCTACCCGATTGTTGAAGAGCGAATCAACATCATCTCGCACGGGCTCGGTTTGCTCCTGAGCATAGCCGCCTTGATCATGTTGACCGTAAAAGCGAATGGAATGCTGCAGGTTGTCAGTGTTTCGGTATTCGCCGCCAGCCTGATCGCATTATACGGCTCGTCTACGATTTACCACAGCACCACAAATACAGCACGCCGCTATATGATGCGCACCGTAGATCACGCCATGATCTATGTCCT
This sequence comes from Woeseiaceae bacterium, assembly GCA_021773075.1. Classification (GTDB taxonomy): domain Bacteria; phylum Pseudomonadota; class Gammaproteobacteria; order Steroidobacterales; family Woeseiaceae; genus UBA1847. The sequence continues at coordinate 211,903 of JAJFKT010000004.1, forward strand.
GATCGCTGGAACCTACACGCCGTTCGCATTACTGGCATTAAAAGGTGCAATCGGCTGGACAGTATTTGGCGTGGCCTGGGCCATGGCGATTACCGGCATCATTATCAAGCTTTGGCATACAGGGCGTTACGACAAATTTTCTACGGCCATGTATGTCCTGATGGGCTGGGTTATCGTTTTCGTGATAAAACCCCTTATCGCCAGCCTGTCCTCTGAGGGACTGATATGGCTGTTCGCCGGCGGTATCAGCTATACCTTAGGCGCTTTGTTTTACAGCATAAGCAAGATGCCATTCGGCCACGCGACATTTCACGTATTTTGCTTGCTCGGCAGCGCTTGTCACTTCATCAGTGTGTACTACTTCGTGCTTATACCAGCTTGAGCAAATGCCCGCGCATTCTGCTGCGAGTTTTTTCATCCGGCATCACACCGAAACCCGCCCCGAGATTGTCAATCACGTGCTTCGGATTCGATGTTTCAGTCAGAACGCAATTAACCGCCGGATTTGAAAGTATGTATTTCAGCGAGAATTGCGCCCAGCTATCGCAATCGAACTCGGCGGCCCACTCCGGCAACTCATGGCCACTGACAAGGCCAAAATAATCACCGTTCATGAACGGTCGGTTGATGACGACCGCAATATTGCTATCCACAGCCAACGGTAGGATTTCGTCCGCCGCGTCGGGTTCCATCATCGAGTAATTCACTTGGATGAAATCGACCACGCCAGCGCGCATGAGCTTCATAATCGCGGGGTAAAATCGTTTATGCGGACGTCCAATTCCGACATGGCGAAGCAGACCTTCTTTTTTCAATGCGTGAAACTCATCCGCGCGTGCACCAAGATCGGCAACATCACGCTTCATAGACAGGTCTAATGGACCTTCACCCTGCACCGACTGAAGCTTCCAAATCTCCGGTCGCATTTCATCCAGGGTTTGCCCCGTCAGGTAGTTGCCGAGAAACGTGCTTGCTTGTGCGCCTCGGTCGGCGAGAATTTTTCCAACGCTATATCGACTGGTGCCGGACAAATCCACATAAGCACCGCCGTGCTCAATGAACGTATCCAGGACGAGAGCTGCCCCTTGCATATCACCGGACGCGAATACCCGTGCATTTCCAAGCCCCACGATTGGCAGCCGTTCACTGCTACCCGGGATGACGCGAGTCGGCAGTTTCCTGGCAGGAGCTGAAAAGCCTATTGGTGTACAGGCCGTCAATGCGGCCGCACTACTGTATTTAAGAAACTCTCTACGACCAGACACTGGATATCACCTCTTGTACTTTAATTGCGGTAATTGACTGTATTACAGACCACAAAACTCCGGCTTTTGTTTCGTCTAGCGACCGAGCTGATCCCAAAGATAACTGTAAATCAAGGACTGTAAACGAGCCGCCTGCGTATTATCTGACGCACCAGCGTGACCACCCACCGTATTTTCGTAGTAATACAAGTCGTGGCCGAATTCTCGCATACGGGCAACCATCTTCCTGGCATGCGCAGGATGAACGCGATCATCTCGGGTTGAGGTTGTGAAAAACGCCTTCGGATAGTCCGCATCTTTCTTTATGTTGTGATACGGCGAATACTCTTTGATGTACGTCCAGTCATCCGTGTCGGGATCGCCGTATTCGGCCATCCACGATGCGCCTGCCAGCAGGTGATTGAAGCGCTTCATATCCAGAAGTGGTACCTGAACCACGACCGCGCCCCAGAGTTCGGGCCGTTGCGTCAACATCACGCCCGTCAGGAGGCCACCGTTCGATCCACCCTGAACGCCGAGATGCTCGGCGCTGGTGATATCTCGGGCGATCAGGTCTTCCGCAACGGCCGCCATATCATCGTAGGCGCGCTGCCGATTTTCTTTCAAGGCTGCCTGATGCCAACGTGGTCCGTACTCACCACCGCCTCGAATATTCGCCACAACATACGCTCCGCCGCGTTCCAGCCAGGCATGCCCAACGGTCGCGCTGTAACTTGGCGTTCGACTGATTTGAAATCCCCCGTAGCCGTATAGCAGCGTCGGTGTATCGCCTTGCGCGTCGAATCGGTTTGGAAGAACAAGGAAATACGGCACCTTTGTTCCATCGACACTGGTCGCGAAATGTTGCTCAACCGTCATACCATTTGCGTCGAAGAATGACGGCAATGAAAAAAGCGCCTCAACCGTCTCACCGCCATCATTGGCGACAAATAATGTATCGGGCCGCAAGAATCCTTCGTAGTTGAAGAAGAAAACATTAGAGTCTTCGGATGACGTCACCAAACTGATGCTACCGAGCGCATCCGTCTCGATAGGCGTAGCAAGCCATGCCCCATCAACAAACTCGTAGCGCGACAGTTTGCTGGTAACGTCCTCAAGCGTATTGAGAATCAGATAGTCCCGCGTCGTCATCATTCCACCGCGTGGAATCGCACTCTTATCCGTCGGCACGAAGACAACATGGAATTCGCGACTTCCTGCCATGAAGGTGTCAAAGTCAATCGAAATCAGTGAACCCTGAACATAGGTCGTGTCATCTGGCTGCCAATCACTCTTTAAGGAAAGCAGCATTTGACCGTTAAACAATCCGTTAAACGTCGAGTCGTCCGGAATGTCGATCTTGCGATGATCACCGTCCTCGGCATACAGGTAACGTATTGCTGTGAAAAACGTCGGCGAGCGATGTACGACATCGTATGACGATTCACGATCCCAAGCACGATACACGGTCACTGCGACATCCGCTTGCTCACCGGCAAAGACTTCCTTGGCCTCTTCGACAGGCGTGCCGCGCGACCATAGTCTGGATGTCTTCGCATAGCCCGAATCAGTTAATGTGTCTTCACCAAAGTCACTGCCGATAAACACAGTGTTCTCGTCTATCCAGCTGAGCTGTGTCTTAGCTTCATTGACGAAGAAACCGCCGTCGACAAAGTCGCGTGCCTCAACATCGAATTCTCGAACAACGACGGCATCCGCACCACCTCGCGAAAGACGCAGCAAACAGCGACGATACTCGGGGCGCAGGCAGTCACTGCCTTTCCACACCCAGTCTTCACCCTCATTCTCAGCCAATTGATCAAGATCGAGAATGACGTCCCAATCAGCATCGCCCGAGATGTAGTCTTCTAACGTCGTGCGCCTCCAAAGGCCACGCTTGTTAGCAGCGTCCTTCCAATAGTTGTAGACGTAATCACCCATTAGTCCTGGCGACGCGAAGCGTTCTTCTGAATTGTAGATCTCGAGGTTTTTTTCGTAGATCGGCGCGAATGTCGATAAAGCCTCAAGATGACCGAGCGAATTGGCGTTTTGCTCCTCAACCCAGGCAAGCGCGTCTTCACCCTCAACGTTTTCGAGCCAAAGATAGGGGTCTTCAACCTCAGGCGTCTTCGAGCACGCCACCGTAGCGACAAGAATAAATAGTCCGAGAATCCTGATTCGCATGTCCCAACGCCTTCCCACAAAAAAGATGGATGATCCTAACATCTGCGGCCCACACAACGGCAATCGGAGCATTTCGCGAGTCGCCACTGATAATTCGTCGCCGCAGTTGTGTCGGGTTTAAGCGCGAAAATCGCCGATTTCGCCGCTTTGCCCGCCGTAATCTTGGCCCAATAGTACATACGAATTTTGAATATAAGTCGCATAATCCTGACCCGTATCGTCGTGCTTATGATCAGTTGAGAGTGGGCCTTTCGTGCCTGGCTTTGGATCTCATTGCGATTCACAGGCAGGTCCGCCGCAAGACTCCAGGCTTGAATTGCACGCGTATACAATATCTGGCGCGTGTCTGAGCTCATGCCCAACACTGACTTCGGCCTGTCTGCAATAAATCATCCTATCTTATTGATAATTGGACTTATTTATGATTTCGGTCGAGTTAATATTCCGCTATTTTTTGGTTTCGTTCTCGTCCAGGTATCTAGTCGCACCATCTGGCGAGATATCGGCTAAGCACTGTTCGAATCCGAAGAAAGAGCCGGTCGCGTTGAAATTACGGAAACACATCTCTAAGGGCCCGACGCTGATTCGCCAAATATCCAGCTGAGCCTTGCGGCCCTGGCAGTGATTCGGAGGCGATTTGCGACAAAAATCAAGTAATTTATGTTCGCGATTTCATTGACTTGCAATAATCGGAGGCTATACTGCCCGCAGCTAGAATGATCGGCTGATATTTATGCACACCATTTCGATGTTCCTCTGTACCTCGTCCTGATTTTCATAAGTAGCAAGCAGCACTCTCGCTTTATCGCCTCAAGCTTGAGGCAAAACTTTTGATAATTTAGGAATAGAAAATGTCTACAGTAACTGGAACCGTAAAATGGTTTAACGAAGCCAAAGGCTTTGGCTTCATCGAGCAAGAAAACGGCCCTGACGTATTTGCTCACTTCAGCAATATCACCGGCAGCGGATTCAAAACTCTGGCAGAAGGCCAGAAGGTTGAGTTCACTGTAACTGACGGCCAAAAAGGTCCTCAGGCAGAGAACATCGTACCGTTGTAGTAACAACCTTACGTAGCTGAATAGAAAGGCGAGGTCTTCGGACCTCGCCTTTTTTTATGCACGCTCAAACTGCGTCGGCTCCTGCTTCGACATGTGCTCGTAGGTTTGCCAGCGCCTGTCCACGGTCTCCTGCGCCATCAGCATCAGTTCTTCTGCTTCGTCCGGATGGGTCTTGGTCAGAATCTTGTAGCGCATCTCGTTGTACGCATAATCGCGCAGTTCGATGGTCGGTCGCGGTGAGTCCAGCACGAATGGTTTCCTGCCGGCCATTCGCAGTTCCGGGTTGTAACGAATCAGCGGCCAATAGCCACTCGCAGCTGCGAGCTTTTGTTGTCGCAGACCATCGGCCAGATCGTAGCCGTGGGCAATACAATGACTGTAAGCGAGTATTAATGACGGACCGTCATATTCCTCTGCCTCGCGCATGGCGAGCAAAGTCTGCTGCGGATTCGCACCCATTGCGACCTGGGCGACGTAAACGTTGCCGCTTGAAATCGCCTGCAACGCCAAATCCTTCTTGCCGATACGCTTGCCCGCCGATGCGAAACGAGCAGATGCTGCCAAAGGCGTCGCCTTGGACATCTGCCCGCCGGTGTTTGAGTAAACCTCGGTGTCCAATACCAGCACATTGATATTGCGACCACTCGCAAGCGCATGATCGAGTCCGCCTGAACCAATGTCATAGGCCCATCCATCACCACCCACAAGCCAGACACTGCGACGGACCAGATGATCGACGATCGACAGCAGTGCTACTGCTTTTTCGTTGTCGTTATCGTTGATGATCTCTTGTAGTCGGGACTTCAACTCGGCAACCCGATGCCTCTGAGTCCGAATTTCACTGCCTACGCGCTGACCTGAATTGATGAGTTTTTGAGCGAATTCTTCACCCATCTCCTGCGCCAGATCCGCGACCAGCTGCTTCGCGATCGACATGTGGTGATCGGCGGCGATTCGCATGCCCAGGCCAAATTCGGCGTTATCCTCAAACAGCGAATTCGACCATGCCGGACCGCTGCCCTCCGCATTCTTACTCCAGGGCGTCGTCGGTAGATTGCCACCGTATATCGATGAACAACCCGTTGCGTTGGCTACCAGTAATCGTGGCCCGAATAGCTGCGACAGCAAACGTACATAGGGGGTTTCGCCGCAGCCCGCGCAGGCCCCCGAGAATTCGAACAAGGGCTGCAAGAATTGCGCGCCGCGAACAGAAGAGAACTCTATGGCTGCACGATCGTTGAACGGAATTGACTCAAAAAACTCAATATCGGATTTGCCCTGTTCGAGAATCGGCGCTTTGTTTGTCATGTTGATGGCACGAGTCGCGTCATCGTCGGAATTTCGTACCGGACAGGCGTCAACACACAGGTTGCATTCTGTGCAGTCTTCCAGATAGACCTGCAGCGAGTATCTTGTTTCCGGAAAACCGCGTGCGCTGATGGGTGCCGATGGGAAGCCGTCCGGGGCCTTTTCCAATACCGTTTCGTGATAAAACTTCGCACGAATAGCACTATGCGGGCAAACAAAGGCGCAGTTACCGCATTGAATACACGAGGTCGGATCCCATTGCACAACGCGATCCGAAACATTGCTTTTCTCAAACTGAGCCGTTGCGCTTGGAAACGTGCCATCAATCGGCATCTTGCTGACCGGTAGATCATCGCCATGCCCGCGCATCATCTGGGCGGTCACTTCGCGAACGAATTCTGGTGCGTTCTCTGGAACTACAGCGTCCAACGGTCGCGTGCTACTTGCGGCACTTGGGACGTCCACCTGATGTAGATGATCCAGCGCCGCATCAACCGCTGCAAAGTTTCGGTCTATGACTGCCTGACCTTTCGCGCGGTAGCTCTTTTCAATTGCTTTTCTGATTTGCTGCAACGCCTTGTCTCTCGGCAGAACGCCAGAGAGGGCGAAGAAACATACCTGCATTATCGTATTGATACGTTTTCCCATGCCGGCATCGCTGGCAACTCGCGTGGCATCGATAACGTAGAAGGCAATTTTTCGATCAATGATCGTCTGTTGCACCGGTGCCGGCAAATGCTGCCAAACCTCGCCTGCAGCATACGGGCTGTCCAAAAGAAACACCGCGCCATCTGCCGCCTGTTGCAGAATTTCTACCTTGTTGATTTGATCGAACTTGTGGCACGCAATGAAGTTTGCGGACTGGATCAGATAGGGTGCGTGAATTGGGTCGGGACCGAATCGAAGATGCGATACCGTTCGAGATCCGGACTTCTTCGAGTCGTAGACGAAATAGCCCTGACAATGAAGCTCGGTATTCTCGCCAATGATCTTGATGCTGTTCTTATTTGCACCGACCGTGCCATCCGATCCGAGACCGAAAAACAACGCCCGCGTCAGATTGTCACTTTCGATCTGGAAATGGCTGTCGTAGTCAATGCTGGTAAAGGTGACGTCGTCTTTGATGCCAATCGTGAAGTGGTTCTTAGGCTGCTCTTTCTTAAGTTCGTCAAAGATGCCCTTCACCATTGCTGGGGTGAATTCCTTCGATGACAGGCCGTAGCGGCCGCCGATAATCGCAGGCATTTTGGAACGCAGACCGTTACCCACCGCTTCCGCTAAAACAGTGACGACATCCTGATAAAGAGGCTCGCCGCTCGCGCCGATCTCCTTGGTTCTATCCAGAACAGCGACGCGAAGCGTTGCAGCAGGAAGTGCCGCGAGCAGATGCTCATTGGAGAATGGTCTGTACAAACGGACATTGATCATGCCGAGCCCGGAGTCGGGAAGCGCATCGATTGTCTGCTTAACCGTATCAGCACCCGAACCCATCAGAACAATTACATTCTCAGCATCAGGATCACCGTAATAGTCGAACAACTTGTAGTGCCGACCTGTCAGGCCTGCCAGTCGATTCATCGCGTTTTGTACTATTGCGGGAGTCGCGTCATAAAAACGATTCACGCTTTCGCGTCCCTGAAAATAGACATCAGGATTTTGCGCCGTACCCCGAATGAAGGGGTTGTCCGGGTTCAGCGCGCGCCTGCGATGTGCGTACACAAGATTCGAGTCGATCATCTGCTGAATATGTTCGGCGCTCACAAGATCAATCTTGCTGACTTCGTGAGACGTTCTGAAGCCGTCAAAAAAGTGCACGAATGGAACCCGCGATTCCAGCGTTGCCGCATGAGCGACCAACGCCAGATCCTGTGCGACCTGCACCGATGATGACGCAAGCAGTCCAAATCCAGTTGTTCTCGCCGCCATGACATCTTGATGGTCGCCGAAAATCGAGAGGGCCTGCGCTGCCAGCGATCGCGAGGCAACATGAAACACAGCGGATGTCAGTTCGCCTGCGATCTTGTACATGTTCGGCAACATCAGCATCAGACCCTGCGATGCCGTAAAGGTCGTTGTCAGAGCACCTGTCTGTAACGCCCCGTGAGCGGTGCCGGCGGCACCACCCTCACTTTGCATTTCAATGATGTCTGGTATCTGTCCCCAGATATTCTTCTTCCCCGCTGCAGACCAAACGTCCGCGTATTCAGCCATCGGCGAGGACGGCGTTATCGGATAGATCGAGCAAACTTCGCTAACCGCATAGGCGACGCGCGCCACCGCTTCATTTCCTTCGAGCGCGCGCTTGCCTGTCACACCCGCTCTCCCTCTGTCTCGTCATTCATCTCGATGGCGTGGCACGGACACTGTTCAAAGCAAACCGCACAGCCGGTGCACCTGTCGAAATCGAATTTGTAACGATTGCCAGGACCGAGCTTAATGATGGCGTCCTCAGGGCAGGCGCCGTAACAACCATCGCATTCGAAGCAATTGCCGCAGGACAAACAGCGCCTGGCCTCGAATTGTGCTTCCGGCTCTGAGAGATTCTGCAGAATCTCGTCGAAACCGCCCTCCCGGTCATCAACCGACAGGCGCTCCTGCTCAACCTGCGGGGCAGCGGTGCGATACCACAGTTGAAGTTTCTCATGCCCGATAATCGGATTTCTTGAAGCGCGCTGATAGGTCGAATCGTTCAGATAGGCATCGATGTGCCGAGCTGCGTGTTTTCCGTGACCAACCGCTATCGTCACGGATCGATCACTTGGCACCATGTCACCGCCTGCAAAAATGCCGGGGTGACCCGTCATCATGTTGCCGTCGACAATGACTGTGTGGTCTTGCTGAAATTTAATACCGGGAACTGCCTCCAGGAACGCAGTATCGGTATCCTGTCCTACCGCGAGGATGAGCGAATCCGCTTCTAGTTCTTCAAACTGTCCGGTTGCTTGTGGACGTCCGTTTTCATCCAGCTGCATGATCTCGACCTTGAACGTCGAGCGGTCAATTTCCTTGATAGTCCGCAGCCAGTTTATTTTGATACCCTCTTCCAGCGCTTCGTCTGCTTCAAAATCATGTGCTGGCATGCTACTTCGGTCGCGGCGATAGATAATCATGGCCTCCGTCGCGCCGAGCCGTTTGGCCGTGCGCGCGGCGTCCATCGCCGTGTTGCCACCGCCATAAATTGCGACACGCCGACCGAGTTTTGGTGGTTCACCATCATTCGCCTGACTAAGAAAACTGACGGCGTCGAGAATTTTGCCGGCGTCGCGGTTCGGAATATCAATCTTCTTGCTGATGTGCGCACCGACAGCAACAAAAACTGCGTCAAAACTGCCACCCTCTTTCTCGGCGAGCACATCCGCGACACGGTGATTCAGCGTAATCGTCACACCCATGTTTTCGATTCGCTTGATCTCGGCCTGCAGCTCATCCCTTGGCATGCGGTAGGCAGGTATACCGAAATGAATCATGCCACCGGCAACGGGACCGGCCTCTCGGATCTCGACGTCGTGCCCTAATCGTAGCAACTGATACGCGGCTGATAGTCCGCTCGGACCCGCGCCGACAATCAATACTTTCTTTCCGGTTCTCTGCGTCGGAGCCTCAAACTGCCAGTTTTGTTCGAGCGCCATGTCGCCCAAAAATCGCTCAACAGCGTGAATACTTACCGCACTATCGGTGACGGCACGGTTGCAAACGTTTTCACACGGGTGGTAGCAAACTCGACCGTGAATTGATGGCAGTGGGTTGTTTCTAACCAGCTCTCGCCATGCTGCCTCATACTCTCCGGACTGAGCCAGGGCAAGCCAGGCTTGAATGTTCTCACCTGCGGGGCAAGCATCATTACAGGGAGGCAGGAAGTCGACGTACGAAGGACGGCGGGTGCGCAAAGCACCCGTGCCGTGTCCGTGGCGGGTCAAGTCCGCTCGCTGCGTAAGATCCTCTGTCATGATAATAAAGTTTCAGATCGTTATTGACCGCTTGCGCCAATTATTAAGTCTCACGATGGCGGTATCTTCGTTGCTTGCCAGGCGACTACTCGCCAGACACCATCTCGTCTCAGGAAGGTACCGGTATTGAAGTAGTACAGCACATCGTCATCGGCAGACTCATCCGTAGGTGTACCTACGAGCTTGAAGGCGACCACCGCCGTGTCGCCATATATTCGGATATCAAGTTCTTCACTCGAGTAAAGCATCGCTGCATCATCAGTGACTTCATCCTCCGCAGCGCCCTCGAAGCCAGCCATAATGTCCGCTTTCCCAAATCGTAAGCCCACCGATGATGTGTATACGAGGTCTTCAGCCCAAAATGATGCATGTGCCGCTTCCTGATCGGCGGCTATGAGAAATTCATTTAGCATCGCTTCCAGTTCGGCCTCGTCAGAGGCAAGTGCGAAGTCCAGCCACAGTAGAGAGATCGCTGACAATATTGCAAGTCTCGAAATTATCTTCATATCAGGTCCTTTCATTTCAAGTATTCTAGGCATCAATGGCCGACAACAACAATAACAACACTGACGCCGGGTTTCTGCGCCGCGCCCTCGGTGTATTCGGCTACAGTCGTCGCGCTGTAGAACTTGTGTGGACAACCAGCCGTCCGCTGACCGTTACCCTGGGTCTTCTAACACTCGTGGGCGGTGTGCTCCCCGCGGTAATTGCCTACATCGGTAAGCTGATTGTCGATGGTGTTGTCGCGGCGTCACAGGCTGTAGAACCTGACATTACGGGAATCCTCTGGCTCGTAGCGCTCGAAGCGGCCGTCGTTATCGCCGTCGCAGCTACTCAGCGCGGTATTTCAGCCAGTCAGTCCCTGTTGCGCGCCCTACTCGGCCAACGCGTCAACGTCATGATTCTTGAAAAGGCGATGACGCTCGAGTTATCGCACTTTGAAGATTCGGAGTTCTACGACAAATTGACCCAGGCGCGACGAGAAGCGTCGAGCCGACCCTTAAGCTTAGTCACTAAGACATTCGGCCTGATACAAAATGCTATTTCGCTCACCAGCTTTTCGATTCTCCTGTTCGCGTTTTCGCCGTGGGCGGTACTGATATTACTTTTAGCCGGCCTGCCATCATTTTTTGCCGAAGCCAAGTTCTCGGGCGATGCTTTTCGTATGTTCCGCTGGCGTTCTCCGGAACGCCGCATGCAGCTGTATCTAGAAACCGTCATCGCTCGCGAAGACGGTGTCAAAGAAGTGAAATTATTCCAATTGGGAAGACGGCTGCTACAACGCTACAACGATATATTCGAACGACTGTTTGTCGAAGATCGCCGCCTGACAGTCCGACGCGATGTTTGGGGCTTCGTGCTTGGCCTGATATCAACAGCCGCTTTGTACGCGGCGTACGGCTGGATTGTTGTGACTACGATTGCCGGGGTCATCACATTGGGTGCGATGACCATGTATCTGGTGCTGTTCCGCCAGGGCCAGTCAGCAGTATCAGCCATCCTCACATCAGTCAGCGGCATGTACGAAGATAATCTCTATTTGTCGACCCTGTATGAATACCTCGAACAACCGGTTCCGACACGTCTTGGAGATGCCGTGCACGGTCCCGATCCAGGACGTGGTCTGGAATTCGAAAACGTTTCATTCAGTTATGCCGGCGCAAAGGAAAAAGCGCTCAAAGGCATCAACCTGCAAATCAAGCCCGGTGAAAGTCTTGCTCTCGTCGGCGAGAACGGCTCCGGTAAAACGACGCTAATCAAATTGCTGACTCGCCTGTACGAGCCTACCGAAGGTCGCATCCTGCTGGATGGCCTCGACTTGCAGGAGTGGGATGTCGAGGCCCTACGGCAACGAGTTGGCGTCATTTTTCAGGATTTCGGCCGTTACCAGTTTTCCGTCGGTGAAAACATTGGCGCCGGCGACGTCCGTCATATTGACGACAGAGAACGCTGGGAAACGGCAGCGACAACCGGACTCGCGGCACCGTTTATTGAGGACATGCCGGACAGCTACGAGACTCAGCTGGGACGCTGGTTCAAGGGTGGACGCGAACTTTCGGGCGGTCAGTGGCAAAAAATTGCGCTATCAAGAGCTTTCATGCGTAGCGATGCAGACATACTGGTCCTCGATGAACCAACAGCCGCAATGGATGCGTCATCCGAGGCGGAGGTATTCGAGCATTTCCGCACCGCGAGCAGCAGTAAAATGACCATCCTCATTTCGCATCGATTCTCGACCGTTCGTGCTGCCGCTCAGATCGTCGTGATACATCAGGGCGAGATTCTGGAACGTGGAGATCATGAGAGCTTGCTGGCAGCAGACGGCCAGTACGCCCATTTGTTCAAGTTACAGGCCAAGGGATATCAATAGACAATGTTTGAAAGTGGAAGCATCGCTGCACCTCTGATAATGATTCTGACCATCGGCATCAGTCTGGTGGGTTTGTACAAGAATCAGAAAATCATCGACCTGTGCCTGTTCCGGCCATACCACTTTCATCGTAGGAGGCAGTGGGACACGATGATACTGAGCGGTTTTGTGCATGCCGACATTGGGCACCTGTTCTTCAACATGTTCACGTTCTATTTCTTCGCTTTTCCGATGGAATATTTTCTCGGCACAGTACCGTTCCTCATTCTCTATTTCTTCGGACTGGTCGTCAGCCATACCTGCACCTGGTACAAGCACCGCAATAACCCGGGTTACGCGTCGCTCGGCGCGTCGGGCGCGATATCCGCAGTGTTGTTTGCCTACATTGTCTATTTCCCAACCACAACATTGATGATCATTCCAATACCGGTCCCGATTCCTGCATTTCTATTCGCGATCGGCTACGTGGGCTATTCCTATTGGGCGTCGATGCAGAACACGGGTCGCATTAATCATGATGCACATTTGTGTGGCGCGATTAGCGGACTAATGTTTGTCGCTGTTACAGACCCAGGCGCATTCGCACGTCTACTGTCGTAGCTTGTTCGCCGCTTCGAACATTTGCATATTTTTCTCAATATCATAGGGTCTTTCTTCCAGGCCTTCCGGCTCCCATTCGCTGCGATGCATTGCGAAGAAATCACCACCATAGACATGGATCGCCCCAGTGAGTTTTGATGTTGGGTTAGTCACCGAATGAATAATGTCGTCACCCAGTGGCCGCACATCTTTCGGGCCCAATGACTTCGCCCCCGCAGCCTCTATACGGCCTGCTGGGTCATCCTTGATTCTGCGCCAGAATATATTGTCCTCACGCCCGCCATATACACCGATGACCGCCCACATATTGTGGTTGTGCGGCATGATGGTTAGATGCGGTGCCCAGACCACATTGATGATCGTCAGTTCGTCAGAGACACAGATTTTCTGCACGCCGCCCTTTTCGGGCCTACCGATCATTCGCTCCAGCCCTGTAGTATCTGATACAGCGCGAGTTAGCGTTTCTCGCACGGCCTTCGTCGGAGCACTATCCGCAATAGCGGCGGCACAATCTGCGATGAATTGCTCAACGACCATTCTTAACTCCAGGAATCACACATTCGAGATAGTACACATTATCGAGAAACTGGTAATCTATCTTGCAGGCAATTAAGGGATCACAAAATGAAATTATTGACTACCGCACTCTTGCTGTCACTCTCACTCGGCGCGCAGGCAGCGAATGAGATTGACGCCAAGTTAGAAGCCGCTCTGACCGCGGAATCGCGTCCACAGGCAGATCGCGATCGCGATGATAATCGCATGCCGATAGACACGCTAAATTTCTTCGGCCTCAAAGACAATATGCGTGTAATGGAGTTGATACCGGGCGGCGGCTGGTACACCCGATTGCTCGCCCCCGTATTAGCGGAAAACGGTCAACTCTACGTCGCATTGGGAGCTGAGCGAGTCAGTAGGGGCGTACTCACCGAAACCGGGTTTGAAGACGTTATTCACCTGAAAACAAGTGACAACCTTCGCCGCCCCGAAGGTGCGCGGTATTATGAGATGGATGAATTCGAATTCGGCGTCTCCGACCTGGATATGGTTCTGACATTCCGTAACGAACACAATTTCGGTGATGAAGCACGAAACACAATGAACAAACAGGTATTCGACGCGCTGAAAAGCGGTGGGTTGTTTGGTGTCATCGACCATACTCAACGTCACATGGAGCCGCCAAATCGCGAAAATCGACGACGCATCGATCCGGTACTGGTTATTAAGGAGATGCTCGAAATTGGCTTCGAGTTCGTCGATTACTCTGACCTGCACTACCGTGCCGACGATGAGCTTGAATACGAAGTCGGTCGACGTTCGGTCAGTGGCAATACGGATCGATTCACTTTTCTATTCAGGAAGCCGTAGCGCCGGAAAACAGCGCTCAAATTAGAGTGTTTCGGAGTGGATTGTACCGTCCGGAGCCATGACGTACTGTTCCAGATCAAAACCGATATAGAAGCTTCCCGTCTCGTCAGGGTTCTCAGACACATTGATGTCATTGGCCTCGACGCGGCGTTGCAGGTGTTCGCTAAATAGCTTTGCGATACTCGGTTTTTCTGCTGCGTAAATGATATCCATGATCTTCTCCTCGTGAACATTCCTTGTTTGTTCACGTACAGAATACGGTGGCTACGCTTAACGCAAACTGAAATATTTCTAAACACAGACTGAACCGGCTAGCTCAATCCGGGTTTATGTAAATGAACGCTGTGTCCTCGCTTAGGTGTTATTCCGAATAGACGCGTTTCCGGCGATCCACTAGATTCTGTTCTCGGGAGAACCAGTATGAATACTTCGATCAAGCAGATTTTCAACTCACGTCTGGGCACTGAGCTCTCAAAAGATGAAGCGGCCACGTTGGCGGGTCTTATGCGTTTGCGAGAACTAAAAGGTGGCGACTACCTCATCGAAGAGGGCGCCACGGATGATTCATTGCATGTAATCGTTGAAGGCAACCTGGAAGTTGTAAAGCACACGGCGAGCGACGGGGCCGCAAGCATCGCGATTATCAGAGAGGGTCAACTAGCTGGTGAGCTGAGCTTTATTGACGGTGATGCTCATACCGTGGGGCTTCGTACGCTGTGTGACTGCAAGGTTCTGAGCCTTGCACGCGAGGACTTCGAGAATATGGTCGATAAGAACCCGCAGCTTGTTTACAAAGTCATGCGCGCGGTTGCACGTTCGGCGCACAAAATAATGCACCAGATGAATCATGAGTTTATTGAGCTTAGTAACTACATCTTCAAACAGCACGGACGTTACTGAGCATTCAACAAACGCCGGGCGAACTCGAGCTTAGCTCTTAGCAGCAGCGGGCCGGCAATCAATCATTATTGCGTCAAGGGTTCTTTGTGCACGTTTGAGATCGTTCAGATCGCGTGGTTCGATCATTTCACAATCGTGCCGAACCATTTGTTCAATATCGACAGGATAGTGTCGGCAATCTTCGGGGCGGTCATGATAGATATCACAAGTAGTTTTCTTGCCGTCCGAAGTTCGTCGAAGCCAGGGACAATGAGCAAAATACTCGCCTGTACCCGGGTCTATCCAGATATTGCCATCCTTGACGTAACGCGCGATATCAGGCCGATGCAGCTCCCACCAGTCGATTTCGTCGGCTGTTGCTGACAAACCGCCGCTACCAGCGGTCTCACAACATTTACCGCAGGAATTGCAGTTTTTCACTCGGTCGCCTGGCCGATATCGATGATTATTTTTCCTCGGGCACGGCCCGTCTCGGAGTATTCAATCGCATCCGCGACCTCGCTCAACTCATAATGTCTGTCGATTACCGGTGTTAGTTGTCCCGACTCCATTAAGTCGGCAAGCGCTTGAACATCATCCTTTGTCAAATGCGCCAGGATCATCGTGAATTCCTGCTCAACGAATGGCGATATTATTGCCGCCCCGACAGGCCTTGCGATCGGACCGAGCCAATTACCGCTGGCACCACCGACAATAACGAACTTGCCGTCCGGCGTTAATACATCCCGGTTCGATAACAAGGGATGATTTCCGACCATGTCGACGATCAGATCGTATTGCTCGCCACTCTCAAGATAATTCTCATTCTTATAGTCGATCACGTGATCGGCGCCGATCGCTTTGACCATATCGACATTCCGGGTGCTGCATACGCCCGTAACCTCAGCGCCCATGATTTTTGCAATCTGTACAGCAAACGTCCCTACACCGCCGGATGCACCGTTGATCAGCACTTTTTGTCCCGATTGCAACTTGCCGTAGTCGCGCAATGCCTGCATTGCTGAGACTCCTGCGATGCCGACTGACGCTGCCTGCTCGAATGATATGTTAGCCGGCTTCTTCGCGATGCCACGATCTTCTGGCACGACAAGATACTCGGCAAAGGCACCTGGTCCGCCACCGAAAACCTCATCGCCTGGCTGGTATTCGGTAACACTCATTCCGACACTTTCGACTACACCCGCGAAGTCCACGCCCATTCGCGAATCCAGTGGCGCCCCAATGCCAATTCCCATTGCCCGCATGACATAGGGCTCGCCACGCATGTAATGCCAGTCCAGTGGATTGACACCGGCAGCAATAACCCGCACCAAAACCTCATCGGCGGCGGGTACCGGCTTTTCAACGTCAGTGTAGGCCAGCACCTCGGGACCGCCGTAGCAGTTATAGACAAGTGCCTTCATCGATTCTGCGCCGGATGAAACGGGAAGCACGGGCTTACAAGCGGAGGTATGGCTCAGAACAAAAGTCAGTACAATCAACAGAGCGACGAAGAAGAGTAAAAACCCTCCGCCTATTTTATAACGAAGCAGCATCGATCAAATCCCGGGATGTGGATAATGTCGGACAGATTACACCTCTGGCACTCGCTAGTCTCGATCCGGGCGCCATGCGCCGACTGCGTCTTAAATACACTTGATTGGAGCCAAAAAACTCCGTGCGAATTAAGACTCGAGTTGATATTCAACAGGCTCATCGCTAACCGGGCAACGAAACGCTAATTTGGACGCCATCAGCTGCAGGTCGACAGCATCCTCCGCAGCGCCGCCGTACAAGCGGTCGCCAATGACTGGATGCCCCAGCGCCGCGAGGTGACGTCGTATTTGGTGTTTGCGGCCGGTCTCAATGCGCACATCAATAAGAGACCGGTCGCCGTCGAAATTGAGGAAGGAAAATTCGCTTACAGCGGTCTTCTCGTCGATAGGCTCGGCAACGTGCAACGGATTTGCATAAGCCGAAAAATCGCCTGCCACCAGTGCTCTGTAGCGTTTTTCTATCTCACGGTTCTTGAACAGATTTGAAAGTCGGGCCGCCATTTTTTTCGTGTGTGCAATCAGAATCAGTCCATTCGCGGCGCGATCCAATCGATGCACCGTAAATGCCGGGCGTTCGGGATTTAGATGCCGCTCCGCCCATCGAACAACCGTACAGTGGTCGCCCCACCTGGAACCTTGCGATCGCAAGCCGTAGGGCTTGTTCCACACCGTGTAATCGCCAAGATCCTCGACCAATGTCGGCTCGGAGGGAACCTCTGACTGAATATTGGCGTCGTAGTAAAGGTGGATCTTATCGCCAACACGCAATGTCCTTTTAACACGACGGAGTCGTTGCGTTTTCCGTCCGCGCGTTACCCAAACAGCGCCTTGATTCATCGCAAGCTTGATACGCTGCTTCGACAGGCCAGTCGCATCGCTCAATAGACTCACCGGGCTATCAACGGCCGATTCGAGCACAATGTGGGATTCGATCTGATCCATAGGTAGAGGATAGTAACTCGAAATGAATATGAACTTGATGCTCGTCGCACTAGCGACAACCGGTGGCGTAAATATGCAGCCCATACTCGACCAGATTCGTGCGCAACAGGAAATCCCGGGCGTTAGCGCTGTCGTCACGCGTGAGAGCGAAGAGATTTTCGCCGGTGCCAGCGGCGTAGCCGATCTTGAAACCGGCCGCAGAATGACAGCCGATACCGTTCTATACGCTGGATCGCTAAGCAAGGTCCTTACCGCTGTATTGACATTACAGTTAGTAGAGAAAGACCTTCTGTCACTTGATGATGTCGTGCCAGGAATAGCGACCAAGTCATCTCAGTCAGGCGGTGATGTAAAAGTACAGCATTTGCTAACGCACACGTCCGGGCTCGAAAGAGAAGGGAATTTTAACTATTGGTTCAACGCCGATTTTCCCGACGGCGTTGCACTTGCCAAATACCTGGCAAATACGGACTTACGTACCGCACCGGGTAAGTCTGTTCACTACTCGAATATTGGCTACGCCGCACTTGGTCCCGTTATTGCGCGGGCCAGTGGGCAGACCTACAACGAGGCATTGATTGATGACGTGTTCATGCCACTCGGTATGACGTCGTCGGGCACTCGCGAGCCCAGCGCTGATCTTTCGGCTGGCTATACGCCAGTTAATCGCATTATTCCAAATGAGGCACAACCGTTCGCGGGTGTCGGACGGCGCGTCGGCGATCGGCGAGTCCGTGAATATCACAATCCCAATGCGATGACGCCGGCGTTCGGCGCATTTACGACTGCGCGCGATCTTAGTCGGCTCACTCGTATGTTGCTGGGTTTCGCTGGCGATGAAGTGATATCGGCCGACATGCGGGAGCAGCTACTAACGGTTCGGGCCGGCGTACGGGGCCTCGGAATCAGAATCACCAAATACAATGGTCGCCCTGTTGCGCGGCATGGCGGCTGGTTTGCGGCACATCGCACACATCTACTCCTCGATCTCCGTTCCGGAATTACTGTCGTCGTGATGGCCAACAGTGATAGCGCTTCCCCCGAAGACATTGCAGAGGCGCTTCTTGACGAGGCGCTTAGCGGCAAGCCGAAAAGCTAGTCAGCTATTCGGAACTAGAGACTGACTAAGGCGATGTGGGGCGAGAATCGACTGTACTTGTTCGAATGGACAAATAACAAAATCCTTCTCGCCAATTCGCTTCTGGTCGGATTTTCCCTCATCGAGTATTCAAGTACCATGACCGTTGCAAAAATGTTACTTTCGGACCACATTTTCACCGAGCACGCCATTGACCTTAGAAGTCGATCCTTCATTTCAACCTCCCGCCAGCGAGGTCGAGCTGTCGCCGCCAGATACGCTCGACATAGAAGCGATCCTCCTCAGATCTGATCTTCCGAAGAGCGTCAGGAACGCGACAGACGCACAAGTCTTTGAGCGCTTGATGGACTCCAGGGAAATTGCTCGCGTCACAGAGTCTCAAACAGAAGATTCCGACCAGTTGGAGAGGCTTCGCATCCGTCGCAAAGCCCTGATTGGATGCATCGATTCGATGTTGGTCTGTGCACTGATCCGACTTCCGGGTGTTTCGTACACCATAGAAATTGATCCGAGAACCGAAGAAATTATCCATTGGGAATGGCAGCGCGCCTAGCATCTGGGATTGAGGCAATCAGTTGCCGACAAATGACGCCAGCTCCTGTGAAAGTGCATCCGCCTCCTCCACCAACAAGGCATGACCGCTGTTCTCGAACCAGACCAAGCGGCACTCCGGAATTCGGGGGTTCATATACTCAGACCATCCGGGTGGCGCTACCTGATCGTGCCGACCGTGGCAGATGAGAGTAGGCACATTGACGTCGGCCAGCTTGTCTCGAAGATCTTCGGTTAGCA
The DNA here is from genome assembly GCA_021773075.1 of Woeseiaceae bacterium. Classification (GTDB taxonomy): domain Bacteria; phylum Pseudomonadota; class Gammaproteobacteria; order Steroidobacterales; family Woeseiaceae; genus UBA1847. Next base: position 231,251 of record JAJFKT010000004.1, read on the forward strand.
GGGTATTGAAATACTTGTAGCCGACATAGGCCGGCATCTTGAGCCACATCGACAGGAACCAATCGATCGTTGCCTGCATGTCTGTTCGATGAAAGTTCACTCCAGCAAACGCAGCCATTGTCTCCGGCAGGGCCAGTCGCATGCCTTCCAACGTCGCTTGTGCCATCTCGGTTTGCATTCCGAAAGACTCACTATCGGTTGCTAACAGACGCGGTGTTGCCGGCCCAATCATTGCCAGCTTCGATACACGGCCATCCTCATTGAAATCAACGACGTACTTTAGTCCAACACCGGCACCCATGGACCAGCCGACGAGCGTAATGTCGCGCAAATCAAGTGCAAGCAACAAGGCGCGGACGTCGCGGCACATCTCGTTATAGTCATAGTCCGAACACGGTTTGTCTGAGTCGCCGTGACCGCGTAAATCCACACAGATGCAGCGAAAGCGATCATGCAATGCCGATACTTGGTAATTCCAGCTGTCCAGAGTCGCCGCAAGACCGGGAATGAAAAGTATCGGCTTACCTTTTCCGTCATCCCGATAATGCATACGGATCCCGGTGTCCAGATCTATGAATGGCATTCGAGTCGTCCTTTTAGCATCAGCACTATATCGTCGAGGGCGGTCGCCGCGGCGTCTACAGCCCCGGTCAGATTAACAAAGCCGTGAATCAGACTGTCAAAACAACAATAATCAACGTCGACACCAGCATCCCGAAGCTTCGATGCGTACGCAGCGCCCTCATCTCTCAAAGGATCAAATCCAGCGGTGACGACAATAGCCGGCGGCAATCCGGAATGGTGCTCAGCGAATAGCGGAGACGCTCTACAATCCAATATGTCCGACCCGTCCCGCAAGTAATTCGTGGTGGACCAAATCATGAGCGAGCGTGTCAGTCGATAGCCATCACCGAATGATTTGTGTGATGGGTAGGACATCGACAGGTCTGTAGCCGGGTATATCAGTAGCTGACAGAAAATATCAGCCTGGCCGGCGTCTCGCGCTGCCATTGCCGCAACCGCGGCCAGATTGGCACCCGCACTATCACCGGCGAGGACAATTCGTCCTGGATCGGCACCAAGGACCTCTGCCTTGCTGCGCGCCCAGTTGCTAGCCGCGATGGCATCGTGAACGGCCTGCGGAAATTTGTGCTCCGGTGCCAGGCTGTATTCGACGGACGCAACAATACTTGACGCGCCCGCACAGATTGTTCGACAAACACTGTCATGCGTTTCAATGCTGCCAAAACTCCACCCGCCGCCGTGAAAGTACACAACGAGTGGTCGTGGCGAATCATGTTCACATTCGGGATAGTAGATTCTTACTGCGAGGTGCCGATCGCCACCACTAATACTTGTATTGTCGACCCGGGCGACCTGCACACCACCAGCCGCCAACAACGCGACGCCCTGCGCGTACACATCGCGAGCCGACGCCGGTTCCAGACTTTGCAGTTGCGGGGATCCCGAGTTATCAAGCTCACTAAGGAGTTCAACAAGCTGTGGGTCGAGTTCGCTACCGTCGCCTTCAACCCCGCGATTCATGAATTCTCATCAAAAACAATAATCTGCCGGGTTGATTCACCGGCAGCGAGGCGATCGAAGGCGACGTTAATCTCCGACAAAGAAATTCTCTCGCCCATCAATTTGTCGACAGGTAGCAGACCTTGTTGGTAGAGGTCGATATACGCCGGAATGTCCCTCACCGGCACACAGCTTCCGAGGTAACTGCCGCGAAGCGTTCTCTCCTCGCCGACAATTTGTAAAGCCGGTAGTGACAGTCGTGCATCAGGATGCGGCAATCCTGCTGTAACCGTTTGACCGCCACGGCGGGTAATCGCCCAGGCCAACTCGAGCGCTGTTGTCGAACCTGCCATTTCAAATGCGTAGTCCACGCCGCCGTCACTTATGCTTCGCACAATTGCGGCACAGTCCGGGGCATCCGCCCTGACAATGTCGGTGGCACCCAACTCTTTACTCAACTCAAGCTTTTTGTCCTTCAGATCAACAGCTACGATTTGCCGCGCACCAGCGAGCCTGGCGCCCAGAACCGAATTGAGACCGACTCCGCCGAGGCCGACCACAGCAACCGTCGAACCCGCCTTGACCTTTGCCGTATTCAATACGGCTCCGGCACCCGTAATAACGGCACAACCAAACAGCGCAGCCTCCTCGAACGGCAGGTCAGAATTGATTTTAACCACCGAATTCTTGCTAACGACCGCATATTCTGCAAATGCCGATACGCCGAGGTGATGATTAACAGACGTACCATTACGGTGAAGGTGACGCGACCCGGAGAGAAGGCTGCCATCGTTGTTGGTGACCGCGGCTGGCTCGCAAAGCGCCGGTCGACCTTCTGCGCAGGGAACGCAATGTCCACAACTCGGAACGAATACAAGAACGACGTGATCGCCCGGCGAGAATTCGACAACGCCGGGGCCTGTTTCAACGATAACGCCTGCAGCTTCATGGCCCAGAACCATCGGCATCGGCCGCACTCGAGATCCGTTGATAACCGACAGGTCAGAATGGCAAAGCCCGGCGGCACGTATCTTGACCAGCACCTCGTCGCGGCCAGGCGGTAACAGCTCGAAGGACTCGATCTTTAGTGGCTTGCTGGATGCGTAGGGCTGCGCTGCCCCCACACTCTCCAGAACGGCCGCCTTGATAGTTCTCACAATCATCCCCAACGTCAGAGACTAATCTAGAAGTTAAACTTTAGCTGTACGCCGTACGTTCTTGGTGCCGCCAGGAAGCCTTCGGGCTTGCCTGTTTCAACACCTGACTCCAGTATGTTGAGAAAGTAGTCCTCGTCGAAAGCGTTTCTTACGAATGCTGCAACTGTCCAGGAACCATCATTTTTCGAATAGCTGACACGCGCGTTAAGCAAACTGAATGCGTCCTGTGCCGAAAGTTGGCGGTTGAAGGTCGTGAAGAAACTTTCATCCTGATACTGATAGTCCACTCGAAAACTCAAGTCACCCTCTACGCCAACTGGAACGGTGTAATCGGTACCAACGTTCACCGTAAAATCCGGCGATCTCGGCAGATTATTGCCGTCAAGGTCAATTGTACCTAGTTGCGGATTGCTGGGGTCCTCGGTCAGGAATTCGTCGAACTCTGCACTTAGAAACGATAGGCCGGTGTTGAAACGCCAGCGATCCGTCACTTGTGCGAGTAGCTCGATCTCTGCCCCAAAAATTGTCGCATCAGCTGCGTTCGTAATTACGCCAGCGTTGTTTTCGAGTTTTGAGACCTGAAGATCAGTGTAGTCGTAGAAAAATGTCGATCCATTGAGTATGACCGATCCATCTGCGAGTGTGGACTTGAAACCCGTCTCATAAGCCCAGACGAATTCTGGTTTGAAATCGGGTTGAATCCCATTGAATGTGAAGCCGCCGCTCTTAAAACCGCGTGTCGCCGTCGCGTACCACATTACCGCATCACTAATTTCGTACTCAATGCCGAACTTGGGCGTGAACTCGTCCGAGTCAGTACTCAATGGAGCTGGTGGGAACGGGGGGAACAGCCCGATAAACTCCGACAGCTGTACTGCTTCTTTTTCCTCCGAGTTGTATCTCAAACCGGCAGTAAGTGAGAGACGGTCAGACACGCTGTAGCTTGCCTGCCCGAATACCGCGTACGCATCAGTCGATATCGTAGCTTGATGCAGAATATCGAATCCGAAACCGGGGATGGGAATGAAAATCTCAGTGTCGCCATCGTCATTGAAATAGAACGCGCCGATGATCCAGTTCCAGCGTTCGGCAGCGTCAGATGCCAAACGAAACTCCTGCGAGAACTGCTGAGTATCATCATGGTTTTCGAAATTCTGAAACAAGATATCGACGCCATCACCATCAAAGACCGCCTTAAATTCGGTGTCGCGATACGAAGTTACGGAAGTGAATGTAGAACCTCCGATATCCCAGTTGACAATAGCGGTAATGCCGAACTGATCCTGCATCTCCGTTACTGGAGAATCCTGCGATACATTCCGTAGGCCTGGCGGGTCATTCGCGCCCAGCCCGCCTTCAAAAAGGTCTGAAAACTCGAGCTGCTTGAACGGCGCAGGACTGCTGTCATCTTGTGTAAAATCAGCGATCAGATCAATGGTCACATCATCGTTTGGCAGGAATCGAAGACGCAGTCGACCCATCAGAAGGTCTTCGTCAAATAGATCCTCACCCGTGAATAAATTGGGCGTGAATCCGTCGCGATCACTTTTCACAATGGCCGCTCGTGCCAGGACCTTGCCCTCTGACAGTGGACCGCTAACGACGGCACCCAGTCGAACGTAGTCGAAATCACCGAATTCAGCCGACACGTTGCCTTCAAATTCTTCGGTCGGGGCCTTTGACACAATGTTGACAATGCCGCCGGTCGCGTTGCGCCCGTAAAGCGTACCTTGTGGGCCGCGCAACACTTCGACACGCTCGACATCGTACAGATCGAAATTCGCTGCGGACGTGCGTGCAATATAGGCACCGTCTGCGTGTACCGCTACGCCGGGATCACCGCCGATAGTCAGATTTTCAGCGCCGATACCGCGAATGTAAATTTTACCAACGATCTCCTTGTTTACGATCATCCCCGGCGTCTGAATACCGATGTCATTGATATTCTGGATGTTCGATCTCTCGAGTTGCTCGGAAGTGAACGCGGCGATCGATAAAGGCACTGACTGCAGGCTTTCCTGGCGCTTTTGTGCGGTTACGATAATCTCTTCGAGTCTCGCTTCCGAGGCGTCGGCGTTTTCACCTGTTGTTACTTCCTGTGCATTGGCGCCACCTGTAAATACGCCTGCAAGCACGGCCAGCAGTCCTGCTTTCTTCTTTACGTCCATGGTTTCCCCCTCACTTGCCGACTGTTCATCGGTCAAGATACTCAGCACGACTTTATTGCTGAACTTGGGGGTTAACCCGGTACCCGAAAGGAGAATGTTAATACCATCCTGCCGCGTATACATACCAATCAATGCGTTGGCGGACATACCACGAACCAGTTCGTCCGGAAACACTAGCGTTAGATCGGCCTGCTCAGCAAACTCGATGAGCGCGGTATTAGCCGCTTGCCTAGGGATATTGAAGTCGAACTCACGTTCGATGGTCGCCTCTTGTGCCAATACCGATGAGCCAAAGCTCAGCAGTATCAGCGACAGGCAGAAAACCTGCACACCGTCAGCAACGCGATATTTACGCGCTCGCATTGATGACGATCCAGATTGGTTTTTCCATGAACGGCCGTTACAAATTTACAGGCTGCTAAGCAATATGCGATTCTCGCCGTCGAATTTGTGAGTGATATTGAAATTCGTCCTGAGCAACTCTAAAAACCTTTCCACTTCACCAGTCTTAAAAACTCCGCTCAAATCTGTGGAATTAAGGCTTTCATCCAACACGATGAATTCGACGGTCGTGTATCGTTCCATTTCCCTTAGCGCTTTCTCCAGCCGCTCCGAACGAAAGATCAGGCGCCCGTCCTTCCAGGACAACCTGACTTCGATTTCGTCCGCCGTGACGGCTTTCTTAACTGTATCGGCTTCACCCAGTACAAGCTCTTCACCGGCCGACAAGGTATTGTCCGCGAGCTGTGCGAGCACAGGCGGCAAGATAAAGGAATCAGCGTCGAAATTTGTCGCGCCAGGCAATTCTGCAGACTTCGGCTGAATCCCCACGACCACCCTGCCTTCAGTCACCATAACCTCGACATGTTGATCATCAGTTATCTCGACCGAGAATTCCGTGCCTTTTGCTTGCACAATCTGATCAACCGCAACGACCGATAAAGGGCGATCTTCTTTGGCAACGCGAACGAGAATTTCGCCGCGCGCAAGATATAACACGCGCGCGGATGACGTGAAGGTCAGGGAGAGCTCGCTATTGGTGTTCAACACCACTTCACTTCCGTCGGGCAGTAGCACAGTCTTTTGCTCGCCAATCGCAGTCACATACGCTGCAGATTGCGTCGGGAGAGGTTGATCGCTTTCGATGCTCGTCTCCACGCGAGGCAACAGAAAAACGGCGGATACCACCAATACAATCAGGCTGGCCGCGACAGCGACCCCTTGTGTCCATGGCCTGTGTCCATGAACTGTCGGTGTCCGATCGGGCGTGGCTTCATGCGGGAAAAAATCGGCCAAGCGCGCCAGCGCATCGGTTTTGTCCCACACGGCCGCGACCTCCAGCAACACTTCACGATGCCTGGGATTTTCATCCAGCCACAGACCAAGGGCGTCCTTGTCGCTTACGCTCAATGCACCCTCGTCAATTTTCAGTACCCAGCGACTAGCAGCCTCAAGCCGCTCATCGTCACGGGAGATCGGTACCACGGTGTTCATACTTCTCCTCCTCGTCGCCCTGTAGACGATCGAGCATTGCTGTTCCTTGAAGACAACCGATCCCCCGAGGGTTGTCGTTGCTCTCGCCTGTCCCGCAGGTATTGAACGCATTTCTTTGTGCCGTTCACTATGTGAGTCTCGACCGTGGGTTGACCAATCCCCATCTCGGCCATGATTTCTTTCAGCGTATAGCCATAAACCTTCTTCAAAATGAAGGCGCGCCGACACTGTTTGGGAAGTTCACGCACGGCTTCGCAAAAAAGCACAAACTCTTCGTCGGACACAACCTGCGTGTAGGTCGAATCGACCTCAGATGACGACATGAAAACTGAATCTGGAAGCTCGTCAATAGCATCGGTTCCGGCAGTCAAGCGTGACTCCGCTCGCTTCACATGGTCGAGCGCAAGATTCCGCGCGGTACGAAACAAGAAGGAACGTGGTTCGCGAACCGCGTCCTTGTTCTCAATCTGACACACGCGCACGTAGGTTTCCTGGACGATGTCCTCGACCTCCTTTGGCGGCACAATGCCCATTACCAGCCGCGCAAGTCGCCCGCGCAAAGCGATGAACGTATCCGAAAACCGATCCGATTCAGCCACAAGTTTCCTCAGGTCAGGGCGCTGCCATAGCTCGCCATTGAAAAACCGACTAACTGTGTACGACGATTCATATTCGCATTTCCATGAGCCCAACCAACAATTCTTTTAGTTGCACAACAAAATCAAACACTTACATGGATCAGGTAAACGAATTGCTCGCGGTCGTTCTCAAACGTAATTTCGACCTATCGAGCATCTGGCGGCTGTGAGTACGCAGGAGTGGCAATGAATCGCTCCCCGTTGGCGAACCGGATCATCTCATACTGATCCTCCAAAACTATCGCCCCCAACGCCATGCGCCGAGATTCGTCATCATATGGGTAAGCATTGGCGTAGGAATCAGTCTGAAACCAACTGCCATCAACACGATATACGACGGAAAAACGATGTTCAGGCAGCAGCGGCCGCAATGATGTTGCTTCCACCATCTCCAGAGTATTCGAATAGCACAGCGGACAACGCGTAACATGATCGAAGCCATCACTTCGGGGGCGTGACCACCATCGTGTGACATGCGCTTCCAGTTCGCTGTGGCGCTGTGTCGTCTGAGCGGCCAATTGAACTTTGCCAAGCACTACATCGAGATCGGACGCGTTTAAACCCTCTACTGCATCAGCAAACAGGTGTTCGAGCTGCCGCGATAAATTTGCCAACAATGTCTTGTAATGTTCGTGCTCAATATGTTGGTTTTCTGTGGCCCTAGAATCACGATTAGGTAACCCCACAGTTGCAGCAATCATCGCGAAATATGTAATAAAAGTTCGCCGGTTCCACATGAGCGTGGCGAGTATCAACTACAAGGCCGCGCCGAGAACGCCCGACCAACCATATTGACCCCGAGATAACGGCCATTTTGAAACCAAATTGACCCTTCTGCTGGCCCAACCACTTGGCCAGTCTGTGGGTGCAAAGGATAGAGCTCACCCCAGTTGCCAGCGCCGTAAGGTGCACCATTGATAACGAAGCACTTCGGAATGCGATTCGGTGGATCAGGGAGCCCGGTTTGTTCTGCAACTTTCACAGCGGCACCGCGACAATAAGGGCACTTGGAGACATGCCGACGGGTATCACTCTCGCCCTCGCCCCAAGTATCTAATATGTGCTCGCGCCATTTCGGATCGTCGTCGTAACCAATGTCGTCGGCGACATCCTCGACGACTTCTGCCATATCCTGAATATCACCGCTATCCATGTCCTCGATTTCGCTTCGCCACTCTTTTTCCGCCAACTTTGCGACAGCATCAGTGAGCTTCCCTGCATATGCCGTTTCGGGTATAGCTATCGCCAGCGCGCACATAACAATGAACAGACGAACGGACATGATGAACCTCCTAGTTACTCAGATTGGCAGCGGTTATAAGCTGTCTCGATGGCGTTTATGCGTTCGCTCGTCCCAGGGTGTGTTGGCGAACCGCTATTAGTTGGAAGTCCTCTCAGCATAGCCGCTGTTGCATCTTCTAAAGTCGCACCCATTCGCGCCATCGCGCAACCGGATATTTCATCCGCAGCGAGCTCTCGGCGGTGAGAATTCGGGTGATTTGCATCGATGGCAAGATGGTGACCGATTTCGTGTGCGATCACACTGGTTGCTGCCCAGTCATTGATGTCAAAAAGACGGGTAAGGAAGTCTGGGTTGTACACAATGAATCCGTCACGCCCGCCTTGTGGTGGATATGCCGCAGCATTGGCTACTGGACCTGCAAATATTTGGATCCTAGTGTCGTAACCGAGGTAGGTCATCACATCGGCGACATCTTTAATAGCAGCAGCTGTGGGTGCTTCCAGATTGGCCAACGGATTTTGCGGCTGGCCTCGTGTAAATACGCATAAGGATCCGTCTGCAAGGACGCTACCGGAGAGCAACAACGACGCGCAAAAAACTGAAACCTGCCACCCAATTTTCGTGAGGCATTTTCGTTGCTTGTCAGACATCGCCTGCTCCTCAGTAGTCCGGTTCTTGATCATACACGCGAGAAAGTATTTCTGAAAATGAAAACGGCGGTAGTCAAGCCGCGGCAACGAGCAACGCTAAACCGACAGCGGAGCATATAGTTGAACTAGCGCCGCGAGATTACCGGGTTCGCGACCGCGGTAATCCTCGCGACCGGCCACATGCGTAGATTTGCGGATAGGTACGAACGGACTCATTGCATAAACTGCAAAAGTAGTTCTATTCCTGATTCATTCAGAATGGATGGATTCAGTTCGGCCAAGCTGCGACTGAGGAGACTTCAAGTGCCATTAACGTCACGGGAACGTGTGCTTAGCGCTATCCATAACGAACAGCCCGATCGCGTTCCGCTGGTTATCGGTGTTAGCAATGCCACCGGGATCAAGATGGCGCCTTACAAGGCCATCAAGAACATCATCGGAGTGCAGGCTCCGGATAACTACATCTACGACTGGCCTGAATTGGGGACGGCGGAGATCGACGAAGAAACGATGTGTCGGCTGCACAGTGATGTTCGTGGCGTACTGGACCTTGAGCCTGAAGAGGTGAGAAAGTGGAATCGAGCACGCGATCGGCACAGCGACTATATTGATTCCTGGGGCAGCGGACAGACTGAAATCAGCGAAGACGACTGGTTTCCAAGCGTGCATCCACTTCCCGACGCTCGAACAACAGACGATCTGGAAGCTTATGCGGGTTGGCCGGACATGAGCGACCCAACCCGTATTGGCCATGTACGTGACCGCGCCAGGCAACTAGCCAAGGAAAATCAGTTTGCAATCATGGCAACGCCCTGGCTGTTGTTTCCTTTTGAGCGAGCGTATGCCATGCAGGGAATGGAAACCTTCCTCCTGAACATGGCCAGAGATCCGGACTTCGCGCACGCCTTAATGGAAAAAATTGCCGTCTACTGCAAACAGTTGATGGGGTGCTTTCTTGACGAACTTGGAGACAACGTCGATATCATCAAGATCGGGGATGATCTGGGAACGCAAGATAGCCTAATGATTTCACCGAAGATGTATCGCGAAATCCTCAAACCGATCCATGCAGATTTCATCAGCTATATCAAAGCCAGGACGAAGGCCAAAATTCTCTTTCACTCTGATGGCGATGTGGCTCCATTGATCGATGACTTCGTTGAGATCGGCGTCGATATCTTGAACCCCATTCAAACGTCGGCAGGATCCATGTCCGACCTGCCTTCGCTAAAGAAGCGACACGGCAAGAATATCGTCTTTTGTGGTGGCATCGACACGCATCGTATCCTGCCCTTTGGCAGCGTCGCGGAAGTACGTCAGGAAGTGAAACGTGTAATCGATATTCTCGGCCCGGGAGGCGGCTGTATGATTGGTGCTGTACACACTGTGATGAACGATGTCCCGCCTGAAAATGTCCTGGCCATGGTCGATGCTGTCGAAGAATTTGGCCATTACCCACTGAGTTGACGATTCACGGCTGGATCGAGATTTTTCGCCACGAAGTCGCGCTCATACGTCGTTATTTCGTGAAGATTGTCCCAGGGATCTCTAAAATACAGTGAGTACGCCAGTTTATGATCGGTCAGCCTGAGATCAAGGCCATCGCTCTCAAGCTGCGACTTCCAGGCCAGGAACTCTTCACCATTGGTCCCAAATGCGACTGCTGACGTGTTCGGGAGCGCCTCCTGCTCAAAAAGTGCCAGATGAATATTGCCTTGCGGGTTTTCCAAGGTGATAGGGCCGTTGTTAACTGCCCAAGACATGAGTGCATCGACACGTTCAAATCCCAAGGTCGAGCGATACCATTCTTCTGCGGCTTGCCGATCATCAACATAGAGGTGGACATGGTCGATGCCGGTCAGTATTGGTTTCATAACGAGTTTTCCTTCCATTAGTAATCGTCCATGGCAATGCGCAGTGATTCCGACGCGAAGTACCCTGGTCTCTGTAACAAGAGTTTGCTGGAGGAAACTGGTCGAACGGATGCAATTTTTGGTCTAATATCTAGAACATGTTTGATCTTCCACTTAATTCGCTTAAGGCCTTTGTTGCCGTTTATGAGTCCGGCGGAATCCGACCGGCAGCGCGGCAGTTGGGAGTCGCGCATTCATCGGTCAGTCGTCACTTACGTGAACTTGAAAAATGGCTCGGTATTGACCTGTTTGAGCGGCACGAAGGGACACGTGCACTCGCTTTCAGCCCTCAGGGGGAGGCGCTGGGGCGCGCCGGCGGCGAGAGTCTAAAGACGCTCGCACTTGCGGTGAAGGCCATACGTGAGACGCCGCGGCGAAACTCTGTTGTTCTTTCGACCACACCGTCGGTTGCCAGCCTCTGGTTGCTTCCGCGATTACCGTCATTTCAAAAAGCCTACCCCGGGATCGAGTTATCGGTCACCGCTGAGCAAAAGCTCATCGATCCAAGCGATAATCGCGCCGATCTTGCCATCCGTATGGGAAACGGCCCGTGGCCACGCTTGATATGCGATCCCCTTATGGACGACGAACTTTATCCGGTGCTTAGCCCGACATTGTGGAAAAAGGCCGGCAAGCCGACCAAGCCTGAGGAATTAAAGCATCTACCGTTGCTTCATGACCGTGATCCAAACACACCCTGGACGCTATGGCTTGCAGCGCACAGTGGCCTGGATATGGACACCAACACGGGACCTCGCTTCAGCTCATCCGACCTTGTGCTTCGCGCTGCAACTCAAGGCCTGGGCGTCTGCCTCGCCCGGGGAAGATTGGCCGCTGACGAAATCGCCTCCGGAGGACTGATCAAACCGTTTGGCGATCGTCATATCACACTAGCAAATGCTTACTGGATCGTTCGTTCGCCCTACGCACCCGAAAACACCGCCGTGCGTCCGGTCACTACCTGGCTGAAAAAACAGGCACAATCGAAAACGGCAGAGCTGGTGTTCAGCGAATAATTCCGGCCTTTCCATCCTCGACGTCAGTTTGCGTTAGATGAAACCTGACGCCCAACTCTGCCTCTGTCTTGAGGTCCACAACCTGCCAATCACAAAGGCCCATGCGTTTGTCTCCGGCAACCGTACCTCGTTTCTCAAGTTCACCGATTGCCTGGTCCAGGTCATCAACACCGAAGGACATTAGAAAGAAACCCTCGCCGTGTGTTTCAAGATACCGAGCAATCTCGCAATCATCGCGTTGCGGAGATACCAATACGATCCAGGTATCGCCAATCTTCGCTCTCGCTGTAGAAACGCCGCGATCCGGCAGATCATCACGTTGAAACGGGCCGACGCCCAGGCGTCCTTGATACGCGGTCACGGCCGCATCCAGATCGGCCACCACGAAGTTTAGATGGTGAATATGTTTCAGTACTTTCATTTCATTGACGGAAAAATCCCGGCCTTCGGTAACATCGCCGGCACGCCGCGACCCAATTCCTGCTCCAGCCACAAACTGGTATCCATAATTTTCTGGAGTGACACGCCAGTTTCAATCTGTGAGCGGTCCAACATATAGAGTAAGTCGTCGGTCGGTATATTACCCGTCGCCGCCGGAGCAAAAGGACACCCGCCAATACCACCGATACTGGCATCCAGTGAATCGACACCCGCATCGACGGCCGCCTGCGCGTTAGCCAGTCCTGTATTGCGTGTGTTGTGCAAATGGAAACGAAGTGGGATCGCGCCGAATTCATCACGCAAACGATGCACGAGATGGGTCACTTGTTTTGGGACAGCCACGCCTATGCTGTCTGCGATCCCCAGTTCGGCGGGTTCCGCCTCAAGCACCTTCTTCGCGATTTCGATAATCTTGTCAGCATCCACTTCACCTTCAAACGGGCAGCCAAACGCGGACGAAATCATGATGTTCGCAATCTTACCGTTCGTCTTTGCGCGACCGGCAATCTTCAACCAGGCTTCAATGGACTCGTTCGTCGAGACGCCTTGATTGCGGCGATTGTAGGTATCCGTCGCGACCACTACCATGCCGATTTCGTGTACCGGAGTATCAAGCGCACGATCAAGGCCGCGTTCATTCATTATTAAGCCGATGTAGGATACATCTTCCAACAACGGCAGTTTTTCCAGGAGCGCCTCGGCGTCCGCCATTTGCGGTACCTTTTTTAGGTGTACAAAACTGGCGACCTCAAGGCGTTTGATACCTGCATCGACCGCACGGCCGATAAACTCAAGCTTGCTTGCTGTCGACAGAATCTCCGGTTCGCTTTGAAGGCCATCGCGTGGACCGACTTCGTTAATGCCAACTTTCCTTGTTGTCATCGCTCGCTACCCATTCCCGGCGCCCATACCCTGCAAATGTGCAACGACATCGGCCTCGCTCATGACGTCTGCGTACTTTGCCTTCATGTCAAAAAGATTGGCCTTATGCGGTGCTTCGTGCCGGTCGCCGCAGGCATCCGCAACAACGATCGGGACGAAACCGTGAGACATTGTGTCGACGCAAGTGGCGCGGACGCACCCACTGGTAGTGACCCCCGTGATGATCAGCGTGTCAACGTCGCGTACTTTGAGCTCCGTCGCCAACGATGTGCCAAAAAAGGAACTCGGATACTGCTTCGAGATGACCAGCTCATCCTCCGCCGGTTGCAGACCGTTCGGCCACTCGCCCATAGGGCTTCCCGCAATAAAATTCTTGAGCACAGGCGCCTTTCGAAAGAATACGCCGCCGTCAGCGCCGCCCTCTTTGTAAACAACGTTTGAGTAGACGATGGGAATACCCGCGGCTCGAGCAACATCACGAATTCGTAATGCCGACGCTAGCTCGGCTTCGACGTCGGCATACAAATCGCAGCCTTTGTCAAAATAGGCTTGCACAAAATCGACCAGAATCAGTGCCGGCCGCTCGCCAAATCCCAAACTGCCATCGTAAACGCTGTAATTATCTTTTAGGTCATCTGCCATCGGTTCATTTCCGAGCGCCTAGTCGACGCTCATGATCATTGCATACTGATAGCGCATGGGGTTATACAGACCGTCAAGGACGTCGACGACTTCTCCGCTAGCAATTTGACCCAGTCGGCGGACTGAAAGCAATGCCGTTCCGGTTTCCACGCCGAGTTCTGCGGCAATGCGAGACGAGGCATGTTCGGCGCTCAGCACCTGCTTCATCCTGGTTAGATTGATGCCGTTTTCTCGCAGCAGTTTGACGCGAGCCTTGCTTTCCAGCTTGCGCTTGGTGAAGGCCCTGGAAATACCCACTGTCCAACTGACGTAATAGGCGTAGGGCTCGCCCTCTTCATTGCTATTAACGCGCACGACCTTGTGCACAAGTTGTCCGTCGGATGAATCAAGGAGCACCTGAATGTCAGCCGGTGGCACCAGCTTTTCGATCGAAATAACTCGAACACTATCGTGCTCGGCCATATCGATAAGGCTCTCAAGCATGCCGACTAACGGCCCTCTGACCGGCTTGGGAACGTATTGATACGTGACATGCGATCCTTTGCCACGAAAACGTGCAATCAGGTCTTCGGAGGCTAGCTCGTCCATTGCCCGTTTCGCCGTTACGCGCGACACATCAAATGCGTCTATTAGCTGATGCTCCGTGGGCATTTGCGCGTCATAGGCAATTGTGCCGTCAAGGATGGCGGCCTTTAGCACCGTGTACAGCTGGTGATAAAGCGGCACCCGAGCCATCGCTCCATGCTGCGCCAGTTGTAGCTCCGACTTCAGTGAATTTAGCAGCTCACTCATGACCTGAAATTCAAAACTCCCTGTTTAACTGATGTTCGGTCGTTGCGGTGCCGGCAAGTGCGTCTCTTCCTGTGCACGCGCTACCAATTCCTCGATACTACCGCCGAAACTAAACAATCCCATGTCACCACGTTCCTCAATCAACGTGCCCCGCATTTTCGATGTTGCACTCTCGTCGACCGCACCGTTATCGTTGATGACAACACCGTATCGCGCCGCCCCTTCGCGTGAAACCAGTCCACGATCGACGTCAGTTCTGACAAGCTCGGGGTCGCGCTCCATCGGGCTGCCCCAGCCGCCGCCACCCCAAGTATTGAAGTAGAGCACATCTCCCGCCTTGACGTTGACACCATCACATTTCGCCGGCAACCACTCCTCGCTGCCGTCCGCACGCACCACCCGCTTGGTCGAGCGCATGCCCGGATCACCCCCACGTACGCCCCACGGATACGTCAGCCAACGATCATCATGGATGCCGATCTGACCGTCAACGAGAAACTCATACGCGACTGAAAGACCGTTACCGCCGCGGTGCAATCCAGCACCACCAGAGTCAGCTATCGGTTCGTACTTGACGATGCGCAACGGAAAGTAGGCTTCAATAAATTCATTGGGCACATTCGTGAAACCTGGCCACAACGAATGTCCGTCGGGACCGTCGCCGACCGGCCGGCCAGGAATTCCACCGAATCCAATCTGGAACAACTGAAACCACTCGCCTTTCTTGTCGTAGCCGGAGTAGAACAGATGTGGACTGTCAGAAAAGCCGGCTGCGTTCATCGAATCCGGCGCGCCCTGGCCCAATACACCACCCATGACATCGAATATTCGCCCCAGGGCGTGTGTCCGGCCAGAGAGGGCTGCCGGGAATTTGGGCTTCAGCAGACTGCCTTCCGGAATTCGGACATCGACGAGTTCGTAGAAGCCATCGTTAAACAGGATGTGAGGGTCGAACAGGTTAATCGTGAATGAGCCGAAGAACATCTTGAACATGTCTTCGCTGAGATAGAAGTTTATCGAGCTCTTGGCCTGCGGGTCCGTACCTTCGAAATCAAAAATAGCGACATCACCTTCCCGCCATAACTTGCACGCAATTTTGTACGGGCCTTTGCCCACACCGTCGTCGCAGACATAGTCCTCGAAGTACTGCGGCTCTTCGGGAACGATCATATTGATGATCGCACGCATGGCCTCAAGGTTGCGATCGAGCATGATCTGCATTGTTGTCTGAAAAATGTCGTCCCCGAAGCGTTCTGCAATTTCAACGCAGCGCTTGCTGGCCGTCCGACAAGCCGCTACCAGCGCATTGAGATCAAAGCGATTCCAGTCCGATGTGCGGACGTTATGGAGTATCAGTTCAAGTATGTCTTCCTGTAACTCGCCCTTCTTATAGAGCTTGGTTGGCGGTATCCGGATGCCTTCTTGATAGACGGTTTCGGCGCTGATCGGAATCGAGCCCGGCACCATGCCACCATTGTCTGACATGTGTCCAAACATCGCCGACCATGCCAAATGGCGGCCGTCTTTGAAAATGGGTACCAAGACGATCCAGTCAGGCAAGTGCGATACTGCAGCGTTGCACATGTACGGATCGTTGGTCAGGATGATGTCGCCTTCATCGATTTCGCCGTCGAAGGCGTCCATGAATCCATGAATGAACGAGCCGAACTGGCCCACGACCATTTTGCCATCACGATTGGCGACCATCGGAAAACAATCGCCCTGCTCGCGGATGCCCGGGCTCATCGCCGTACGAAATAGCACTGCGTCCATTTCGACACGAACATTGCGAAGCGCGTTTTCAATGATGTCGACCGTTACGGTGTCGACGTCGACCGACTTGAAGGGCGTGGAGTCTGTTTCATTAATTATTGCTGTCATGACGATACCCTCATTTAGCCGGCCTAATTAGAAGATTGCCAACCTTGTCGACAGTGGCCGCATGGCCCGGTAGCACCAACGTCGTTGAGTCCATCTCAACAACGATTGCAGGTCCGGGAACCGCGGTGCCAACTCCAAGCTTGCCGCGATCGTAAATTACCGCGTCATGCCAGTCTTGTTCAAAATAGAATTTCGTATCGTGCAATTTTGCGTCCGCGAGATCGGATTTCTTGTCACTGACTTCTTTGAGGTCAGCCGTCAAACTGCTCTTCGCCTTAACGATCGCTCGAATCATTACGATTTCATGGTCCTGACCATGTGCAAAAGTAAACAACTGCTCATGTTGACGATCGAATTCATCGGTAAGCGCGTCAAGACCTTTGTTCTGCAAGTCCTCTTTCGTAACGGGCAGTGACAGCTGGAACGCCTGGCCGGCATACCGGAAGTCGGCCTGATAGCTGACTTTCTGCTCCTCCTCGCCAATTCCATCCGCCTTAAACGATTCTGCAGCGCGGATACGCAAAACGTCCAGCTCGCTCATAAGATCTTCTGCCGAGATTGCGTCAACACGCGTTACGTAGGTTCGCGATGCTTCGTCTCTAATCTGGGTCGTCGCGTCACCGTAAGCGCAAAGCACGCCCGGCCCGGGCGGCACGATAACCGGCCACGACCCGCTCAGCACACCCAGTGCATTTGCATGCAAGGGTCCGGCGCCACCGAAACCAACAAGCGCGAAATCGCGTGGATCATAACCCTGCTCTACTGACACCAGGCGCAGCGCGCCAAGCATTGATTCGTTGACGATCTTGACGATGCCTTCTGCCGCCGTGAGCAATTCAATTCCCATTGCGTCTGCCAGCGTCTGAACGGCGGCCGTCGCCGCGTCGCGATTGATCGTCATCGCGCCACCGAGCTTTACGTCTGACGGTAGGTAGCCGAGCACAACGTTGGCATCACAAACAGTCGGCTTATCTCCGCCTTTCATGTAGGCGGCCGGACCGGGGTCTGCGCCGGCTGAATCGGGGCCCACTCGCAGTGCCTTCGTGAGCTCGGGAACAAATGCGATCGAACCGCCGCCCGCACCGATCGTCCTTACATCGACGGATGGTGCTCGTACCATGATGTCGCTAACACGTGTTTCGCGGCGAATCCGTGCTTGTCCATCTTGTATCAACGCGACATCGGTCGACGTACCACCCATGTCGAATGTCAAAATATTCTCAAAGCCACCTCGCTGGCAAAAATACATGGCACCAGCGACGCCACCGGCTGGTCCCGACATCAATAGATTGACTGGCGACTCTGCCGATGCTCGCGCTGATGCCAGCCCACCATCGGATCGTAGGATTGCCAGATTGACGTCGTCGCGCAAACGCTCCTGCAAAGACGTCTGCAGGTTTTGCACATACTTCGAAACTTGAGGGCGGACGTAGGAGTTGACGACGGTGGTCTCCGCGCGCTCATACTCCTGCATCTCTGGAACTACATCACTACTTATTGAAATAGGAATATCGCTAAAAACTCCGCTCGCAATATCACGGCATTGGGCTTCATGATCGCCATTGACGTACGAATTGATCAGGCAAATCGTAAGCGCTTCGACTTTGCCGGTATCGGCCAGCACTTTTAAGTCATGCCGCAACGCATCGACATCCAGCGCCTTGATCGTCTTGCCATCGGCGTCCATGCGCTCGTCAGCTTCGATGGTCAACTCTAATGGCGCCAGTAAAGGTGCTTTCATGTAACTGACCCAACCGCCGAGTCCACCTGGGCAAAAAGAACGCGCGACCTGCAATACCTGGCGATAGCCTTTGGTCGTAATGAGTCCGACGCTGGCACCCTTGCGGGTCAAAACCGCGTTGGTCGCGACCGTTGTTCCGTGCATAACGTGGGTGACCTGGCTGGTATCGATATCCGACTCGTCGCAGATCCGGTCGATGCCGTTCAACACACCGATCGATGAGTCTTCAGGCGTGGACGGTACCTTTGCCATGTAGGTCTGACCGGATGATTCGTCCACCAATAACAGGTCGGTAAACGTTCCGCCAACATCAACTCCAAGACGAAATGTCATTTGTGCTCCCTAAATAATTGATTTTTTCTCTAACTCTTTGAGTTCTTCATCACTCAAGTTCAGCAACTCACCGTAAATAGTCTCATTGTGCGCGCCCAATTTCCGAACTCCGGGCCACCGGACCTCGCCCTGAGTTTTCGACATTTTCGGAAATACGTTTTGCATTTTTAAGTTCGGCCATTCCTCGGTTGGCATATCAATGATGGCATCGCGTGCTTTGAAGTGTGGGTCGTCGAGCATTTCCGGCGCTCGGTAAATACGGCCGGCTGGAACGCCGGCATTCGTCGTCAGCTCGTCGACTTCGGCAACCGTCTTCGTCTTGGTCCACTGGGTGATGATGTCATCAAGTTCCTGCATTCGCTCGCCGCGCGCTGTATGACTCTTAAATCGATCGTCAATGGCAAGTTCTGGCTGGCCCATGAGCTCGCACAGGCGTTGAAACACCGTATCCTGATTTGCAGCGATCAGGAATATTCCGTCTTTGCAATCATAAATATTGGATGGCGCGACGTTTGGCAGCGTCGAGCCTGAACGCTCTCGTATGTAGTTACTCGTTGTGTACTCTGGAATCGTCGCTTCCATGACATTGAGTACCGATTCGTAAATTGAGGCATCAATTACCTGACCCTCACCGGTCTTGTCGCGATGATGCAATGCCGCCAGGGCGCCCATGCACGCGAACGTCGCCGCGAGCGAATCGCCCATCGATAAACCGGACCGGCTCGGTTGGCGGTCGGGTTCACCGCACACGTACCGCATGCCACCCATAGCTTCGCCGATTGCTGCATAGCCGGCACGCTTGGCCTTGGGACCCGTTTGGCCATATCCCGAGACGCGAATCATGATTAGTCCGGGATTGTCTTTCGACAGCTCCTCATAGCTAAGACCCCAACGTTCCAGGGTTCCCGGCCGAAAGTTCTCCAACACCATGTCGGCCTGGCCGATCAGCTTGCGAACCAGGTCCTGGCCCTCCGGCTCACGGAGGTTGGCTGTAACGCAGCGCTTGTTACGGGCACAGACTGACCACCAGAGTGGGTACTCGCCGCGCCCCCACTCTCGCATCGGATCGCCTTTGCCGGGCGGCTCGACTTTGATGACATCGGCGCCCATATCGGCCATAAGCTGTCCGCAGAACGGTCCGGCGATTAATTGCCCGAGTTCAATCAGCCTGATATCGGTCAGGGGACCCTTTCTTGGCAATTCATTTCCCATGAATCCAGCGGCCTTAGAAGCGGTAGCCAATTTCCAGGCCGACGCGGCGTCTCGCGTTTGGATGGTCGAATGTGCCGCCAAACTCGGGCGCAGGAATGACTTCTTCAAGGTACTTTTCATCGGTCAGATTTGAAGCGAATGCAGTCACTGACCAGCGCTCACCCTCGATTCCTGCCCGCAAGTCCACCGTAAAGTATGAGTCCCGTTGAGCATTGGAAAAATCAGCTGTTCCCAGAGCGCCAGCACCGGTGCCAAAACCCAATTCAAACAACGGCATGAAAATTGTCGGTCGTGGTCCTTCCTGAACGGTGTGGAACCAGGTCTCGCCAATAAATTGTGCGTCAACTCTCGCGAATAAATTCAGGCCGTTAGACAAGGGAAAATCAATGTCGCCGCCGACATTGAACGTGTACTCAGGTGTATACGGAGACTCATTGCCGACGGTATCAGGTCGCGAGCTATTGGCTTTGATTTCACTATCAACAAAATTTGCTCCGGCATAAAGACGGAAGTTATCTGTAGCGTGAAAGTTCGCGCCAAGCTCGACACCGGTAATCTCAACTTCATCCATATTTGAGACAACCCGCAGCAGACCGAATGTGCCAACCATGAATTCGAAGAACTGCATATCGTCAACCTCAGTGTGATAAACGGCACCCTCCAGCTGCAATCGACCGTTCATCAAGCGCGACTTGAAGCCGAATTCGAACGCGCTGGATGTCTCTTCTTCATAGTCATCGGTGATAACCGGCAGGGGTACACCCAGGTCATCCGCGAAGGGAACTCCAGCGCCGCCATTGATAAAGCCATTGATGAATATATTGACTGTTGCTGCACTACCCGAATTATTAAACCCACCGGCCTTAAAGCCGACGCCCCAACTACCGAAGAGCTTGGTATTTTCAGTCGCATCCCATGACAGTGAAACCTTGGGTTGCACTTCAGAAAACGTCTTGTTCTTGTCGGGAATCGTACCGGTTGAGTTGATGAGACTACTCAGCGCCGGGTTTAGCGGATCGTTAAATACCGTATCGAAGTTCAGATCGATTACGGATTGCGTCACATTTGTCGGAACCAGGCTCGATACGTCTCGATCCTCGTTGTCGTAGCGTAACGCGAATGCCAGTTCTGTCGTATCCGAGATATCGTACTCAATTTGTCCGAATGCGGACAAGACCTGCGTGTCAAACTGATCGAATGTGAGCGACGCGGTGCTATTCGGACCACCGACTTGTAACAGGCCTCTTATCGGCGCCAATCCGCTGTCGCGGTTCAACGATACGCCAACCTGGCGTTCGATATCCAGGAAGTACACGCCGGCCATCCAACGCAAGCGTTGATCTGCATTCGATGCCAAACGTAATTCAAAACTTATGTCCTCTTGATTTCGAAGCTGCTCCTGAATGCCATCACAGGTGGTCGGTGTATACGCTCCGAGGAATGAACCGTTTGGATCGAAGATAACCCCAACCGGCGACGTGCCGATGAATTGTGGTGAGGGAAGCTGAAAGCCCGCGGCGTTTAGGTCAGTTACTGACTGTTGGCAAGCAGGGTCGTTATTGAAAAAACCGAAAGCGGCCGATGTGCCGTCTGATATCAGGTCATTCTCGATGTCGCTGTATAACAGCCAACCCGTCAATGTCGCGTTATCCATCGAGTAATCAAACTTGCTGGAAAACTCAAGCGCTTCCTGATCGTTGTCCGAGACAATATTCGGGTTGAAAACAAATTCGGAATCATTGCTGTCTTGAAATGCGGCAGGCGTGTTTGTTGCTGCGGCGAATACGGGTAGGTGGAAGATGGAATTAAAAACGATCGATGATGCGTCAACCTCTCCGTAACGTAACTTCGTATCAATTTCGAGTGCGTCGCTAACGTCCCAGGTCAGCCGAGCATTGACGTTGTAACCTTCGTAGGTATCGACAACCGACGAATTATTCTGAAACGAATTCTCGTAAAACCCGTCCGACTCGCGAAAATCTGCTGACAGATTAAAATACAGTTCATCCTGAATGAGGGGACCCGAAAAAGAAACCAGACCGGTATAGGTATCATCTTCTGCGAAGCCTAACGTGGCATCAAAGCTGACGTCGTTACTCGGTTTCTCGGTTGTGACAATGATTGCACCAGCCGCAGCGCTGCGCCCGTAGATGGCACCTTGTGGGCCTTTGAATATTTCTATCTGCTTCAGATTGCTGTATTCGCGATTGAATGCGGCCGGATTAGTGAACAGAATTCCGTCGACTAACAGTGCAAAGCTGTTCTCTGCATCACGCGCGCCATTGATGCCGCGAATATTGACCTGCGTATCACCTACTTCAGCAGCATTCACCATCGTGACACCGGGCGTAAGCGCTATGAATCCTTCCGCTCGCCGCACACCGGCACTTTTAAGGACATCGGACGTCAATGCCGTTACGGTGCCAGGAACATCACGGAGACTTTCAGACCTGCGTCGCGCCGTCACCATGATTTCTTCAAAGACAGAGTCATCAGACGCCGCTTGTTCCTGCGCCGAAGCCTCGCGTGGCATGAATTGCATTGATAAAACGAATCCGATCAATGCGATACCAGCTAATGGCAAGAAATTGTATTTCATGAGTTTTCCCCCGAACGGTCTCAATTGGTATGAAATTGTATATTTGTACTATTGTTAGGACAATAGGACCTTATTGAAGATCAGAACGAAGTGCAAGCGGCCTCTCAATCTACTGTTCCAAAAACAGGCAATGACCTGCGCAGTACAGTAGCGCCAGATACCGAGCTTTTGAATTACGTCAAAGCGACGTATCCTGAACACTCGTCAGGCACTAAGAGCGTTTCGTAATAATGGCAGAGGTTCATTCAGCCCTCCGGGCATGGCAATTGCTTATTCCTCTTTGTCTCGTTCCTGCGGCAGGTGCTTCGGTCGCCGACGTACTCCCCGATCACGACAATGGTCCGTTGACCGGCATTTTCGGCTTCCCGGAGAGCACAGAGGGTAGCGCGGTGGTCGGCGACGGTCACCAAGATTGGGGGGCAAGCTTAATAAGCGCAAGCCATGACATTGAGGAAATCGGCGCGGCGGAAAATCTTCGTCTGGATGGCGAAAGTACGCGTCTGGCGTTCAATTATCGCTACGGGCTCTCGGATAATTTCGAAATCGGTATTGAGATACCGTATCTGTGGCACGAATCGGGAAACCTGGATTCGGCAATTGATGGCTGGCATGACCTGTTCGGACTCCCGGAAGGCGCGCGAAGCAGGCGCCAGCAAGACCAACTCGAATTTTTCTACGCGGACTCAGCGGGAACGCTGATCAATCTGACGAATAGTGTAAATGGCATCGGCGACATCCGGGTAGTTGCCGGATGGCGGCTGGCCGGTTCGAGTGATCACAGTACCGCATTGCGCTTCGGCATCAAGATACCGAGCGGCGATAGCGACGAATTATTGGGTAGCGGTGGTACCGATGTAAGTCTTGGGGTTGCCGGTGACGCTCATGGTCTTTGGGGAAGTCAAAAACTCAGTGGCTTTTACCGAGCCAATGTCAGTTATCTGGGCGAGCCCGACCGACTGGCCGATCGCTACAATGATTTCGTCGGGCAAGTGGCTTTCGGGCTTAGCTATCCGGTACATCAAACCGTGGACCTCAAGTTGCAGTCCCGCTTTCGCAGCGCGGTCTATGATGTGGATAGCGACTATCTGGGCGCGACGTCTGTCGCATTGATCTTCGGTGCGGATTTTCGAGTATCGAACCGCTACCGCCTTGTCCTTTCCGTTGGCGAGGACATCCGGCCGGACTCGGCCCCGGATGTCTCTTTTCAAATCGCGCTGCGATACGTTGGTCACTAATTGAGTTTATTGCGACCTGTGTTACATCCTGCCAATTCGGCCTATATTAATATTCGTACATGAAACGCTGCTTTGTTGTTCTCGTACTGACACTCACTGGTTGCAGTGGCCTTGAGCCGACTGCAACAGACCGCGCGCTTATTCGAATCGATTTCGAAAGCAATCTTGGCAGCCTCGGTAGCGCAGCTATCTCGGGCCAGTCGCACGATGGTGAGCCCGAATTCAACATGGGTAAAAACGGACAAGCCCTTTTCTCACTGGGCGACGGTCGTTGGGTCGAATTTGAGTCTGCAGAAACAATTTCAATTGATAATACCGCTGAAATCTCATTCGACTTCAGACGCGCGGACTGGGTTAATCCGTATAGGAATGGAAGCGGCACGCAAACAGCGGCAGTCATCAGTAACGTAAGCCCGAGAAAAATATCCCATATCAGTTTCAATATCGCGAACGGTTCCAACCCTAATCTACAGGTTGCTTTTGACGATATAGACGGAAAGAAATACCGATTGCGTTCCGAGCAGGGGTTTGTAGAAGACGACTGGCACAATGTGCGACTTCGCATAAACACACAAGCGGAAGAGACCCTACTTTATCTCGACGGCATACGGATCGATTCCATAAAAGCAGTACCCATAGTGATACACAATGGAATTGACCGGATAAAGTTCGGCACCTGGTATAAAAAGAATCAGGCTTACCGCGGCGAAATAGACAACTTCCTCATTCTCGAGACACAAGCAAGATAGAGAATGGCAGATTGCTTCCGCCCCTTCGTTCTAGCCTACGAATAGTCGTTAGTGCTGCTTTGGAGCCGGCATAACCCCACCATTCTGGTGAAGCACGAGGCCAGTAACGTTTCCAGATTCATTCACCTCAAAAGTGATCTGGGCGTCGACTACCTTATAAAAGAACTCTGTATCAGACTCAGCGTAGATCTGCACATTCGGCTGACCGGTCGCCTGCGCCCAAATAGTGCCGCTCTCGAGCGTGATTGTGATAACAAAGTTCGGTGCCAATAGATAATCGCCGGCGTAGGTTTTAAGCACACTCGCAGGTAGGCTAATTTCAGTGCGCTCGGGCGCTGGTACGGTGAGTTTTGCATTGGGGTTGATCAGGTGCAGCCCGATGTCATCGATATCATTCGTCGAATTGGACAGCACGACTACGGCGATGCTCCTGTCGGGATCAAAACCAGCAAATGCATGATATCCGCCAGTGCCACCGTTGTGCCAAATGACCCTGTTGTCGCTTCCGGTCATGATAATCCAGTTCAAACCGATATCCATGCCGCCGCTGAAATCCTGGCGAACCACGTGGCTGACCCTCATCGCTTCTTCCAGTGGGGATTCAGCGGGGCCCATATTGGCGGCAATGAACGTCACCATGTCGTTTACGTTCGAGCGTAGTGCGCCCGCGCCGGCGAGCGTTGGGATGTCCCAATTCGAAACGACGTTCCCTGCCTGATCGTGGCCCTTCGCAAGCCAGTGCTGCATGCCGTCATTGAGTGTGATGGCGGTGTTGCTCATGCCGAGTGGATTGAGGATGCGCTCGTGCACCAATTCCTCATAGCTGCTGTTGCTTGCCCGTGCAAGTACGTGGCCCAGCAGTCCCATGCCTAGATTTGAGTACTCGGCCTCCGTACCAATGTCTCTTCGCAACTCGTGGTTGGACAGAAATTCGTACATCTGATCAAGCGTATAGTCGGCGTAGGGATTGGTCGCATCGGCAGGCGAAAAATTATCGGGCATCCGCGGCAACGCGGATCGATGTGTCGACAGACTGAGGAGTGTTATCTCTCTGCCACCGCGCGTCGGCATCGTAACCTCACCTTTCGGCAAATATTTCGCTACCGGGTCGTCAAAGGCCACTTCACCCTTCGCGACCATGTCGGCGAGCAGGATTGCGGTGAAAACCTTGGTGATCGAGCCGATTTCGAAGACCGACTTTGCGCTGAGTGCTTGCGTACCGGGCCCGGCCTCACCGGCCGCGAAAACGCGCGTCGAGCCGTCGGCTTCTATAACACCGACAACCATTCCGACTGCCCGCTTCTCGTCAACTCGCGATTGGATTAACGCTTGTATGGCAGCATCAGACGGAAAGTGTTGCTGCAGGTCCGGTTCGTCTTCTGCACACGCGGCAATAGCGAGCGCGAAAAGAAGCAGAGTCGCCATCAAGGAATGGAATCGATACATTTTTCTCCTCCTGCTTTTCACTTCAATTCACCATGAATTTCTTTTCTCACACCGTATAGTCGATCGAGCATTGGTTGAATGTTCTTAGTGAGCATATTGTTCTTCAGCCAAAGTCCTCCAATTGCCGACAACACAACGAACCCAAAGTAGAGCCACAAATACGCGTGCGGAATCCAGGTTCCCGTCAAACTCTTGTTTAGACCCCAGAAAAAGGAGATACCAATGACCGCCGCCGGCGCAATTGACCAAATGTGCGCCGTTGACCATAGCTTATGCTGTTTTTCCATCTTCGCGATTTCGGACTCTATTCGTGAGGCCAAAGTCCAGTTCAGTGAAACGTCCATTCTTTCAGCGAAAAAGCGTTTCGTTGGAATGACAATACTATAAAGAGCCATCAAAACCAGGCCAGCGTACATAGCAATGTTCATTTCCGGAACGAGGCCCTTGGCGAAGCCGGGAAAAAGCTCGTTGATAATGTATGGGTACCAAATATGACCGCCAAGTATCATTGCTGTTACGGCAACAAACGAGATAGCTGCGACAAGCGATTCAATCACGAAGTTTCTTTTCATTGCTCTGTCGAAGTCACGAAC
The DNA here is from genome assembly GCA_021773075.1 of Woeseiaceae bacterium. Classification (GTDB taxonomy): domain Bacteria; phylum Pseudomonadota; class Gammaproteobacteria; order Steroidobacterales; family Woeseiaceae; genus UBA1847. The sequence goes on from JAJFKT010000004.1 coordinate 257,600, forward strand.
GTCCGTTTTCATTTCTTCGAGAGAAAACTCCTCTGCTACCTTCGCCATTTGCTCTTCTCCGTAAACCACTTTTCTGAGATCGTCCAATTTCACGATTGTTCTCTCCATTTCTTCGACAAAGTACTTACTAGTCTACAAATTGCCCTTCGAACTTCTGTTTGAGTCGAGAAACCCTTACGTTGATGGCATTGGCCGTAACGCCCAGGACACTTTCCATTTCGGCCCCCGTCAGTCCGTCCAAATACATCATCAATACCGCGCGATCAATGTCATTTAGCCCGACAACAAAGTCCTGCAGGATTTGATCCTGGCTGAGCCCTGCGGAAAAGCTTGCGTCGGTTCGCAGTGACTGATTCTTTTCCTGCCCCTTGCGATTCCTGATTTCCTGCCTTTGAAATGTGATGGCGGTATTAATGGCTATCCGATATAGCCAGGTTTCCGGTTTCGAATCGCCTCGAAACGTCCCGTGGCTGCGCCACAGTTGCACCAGGATCTCCTGCATCAAGTCCTCGGAGTCACGAAAATTCGTGTAGCTCCGAGCGATATTGCGAATCGTATCGATGTTCGCGCTTACTAAAGCATCAAAATCAACGGCCATTTATCTCTCTATCAACGGACTTCTGATGTATTAGTCGACCATAAGTGCCGATACTTACAATACGATCGAAAGGTTCGCCTGATCGCACTCGATTCCTCATTGTGCTTTTGACCTCAGTGGCAAGTAGACATCCGCGACCTTTAGGCAGTTTATTCACACTTCGCGTGATTAGAGTCAGGTGGCCATTGTTTCGTAGCCATCAGCTTGATTGGAAATGTCCTATTCATCCACAGTAATTTACGAATTTCGTTTGGTAGATACTGATCAGTTCAATAAGAACGGGCTTGGACCAATATACGGGAGGGACAACCGCCTGTGATTTTGAAAATTGGCCTGTCGAGCGATAGAAATTATCAGAATCCGGCGAACGATCCGTCTATTCCGAACTGGAATCGTTTCAATCTACTAATTCTTGTTTCCGCGTAACCTATTGGATCAGATAGAAATTTATACGCCAGGAAGTTCTATCAAGTATTCCTAAGCTAATTCTCAAGCTTCCCTCATGCGGCCCCGACGTACTTTTAGGATATTGCAGCCACTGATCCACGAAAACCACTGGGGATGATAAATGGGTACCAAATACCTTGTTTCTTTTTTGCTTGGCCTGTCGATATCTGCAACGGCAACGGCGGGCGACAGCGTCAATTTATCTATTTCACCGCGAGCATATTTTACCTCTATTGATAGCAGCGATTTTTCCGAAGTCGGCTTCGTGCCGTTGGGTGGATTGTCTGTAACAGTCGGACCCGCCATTGGCAACTGGGACGTGACGCTAAATGTCCTGGTCGGCAGCGGTGACAGCGACTTCACCGAACTCGCTGAATTCGATTTTGGGCAAACAGGCCAATGGGAGATAGAACGCCTCGACTACGAAGCTCTGTGGCGTTACCGATTCAAAGATAGCCCGGCCTACATCGGCTTTGGCGCGCGATTCGTTGATATCGAAGAAGAGCTCATCGGCGACGTGACGGGACGAGTCGAGTTTGAAACAACCGAACTACTGATGGCTGAAATTGCTCTTGGATTATCCGGCCAGGTGTCAGAAGGCAGCAGGCATTCGTTGTTTGGCAATCTCCTTCTCGGCCTAGGCACGTTTGAGTCGAATCTAATGGAGCTCGGAGAGCCGGATGATCTCGATGATGGCAGCGCATTTCTGGCTGATGCGAATATTGGCTATCAATATGTGATCAACGAATCGTCAAGTTTCAGCGCTCGATACCGCGTTATCGCTGCGCAGACCTTCGGATTTGAAGACCTTCTGACTGTCGTACACGGGCCTGAAATTGCATTGACGTTCAGGTTCTAGTGTTAAGGAGCCTAACAATGCCGCTATTCGCGAACGGACGTATATCTGCGGTCCTTTTGCTCGCACTCACTGCAATTATTTCGGTGACATCGAGCGCGAGTTTCGCTGCGAGTCGCGTAGCAATCGTACTTGGCAATGGAAACTATTTACATACGTCCTCTCTACCGAATCCCGTTAACGATGCGCAAAAGATTGCTGACGCACTTGAATCGCTTGGTTTTGAAGTGAATCTGCTGGTCGATACGTCAAAACAAACCCTTGAGCAGTTGCGAAACGAAACTGAGAGTTTGCTACGCGGCGCCGATGTTGGATTGTTTTTCTACGCGGGCCATGGCCTGCAAATTGACGGCCAAAACTACATAGTCCCGATCGACGCGACCTTCGAAAATCCGGAGACGGTCGCGAACCAACTGGTCAGCATGACGAAATTCCTTGCACTGATGGAGCAGCACACCGCCACCAATATCATTTTCCTCGATGCGTGCAGAAACAACCCTTTCGCCGAAGTCATTGAAAATCAAATCTCTGCAGGTCGATCGATGTCGATCGATGGCAGTACCCAGATTCGGGACATCGGCAAGGGCTTGGCGGAGATGAAAGCAAGTGTAGGCACGCTCATCGCCTATGCAACCCAGCCAGGCAACGTTGCAGAGGACGGCGTTGGCGAGAACAGCCCGTTTACAACCGGACTATTGCGCCACTTACGCGAACCAGGCGTGGAGATCAGGGAAATTCTGACTGAAGTAAGAGTGGCCGTGCTTGCCGAAACCGAACAGCGTCAGATTCCCTGGGACCACTCATCGCTGACGGAAGAATTCTATTTCATAGAGCCGGTTCGGTCGCGAGACATACCGATCCCCCCACCCTAGATTTGCTCGAGACCATGACGAATTATCTCAAAAAATCACATTGTCGAGTCAACGGAGTTTCCATCGTGAAACACATTAGCGCAGTCATCGTGACACTTTCGCTCGGAACTGCTTTGCTCTTACACGGAATTGCTATCGCGCAGGACGTGACGCCAGCGGAGGATCTGGTTCGGCAATTGGAAATGAAGCCAGAATCGGAGATTCGCACTCGTGGCATCACGACGCGTGGTATTACGATCAATTCCACCCTCTCCGCCAGCAGTGTGCAGGGCAAAGTCAGTTTCAATTCGATTCAGTTCGAACATGATTCTGCGACGCTGACGGCTGATTCCACCAAACAGCTGGTCGAACTGGGCAAGGCTCTCTCCAATGATCGCCTGCTCAGCGAATCGTTTGTCATCGAAGGCCACGCTGATGCCCACGGAGACGAACGATACAACAAGGCGCTGTCGCTTCGTCGTGCAATCACAGTCGTGGAATTTCTTGCCGGTAATGCAGGAATCGTGGACGAGCGGCTACAGGCGGTTGGAAAAGGTGAAGAAGAGCCACAAACAGACGACCCCTATGATCCGCAAAACCGGCGCGTGGATGTCGTGAATATGAAGATCTATGAGTAGATTGCATCGACGTCGAATTGAACTGAAATTTTAATGAACGAATTAGTGGAGAGAACAATGAAAAATCACATAGGTGGCGAAACATCAGATTCGCATAAACGGGCTCCGTTGGCATTGAGCGCACTTTTCACTTTTCTACCGCTGCTCGTGTCGGCCGAAGATAAAGCGCCGGACCCGATGGAGTTAATTTCTCTCGAGAGCGACGTCACATTTCATTCTCCTGCGGGAGATCCCGTTCTGGTCCCTGCCGGGCACTACACGCTTTCCGGTAGCGACGCGCGAATTGAGCTAACAGACCTTGAAGACGAACAGTTTCTGGTCTCGGCTAACGAGGTTGAACTTGAGGAAGCGCCCGAGACGACCGAACAACGATTGCTCATTGGGGAATCGGACAATGTACATCTGCTTCTTTGGCAAACGAACGGGCGCGGGCTGGAGGCAATCGGGAGTCAGACCGGAATATTTTCGCGCGGAAAATCTCAATACTCTTTCTTGTCTCGAATGCTGCGACGCCCTGCCCCAAGCCGCGCCGGGAGCGTTGTTAATATTCCCGACCCGGTAGACCGTGTACCAAACGCTACAACGAACAATGGCGGTCGAACGAACGATGGCGGTCGGTCCAGATCGCCGAATCCGCTTTCTGATTTGGCGTTGACATCTTGTCGGCTCGAGAATCGCGGCCGAAACTCGTATTTCGTCGGCGTAATCAAGAATCAAGGCTATGCACCGGCTTCGTTTAAGACCCGTCAAATAGTGGCGAGCTCCAGCGGAGCGAAAACCTACAAAGTCCCTGCGCCGGGAGGGGGGCTTTATTTGCCGCGTGGAGGCACTCATGAGGTGCTGGTCTCGGCACATAACCTGCCGCCGGGTCGCCACACCGTTAACTGGAAGATAGATCCGGACAACGTGGTTCAAGAAGCGGCGGAGTTCAATAACGTTCGATCTTGCTCCGGCGTTGTGCCCGAAATTCCGCAGACGAGCTCCGATTTGATCATCAGCAGGATTCGGATCAACCCAACTTCAGGAACCCCGACAACCTCATTCAGTGCAAATATTACGGTGAGAAATATTGGCACCGGTCCGTCACAAGCAGGGGCGGCACACGCTCCGTATTGTTTTCTCGACGGAGCCGCAATGTCTTGGCGGCTCGATCGTTGGCGTACCGCTCCCATACCGCCTTCCGGTTCAAAGACTTTCAACTATCGGGATCTAAGAAGACTGATCCCTGGGACACACAAACTCGATTGCAAAGTCGATCGATTCAACCGTGGCGCCGAATTACGAGAGGACAATAATTCGATGATCAAATCAATAATCGTTCGATGAGGAGAGGAAAGCCGATCTATCTACGAGTACGAACGACACACGAAAACTCAATGAGACAAGGAGAACGACCGTGAAACTATTTATGAGTGGACTTCTGCTCACAGCACTCGTCGGTGTGAGCTCGGCGCAAGAGTTGACCGGCGCGATCGAATTCGAATTCGACTCACCCGCAATGTTCCCGAGTCCTGATGGTTCGGTAACAACAATTGAACCAGGGCTCTATGAGGTGACAATGACGCGCGAAATGTACCTAACGCTGACGAACAGCGATGGTGACACGAAAACTATTTCCACGGTGCTTGGTGAACACGACTTAGAGTTGGAAGACCGCGAGGGATTGGCAACGATCGACGACGATGGTGTTCATTTGGTTGTAATGCTGCCTGAGTCGATATTGGTCGAAGCGGTCGGCACGGCTGGTAATATAGCAACGCGCGGAAGTCGGGTAACCCGATCATCACGGCTATCGTATAGTTCGCTGCAACGTCTACGTAACTCAATGCGAACCAATAGTCGCATAAGTGTCGATGCTCGACGACAGCGGCTACAACAACAAGCGCAACCACAGCGTACTGGTCAAATACAACGTGTGGTCAATGCACGGCCAAGTTACGCGGTGGACGCCAACGCGCCAAAGTTAAGCTACAACCCCACGCCGCCCGATCTCACAGGCTCATACGATTCCCAACGCAATAAGGTGACCATCCGAAACACCGGCAGAGGTGACGCGGTATTTCCGAATGGTGGCATATTGGGGGGCACTCAAAGTGTACCCGCTGGTGGGCGAGTTAAAGTCGGGCAGGAAGTCGCTGTGTCTTCTTTCACCGGATTCCGTTTCGATTGTCCCAGCTCCCCAACAGCAGCAACAATCGCATTTCCATCACTGAAAATAGACCCATCGAATGTCATTTCCGAATCCAACGAGAACAACAATGAAGTAAGAATTAATCAGCCGTACCCGGCGCGGCTGACTGCCAAGCAAGCAAGAGCGTGGGAGCAAAATCCGGGCGATATTACAGTACGTATCGAAACCACGGAATCCCCTAACGGAGCCGTTGGGGGCGGATATCTCTTGCAAACGACTGTGATCTGGAAGAATACCGGACGGAACTACATTTACGCTTGCGACAACGATCGATTCATTGTTATGACATCAACCATTCGAAACGTTGCGACGGGAGAAGTAGTTCGCTCCGGTCCCAGAAGTGCGGTGCGTTACCTGAGGTTGGCCCCAGGGAAAGAACTCAGCACCTATATGAAGTCGGAACACCGTACATCATCCTCCCAATTCGGCGAGACAGCAGATTGGGGTTGGCTACAACCCGGGTGTTATTCGATTGAAGCCTCCTACGATACTCGAAATGTCGTTCGTGAATCCAACAAGTCGAATAATACCGTATCTAAGAAATTTTCGGTGCGCGGTGGCAGCTGTACCTGAAATTAGATTATGTGCACGGATTACAAATTCGAAACAGGAAAATCCCGATGATCAACAAACTACCAACTATTGTTTCGCTGTGTGTATTAACACTATTTTCCGCGGTGGCTTTGTCCCAAGAGGTTGAAGACGACGGGGCTGGGCTGCCGCCGCTCGGCGCGGAAGGGGATGTGGCATCTCTTGGGTCGGACGACTTACAGCCGCCCCGTGATGGAGAAGTATTTGGACATGAGATCCCAGAACTTCTTGTAGAGCCCGAGCTCGAAGAAGGTGAGGTCGTCGAGAGGGGCGCACCTACTCGCGCAATTAACAGATATGCGGCGTATTCAAGCAATCGCTTGAGTGTAAATGCAATGCGCGTCCCTGTGAGAGCTAAACCATCCTGTCATGACCGAATACTCAATCGAAGTATCAGAGCTTACCCACTGGCGAGGAAAACGAATGGCGATGACGAGATGGACGGCGATGTTTACGTCTTGATTGAGGGTGAGATGGTCCATACGAATGGCAGAGTACTTGTTCGTGGAAGAGTTGAAATGTCGGACAAAAGATATAGTGGTGGCTCGAAGTTTCGACACACTTTCGATGAGTCGATTTTCAGCGTGTCGCGTGAAGCGCCAGGATGCCGTATTACCGGCGTAAGCTTCAGTAACTACGCGCACAACTGGAGCAGCGCTGATACAGGTGAGAGCGGCGAGAGCACCCCGATGAGTGGAGGTAGGATATTTGCAAAAAGCCCCGCTGGAAACCAAGCTTTTCGGACATATTTTCCGCCGACGGGTGGATTCGGTCCTGGCAAGGACTCGCGCCAACTTTTTGCCTCTGCAAGTTGCAGAACTGATGCGCAAGGAAATGACGTTGGAAGAATCGGATGCAATAAAATCGCGGTGAGACGGCTGCGAGTTCACCTTGCGCCCATGGAAAACGGCAAAGCATGTCAACCATTTCACATTCCATTGCCAGGAGCAGCGCTGTCTACCTCGCATGGGCAGGCAACAGCAAAAACCAGTGCGCGTGATCTGTTTCCTATTCGACGAATTCGCGGTGACGCCAACGTTAAGGGCAAAGTGTCCGGCTTTGCGCTCGCCAAAATCGCGTGGGACGCGAACAGAGTACGGCTCTACAACCGAGTCAGGATGAGCGAAACCGGCGGCGATAGGACAATCTATGACTCGGCGGCCACTTCCAATCTCGTAGATGTCGCTCTGGATGCCCCTGGCTGCAAAATTACTGGTGTTAGTGGAGCGCCCCTTAACGGAAGAGTTGACTTTGAACGGAAAAGTCAACAATGGACTCATTTTGGCGGCAGCGGAGAACTTGATGGCCTGCTAAAACGAGTCTGGTGTCGTACCAACGCCGGTAGCAACGACGATCAACGCATAGGTTGTATTGCATTCAACTACGGTCGTCAATATCTGTATGTCACGTTTCAATGAGTCGCGAGGCCAGGCAAGACAATGTCTAAGATATCTAGATCGAAAACAATTATTTTGGGAGCTGCTGTCGGTGTCATCGCGATTCTCGTCGCCTCCTGTGGCTCCCAGACCGATTCCGAACCAATTATGCAGGAAGCTGATGTCCTCGCAGAAGTACGCACTCTATCCTCTGCGCTGGACGAGTACCCACAACATGCCGACGAGCTGATCGAGCTGTATGGCATCGTTTCAGAATTTGAGAAAACCTCTGAACAAATTATCGCTTTTGAGGCTGGGATTCAATTGCGGGGCATCGCGTTAACCGGTCCTCAAATTCGGTCAAAAATCGCGGACCAGTCTGCGAGAACTCTCGTGCTACAAGAACGGATCAGAGCAGAGTCGATAGTTGACGGAAATTTGGACCAGTCAAAGGCGAATTATGACTCTGCCAAAGAGCAGTACAGGCGCGCTTTACAAATTCTGCAGATAGAGATGCAAAGAAGAAAGCAAATTGCGCGGAAGTTTACTTCATAGAATTGACGACGTTCCTAGTCAACTCCGACAGTCAGTGTAAGAACCGATGCGGCCCAGCCCGAACCCCCGTTGTCTTGACTGGGCAGTATTCCCGTAGCACCGCGTGACCTGACATCGAGTAGTGGTTCGGTTAACGGGCCACCCGACTGAAGTTTGTTCAACTTCCCACGAAGGTCTTCCGCGTCAGACAACTTTTTCATACAAACTGCGACGACCTTGTCGACGCCACCCGGCGGCGAATAATCAAAATGAAAGCCCGCATTATTTTCGCTGGCCAGCGAATCGGGGATTAACACCGGCTCGTTAGCCGGGATCCGACCGTTCGGTAGAAATCCGGTTAGTTCCTGACCGCTGTTGGGGAGAAGAAGGTACAAATCGCCAAATGAGTCGACAGAAGCGACCGTTAGAAAACATTCCTCGTTGCTACTCACCTCTATCTGCAGGCTGTTACGACGAGATCGGGCTTCCCCTTCCTGGTAAAACTTAAGATCGTGATTTCTGGTGTTGACACTGACCTTAACTGCACGACTTGAACTGCGCTGCTGTGATCTTGTTACGGGAACACCTGCCGCGATCAACTGAATATGCGTTGTCGAGCTCGAGCTGTCCAGGTTCAGGAAACTGGCAAGCGCCGGGGCTTTTTTGACGACGTCGGCAAGAAAGTTGAGGCCTCGCACGCCCGATTTCGCTGGATCGACCACGTTCCCGGTCAGGCCACTTGCAACCTTGACTACGCCCGCGGGTCCGTAGACGTCAAATGTCTCCGTCCCCACAACATCGATGACTGCGTCTGCCGATTCGATCGTTCTAGCAACTCGAACGCTCTGGTCGACGGCCTTGGCAATTCTCCGCGCAAGTAGCGGCTGAGGCGCACCATCCATCGTCGCAAAAACCGACTTCAATTGACGATTTCGGGGCGGATCGTCGACCAAAGCCGTTACGGCAGGTGGTGGAGGTGTGACAGAAACCGGATTTTTGCCAGAAACGAACATTGGTTGATCTTGTTTTTCCAGTGGCGCCTCCAAATTTGGTTCAGGTATTGGCATCCCGGCGGCACTTGCTTTTAGCCGTTCAACTTGCGCGTGAACCCCTGTAATCAGTTCTTTCGGCGAAATAGTGGGTTGAGCGTCGCGAAGCACGCCGAGCATTGCGGCCGTGAAAAGACCCAGCCGGATGTTGTCGGGCCCAAACGGTCCGTCGAGTTCACTTTCCGAGTCCTGGGCCGCAGCAAACAAGATGTGATTTTCGGAAATGGGCAGTGTGAGTACCTGCCGAGTCGCAACCGACTGGTAAAGATGCTTGCGAGTGTCCGGAGCAACCCATCGTTGGACTACTCGGCCGGGTCCGCCCCGTGTCGCGGTGCCCGAGTGACAGGAGTCCAGAACAACGATGACGGATTTGGCACGAAATCCACCAATCAACTCGTTCAGTTCATCGTCGGTGATATCGGCGATACCTTCGGTACGTGAATCGTACGGAAGAATAGTTTCGTCATAGCCGTCTTCTTCATCACCGTTGGTATCGGGGGCCTGGGAGCCGTGACCGGAATAATGAATAAATACGATGTCGTCTTCATCAGCGTTTTCACTTAAGATTCTGATCGCCGCAAAGATCTTATCTCGCGTAGCGTTTTCGTCGACGATTGTACGAATATTGGCCGGATCAAATCCGAAACGACTTATCAGTAATTCGCCTATCTGTTGTACGTCGTTTCTGGAACCCGCGAGCGGAACCAGATCAGCCTCATAGTTTGAAATTCCGATCAGGAGCGCGCGTTGTTCGGCCGCGTGCGCCACTGCAGAAATCAAGCACGTAGCGACAAGCATGCATTTTTTGAACAGCATAGTTTGGCTCACTTATTCGTGTGCAAACCAACGCGAGAACGCGAGTTCAGAAGCGCGAGGTTCCGTAAAGTAACGGTCCAGCCGTACTGATTGATTATTAGCCGTGGTGTATTGTGCCTGGCTCGCTCCGGGCACGATTCCAAGCAATCCACGCTGTCCGACGTAAGGTACGCTGACACGCGATGTCATTCCACGTGTGCCAACGGACGCGCTTCGCTCCTTGCCGCGTAATGGCGCCAATGCTCGCTCCAATTCGACATTTGGTTGGCGCGACACCAGCACGAAGACTGTCTCGACACCCCGCGCGTCGTCTAGTCCGTATAGCTGATCGTTTGGCAGTCGTATTTTGCGATTAGCCTGAACAGGATTGTTGAACCCAGGAACCTCAGGATACGGAAACAGCGTTTGCGCCCAACCGGTCGCGTCAATGTTGACGACGTAGACATAGGCCCTCTCTGTGGCAGAAAAAGCGATACCAAATCGGTCCCCTGCTCCGGGCCGGTTGATGCTATCACTCAGTCTGTCGCCATCCGACATTTCGGAAAGACGCCCACCTTGTGACTTGATCAAAACAAAGTCGATTGCCAGCGCACCACGTGCCGGTACTACCGATTCTGATGGGTCCGGAAACGGGCTACCCCATTGTTCCCAGGAGTTTCCGCCAGCCGGATTGCCTGGGTTGTCGGTTTGAACAGACGAGTAGTCCGGCGTGGATTCAGGATACGGATCAACCCCGGCAGATGCCCAATCAACCGGATTCTCTTCACCATCCGGATACGCTGCTCCATCCGGATACTCAGAATCAGCCGGATACTCAGAATCAGCCGGATACTCCGAGCCGCCCGGGTACTGAGGATAGCCGGGATATCCAGCGCCGCCAGCGACCTCGTACTCGGGTTGACGCTGAATCTCTTTACCCGTAAATGACGTGTACAAAGTGTCAACGGTGCTTACGTATGCGCCCGTGTAATTGAGCGCCGCAACCTGCAGTGCCGTCCCTGTAAATTTTTTGACTTTGGCCCAATCGACGCCGCCGGTCGCCGTACAGCCAATTCCAAGGACGAGCGTGAGGCTAAGCGCTATGATTTTCCTGTAGTTTCGAATAGCTGGCATGGTTCGACTCCCTCCAGATTGCAGATGTATTGCAACATCAATCATCACGCGTATCGTCCTTAACCGCCTGATGCTTCCTTTAAGAAAGCTTGATCATTGTTTCCTGTGCTGGCGACACCGCTTTTATGGCCCACGGAATACTACAATTTGCCCAGTCATGACTAAATCGAATAAGCGAGGCAGGTCGCAAAAAGCAAGCGGCGTATGAACTTTGACTAAGCTATGGCCTAATGAGGAATCCTGACACTGCTCTGATAGTAATATGAGGAAAATCTCCGTGGCCCGCGAATGGCGAATTCCGCTTTAGAATCCAGTCCGTTCAGACTGGGTCGGTTTCTGGTGCAACCGGAGCTGCGCACGCTGAGTGAAGGCGAAACCACTATTCACCTTGAACCCAAGGTGATGAACGTGCTTCTCGTACTCGCTGATCGTGCCGGCCACGTCGTGCCCCGGCAGGAGTTTCATGATCGCGTTTGGCCGAACGCCGTTGTTGGTGACGAGGTGTTATCACGCTGCATATATCAGCTTCGCACGTATTTCGGCGACAACAGCCAAACTCAGAAATTCATCCTGACCGTCCCTAAGCACGGTTACAAATTGTTGGTAGTGCCAACCGCCACGGATGATGAAAACGCCGGCGACAAAATCAAATCTGTTGCGCGCTCGCGGTGGGCAGTACGGGTTGCTTTTGCGGGCCTCGCGCTCGCTGCATTGATTCTGCTTACCGTGAATTTGCGTGCACCACCGGTTTCGAATTCACCCCGTCCGAGTGTTACTGCGGCAACTGACCCGCCGGGAATCGTTGTCATTCCGTATTCTGACCTTAGCCAAGATGGTGACAGGCGCTATTTCAGCGAGGGCATAACGGAGGATTTGCTCATCGGCCTCGGTCAAATTGACGGATTGCGCGTTATTGGCAGAGAGTCGGCTGCTCGACTAATGGAATACGGCACGGGGCCTGCTGAGATTGGGACGACGCTCAACGTCGATGCGATGTTGACGGGCAGCGTTCAATTTGATGGCGACAGGTTACGAGTCAGTAATCGACTGATTGATACGAAAACTGGCGAGCAGTTATGGTCAGAAAGTTTTGACGGAACTGTGCATGACATTTTTGATATTGAAGACGAGATTACTCGCTCTGTTGTGACGGAACTGCAGATTCGCTTAGTTGACGAAACATCTGAACTCAGAGTGAGGCGCTCCACTGAAGTCGATCAGGCATACAAGCTTTATCTTGAAGGACATTTCTATCTAAACCAACGTAGCTCGGGCGCACTCAAACAGTCGATCGATTTCTTCAATCAGGCACTCGCCGCCGATCCTGACTTTCCGCTTGCGTACAGTTGCTTGGCCGACGCCCATATGTTGCTTTCACAATACGGTGGCCTGGCACGTGAAGAAGCGACTTTGGTCGCGAATAAGGCTATTGATGACGCACTGAAGATCGATCCGGACCTTGCTGAAGCACACGCATCACGCGGTCTTGTACTACTGCACAACGAGCGCTACGACGAAGCGACAACATCCCTGCGGACCGCGGCGGCGCTCGACCCAGGCTACATGCCAGCGCACCTTTGGTTGGGTCGCGCGCTCGATATGCAATCGCAATTCAGTCAGGGCTTAGCGGCCTACAGACGTGCACTTGAGCTCGACCCGCTGTCTCCGATTGCCAATATGAATGTGGGCCGGATGCTAACCCTGGGTGGAAGGACAACGGAGGCCGATGAGCGATTTGAGGTGGCTATCAAGTACGGCAAGGACTTCGCCAACTTGTACTGGGCGCTAGGGTACAACGAATACCTACGTGGCAACCTTGAGAATGCTGCGGTGCAATTAAATAATGCAATCGATTTTGGGTTGACGGACCAAGTACAAATCTTAGCGATGCTGGCAATGATCGATATTGACCTGGGCGATTTTGAGGCGGCCGAACTCTATGTTGCCTCCGCCGACAGCGTCGATACGGATTCCTACCTATCCGTTATGGCGCGCTATCGGTTGATGCTCGCGCGCGAAGAGTATGCCGAACTTGAACAATACTTGCTTGCGGTCGCCGAACAGCTGCCGCACCGACAAGATATTGTATTTCGGGCGGCATCATTAGCAGTGTGGCAGGGAAATAACGAAACGGCACTGGAGCTTTTTGACCGCGGCCTCGCGAATTCGACGAACGCTGATCTTCTCTACATCTGGGAGTATTCCTGGGGATCATTAGCCGCACTTGATCTCGCCCATGCTTATAAGGAAACGGGTCAGCTGTCCAAACAAGAAAAAATGCTGGAGATGATTGACACCTTTATGCAGCAACAAGCCGACCGCGGAATCGCAACTCCACCGACACACTACGTGCGTGCAGTTTGGCACGCGCAACGGAACGAACTCGATGTAGCATTACGAGAACTTGCGTTAGCGAAGTCTTTAGGCTGGTCCGGAATTTGGTTGGCACGTTTCGACCCACGAATAGCAAACCTCCGGGCGATGCCTGAGTTTCACGAGTTACTCAGCGACCTTGATATTACTTAATCGCCACACACACGTATTATCGGAGAACTCGATAAGACTTTTGGTCAACACTGCTGCCGAATAATCTCCAGAAACTGCTCACCGTATCGATCCAGCTTCGTTTGCCCGATACCACTGATATCCAACATCGCAGATTCAGACTGCGGGCGAAACTGCAACATTTCGTGCAAGGTCTTGTCGTGGAAAATCACGTACGCAGGCACGCCGTGCTCGCTCGCGAGCGACTGGCGACATTCTCGCAGCGCCTCCCACAAGTCCTGATCTTTTGTCGCTACTGTGCGTGTAGGACTCGACCTTCTCGCTACCGCGGCGGGCAACTTCGGGTCCTCACGAAACTGCAGTAGTGTTTCGCCGCGAAGAACGCCGCGACTGGTATCAGTAAGCACCAACGCGCCGAAGCGCTCGGCGTCGGCCCGCAGGTGGCCGGCGACCACTAACTGACGCGTAACAGATCGCCAGGTGGCAGACGCCCTGTCCTGCCCGATCCCAAAGACGCTGAGTTGCTCATGACCATGCTGCTCCACTTTATCCGTCGCTTTACCGAGCAACACATCAACAATGTGTGCAGCACCGAATCGCTGCCCGGTTCGATAGATGGCTGAAAGTAGCTTTTGTGCTGCTTGTGTCCCGTCCCAGGAAGCGGCAGGCATTAAGCAACCGTCGCAGTTGCCGCAATCCTCGGCCAGCGAATCGCCAAAATACGCCAGCAATGGTCGACGCCGGCAACCGGTGACCTCGCACCATCCCAACAGTGCATCGAGTTTGTAGCGTTCGTAGCGTTTGTAGTCTTCACCGGCCACGGACTCGTCCAACATCTGCCGCAAACGTACAACGTCCTGCAAACCATAAACCATCCAGGCCGCAGCCGGCTCGCCGTCACGACCGGCCCGGCCCGTTTCCTGATAGTAGGACTCCATACTCTTCGGCAGATCAAAATGTACAACGAAACGAACATTTGGTTTGTCGATGCCCATGCCGAAAGCTATCGTCGCGACGATGATCAGTCCTTCCTCGGCAAGAAAGCGGCGTTGATTCTCCCGCCGGACCTCGGGATCGAGGCCCGCGTGGTAGGGCAGCGCTTCAAATCCCTGTTCGCACAACTGAGCTGCGACACTCTCGGTTTTCTTTCGCGACAAGCAATAGATGATGCCAGCCTCACCGCGACGTTTCTGCAGAAACTTCGACAGCTGCCGCTTGGCATCCGTTTTCACTTGCACGGCGTAACTGATGTTTTCACGGTCGAATGGCGCGACAAAAATACCGGGCTCATTCAGCTCGAGTCGCGTAAGGATTTCTGTGCGTGTTCTGTCCGTTGCCGTGGCGGTCACTGCCATCCGCGGCACGCCCGGGAACAACGTGCCGAGTTCACACAAGGAAAGATAGTCATGACGAAAATCATGGCCCCATTGCGACACACAGTGCGCCTCATCAATCGCAATCAGGGAAATGGGTATCTCACGCAACAAGGCCCGCGTCTGCTCGGTGGCCAAACGCTCAGGTGCAATATACAGAAGCTGTAACTCGCCGCGTCTCAGCATGGCAGTAACGGCCCGCATTTCATCGAATGACTGGCTGGAGTTGAGAAACTCCGCCGCAATACCGACCTCATTCAGCGCCGTAACCTGATCCTGCATCAGTGCGATGAGCGGGGAGATGACGAGCCCGGTACCCTCTCGCAGAATGGCAGGAATCTGATAGCACAAGGACTTGCCGCCGCCTGTTGGCATGATTACGAGGGAATCACGGCCATCCAGAGCAGCGTCGATAATCGTCT
The DNA here is from genome assembly GCA_021773075.1 of Woeseiaceae bacterium. Lineage (GTDB taxonomy): Bacteria > Pseudomonadota > Gammaproteobacteria > Steroidobacterales > Woeseiaceae > UBA1847. The sequence goes on from JAJFKT010000004.1 coordinate 272,960, forward strand.
GCTGGTCGCCCCTGAAGTTGTGGTAGCCGAATACGTCTTTTAGTAATGTCTGAGGTGAAGAGTTCACGAGCGAATGATCAGGGATCGCGACCTGCACCGCAATAATCAATTTTGGGCAATTTGCAGTAGAGTTGTTCGCTAGGGATTCGAAAGCAGGAGAACCAGCATGACAATTGAACAATCAGTCAGCATTGAGGCGAGCGCCGCGAAAGTGTATAGCGCGCTGACGTCAGCCGATCAGTTCGGCCAAGCAACCGGCGCGCCAGCGGAAATCACAACCGACGAAGGCGGCGCTTTCCTGCTGTTCGGCGGCGAGATAAATGGACGTCATATCGAACTGATTCCTGGCCAACGTATTGTGCAGGCCTGGCGTGTCACAAACATGTGGCCCGACGGTGTGTACTCGATTGTTCGATTCGACCTCGAAGCCTCGGGTGACACAACCATCCTCAGCCTGACACACACGGGTTACCCGGAAGATGCGGCTGGACACCTCGAGCCGGGCTGGCACAAGATGTATTGGGAACCGCTTAAGGCATATCTCCAGTAATCCAGCCTCGATTGGGCACTGACAAATTAAGCTCTTGGTCAGGCGCTGTTAATTTGTCGGCACCAAAGAAGGTGGTCGTCCGAAAACGACCACCGAGGTCACATCACCTAAAGGGATGCCGGATCTTTGTCCTCAATCTCGCGCCAGTTTGCATCCGCGCTCTTGATTCGGCCGGGTACGTCTTTCAGCCAATCCGACTGAATGCTGGTGTCCAGATTCAGGTACAGCCTGCCGTCAACGACACGCCATACTTCCGGATCGCCAATGAATTTCTTGCCAACGGATGCGCCGAACGCGCAATAGCCGCCATACGCTGGTGCATATTTCTCAGGGTTGCTCTCAAATAGTTTCTGATTGTCCGCACTGGAAAATTGATAAGTAGCACCGTCGTGAATCGAGACAAAATGTCCATTGCCGCGGACCGGCCGTTTACCAGCTTGGTAGGAGACGACGTCGTAGCCCTGCACAGCCGGGGTGCTGTTCGTGTAATCGGACGCCGTTGCATTGCCGGCGAAGCCGAATAAGACAACGAGTGCCATTAATGTTGATCTGAGTTTCATTGTGTATTTCCTTAGGTTGGTGAAATTGATGGGGCTTAGGTTTGGCATAGCATCGATACTTAAACTTAGCTCAAGTAAACAGATCGGTTTACTTGGGAAATGCGAATGTAAACAGATCTGTGTATACTGTCAAGGATTTTTTCGAGAAATATTCGACAAACGTAAGAAAATATGTGCAATAAGCCTATTATTAGGACGTTTCAGCGGGACCAGTCCCAATACTCGAAGTAACAGAACGGTGTATTTTATGTCATCAAAGCGACAGAACTTAGTGGATACCGCGATCGAGTTGTTCTCGGCTCACGGCTATCACGGGACCGGCATCGATCGGATTGCCGAGGAGGCAAAGGTCTCCAAAAAGACCATGTACCATCACTTTCGGTCCAAGGAAGAGTTGATTCTTGCGGCGCTACGACATCACGACGGGCGCTTCCGGAACGAGTTCATGAAGGCCGTGGACAATAGCGGAGAGACGGCGTATGACCGTCTATTGGCCATTTTTGATGTTGCTCACGCCTGGTTTTCGGATAACAAATTTTATGGATGCATGTTCATCAACGCGATCGGTGAGTATTCCGAACCAGACAGCGCTATTCGAGAAGTGTGCAAGGAGTACAAGCGCCTCACGCTTTCCTATATCGAAGAATTGACGGAGGCCGCGAATATTCCGGATGCACATGCAGTCGCCACAACCATTGCGATATTGCTGGAGGGCTCAATTGTTACCTCACAAGTCGCCGGCACGCCGAACGCGGCCGAAACCGCAAGATTGGCAACTAAAGTAATATTGGACAATGCACTGTCCAGATCTTGAGCCGGTAATTTTCTCAAGTCCTGAAGTCGATGCGAGAAAGATGATGGCCGGATAGAACCGGGCTCTGCTGGTCTTGGACTCGCGCGTACGTAAGGTGCTACGAAATACCGAGTCGCCCATGTATGCTCTGTCCTGACAAAACCGAATGGGCTAATTAACTATAGCAACCGAGAAGCTGGCGTGATTAGAGTCGTCTTTTATTCAGTTCTCGCTGTACTGATTTCTGCAACAATCGTCTACGCGCAGAGTGGAACTAAAAGTGCGGATGCCGTTTTCGCGGTTGCGCCTGATATCTTGCCCGACCCAGAATCGTTGCGAAAGTTGAAGGAAGAAATTTCTGACGCGTCGGCTGAGCAAATTTTTGCCGTACATCTCTTGTTCGATGAACCGGTTAGTATTGAGGAAATGCACACCGCCTCGCTGCAGCTTCGCATTCCCCGAGTTCTCGCCTACATCGAATACGGCCCCCTTATCGACGATCGGCCACGCAATTTGATACTTTTAGGGCTAGGCGAGATGTACGCCAGCGAGGCGGCGCAGCGGCATACGCGATGTCGTGCACTGATTTCAGTCAGTTATGGTGAGACGAATGAGCTTCGTGATCAACCAATCGGAGACTGGGTGATCAGCAAGTTTCAGGTTCAGGGAACGGCCCACGCAATTCGAGAATTACAGTCCGGCTCCATTCTTCCTGCCGCTCGAGTTGTGGATGGCCAGTCTACGAAACTGGAACACGTTCAGATACTCGCGGCCTATACTCGCGACGAGCTTAGCAAGAAGATCGACATTCCCTCCAACTTAAACGCGCCAGATGAGTGTGAGCAGGACGTGGCACCCATTGATGCACCTATTTTGGTCGCAGGAATGGATCCGTCATTGCGACAACCACCTTGGCTGGAAGATGACGACTTTCGAAAATACGCATTTCGGGTTCTAGGGACGCTACCTCCCGATTCGGCTGTGACAATTCAACTCAAACTGGATTTTCCGGCAGACATTGATGTGCTTGCGTCGCTCGTTTGGCAATACGGGATTGACGGAATGAGTGCCGAGCTGGTGCCCGAGCGTAGTGACAAACGAATGTTAGTTACTTCAGCGCTCAGCATTCATGGTGAATCTCTCGGAGACCAAGTCAAGCGAGCAAGGTGTCAAATGCGTTGGGGCGATGGCCCCGAAACCAGGAGTGAGTGGTATGCCGACTGGATAAGCGCCTCTATGTCGTTGGACAAGGCATGGGTATTTCTTTCGTATCCACGATTCTCCCAGGCCAGGATCGTTGGGCGGTTTCCACGTCATGATCTGGGGCGGCTAACTTCTTACTTCGAACGATCATCAAACAAAATAATCGAGGTGCCTGAGAAATACGAGATTCCTGTGGGGTGCGATGACTTCTATGAGCATCCGTAACCACCTGGCTCGTCATCAAACTGTTTCGTAGATGGGGATTCGCACACGAGACAGTCGTGTGGGTTTTCTGCGGGATGTGCCCAATCGGCAAAACCTACTAATAACCAGGTTGTCGGAGGGGCCCCGAAAAAATCCCGCACCGGTGATGTTAAGGAAAAAAAGTAGCTAGCGCATGAGGCACTAACTGCTTGATTTAACTTGGTGTTTAGTGCGCGCCCGGAAGGATTCGAACCTCCGACCACCGGGTTCGAAGTTAGCTGGCTAGTCAGTAAGTAATTCTAATCATTAAAGAGTTGTTGGGGCGCTCGTTGCACTAGTTGCTCGACAATGCACAACGAAGCACGACTCAATCACGCAAATCTCACGCAGACACTCGTTGATTCAAAAGGGCGCGTCCATGCCCCAAGTATTATTTGGTCCCGTATTTGATCTATTCAGAATGTATTGCGATTTATTCGGTTCGACCCCTAATCCACTAATCCAAGGTACCTCGCACAAAGGTACTCCCGAACAGGCCTCACTGCCACGTTCCATCGTCGTTGACTTCTGGTAGCCCTTCCAGGCTTGCGAGTTCCTGCATTGCAACGATGAAGCTGGACTCTGAGCGCGTAAAAGAAATGCCCAACTCGTAAAATCGGTGAAGACTGCGTCGCATATTGTCACGAATCTCATTTCTGCAGATCTCAGGTGGCACCAGACCTTCCACGCACTGGAACCAGTCGTTATTAAGCTCAGTAAGTCGCGCGTACATCCAAAACTCATAGCGCCGCTTCTCTTCTCCTGTCAGGATCTCTGACCATCCAAGCGTTTCTGGAAAATCCTCGAACTCCTCTTTAAGCTTGACATCGATCGGTATCAAATCGCCACCATTAGCGAAACTTGCCAAGAGCTCAATATTGGTCGTAGCGCGCTCCATGGATATTTGCGCTCGCATTAAGTCTGAGTTTTGGTGAACTTCGTACACCAATAGAATCAATCCGACCAATACACCGAAGTTCGCACCGAGAGAGAGCGACCGATTCAATTTGTCGTTATTCATGGCTACTCCGCAGCATGGCCGTACGATGATATCCAGTAGAGGTTTAGATGTCCGCATTGGCTCATTGGCCGTCATTCACAACTATATTGCTCGAATGAACGCGAGCAAAGATCCCGCGATATTCAATCGGTAAATAGAATCTCTCCTCAATTAGTCTCGATAGTTGCTGAATACATAGTTCGTCGATTCGGTCGACGTATGACAAGCGAAACAGGCCGCAACAACATCCTGATCGATGCGCTCCGTTTTGCTATTGCCGACGAAAGAGCCATATCCCCAACCACCTGTTTCTGAGAACTGTTTACTGTCGTACTGCATGACGTCAATTCGTTTGCGGTCCGCCTCAACGATCACGTTTTCACTTTCGACGTAGTCGAGAAGATCAAATACGAAGACAGCTCCAGCTTCGTAGCGACCATCGATCAAACCGTCCATTGCTTTGGGATTGGCGTAGATATGGTGTATGCCACCAAAGGGGTCTTCCAGCGGGTGACCTGGTTGAATGATCATTGACTTAGTGTGCTGCCACGAACGGTAGTCCGACGGGTAGTCGACACTGTGAGAATTCGCTACCACTGCCAGCCCGTAGGTGGTGACAAGTAACACGATGATTGCTCGACAAGGTATACGCATCTCTAGTTCTCCTTTGCACTATGCATTGTTGCGGCCCCATATGAACGAACGACGTCCGCGCTCATGGGACCAAATTTATTTATGGCGATGACGTAGTTGGCCAACGTTTCCAATTCCTCAGGTGGCAATGATCGGTAACTCGGCATGCTGACCTCCTCTCGTTCAAAAAAGAATTCTGCGATCTTTCCCGTAAACGGTTTTTCGACGATGCTCGAATCAAGTCCGTTCATAATCCACTGACGTACCGAATCTAGGTCTGCGCTTCTTGTAAGTGCCCTAAAGTCATTGCCGAAATAGCCCGGCACATAACCTTTAAGAGACTTGGCATTTGCAAATCCGCCTTGCCCCAGCGGTCCGTGACATTGGAAACAGTGGTACTCACGCGCCAGCGCTTCCCCGTTTATTAACAAACCGCCCTTTCCATCTTCTACACGGCTATCAAAGCTTCGGCGAAGTCGAACTACCTCGAAGTAGGACAATACGTCAGAACAGTCAACACTGTAGTCTGGGTGCGCGCTCTGGTTGTTTACGTCCGAACATGCTTCGTCGTTTGCGTCCAGCAACGGCTTGTCAGGATATCCGTGGCAATCGACACAACCGCGAATGCCGGCGTAGGCGGCACCCCTTGCGACTGGTGCAGATTCGGGAGCCAAGTGGGGTCTCGCCCACACTCCGAGCGCGAACACTATTCCGACGCAAATGACTAGAATGAAAACTGTCAACAGTCTTCCGTTCATATCGTGCGTTCGCCTAGAAAGATCTCACTCCGAAAGAACCGGATATCCGGACAAATAGATCCAATCATCGTTGCGTGCCGGTATGTGGCAACCGATACACTCGGTCTTGTAATTCTGCGTCACTGCATTCTCGGCATCACTGGCATCGAACAGAGCCCATCCCCAACCGTCGCCCCACAATGGGTTCGAATCGAATCGCTCTTTCGTGTCCTTGATCATGACGAACCAGCCCTCGACTTCCACACCTCGACTAACCGTGCCTGTTGTCATTTGGGCCGTTTCTGCTCGTAACAATTCTTTGACTAAAACAGCTCCATCTGGAAACGAGCCATTCTCGCGAAAGTATTCGGCCACACCCGGTTGGGTGTAGACATTGTGGAGACCGGCTGCACCGTGCCCGCTGGCAGCGCTGACCTGTTCGACGTCTTTTTCTGCGATCGACCAGGTTCCCAAGAATATCCACTCAGCTCGAAAATTCACGGGTAATGTAATGTTGCCTTGACGATCGACGAGCGTATCGTAGGTCGATTCAAACGACTCATCGGCAACAGAAACAGCACATAACGTAAACGCTATCAATGCCACAAGAAACTTCAAAATCATGTTCTTCCCCTATGCCCTCAAACGAGCGAGCCGTCCTTGGCTCGCAACTACTATTTACCACCGGTACCTGCAGCAGCCTCTCCAGCGCCTTTGGCGGCCTGAAGAATCGAATAGTACTGCGTGAACACCATGTCCTCGGCCGCAGCCGCCGTATGACATGCCGCACATGCCGCTGCCGGCATAGCTGATGTCGTGTCGTCATACGGCTCGTCATGGTGTCCAAACGTGTAATACGCCCAGCCGCCGGAGTCCTTCGAGTACCGCTTAGAATCCTTGTGTGCGATCTCGAAGCCCTGCAGTTTTCCGTTGAAGAAACCAATGCCACTGGTCGCACTGGTATCGCCGACCAGTGTCAACTCTTTCGCAAACATTGTGCCTTCACGAAACTTGCCGGTCTTCTTGTAGTGATCCCAACTCTTTGGGTCGATGTAAACACTGTGAAACTCCGGGAACGCTGCCACCCCACCGTTGAGAGAATTTGGCGTCAACGGGCTGCCAACAAATACCCACTCCCGCCATCCGGCTGGACGAATCAATTCGCCGTCCTTGTTAAAGGCAGCTTCATACTCTTCGTGTGCATCTGCTTGTACTGTTTCGGTAAGCGAGAATGCGAATGCAGCCACTATCGTGGCTACTGTCACCATTCCCACTGATCTGCTTGCTTTGGTCATGACCTATCTCCTATGAACGAACTTTTATGTGCAAGTGACTTTTTAGCAGTTTCGGCAGTTAACGTGGTTTCACTGCGAGGGGAGATTTGTTAGGCGTGTTACAGCGCCGCACTCAGGTTGATTTCTGATCTGTAAGAAATGTTAACGATGTTAACCGGCCGGCCTATCCACTGATCGCTGTGCGATACTGGCTGAGGTGAAAACCTATGACTCGATCCACAAGAAATAGCCTGTGGCTCAGGCAAACTGCGTATACCGTCATCGTCTTCGCGCTGGTGGCCGTTGCGTTCACGAGCCTGGAAATCGTGTCCTCTTACAAAAGCGAACGGAGCCGATTCCAGGAGCTCGGCAACGAACTCATCGATGCCTTCTACAACGCTGCCGCGCGGGCGGCATTTCATGTCGACCGCCTTCAAGCAGAGTCCGTCATCGAAGGAATGATGCGATTCGAGGAGCTACAATACGTCAGCATTACGACGGACCTCGACACAGTGCTGGCTCGTCGAACCCGACAGTTTGAGGACTCCTCTGGTGCGAGCGCCTTGGCCATCCGGCTATTTGCCGATATTACGACCTACCAACGTGACCTAACAGTTGATCGATCCGACTATGTCGTTGGCGAACAACGTGAGCACAATGACGGATTGGTTATAGTCGGAAAGTTTGAAATCCGTGCGGACCCGGGCGTTATCGGGCAGACCTTTGCTGACGTCATTAAAGCTCGCATTGTCTATCTTCTTATAGAATTCTTGTTGTTGGCCAGTGCACTTGCCTATATTTTCTATAGAACAACGACAAGACCATTGATGGATGTAGCCGAGCAGCTACGCGGACTGGACTTGCGCGATACGAAAATGGTTGGGCTAACGAACCTGCGAGCACACCGGGATGACGAACTCGGCCTGGTAATTGATCGCATAAACGATCTGTTTCGACGTATCGAGGAACAACAAACTGACCTCATTCACCGTGAGAAAATTGGTGCATTGGGGTCGATGCTCGCCGAAGTTGCACACGAGCTCAATAATCCATTGGCAGTCGTATCCGCACAGGCAGAATTACTTGCCGAAACTGCCAGCGACGACAGAACTCGAGAGCGTGCTTATAAAATTCTAAACCCTGCAAAGAGGTGCGCCGATATCGTTCGCAAGTTTTTATCGTTGGCGCGACAACGGAAAATCGAGAAGACAGTACTCGACGTTCAGAGCCTTGTCACCGAGTCACTCGAGATGCTCGGCTACCAACTCGCCAAACGAAATGTCATGGTCAAAACTGATATAGCGCCCGACACGCCCAAAATCTGGGGCGACGGTTCACAATTGAGTCAGGTCCTGATTAATATCGTTGTAAACGCCCAACAATCACTCAGCAGCTCAGATCTCGCCAGAAACATACACATTCGCGCATACTCCGATGCAAACAGCGAGAAGGTCACAATTTCGATTGCCGACAATGGACCGGGAATTCCTGCCAATATTCGTAACAAGATTTTCGATCATTTCTTCACGACCAAGCCCGAGGGTCGAGGCACGGGCCTTGGCCTTGCATTTTGTAAGTCGATTATCGAAGCGCATGGCGGTTCTATCGCAGCGGCGGACGTAGAACCAACAGGTGCCATGTTTGTCATCGAATTGCCAAGCACGAACCGCGAGAGTGAAGATGTGTCAATTCTGGCTCGCACTCAAAAAAGCCTCAGCAACCTGCGGGTACTGGTTGTAGACGACGATGAGCCACTCGCCACCAGCATTGCCGAGGTGCTGACACAGTACGGGCACTCGCCTACCACAGCATTTAGCGCGGAACAGGCCATCGTACGATTAGAACGCTCTGAGTTTGATGTCATTCTGGCTGATGTGCACATGCCGGAAACCGACGGCATGGAGTTCTATCGCCGAGCCATCTCGATGGATAAAGCACTCACCGAAAAGTTCGTATTTGTTACGGGAGACGCATTGGATCCAAGACTCATCGACTTTTTCGAAGAACAACACCGGCCGTACATCAACAAGCCCTTCGAACTTCAGGAGCTTGTTGCTATCGTAGAAAACGTGCTCTACAAACCGAAGGAGAGTGCCAGTGTCAAGTAAGAGGCACATTGTCGTAGTGGATGACGATCCGGAAATCCTCGATGCAGTTGGTGAGTATCTTGAGCTAAGACGTTTTCGCGTATCGCTGGCAGCCGATGGAAATGAGATGCAGGAAATCATGCGCCGCGACCCGGCGGATCTGATACTGCTCGATGTTGGCCTTCCGGGTACTGACGGTATTCAGCTCGCGCAACAGATAAAAGCCGAATATCAATGTGGAATCATCATGGTAACGGGGCACGGGGACCCTGAGGACCGTGTATTGGGTCTTGAAATGGGTGCGGATGATTACGTAGTAAAGCCGTTTAACTTTCGTGAGTTGCTTGCGCGAATCAACAGCGTGTTGAGACGCGTGAACGCGAACCCAAGCCAGTCCCAAGAAGGTGGAATCGTCAGTTTCGGAAAGTGGCACTTTGACACATTAAAACGTTCATTAACGAGTGACGAAGGCAGTAGCCCTGAACTCTCCGCGGGCGAGCTCGACATTCTGGCCGTGCTCGCTGAAAATCCGAATTCCCCCGTATCACGTCATACGTTGCTGGAAGAATCGTCACATCGTGACTGGAGCCCACTCGACCGAAGCATCGACGTACGAATTACACGACTAAGAAAGAAACTCGAACAAGATCCGACGAAGCCGAAGCTAATCAGAACCGCAAGAAACATCGGCTACATCTTGCGGACTAAGACGTCCTAGGGCCCGGCGGATGTGCGAATTGAATCGATACTTGACACTTGTTGGCGTGCTACTAGCTGCCGCACCTGCGTTTGGGCAGCAATCCGATTTGCCGAATTCAGCTAGTATTGATGAAGTGATTGTCACTGCGCAGCGCAGAGAACAAAATGCGCAAGAGGTCGGCGCATCGATAAGCGCGATCAAGGGCCGCCGCTTCCAAGAATTATCGTTTCGAACCGTCGCCGACCTGTCCGAGCAGATACCGAACCTTACCTTTGCGACGCCAGCGGGTGAATCTACCAATCTGGCATTGTCGATTCGTGGCATCGGACTGAATGACCTCAGTGACACAAACGAGGGACCGGTAGCTGTCTACGTCGACGACGTATACTTTGGGACACTCACTGCACAGGCTGGCCAATTGTTCGACTTGAAGCGAGTCGAGGTCGTGCGCGGGCCTCAAGGCACACTATACGGTCGCAACGCAACCGGCGGCCTTATTCACTTCGTCACTGAGTCGCCCGGGAAAGAGCTTACTGGCTACGCAGAAGTCGTCGCTGGAAACGACAATCGTCCCACGCTTTACAAAGCACGCGGCTTACTCACAGCTTCGGGCGAACGATGCTCAGATCGACAAATCGTCGCCCGCGAGTGCTTCGACGGATTCGGTTATCGTGATCCGGTTAGCGACCCTCACAGCGTTGAACTGTTCCCCGATATTATCGGACCACGCCAGGAGATCGACAACGCGGGGGGTAGCATCACGGTCAATTGGAAAAAGGACGAGCTATCGTTCCATTCAATAACCGCCGCATCTTCTGTTGACAAGGTCGACTGGGATGGCGCTTTTGCCAACCCGAATGATCTGTTCCAAAGCGGACAGCTACTAGATGCTGAGCAGTTCTCCCAGGAGCTGCGTACGACATTTTCCGCCGATGGTAGCGACTACGTTGCCGGGCTGTTCTATTTCGCCGACAACAAGAAGGGCTCCATCCCGTTCAATTCGCCTTCCGACTACGATACGCGTTTCGATCAGGATACCGACGCTTACGCGGCGTTTGTCCATGGCGAGCGGCGCCTGTCAGGTGAAAAATTAGAACTCGCATTGTTCGGCCGCAACCTTACTGACGAAGAAAAGATTGTCGAAGGCTTTGATATTTTCGATACACAGATGTTGATCTACAACCATGCTCGTATATACGGAGTCAGTCTTGTTTAAAGGCACTAGATACGAACGCGTACATCGTCTGACAGCCGCCGCCACCGCTTGCCTGTGGCTGGCTAGTCCGACCGCTGCAGAAGAGCGCGTCGCCTACTTCGTCCTGGCGGACACTGTCGAGCCAATCATGATTGTGCGTGACGGCAATCCGATGGCCGGCGGAATAATGACCGAGATCGTCAAACTGGTGTTCGAGGATTCGGACTACGTAATTGAACCCAAGGTCTTGCCCTGGAAACGTATGCGCGCAGAATTGGTACAAAACGAGAACTGGATTATGCACGGGATTCCGGATTCGTTTAATGATGACGTTGACTACGAATTGTCGGAACTACCCATTTTTCCGTTCAACCACGTAGCGGTAACGATGAAAGATAGCGGAATTACCATCAAAGATTTCGACGACCTGAACGATCGTTCACTGATCTTAATTGAGAACTTTCACTATGCGAGGCTTGACGACTACCTTGCTGAATCGAGCGACGATAGTAATATTGACGTCCTGCGCTCATTTTCCCCAAGCGGTTCTCTTGACATGCTCCGACACGGGCGCGGCGACGTCGTCATCGAATGGCAAGCGAGAGTTATTTACAACTTGAAGGCCGCTGGTCTTGACTTCGATAACGTAGAATTCCACGACGCGACGAGTATCGTTCCAACAGAAAACGTTTATCTGGCGTTCAGTGCAAAGCAATCGGACGAATTTCGCGACTTTGTAAATGTCCGAATCAGAGTACTCACGGACAGCGGCCAACTGGTTGAACTTGTACAGAAATACTACCACCCAGCCACGCCGCCGAAATTCTGAAACGCGGGCTTCGCTGACGATGTAAGTCATAAAAATGCGTGAGTATCACGTATGCTCGAGATGTCCAAAGTTATTTCGCTGGTTCAGAGAGGTGGTTACCCAGTATGTACCGGGCACCGAAAAAAATTGTCATGACCGCCGTGAGCCTGTGCATAATGTCAGTGTCCGTGTGTACAGGCTGCTCGGCATTTAACGGCTCAATCAAATTGACGGGCCAGGTGGTAGACGCTCAGGGTGAGGCCATTGATGACGTACGGGTTAGCGTGCGAAAAAGTTCGTTTACCTGGAGGACCTCGTCATTTAAGTCTGTGGACGAAAGCAGCCTTGAACTAAAAGACGGAAGTTTCAGAATTTCTTGCCGCACCTGCACCGGAATTGGCCTGCACTTTTCGAAGAGCGGATATTATTCTGAAACACTCGATTTCGGTGTGAAAAGAGAGTCGGTGCCGTCTGATACCGAGCCTGCAAGTACGGCGATGAACGACCGATATGGGCTGAAGGTAGAAAGCCTCGAACAGCTGGGACTTCGGATTGTATTGCGCAGCAATGAAAATCAAGCACGACTCGACCGCTATGAGGGCTACCTGGAAACGTCCGAAACTGGACCGCTGCGGGTAGTACCCTTGCGCCGCGATCTTGGTAGCAGCGGTGTTAAAATTGATCGGCTCAGCATACCCCCGTCCAAGTCGGCGAAAATGCTGGCTGGGTATGTCCAGTTGCTAGTAACGATCACCGAAGACGGGCAATTAGCCGCAAAGCCGATGCCGGATATGCCGGGCGCGCAATTTCGCGAGCCAGCTGCAACAGCGCTTGATTTCAGCGAGGCAAATGGCGGCGTTCTGCTCTATGAATATTCAGACGAAAGTCCCGCCGCAGTCTACCGAGCAATGGCAACGGCACCGAAGGATGGCTACCAACCGACTCTTGACGTCGGTTCCGACGACCGGTCAGGCTACTATTACTTCTACTGTCGCATTGGTCAGTTGTATTGCAAAGGCCGCACAATTATGCCGAGCTTCCGATCTGCTGATGGCCAACAAGTGATGGGTTCGTATGTCGAGATACGAGTCAACCCTGATGGGAGTCGAAACCTCGAAACTTCTCGCTAAGTTGAATGCCTGTTCAAGCCGTGAGATGGCCCGGCGCCGTCTAAATGTGAAATCCGAATAGATGCGTGACACATTCAGCTCTAATCTCAAAGCTAAGATGAGAGGAGAGCAGCATGACAAAAGCAGAACATGCGAGAATCGTGGCCTGGCGGCTGAGGATACTGAAACACGCAGAGATTGAGCCTCGTTACGTTGCTCAGACCTGCCGATATTTCGGTATTTCACGAACGGCGTTCTACCGCTGGAAGAGGCGTTTTGATGAGTTTGGGGAAGCTGGCTTGGCCGATCGGCCTAGAACGCCCCATGGTACTGACAAGTTAAGTATTACGTCCGACCGAATCCCCGCTGATTATCGACCTACAAAGCCGCTGCTTTTTCCCAAGACGTAAATGCCCGTTTTCGGAGAACTCGATAATGTTTGGCCGATATCAAATGACGACCCAGGTTGAACAAATTGTATGTTGCGGCGTGCGTACTTAGAAAGCTCTGCGCCTGACATGCGGACTTGAATCGCCTCATGCCACGCTCCCTGACTCGCGTCGGCTGATGTGAGAGCTCCGCTCGATTATTGGCGTATTGCGCAGTGTCATGGACGACATCTGGCATCAGTTCTCGGTGAGCGACACCGTAGCTGCGCAGCTTATCTGTAACGATCCTCCTCGGCTCGCTACCGTGCACTCTGATCAGGCGCTTGAAGAATCGCTTAGCTGCATTGCCGTCCCTGCGTGACTGCAGAAATACATCAACCACCTCACCGTCTTGGTCAACAGCTCGCTACAGATAGTACTGTTTGCCCTGAATCTTCACGAATACTTCATCTATATAGAGAGTGTCACCATAGCCCTGGTGATTTCGGCGAAGTCTCTTGGTGAATTCGGGGCCGAACTTCGCGCACCAAAGCCGGATGGCCTCATAGCTCACCGCAATACCACGCTCAGCCAGCAGATCCTCAATATCTCGATGACTCAAATTGAATCTGTGGTAGAGCCAAACAGCGTAG
>JAJFKT010000031.1 GCA_021773075.1 Woeseiaceae bacterium
ATCCACCAGCGCTTGCCATCGTTTAGCAGCTGAATGCTATTGATACCGCGGGCAAAGGGTTCTATGTCCGCCAGCGTGCGTCGGGAATCATAGGTGCTGAATATGTGGGTTATCACGCCGTATTGCTCGGTCTTGCGGCCAATTTCCTGCTCGTGGAAGCCATTGGCCACCAAAAACGCGCCTGATCGTTCAATATATTCGTCAGGGGTCAGTACCTGAAGCCCAACAGTGCCGTCCGGGCGTTTGCCCGACGGGATTAGATGAGCGCCGGGCTTGAACAAATAGCGAAACAAATCCCAGTCACGCTCGACGCCCATGTCACCCGAAATAACGCTGTAAAGCGTGTGAATAGTGGTATCCAGCGTCGCAACTTTATCGCCGTATTTCTCGTCAGATGCTTGCAAACCAAAGCTGATCGACATCATCACAACTGAAAGCCAAAAATATTTCACGGTTCCCTCCCCTGATTATTCCAGTTGAACCTTATCCCCTAAAAAGCCAGTTAGCACCCTAAACTATCGTGCAGCGGGCCGGTTAGCGCTTTCGCTCCGGGAGCCGGTCGGCGGCAAGTCAATCCTTGGCGAATTTGTTTTCAGTTTGTTAACTTCGGACAAGTAAGGTATTTACCAGGTTTGGGGCCGAGTAGCAGAACAAGATATACGGGCCACATGTCGACGCAAACAATTCTTAAACCAAACAAAAAAATGGCTGTCGTGGCTGGCGGCGTTTGCGCTGCGGCCACGGTCTGCAGCTACATTGGCATAAAAAATCTGTTGATGACGCCTGTGGAACATTACACAGGCCCGGCGCTCGCAGTCGTTTCAGCGTTTTTGTGCATCGGTTACATCATATTACCGCGCCGGCACGACCGTATTCTGGGCACCATTTACATTGTTACTTGTGGCGCTTTTCTATTGGCTGGGCAGTTTGAAGCTGCATTCACAAAGGGCAACAATTTCGATTTTTACCAAATATGGATACCAGCTTACTATCTGATGTTGACCTTCGCAGATGCCCGCGGCGCACGCTATAAATTGATGTTTACTTTCTTCGGTATTTCAGCTGTCACGGTCGGTCTAGGCTTTGCAATCGGCCCCGCCAGTCCCGAGGAAATTGGCGGTTTGCTAATGATCAACGCCTTGCTGGGGCAAGTAGTTGTCGTTGCGGTTTTCAGTGTACTTGGGGAGACACTAAAAAAAATCGGAGCCCAGGCGGCGGAAGCAAAAACACTGGCCCTGTCTACAGAACGGCTGACCACCGCGGCAGAAATGGCGCATATCGCCAGGCTGGAGGCTGAACAGGCCAGCGCATCAAAATCAGCCTTCGTCGCCAATATGAGCCATGAACTGCGCACTCCTCTTAACGCGATCATTGGTTTTTCCGATATTCTGGCTGATCCAGATTTAGCAGCGTTGAACCAGAATAAGTTCACCGAATATGCATCAGACATCAATGCCAGCGGCCATCACTTACTTAGCCTGGTGAACGATATTCTTGACGTGGCAAAAATTGAGGCCGGCAAAATGGAATTGGCTGAGGAGGAAGCCAACTTGATGGACATGATTACTGCGTCGAAGTCCCTGGTTGGTCCGCCAAAAGTGTTTGCACAGCGAAACATTCAGGTTAGCGGGGTTTCAACAGATCACTTTGTGCTGGCAGACCCGCGCATGATCGTTCAGGTTATCACTAATATCCTGTCCAATGCCCGAAAATTCACAGCCCCGACAGGCCGGATAAGTTTCGAAAGTATTTTACTGTCAAATGGTAAACTGCAGCTTTCCATTATTGATGACGGCATTGGTATTGAGAGCGACGTACTCGCCTTGATCAAACAACCATTTGTTCAGGGCGAAGACGTCTATTCGAAGAGAAACAGCGGTACCGGACTGGGGCTGCATCTGGTCAACCTGATGATGGAACTGCATGGTGGTGACTGCGATATTTCCAGCCAACCGGGACAAGGCACGATGGTGACCCTTACTTTCCCGCCAGAGCGCGTAGTTTCCATCGCCGAGATGTTACCGGAAAAATACGCCACGGCGTGACCAATACCCCTACTTAAAGCACCTTTATTCAAACAAAAAAGCCGGCCCACACAGGACCGGCTTTTGAATTGGTAGCGAAGGAGGGACTTGAACCCCCGACACCCGGATTATGATTCCGGTGCTCTAACCAGCTGAGCTACTTCGCCGCGACAAAATCCATAAAATACCCACAGAATATATACGGAATGTTAGCAAAATGCTTTTGGCGCGTTTGCGACTTCTCGAGCAACTCAAAACTGTTGCACAGCCGCCAAAAGCCGGGCCGGTATATAAGAGCGCCGGGCTGCCGTCAAGACGCTTTTTCTTCTGGCCAAGCGCTTAAAATTCGCCGCACCCAGCAGCCCACACCCCATAAAACTTGACGACCACGCCCCGCGTGCCCACATTTAACCGGCGGCTTCGATGTAAATGGTATCCAGGAATAAAAAAGCACCGGCTGGCGCATGTGCTGAATAAAGCTGAACACAGGCAAAAACGCTCGTTGTTTTCCAGCGAGACATTGGGAGGGTTACATGAAAAATAAACTATTGAAACTGGCGATATCCGTCAGCTTAACCGCTGTTGCATTCGCACAGGCTGCATCGGCGGAAACAAGATTGGTCAAACAGGGCGCAATCTCAAAGGATCATATTGCATTTGCATACGGCGGTGACATTTGGATCGCAGACCGCAGCGGCGACAACCCCAGGCAGCTGACAACGCGCCGGGCACCGGAAATGATGCCGCAATTTTCGCCGGACGGTAAAACAATCGCCTTTTCTGCCACCTATGACGGCAATACCGATATATACACCATTCCGGTTTCCGGCGGGCAACCCAAACGGCTGACGTGGCACCCTGATGCAGACATTGTAGAGGGCTTCACTCCGCACGGCACCAACATATTGTTCACGTCGCGCCGCGAAATGACCAGCGGCCGAAGCGCGCAAGCCTGGCATGTGGGCGTTGACGGCGGTTTCCCCAACAAAATAATGGACGCCGTTATGCAAAGCGGCGTTTGGGACAGCCAGGGTGAGCGTCTAGCCTACCAACCATATAATACAGCCCACCGCGGCTCCAGTGCATGGCGCAACCACCGGGGTGGATCAACGCCGCCCATATGGATTTTGACATATGGTACTGGCGAATGGGAAGAAATTCCACATGTACGCGCGTCTGACACCAACCCGATGTGGGTCGGCGACGATGTCTATTTCCTGTCAGATCGAAGCGGCATGAAAAATGTCTGGAAATATGACACCAGCAGCAAATCGGTGACAATGGTAACCGATCAAAAAGACTGGGATATTTCATGGGCGCGGGCCAACGGCACTGACATATTGATTACCACAACCGCGGGCGACATGGCTGTAGTCGACACCCGGCGTGGGCGCACTCGAGCTATTAGCGTAACGCTGGCCCCTGACCTGCCAGAAGCACGGCCTCAATGGAAAGACGCCATGCGTAATCTGACAGCAGGTGGCCTCTCCCCAACTGGTAAGCGGGCCATCGTCACAGCACGCGGCGACGTTTATACCGTACCGCTCAAAGACGGCAGCACCCGTAACCTGACACGCAGTGCCGGGGTAAGAGAATCTTCAGGCCTATGGTCACCCAAGGGTGATGAAATCGCCTATATCAGCGACAAGGGTGGCAAACATTCGCTAATTGTTACCGATCAAAGCGGTGCAGTGAAACGCAGCTTCGCCCTCGGTGACGATGACTACGCTCTGGTTGACTGGTCTGGAAACGGTGAGAAAATCCTATACTCAGATAACCACTTAGGTGTTTGGTCGATGGATGCCACATCAGGTGACACCAGTAAAATTTACACCGACAACCGACGTTCAGGCGTCAACATCAGTCTGTCACCCGACGGCAAATGGCTTGCTTACACCAAAGCCCGCAGAAATTATTTCAACGATATCTACCTCTATAGTTTCGACAGCGACAGCCACACTCAAATCACCGACGGCATGAGCCACGCAGCATCACCCGCCTTCAGTCCGGACGGTAACTATCTGTATTTTGCGGCCAGCACCAATGCCGGACCAACCTCGGTTGGCCTGGACATGTCAACTCAGGAACGTCCCATTCGCTTCGGACTTTATGCTGCCGTACTGGCTGCCGACGGTAAATCACCGCTGTTGCCCAAACCCGGCGATGAAGAAGCAAAGTCAGACGAAAAATCAGACGATTCTGGCAATTCTGACGAGAAACCCGAGAAAAAAGACGGTGACGATGCCAAGAAAGACGACGACACAATCACTGTCGATTTGGACGGTTTGACTGACCGTATCGTCGCCCTGCCGGTTGCCGAACGCTCATACAGCTCTCTGCAGGTTGCCAGCGATGGTGGCTTGTTCTTTCTGGAAAGCGACCAGCCCGGCGGCACCATAGAGCCCAACGGCCGTGGCCGCCAGACCACAAAGCTGATGCGCTTTGACTTCAAAGACAAAAAAGCCGCGAAGGCGATGGATTTAGTGCAAAACTACAGTCTGTCGGCAGACGGCAAGCATGTGATTGTCAATACCCGTTCCAACGGTCTGATGACAGCAAAGGCAGTTAAAGACATCAAAGCCAAGAAACTGAACACCAGCGATGTTAAGGCCTTCATTAATCCGCGCGAAGAATGGGCACAGATGTTCGACGAAGCCTGGCGCTTTGAAAAGCAATATTTCTATGCGGCAAACATGCATGGGCTTGATTGGGATGGCATATACGAAAAATACCAGCCACTTGTGCAACATGTGGCAACCCGCCGCGACCTGACGCGCCTGATCATCGATATGATCTCCGAGCTGCAGGTGGGTCATAACCGAACAGGCGGCGGTGATCTATATGCTGACGCACCGGTGCAAATCGGCCTGCTTGGTGCAAACCTGCGGGTTGTCGACGGAAAGTATCAGGTTGCCCGCATCTACAGCGGTGAAAATTGGAACCCGTTTGTGAAAGCACCACTGGCCGCACCCGGCATCGGTGTCAGCGAAGGTGACTTCATTCATGCAGTGAACGGCGCACCGGTTGACGGTAGCGGCAATATATACGCCCATTTCATCCAGACGGTCGGCAAACAAGTTACGCTGAGCGTCAGCAGCGACGGTGACGGTACTAACGCCCGCGATGTAGTGGTGGAACCCATTGCCAACGAGCGGCAACTACGCCACTGGGCATGGGTTGAAGGCAACCGAAAACGGGTAGAGGAAGCATCAGACGGCAAAGTTGGTTATGTGTATCTGCCCAACACTGCAGGCGGCGGGTTCACCTATTTCAACCGCATGTTCTTCGCCCAGTCTGACAAGGCGGGAATGATTATCGACGAACGCCAAAACGGTGGTGGCCAAGCGGCCAACTACATCACTGACGTGCTATCGCGCCAGTATCTGTCTGGATGGCAGGACCGTGACGGCATGACCTTCGACACACCCGGCGGTGCCGTATTTGGCCCGAAGGTTATGCTGATCGACCAGGACGCTGGCTCAGGCGGGGACTTCCTGCCCTATAGCTTCAAACGCATGGGCATCGGCAAACTGATCGGCAAGCGCACATGGGGCGGCCTGATCGGTATTGCCACCAACCCACAGCTGATCGATGGCGGTTTCCTTACCGTGCCCTTCTTCCGTTTCTATACACCCGAGGGTGAATGGGAGATTGAAAACCAAGGCGTTGGACCGGACATCGATGTGACGCTGGACCCGGCGCGGGTAAACGCGGGTGAGGACACCCAGCTTGAACGGGCGATCGAAGAGGTTCTCAAGGAACTGGAAACCTAC
>JAJFKT010000032.1 GCA_021773075.1 Woeseiaceae bacterium
GACGTCCGAGATGCCCTTCTTGATGCTCTCGGGCGTGATGCCGTGCTCGGTGTTGTACGCCTTCTGCTTTTCGCGCCGGCGCGTGGTCTCGGCGATCGCGGCCTTCATGGAGTCGGTCTCGCGGTCGGCGTAGAGGATCGCCCGGCCCTCGATGTTGCGCGCCGCCCGGCCGATGGTCTGCACCAGCGAGGTGCGCGAACGCAGATACCCCTCCTTGTCGGCATCGAGGATCGCGACCAGCCCGCATTCCGGAATGTCGAGGCCTTCCCGCAAGAGGTTGATGCCGATCAGGATGTCGAAAGCGCCGAGGCGCAGGTCGCGCATGATCTCGATGCGCTCCAGTGTATCGATATCGGAATGCATGTAGCGGCAGCGGATGCCGGCCTCGTGCATGTATTCGGTCAGGTCCTCGGCCATGCGCTTGGTGAGCGTCGTCACCAGCGCGCGCTGACCCTTGGCCGCCACCGCCTTGCACTCGGCGATCAGATCGTCGACCTGGGTCTCGGCCGGGCGGATGATCACCGGCGGGTCGATCAGGCCGGTAGGCCGGATGATCTGGTCGATGAACACGCCCTGGGTGCGCTCGAGCTCCCACGGGCCGGGGGTCGCCGAGACATAGACCGTCTGCGGGCGCATCACGTCCCATTCCTCGAATTTCAGCGGCCGGTTGTCGATGCAGGACGGCAGCCGGAAGCCGTGCTCGGCGAGCCCGGTCTTCCGCGCAAAGTCGCCCTTGTACATGCCGCCGAGCTGCGGCACCGTGATGTGGCTCTCGTCGACGAACAGCAGCGCGTTTTCCGGCAGATATTCGAACAGCGTCGGCGGCGGCTCGCCGGGGCGCCGCCCGGTCAGATAGCGCGAATAGTTCTCGATGCCCGAACAGAACCCGGTCGCCTCGATCATCTCCATGTCATAGGTGCAGCGTTGCTCGAGCCGCTGCGCCTCCAGCAGCTTGCCCTGTTTCTCGAGCTCCGCCAGCCGCGCCTTCAGCTCCACCTTGATGCTTTTCACCGCCTGGGTCAGGGTCGGCTTCGGCGTCACGTAATGGCTGTTGGCGTAGATGCGGATCGCCGGCAATTCGCCGGTCTTCTCGCCGGTCAACGGGTCGAACTCGGCCAGCCCCTCGATCTCGTCGCCGAACATCGAAATCCGCCACGCCCGGTCCGACAGATGCGCCGGGTACACCTCGACCGTGTCGCCGCGCACCCGGAAGGTGCCGCGCTGGAACCCCGCGTCGTTGCGCTTGTACTGCAGCGTGACCAGCTGTTTCAGCAGGTCCGCGCGGTCGAGCCGCTGGCCGGCCTGCAGCGCCACCGTCATGTCGCTGTACGTCTCGACCGAGCCAATGCCGTAGATGCACGACACGGACGCCACGATCACCACGTCATCGCGCTCCAGCAACGCCCGCGTCGCGGCATGGCGCATCCGGTCGATCTGCTCGTTGATCTGCGCTTCCTTCTCGATGTACGTGTCGGAGCGCGGAACGTACGCCTCGGGCTGGTAATAATCGTAGTAGGAGACGAAATATTCGCAGGCGTTGTCCGGGAAGAAGCCCGCCATCTCGCCGTAAAGCTGCGCTGCCAGCGTCTTGTTCGGCGCCAGGATCAGCGCCGGGCGTTGCAGCTCCTGGATCACATGCGCCATGGTGAAGGTCTTGCCCGACCCGGTGACGCCCAGCAGCACCTGGTCGCGGTCGCCGTCGCGCAGCCCCGCGTTGAGCTGCCGGATCGCCTCCGGCTGGTCGCCGGCGGGCTCGAAGTCCGACGCAATCCGCAGCGGCTGGCTCGGGATCGACAGATCCCGCTTCAACGCCGCGATCTTCGGCGCCGGCTCGATCAAAGGCGCGGACACACCCTTCCCCGGCTCGGGCACATAGTCGGCCGGCAAGGCGTCGGAAAGACCGGGTTTGCTCATGGGATCAATATGCATTCTGGGGCGTGGAATGGAAGGGTGTGCCTCCCTCCATTCTTGTCATTCCCGCGAAGGCGGGAATCCAGTCGGGCGTTGAAATGCATTCAATGGACCGGGGTTCGCGGCGCCGTTCCGCATAATACCCCTTGAATGCGGTTTCGGCATAGACGGCCGAACAGCCATTCAGAAAAGGGCTCTGGCCCATTCTCGCGGCGACTCTGCGCAGGACGTTGGCTTTTGTTGGCATCCGGCTTGCCTGAAAACCGGCGTTTTTCGTCGAATAGCCGGCCAACACGGCAGCCAACGTGCGGGTGGGCCGGGTGAGGCAAGGCTGGCAAAACGCCTCCTGGCGCGGGGTCAGCGGCGCGCGCGGATTGGCCGGGCCGGGACGGGCGACATCCTTGGCGGGGGCGGTGGGCATGACGGGTCTCCTGCGGTTTGGGGGCCGGCATTATGGGATAATATGCATATTATGCAAGAACAATACAGGAATATCCAGGCGGATCTGTGACAGGGCGAAAGGTTCACCACGAAGCCCACGAAGGACACGAAGCGGGCGGCGGATGCCGGCGGCTTGGTGGTCTTTGTGGGCTTCGTGGTGGGATTCGATTTAAGGGGCAGGATGCCCCGCCCTCATCATGTCATTCCCGCGCAGGCAGGAATCCGGTCGAACGTCGAAATGCATTCAATGGTCGGGGATCGCGGCGACCGTTTCGCACAACACCCTTTGAAAGCGGTTCCAGCATCGACGGCCGAACAGCCATTCAGAAAAGGGCTCTGACCCCTTTTTCCCTTTTCACACGTATCTATAGATCGTTCTCGGAAAAGGGGGCAGAGCCCTTTTCCTGGAGCCCTTTCCACTGAACGAACCTGCGTATAGCGAGATATTCTGTGGCCCCCTGTGGCCCCAATATTTCCTCCCGGGGCGGCGGCAACTGTGGTCTAGAATGCCTCCGCAAATTCGGTTCGTTCACGGCGGTCGCGGCGATCCATCCACCGCACCGTTTGGAGAAAGGCAATGAAGCATTCGGGAAGCTGCCACTGCGGTGCGATCGGCGTCGACCTTGAGACCGACGGAGAACCCCGTGAGCAGGTCATCGGCGCCTGCCAGTGCTCGTTCTGCCGGAAGCACAACGCGCGGGCATTTTCCGATCCGCGGGCCCGTGTGACATTGACGGCCCACGAACCAACCGAGCTTCAACGATATACGTTCGGTTTGAACACGTCCAAGCAGATTATTTGCCGGCGATGCGGAGTCTATGTCGCAATGATCCTCACCGAAGATGGGCGAGCCTGGAGCGTCATCAACATCGATACGCTCGACAACCGTGCGTTATTCTCACAACCTGCCAAGCTCCGCGACTACAGCTCGGAGGATCGCATCGGCCGGATCGAAAGACGCAAGGGCCAATGGACGCCAACCACTCTGGTGGGATGGCCCGACTCGTAAATCGATTGAAGAGAGCGGCTCGATTGACCTTGGCAAGACGCCCGCAAAAATAAGGTCCCGACCCCTATGCTGTCCCCTCACTCCGCGTCCCCCGTCCCCGCCGCGTCCCGCATTTTCGCCGCCTCCAGAACCGCGTCCCGCACGGCGATGTCCTGGGCCGCCACGGCGGCGGTCAGCGCGCCGAGCCTCCGGCGGGTGTCGTAGAGCTGGTCGAGCAGCGAGAGGATCACCGGCATCGTCTCGGTCTCGATCTCGTATTCGTAGTGCAGCGTGCAGATCAGCCGCACCCGGGCGCATTCCATCTCGCTGAAATGGAAGGCCGCGCCCTCGCGGAGCGGCGCCACCCAGGCTTCCTCGATCCAGACCTGCAGGTCGCCGGGCCGCAGCGGGCCGATGGCGGCGACCAGATCGTCGAAGCGCATTGTCTTCGCAGCATCCGTCATCGCAGCATCTCCTTCCGCGGGTCGGCGTCGTGGGCGGGGGTCCAGTCCTCGAGGAAACTGGCCAGTTCGGGCTCCTCGCCCGCGGGCAGCACCACCGTCAGGGTCACGATCTGATGCCCCGGCGAGCCGGTCTTGAGGTTCTTGGCGCCGCGCCCGCGCAGCCGCA
>JAJFKT010000033.1 GCA_021773075.1 Woeseiaceae bacterium
GTTTACAGGAAATAAAGCGCAGCGCAGCGAGCCATTCCAGTAAACACTATCTCGCCCGACGCGCCTACATCGACACTATTCGTGGTATTTCGGACTTAGCTCGTGAACCGCGTCCACTAATGCGCCGAGGTGATCGGGATCAATATCGGGGGTGATGCCGTGACCGAGGTTGAAGACATGCCCCGGGCCATTGCCGTAGCTGGCCAGCGTGTCTGCCACACCCTGACGTATCACCTCGGGGCTTTCTCTTAGCGTCGCAGGGTCGAGGTTGCCCTGAAGAGCGACTTTGTCGCCTACGTATTCACGCGCCGTCGCGAGGTCTGTTGTCCAATCGACACCCAATGCATCGCAGCCGGTTTCGGACAGATCGGACAGTAAAGGACCCGCTCCTTTCGTAAACAGGATTACCGGAATCTTTCGGCCGTCTTTTTCACGAATCAAACCATCAATGATCTTTTGCATGCTGGCCATTGAAAAGCGCCGGAAGTCGTCCGGTGCAAGAGCCGCGCCCCAGGTATCGAAGATTTGTACGATTTGTGCGCCGGCTTCGATCTGGCCGTTGAGATACTCGATCGTCGTCTCCGCGACGATGTCCATCAAGTGGCTGAGCACCTCCGGCGATTCTTTCGCGAGCGCCTTGATCGTTGGAAATTCGCGGCTTGAGCCGCCCTCGACCATGTAAGTGCCCACGGTAAACGGGCTACCCGCAAATCCGATCAGCGGAACCTCACCGTTCAGCTCCCGACGAATGGTCCGCACGGCATCGAAAACATAGCCGAGCTTGCCCTCGACATCCGGAACTCGCAGCGCCCGAATCGCGTCCGCCGTTTGTACCGGGTTTTTGAACTTAGGTCCTTCGCCGGTGATGAAGTGCAGGCCGAGTCCCATTGCATCGGGCACCGTCAATATGTCTGAGAACAAGATCGCCGCATCAAGCTTGTAACGACGCAGCGGTTGCATGGTTACTTCACAGGCGAGCTCGGGATTCCGACACAAACTCATAAAGTCCCCTGCTTGCGAGCGAACCTCGCGATACTCCGGCAGATAACGCCCAGCCTGGCGCATTATCCAAACGGGCGTACGTGAAACAGGCTCACGCAGAAGCGCTCGCAAAAATACATCATTTTTTAATTCAGTCATTGGATCCTACCTGAGCTTCTATTGATGCCTGCATCGCTTCGGCCGCTGCGCGTGGGTTTTCTGCATCGCGTATCGGCCGCCCTACTACAATGTAGTCCGCGCCATTTGAGAATGCCGTTTCTACCGTTACAACACGTTTCTGGTCGCCTGCTGGTTTGTTATCCACGGGTCGAATTCCCGGCGAGATAACCAACAATTTATTATCAACAAACTCTCGCAGTTTCGGAACTTCGAGCCCGGACGAAATAACCCCATCACAGCCCGCATCCAGCGCCTGCCGTGCTCGCGAAAGCACGAGCGCCTCAAGATCGCAGTCAAAACCAAGGTCGTCAAGATCGCCGCGATCCAGACTCGTCAGCACTGTCACTCCCAGTACCTTCAAACTCTCGCCCTTGTTCTCGGCTGCCGCTTCCATGATCGATCGATTACCATGCACTGTCACGAATGACGCCCCTCTGTCCTTGAGCTGCCGCACGGCCGATCCGACTGTCGCGGGAATGTCGAAGAACTTCAGGTCGCAAAATACCTTTTTGTCGCGCGCAAGCATCCAGTCCAGGAGCTCGAAGTACTCGCCACTCATCATCAGCTCGAGGCCGATCTTGTAAAAAGTAACCGCATCGCCGAGTTCGTCAGCCAGCGCGCGCGCATGACCGCAGTCCGGAACATCCATCGCAAAGATCAGGCGGTCTTTATTAGGGATTGGTTTGTGCTTCACTGCGGCGCTCCGTGAGATCGCAGCGAATAATATCAGTCTACGAAGCTCTCGTGTGCGGTCATCGCAAATCGATCTGTCATTCCGGCCACGTAGTCAGCAACGACTCGTGCCCGGTCCGCGTCCTCGACGCCGCGAGTTGCGCTCGCAAACTCGTCTGGCATGCGGGTAGCGTCCTGCATGTAAGCGGAAAACAGATCTCGAATGATTGCCTGCGCCTTGCGTGTCATCTCAAGCTTCTGCTCATGGCTATACAGGTGTTTGTGCAAAAACCGCTTCAGGGCCACATGTTGTTCGTACATGCCGTCCGACATCGACACGAGCGGCTTGCCAAATTCGCGAACCTCGTGAATCGAGCCAGGCGAGGCAGTCGCAATCCGGCTGCGAGTTTCCTCGATCAGGTCGGTGACAACCGCACCAATCATGCGACGAATTATTTCGTAGATCAGGCGTCGATCTTCGAGATCCGGATAGCGTGCATGGACATCGTCATAGTGAGTCGAGAATAACGACTGACCGCGGAGTTGCTCGAGGCTCAAGAGGCCCGCACGAAGACCATCATCAACGTCGTGATTGTTATAGGCGATCGCATCTGCAATGTTCGCTATCTGCGCTTCAAGACCCGGCTGCTTACGTTCGATAAAGCGCTTGCCAATCTCCCCGAGTTCGCGTGCATTTCGTACAGAGCAATGCTTGAGAATTCCCTCGCGAGTTTCGAACATGAGATTCAAACCTGCGAAATCTGCGTATTTTCTCTCGAGTTCGTCAACAACCCGGAGCGACTGTAAATTGTGCTCAAAACCACCGTACTCGCTCATACAGGCGTTCAGTGCATCCTGTCCAGCGTGTCCAAAAGGCGTATGTCCGAGATCGTGGGCCAGACAAATTGCTTCGGTCAGTGCCTCGTTTAGGTTCAGGGCAACGGCAACAGTTCGCCCAATCTGTGAAACCTCGAGCGAGTGCGTCAACCGCGTCCGGTACAAATCGCCTTCATGATTGACGAAGACTTGTGTCTTGTAAATCAGTCGACGAAAGGCCGTGGAATGGATGATCCTATCCCGGTCGCGCTGGTACTCACCCCGGTAGATGGACGATTCCTCCTCGTATCTACGTCCGCGACTCTGCGATTCATTGGCCGCGTACGGAGCCAGGGCCGACGTCGCCATCAGGCGCTGGCGCCGATAAGGTGCTGCAGGCGTTCCTCGTCATACTCGGACGTGATGTAGGCGCTACCCAGTTCGCGTAGCAACACAAATCGAATTCGCTTCGCCACTACTTTTTTATCCATGCCCATTGCCTGGAGCCAGTCATGCTCGGCAATTTCAGGAGGGGTGTGCGGCAGGCCGGCTGCGACAATCAATGCTCGCAGGCGAGACATCTCGTTTTCTGCAATACCACTGAGCTTCGCAGCCATGATCATGCCGGCTGCAACGGCCTCACCGTGTAGCCATTCCCCGTAGCCAAGGCTGTGTTCAATTGCGTGACCGAAAGTGTGCCCAAAGTTCAGAATCGCACGCCGGCCGGACTCGCGCTCATCCTCAGCGACCACTTGCGCCTTCGCCTCGCACGAACGTCGTATTGCATGCGCCAGTGCCGCGGGCTCTCTTGCGAGTAGGGCGGGCATTTTTTGTTCGAGCCAATCGAAGAATTCCAGATCGTAAATTGCCGCTGTCTTTATGACCTCGGCCAGTCCCGCTTGCAACTCTCTTTTGGGCAGCGTTTGTAGAGAATCGGTATCGATCATGACAACCTGTGGCTGATGAAACGCACCGATAAAGTTTTTGCCGCCCGGATGATTGACACCGGTCTTACCGCCAACCGAGGAGTCGACCTGCGCCAACAACGTCGTCGGTACCTGAATAAACGCGACACCGCGCAGATAGCAGGCGGCGGCGAATCCGGTGATGTCACCCACTACACCACCACCAAGCGCAATTACTGTTGTGTCTCGATTGGCGCCGGTCTCCACCAGTGCGTCCAGTACCTTTTGCATCGTTGCGAGCGTCTTGTGCGATTCACCATCGGGCAATTCGATGCTGGTCACCGTCTTGTTGGCCAGGTTGGGTAGCACGCGATTAAGGTATAGAGGAGCAACTGTTTCGCTGCTAACGATCAGGCAGTCGGCTCCTGCAACATACCTGGACAAATCGAAACCGCCGTTCATAAGTCCGCTACCGACAACTATCGGATAACTGCGGTCACCGAGCTCAACAGTGATGATTTGCTCTGCATTCATTCCCGTAGGTTACATGAATGATCAGAGGTTCCCTAGGTTACGTTTTCGATGATCTCATTGGCGACGGAATTCACTTTGCGACCATCGGTCTCAACCACGATATCTGCGATCTCCCGATACATCGGGTCACGGGTTTCGAGCAACTCCTGAAGGGTCGTGCGCGGATCCGCTTTTTCCAGCAGTGGTCGTTCGCGGCCTCTTTGTGTTCGCATTACCTGCTGATCAACAGAGGTAAACAGGTAGACAACAAAACCGCGCCCACCGAGTCGGCTGCGACTGGTGACATCAACTACTGCACCGCCACCGGTCGCCAGAACGACACCATCCATTTTGCTGAGATCGTCAATTACGGCCGCCTCGCGCTTGCGAAATCCAGCCTCGCCTTCTTTTTCAAAGATAAAAGGAATATCCACACCCGTTCGCGCCTCAATCTCGTCATCGCTGTCCACGAATGACAGGTGAAGCGTCCGCGCAAGAAAGCGCCCGACAGCGGACTTGCCTGCCCCCATGGGGCCGATGAGAAAAATGTTGCGTGGATGCTTCATAGACAAGGTCGTTGATAAAAGAAAGCCAACCCGAGGGTTGGCTTCTGTGATTATTTGAGCTTCGGCAGCTTAGTGAATATTCGAGCCTTCCTCAAGTATGCGTGGCGTCACAAAGATCAGCAGCTCGGCCTTGTTGTCGATTCGCTGTTTGCTGCGGAACAAAGCACCGGCAAACGGAATGTCCCCAAGGAACGGAACTTTTTTAATTGTCTCACGGCGCTCGGTCTCGTAGATGCCGCCCAACACGACTGTCTGGCCATCCGCGACCAGAACCTGAGTCTCGACAGAGCGAGTATCAATACTCGGCACTGTGCCGCCCAGACCACCGGTTGAGATTATCGCACCGACATTATCCTTGCTGACCCGCAGATCCATGATGATGTTGTTATCGGGCGTAATCTGTGGTGTTACAACCAGTTCCAGAACCGCTTCTTTAAACTGTACCGTCGTCGCTCCCGAAGATGCCGCTTGCTGGAATGGAATTTCCACACCCTGCTTGATCGTTGCCTCACTCTGATTGGCTGTGATGACGCGCGGCGTAGAAACAATCTCGCCGCGGCCTTCTGCTTCCAGAGCCGAAAGTTCCAGATCGACGAGGTAGTCGTTCTCAAGAACTGCCAGTGAGAAACGACCTGCTGCGTCAGCAATAGGAACGTTCACGTTGTAGCGATTATTCAGCGACGGATACTCCAGTAAAATCGGGCTGCCCGGAATAGCCTGATTTTCCAGGTACGAACCAATTATTGAGTCGGTACCCGTACCCGAGCCCGAAATTGTTGTCAGACCCGTGTTGCTTTCATTAAAGGCAGTCACGCCCAGTCGGACACCGAGGTCGCGGCTGAAGTCGTCATTTACAACGACGATGCGAGACTCGATGAGTACCTGTTTGATGGGCACGTCCAGTGCTCGGACCATGCGCCGAATATCCTGCAAGCGCTCAGCTGTATCCTGGGCCAGCAGCGTGTTGGTTCGATCGTCGACACCTAGGCTACCGCGCTCGGACAACATCGAATTGCCGCCACCGTCACCACTGATCAATGCCGCGAGGTCGCTCGCTTTCGCATAATTAACTTGCAGGAACTCGGAGTACACCGGCTCTAACTCACTAATGGCGAGTTGCGCCTCAAGGTCGGCTGTTTCGCGTGCTGCAATTTCTTCTGCGGGCGCGACCATGATGACGTTACCATTCTGGCGCATATCCAGTCCCTTGGTCGTCATTACGATATCGAGCGCCTGATCCCACGGTACATTACGCAGACGCAACGTTACGTTGCCCTGAACCGTATCGGATACAACAATGTTTTTGCCGGACGTTTCAGCCAGCAACTGCAGAACCGCGCGTGTTTCAATATCCTGGAAGTTCAGCGTCAGGCGCTGTCCTTCATATTCTTTCGTCTCCGAGAACAAGCTCGACTCTGTGTCCGCTGATTCCGGCGTAGGATTAATTTCGATCGTGAACTCGTTGTCCGACTGATACGCAAGCTGCTCATACTTGCCTTCAGCCGAAATAACGATACGACTATCGAGATTGGTGCGCAGCGTATCAACCGTTGTTACAGGAGTTGCAAAGTCCATAACGTCAAGGCGTCGCATAAGCTCTGCCGGCAGGCTGGTGTCTTTGAAGACCGCAACAACACGACCGCCTTCCTGGCGGATGTCGACCGGAGTAGATGGATCCGTCAGGTTAACGACAACTCGACCACCCCCGTCGCGTGTGCGGCGGAAATCAACGGCTGAAATTGCACGGCTACCTGGCGCGGCATAGGAACGGCTATCGGTTGACTCGGCACTGGCAAACTGGGTAGAACCTGCGCTGTAGCCATCACTATCACCCAAAGTGACCGTGACCGTATTTCCGCTGCGTACCGTTTTATACTCGACCATCGAGCCAAGATTAAGAACGACGCGCGTCCTGCCATTGGCTTCTGCAGTGAGTACCGTGTTCAACGGACCCAGATTCACGTCGCGACGACGCGCAGTGAGGCCCAAAGCGGTATCCGGTAAATCGAGCGCAATTCGCGCTGGATTTTCGATCGTAAATGCAAGCGGTTCGGGCGCTGTACCGCTCATGATCAATTTTAGCTCGACGCGCTGGCCGGGCAAGCTTTGCACCTGAATATCCTGGAGCCGGTTACCTTCCTGCGCGCTTGCTGTAGCGCCAGTGAAAAGCAGCAGCGCCGCCTGTGCCAATACAACCAGTTTCGTCGCCGAGCAACGTCCAGTTGTCTGTATGTGTTTGAGCATCATTCCTTTTACTCCCAGTTTCATTCAGGCGTTAGTCTGAAAGACCAACCGCGGCATCTCTTTCGATGTAGCCGCCAATACCATCCGATATTATTTCGACCACAGTGATTTCGGATTCAGAAATATTCGTGATTCGTCCGTCATTTTGTCCCAGGTAATTGCCGGGAATAACGCGGTGAATCAAGCCTTCGGCCTGCACGAGGCCGTAGGATACGTTGCCGATATCCATCGTCCCGACCATGCTGAGCGAATCGAGAGGAAAGCTTTCCAGGTACTCGCGGCTACGGTCGTCATCCGGCCTCGGGCCACTGCCACCCCCTGATGCTTGCGGCGTGTCCGGTCGAAACGGCGAGCGCAATCCCTCTGCGTCTGCAAGATAATCGAATGCCTCGTAAATTTTTACTTCCGGCAGCGGTCTTGGCCCATCACCGCGTGCTTTCTTGACCTCATTTATGTACTCGTCGAGGTCATCTGTGCCGCCACCACAAGCCGTCAGGCCTGCTGCAAGAAGCAGCGCAATTAGACAATGTTTCAGTTTTAGAGAAGTGCGCATCTTGATCTTACTCCTCGTCCAGATAGCGATAGGTCTGAGCGGTAACTTCCATTGTCAAAGCATCGTAACTACCCGCCGTCTCGGGGGTGATCGTGATGTTGTGTAGGGTTACGATACGTGACAAGGCCGAAATACCGCTCACGAACCGACCAATCTCGTGATAGCCGCCATTCAGACGAATGTTAATGGGTTTCTCAGCATAGAAGTCGCGCGGTATTTCCGCCTGCGGAACAAATAGCTTTTCCTGGAGGCCTGCAGCCAAACCCGCTTGGGAAATGTCGACGATCAGATTCGGGATCTCTGTTTCGCCTGGCAACTGTCGCAGCATGGTGCCAAATGACTCTTCAATCTCTTCGAGCTGTTTTTTGTAAGCGTCGAAATTCGCGGCCTTTCTGTGCTTGCTCTCAAACGTCGTCTTCAGCGCCACTTCTTCTTCCTGCGCGCGCTGCAGCTGAGGCCGTTTGTCTTTGATTATCGTGAACCAGATGCCCAATCCAAGCACGCACAGGAACACGATGAAAATAACCGCTCCGCGGAACGCGGCTGGCCATCGACCTACGTCGTTGACATCTAAGCTCTGGAGTTCTTCTACGAGGTTCATACGTCATCCTCCTCGTCTTCATCGCCCAGTTTCGTCTGTTTGAGATAGACGACGAATTCGGACTGTCTTGAGCTACCCGACTGCGTTGTTTCTACGCGTTCCACCTCGGGATCGCCCAGCCAGTCAGATGCATCAATTTGCCTCATGAGTGCAGATACACGTGTGCTTGATTGAGCGACACCGCGAATCTCAACACGTGAACCGGTTTGCTTCATACCGGTGAGATAGACTCCTTCCGGCAATTGGCGGACCAGCTCGTCAAACAAATGCACTATCTCCGGACGACTTTTCTGCAACTGCTCAATAATGTCCATACGCGCAAGCAGGCGTTCCTTCTGTCGCTCCAGACCTTCGATTTCTGCTATAGCTTCGTCGAGTATTTTGATCTCGGCCGTCAGTCTCTCGTTACGCGAGTCCTGCGTTGAGATCATTGACGAAAAAGCAAGCATCGTCAGCATGATGACGGCGATAGCGGCAATCACTGCACCGCCTATCGCGACGCCGAAATCTCGTTGGCGCTTCTTGCGTTCCGCCTCGCGCCATGGGAGTAGATTAATACTCGGCATTAGTCAAAACTCCTGAGTGCGAGGCCGCAGGCTGTAAGCAATGCTGTCGCATCCTTATTTACGCCCTGTGACTTGGCCTTTGAAGAAATCTTCATTTGTCCCAGCGGATCGCCGACCTCGGTCGGAATACCCACTCGAGAGGAGATGACGTCTGCGATTCCCGGGATGTTGGCGCAACCGCCACATACCAAAATCATGTCCGGCTGTTCACGGCCGCCACCTGAAGCCAGGTAGAACTGCAGTGAACGACTGACCTGTTGCGTCATGTCATCAATAAAGGGTTCGAGTACTTCAGGCTGATAGTTGCTTGGCAAGCCGCCTTGCTTTTTGGCGCGGCCGGCGTCTTCCATCGACAGCCCATAGGTACGCATTATTTCCTCGGTGAGCTGTTGACCGCCGAAGTTGAAATCGCGCGTGTAAACAACCTTGAGGTCCTGCAGGACGCTGAAAGTCGTGCTGCTCGCGCCGATATCGACGACCGCAACCGACTGACCAATGCCGGCGTCAGGAATTTGATGACTGAGCAAGCGGCAGGCATTTTCGAGTGCGAAAGCCTCCACATCGACAATCTGTGTATCCAGCCCTGCAGCGACCACTGCGGACTGTCGTTGTTCGACGTTCTCCGTACGCGTCGCAACCAGCAAGACGTCCATCAGTTCAGGGTCTTTGTCGTTCGGACCAATCACTTCATAATCAAAGCTCACCTCTTCCATCGGGAAAGGGATGTATTGGTCGGCCTGAATTTCGACCTGGCCTTCAAGATCTCGCTCGGAGAGGCTTGATGGCATCTGAATAACCTTGGTAATCGCAGCATCGCCACTAATCGCGACGGCTACGTCCGTGGCCTTGGCCCCTGCGCGTTTTACGGCGCGTCGAATAGCTTCGCCGACCGCTTTCGCGTCGACAATGGCTTTTTCGTTCACTGAACTTGGGGGGGTTGGCTCTGCTGAATAGGACTCAACGCGATAGCGCTTTCCGCTCTGGGAAAGCTCTATTAACTTGACCGACGATGTCGTTATATCGAGGCCTAACAGTGGCTGTGTTTTTTTGCCAAAAAGCACGTGTTTTTCCTTCTAAGTCGGTAAGTTGCGTGTCAAAACTAGGTCGGACCTTAGCAACGCGATTTAACTATATATCAATAAAATGTTAAATAAAACGTGACTTTGTTCACGATCCGAACATCCCTATGTTAATGGCCTTGAAGAGGAACTTCCGTGAACCAGTCGTCGGCCCATTGTGAGACTCGTTATTGCAGGGTTCAGGTGCTGCCGTCTATCATCGGCCGCCTTGCGCCTCTTTATGAGCCTTTGCCACTAGAAAGCCACATTTCTTGCACCAGCCGCACATCACCGTAACCTTTAATAAGGCGAACAAACGCTAGCTAAAACGGGGTTGTTCGGCTGAAAACGCTTGTAACTATGCATAATCGATTGGAAAAAAAAGCTAAACCACGTCACATAAGACGACGACGAATCATTCGATCGCTGATATTGCTGCTTGGCTTCGGCCTGACCGGCGCTATTGGGGCGACGGCGGGCATCATTGGCGCCTATTATTATGTACAACCTGGCCTGCCGGCCGCCGACACCATTGATGACATCCCGTTGCAAGTGCCAATGCGCATATTTAGCCGCGATGGCTTACTTATCAGTGAGGTTGGCACCAGCCGCCGTATACCGGTCACTTACGACGATGTTCCTCAGTATGTTGTAAACGCATTTATTGCTGCCGAAGACCGGCGCTTTTTCGAGCACCCCGGCGTCGACTATCGTGGCGTGCTACGTGCACTTGTGCGGGTTGCTATGACAGGGAATACCTCCGGCGGTGGCGGTAGTACGCTGACGCAACAACTTGCGCGAAGTTACTTCCTGTCGCTTGAGCAAAGTGCCTCGCGAAAATTTAAGGAAGCGTCGCTCGCGATAATCATCGAGCGCAGCTATACGAAGGAAGAAATCATGACATTCTTCCTGAATAAGATGTTTTTCGGTCAGCGTGCCTACGGTATTGCGGCAGCATCGCAGGTATTTTTCGACAAGAACCTCGGCGATATCAACGTCGCAGAGGCCGCCACCCTGGCCGGCGTTCTGCCCGCACCGTCGAGATACAACCCGGTAACCAACGCTGACGAAGCCGAAGGTCGCCGCGACTATGTGCTCGGACGCATGCTCGCACTCGGCTACATCAACCAGGAGGAATATGACCAGGCCATGGCGTATCCGCTGGAGTCGAAACTTTATGGCGCTGCAATTGAACTGAATGCCCCCTTTGTTGCAGAGATGGTTCGCGCCGATATGCTGGGCAGATATGGCGAGGACATCTATACCGGTGGCTATCAGGTAGTTACGGCGCTGGACTCACGGCTGCAAAAAGCAGCGAATTACTCCCTGCGTAACGGACTGCTGGAATTTACGCGCCGCCGCGGCTACCGCGGGCCTCATGATCAAATCGAGCTGTCCGAGGAAACGCTTGCTCTCCCAAGAGACGAGTGGCCTGCCGAGATCATCGATCCGCTGAACGACTATGCGCCGGGTGGACTGTCGTTCGCACTGGTTACCGATGTTGCCGAAAATAACGAGGCGACAATCCTGTTCGGCGACCGCAACGAGCTTACTCTGCCGTGGTCGAGTATTCGCTGGGCGAACCCGTTTATCGACCGCGAAAATTATGGCCCGGCGCCGGAGACCGCGGCGGAAGTCCTAAGTGTCGGGGATGTAATCCATGTGATGCCTACCGCCAGCGGCGACTGGGCGCTCGCACAGGTACCAGACGCGCAAGCTGCGGTTGTTTCCATCGATCCATTTGACGGTGCGATAAGTGCTCTGACCGGCGGGTTTGACTACACGACCAGCAAATTCAACAGAGCGCGCCAGGCTTATCGGCAGCCGGGTTCCGCATTCAAACCCTTCATCTACTCAGCGGCGTTGGAACACGGCAATACAGCGGCGACAGTGATCCTCGATGCACCGGTTGTGATCAGCTCATCTGAACTCGAGGCGGTCTGGCGACCGATTAACTATGGCGGTCGTTTCTACGGCCCAACGCGCATGCGTGAAGCCTTGAAAAAGTCGATGAACCTCGTGTCCGTTCGCTTGCTGCTGTTTAAGACTGGTATAGGCAACGCTGTGCGGCACCTTAAGAAATTTGGCTTCAGCGACGCCACGCTAATTAGAAACGGCTCACTTGCTTTGGGTGGTGGTCAGGCGTCGCCTCTGGATATGGCTCAGGGTTACGCGATGCTCGCCAACGGTGGTCACGCCGTAAAACCTTACGTAATCGACTCCATTTTCGGCCCAGGCGGCGAGCCGCTGTATCGTGCAGAACCTGCGATTGTCTGTGATGAGTGCGTGCCGCTCGAATCGGATCCGAATGATGATCTTGACGACGACGAAGAGCCGGTTGATCCGGAGGTTTTGCTTGAGCAAATGGCCGATGTTATTGACAGCTATCGACCTGACGCAAGCGTCGCCGCCGAGCTGTTCGAAGATATGAATCTCGCACCGCAGGCAATCACTCCACAGAACGCATTTCTTATTCAGGACATGATGCGCGACGTTGTGCGTAGCGGTACCGGTGTGCGTGCGTGGCGCGAGCTCGGTCGCTCGGACCTGTCGGGCAAGACGGGGACATCGAATGATCGACGAGACGCATGGTTTGGTGGATTCAATGCAGATCTTACCGCGGTAGTCTGGGTCGGATATGACGACGACTTGCCGCTGGGACCGCGCGAAGAGGGTTCAAAGACTGCCCTGCCGATCTGGATTGAGTTCATTCGTATCGCGTTGAAAGGCGCACCCGAGCACCAGATGCCAATGCCGGACGGCATCGTCTCAGTTCGCATTGATCGCGAGACTGGGTGCCCCGCACGGGTTGGGCAGGCGAATGTGATGTTCGAGGTGTTTCGCGAAGGTCACGTCCCCGATTGCGAAAAACTCGAGGAGATTCCTGACCTGTTTAATGATGCCGCAGGGATCGATCCGGAGCCATTACCAGAACCAGAACCAGAACCAGAACCAGACGAAGAGTCCGAGTCAATTTTTTAGAGATATGGGAAGGAAACCTAGTAGTGAGTCGACACGGGAGCGGCAGGTGGTTGCGCAAGAGGCCGCACGTATCATCGTCAATCAGGGCGTTCGTGACTACAGGGTGGCAAAACAAAAAGCCGCTGAACGCCTGGGCTTGAGTATGCGCGGCGCACTTCCGGGAAATGCAGAAATCGAGGCCGCAGTTGCTGACCATTTGCAAATTTTTGGCGGCGAATCCCATCAGGACTTGTTGCGTCTGATGCGAACCGCAGCGCTGTCTGCAATGGAGTTGCTGGCGGACTTCTCACCTCGATTGGTGGGGCCCGTATTGGTTGGTACTGCTGACGAAAACTCCGCCGTAAATTTACACCTGTTCGCCGACAGTCCCGAGATGGTCGCAATGGAGATCGGCGACATGGGTATTCAATTTCGGCCGTATGAGAGACGCCTCAAGAGCCGCCGTGGACAAATTGAGATGTACGCTGGCTTCGAGTTTATTCACCAGCATGAATCCGTCCAGGCAACCGTGTTTCCGATCGACGGTATCCGACAGGCGCCTATGAGTCCGATTGATGGCAAGCCCATGAAGCGCGTTGATACAAGCGCTGTGCAGGATTTACTACAGCACGTTTGAATGTCACATTCATCGCTTCGGTCGGCGGCCCGATTAGTGGTCAGAAAACCTAGCGTTTGGAAACGTCGACGTAGTCGCGTGCTGCAGGGCCAGTGTAAAGCTGCCGCGGTCGTGCAATTTTGCCTTTCGGATCTGCGATCATTTCACGCCAATGGGCAGTCCAGCCAACAGAGCGACCCAACGCAAACATCACTGTAAACATCGATGTCGGGATGCCGAGCGCACGGTAGATAATGCCAGAGTAAAAGTCGACGTTTGGATAGAGGTTTTTCTCGATAAAATAGTCATCCTTCAACGCGACCTGCTCGAGCTCCTGTGCGAGATCAAACAACGGCGTGTCCTTCCGGTCGAGCTTCTCAAGCACCTTGTACGCCATCTCACGAATTATTGTCGCGCGTGGGTCGAAGTTCTTGTAGACGCGGTGGCCAAAACCCATTAATCGGAACGGATCGTTTTTGTCTTTGGCTTTTTCAACGTACTTGCCTATCTGACTAACGTCACCAATTTCCTCCAACATGTTCAGAACGGCTTCGTTGGCGCCGCCATGTGCCGGACCCCAGAGCGCTGCAATACCCGCTGCTATTGCAGAGTACGGATTGGCTCCCGAGCTACCCGCCATGCGAACCGTCGAGGTCGAACAGTTTTGCTCGTGATCTGCGTGCAAAATAAACAACAGGTCCAGCGCTTCTGCAGCTACCGGATCGATTTCGTAAGGCTCCGCCGGCACAGCAAACAACATGTGCAGCAGGTTTTCAGTGTAATTCAGATCATTGCGCGGATAGATGAACGGCTGACCCACATTCAGTTTGTACGCAGCAGCAGCAATCGTCGGCAGCTTCGCCAGTATACGGTGCGCGAAGATATCCCGGTGCGCCGGATTCGATGCATTCATCTCGTCATGATAGTAAGCCGACATCGAACCAACGATGGCAGACAGCATTGCCATTGGATGAGCGTCGTAACGAAAACCCTTGAAGAAGCTCAACATGCCCTCGTTCAGCATGGTGTGCACACGGATGGTGTTGTCGAATTCGCTGAGTTCGTCTGCTGTGGGCAATTCACCGTGTTGCAGCAGGTATGACACTTCAATAAAGCTGGAGTGCTTGGCGAGCTGCTCGACCGGGTAGCCCCGATACATCAGAATGCCTTGTTCACCATCTATGAAGGTGATATCCGATTCGCAGCTACCCGTCGAAACAAAGCCCGGGTCGTAAGTGAATATACCCTGTGCCTTATACAGGCCAGCGATATCAATAACATCAGGTCCGACAGTGCCGGACCGAACCGGTAGTTCTAATTCCGAGCCATCCGGGCTCTTCAGACGATATGCATCCTCAGTCATCTCTATCCTTATGTTATTCCATTATCAAACTCATCGAGCATAGCAGAGCTCCCGGCAGGCCGGGAATCGTGGAAAATCTTTATAGAGGACGCAAAGGAGCCCATTGGCCCCGGGATCGTCCTAGCCCATACCGTACTTCTTGCGGAATTTGTCAACACGTCCGCCGGTATCAACGATTTTCTGCTTGCCCGTGTAAAACGGGTGGCACGAGGAGCACACTTCAATAAGGAGATCCTCGCCGAGCGTTGAACGAGTAGTGAACTCGTTACCACAACTACAAGTTACCTTGATGTCGTCATAATTGGGATGAATGTCGGCTTTCATTTTCTGGCTCTCCCGAGCGCGCTACTTAACAAAAAGGGCGCGTAGGATATAGGGAAGCAACAATCACCGCAAGCCCCCATTTTTATCCACAGAACCTGTGGATAAGACTGTGGATGAAAATTGAGTGGATGCTCTAAGCTGCGGTTTTTCATAGATCGTTGTCAAAATGCCTATTTTCTGTCCATTTTTGATTGCCTATACAAAACAATGACTTATGGTCTACTTGCAACCCGCCAAGTGAGATCAAGGCCCTCTAAGCCTGAAAACAAAGGCATCCGTGCTCTCTTGTGCATAAAACTTTTTGTCGATGCCTTGGCTCGGAGAAGTCCTATTTCGCGATTGGCGGCGAAAAACCCTTGCGACTAAATCGTGCAATCTACGAAATCAGACTGCAAATCGTTCAGAAATCGACGGCCAAGTTCGGTCGGACGCCATAATCCCAGCTCTTTGCGCTTCAACAACCCCTTCTCTCTTGAGGGCGCGGTTGCTCGCATCAAATCGGCGGCCGTCAACCCGGTTGTTGCAAGGAAGGTCTGTTCACTAAATCCGTCACTGAGGCGCAGGGCATTGAGCATGAATTCGAAGATTAGATCGGAGCGACCGAGAGGCTCGATATCCGCAGTAGGTGGCTTGGACTCCTGCAACATCATGTACTGCAATGGATTCGCAGGCTTCTGGTAACGGAACACGCCGCCTGGCGTCGTAAACTTACCGTGTGCGCCCGCGCCGACCGCAAGATAGTCGCCAAATAACCAGTAATTCAGGTTATGCCGACATCGACGATTATCTTTCGCGTATGCAGATACTTCGTATTGCGTGAACCCCCGTTCCGCCAGCAAGGCCTGACCGCGCTCCTGAATTTCATAAGCCAGGTCGTCATCCGGCAGGTTGGCGGGTGGCCGCGCATAAAACACGGTATTGGGCTCCAGCGTTAACTGGTACCACGAGACGTGGGTCGGATTCATGTCGATTGCCGCATTGAGATCTGCGAGCGCCATCGCAACGGTCTGATCGGGCAGTCCGTGCATAAGGTCGATATTGATGTTCTCGAAACCACCATCCTGCGCCTCCGCAACAGCATGGACAATCTCGGCGCTACTGTGAACTCGGCCCAGCGTCGCTAACAGCTTGTCGTCGAAACTCTGGGCACCAATAGACAAGCGGGTAACGCCCGCATCCCGGTAACCCGGCAGCGATCCACACTCGACGGTGCCTGGATTAGCCTCCATCGTCACCTCCGCCCCCTCTGCTATCGCAAAATGGGCTCTGACCCCTTTCAGGAGGCGATGAATTTCCTGCGGCGAGAACAAGCTCGGCGTCCCACCGCCAAGAAAAATGCTTTGCAAGGCCCTGCCAGACGCACGATCCGCCTCACTCGCCAGATCGCTCAACAGCGCTTTGATGTAGCGCTCTTTGGGCGGCTCGCTACCCGCGCGATGCGAGTTGAAATCACAATACGGGCACTTTTTCACGCACCAGGGGAGGTGCATATACAGCGACAGCGGTAAGGGCTTCATGCGTATTTTTCATTAATCAGACGAACGAGTTTCTGCAACGCCTTGCCGCGATGGCTACGCGCGTTTTTTTGTTCGGGCGTCAATTCAGCCGCACTCAGACCACTGGCAGGATCGAAAAACACGGGGTCGTAACCAAAGCCACCGGCACCCTGCCGGTGATGCAGTATCGACCCCAACCACTGGCCCTCCGCGACCAACGCCGGCGACCCGTCGGGCGCCACAAAAGTGGCCGCACAGTGAAATGCGGCATTTCTAGCATCAGTTGGAACATCCACCAATTCTGCAAGAAGCTTGTCAATATTGGATTCGTCGGTCGCATCAGCGCCGGAATAACGCGCTGAGTACACTCCCGGAGCACCGCCTAAAGCGTCTACTGCAAGTCCAGAGTCATCCGCTATCGCAGGCAGGCCAGTTGCGGCGGCCGCATGCTGGGCTTTTAGGAGGGAGTTGTCGACAAATGTGGCGCCGTCTTCAATCGCGTCCACAACACCGAACTCGGATTGCGCAAGCACCTGTATTCCGTGTCCCGCCAGCAATCGGGCAATTTCACGAATCTTGCCTGGATTGCTACTGGCCATAACCAACTTTGCGGGATACTTACTCACTACTGTGCCGTTGCTATCGCCTCATTTTGTACCGTGATGATCTCTGCGATACCGGTGCGTGCCAAACCGAGCATGGCGCTAAATTCGTCGTCTGTAAAAGCGTGCCCCTCAGCCGTGCCCTGGACTTCAATGAATCGTCCCGCCTCGTTCATCACGATATTCATGTCCGTTTCAGCTTGCGAGTCTTCCGCGTAGTCGAGATCCAGCACGGGTGTGCCACTGAAAATTCCGACGGAGACGGCAGCAACTTGACCGTGTAAGGGATTCTTTTTCAGCTTGCCGTTCGCGGTTAGACGCTGCACCGCGATTGCAAGCGCAACATAGGCGCCGCTAATCGAGGCGGTACGCGTTCCGCCGTCTGCCTGGATAACATCACAATCCAGCATAATCGAACGTTCGCCGAGCGCTTTCATGTCTGTGATGGCTCGCAAGGAGCGGCCAATGAGTCGCTGAATTTCAAGCGTACGGCCGCCCTGCTTGCCACGAGTTGCCTCACGACCGGATCGGGTATGTGTTGCGCGCGGCAGCATGCCGTACTCGCCCGTAACCCAACCGCTGCCCTTGCCACGCATCCAGCCCGGAACGCGTTCCTCGATACTTGCCGTGCAAAGCACCTGTGTATCACCGAAAGAAGCCAGAACACTGCCTTCTGCGTGTTTTGTAAAATTCGTGACGAAGCGAACTTCGCGCATAGTTGCGGGATCGCGACCACTGGGGCGCATGGTTTTTCTCCAGTTTGATGCCTTGTTTAAGGCGGGGTTAGATGCTGAGCCACCTTAACGCGGTACCCGTCGTGTTGTCACTGTACGGCGCGTTAACCTCCAACGCCTTGATGCTTAGCGTCTTGAGGTTCTCTACGAGGTTATTATCGCCTGGTGTCCCTATTTCAGCCATTTCATTGTCGCTCAGGCCTGACCAAAGTCCGTCGGAACAGGACAGCAATACATCGCCATATTGCAGGACCTTTTTGTCGGTAATGCTCATGTCCGGTACGGGTGCGTCGCCACCGATACAACACTCAACGAAGTTTCTCATTGGGTGGTCCTGTGCTTCTTCCTCGCTTATTGCGCCTTCCTGGATCAGGACCTCGACGTGACTGTGGTCACGCGAGCGCGTTAGCACTCGGCCATCTCTGACTTGATAGATTCGACTGTCGCCGATGTGCGCCCAAAACGCCCCACCTTCCTGAACCAGGCAAATCGCGCAGGTTGCTCGCGGTCTGAAATCAACGGCGACGTCGCGGCCGATATTTACAACTTCATCGTGTGCACGAGACAGCGCCATATAAAGAAAGCCCTGCGGGTCGAAAATTGGCTGCGTTGCCGCCATGAACAGATCCTGTACGACTTTTAGTCCGGTCTCCGCTGCCTTGGCGCCATCGGAGTGACCTCCCATACCGTCAAAGACCAGCATTAGCGCGGCATTTTCGGAAACAACGACCGCTGCGCGATCCTGATTATCCTGACGATCACCGAGGGCGGAAACTTTGGCGTATTCGATCTGCATTGATACTCGTGGTGATAAGAGGTCTTAGTTGTTGGACCATCCGGGCGGCCACAGCTTAGAATGTTGTCCCTGCAAAAAACGTGACCTGCACAGCATTATTGCTGAGCACATCTGGAGATAGACGCTGATGTTACACAGTATGACAGGCTTCGCGCGAGAGTCCGTGGAAACGGACCTCGGTACGCTGACCTGGGAAATCCGTGCAGTTAACCACCGTTACCTTGACGTGCAGTTCAAGTTGCCCGAGGACTTGCGGCCCGACGAGCAAAGCTTTCGTAAGCAGGCAAGCGCCTCTCTCGGTCGCGGCAAGATCGAATGCGGACTGTATTTTCGGCGCGCCGTTGATCAACAAACTGAAATGCAGATCGATACCGACCTCGTGGAGCTTCTGGGTCATCGAATATCTGAGCTTTCAGCCAAATTACCGGCGACCGCGGCAATCAATCCTATCGAGATATTGCGCTGGCCTGGTGTCTTAAAGCAGCCAGAAATCGAAACCGGGCCCTTGCTCGAAGATGCAAGTTCGCTACTCGACAAAGCACTCGGCGCAATCAATGCAATGAGACGTAGCGAAGGCCAACGCATAGCGGAGATGCTCGAATTGCGGTGCGCGGAAATCGGAAGCATCGCTAAAGCCGTTCGCCAACGCATGCC
Source organism: Woeseiaceae bacterium (assembly GCA_021773075.1). Classification (GTDB taxonomy): domain Bacteria; phylum Pseudomonadota; class Gammaproteobacteria; order Steroidobacterales; family Woeseiaceae; genus UBA1847. Next base: position 19,202 of record JAJFKT010000033.1, read on the forward strand.
GGAAGTTCTGGCGGCGACTCGTGCCAAGCAAAAGGAACGCCTCGACAAACTCGACGTCGACGCCGATCCGGCGCGACTCGAGGTAGAGCTCGCATTGATAGCACAGAAGATCGATGTTGATGAAGAACTTGATCGGCTGGAAAGTCATCTGGTCGAGATTCGAGATGCAGTTGCTGGGGAAAAGGCCGTCGGTCGACGCCTCGACTTTCTAATGCAGGAGTTAAACCGGGAGGCGAATACGCTCGGCTCGAAATCTGCCGATACTGCAACCACCAAAGCGGCCGTTGATCTGAAGGTGTTGATCGAACAAATGCGTGAGCAAATTCAGAATGTCGAGTAGGGAAGAAAGTAAGGCCCCGGGGAAGTTATTTGTGTTTGCCGCGCCATCAGGTGCCGGTAAGACTACGCTCGTTCACGCCGTTGTAACGAAACACCCCGAATTGCGCTTCTCAATCTCGTACACGACACGCGAGCCGCGCATTAATGAAGCCAATGAAGTGGATTACCTGTTTATCGACGAAGTTGAATTCATGCGTTTGCGTGACGCCGGCGAAATGCTCGAGTACGCCCAGGTCTTCGATAACTACTATGCGACCAGTCGCAGTCAGGTGGAAAAGCACCTGTCCGACGATCGCAGTGTTGTTCTCGAAATCGACTGGCAGGGCGCACGGCAGGTGCGTGAATCAATGCCGGAGTGTGTGACGATCTTTATCTTGCCGCCGTCGTTAGAGGAACTTGAGCGGCGTTTACGCGATCGTCGGACTGACCGAGCCGAGGTCATAGAACGTCGACTGCGGGATGCACGCAAGGACATGTTGCACTGGGAAGAGTTCGATCACGTCATTATTAACGACGATCTCGACGCGGCAATCAGTGCTCTGGAGGCCATCATCAAGGGCGACGGCTCGGCTTCGTCAACGGACAATCCAGAGTTACGACGCGCCGTAGCGGAGATAGTAGGCTAAAGCTTATAACGGTTCGCTATATGGGCTCGCAATGAAGCGCATTCCTGCCATAAACTCTCGCGCCTCACGATGCCGGGCTCACGATGCCGGGCTCACGCACCACTAAAGGACAAAGTTATGGCCCGAATTACGGTTGAAGATTGCCTCGATAACATCGATAACATTTTTGAAATGGTGCTGGTCGCCGCGAAACGTGCCCGCCGCGTAGCGCATGGTGCGGATCCGATGGTCGAACTCGAGAACGATAAGCCAACCGTAATCGCTTTGCGTGAAATCGCTGAGGGTCTGGTCACACCGTCAATTCTTGAAGAGATCGAAGAACCAGTAACAGAAGATTTGCTGCAGATCGATTCTAGCGATGACGTCCTTCCGGTCCGCGGAATCTCAATCGGCGACTAATCCGCTCGATCACGATTTGTTAACACGGCAGCGACACAATCCCCGGTCCGCGGGTATGATCGGAGCATGGATTACGCTGCTACAATTTTGTCAAAACTGCCGGGGTCGAATAAGCGCGACCACGGTGTGCGGCGCCTCGTCGAAACACTCGGGTCTTATCTCCCGGAAGAACAAATCGCACAAATAACGGCTGCATACGAATTCGGTGCGGTGGCGCATTCAGGTCAGTCTCGCAAAACCGGCGAGGCATACATTACGCATCCGATCGCGGTCGCCCAGGAACTCGCCGAGATGCATCTCGATGCGGAGGCGATTACTGCCGCAATATTGCACGACACCGTAGAAGACACCGAGGCCTCGCTTGATGAGATCGCCGAAAAATTCGGCAGTGAGGTTGCGCTGATCGTTGACGGTGTCAGCAAGCTTGATCAAATCCAGTTTCGCAGTCGTGCGGAGGCGCAGGCCGAGAGCTTCCGCAAGATGATGCTTGCGATGATCGAAGACATTCGTGTCATTTTGGTCAAGCTCGCCGACCGCCTACACAACATGCAAACCCTCGGCGCGATGCCAGCCGAGAAAAAGAAACGCATCGCGAGAGAAACGCTCGACATCTACGCGCCGATCGCCAATCGATTGGGCATTAATCGACTTAAGGTGCAGCTCGAGGATCTGGGCTTCAAACATCTGCACCCGTTCCGCTACCGCGTATTGGAAACTGCGCTGAAAAAGAGTCAGGGCAGTCAGAAACAAATTGTTAAGAAAATTTCCGAAGAGTTCGCCAATGCAATGGCGGACGATGGCATCAAAGGCGAGGTTGTTGGCCGACAGAAACACCTGTATAGCATTTACAACAAGATGGCAGAAAAGAAGCGACTGCTGTCGGACATCGTGGATGTGTATGGATTCCGGATCGTTTGTGATGATGTGAACATGTGCTACCAGGTATTGGGTATTGTTCATGGCCTGTACAAGCCGATGCCGGGTCGCTTCAAGGATTACATCGCTATCCCGCGAATCAATGGCTACCAATCACTGCATACAACCTTGTTCGGGCCGAAAGGGCTGCCGCTCGAAATACAAATTCGAACCCGGGAAATGGATCGGGTCGCCGAGTCAGGTGTTGCCTCGCACTGGATTTACAAAGCAGACGAAAAGTCCGACGCCAGTCCGCAGCGACGTACGCGCGAGTGGTTATCGAAACTCGATGAGTTGCAGCAGTCCGGAACATCGGAGGAATTCCTCGAAAGCGTCAAGGTGGATCTATTTCCCGACAAAATTTACGTTTTTACGCCCAAAGGCATGATCATGCCTTTGCCCAAGGGTTCGACCACGGTCGATTTCGCGTATGCGGTACACACTGATATAGGCAACCGCTGCGTCTCGGCCAAGGTGAATCGCGGACTCGTGCCATTACGCACCGAACTGCACAACAGCGAAACCGTTGAAATAATCACGGCGCGGGGCGCGAAACCGAATCCACATTGGTTAACCTTTGTCCGAACGGCAAAAGCGCGAACAGCGATTCGTCAGCACATGAAGAATCTGCGCTCATCGGAGTCAGTCGACCTCGGAAAACGTTTGCTCGATCAGTCGCTAAAGGGTCTGGGGTCCTCACTCCGCAAAATCGGCAAAGTTCGCATGGCAGCAGCACTTGAAGAGCTCGGCCTGGGCGTCAACACCGAGCTCTTTGAACAGGTTGGCCTCGGCGAGCGACTCGCTCCGCTGACCGCACGTTTTCTTGCCGGCATTGGCGAGGAAGGAGAGGCGGAGGCGAACCAGGCAAGTCTTATTATCGCTGGCACCGAAGGTATGGTGGTCAGTTATGGCAAATGCTGCTATCCGATTCCGGGTGATGACGTCATGGGTTATCTGACAGCCGGCCGCGGAGTGGTTATTCACCGTAATCAATGCGGCAATCTCTCCAACTTCAGGAAGCAACCGGAAAAATGGATTGCGGTAAACTGGGAGAAGGATGTCGGTCGCGACTTTCACTGCCAGATCCAGATTGACACCAAGAATAAACCCGGTGTGCTCGCGGAAGTTGCAGCAACGATCGGAGATTGCGACTCCAACATAGAGCAGGTGGAGGTACTTGGACGGCATGAGGATTGTTCCGTCCTGTCTTTCTTATTGCAGGTCAGGGATCGAGTGCATCTCGCGAAGATTATGCGCAATGTGCGTAACATGAAAAACGTCATTCGCGTCTCACGCGATTGCGCGTAATTTTTTTGGGAATTCAGGTATGAGCAAACAGACTATTCACTCAGACGACGCGCCGGCGGCGATCGGTCCGTATTCACAAGCGATAAAGGCCGGGAACCTCGTTTTCCTGTCGGGACAGATTCCACTGTTGCCCACAACGATGGAGATCGTCGACGGCAACTTCGAGGCGCGCGCCAGGCAAGTCTTCACAAATTTGCAGGCGGTTGCCGAAGCGGCCGGAGGTTCCCTCAATGATGCCGTAAAGATCACGGTGTTTTTAACCGACCTCGAAAACTTCGCGACCGTGAATACCGTGATGGAAGATTTTTTCGAGCAGCCCTATCCTGCGCGTGCTGCCGTTGGAGTAGCGTCCTTACCGAAGGGTGTAGACGTCGAGGCAGACGCGGTCCTTGCAATCTGATTCACCCCTCACATCCCTGAAGGGCGTCGGTCCGGCGCTTGCGGTCAAGCTCGGGAAGCTCAATCTTTACCGGGTAGATGATCTGTTGTTTCTATTGCCATTGCGTTATGAAGATAGAACGCAACTGGTCAAAATTGGGGCTCTGCAGACGGGCGCACGATGCCTTGTGAGCGGCGAAGTCTTACTATCGGAAACGGTCTTTCGCGGGCGTCGAAATTTACTCGTACGGCTCAGCGACGGTAGTGCACAATTGACGCTGCGCTTTTTTCATTTTTCTCGTCAACAGCAAGCTCAGTTTCAAGTCGGTAAGCATGTCACCTGCTTTGGCGAAGTACGGCGAGGTAAATCCGGCTTCGAGATGATTCATCCGGAGTATCGTGTTCTGCGCGATGAGCAGGAAGCCGTCACCGACGACTCACTCACGCCGATCTACCCTGCCACCGAAGGCGTACAACAAGGACGCCTTCGGAACCTGACCGATCAGGCTTTGGCACATATGGTCGCGTCGCCACCGGAGGAGCTACTGCCCGGCTCGATCAAGGAAAAACTCGGCATGCCGTCCCTCGCCGACGCGATTTTGTATTTACACCGCCCGCCTGCGGATGCCGATGTAAAAGAAATGCTGGCCGGCACGCACCCCTGCCAGCAACGGCTTGCCTTCGAAGAACTCCTGGCACACTACCTAAGCTTGCGCAAGCTGCGCGCGCTGGCCGCTACCGAGGATGCGGTCGCAATGATTGATGGCAACGAAGACGTAAGCGGTTTCGTCGCAGACCTGCCGTTCAGGCTGACTGCTGCGCAAGACCGTGTCGTTGGCGACATTCTCAATGATCTTGCGCAACCCCACCCAATGATGCGACTCATTCAGGGTGACGTTGGTTCAGGCAAGACGGTGGTCGCTGCAATCGCTTGTATCAAGTCCATCGCCTGCGGGGTTCAGGCTGCAATCATGGCGCCAACTGAAATCCTCGCTGAGCAGCACTGGCGCAGCTTTTCTGACTGGTTTCGCCCGCTGGGTATTGAGCCCGCCTGGTTAAGCGGCAGTCAACGAGCTGCCGCGCGGCGCGAGTCACTGGCGGCCATTGCAAACGGAAACGCGCCACTCGTTGTTGGTACCCACGCTCTGTTTCAAGAGGGTGTGGACTTTCATCGTCTCGGACTGGTTGTCATTGATGAACAACATCGGTTTGGCGTTCATCAACGCATGGCTTTGCGAGACAAAGGCATATCGGCTGATGGCCAGCCGCACCAGCTGGTAATGACGGCAACGCCGATTCCTCGAACGCTTGCGATGGCCGCCTATGCTGATCTCGATACCTCTGTTATCGATGAACTTCCGCCAGGTCGACAACCGGTTTCAACAATCGCCATTCCCGAAACCCGGCGTGGCGAGGTTGTTGAGCGAGTGCGCCTGGCTTGTGCTTCAGGACAGCAAGCCTACTGGGTATGCCCGTTGATTGAAGAGTCGGAGGTACTCGACTATCAGGCGGCAGAGGCGAGCTACCAGATGCTTACCGAAGCCTTGCCGGATTTACGCATTGGCCTCGTTCACGGCCGTATGCGTGCCGCTGAAAAAGAGCGGGGTATGAAAACGTTCAAGGAGGGCCTTATTCAGCTGCTGGTCGCGACCACTGTTATCGAGGTTGGGGTCGATGTGCCAAACGCGAGCTTGATGATCATAGAAAATTCAGAGCGCATGGGCCTTTCGCAGTTGCATCAGTTGCGTGGGCGGGTCGGTCGTGGTGCCGTGCAAAGTCACTGTGTGCTGTTGTATAGGTCACCACTCGGCCGAATCGCAAAAGAGCGCCTTGCTGTATTGCGCGATACCAACGACGGGTTCGTCGTCGCACAGCGTGATCTCGAACTACGGGGTCCCGGAGAACTGTTGGGCACAAAGCAGACCGGACTGCCAGATTATCGGATTGCCAATCTCGTCCGGGATGCCGAACTAATGCCACAGGTACAGATCACCGCGGAGACGCTCCACAAGCAATCCGAACATCGCTCAGCAGCAATAGTACGACGTTGGTTAGGTGACGCCAGCCGATACGGGAAAGTGTAAACTCAGCTCCATGAACAAGCTCCTCGCCCCCAACTTCGCTCCAGAGCTGATAGGTCAGCTCAGAAATTACGGCAAACTGATGCGCATCGACAAGCCAATCGGGATCTGGCTTTTGTTGTGGCCGACGTTGTGGAGTTTGTGGCTCGCCGGCGACGGCACGCCCGATCAGGGTCTGTTTGTCGTGTTTGTGCTCGGCGTCATCGTGATGCGATCCGCTGGCTGTGTACTGAACGACTATGTCGATCGCAAGATTGACCCCTACGTCGAGCGCACCCGAACCCGTCCGATCGCATCCGGTGCAGTGGCACCTTTGGAAGCCCTCGTTTTATTCGCTGCATTGAGTCTGATTGCAGTCGGGCTGGCCTCAATGCTAAATCGTCCCGCACAGTTGCTGGCAATCGTTGCCGCCAGCCTGACTATCGCCTACCCCTTCGTCAAACGCTTCGTTTCGATTCCACAGTTCGTTCTCGGCGCGGCATTTGGCTGGGCGGTACCCATGGCTTTTGCGGCACAGACCGGGGAGACCCCCGAGCTGGCATGGCTCGTATTCGGCACAGCTATGATTTGGGCTGTCATTTACGACACCTTTTACGCCATGGTTGATCGCGAGGATGACCTCAAAGTCGGAATGAAGTCGACAGCGATACTCTTCGGCGAGGTCGATATTTTTGTGATCGCTGGTCTGCAATTGGTCATGCTCACCGCGTTGGTGTTGATCGGCTATCGAGCTGAGCTCAGCGTCTGGTATTATTTTTCAGTTCTGATCGCAGCAACGATGATGGCATTTCACCTCTGGCTTGCTCGAGACCGGCAGCCCGCGGGGTGTTTCGAGGCCTTCCTGCACAATCACTACATCGGCATGATCGTGTTTATCGGCATCGTTCTTCATTACACCTTCAACCCGACAGGGGCCTGATTGAATGGCGAGCGCAGAGGAACTGCTTCGTGACGCTCAACACGCCTTTCAGAACATCACTCCCGGATCAGCGGATGAGAAAAAATACACGGCACGCGCCAAAAAGCTGGCACATCGCATAGTCAGGAAGTACCCAGCGAGTATTGAGGCGGAGCAGGCGCGCGCAGTCCTCCGAAGCCTTGGCGAAATGCTTGCGATCTCAAAGTCAGTCGATCGCGCTCATTCGCGACACTCACATCAGGCAAGCTGGGAAACGCCGCACAAGAATCATTCGCAGAACGATGAGCCAACACGTCAGGATGTTGTGAATAAACTGGCGGCTGTGACAGAGGCCTTTCGACTGCAAAGGGAAGGTGACGCTTCGTCGGATGAAGCTAGCTGGCAGGACATTTGGCAAAAGTTCGCGGACCTCTCGTATTTTAAGAAGAAAATTGTTGTCTTCGTGATGTTTTTCGTATTTGTAATTTTCGGCAACTTGCCGTTCCTGCTGTTCGCATTTGTCTTTTATGTTTTTCGACCGAAACTAATCCGCCGGCATATTTACAACGTCCTCAGCGCGATCGCGTAGGGGTCGTTTTTCTAATGTCCGGCTCGCGCAATAGCGAGCACGCTAACCTTGGCAACGCCGGCGGACAGCAGCGTTTTCGCAACCGCCTGCACCGTCGTTCCAGTCGTAATCACATCGTCAATGATGAGCACATGCTTGCGCTGAATCGGGGTCGGTGCAATGAAGGCCTGGCGAAGATTCTCTGCACGCTCAACAGCGGCGAGACCGGATTGAAATGGCGTTGCCTTGCAGCGCCGTACGGAGCGGATAACCGGCACGCCGACAGACTTAGCCAATGGCTTGGCTAGCTCGCTAGCCTGATTAAAGCCGCGCAGCGTTTTTCTGCGCCAGTGCAGCGGAACCGCCAGAGCTGCATCTATGTCTTCCGGCAAAAACGATCGCCCCTCGCGAAGAATCTCAACGAAGGCCGGCGCATAAAATAGCTTGCGATCAAATTTTAGAGCCTTGATCGCGACATCGACAGGAAATGCGTACTGCAACATGGCGACCGAACAATCGAGAACGCCAGGTGTCAGCGAGAGCGGCGCTTCGTTCCAGGGAAGATCGTCGAAACACGCGTCACAAATGTTTTCTTTTACTACGGGAAGCATCCCGCAAAACGCGCAGCTGGATGGCGCAAGAAAGTTTCTGATCCACACCTGGGTAGTCTCACGGAAATCGCACGCGATCTCGCGCTGCATTTTTGGTCAAAAAGCGTGCTAACGTCTCGCCGATGTTTCGGCAAAAACACATTCGGCGTCAATTTGAGCGCGCTGCAAGCGGCTTCGACAATGCTGATTTCGTGCATAGCGTCACTCGCGAGGGCCTGCTGACCCGACTCGAGCCACTGTTGGTGGATGCAAAGACAGTCCTCGATCTGGGCTGCGCGACCGGCGCAGCGAGCCAGGCACTGGCAAAGCGATTCAAGGGTTCGAGAGTCACTTCGGTCGATATCGCGCACAACATGCTGACAAAAGCGCGCGCGCGAAAATCGTGGCTATCGAAGATGTCGTTCGCCCAGGCAAGTGCGGATCAGCTACCGTTCGCGGACGCGAGCGTCGACGTCGTGTTTTCGAATCTACTGTTGCCCTGGCTTGCCGATCCAGGCCTTGCATTCGCCGAAATCGCACGTGTGCTTCGAAAAGGTGGCCTTTTCGCTTTTGCGACGCTCGGCCCTGACAGCTTTCAAGAGCTGGCGCGGGCCTGGAAACAGGTGGATGACGGCGTTCATATCAACCGCTTCCCGGACATGCACAACCTCGGTGACGGCCTCGTCAATGCCGGGCTTGGCGATCCCGTGCTGGATGTAGACCGTCTCGCTGTAAGCTACGACAACAAACAGCGGCTGTTTAGTGATCTGTTTGCCGTTGGGGCACGCAACGCCTTGCAGCACAGAAACGCGACCCTTACCGGTAAGGGACGCTTCGCTTCGATGCTTGCGGCACTTGACGAGACGGCCATCGGCGGCAAGATCAGCCTGGATCTGGAGCTGGTTTTCGGCCATTGCTGGGGGGTGGGGCCAAAATTTGACCCCACAAATTATCGAATAAGCGCGACGGATATTCCGATCCGACGCACTTGATTCGATCACCATAAAAGATTCGCATGTATCTTGTTGTTTAATAAGGACTTCGATCTTTGACCTTCGTGTAGTGCGGATTGCATGGCCGAGACGATTTAAGTACACTTCGCGAGCTTTTCGGCGGACTGACCCAGTCAGATCGGCCAACAGACGAATTCCCGGTGTTCCCGGGCCATGCAGAACCTACCGGTTCGATAATTCGTCAGCCCGGTAATTTTTTAAGTGCGGCTGCAGGTGTGGCTCGCAAGGTGAACAATCAATGATACGAAATTCGTTTTTGAGCTTGCTCGGTCTGATATTGGCCAGCACGGCGAATGCCGATTGGGCGCTCAACATGCCCAAGGGCGTCACAGACCTCAGCCTTGAGACTTACAGCCTGCACATGATGGTGTTTTGGTGGTGTGTAGCGATCGGCGTCGTCGTTTTCGGCGTAATGATCGTCTCGTTGTTTAAACACAGAAAATCTTCCGGCGTCGAACCGGCGAACTTTTCGCACAGCACGACCGCCGAAGTTATCTGGACCGCAATACCTATCGTCATCCTGGTTCTCATGGCCATACCGACCGCGGAGACAATGGTGAAAATGGAGGACTCACGAAATCCTGACTTGTCGATTGTCGTAACCGCCTATCAATGGAAGTGGCACTACAAGTATCAGGACGAAAGCGTTGAGTTTTTCTCCAGCCTCGCGCGCTCGAGCGTCAACGCGCGCCGCAAACAGTCCGGTGTCGATCCATACTCTGTCGACAACTACTTGCTGGATGTTGACAATCCTGTGGTTGTTCCGCGCGGCGCGAAAGTTCGACTGTTGTTCACTTCGAACGATGTGATTCACTCTTGGTGGGTAATTGATCTCGCCGTCAAGAAAGACGCCATTCCCGGTATCGTAAACGAGGCCTGGTTTCGCGCGAACGAAACCGGCACCTATCGCGGCCAGTGCGCTGAATTGTGTGGCAAGGATCACGGCTACATGCCGATTGTTGTCGAAGTCGTCGAGCCCGAGGCATATGAAGCCTGGGTCGAAAGCCATGACGCGGAGCTATAAGAAATGAATACTGCTGTAACTGACGCTCACGATTCACACGACGAACATCACGGTCCCGCGAAGGGCATTGGGCGCTGGTTGTTCTCAACCAGCCATAAAGACATCGGCACGATGTATCTCATCTTCAGCCTCACGATGTTCTTCGTCGGCGGCACGATGGCAATGGTCATTCGTTCTGAACTTGCGATCCCGGGCCTGCAGTTCGTGCACCCCGAATTTTTTAACCAGATGACCACCATGCACGCGCTGATCATGGTATTCGGCGCGGTCATGCCGGCCTTTGTCGGGCTCGCCAACTGGATGATTCCGCTTATGATTGGGGCGCCAGATATGGCGTTACCGCGCATGAACAACTGGTCGTTCTGGATCCTGCCGATTGCTTTCAGTATTTTGCTGTCCACATTGCTTATGCCAGGCGGAGCTCCTGCCGGCGGCTGGACGATGTATCCACCGCTGGTATTGCAGACCGGCGACTCGTTCCCGTTCCTGATTTTTTCGGTCCATCTGATGGGTATTTCTTCCATCATGGGCGCGATCAACATCATCGTTACGGTTATTAACATGCGTGCACCGGACATGTCGCTTCTGAAGATGCCGATGTTTGTCTGGACCTGGTTGATAACTGCCTATTTGCTGATCGCGGTAATGCCCGTGCTGGCTGGCGCAGTAACGATGCTGTTAACCGATCAGTTCTTCGGTACCAGCTTCTTCCTTGCGGCCGGTGGCGGCGACCCCGTCATGTTCCAGCACATTTTCTGGTTCTTCGGACACCCCGAGGTCTACATCATGATTCTGCCGGCATTCGGTGTCGTCTCAGAAGTCATTCCAACCTTCGCTCGCAAGAAATTATTTGGTCATGACTCGATGGTTTACGCGGCTTCGTGTATTGCGTTCCTGTCTTTCATCGTCTGGGCACACCACATGTTCACGGTAGGCATGCCGTTGACGGGTCAGCTGTTCTTCATGTTTGCCACAATGCTGATCGCTGTCCCAACCGGCGTGAAAATCTTTAACTGGGTTGCGACAATGTGGCGCGGTGCCATGACTTTCGAGACACCGATGCTATTTTCACTCGCGTTCATCTTTCTTTTCACGATCGGGGGTTTCTCAGGTCTGGCGCTCGCGATTCAACCGGCCGACGTGCAATACCATGACACCTACTATGTTGTTGCTCACTTCCATTACGTTTTAGTGCCGGGCTCGGTGTTCGCCATTATGGCGGGTGCGTATTACTGGCTACCGAAGTGGACCGGCCACATGTACAACGAGACACTAGGCAAAGTGCACTTCTGGGCATCGGCCATTTTCGTGAATATCACATTTTTCCCGATGCACTTCTTGGGCCTTGCGGGCATGCCGCGACGAATTCCGGACTATTCAACGCAGTTCTCAGACTTCAATACCGTCGCGAGCATCGGCGCTATCGGCTTCGGACTGTCTCAGCTTCTCTTCGTGTGGGTCATCCTGACCGCGAATAAAGGGGCGAAAGCAACAGACCGTGTCTGGGAAGGGTCCCACGGCCTTGAATGGACCGTGCCATCACCAGCGCCATACCACACTTTCGACACACCACCGCAGGCGCGCATCGCTAACGAGGCCTTTGATTAAATATGTCTGATATCGAGCGCAGGAATAATATTCGCCGAACAACGATAATTTTGTCGTTAGTCGCGCTCGCTTTCTTTTTCGGATTCATCGCCTTGGGTGTTTCCCGTGCCTAATCGATCACTTGTTGTGCAGTTGCTCGTAATGACCGTCGCGATGTTCGGTTTCGGCTTTTTGCTCGTACCCTTGTATGACGTGTTCTGTGAAATCACCGGATTCGCTGGTCGCACGAACACTTCGGCCGCCGTCGTTGAGGAGGCCCCGGACCTCACGCGCGAGGTGAACATTCAGTTTGTTACGACGGTGAATTCCTACGCACAGTTTGAGTTCAGTGCAGATGCCGACAGTATGGTGGTCAACCCTGGCAAAATGTACTACGCAACTTTTACAGCGAAGAATCGCTCGCCTCAGGACAAGGTCGCGCAAGCCGTTCCCAGCGTCGCCCCAAATACGGCGGCGGAGCATTTCACCAAGATCGAATGCTTTTGTTTTACGAGTCAGGAATTCGCAGCTAATGAAGAGCGCGCAATGCCTCTGCAGTTCATCGTTGACCCGGACCTGCCAGACTACGTTGACACTATTACACTGCAATACACATTTTTTGATACCGCTCGCGTAGCGGCGAATTAAGAGAACTATCATGACGACTGCATCACACGATAACGACGAACGCTATTATGTTCCGCATGGCAGCCACTGGCCGGTAGTTGGCTCTCTCGGCCTGCTGCTGCTCATGGTTGGCGTGTCGACCTGGCTGAACGGCGCGGAGGCCGGCTTCTACATCATGCTGTCGGGTCTGGCGGTTATTATTTTCATGATCACAGGCTGGTTCAGCACGGTTATCGGTGAAAGCGTCGGCGGCCTTTATAACGCCCAGGTTGACAAATCGTTTCGGCAGGGCATGTTCTGGTTTATCTTTTCGGAAGTCATGTTCTTCGCCGCATTTTTTGGCGCGCTTTTTTACGCCCGAAACATGTCAATTCCCTGGCTGGGCGGCGAGAGCAATAATTTTTTCACCAATCTACTGTTGTGGGAAGGCTATGAAAGCACCTGGCCGAGCAACGGACCAGGCAATATTGGTGGTGATTATGAAGCAATGTCACCGTTTGGCCTGCCGCTTATCAATACCGCTTTGCTGCTCACCAGTTCGATCACCGTCACAATCGCGCATCACGCGTTACTTGCCGGCAAGCGAACGCAGCTGACTGTTTTCCTCGGCGCAACCTTCTTGCTTGGCTTTATCTTCGTGTACCTGCAGGGCGTGGAGTACATTGAGGCTTATGAGCACCTGAACCTGAAGCTCACATCGGGCATCTACGGCTCCACCTTTTTTATGCTGACCGGCTTTCACGGCATGCACGTGAGCATTGGTGCGATCATGTTGACGGTTATCTGGTTCCGGGTACTTAAGGGACACTTCTCGGCTGACAAACACTTCGCGTTCGAAGCGGTTGCCTGGTATTGGCACTTTGTCGATGTTGTTTGGGTCGGCCTGTACGTCTTCGTCTACTGGATGTAAGCCATATAAACGTGAACAGCAGCAGCAAAAAACAGCTGCCCGCATGGTTACCGTTCGTCGTGGGCGCACTCCTGGTGATTCAATTCGTCGGACTCGGCGCATGGCAAATTTCTCGAGGTCTTGAAAAGCGCGCGACTCAGCACGCTTATCAGGACGAAACGAGTTTCATGAACTGGCAACACGGCACAAAAGTACGTTCCTTCCAGCGGCTGCAGGCAACCGGTAGTTACGATCGAGGGCATCAGATCGTGCTCGACAACATCATCATTAATAGTCGCTACGGCCATTACGTCCTGACACCACTTGAGCTCGGCCCGGACCAGCCGCCGCTGCTGGTCAACCGCGGCTGGATCGAAAAATCGGCGGGCGAGTTTGATACCGCTCGACTCGAGCTTCCTGAAGGCGGCGTGACGGTGCGCGGCCGAGCTGGGTCGCTGCCAAAGGCCGGCTACAAGATGGGCGCGGCCATTAACGCCGGTCAGGAATGGCCCATGCACGCGGTTTATCCCGCGGCGGAAGAAATCTCGGCGGCTTTGGGCCGTGACATTCAGCCTTTCGTACTACTCATGGAACATGATGAGCAAAACGGTTTCCTGCGTCATTGGGTGCCATCCGAATTTGGGCCCGGCAAACACTTCGGCTATGCGTTGCAGTGGTTCGCGATGGCCGCGGTGCTGGCTGGCCTGTTGGTCTGGAATTATCGCAAGAAGCGCTTCGATTCATGAGCGAAAAGAAAACAACCTGGGCTCGAGTTCAAATGCTGCTCATCGCGTCTGTTTTTTTCGGACCATTGGCGGTCGCAACGTGGATGTATTACGGCGGCTACCTTCAGCCAGAAGGGCGTACCAATAACGGCACTCTGTTGGAGCCCATCGTCAATGTCGCTGCGACATTACCGGCTTCCGAGATTGCCATTATCGGCGACGGCGTCTGGCTGCTTGTCTACGCTGATACAGCCGAGTGCAGCGATTCTTGCAAAAAGGCGCTTTACACCTTGCGCCAGTCCCGCAAGATGCTCGGCAAAGAGATGGACCGCCTCAAGCGAGTCTTCTTGCACGGCGAATCCTCGCCCGATACAGTGTTTCTCGCTGATGAGCATGCAGGACTCATAGCCCTGCGAGACGATGATCTCGTGGCACTACTCGATAATAAAAAACCTGTTGCCTTGTCGGCGGGCGGATACTACCTGATGGACCCTTTGGGCAACCTCGTGATGTATTTCCAGGCGGACATCAACCCGAGCGAGATGGTCGAGGACATAAATCGCCTTCTCAAACTATCTAGCATTGGCTGAGAAAATTCAGGCATGAACACCAACGTAGAAACGTTCGTCAACTGGCGCGACTATTACGAGCTAACCAAACCTCGTGTCGTCATGTTGATTGTGTTTACCGCAGTGGTTGGTATGTTTCTTTCGGCACCCGGCTGGCCGGGCACCAGCGCTGTCGTTTTCGGCACGATCGGAATCGCGATGGCCTCGTCGTCAGCGGCGGTTTTCAATCATGTTCTGGATGCACGCATTGACATCCTGATGATGCGAACTCGTGGGCGACCACTGCCGCAAGGAAAACTTACACAAAGATCAGCCCTCATGTTCGCGTCCAGCCTGTGCGTCATATCGATGATCATTTTGTGGTTTCTTGTCAATCCGCTTACCGCGACCCTGACGTTCTTCTCTTTAATTGGTTACGCGGTTATTTATACGGTCTGGCTAAAGCGTGCAACACCACAGAACATTGTTATTGGCGGCGCCGCCGGTGCTGCACCGCCGGTTCTTGGCTGGACTGCGGTGACAAACGAAGTAAGCAGTGCGCCGCTGCTGCTGTTCCTGATTGTGTTCGTCTGGACGCCACCGCATTTTTGGGCACTCGCCATTGCGCGGCTCGAAGAATATCGTAAAGTCGAGATTCCGATGCTACCGGTAACTCACGGCGTACCTTACACACGCCTCAACATTCTTTTGTATTCTATTCTCTTATTGCTTGTCACGATCATGCCTTATCTGATCGGCATGAGCGGTCTGATCTACCTCGTTGCCGCACTCGGCCTGGGCGCTTACTTTTTGTACTTCGCTATCCGAATGTACCGCGATTACGAGGATGAAGAGTTACCCATGCAAATGTTCAGGTACTCGATTAGCTATCTCGGCTACTTGTTTGCTGCGCTGCTCATCGATCACTATCTGTTTTATCAGCCGGGGATTGGTTGATCGTTCAGATGTGTGAAATGTGTGTCACGCACTTGCAGCCAGAGGCCAACATCCTAAACTTCACGGATCATGAGTACAGAGAATCACCAGCAAACCTTCGAGAAGGTCGTACGGCCGCATTTTGACCGGCTGTACCGGCTCGCATGGCGCCTGACGGGGCAAAAGGCCGAGGCCGAGGATCTTTTTCAGGAGCTCCTCATAAAGGCCTTCCGCAAACTGGATGATCTCGTCCATATCGAGGAACCAGGCTCCTGGCTTGCACGCGTGATGTACAACCTGTTCATCGACGAACGGCGCCGCTTCGCCCGCCGCCGCATGCACACGGTCGAAGAGGGAGAGATAGCGGGGGACGGCCTTGACGGACTTCCGGGAACCGATGACCCCGCCTGGAATCACGAGCGTCTCGAGCGCATGAAGACACTGGATCGGGCCCTTTCCAAGCTCAGTGAGGAGCACCGTTTGCTGCTGCTGCTTCACGACACAGAGGGCTATAAAATGACTGAAATTCATGGACTTACCGGGACACCGATCGGTACTATCAAGTCCCGGCTGCACCGCGCCCGAGCACGATTGCGCGAAATACTCAGCGACGACGGAACCTTTTTCTGACACGCATCGTGTTAGGGATCAGGCAGGACAAAATGATGCAAAACGAAGACATACATACCCGGGATCAGGAGATCCAGGCGCTATTAAGGGACTATCCAATGCCAGAGGCGACGACAACATATTTCGACCAGGCACTTGTGCGAGCAACGCATGAGGGCACACGTCGACAGCGCAATCGCTGGCTGGTGACCGGATTCGGTTCCGCCATTGCTGCTGGCCTCGCACTCTGGATGATTGGCGGCTTCTTTCTCAATACACCTGCGCTGCCCACGGTCGATCCCGAAATTCCGGGAATTACGATGACGCTGGAGGAGCCACGTACGGTTAATCTCGTATTTGCTTCCGCCGAGCCACTTGATGCGGCGACACTGACTGTTGCGCTTCCTGATGGCATAGAAATGTCCGGCTTTCCCGGGCAACGTGAGGTTAGCTGGCAGACCAGCCTGAAAGCAGGTAAGAATTTTCTGCCTCTCAAATTGATTGCCACATCGCCAGTTGGCGGTGAGGTTTATGCAACCTTAAAACACGACGATCGTGGCCGGACGTTTCGGCTACGAGTTGACGTCAGTTAACGGAGCACGACCATGAAGCACTTCCACATTTTTCTGGCTGTAATAGCATTGACCCTTATTGCATTCTTCCCGGCCGCAGCGCGAGCTGACGAAGGTCTCGAAGGATTGGACGTGACCATGATTGTTCTCGATGACCAATCCGATTTCGATCACGAAATGTCTGAAATGGACGGACCCGACGGAGACGATGACGTCGACGATGACGATTGGGAAGATGAAGACGACGATGGGTCAGACGAAGATGAGACCGGTGACAGAGAGGGTGAGTCAGAAGACGATGAGTCTGATGACGAGCTGGAAGATGAGATGGAAGACGAGTCTGATGACGACGGTTTCGAAGACGAGTCTGATGAGGACGGCTTCGAAGACGACGAAGAGGACAACGACGACTTTGAAGACGAGGATGATTTCGAAGACGGCGATGAGGTTGATGAAGACGAATTTGACGTAGAAGAGGACGACGACGACGATGACGTTGACGACGACGACTAGGTCTTGCTCAGCCGCGAATTAGCGCCCAATTCTCCATAAGAACCAAAAATCCCTCCGTTTATTCGTATCCGGGGGGTTTTTCTTGCACTACGTCATAGTTTTGCAGACCATAAAGTCGGTACTCTTCCAACCTGACATAACCCGAAAAGCCCCATCTCTATGGTCAATAAGCTTTCCTTCTCTGTTCGGCTGACGTCGCTGGCGATAATTGTCGGCCTCGCGCCGCTACAGGTCGCCTACGCAGAATCGGCAGAGCAGTATTTCGCGGACGGCAACCGGCTGTTCCGGGATGACCTTTATTGGGCTGCGTTGCTGCGCTACAGGCAGGCGGGCGATGAAGGCATGGCCGGTGCTTTGCTGCACTACAACTCGGGTGTCGCTCACTATCGCGCCGGTCAACATATCCGCGCACGCGCATCGCTGCTACGGGCGATAGACGATCCGTCGTTACGCCTTGCGTCTCAGTACAACCTTGGTTTGAACGCGTATGCGCTCGGCGACCTCGATGAAGCACTGCGCTGGTTTCGGCTTGCGCGTGATCAGGAAGCTAACAAAAAGATCCAGGAATACGCGGTGGTGGCAATATCCAGAATCCGCGATGAGCAAGCCAAGCCCGACGACTTCGAGATCCGGATTGTCGAGCGCGAGAAGAAGCGCCAGTTTACGAATCTGGAACTGCACGCGCAGATCGGCTACGGCTCGGATGACAATGTGTTCCGATCACCGGACCAAGCTTACGTCGACCGCTCGGATTCGACGCGACCCGTCGTTGTGCCTGTAGTCCAAAGTGGTGAATTTATTCCCGCCAGTTTTAGCGCCAAGTACCTGGTCAACAGCCTCAAGTTCGAGGGCTTTTATGTTGCCTATCGACTTAGCGGCCGTTACTTCGAGGACGAGACACTTGAGAACGCGAACGAGTACCAACACGAAGCGAGTTTTGGCAGCGAATACAAGCGAAAAGATGGCGATCGCGAGAGGCTCGTTTATAGCGCCTTCAAAATTGCTCAGCATGACGAAACCTATTACGACCCGGACGACGGTGGTGCGCGGGAGATTGGCGGCGTCGATATTGGCGACCGTTTGAACTATCTGCGCTATGGTCCGGAGCTGACACTGCGACAGTCGCACAATCATCTCTCTGTCGGTGCCACGATCAAGGGTCAACTGTGGAATTACGAGGAGCAGACAACCGTTCCTGAGTACGACCACGAGTATATGTTGTTGCGTCTGTATGCACAGTACAAGTTCAGTGAGACCTCGCTATTTCGCGCGAGTGTTGAAGGCTACAGCCGGCGTTACGGCGACCGCCCTGCTTTCGACCTGGACGGCCGGCAACGTGCGGGTAACCGCGACATACGCTACGACTACTACGCGATCAAACTAACCGCGCGCCAAAGGGTTTTCGACAGCCTGTGGTTTGGCTTCGATATCGAGCGCACTGAGCGCATAGACCAGTATCTCGGATACAACGACTACACTCGAGACCGGGTTGGTGCCGAAATTCACTGGTCGCTGGGAGATCGATTCGACATCGAAGCCAAGGGTAGCTATCGGCTATATGATTATCCCAATGCATTCGCATTTCACGACCCCACCGCAGCACGCAAAACGCAGGAATCTGCCGACGCGCGTGTTGTCGCCACCTTCGATATAACGCGTCATTTCAAACTGGTTGCCGAGGCGCGCTACCGCCAAACAGTATCCAACGATACGCGTATTCAGTATTTGCGAAATCAGTATCTTTTAGGAGTGCGCTGGGAGCTCTAAAGCTTGCTACACTTTCGCGCTTCCATATTTCGGCAACGCACCCCAGATGGATGTCACCCCAATTCTCGACGATCTGAATGACGCACAGCGTCAGGCGGTCACCGCGCCCTCAGAACCAGCTTTGGTTATTGCCGGCGCGGGTAGCGGGAAAACCCGGGTGCTGGTACATCGCGCCGCCTGGCTAATCGATGTCGAGGGCGTCTCCCCACAAAGCCTGCTCGCAGTAACGTTTACCAACAAAGCGGCCGCCGAAATGCGTGGCCGTATCGAATCGTTGCTGAATGTGCCGGTGCAACACCTCTGGATAGGTACCTTTCACGGCCTCGCACACCGCATGCTACGGCGCCACTGGCGAGAAGCCGGGCTGCCACAGAATTTTCAGATTATCGACTCCGACGATCAATTGCGCTTAATCAAGCGGTTATTGAAAAATCTGGAGGTTGATGACAGCCGTTGGGTGCCAAGAGAGATACAGTGGTTTATCAACGGACAAAAAGATGAAGGCCTGCGGCCGCAACATATCGATGATGAAGGCGACCCCAATAGACGCCAGCTAATTTCGTTTTATCAGTCGTATGAGGAAATTTGTCGGCGCGGCGGGCTGGTCGACTTCGCGGAACTGCTGCTGCGTGCTCACGAGGTACTTCGTGACACGCCGGAATTGCTCGAGCACTACCGGCGTCGTTTCCAGCATCTTTTAGTCGATGAATTTCAGGACACTAACGCGATACAGTATGCGTGGTTGCGCCTGCTCGCGGGTGACAAAGGTGTGCCGTTTGCCGTCGGCGATGACGACCAGTCGATTTACCGTTGGCGTGGCGCACGGGTTGAGCATATTCATCGCTTTCAAAAGGACTTTCCGGGCACACGCGTCGTCAAACTCGAGCAAAATTACCGCTCGACAGAAACTATTCTGAATGCCGCAAACGCCGTCATCGCGAATAACAGCGCGCGGATGGGCAAGAATCTGTGGACGGAGGGTGCGGAGGGCGAGCCTATCAAGGTGTACTCGGCGTACAACGAGCGCGACGAAGCCGACTTTGTCATAGGGCGAATACGTGACTGGATTGCGCAGGGCAATGTACGCGCAGAATCGGCCATTCTCTACCGCTCCAACGCGCAATCGCGCGTACTTGAAGAGTGTTTGATCAACGCTCGTATCCCATACCGTGTTTACGGTGGCTTGCGATTCTTCGAGCGTGCGGAGATTAAGGATGCACTCGCATACCTTAGACTTACGTCGAACCGCGATGACGACAGCGCGTTCGAGCGGGTCGTCAACAAACCAACCCGAGGTATTGGCGCACGTACCGTTGAAATGATGCGCGCCTACGCCAGAGCAAATGCCTGTTCGATGTGGCGCGCCGCCGGAGCAATCGCAAGCGACGATCTCAACGGGCGCGCCGCGAATGTCGTTAACGGCTTCATGTCACTCATCGAGCGCATGGCGCGCGAAACCAACGGACTCGAATTACATGACAAAGTCGATCATGTGATTCATCTCAGTACGCTGGTCGAATTCTTTAAGAAGGATAAAGGTGAAAAAGGGGAGACACGTATCGAGAACCTTGCCGAGCTTGTAAGCGCTGCAAAGGGTTTCGAGCCGGACCCTGCTGAAGAGATGTCCCCGGTTGATGAATTCCTGTCGCACGCCGCTCTGGAGGCGGGTGAAGGGCAGGCCGACACCTGGGAGGACTGCGTACAGTTAATGACGATGCACTCCGCAAAAGGACTTGAGTTTCCGCTCGTGTTTATGTGCGGTATGGAGGACGGTTTGTTCCCCCATCAACGTTCAGTTGCCGATCAGAACGGTCTGGAAGAGGAGCGCAGGCTTTGTTATGTCGGCATCACCCGTGCAATGCAGTCGCTTTATATTACGCACGCAGAGCAGCGGCGCCTGCACGGAACGGACAACTTCTCTCATCCGTCACGGTTTATCGCGGAAATCCCCGCCGAGCATATTGAAGAAATTCGTCCGCGCGTGCAGGTCGCGAGGCCGCTGAACTCATCGCGCCCGCAACAGCGAAGGTCAGCGGCGTCGAATGCGCCCAACAAACTTGGTGTGCGGCTTGGGCAGCATGTTCGTCACAAGAAATTTGGCGATGGAGTGATTTTAAATTATGAGGGCCAGGGCGCCCACGCCCGTGTGGAAGTCAATTTTGAGACGGCCGGCACAAAATGGCTTGTATTGAGCTATGCCAATCTCGAACTAATGTAAACTACGTTCGATGAAAATTCTCATACTCGGCGCTGGTCAGGTTGGTTCATCCGCGGCATATCATTTATCGCGCGAAGAGGCTAACGAGGTCACCGTCGTCGACAGGCGGCCGGACGTGCTCCGCGAACTGCAGGACCGTCTCGATATTCGGACTGTTGTCGGCCATGCCGCTTATCCGGAAGTGCTTGAGCGTGCTGGTGCTAACGACGCCGATATCGTTGTCGCGCTCACGAACTCCGATGAAACCAATATGGTTGCCTGCCAGATCGCCTATACGAGCTTTCGGACGCCAACCAAGATCGCTCGCATACGTTCCGCCGAATATATGAATGCTCACCATCTGTTCACCCAGGACGCCATTCCGATTGACGTTCGAATTAGCCCTGAGCAGCTCGTGTGTTCACATATCGAGCAGCTTATCCTCTATCCGGGTTCGTCGCAGGTACTCGACTTCGCAGATGGCCGGGTCCGTCTGGTCGGCGCGAAAGCGGATCGCGAAGGCCTGCTCGTTGGACAAAAAATCGCAACGCTGAAGGACCACATTCCAAATACGGAAGGGCGAATTGCCGCGATTTATCGCGATGGCAAAGCGATGCTGCCTAAGGGTGATACCGTCATCCAGGAAGGTGATGAAGTCTTCTTCATGGCGGATCGAAAGGACATTCGCGTGTTCATGAGCGAGATGCGCCGTCTCGAGGATCCGGTACGACGCGTTGTCATCGCTGGCGGAGGAAATATTGGCGTGCGCCTCGCGCTGGCACTTGAGCA
Organism: Woeseiaceae bacterium; assembly: GCA_021773075.1. Taxonomy (GTDB): domain Bacteria; phylum Pseudomonadota; class Gammaproteobacteria; order Steroidobacterales; family Woeseiaceae; genus UBA1847. The sequence goes on from JAJFKT010000033.1 coordinate 41,100, forward strand.
AACCAATCAGGTCAAAATCATTGAACGCGATCCCGTTCGTGCTCGGGCCATATCGGAACAGCTTAATAAAGCGATTGTCTTAGTCGGTGACGCGGCAGACGAAGAATTACTGCTGGAGGAGAATATCGACAACGTTGATGTGTTTTGCGCATTGACCAATTCCGAGGAGGCCAACATTCTCAGCTCGATGCTGTCGAAACGCCTTGGCGCGCATAAGGTCATGGCTCTGATCAATCGCGCTTCCTATGTTGATCTCGTCGAGTCGGGCAGCATCGATATCGCGATCTCACCACAGCAGGTAACCATCGGTTCACTGCTTGCACACGTACGCCGAGGTGATGTTGTTAAAGTTCACTCGCTAAGACGCGGTGCAGCTGAGGCCATGGAGGCAATCGCCCATGGCGACAAAGACAACTCAAACGTTGTCGGTCGCACAATCGAAGAAATCGGGCTTCCCAAAGGCACGGCGATTATTGCAATAGTACGCGGCGAGCAAGTCATCATTGCTCATCACGACACGGTGATCGAGACAGACGATCACGTCATTTTATTTATGACCGATCGTCGCAAGATCGAGAACCTGGAAAGCCTCTTTCAGGTCGGTGTGTCCTTCGTTTAGCAACCTGTTGAACAAGTATTTGGAGGCTCAGTAAAATGCTCAGAATTGCGATCAAGGCACGCCTCGCCGTACAGGTTGGACGCCTTTACAAGAGGTGCAACGCAGAGCGCAGTTCTGAGCATTTAACCCGCAGGGCGCGCCAGGGAAGAGTTGTGGCTTTGTTGCCCGCTTTGCGAAGGTACCCGACCTGCGCGGCAGCGAGCGCCGCTCCAAAACTCTTCTCTGGCACGCTGAGCCACCAAATACTTGTTCAACAGGCTGCCAAATGAACTGGACCGTCGTACAGCGGATACTCGGGTTGCTGCTGATGATGTTCAGCTTGACGATGTTGCCGCCCATCGTCTTCAGTATTCACTTCAATGATCACTCTTGGCTTCCTTTTGTAGAGGGTTTCGCGCTGACCCTGGTGGCCGGAATTCTGATCTGGTTTCCAGTGCATCGCTCGCGAAAGGATCTGCGACTGCGCGACGGGTTTCTGGTCGTAGCCGCGTTCTGGACCGTACTTGGCACCTTCGGCGCAGCACCACTTTATTTCGCAGATGGGCTTTCGCTGTCATTCACCGACGCCGTGTTCGAATCAATGTCCGGCCTGACCACGACAGGTGCGACTATCCTCACCGGGCTGGATGATCTCCCGGTTTCGATACTTTATTACCGGCAGCAACTTCAATGGCTCGGCGGCATGGGTATTATCGTATTGGCCGTCGCTGTTTTACCCATGCTCGGCGTCGGCGGTATGCAATTGTATCGAGCCGAAACGCCCGGCCCGGTCAAAGACAATAAGCTCACACCGAGAATAACGGAAACGGCAAAGGCGCTCTGGTATGTTTACCTCGCTTTTACCATTTCATGCATGGTCGCTTACCGTCTTGCTGGAATGGGCTGGTTCGACGCACTTTGTCACGCGTTTTCGACTGTGGCGATCGGTGGGTTTTCAACCCACGATGCGAGCATGGGCTTCTTCGACAGCGGCGTCATCGATACCGTCGCGATCATTTTCATGTTTGTTGCGGGCATCAATTTCTCATTACATTTTTTCGCCTGGCGCTATGTTTCGATAAAGCACTACAAACAGGACCCGGAGTTCAAGGCCTATAGCTACATTCTAATTTCCTTATCGCTGGTCGTCGTATTCGGTCTGTATCAATACCGTGGGTTTGTGGACCCTGGGCAAACCTTCATCGATGGCGTTTTTCAGGCCGTGTCTATTGCAACTACGACTGGCTTTACGACCGAGAATTTCGCGCACTGGCCCGCAGCCCTTCCGGTGCTCTTGATTTTCGCGAGCTTCGTCGGTGGTTCGGCCGGCTCGACAGCAGGTGGCATCAAAGTTGTTCGCTGGTTGCTGATCTACAAACAGGGTGCGCGCGAAGTTGCTCGTCTTGTGCACCCAAACGCGGAGATTCCGGTCAAGCTTGGCAACACCGCCGTTCAACCTCGAGTCGTCGATGCCGTGTGGGGGTTCTTCTCGGTATACGTTGTCGTTTTCAGTTTGATGATGATTGCCATGATGGCGACCGGTCTTGATCAGGTGACCGCTTTTTCAGCCGTTGCGGCAACGCTGAATAATCTGGGTCCGGGTCTTGGCGATGTGTCATCCGGTTTCATGTCGGTGAGTGACGCCGCGAAGTGGATTTCGGTTGCGGGCATGCTCCTTGGACGACTCGAAATCTTTACGCTGCTCGTGTTAATAACGCCGACGTTCTGGCGACACTAAAGTGCTCGATCGTATCAGTACACTGCTCGGCAGAGCCACGGCCTGGCTGACCCTGTTCATGGTGCTCGTGACATTTATCGTCGTTGTCATGCGCTACGTCTTTGATGCAGGTCTGATCTGGCTGCAGGAGTCTGTCATCTGGATGCACGCCTTCGTTTTCATGGTTGGCGCGGCCTACACAATGCAGCAGGAAGCCCATGTCCGGGTTGATATTTTTTACCGCGATATGAGCCCCGGCCGGAGGGCGTGGGTTGATCTGATCGGTGTTCTTTTTTTCCTGCTGCCGCTATGTATTTTACTCGCCTGGAAGGCGTTCGACTTTGTGGCGGTATCGTGGAAGCTCAAGGAGGCTTCGCGCGAATCCGGCGGGTTACCGTATCCACTCATTCCATTGCTCAAATCGATCCTCATTGTCATGCCACTTACTCTCGCAATGCAGGGTGTGGCTTTGTTGACACGTAGCCTAAAGATTTTGCGGGGCGTCTGAAATGGAGTGGGTCGCCGGCTTACTTTTTGTTTCTGTCATTTTGGTATTACTGGCTGGCTTCCCGGTAGCTTTCACACTTGGCGGCACGGCACTCCTGTTCGCGGGATTCGGTGTTCTGGGCGGCAGCTTTAATGAGGCGTTGTTGTCGGGCCTGCCCAATCGAATATTCGGCATCATGACCAATGAGACATTGGTCGCAGTGCCGCTGTTCGTCTTCATGGGAGTAACTCTGGAGCGTGCTCGTATTGCCGAGGAATTGCTCGAAACGCTGAGCGCACTTTTTGGAACACTTCGGGGCGGGCTTGGAATTTCAGTCACGCTGGTTGGCATGTTGCTTGCCGCCAGTACCGGCATTGTTGGGGCGACCGTCGTGACGATGGGGCTGCTATCGCTGCCAACAATGTTGAAGCGCGGCTACTCGCCGGAAATCGCTACGGGCACGATCTGTGCGTCAGGCACGCTCGGGCAGATTATTCCACCATCCATCATTCTCGTGATGCTTGGCGACGTCATGACGACGGCATACCAGCAAGCACAGCTGGATATGGGGATTTTCTCTCCCAAGACCGTCTCAGTTGGCGACCTGTTTGCAGGCGCGTTGATACCGGGGCTGCTGCTGGTGTTTCTCTATGTTCTGTACATACTGGTTGTGGCTTTTTTTAAGCCGGAAACCATGCCTGCGCATCACCGTGGGCCGGATGAGGTCGTATCGCTTGGCCGGGTTTTGCGTGCGTTGCTGCCGCCATTGCTGTTAATTTTTGCCGTGCTCGGTTCGATACTGGGCGGCTACGCGACACCGACTGAAGCCGCGGGTGTGGGTGGCATGGGTGCCTTGCTGATGGCCATTGCCCGCCGACAATTGGATCTCTCACGTCTGCAAGAAATCATGCGCAGCACTCTACGTATCAGCAGCATGGTTTTTGTCATCCTCATTGGTGCGTCTATTTTCTCACTCGTATTTCGTGGCTACGGCGGTGATGACGGTGTGCGTGCCATTCTCGGCTCGTTGCCGGGCGGGGTAATCGGGGCCGTAATTGTCGTAATGCTGGTTATGTTTTTGCTGGGCTTCGTGCTTGACTTCATCGAGATCACTTTTGTTGTTGTGCCGATTGTCGGACCGGTCCTGTTAGCCATGGGGCTAGACCCTGTTTGGCTTGGCATAATGATTGCGATCAATCTACAGACCTCTTTTCTCACGCCGCCATTTGGATTCGCTTTGTTTTACCTGCGCGGCGTCGCGCCAACGTCTATTACGACCGCGCAAATCTATCGAGGCGCGGTGCCCTTCGTAGCGATCCAGCTACTAGCGCTGCTTCTGATCGCCGCATTCCCTGAACTCGTTACCTGGCTACCGGGAAAGATTTACGGCGGATGACTGGCTACAACGATTCGATAACGGCGTCGCAGAATTTTTCCAGTAATTCCTGCTGCTGGGCTTCGGTGAAATTATACGGTGGCGCGAGCAAGATATGATTGCCGCGGAAGCCGTCGATCGTGCCACCCATGCCATAGCACAGGAAGCCTTTTTCCATCGCGGCCTTTTGGATCTTGCTATGAATTTTCGCCGCGGGATCGAACGGTTCTTTGCTGCTGCGATCAGCAACAAATTCGACAGCGATGAAAAGGCCCCGTCCGCGAATATCGCCTACGTTTGGATGCTTACCGAGTACTGATTTGAGCGCGGTTTGAATTTGCCTGCCTCGCTCGGCAATGTTTTCCAGCAGGTTTTCTGCCCTGATCGCCTTCTGCGTGGCGAGCGCTGCCGCGACGGCTGTTGCGTGCCCCATGAACGTATGGCCGTGCTGAAAGAAACCGCTGTTGTTACGAATCGTGTCTGTTATCTCGGCACGGCAAAGTAGTGCGCCGATCGGCTGATAACCTGCTGCCAGTCCCTTCGCCATCGTCACCAGGTCCGGAACGATATGCTCTTGCTGATACGCCATCATGGATCCGGTTCGACCGGTTCCACACATCACTTCGTCGAGGATCAGGTGGATCCCGTAGCGATCGCAGATCTCGCGGATGCGTCTGAAGTAACCGGGCAATGCAGCGACGGCACCCGCGGTGGCACCAACGACTGTTTCGGCGATGAAGCCCGCCACGTTACCGGGGCCCAGTTCGATGATTTTCTCTTCAAGCTCGAGCGTCACTCTTTCGCAGTACTCTTGCTGCGATTCTGACTCCAGTCGCTCGCGATACTCAAAGCAGGGCGCGATGTGATGTCCGTTAACTAACAGCGGTCGAAAGGCTTCGCGGCGCCACTCGTTGCCACCTACGGCTAGCGCGCCGAGTGTGTTGCCGTGATAGCTCTGGCGGCGAGCGATGAAAAGATGCCTGTCCGGTTCGCCGGCATCGACGAAATATTGGCGCGATAGTTTCAAGGCGGCCTCTACCGTTTCGGAGCCACCCGAAAGCAACAGCGCCTTTCCCATGCCGGGTGCACCGCCGACAAGTGTGTCGGCAAGCTCTTCAAGCGCTTCCGTCGTAAAGAACGACGTATGGGCGTAGGGCAATTGTTCGAGCTGTTTCTGAATGGCCTCGATAACCGCTGGGTGACTGTGGCCGAGGCAGGAAACCGCGGCGCCGCCAGAAGCATCCAGATAGCGCTTCCCATTGGCATCGATTATGTACGGTCCTTCGCCTTTAACGGCTCGTAAGGGATCACTCAGCAGATTTCTGTGCAGTGCGTGGCTCATGATTTACCAGTAAGCGCTGATGCGTGACAGCTGTTTCTCCGTCTCCTGAACGATTTCGACAGCGTCCTTGCCGGCTTTAGTGACCAGTATTGTTATCAACGCCTGAACTACAGCAAGTGCGCCTGTAAATGAATGGTAGAAAGATGGCGACTGGTTGTGCGTAATAATAGTCTGCGCGGCAGCGGTCGCCGCTGGTGATACGACGCTGTCTGTTATGGCGATTATTTTTGCGCCGGCTTCCGCCGCGAAGTCAACCGCGTCGATGGTCAGCTGGGTATAGGGCGGAAACGAAACCACCAGCAGACTGTCATTTGGTCCGATTCCACGGAGCTGGTCCGCGAACATTCCCGCCGTAGTTTCGAGCAACAGACTGTTGTCCTGGAACATTTGATAGGTGTAGTAAAAGAGAAACGCGGGCGCATGGGCACCGCGCAAACCCAGCACATAGACATTTCGACTGTCGTGAATTGTCTGGGCGGCCGCCTCAAGAACCGGCAGCGTTTCTTCCGCCAGAGATTGTTCGACATTGGCCATTTCCTGAGCGCGCAGGTCCGCGAACAACGAACGGTCTCCCTCTTTGCCGCGTTTCTGCACGACCTGCAGCTTAGTGCTGTATTCCGGGGATTGCGTTCTCAGTCGCTGCCGAAATGGCTCGCGCAGGCTTTCATATTCAGGGAATCCCAGCACCTTGGTCAGCCGTGAAATGGTCGCTGGTTTGACGCCCGCGTCGCGCGCAATATTGCGCATTGAGTTAAGGCCCACCTCTGACGGATGCTCCACCATGAATCGCGCCGCCTTCTGTAACTCCGGCGTCAGCGTTGGGAAAGAATCGACCAGGCGCCGAATTGTCTCCGGATATCTGCTTTCCATGCTACTCCTTTAGGTCGGCAACACCGCCAAAGCCAGAAGCCGCGCGGAATGAATCAACTGTTTCATTGAATATATAGTTTGAATCATTCGTTGCATTAAAGATAGGGATCGGCTACGTTTATTTTAATTAGTTATAAGACTAAGACGCGTATTCTGCGTCTTATTGAAAACAAACCACTATTTTCCAAGGGGGAGAATTTAAATGAGTAAGAAATCCATTTCCTATGGGGCGTTGGCTCTCGTGCTTAGCTGCTCGGGACTAACCTTCCAAAGCGCGCTCGCTCAGGACGACGCCATCGAAGAGATCGTAACGATCGGTTCGCGCAGCGCCAAACCGCGGTCAGCGTCGGACTCGACTGTGCCGATTGATGTAATCAGCGCGGACGACTTTAGTGCGGTTGGCAACACCGCTGACATCACAGACAACCTTAAAGCGCTGGTTCCGTCTTATACCGCAACACCGGCGACCGGCGACGGCAGTGCCTTTGTACGCCCAACTTCGTTGCGTGGTACGGCGCCCGACCAGTCGTTGGTTCTTGTAAACGGCAAGCGTCGCCATCGTTCCGCCCTGGTGCAGTTCTTTGCGCCTGCCGCGGGTAACGGGGCACATGGCGTAGATGTTGGGATGATCCCTTCCATCGCCGTGAAAAGCGTCGAGGTGCTGCGTGACGGAGCGTCTTCACAGTACGGTTCGGATGCTATCGCGGGCGTCATTAACTTTGTAATGAAAGACGCGAATGAGGGTGGCTCGCTCCAGGCAACCTATGGCGAGCACTTCGATGGCGAGCAAAGCACGAAAATCGCCGGCAACGCCGGTTTCGCGCTAGGCGACAGCGGCTTCGCAAACCTCAGTTTCGAGGTGGTTGACAACGACGCCCTGTCACGCGGAATACAGCGGCAGGCAAATGTCGATACCTTGCTGGCCAATGGTGTCAATCCGAGCCTGATAGGTGCAGATTCACCGTTCGGCGACGGGCTCCTGCAGACCTGGGGTCGCCCGGAGACAGAGGGTATTCGCTTCTTCCTTAATTCGGGGTTTGATATCAGCAACACATCCGAGCTCTATGCTCGATTTAGTGCCGCGGAAACGGACGGTCGTTACCGATTCTTTTACCGCACCTTTGATCACGGCACCATTACTGCCCTAAATGCATTGGGCTTCAGCGGTCTGCCTGCCGGGTATACGCCATTCCTCGACGGAAACCAGGAAGATACCAGTCTGGCTATTGGTCTAAAGGGTGAATTCGAAAGCGGCATGCTGTATGACATTAGCTATAGTTTTGGCAAGGATGAGCTCGACTATTTCCTGAATAACTCAATCAACGTCGATCTCGGCCTGGATGCAAACCTGAACATTCCGCAGATGGGCTTCGATATGGGCGGCTACATTCAGGAAGAGACTAACCTCAACGCAGATTTCTCGCTGGCAATTAGCGATTCGGTAAACCTTGCATTCGGTGCTGAAGTTCGCGAAGAGATCTATACGGTCGTTGCCGGTGAACCGGCGGCGACTACGGGCGTTGGCCCAAGTGGTATGACTGCCAGCCGACCGGACGAAGCCGGTGAGTTTTCACGGGACAACTTCGCGGTGTACGCGGACATAGAGCACGACGTCTCTGACGAGCTTCTGCTGCAGTATGCTGTTCGTTATGAGAACTTCTCGGATTTCGGTCCTACAACAAATGCGAAAGTTGCGTTCCGCTATCGTGCAAGTGATGCCATTGCGTTCCGCGGTGCTGTATCAACTGGCTTCCATGCTCCTACGCCAGGCCAGGCGAACGTCAGAACTACGATCACAACATTTGACGGTACGTCAGGTCTGCAAGTTGAAGAGCTGCTCGTTGCTCCTACTTCCGAGCTTGCGCTTCAATTTGGTGGTGCTCCACTGAAGGAAGAGAAGTCTTTGAACTACAGCATTGGTTTCGCAGCTGAGCTCAGTGACAATTGGTCGCTCACGACAGACGCCTATCGAATTGAGGTTGACGATCGCATCTATCGTGTTGGCGACATTCCGGTTACAACGGTTCCAGGCGTTTCGTCCGTTTCGTTCTACACCAACGCATTAGATGTTGTTCATCAGGGTGTGGACTTAGTGTTGACGGGCGGTTTCGGGAATACAGACCTGACTTTCGCGTACGCCTACAACGAAATAGATGTGGCTGGGCAAAAGCTGGTCAACGGCATTCCGCCGGTCGGCGCAACGTCCGTTCAATACATCGAGACGAATTATCCTGAAAACCGTTGGACGCTCTCATCCATGACGCACTTTAATGATCAGTGGAGTTTGATGGCTCGAGCTACCTTCTACGGTGAGCACTTTGATGAGCGTGGCTCGTTTTCGGCAGGAACAACCGCGACGATCGATTCAACCGCTTATCTTGATGTTGAGCTCGGTTTCCAGGCGACAGATAACCTCCGCATCGCACTTGGCGGGTCCAATGTATTGGACGAGTTCGTCAATACAATCGGAGATCCGTTTTCGAATCGTCTGAGTGTTGGTCTGCAGTACCCGCGCCGCAGCGCTGCAAACTACGAAGGTGGTTCGTGGTACCTGAAGGGCATTTGGTCCTGGCAATAAGCGTATAGAGTAAAAAGACATTTTGCGTCTGCGGGGCCGGTCATCACAAGGTGGCCGGCCCTTTTTATTACAAACAATCCATGGTGGCGCACGAAAACCCCGAAAGTCGAATCAACCTGTACGTGTCGCGAAATAAGCCTGCTCTGATATGCGCGAGTTTGCTTCGACCTTCTCGAGATACTCGTAGAAGGCGCTACCAATCTTGTTCATGGACGGGTCTGTCTCCATCATCTCAGCAAGAACTTCCGCGGTTATGCTCTTCAGGTGCTGCAGGACTTCGTCGGGAAACGAACGCAGCTCGACATTCGGATCCGCCATCAGCTGTTGCAGCGAATTCGAATTTCCATGGGTGTATTCCGCTGCCATATCGACCGTGATTGACTGGCAGGTTATCTCAACGAGCGCCTGCAGATCCGCGGGCAGGGAGTTCCAGGCCTCCTTGTTGATGATGCACTCAAGGCCCGGGCCTGGCTCCTGCCAACCGGGTGAGTAGTAGTACCTCGCCGCCTTGTGCAAACCAAACGAAACGTCGTTGTAAGGCCCGACCCACTCCGTCGCATCGATCGCACCAGTCTGTAGGGAAGTAAAAATTTCCGCTCCTGGCAACGTAATCGGAGTTCCGCCAGCACGCCGCAGCACCTCACCACCGAGGCCGGGAATTCGCATCTTCAAACCCTTGAGGTCGTCAATACTGTTTATTTCCTTGTTGAACCACCCGCCCATTTGCACGCCAGTATTGCCGCATAGAAACGGCACCAGGTTGAAGGGCGCGTAGAGCTCCCGCCACAACTCCAAACCGCCGCCGTAGTGGATCCAGGCGTTGAGCTCCATGTAGTTCATGCCGAATGGAATCGCGGTGAAGAACTGCGCCGCGTCAACCTTGCCCTTGTGGTAATACGATGCGTCATGGCCCATCTCGACCATGCCGCGGCTGACTGCATCGAACACCTCAAATGCGGGCACCAACTCACCACCACCATAAACCTTGATCTTAAGGCGGCCCCCGGACGCCCGCTCCAGTCTCTTAGCGAGGTTTTCGACCGCCATACCAAGACCGGGAAATTTCGGTGGCCATGATGTTACACAGGACCATTCAAAGCTCTCTGTCGACGTGCCGCCATCTGAGTCGCAGTCGGCGGTGGGCTTCGCACAACCGCCAAGTCCCGCCGCGACGGCGAGACCGCCAACAAATTCTCTTCGTTTCATTATTGAATCCAGCCAAAGGGAGGTTGCCGCTAGTCTATGGTTTCCAATCAACGCGCACAAACGGGCCCCGATGAAGCATCGGGGCCCTCCTTCCATGGTCCGGCCGATGAGAATTGCTCGAATTAGCCATCCATGGCTTAGAGCGAGGGCCGCTTTAAACACACCCCCTCACCGGCCGGTACGCTCAGTGTCGCTCCGCTTGCTGCCGGGGGTAGCTATTCGTTTGTGCTTGATGCATTAATAAAGACACTAAACACTGCAAATTCGGGTGTCCGGACGAGAAATGATTGGATTACTACAGCGAGTCAGCAGCGCCAGTGTTGCCGTTGATGGCTCGGACATTGGGCAAATTGGTCGTGGCCTGCTGGTGCTGATTGCCGTACATCGCGACGACGAGGCCCGCACGATTAAGCGTTTGGCAGAACGAATCCTGACCTATCGCGTATTTCCAGACGCTGAAGACCGCATGAACCTTAGTGTTCAGGACATATCCGGTGGACTATTGCTGGTGCCACAGTTCACCTTAACGGCTGACACAAAAAAGGGTACGCGGGCGAGCTTCACTAAGGCGGCCGACCCTGAGAAAGCGACCGCGTATTTTGACGCCCTGATCGACGCCTGCCGTGATGGCCTGACAACAGTAGAAACCGGCAAGTTTGGTGCCGATATGCAGGTAAGCCTCGTGAATGACGGCCCTGTGACCTTCTGGTTGGAGGCCTAGACAAGTCGGCACACAACGACCCGGTGTGACGCCGGTACGGTTTTGTTGCACTTGCAGGCGTATCATGAACATAATTCGCGCCCGGCATCTGCCGGACATAATATTTATCCCAAAAGGGCTCTGACCCCTTTTGGCATAACGGGGTTTTACCCCAGGAGCCAATAGCAATGCCGAATATCAGTCCTGGAAGCCTGTTGCTTATCCTGGTCATCGTCTTGGTGATTTTTGGTACCAAGCGCTTGCGTAGTCTCGGATCCGACCTCGGTGGCGCCGTAAAGGGCTTTCGCTCTGCAATGAGTGAGGCTGAGGCGGAGGATTCTGCGGAGCAGATTGAAAACTCGAAAGCGGACGCCGACTTTGATTCGACGCCGGCCGAAGAACATCAAGAGAAGAAAGACGCCTAAAGTCTTAAGTTGCTATGTCCGGAATCGGTGGTTCGGAATTTTTCCTTCTGTGTTTAATCGGGCTCCTGATTCTGGGGCCTGAGAGACTACCGCGCGTGGCACGTCAGATCGGTGGTTGGATCGGTAAAGCCCGCCAGATGACCCAATCGCTGCAGCGACAACTCGAAGAAGAGGTCGATATAAAGAAGAACTTCGGCATTGACCCGAAAGACCTCGACCCCAACCAACTGCTCAAGCCTCGCGAAGACGACAATTTTTCACCCCTGCACAGTGAAGATGACGAGGACGACGACGCAAGTGCCGAAACCGCAGGTGCGGAAACTGCAGACGCCGAAACCGCAGACGCCGAAACCGCAGACGCAGACGCAGACGACAAGAAGGTAACGCCGTCGTGACCGACAAGGTGGCTGAGGAAAAAGAAGACCTCTCGGAAGGCACGCTGTTATCTCACCTCGTTGAGCTCCGAAACCGCCTGTTCGTTATGTTCGGCAGCGTATTTGGCGTATTTATGCTGCTGTTTCCCTTTTCGAAGCGTATTTTTGACGTCGCGTCAGAACCGCTCCGCAATGTGCTTCCGGGTGGGCAGCTAATCGCCACTGGAACCGCATCACCCGTAATTGCGACGCTGAAGCTGTCGTTTTATCTGGCACTAATGCTCGCCATGCCGGTGGTTCTGTATCAGGTCTGGTCATTCGTCGCACCCGGGCTGTACAGAAAGGAAAAACGCTTCGCGTTTCCGCTGCTCGCGACCAGCATCGTGCTGTTCTACGCCGGCCTTGCGTTCGCCTACTTTGTGGTCTTCCCACTGATCTTCAGTTTCGTCGTGGCCTTCACCCCCGACAGCGTAAATTACATGCCGGATATCACAGACTATATCGGCTTCGTCATGATGCTCGTTTTGGTATTTGGGCTCGCATTTGAAACGCCAGTGGCTACTGTACTTATTGTGTGGACCGGACTGACGACGGTGGAAAAACTGGGTACTGCCAGGCCGTATGTGTTTCTGGGTGCGTTCGTGGTCGGCATGTTGCTGACGCCACCCGACGTTATCAGCCAGATAATGCTCGCGATCCCTGTATATCTCCTCTACGAGCTTGGGATCATAATGGCGAAACTATTCAGGTCTCGCCCTGTCAAGTAGCTATGCAGGGCACAAATAGTGTTTAATTCCAGCCCTAACCCGCCTAACTAAAACGACGACGGCGCCTGACGCCGACCGGGGGAAAAATAATGACCGAAGCTGTTGCCGGATCGCCTGGCGATCTATCCAAGCAAGCTGAATTTCTGGGCCATCCTGTAGGGCTGTATGTTTGCTTTACGACTGAGCTTTGGGAGCGATTTTCATTCTATGGAATGAAGTATCTGCTGCTGCTCTACTTAACCAAGTACCACCTGTTCGCGGACGCGGAAGGCCTGGACGTCCTGGGCTCCTACGCCGGACTCGTTTACGCTCTACCGCTCATTGGCGGAATGATCGCCGATCGATATTTGGGCATGCGCAAGTCAGTCCTTTTCGGTGGAATCCTGTTATCGCTCGGGCACATATTGATGGCTGTCGAAGGGCATGCGGCGAAGTTCTACGCCGCTGGTTCAACGCTGGTTGATAGCCTGACATTAGCGTCCGGAGAGATTCTCGCCGCCGGCACCGTCCTTTCGGAAGACATCACGATGCGCGATACGGCTGCGCTCGATGTATTCTACTTTGCGCTGGCGCTCATCGTAATGGGTGTTGGCTATCTCAAGCCGAACATCTCAACCATTGTTGGCAAGCTGTATTCGCAGGACGATCCACGCCGCGATGGCGGCTTTACGATTTTCTACATGGGCATCAACATCGGTTCATTCGCCGCAACGCTGTTGTGTGGCTGGCTGGGTGAAACCTTCGGCTGGAAATATGGTTTCGGCGCTGCTGGTATCGGCATGATTATCGGATTAATCACGTTCACGCTAGGTCAGAAACATTTGATGGGGCTTGCTGAACCCACTAAACCGGAGAAGCTGAAGAAGAGTTTCCTCGGCCCACTTAATGTTGAGTGGGCAATTTATTTGTTAAGCCTGCCGTTCCTGGGTGTGTTCTGGCTGCTGGTGCAACACGAGCCTGTAGTACTGCTCACGCAAAACGTGTTCCTGATTATTTCGATCGTCGGGCTCATTTTGTATTCGATGGTGCACAACAAATCGGGCAGTAACACGGTTGCTTATTCAATTGCAGCTTTGGCCGTCGTTTCCGGCCTGTACGCCGTCGGCGTCAACCTGCACTTCATCCCGGGTAGTGAAGCGCTTGCAGAAAAGGTTCTGTACGGCTCTATCATTCTGATCGTCGGCTTTGTTGTGTACGGCTTCATGACGCACAACTCCCCGGAATTCGGTCGTACCGTTGTCTTGATGATCCTCATTCTTTCGACGGTCGTCTTCTGGGCCTTGTTTGAGCAGTCCGCTGGCTCCATGACGCTTTATGCGGATCGAGTCGTTGACCGAACGGTCGGAAGCACGACGTTTACTGCCGCACAATTTGGCTCGCTGAATGCAGGCTTCATCATGTTACTCGCCATACCGTTCGCCGCGCTATGGACCTGGCTTGCTAAGAAGAACCTCGAGCCCAACACGCCGGTTAAGTTTGGTCTTGGTATCTTGCAGGCTGGACTGGGATTCGGCGCTCTCGTTTTCGGCGCGCAATTCCCGGACGCCGCAGGCCAAGTTGCGATGATCTGGCTGGTCCTTGCGTATCTTCTGCATACAACCGGTGAGTTGTGCTTGTCACCGGTCGGCCTGTCAGCTGTGACCAAATTGTCGATCGGCAATGTTGTTGGCGTCAGTATGGGAACCTGGTTTCTTGCGACGGCGCTTTCCGAAACAGTTGCGACTCGCATCGGCAAAATGGCGGCTATCGATACGTCGGCAGGCAACACAGGTGATATTGCTACGGCCGTAGCCACCTATACAGAGCTATTTTCGTTCCTGATGTGGTTCGGAATTGGCATGGGTGTGTTTATGATCGTCATATCGCCGATTCTCAAGCGCTGGATGCATGGCATTCACTAGGCACTAACTAATAGATGTACTGGAACTCACATGAAAAATCTCGCTAATACTCTCGCGGGCGTAATGCTCGTGGTCATTTTGGGAGCATGCTCTCAACAGGAACTTGATGAACCCGCTGCCGCTGCTACAAGCGAGTCCGCGGAGGAGTTTGTAGCTCGTGCAAATGTCGAGCTCGCTGAACTCAGCCGTGAAATGGGCGCCGCCGAGTGGGTTCGCTCGACCTACATTACTCAGGACACGGCCGTTATCGCCGCTGCCGCGAGTGAGAAATACGCTAAGTGGCATGGCGGTATGGTGCAACAGGCGCTGGCCTACGACGGTCAGGAATTATCCCCTGAAACACAACGAGCGATTGATCTGCTCAAGCTCGGTACATCTTTGCCAACACCGAATGATGCGGCGAAGCGTAAAGAGCTGACACTGATCGCGACCGAGCTTGAAGGAATGTATGGGGCAGGTCAGTACTGTCGCAATGGCGATGATTGTATCTCGGGCTCAGACCTTGAGGGTCTGATGCAGACAACGCGCGACTACGACGAGCTGGAAGATCTTTGGACCGGCTGGCGCGAAATAACTCCACCAATGCGCGATAAATATCAACGCTATGTTGAGCTGGTCAATGAAGGCGCTGGTGAGCTCGGTTACGGCGATCTTGGTGAAATGTGGCGTGCCGGCTTTGATATGAGCCCAGCCGAATTTGAGGGTGAGGCCTCACGTCTTTGGGAGCAAGTGAAGCCACTCTACGAAGAGTTGCACTGCGCAGTACGCGCCAAGCTTGGCGATCACTACGGCGAAGACATAGTGCCGCAGGACGCACCGATTCCGGCCCACATATTGGGCAACATGTGGGCGCAGGAGTGGGGCGCCATCTACGACATCATGGAGCCCTACCCGGGCGTGTCGGACCTGGATGTCGACAGTACTCTGGAAACCAAGGATTTCTCACCGCAAGAGATGGTGCGATCGGCCGAAAACTTTTACGTTTCTCTCGGCATGGATCGGCTGCCCGACACCTTCTGGGAGCGCTCGCAGTTTTCGAAACCGCAGGATCGCGAAGTCGTTTGTCACGCCAGCGCCTGGGGTCTCGACGGCGGTAACGACCTGCGCATCAAGATGTGCATCAAACAAACCTACGACGAGCTACGAACGATCTATCACGAGCTCGGCCACAACTATTATCAAGCGGCGTACAAAGATCAGCCACCGCTGTTCCAGGGCAGCGCACATTCCGGATTCCACGAAGCTATTGGCGACACAGTGACGCTTTCGATGACGCCGAACTACCTGAAGGAAGTCGGTCTGGTCGCATCTGCGGAAGAAAGCGAGCAAGCCGTGATCAACCGGCAAATGCAGATGGCGCTCGACAAGATTGCCTTCCTGCCTTTCGGCAAGCTGATCGACGAATGGCGTTGGGGTGTTTTCTCGGGCGCAATTAAGCCGGAGAATTACAATCAGGCCTGGTGGGACATGCGTACCAAGTACCAGGGCATCGCGCCACCGAATGATCGTAGTGAAGCAACATTCGATCCGGGTGCTAAGTACCACATACCGGGCAACGTCTCCTACACACGCTACTTCCTCGCTCGCATTTTGCAGTTCCAGTTCCAGCGCGCGCTTTGTGAAACGGCCGGGCACGAAGGCGACCTTGCCTCCTGTTCTGTCTATGGCAGCAAGGAAGCCGGCAACAAGTTTTTCGCAATGATGCAATCGGGTCAAAGCGAACCATGGCAGGACGCACTGGAGAAACTGACGGGGACACGCGAAATGGATGCAACAGCAATCATTGATTACTTCGCGCCGTTGATGGGCTATCTAAAAGAACAAAATGAAGGCCGCAGCTGCGGCTGGTAAGCGAACCGGGGGTTCCAATGTCACAAGCAAATCATAACGCTTCACCAGGTGGGTTTCTTGGCACTGTAGAGCGGGTCGGCAATAAGCTGCCCGATCCGGCGATGCTATTTGTCTTTCTGCTCGTAGCGGTCTGGGTTTTGTCCTTGATGCTCTCCTACGTAACGTTCGAGTTGATTGACCCTCGTTCGGGCGAAGCGATAGTCGTTAGGAACCTCCTGTCGGGTGCGGCCTTTACCGAATTCCTGGCGGTCATGGTTACTAACTTTTCGCACTTTCATCCGGTTGGTGTCGTACTTGTCGCGATGCTCGGAATTGGGGTCGCTGAACACACCGGGTTTATCAATTCCGGTTTGCGTGCGCTTTTGAATGTGACGTCTGATCGCTGGCTCACACCAATGGTTGTCGCAGTCGGCATCGTCAGTCACACCGCTGCAGATGCGGGCTACGTTCTCGTTATTCCGCTCGGCGGCGTGATTTTCTACGCGGCGGGCCGCCATCCACTCGCGGGTATTGCTGCAGCATTCGCCGGCGTCTCTGGCGGATTCTCGGCGAGCTTTATTCCATCATCGATCGACCCATTGCTACAAGGTCTGACGCAGGCAGGCGCTCAAATTCTGGACCCGGAGGTGGTGCTGAACCCACTCAATAATTACTTTTTTACGACCGCCTCTTCTGTCCTGATCATCGCTATTGGCTGGTACGTTACCGACAAGATTATCGAGCCACGCCTGAAGGACACTGAACTCGACGGCGACGCCGAAGATATGCCGGAAATGCATGATCTCAATGCGCAGGAGAGCAAAGGTCTGCGCTGGGCTGGCCTATCCATGTTGGTCGGCATCATCATATTGATTGCAACAGCGTATCCGCCGACATCTGCATGGCGGGACGCGACCGGCAATATTTCAAGTTTCACTGCCCCGCTGATGCGCTCGATCGTTTCTCTGATCTTTCTGTTGTTCCTTGTGCCGGGCGTTGTCTACGGTATCGTTGCTGGAACAGTCAAGAGCTCGAAGGACGTCATCGTCGGCATGACCAAATCGATGAATAGCATGGCGTACTACCTCGTCATTATGTTCTTCATCGCGCAGTTCGTTTACGCCTTCGGTCAGTCTAATCTGGGCGTGCTACTGGCTCTTCAAGGTGCAGCAATTCTGAAAGCGGCGGCGATGCCTGCTGCAATCACTATTGTCGGCATTGTTATTCTCACTGCCTTCGTCAATATTTTTGTCGGCTCCGCGTCGGGTAAGTGGGGACTTTTGGCGCCGATTTTTGTGCCGATGCTGATGTCGCTTGGGATTTCGCCTGATCTGACTCAGGCCGCCTATCGTGTTGGCGATTCCAGTACGAATATCATTACGCCGCTGATGCCGTACTTCCCGCTGGTCGTGGTTTATTGTCAGCGTTACGTGAAGACCACCGGCATCGGAACTTTAACGGCCATGATGCTGCCGTATTCAATATCTTTCCTTGTGCTCTGGACAATATTCCTTTTGATCTACTTCGCAATTGGTCTTCCGCTCGGAATACAGGCGAGCTACACCTACCCTTAAGGTTTTTAGTCAATGCATGACTTCGAGAAACTCGGCGCATTCTATTTGGGCAAGCGCTACGACACAGAATCAGAGAAGCTCACTGAAGATCTGGTTCTCTATGACTCGAAGGACCTAACGACACATGCCGTGATTATCGGCATGACGGGCTCGGGTAAAACCGGGCTTGGCATCGGCTTGCTTGAAGAGGCCGCGCTCGATCACATTCCAGTCATCGCTATCGATCCGAAAGGCGACATGGGCAATCTCTTGCTCACGTTCCCACAACTGAAGCCCGAGAGTTTTCGCCCGTGGATTAATACACGTACGGCGATGGACAAGGGCCAGACGGCTGATGAGTTCGCAGCCGGTCAGGCAGCACTGTGGAAAACGGGCCTTGGACAGTGGGGCCAAACCGCCAAGCGCATAGCAACGCTTAGAAAAAGTACTGAGATGGCGATATACACCCCCGGCAGCAATGCCGGACTGCCAATATCCGTTCTGCAGTCCTTTAGTGCACCGGATCAAAGCCTAATCGATGACGTCGACCTGTATCGCGAACGCGTTCAGGCAACGGCGACCGGCATTCTCACGTTGCTGGGCATCGACGCTGACCCCGTCGCCAGCCGCGAGCACATTCTTATATCGCGCCTGCTCGATAATGCCTGGGTGGCTGGTCGCGATCTCGACATCGCCAGTCTGATCGCCGAAATTCAGAGTCCGCCCTTAGAGAAGATCGGCGTGATGAGTATCGACGCCTTTTATCCCGCCAAGGATCGCTTCGCACTGTCGATGCGCCTCAACAATTTGCTGGCTGCGCCGGGCTTTGAGGCGTGGATGCAGGGTGAGCCGCTGAAGGCCAGGAACCTTTTGTACACGGCGGAAGGCAAGCCACGCATCTCGGTGATGTCGATCGCTCACCTGGATGACTCCGAGCGCATGTTCTTTGTTTGCATGCTGCTCAACGAGTTAATCGGTTGGATGCGGGCGCAGCCAGGTACCTCGAGTTTGCGGGCAATTCTATACATGGATGAGCTGTTCGGTTACATGCCCCCTGTCGCAAACCCGCCATCGAAGAAACTGTTCCTGACCTTGTTGAAACAAGCGCGCGCCTACGGTCTGGGCCTGGTTCTCTCCACACAAAACCCCGTTGATCTTGACTACAAGGGCCTGTCGAATACCGGCACCTGGTTTATCGGGCGCTTGCAGACGGAGCGCGACAAGGCGCGCGTCATGGAGGGTCTCGAGGGGGCCAGCAGTGGCGATTTCGACAAACAGGCGATGGAGCGCACGATCGCCGGACTCGGCAAACGTCGCTTCCTGCTGCACAACGTGCACGAAGACGAAGCAGTAGTATTCAATACCCGCTGGGTCATGTCCTATCTTGCCGGTCCAATGACTCGCGATCATATTCGCACGCTGATGGCCACGGCAAAGAACAAACTTGCCGCAGCGGTCAAAGCGGTTTCGAAACCGAAGCGGAAGAGTGCTTCTTCAACCCCCACACTACCTCCGTCGATCGAGCAATACTTCGTCCGTGGTCGCGGCGAAGGTCTCGTTTATCACCCGCGCCTGATCGCCGGCGGCGACGTAGTTTTCACGAGCTCTCGTTACAACATCGAAGATGAGCGCGCCGTTCTGCACACGGTCGAGTTTGAAGATGGCCCGGTCTCTGTTGACTGGGACGATGCAGAGTCGCTCGACGTATCGATCGATGAGCTTGAGGACGGTGCTGACGACGGTGTGAGCTTCGCCGATTGTCCCAATGCCGCGAGCCAAGAGAATGCTTACTCGGGATGGAACAAAGACTACAAACGCTGGCTGCGGCAAAACGAGAACATCACCCTCTATCAAAGCAAACGTTTTCGTTTGTCATCAGAGGCCGGTGAGACTGAAGGTGATTTTCGCGTACGCCTGCAAGACGCGGCGAGCGAAAAACGTGACCTGGCTATCGCGAAAATTCGCAAACGCTACGCCGGTAAGGTAACGACGCTTGAAAACCGCTTGATGCGTGCTGAACAAACCGTCGCGGTGCAAAAACAGCAATCGACCAAGAAAAAACTCGACACTGCTATTTCTTTTGGCACGGCAATACTGGGTGCAGTACTCGGGCGTAAGCGCTTGTCCAGCACCTCTGCAACTCGTATGGGCTCCGCGATCAAAACTGCAGGCAGCGCCAGAAAAGAGGCTGCAGATGTGGCGCGCGCCAAGCAAACCGCCGAAAAAGTGCGCAAGGATATTGCTGCGCTGAGCGCGACACTTGAACAGGAAATCAAGGATCTTGAAACAAGCTTCGACTCGCAAACGGAAGAGCTGAAGGAGGTCGTTGTTCGCGCAAAAAGCACCGACATCAATGTTGTCGTGACCGGTCTTGTCTGGCTGCCCTATACGGCTAGTGAAAAAGGACGTTTACAGCCCGCCTGGTAGCTAGTCGCCCGCGCAGGATCCTGCGTATGCTTTTTGTACGCCGGAATTATCGAGCTGGCACTCATTATCGTAAGTCTCACCATCCATGCCGCAAACCGGCAGGTAGGTGTTGGGGCAGTTCTCGCCAAGACTTTCACAAACGCCTGCATAGTCAATTGACACACCACGCCGTTCTGCAAAACAGGCATTGCCGTAGGTCATGGCGTCTCGTCCACAGACCGGCACGAACAGTCGTGGACACGCGCGAACGTCGCACTGCCCCTCAGTAAAGTTAGTGACGCCGGCCTTCTCACCAAAACATGCGTTGTCGTATGTAACTCCGTCGTCGCCACAAACTGGCGCGAATACCTGGGGGCAGTTTTCGATATCGCAGTTGCCTTTTCGCTGCACGAGAATTCGATCTGCTTCTGCCTCGCAACGATTAATGAAGGTGCGGCCATTCATGCCGCAGACTGGCTCTTCATAACTCGGGCAGCCATTCGCCGTGCACGCGCCCAGACCGGCGATCTCAACTTGAGACTTCTGTGAAAAACATTCGTTGATATAAGTATTGCCATCGACACCACAGACGGGGTCGAAGATTTCCGGGCAACCATCCGCTTGTTCATCTGCACACATACCCGCACTGGCCACTTCGATCCCAGCGGCTCCGGCCACACAATCATTACTATAGGTTTGGCCGTCTGCGCCGCAAACCGGGTCGTATTGCATCGTGCAAGCCACGTCGTCGCCTTGCGCCAGTACGAGTGGCGAACTGGACGGGGGGAAAATGCTCTGCAGATCAACGTCGCCAGCAAATGCAGTTGCCAAAGTCATGAAATACATGATCGCAGCCAACGGCAGAATTTGTGGTCTATTTTTCATCATGCTTATTAGAGCCCTATACGTCATCGCGGTTCAAGGATTTGTCGGTGTTCGCGCCGAATCATTTTGAACCAGCACGCTAATACTAACGAGCTCGAATCCCTCGTTGGCGAGTTTCGGCAGCTCGCGCTCGAGTAATTCCAGCGTAGCTGCGTATGGATGACCAATTGCGACTACCGAGCCTCGCCTCAGCGCGAGTCGTTTCATGCGCTCAAACTCTCTGGCAACGGTGTCGGGGTTGCGATCAGGATCAAGAAAGACATCCCGCTTACGTGCATCAATCCCGGATTCCCTCGCGATCTTCATAGCGACGCTGTGATGCGTTGTATAGCTGTCAACAAAGAACAAGCTCTCTCGCGAGCCGATTTCGTCCATGAGCCATTGCATGTGTCCCGGGTGACGCGTCAGCATGCTGCCGCGGTGGCTATTGACGCCGATGGCGTAGGGTACCGACGTCAAGGCGCGCGAAAATACGTCGCCGAATTCTTCGCGACTCATGTCAAGATTCAGGCCAAGGGGCTCCTGCGCCGGGTCGTTTGCTCGTGCCTGCAAGGGCAGGTGCAAGAGCACGTCCTTGCCGCGCGCGTGCGCTTCCGTTGCCAACACGAAGGCGCGTGGCGTTCCTGGAAGCACTGCGAATGAGATCGGTCCCGGAAGGTCGATTGCCCTTTGGCCGGCCTTGAGGCGGTAACCCAGGTCATCGATAATTATGGCAATTCGGGGCGGACCTATTGCAGCGGACGCGGTCGTCAATAATAAGAGCAACGCCAGGGCGCCGGTTCGGATACGCGTCATTGTGCTTTGCTGTGCATCACCGTCCGCGGTTGCAGTTGCTGCAGGGCCTCGGCCAGCTGCGCATCGGCTTCACGATCAAGAACCCCCGCCAAGCTCAGGTCAGGGTAGCCGGGCGATTCTTCAACGACTACGTCGGGCTGAATTCCGACCTCGTGAATAGAGTCGCCGGAGGGTGTGAAGTAGCGCGACGTTGTCAACTTGATCGCTCGACCTCGAGAGAGTGGCATGACTGTTTGCACCAATCCCTTGCCAAATGTCTGTGAGCCGACAATCGTTGCACGATTATGGTCTTGCAGTGCTCCGGCAACGATCTCAGACGCGGATGCGGAGCCGCTATTTACGAGCACGGCTAATTTGGCACCGTCGAGGATATCGCCACGGTGAGCGGAGCGCGTGAATCGCGACGCTATGGTTCGCCCATCGGCCGATACGATCACGCCCGAGTCCAGAAACAGGTCCGACACTTCAACGGCTGAGTCCAGCACGCCGCCGGGGTTGTTGCGAAGGTCAAGAACGACGCCGTCCAACATTTCACCGTTGTCGTCCTGCAATTCGTCGATCGCAAGACTTAGCTCATGAGCCGTATTGTCGCTGAATTGATTGACCCGCACATAACCGTAGGACGGACTGAGTAATTCCTTGTGGACGCTGGCAATGCGAATAACCTGGCGTCGCATTTCATGATCGATAACTTCCTCGTCACGAAGTACAGAAAGCGTGATCCTGGAGCCGACCTGGCCGCGCAACCGGGTCAGGGTTTCTTTGAGGCGCTCACCTCCCAGCGACTCCCCGTTGACCGCGACTAATTCGTCGCCGCTGCGAATTCCGGACCGAGCGGCTGGAGAGCCTGCAATCGGCGAAATTACCCGAATCGCATCGTTGATCTCAGCGACTTCTATTCCGACGCCCGTGTAGCTTCCGCTCGTACTGTTTCGGATGCTCCGATATTCGTTTGCATTCAGAAATTCGGAGTGTGGATCGAGATCGCCAACCATGCCACGAATCGCGCTGTCGAGAAGTTCCGCATCGTCAACTGGCTCAACATAGTCGTGTTTGATGCTTGCCATCACTTCGGCGAGTAGCTGAGCCTGCTCCCAGGCCAGTTCCTGTTTCGATAATGGCTTGCGGTCACTCAGAAGCCCGCCGCCGAGTGACAGGCTAAGGCCCATAACCACACCGATGACGACTACCAGAATTGCTCTTGTTTTCAATGACATAGATGGTTCCTGCTGCCCCGGCTTTTAGCTCTTGTGGCACAAGGTCTGACCTTAGCACAGAATATTGGGCAATTAATGTACCACCGGCAAAACGTTACGGGCGGCTCAGCTTCCGGGTCGCCGGGTCACCCACTGTCGCGGATTAATTGCCCTGGTTCCCTTTCGCAGCTCGAAATACACGCTGGCCTGTTGCTGACCACCACTATCTCCGACCGTCGCGATAACGTCACCCGGCGCAACCCAGTCTCCGGCATTTTTTAGAATGGTTTCGTTGTACCCGTAGAGCGTCATGTACCCCTCGCCGTGATCAACGATGACCAGCAATCCCATGCCCGCCAGCCAATCGGCGAATGCGATGCGCCCATGATAAACCGCACGAACCTCACGTCCGCGCGGCGCGGCGAGAACGACTCCGTTCCACTTGATTTTGCCACCGACTCGCGGCTGCCCGAAGTCATGTAAAAGCGTTCCGGCAACGGGCCAGGTCAATTTGCCTTTGTGCTTGCTGAAGGGTTGTTCTGAACTAATTGGGTAGTCGGATAATATGCTCGTTAACTCGGCTATCAGCCGTGTCAGGTCTTGCTCCTGTGCTGCGAGACGATCAACTTCCTGCCCCTCATTCGCCATTCTTTTCTTCAGGCTCGTGAGTAGCGTCTGCCGTTCATCTTGCGACGTGTTTAGGTCTGTGAGCTCCGCATAGCGCGTTTTCGCCAGGCTGGTCAGGCGCGCCTCTTCCGCTGCAATTTTGCTGCGAAGCTCGTCCAGCTGTCTTATCTCTTCAACAACTGCCGCAATATTCTCCGCGCGATAGTCGTTGAGGTAGCGATAATAGGCCATGAGCCGACCGAGCGTCGCCGGATCTCGCTGGTTCAATAGCAGCTTGATCTTTTCCTGGCTGCCGCTCATGTAAGCGGCGCGGACCTGGGCAGCCAGCTGTGCTGATTCCCTGTCGAGATGCGCTTCGCGTTCGGCCAGATCCGTATCGAGCGCCTTTTTCTTATTCTGCGTATAGCGTTGCTCGCGCTCTATATCCTTGATTCGCATGCGCTGTTCGGAAATCGAAATCTCTATATTCTGCAGCTCTCCAGTTAAACGATCTCTCTCAATGGCGGCGCGGTCCATGCTCTTTTTGAGGTCGCTGATGCGCTCGCGGACCTGCTCCAGCTCACGCTCTTTGACCTTCGCCAGCTCGCCTCCCGACTCCTGCGCCAACACATGGCCGGTTATCGGTAGAATCAGTAGAAAAGCCGTAAGTCGCAGGATCATGCGAGCAGAGTGTAGAGGCTTCGGCGGGGTATTTCCTGCCGCTTTTGCAGGTATACTCCCGCGTTTGATAATCTTCCTTCGCAGAGTTCCTCTGCCTGAGTACCGCATGGACAAGATCTTAGAATTTACCGGCAACAACACGTTGTTGGTGCTGGCACTGATTACCAGTTTTTTCGTCGTTGTATTTACAGAGTTGCGCCGCAAGGCGAGCGGAATGACTAACGTCGAGGCCATTGAGGCCGTCAAGCTGATTAACAATGATGCGGTCGTCATTGACCTTCGCAACGTCGATACATTCTCCAAGGGACATATCGTCGGCGCCAGAAACATCCCCTCGGACGAACTTGATGCCAAGATGAACGACCTCGAGTCGATAAAGTCCAAACCGATCGTGGCTGTCTGCGATGCGGGCGTCACCGCTACAAAGGCCGTTAACTCCCTTCGACAGGCCGGTTTTGAGAGCGTCTATGGACTAAAGGGCGGTATGAATGGCTGGAGCCAGGCGGGCTTACCTGTTGTAACCGGCAAGAAAACGAAAGCCAGGAAATCGAAAAAAAAGTAGGGGCGGAATTGAGTAGTCACCCGAAAGTTACTGTTTACGGCAACACGAGCTGCCCTTATTGTGGTGCGGCTCGAATGCTGTTGACAAAGAGGGCCATTGAATTCGACGACATTGTCATTACGAACAATGCCCGGATACGAGAAGAAATGCAGACGAGGAGCGGCAGAAGAACCGTGCCGCAAATATTCATAGGGGACACCCCGATCGGTGGGTTCGACGAGCTCTATGCGCTTGATAAGAGCGGTGAGCTGGACAAACTACTCGCCGGATAATCCGGCAAATGATAACGATATATAGGAAAGACGATGGCAGAGGAACAAGCAGCTGAAAAGCGTTTATCAATTGGCAAGATTTACCTGAAAGATTTCTCCTTCGAATCACCGCAGGCACCGGCTGTGTTTCAACAAAACGACTGGAAACCACAAACGGACCTGAATCTACGCAGTAGCCACACCAAGGTAGGCGACGAACATCACGAAGTCACACTAACGATTACTGTTCAGGCGAAAGCCGACGACAAAACTTTTTTTCTCGTCGAGCTGCAACAGGCGGGGCTGTTTGAGATTGCCGGATATGAAGGCGAAGAGCTCGGCGCGATTATCGGCAGTTTCTGCCCAAACATTCTGTTCCCCTATGCGCGCGAGACCATCGCGTCGTTGATTCAGAAAGGTGGCTTCCCGGAATTCGTATTGCAGCCGATTAATTTCGACGCGCTGTATCTTCAGTCGAAGCAACAACAGGCCGCAGCACAGGCTGCCGACGTTGCGGATACGGAGAAACACTAAAAATCGCCAGCACGACGAAAACGATTGCTGTGATCGGCGCCGGTTCCTGGGGAACCGCACTGGCGCTGCAACTCGCGCGCTCCGGTAGCACTGTTCGTCTCGGCGGTGTCGTCGAGCTCGACTTGCTCGAGGCCATGTTGGCGGACCGGGAAAACGTCCGCTATCTGCCGGGCATCAGATTTCCGGAAAACCTCGTCGCTTGTCCGAGCCTGGCGGATTGCCTTGACGGTGTGCGCGATATTCTTGTAGTTGTACCGAGTCATGGCTTGCGTACTACCCTGATAGCAGCGCTGGAATATCTCACGCCAGATGCACGCATTTGTTGGGCGACCAAGGGCTTCGAATTACACAGTGGCAAATTGCCGCATCAGGTCGCTGCTGAGGTTCTTGGCGAAGATCGACCGGTAGCCGTGTTATCGGGACCGACTTTTGCGAAAGAAGTTGCTGAAGGCTTGCCGACCGCGATGACTATCGCGTCGAGTAACGAAGCGTTTGGTCAGGACCTGGCCAACGCCATATCTGGCGATAATTTTCGCGCTTACACGTCCGCCGATTTTATCGGCGTAGAGGTCGGTGGTGCAATCAAGAACGTGCTCGCGATTGGTGCTGGTATGTGCGACGGACTTGGCTTCGGCGCAAATGCCCGGGTCGCGCTAATCACTCGGGGCCTGGTTGAATTGACACGTCTGGGCGTCGCGCTTGGTGCAAAACATGAAACAATGATGGGTCTCGCCGGGATGGGTGACCTGGTTCTTACCTGCACCGATAACCTGTCGCGAAACCGGCGCATGGGTCTTGCCCTTGCCAGCGGCAAGACGGTTGAGGAGGCGCAGGAAGAAATTCAACAGGTTGTTGAGGGTGTCCTTGCGGCGGAAGCGGTCAAAGAAGTCGCCGATAAGCTCGAAATTGAAATGCCGATTTGTTATCAGGTCTATCGGATACTCTATGAGGGCGCTTCGCCAAGAGAGGCTGTGGGCGCGCTGATGGGCCGGGAGTTAAAGCCGGAACAGGCATGACCGAGCATTAATCAGGGGGACATCCGTATGCGCTCTATCATTATTCTGGCTGCTTTTATTAGCAGCCTGCTGGCCCTACCCGCCTCGGCTCAACGAAGCTACGACGTCGACATTCTCGCCGATACATTTGGTTTCGACGAGTCGACGAAAAAGTCGGTCGCACTTGCTGACCTGCATCAAGGTTGCCCCGAACGCGACTGCATTCCATCCATCGACAAACCCAAATACGTTTCCGCTGCCGAGGCCACGCACGTTAGCGATGAAGAGCTGGTCATAACGCTTTCCTACAAAGGTGAGTACCGAGCGTATCCCTCGAAGATTCTGGATCACCACGAGATCGTCAATGACTCGATCGCCGGAGACCCAATAGCGATTACC
This sequence comes from Woeseiaceae bacterium, assembly GCA_021773075.1. Lineage (GTDB taxonomy): Bacteria > Pseudomonadota > Gammaproteobacteria > Steroidobacterales > Woeseiaceae > UBA1847. The sequence continues at coordinate 68,133 of JAJFKT010000033.1, forward strand.
TGGTGTCCACTTTGTGGATCTGCTGTCGGTGTCGAGCGCACTGTTGGCGATACGGTTACAGAGTTCGGGGTTTCCGGAATCCTGTACAACAGCGACCTGGTTTTCTACGACCGCGCAAGCAATACACTTTGGGATCAGATCGAAGCCAAAGGTATAGCCGGGACGTTGACTGGCGAGAAGCTGCAGCTGGTGCCTGTATCAATGTCGCGTTGGTCGAAGTGGCGTAACAAACACCCGGAAACGCTCGTCTTATCTGAAGACACCGGTTTTGAGTATGACTATTCGGAAGATCATTACGCCGACTACCGCGACTCAACACGATTATTCATGCCGGTAAGCGCGAGCGATGATCGGCTGCACGCGAAGACTGTAGTGTTTGGATTTGATCTCAAATCTGGTTCGGTCGCTATAACCGAGTCACGGCTGGAAGAAGGTCCTTATGAGCATGTCGTTGACGGCGAGAAAGCCGTAATAACGCTGCAGGATGACGGCGCAGTGAGCATGCAGCGCGGCGGTAATATGCATCGACCAATTCGCGTTTTTTGGTTTGCGTGGTATACATTCCATCCGGAGACCGTCGTTATCAACTAGCATATCGGCTTGTCTCTACTAGAATAATAAAGAAAGCACTTTCGACAAGGGGAACGAAATGGATCGACGTAAATTCTGTAGAACCGCCGTGGCCGCGGGAGTTGCGGCAAGCTTTCCGATTATGGGCGCTTGTAGTCGATCGGAACCGCCTGTCGCTACGGCGGCGAAAGAGGGCATATCCGCTATCTCGCTGGACGGCGCTGAGATATCACTTTCAAAGGCGCAGACAAGGGAGCTCGGCGGGGCGCTACAGGGCCCGGTCTTACTTTCGGAGCACCCTGACTACGACGGCGCTCGAAAAGTCTGGAACGGCATGCATGACAAGCACCCAGCATTGATCGCACGCTGCCAGAACAGTCAGGACATCTGCCACTCCGTCGACTTTGCTCGTGACAACAATCTTCTTCTGGCTGTTCGCGGTGGCGGACACAGCTGGCCAGGCAAGTCCACCTGTGACGGCGGACTGATGCTCGATCTTGCTGAGATGACCAATATCGACGTCGATGTTGCTGGCCAAACGGCATGGTGTGACGGCGGCGCGTTGCTCGGCCATCTTGACGACGCAACCTTGCCGGAGGGTCTTGTTACAACGGCGGGTGTCGTGTCACATACCGGTGTCGGCGGATACACTTTGGGCGGCGGTTTTGGTCGCCTGAATCGCATGTACGGCCTGACGATTGACAATGTGCTTGGTGCGGAATTAATCACGGCCGACGGCAAGGTTCGAAACGTTCGCGCCGACAACGAACCGGATCTGTTCTGGGCAATACGTGGTGGTGGCGGCAACTTCGGTGTCGTCAGCAAGTTCCAATACCAGCTGCACCCGTTTGATCGCAACGTTCTGTCAGGCATGTTGGTTTGGCCTGTGGCGCAGGCCCGCGACGTGCTCGAGTTTTATGCTGAATGGGCGCCCAATCTGTCGCGCGAAATGTATGTGGGGCCAGTAATGGCGACCATGCCGGATGGTACCAACATCATCGCGATGGAGGTTGTTTACAACGGTGATCCGGTACAGGGCGAGAAAGAGCTGGCGCCGCTGCGCGCCATCGGTACGATGATCATGGACGGCGTCCTGCTGCAGGACTATAAAGTCACGCAAACTCAGGAAGATGCAACGACCGCCCACGGCATTCGTTCGTATGCGAAGAACGGCTTAATCAAAGAGTTTTCGCAGGCGCTTGTGAATGACATGATTGATGCCTACATACCGGATCCACGTGCTGCAATATTCACGCACACTTGTGGCGGTGCGGTGAAAGATCACGGCGAACTCGATTCGGCGTTCCCGCATCGTAATGCGGAAACTATGATCGTTTACTTCTCCGGGTGGACAGATCCGGAACAGGACGGCGAAGGCAAGGCGATGTGCAAACAATGGCATGCCTCGCTGAGCGCGCATCACGGTGGCTACTACGACAATATTGAGCAGGAGACCGCCGGTACGGTCGTATCCAACTACGGGCCGAACTTCGCACGCCTGCAAGGGATCAAGGGGCAGGTCGATCCGGGCAATCTGTTCCGGCTAAATAGCAATATCAAGCCGGCTTAGAGCTGCCCGCAAAGTCCAACTGCCGCCAGGCTTCATAGACGACAATCGCAGCTGAATTCGAAAGATTCAGACTGCGGCTGTTTTCTTTCATCGGCAAACGTAAACGCTGCTCGGGCGGAAGTGAATCGAGAATCGCCTGTGGAAGCCCCCGTGTTTCCGGGCCAAAAAGAAATGCGTCTCCTGCTTTGTAATTTGGCGCGTCATGTCGGGCGCGACCACGGGTACTTAGCGCGAAGACGCGTGGTTGCTCCAACTCTGCCAGGCAGGTATCCAGCGATGCATGCGTCCGTACACTCGCAAACTCGGCGTAGTCGAGGCCCGCTCTTTTGAGCCGCGGCTCATCGAGCTCGAAGCCCAGCGGCTCGACAAGATGCAACGACACGCCGGTATTGGCACAGAGACGAATAATGTTGCCCGTGTTCGGCGGTATTTCCGGCTCGTAAAGAATAAGGCTAATCATATAAAACCCTGTAGAATGCGGCGCCGATGGCAAGCGATGTGTTGAAAACAGAATTTTGTGGTATTCCGATGGCGTCGCCCATTGTGCTGTTATCAGGTTGCGTTGGCTTCGGCGAAGAATACACGCGAGTAGAAGGTTATTCGAATGCCGATGTCGGTGCAGTCGTTCTGAAGGGCACAACCGGCGACGCCCGTCTTGGCAATCCACCACACCGTGTCTATGAGACACCGGACGGCATGTTGAATGCAATTGGGCTGCAGAACCCGGGTGTTGATGCGGTTGTCGATACGATTCTTCCGGGTCTCGATTTTTCCGAGACACGCTTTTTTGCAAATGTATCGGGTTCGACCATCGAAGAGTACGAACGCGTAACGAAGCGCTTTGATGACTCGGATATTGATGCAATTGAAATCAATATTTCCTGCCCGAACGTCAAAGAGGGCGGCGTGCAGTTTGGCAACGACCCGGAGATGTCGGCTCGCGTTGTTGCGGCATGCAGAGCACAGACCTCCAAACCAATTATCGCCAAGCTGTCACCGAATCAGACGGACATTCAGGAAAATGCCCGACTTTGTATCGAGGCGGGAACAGATGGTTTTGCGGTTATCAATACGCTGATGGGTATGGCGATTGACAGTGAGACTCGCAAGCCTATTATCGGCAATGTTCGGGGAGGGTTGTCGGGCCCGGCGATCAAACCGGTTGCGTTGTTGAAGGTGCAACAGGTTTACGAAGTCGCCAAAGACCACGGCGTGCCTATTATTGGCCAGGGTGGTATTACAACAGCGAAAGACGCGATCGAATTTATTATCGCAGGCGCATCTGCTGTTGGTGTTGGAACGGCTCTTTTTTATGACCCGCTCGTGTGTCCCAAAATTAATGCAGGTATCGCGGAATATCTCGTTAGTCACCAGCTTGAGTCTATCGCGCCCCTCATCGGGTCGCTGGAGCTCTAGTCGGCTCGCGAACTATGTATCGAGTGGACTACGAACCGCGTGCCCACCTCGCTTTAATACATGTGTGTAAATCTGCGTTGTCTTGACATCTGAATGACCGAGCAATTCCTGTACGGTTCGAATGTCACAGCCGCGTTCCAGAAGGTGAGTAGCGAATGTATGTCGAAACGTGTGACTGGTTGCTCGTTTGTTGATGCCACTTTCCTCGACTGCAGATTTCACTGCACGAGATAGGCCGGAAGAGTGCGCATGGTGCCGCCGCAAACCGTTGTTGTGGTGAGGATATGCGTACTTGCTCGCGGGGAACAGGTACTGCCACTTCCAGTTCAGAGCCGCATTTTTGTATTTTCGATTAACAGCCTGTGGCAACGAGACACCGTTTCGATCTTTGGCGATATCTCGGCTCAAGACGCCTTTGACGTGAACCACCTGATGTTCAATATGTGAAACCAACGACTCCGGCAATACCGTATGCCGGTCCTTATTACCTTTTCCTCCGCGGACCGTGAGCTGCAAGTACTCGAAGTCGACATCCTGAAGTCGAAGCCTTAAGCACTCGATCAGTCGTAGTCCGCTACCGTAGAGCAAACTGGCCATGAGCCAATGGCGCCCATCCAAACACGCCAGTACTCGCCCCACCTCTTGGCGCGTCATGACTATTGGCACGCGAACCGGGCGACGCGCACGAACAATGTCATCCATCCACGGTAAGTCGATGCCAAGTACTTTTTTGTACAGGAACAAAATGGCACTAAGTGCCTGATTTTGCGTGGACGCTGCGACATGCCTGTTTGTGGCAAGCTGACTGAGGTATTGTTGAATATGCGTCGACCCCAGCTCACGTGGATGTTTGTTACCATGAAAACCGATAAACTGCTTGATCCACTTGAGGTATGTTTCCTCGGTCCGATAAGCATAATGCTCGGTTCGAAAAACCTCATTGATGACTTTGACGAGCTTCCTACCCATGCAATTTGAGCCCCGCATCCTTGCGCAACATAACAACCCTCACATTGAGGTTATCAGGGGCCTCCAAGGTCTCGTCAACGCCCTTATTTGCCTATTCGCAATAGTTACTATTGCAATTCGGCCAACCAATTAACGTTAGGTGCCTCTCCGAATATGCGGCCGACTTTCTATCGAGTAGGCACTCCAACCGACGGTTGGTTTGCGGTAATGGGGCGACCGGTAGCTGGGGAGTATGCTGACGAAGAGTTCGCCGCACTGGCGAACGCAGGCATTTCCGAAGTTGTTTCCCTTCTCGAAGCAAGCGAGGCGTTTGAACTCGGACTAGATGCAGAAACTGAACTTTGTAGCAGCGCCGGGATGAGTTTCAGATCGTTGCCAATTCCAGATCGAGGTGTGCCAGCCTCAACTGCGGATTTTCGGAACCTAAGTCATTCAATTTATCAACGGACCGCTGAAGGTGAGCATACTGCGATTCATTGCCGTGCCGGAATCGGGCGATCAGGCCTACTCGCTGCTGCCGTACTGCTTCATCACGGCCTCAACGTAGAAGAATCGTTCAGTATGGTGTCGAGCGCACGTGGGCTTGAGGTTCCTGACACGCCCGAGCAGGTGCAATGGCTAGTTCACCATGAGCACACGATTCGTAATGGCTTAGGCACCTAACAATGCGCTGCACTTGCATCTTGGCTTCCGTCACGAAGCTTGCATGCGCAACCTTCGCGCCATAAGCTGAGATCAAGTTAGCTTAGACGTTAGCAGTCACGCCATGCAACAACGCTTCCCTACGATCATTATCCTAATCATCCTGCTGTCTTCTTGCGCATCGATCGAGTCGCAATACCAGAATGACGCTGATTTGTACCGCATATCCCACCTCATTCACTACGGCGAACTTATACACGAATATCACGAAAAGTCCGGACACTACCCTTTTCAGGGGCAATCGGATAAACAACTTCAGGTCTCCTTCGCGACGGAGGAACAGAAAGAACACCTGTCACCTGACTCTGACAGTATCGAAAAGCGTTCATCTGAAGAATTCCGAACAGAGGTCTCGACGGTTCTTGGTCGGGAAATAGAGCTCAGATTTGAGCCGCAGCGTGTCCCAACTTCGATGCCGCTCTACTATCTATACGTCACAGAGGATGACGAATACTTTTTCATTGTGCATCTCTTTAAAAGATACTCGTTTGCAGCGAATAGGGGGCCAGGCTTTAATCAAGTGGAGATAACCAGCTCAAACATCGAACACCCTGGCTTTTGGAAGTTTGAAGAACTGCTCACTGACCAAGAATTCACCGAAGTCGCAAGTTCAATACCTGGGCGCAGCGGTTGGTTTGACGAGCTTCAGGAACGCCACAAGCTGAGATCAAGTTAGCTTAGACGTTAGGTGACCTGTTGATCTCCGTAGTATCCCTTGTGAGCGCCGCCCTTCAATTGTTTTACGTTACGAATCTTTTCGTGGGCCTTTACTCCGTGATGCTCGTATTTCGCGATGACTCCCTCGTAAGCGGTGGTGACCCAAAGATGCTTGACGGTGCGATTTCTCAATCTCTGATGACCATAGTCATCGGCGCTGTTGTTGGTTTGGTTGGCGCTGCTCTGGCTTGGTATATCTTACGTGACAAAAAGTCACGGCCAGATTGGTTTGTATCTGCATCAAGAACTTTCGCATTCGCTTGGATGATGTTCATTCCGATCGGAACGACCGTCGGTTTTTTCATGCTTCGCTGGAGGAAACCTGCCGGTGAGACACAAGAGGTCACCTAACAATGCGCTGCACTTGCAAACCACTACCGTCATCATTCTTGCATCTGCAAGAATGCCGCCGTACGCTGGTTTCAAGTTAGCTTAGACGTTAGGACTCACTTGACGGAATCAAGCGTACTGACCTCGCGGCAGTACCCGCGTCTTCTTAGGCGAGTTCGGGCGGTGTTGATTGACTCCATTCTAATTACCACAATCATTTTGTCCTGGTGGCTAATGCTTCCTTTGATGGACGGCTGGTTGCGTCCCTTTGTATTTGCCTATCCAGTCCTCGCAATCGTGCTTGTCGACCCGGTGATGGTATCAATACGCGGTGCGTCACCAGGGCATCATTTGATGGGCATAACTATTCAAGATGCGAAGACAGGGAAGAATATCGGCTTGCTTCGAGCGGTGCTTCGAGGTGTACTTCGTGGCGCGTTCGGATGGCTGTCTTTGGTGTTGGTACTTGCTACTAAGAAGCATCAGGCCCTTCACGACTTGATTTGTCACACAACGGTTCTTCTGCGACATCCTGAGAACCTGCCGTCTCATGAAAAATTCTCCGAGCGAAATACTGAACCTAGAGGCTATTCATACCCGTCGAAAATACGGCGAATTCTGGTGATTCTGGCGTATCTAATTGCAATCCTCTTTCTTGTCAGTATCGCTAGCACTGTGGCTTTTTCCGAAGAGTGCCTTATGTACGACGATTGCAGTGTGGCTGATGGTATTCTATCTATCGCACTGAACGTAATCTTCGTGTTTGGTTTCGGTGGAGCGATTGTGTTCGGCTGGCGCGCGCGGCTTTTCGGTTGCCGGAGAAAAAAGACGTTTAGCCAATCGTACTGAGTCCTAACAATGCGCTGCACTTGCATCTTGGCTTCCGTCACCATTCTTGCATTCGCAAGAATGCCGCCATAAGCTGAGATCAAGTTAGCTTAGACGTTAGGCGGCTCTCCGGCATCAGGTAGCACGCCAACGTTGAGTGCACGAACCTGAAGGGGCCAATAGAGAGATGAATATGTTTTCAAACTTGACTTCATCATTTGCACAAATATTAGTACTTGCGCACCTGGTTCTCGGAATTTTTGCCGGGCTCGCAGTTTATGCTGACGCGAAAAAGCGGGAGAGTCTTGTGCTTGGTCTCCACCCGATTTGGTGGGGAGCTAGTGCGGTTGTAGGGTCGCTTGTAGGCGTGACTGCCTATTGGTTTGTTCATTACTCTAGTTTCGCCACGGTAGTTGGCCGGACCGATTGATCACCACGCATTGGCACATAGCCGCCTAACAATGCGCTGCACTTGCAAACCACTCCCGTCATCATTCTTGCATCCACAAGAATGCCGTCGTACGCTAGTTTCATTTAGCTCAAACGTTAGGCAGCAGTAGAAACTTGAGTGATTCGGAACGCCTGTTTGGAATTCGAAAGCGGTCATTCGAGCGTTACGATGCTGACTGGCTGCTACTGACATAAAGCGGCTGTTGTTGGGATAATAAAAATTGCAATTCAATCATTGATACAAATCATATGGTAAGGGTGATAATTAAATATCAGCTTTGACAAAACATAAATATTTGATATACAAACTCTGGAAATAGTGAGGAACCTAATTGTCGATTGAGCCATTCTTAAAGTGCAGTCATATCCAGAATTCAATTATGTTCTATACAGACGTTCTTGATTTCGCGGTGAGAACTCCGCCTAATCCTGATCCAACATCATATGACTCTAAACATGCGATGCTGGAAAGAGGTGGGGATGGAGTGCACCTTTCATCTCATTCAGGTGACAGCGTGTTTGGAACATTGATCTATATTCGAGTTTCGAATGTGGACGAATTGTATGAGCAGTTTCTTAACAATGGGATGAAGCCGTTCGAATGGGGTCGGTCAACGAATCGTCGCACAGGCCCAGTCAATCAGTCATGGAATATGAGAGAGTTCGGAGTTGAAGATCCCGATGGAAATCGTATTACCTTTGGTCAACAGCTAAACAAAGATGGTGAAACTTAGGTTCGGATTTTCCAAGAAGGCTACCCCGCAACAGCGTTAAATCAGTACTTTTTGATTGAACGTTAGATGTCTGCTAACGGCCGAATGCGGATGGTATTGACGAATGCCGCCGTCCACATTGCGCGCAGTGCAGCCTAACAATGCGCTGCACTTGCCGCTCCGAGCTCGGTCGCGAACTTGCTGACGCAAGTTTCCCGACCTATGCTAGGCGCAAGTTAGATTAAACGTTAGGCAGCACGGGAGCATTAGAGGTGTCCAAAGCTGAGTGGCTTGGTTTAGGCGGCGCTCTAATAATGGTCGGCCCGTTCGCGTGGTACACGACCAAGGATTTACTTGCGGAATTTGATAAAGCACGCAAAGCTCGACGAAGTGATGAGCCGCAGGTACAACGTCAACCACCGCTGGGATTTTTCGCTGAGAGGATTGAGGTTCTCGGGCAATCGATTAAGGTCTTCTACCACCTCATTTTGCCGTTTGTATTGTTCTTCACATTCTGGAATGTATTTACGATATGGGCTAACAGCCCATAGTCCACAAGTGCCGCCTAACAATGCGCTGCATTTGCAAACCACTCCCGTCATCATTCTTGCAAACGCAAGAATGCCGCCGTACGCTAGTTTCAAGTTAGCTTAGACGTTAGGCAGCAGCAGAGTCTCTGTCGATCCGGAGTGACCGCTTTTGGTGATCTACCGTACACGGTTCGCAAAATTCTGAGAGATTAAGATATGAATGGATTATGGCACCTGAAACGTTAAGATACATTGTTGTCGGTCTTTCGACTGTGGTTGTTCTATGTTCGATAGTCTTGGTGGTAAAGGGTATTTCTAAGGATGGATTCAGTCTGAAGGGCGGACGGCCGTTGTTTAGGGCGCGGTCTGCCGACGAACAGGCCCGAGATTTCAAGGCCGACTTTGTTGTTGGTGCCGTTTTAGTGATCATTTTGGTAGTCGTGACGCAGTGCTCAAGTTAACGAGGACCACTGTACGCTAGTTTCAAGTTAGTCTGAACGCCCGGTTGCAGCAGAGACACCGGCGGGTCGGATGGAATGCGCCCGACTCGATTTTGGACGGAGAAATACTATGAGATTGCTTGCTTTGTCCTGCGCCGGCGCGATTGTCTTCTTCGGTTTCAGCATCCCTTTCCTGTTGCCTGGTGGTAAAGGCCTTGCGGTCGGCGTCGGTACGGCTGTTGTTGGACTAGGGGCATTCTGGTTTGCGGAATTGAAGACGAAGAATTCGCTTCGCGACGATACGACCTGGAATCGGACGATGAAGGGCGATGGCGAGAATCTAATAGACCGAGACGGCATTGACTGACTGCTATATCGACTAAATGGAGAGCTTTTTGAAAATGGGGTAACTATGCTCTACCGCACGGTGCAGCCTAACAATGCGCTGCACTTGCAAAGCACTCCCGTCATCATTCTTGCATCGGCAAGAATGCCGCCGTACGCTAGTTTCAAGTTAGCTTAGACGTTAGTAGGCTCTCAACAAATATGCGAAACGTAGTTCTTGTCAATCTGATTTTGTTCCTCGCTTCTCCTGCCATTGCAGCGGCTTCGGATGACGCCGTAAGCAATGCGCAACTGAAGGCAGCGAAGGAGTTTCCGGACTTTGGGTGGGTCGATGGTACGAGCCTTGTCACGGACGTTAATGATGATGGTGTGCCGGACGTCATATTGGTTGGAATGTCGGGAGACTCATTTCGAGTCGCCTTGGTTGTCACTACGGACGACGGTCCGCTCCTTTCTTCGATGTTGTTCCTTCAATCGGCTTCTGCTCAAGCCGGAACATGTGGCAAGCCGACTGGCTGGATAGAGCGGGCCAGAAACGAAGCACCCCTAAATGCGCTCGGCGTTTACCCAGAGGGATATCAACATTGCGAGTTCTGTTCTGAGTATGTGTTAATAGATGATGGAAACTGTGATCCGGTACAAGTATTTTGGAATACTGAGTCGGAGGAAATAGGCTGGTGGCGAGCCTAGGAGCCAACTAACAATGCGCTGCACTTGCAAACCGCTGCCGTCACGCTTCTTGCATCCGCAAGAACCGCGCCGTACGCTAGTTTCAAGTCAGCTTAAACGTTAAACGTCAATTCACCAATATTGCGTAATTTCGCGGCCACATTCTGTCTAGAGGCACGGTATAATTCAGACATGTCACGTCCTGCGATCGAAATAGACAACCTGAATGTCGAGGAGAGACTGGAGCTAATCCAGTCCCTCTGGGAAAGCTTGGTTGTGGACCCGTCCAATATCCCAATTACGGACGCGCAAAAACAGTTGTTGGACGAAAGGTTGGACGCGATTGAAACGGGGGATGATGCTGGCTCTCCGTGGGAAGAAGTGAAGGCCCGAGTTTTAAAACGACTGTCGTGATTCCGGTCCAGATTCGGCCCGCCGCAAGTCGGGACTTGATTGACGCTATAGATTGGTACGAGGCGCAAATCCCAGGCCTTGGAGTTCGATTCTTTGAAGAGTTCGAGCAAGTAGTATCTCGAATCGAGGCTTCGCGGGATCAGTTTCCAGTAGTGTACCGAGATGCCCATCGCGCTCTGCTACGCAGGTTTCCATATGGCATCTTCTTCAGGAGCTATCGGGGTCGTACGCTTCTTGTAGCAATCGCTGATTTGCGTAGAGAGGCCACCCGTTGGCAGAGCCGCATTTGACGTCTAACAATGCGCTTCACTTGCAAACCACTCCCGTCATCATTCTTGCATCTGCAAGAATGCCGCCGTACGCTAGTTTCAAGTTAGCTTAGACGTTAGGTCTCATGGACGAATCGACAGCACGGAATGTCACCTTGCGCTCCATCGGCATCGCAGGTGCGGTGTTATTCTCGTTCTTTTTTGTCCTTACATACTTAACACCTACCTGGGTTGAAGAGTTCGCATCAGACTATATTGAGCGAGAGGCGACTGATCGAGTAGATGACAGCATTGACGCGATTCAAGTTCCAGGGTCCGACAGCGCCCTCGCGCGTCTGGCACAGTCAATATACGAAAAGAACGAAGCCCAAATAGAAGTCCGCCGCGAGCAGCTCAGAGCGAATGTCCACAAAAGTATAGCCGCTGCGTTGGCGCAAATTCGCGATCTCGACTGCGAGTGCCGTGAGAAGACCGAGAAGTGGTTGAAAGAGGGCTTCGAAACCGATATTCGATTCCTTCAAGCGACGAACGAACGAATCGTGGAATTCGTGCAGTACAAGTACACGACCGTGGTGCAAGAATTGAAGCGCGACATTCGAATTTTCACCGCTAGCAATGCCGCCGCTTTTCTCTTGCTGTTGCTAGTTTCGTTCCTTAAGCCTCGAGCGATGGTGCATCTTTTTCTTCCGGGCGTGCTCCTTGCCGCTTCAACGTTGGTTTGTACGTACTTCTATATTTTCGAACAGAACTGGCTACTGACAATAATTCACAGTGAATATCTAGGATTCGCCTATTTAGGATGGCTCGGTTTCGTTTTCCTGCTCTTTTGCGACGTCGTAATGAATCATGCCCGTATCACAACCGAAATCGTAAACGCCTTTCTCAACGCAGTAGGGTCAGCGCTGTCTGTTGTGCCGTGCTAGTGAAACCTAACAATGCGCTGCACTTGCAAACCGTTCCTGTCATCATTCTTGCATCTGCAAGAATGCCGCCGTACGCTAGTTTCAAGTTAGCTTAAACGTTAGGTCGCTTTCTAAGCGAAATACGTGAATTTGACCGTTGACGCCGTTCGATTCAGCTTCTATCGTAGCGAAATGACTGCAGATTCCCGAGAAATTGAGAAACAGGCACAGGAGCTCCCTGCAACGGAACGGGCCCGCCTGGCACTGGCTCTAATAGAGAGCCTTGACCAAGGCGAGGATGTCGACGCTGAAGAACTCTGGCTCGACGAAGCCGAGCGCCGCCTGGAGGACTACCGTGCCGGACGAGTCGAATCGATTCCGGCCAACGAGGTATTCGAGAAAATCGCAAAGAAACTGGGATGAATCTCGCTCGGTTTCATCCGAAGGCCGCTGAAGAACTCGACGCCGCGGCAACCTAATACGAAGGCAAGCGGCCGGGTCTCGGTGCAAAATTTATTGCCGAAGCAAAAAATGCTCAAGAAAGAGTCGTCGAATTTCCGGCTGCAGCTCGAGAAGTTCGTGATTCGATTCGGCGTCGTTCGATTCATAAGTTTCCATACTTTTTGTACTACTCTGTGGAGAACGGTGAAATCATAGTCGTAGCCGTCGCGCACAAGCGGAGGCGCCCCGAATATTGGGAGCACCGACTGAAAGCAACCTAACAATGCGCTGCACTTGCATCTTGGCTTCTGTCACGTTTCTTGCTTTCGCAAGAACCGCGCCATAAGCTGAGATCAAGTTAGCTTAATCGCTAGATGGCATGAATGATTAGCTTGGGTTCAAGCGCAAAGGCAATTATTCTCGGTTGCTTAACTATAGTCGCTGTCGGGTTCGCCTTTTTTGTGGCGTCACCTTTCATCGACTCGGTATTTACCGCATTGACGCCAAACGCCGCTACCTGGAGCGATGCCTTGGATCAGGTGTTTTGGCATTTTGTGTCGTTTTTCGGAGTGGGTGCCGCGACGTCATTCGGTCTTGGTGGCTACATAGCAGCAAGAACATCAATTTCGCATCCTATTCTACACGCTCTTGTTCCTTCGCTAGTATTCTCCGTTGCAATGTGGGCATCGGTATTTTGGATGTCCGACGCCGACCTTGTATTCAACACAATCGTCACACTTTCTGCTATTTTCGCCAGCGCACTCGGCGGCCGCATTGGTATGACGCCTCAACAGTCGAGGGGTGCCAACTAACAATGCGCTGTACTTGCAAAATACTGCCGTCATCATTCTTGCATCTGCAAGAGTGCCGCCGTACGCTAGTTTCAAGTTAGCTTAGACGTTAGGCGTCATGTCAATATCAGGCACGTATTTTGCGATTCTCAGCCTTGCATCACTTCTGTGCAATTACGACGACTTCCCGTCGGAACAAGAGGCTGGGTTCGAGCAGATTACGGTTTCCGGCATCTACACCGGGGGCTTCGAAGTACATTCTTTCACGCCTTGCGGTTCAAAAGAGGATTGGTGGCTGGCAGACCGAGACATCAATGATCGATACGGCGCGAGAAGCGTTTCGAAACCAGAAACATACTGGCAAATTGAGATTCGAGCACTGGTCAGTCCGCTGGGGAAGTATGGGCACTTAGGTGGATATGTCAGATGTGTCACCAAAGTAGAGTTCCTGTCTGCTGTTGAATCGCAGACCAACGAGTGCCGCAAGTGACACCTAACAATGCGCTGCACTTGCAAACCGCTCCCGTCACGCTTCTTGCATCCGCAAGAACCACGCCATAAGCTGAGATCAAGTTAGCTTAAACGTTAGGTAGCAAGAATCACGATTTTCAGCCATATAATTTCGATTGCCATTTTCGCTTTGTTGGCGTCGGCAAACTCTTGGGCTGAAGACGCAAGTATTTGCTACGGAACAACATCAAGCGGAAGTTTGAAGGATGGATGGAAGCTTCCATCTAGTGGCCCGAACTTTAGCGCCTACTCACACGTCGGACGACTTTTGGGTCGAACTTATGTGCACAGCACCGTGCATGCCGTAATTGTTGAAGCTTACGCCGAAGCAAAGAATACTGCTCCTGATGCGGTTTTCATTTACGGCGAAACCGGAAAAAAAAGCGGTGGCGATTTCGACCCTCACAAGACCCACCAAAACGGCCTCTCCGTAGACTTCATGGTCCCTGTTCTTAACGTGCACGGTGATTCAGTTGCCCTACCCACGAGCGTCCTTAATAAATGGGGTTACGACCTTGAGTTTGATGACGAAGGTAATTCGGACGACCTGAGGATCGATTTCGACGCACTTGCTGAGCACATCTTTCAATTACATCGGGCGGCGAGGAAAAACGAAGTTGACGTATGGCGCGTGATTCTGGCTCCGGAGCTGCAGCCGCACCTAAGAAACTCAAATCGCTGGCCCTATCTTGAGAAAAACATCGAGTTTTCGACAAAGCGATCTTGGGTTAGGCACGATGAGCACTACCATGTGGACTTCGATTTACTTTGTGAGCCCGCGACCTAACAATGCGCTGCACCTGCAAACCACTCGCGTCATCATTCTTGCATCCGCAAGAATGCCGCCGTACGCTAGTTTCATTTGGCTTAGACGTTACGTGTACTGAAAGATTGAAGAATCCGAACACTCCGGAATTCACTTGTGGCATTGAGTCAACATGAATAGTAATGGAACAGAGCAAACGACCGTGAAAGTGCCTGTCGAGGTGGCCTTACTCGCTTGGGGATTAATTTTGAGTGGCGCGGCCGTCGCAGTTTTTGTTCTCAGAGAACTACTTAGTGCATACCGGGATGTTGATGGTAATTCGTTTGTCAAAGGGATCACCGACCGGTTTAGCGATACCACGTTAGTGACACTTGGTGAATTTCCCGTGCACGTAACGGAAGAGGGCGCGGCGATCTTGGCGTATTTCGTGTTTGTTCCAATTGCGTTGCTCGGCATCCATGTTGCAGTAGCATTTATTCGGTCTGGTTCCCATATCTTGTCGCCAGTCTTTCCGCTCCAGATTTCACGCCTCAAACAGCGCATTAATCGTCTAAGTGACGAGTTGGATAAGAAGAAGTAGCTCCAGGCAGCTTACCCAATGAATACCGCATGGCTGCTCCTGGCCGTTAGGGAATTCCACGGTTTGATCGATCGCTGCATTGGGTTCTTCCGTTTGGATTTGCGTGCTTTGCAGCGCATTATTAGGCAGCAGCAGAATGATCGACGGAGCCGCATATCCGCCATACACTTAATCAAGCGAACCGAATGAAAACAACAACAGTTCCGAAGAATGCTGACCGGAAGTCACCAGCGGGCGCAGACGTTCGATTCATCATGGATGGAACTACGGGCAGTATGATTCACAGTACTGTTCCACCTCATCAAATCAACAGAGCAACGGTCCACGCGACGGTCAGCGAATTTTGGTACATCCTCGAGGGTCACGGCGAGATTTGGCGAGACAATGGTTCGGAGAGCAGCATCACGAACCTTGTCGCGGGAACGTCAATCGACATCCCTGTGGGAACCGCGTTTCAGTATAGAAACGTGTCGAATATAGACTTGAAGTTCATTTGCATCACTATGCCGCAGTGGCCTGGCGAATCTGAAGCGACATTCGTGGAGGGAAGTTGGAGTCCAACGATTTGACGGCGATACGTGATCGAGGCCCCTTTGTCGCTTGTGTTTCTGACGTCCGCTTCGCGGTGCAACAGGCGTTTCTATATCTGTCAGATCTCGAGATGAAACAGCGCATCTGCGATCAAGACGAATTCGTCAGCTGTGGCGTAGTTCCGATAGCATATGCTGCGCGAGCTTGGGGTGGGACGGACAAGATCACCGACATACCAGTAGCACCCGAGTGGGCCGAACATGGTATACGGGGTATGGAGGCCGCTGCCACTAGAGTTCGCTGTGGTTAAGTCCGCCTCTTAACACAGCCGTCTCAAAACCCTGCTGATTCAAAATAAAGGCCGCTGCAGAACTGCGCCGTCCGGTATCACAATAGACTACGTAGGGAGTCTTGCGATCCAGGACGTTGAGTTTGTGGCGAAGCAGGTACAGCGGCAGGTTCGTGGCGTTCGCTTTGCTGAATGCCTCGAACTCGCTCGGAACTCGGACGTCGAGCCACTTGCCGCCCTGGGTGACGGCTTCAGCCGCATCTTCATGATCCAATGACATGATCATTGGCTCATTCAGAAGAGACTGAAAATCGTCCCGATCCAATTGCATCAACGTCCCGTCAGTCTGCATTGTTATCGTCGCGTTGCGAGCTTCATTTGATATCAATGCTTCCTCTCCGAACGTGTCGCCCACGCCGAGTTCGGCAAGATCGATGTTTTCCTTATTTGCGGGCGTCTCGCGAGTAACCATGCAACGACCGCTTTTTATGATATAGAAATGATCGCCATTGCTGCCTTGGCGGACAACGACATGTCCTGCTTTGTAGTCAACTCTTTTCAGGCGCATGAAAATCATTTGGATATTCTGCGGCGGTATCAGCTGGAAGGTCTTGGTTCGTAAGAGGGCGCTCATCCAGTCGCCTTCTGCTCCATGCAGCTCAGAACTAATGTCGCCAACTTCATAGATGCCCGTTTGGTCCAACGTCAGCTTCACATCGAGAAGTTCGCTGTCAATAGCAAAGTATCGAACATCGTCCATGGCGACAGCAGACTGTCGGCGGGGTAGTTGTGGAGCGATTGGGTTACGCGCCTCATCGGTGCCGGCCACAACAGTACTCTGGACTTGATCGCCTTCTCGCAACGAGATCGTTCCGGAGAGTAAATATATAGAGCGCTTGCTCGAGTCGTCCTCTTTGAACAGCACCTGGCCCTGAGTCGCTTGCAGGACCTCAATGTCGTCTAGCAGTTCGTCGAGATTAGTATATTTGAGCGCGTTAAATGGCGAGAAATTGCCAAGTTGCGCGACATCCATGCCCTTAATCATCGGCCTTGTAAGCTCCAAGTTCAGGCGAAATCATTTCGCGAGATAGGGCAGATTAGCACTCAACGCTGGAGCGTTAAGGGACCTATTTCTCAGAATATCGAGCCCGATAGCTGGATGTATGGTGACGCGGCTACATATGGGCTTGCGATACTGGAATCGCCTTGAGGGGCGGAATCCAGGAAAGTTTCAAATCCGACCGATTCTGGCCGCGGCCGACTATAGGGTCGCCCGGATCTTCGGGTGTTGAACCGCCGCTCTAGGCAATTGCCGCGACCTGCCTGGCGCGTTGTGCAGCCTAGCAATGCGCTGTACTTGCAAACCACTCCCGTCATCATTCTTGCATCTGCAAGAGTGCCACCGTACGCTAGTTTCATTTAGCTTAAACGTTAGATGACTTAATCCGTGCTTCTAATCGCTGCCATACTAACCATTGCCATAGGCCTGTCTCATTCTTATTTGGGTGAGAGATACATTCTGACCCGCCTTTTCCGGCGATCGGTCCCGAAGATCCTTGGAAGCGAGGCTTTTACGAAGACTACTCTGCGATTCGCGTGGCACATAACGACGATAGCTTGGATGGGGTTTGCCGTTGTGCTCTTGATGATCCATTTTCGAGAGGTGTCGAGAACAAATTTGCTTATCATTATTGGCGTAACCTTCGCCGCTTCGGCAATTACATCTCTTCTAGCGAGTCGCGGAAGGCATTACTCGTGGATTGTTTTTGGTGCGATCTCGACCATTTGCTTTGTTTCAGCTTCAGCCACCTAACAATGTGCTGCACTTACATCTTGGCTTTTGTTACGAGGCTTGCAAGGAGGGACCCTCGCGCCGTAAGCTTAGATCACTTGGCTTAGACGTTAGGCGGCACCGAAACAGTGTTTTCCGTTGAGAGATGCGACCTGCCAGAAAACTCTCTCCTAGCGGAGTATCGCGACAGTGGCGCTTATACAGATTGCTACTTTGCCGAAGTTGGTAGAAAGGTTTCCCAATTTGAGTTCATCCGAGCGTTTTACACAACCGTCCCGTTCAAGGTGGAGCGAATGCTATTGAAATGGGCCGTCTCGAAACCATCGACCGACGAGGAAGCTTGCTTACTCGCCGAGGCCAGGGTGCAGACGTTCGCCGCCTGGGGCGTTGAAGCAAGGCGAGACGATCAGATTCTATTGGCAGATTATCGCGGCCGAACCAGATCCTGGCTTATGAGCGAACGCATTAGTGGCAAAGCTCAAGAGTCGACCCGCCTCTACTTCGGTTCCGCTGTTGTTCCGACCCAGACGAATGAAACAGAAGGACGACGTATAGGAAAGTCTTTTAGCGCTCTACTTTGGTTTCACAAACTATATTCTCAGGTACTGTTGTCATCAGCAAAGCTTCGGCTGTCCTCATAGCAGAGAAGCTAGGTGTCAGTAATCAAAAGCTTATTCGATTGTCGGTTGCGGCAGCAGCTGGTTTTACCGTCTCGGGCGCCACTTAACCATGCGCTGCACCTGTATCTTCGCTTCCATCACGACGCTTGCAAGGGCGATCTCTACGCCATAGGCTGAGATCATTTAGCTTAGGCGCTACGCTGCAAACGGCTACCCAAGTTGTCGACCTATCCTCTCACAATCATCCTCCTTTCTACGCTAATAGCTGCCACAGTATTCGTTGGAATTCGCCAAGGCTCGAAAGGTTATGGGAGACCTAACAGAATAGGCCTTCCGCCCAGACGGAGCGACCAATTTGTCGGCTTGGCGTACACGAATCAACTTACCTTCGTAATTTTGCTTTTCGGCCTTTGGTATTTTGATCGACCACAGCTAGTCGACTTCGGATTGGGCCGCGGCGATATCCCATTCGTATTTGCGTTCCTTCTCGGCTTTGCCAGCTATGTGGTCCTAATCGGGCTCTACAAATATATTGTTCGATTTTTAGGTATGGAACGTCGGGAGCTAGCAAATTCGTACGTTGTCTTGCGCTGTATTTGGCCTCGTTCGGAGCGGAGGCGGCGCAAGTTACTTGCAGTGCTTCTCGCTAATCCGTTTACGGAAGAGTTGATCTACCGTGGTTTTCTTGTGTTCTACTTAGGGCATCTGTTCGACTCTATTCTACTATTTTCAATAGTTGGTCTGGTTGTGTGTCTCACGATTCATCTCTATCAGGGGGTGAAGATGCTGCATTTTCATGCCCTTTTTTGTATTGCCTCCATTCTCATGTTGCTTTCGCCCCTTGGGCTTGTCGGGTGTTTCGGTTTCCATCTTGCCGGTGACATCATTCCGTTCGCAGGGATGAGGCAGGCTCTGGATGCATGGAGGGCTCAGCGACGGCTTGAGCATCACAACGCGGCCTAACATTGCATCGCTATTGCGCTTTGGCCAAGAAGATGATGAAACGATTAAGCGCTCTTGAGCAGGAGCGCTTGCCTGCGGCGAGCTTCCCGATCTATGCTGGTGCGAGCTTGTTTGAGTGTTAGGTGCCAACAGTCTTGTACAGAAAGTGTCCAAAATGCAGGAAACGATCAGTGCGCGTGGCAGAGCTTCTTTTGCGCCACACACACTGTGAGAGGTGCCGGTCATTGGTCGGTGTTCGTCGGTGGCCAAGTGCGGCGGTCAATTTCTTCTCACTTCTTGTCACATTAATCACTACTTTCGTTGTTCTCGCGGAGATGGGAAATTTTTGGGCGCTGATTTGGTTCACTGTCCCGATCGCGTCTTTTGCGTATCTCAAAACCAGACTTTGCCCACTTGAAACCAAACGGTTCGAACTGACGCCCTAATCGAGGTCCGGCAGGCGTTAGGGATTGGAGAATAGATGCTTTTGTTGACGATGATCATCGGTACCGCAACCGCACTAGCGGGTCTGTTGGTCATGTTTCATTTAACGGCGACCGAAGCCTTGGTCGGTCTTTCTCTTATTACCTGGTCTGCCTCGTTTACTTATTTTCAGATGCAGAAGGCATTTGGAAACCGAAACCCCTAATTCGCAGTACAAGAATCGAGCCCGAGGAGGCTATATGCAGGTGTCTATGATTGTTGGAGTGTTTCTTCTAGTTGGTGTTTTGTCGGGCTGCGAGGGCGAATCGCAAGAAACGTCCGCTGCCCAGCGAACGCTGGACGAACTTCAGGCTAAGTATGATGAGGTATTAAAAGACAAGGTCGACGTTCCGGTCGACTGGGCCGCCGACGATCTGGAAAATATCGGCGACTGGGAGTATCGCGTGGTTAACCTTGCCTACCGGTCGCCGGAGGACCTTGAGTCTCAGCTGAATGAGTTTGGAAATGAGCGCTGGGAAGTAATCTGGCTCGAAGAGGCGCCCCGTGGTTTTCTTCTCGTGCTAAAGAAGCCATCCATTAGCTACCTTAGTAAAATTCCGCTTTCAGCGCTCGGTAACATCGTCACTGGCGGCTCGGAGTAGGGAGCGTACAACGATGAATATATACGCGAAACTCGGTGCTGTGGTTTATGTGCTTTGGGGCCTGTTTCATATTCAGGCCGCACGGCTTGTATATGTTTTGGGCCAGTCAATGGAGCCAGGAATAATCCAGGGACGAGTCTATCAAGATGCATGGAATTTATTGTTCTTCGCCTTGTTCGGTATTGCTGTCCAGCATAGGGTTACTTCACTCCAGTCGAGACACAATAAGCACGGCCTAAGGCTCTGTTGCCGCGTATTCGGCTTGCCTTTCCGGCTCCAAAATATGTGTATTCAGTTTCGCGACCGAGTTAGTAACGGTTTCTATGAGGTCGGCTTCGGTCGGGCCGGACACGGATAGGAATTGATTTCTATAGACGGTTACGGCCTCGAGTTTTCGTGATACGTCGGCGGCGTTCCTAAGCTTGTTATCCAGAATTGAGTCGAAATAACCATCTGGAAAAAAGCTCGCCACCGACGTGCCAAGTACATACGCGATACGACCACCCGTGCTGGTGCGAACCTCCGTTACCATAGAGTAGATTTTGAAATCCGGGTTGTCCGATGTGACTTCAACGTCGCCCAGCCGTCGCAACTCATTTCTTAGATACATCGTAATGCGTTCTTTGAGATCGTGGTCTGGAACAGTTACCTCAACCGCAATCCTGAATGCCGGCGGCACCACATCTTCAGCGAATCCCGGCGTTAGAAGAAGTACCGCCAAGAGCGTTGTAATCACTTTCGTTTTCATGGTTGCCACCTTGATTTACTGCATTGAACTAATCCAGATGCAGGGCCTTCATTTTTCGCGCCAACGTATTTCGACCCCAGCCTAATAATTTCGCCGCTTCCTGTCGATGACCGTTCGTTTGCGACATTGCGATTTCTATAAGTGTCTTTTCAAATTCGGGCAGGGCTGTTTCAAGCAGTGGTGCATCACTGCTGTTCAGCTGCCGTTCGGCCCAGGATGCGAGCGTTCGGGTCCACTCTCTAGCCGCGCGGTGCGGGGTTTCGTTGCCGCCGAGATCGTCCGGAATATCCTGCGCTGTTATCACGCCGCCTGGTGCGGTAACCGTTAGTCTTCGTGATGCGTTTACGAGTTGTCGGACATTGCCCGGCCAGCTGTACTCTCGCAGCGAATCCAGTGCGTCAGCGTCGATCATTTTTGCCGGTGTTCCGATTTCTTCCGCTGCCTCACCGAGATAATGATTGAGCAGTAGTGGAATGTCTTCACGACGTTGGCGCAGCGGCGGTGTATTGATTCGAATTACGTTTAGGCGATGGAAAAGATCCTCGCGAAAGCGTGACTCTTTAACGGCGCGCGCCAGATCCTGATTAGTCGCCGCAATAACGCGTACATCCACCTTGATGGGCGTTTGTCCGCCGACGCGGTAGAACTCGCTTTCTGCAAGCACTCTTAGCAAGCGCGTCTGCAGGGCCGGTGACATGTCGCCAATCTCGTCGAGAAACAAGGTGCCACCATCGGCTTGCTCGAAGCGTCCAATTCGGCGCGCATCGGCGCCGGTAAATGATCCTTTTTCATGCCCGAAAAGTTCGGACTCGAGCAGCTCCGCCGCAATCGCGGAGGTGTTGAGGGCCACAAAGGTTTTGTTTGATCTGGGACTATGGTCGTGCAGCGCTCGAGCCACCAGCTCTTTACCCGTGCCGGATTCACCCGTAATCAATACCGTCATACTTGAGCCCGCGAGGCGACCGATCGATCGAAACACTTCTTGCATCGCGGGCGCCTGACCGATCATCGATGCTATCGCTGCCGGCGGGGTGTCGATACTGCCCAACGCCGTGCCCGTTGAGCGCGCCGCTTTGTGAACAAGCTCTACTGCTTCATCGATGTCGAATGGC
This sequence comes from Woeseiaceae bacterium, assembly GCA_021773075.1. Lineage (GTDB taxonomy): Bacteria > Pseudomonadota > Gammaproteobacteria > Steroidobacterales > Woeseiaceae > UBA1847. The sequence continues at coordinate 90,174 of JAJFKT010000033.1, forward strand.
TTGGGCAGATACTCAAACGCCCCACCTTTGTACGCAGCAACCGCATTTTCCAGGTCGGAGTGCGCTGTAATGACGATAATTGGCAGGTCCGGATTGCTTGATCGCAGTCGTTCGAGCAACGCTAATCCACTCATGCCGGGCATGCGTACGTCAGTAATCAGTACATCCGGTTCGCTTTCATCGATCGCTTCAAGCAAGTGCTCCGCTCGCTCAAAAGTCCGCGTTTCCATGTCCGCCTGCTTGAGTGCTTTTTCGAGGACCCAGCGGACGGATTGGTCGTCATCTACGATCCAGACAATCAGTGGCCGGCTAGACATTCTCAGTGCTCACGGACTGGTCGAGTGGTATGCGAGTGAAAAATACGGTTCGGCCGGGGCGGCTTTCAAATTCAATCAATCCCGCATGGCGGCTCAGCAGCTCCTGCGCTGCCGGTAGGCCGAGGCCGGTTCCCTCCGGTCGGGTTGTTACCAGTGGATAAAAAATAGAGTCCTGCATGTCTGTGGGGATGCCGGGGCCGTCATCTTGTATTTCGATGGAGGCAATCACGCGGTGCCGGATATCGCCTATGGTGAAGTTAGTTACAGCCCTGCTTCGGAGCGTTAACGTTCCCTGTCCGTCGAGCGCTGCAACTGCATTTCGAACGAGGTTCAGGAACGCTTGCACCATCTGATCCCGATCAAGGTCGATTGTAGGCAAACCGGCATCGTATTCGCGTCGAATAATCAGGCTTCGTTGACCCTCGGCCTCGATGATCCGGACGACGTATTCGAGAAGTTCATGAATATTTACAGGTTGTTTATTCGGCGGACCACCGGGCCCGAGTAGAGTGTCGACTAATGCGGCCAGTCGATCCGTTTCGCTTATAACAACGTCGGTATATTCACGAAGTCCACGATCTTCAAGTTGTCGCTCGAGCAGTTGCGCTGCGCCACGTATGCCGCCGAGTGGGTTTTTAATTTCATGTGCGAGCTGCCGAATCATTTGGCGGCCCGCTCCGTGCTGTATCAGGAGCGCGTTTTCCCGACTTATTTGCACGCGGCGCGTGACGTCGGTTATCTCAACGAGCAGGCTTGCGTCGTCGATGGCGATTGGTGAGACCCTGCAGTCGACGATGCGTTCCTGGCTGTGAACCTCGGTCGGCGCGAGCCGCATTTCATTGGCGTAGTGGTCGCCAGTTTTTGCTACGCGCGTTAGCATGTCGCGCATTTCCGGTTCGTCGTCAATCAATCGCAACAGGGATTCACCGCGGGCGCGACGTTCGCTGATACCAAGGATGTTTTCTGCGGCAGGATTGAGGCCGATGATCAACAAGTGTTCATCGAGCAAAATAACGCCTGAGCTCAAAGCGTCGAGAATCGCAGAGGAGTTTGTCTTTATCGCTCCGCCGTCGCCGGAGTCTCGGGACTTACAGGTCCGGTCTAATTTATTGTGCTTTGCTGTACGTAAAACCGGTTTGGTAGGCTGCGCTTGATGAGGGTTCCCGTGTCGTCGATCACTTCCGCTTGCAGATTGTGGACGCCCCGGAACACCTCTTCGATCTGAAAACTCGTGCCGCTGACCATCCGCGGCTCGCCGTCGAAGTACACGCGGACCAGATGTCCCGGTCGTAGTGGTGGGGATATCGCCAGCGTGACGTCCAGTGTCGCCTCTATATTCCACAGCGTCTCTTCCGGGCTGGGGCTTGCGACTTCAAGGATGCTGTAACCGAAGCTTGGTTCTGTCTCTTCAGTGGTCGGGTTCGGCGTTCCGGCAGGTCGCGTTGTCGATCGCGATCGAGCGCCTGTTGATTCGCCGAGCTCGATAATCTTCGCACCGGGGTGCGGTCGATCCGAGTAGTGAACGATGCCGTCTTCGTCCGTCCATGTATACGCCTCTGCAAAGGCGCCAGCGGCGACAAACATCGCCAGAAGGAAGAAAATTGGTCGTGTTTCCATGCGTTTAGCATAGCAAGTTAATCAGGACTTTGGGTAGGAGCCGGGCGGCAAAATGCCGCCCGGTTCACACTTTTGCCGTTTAGAGGCTGTAATACATGTCGAACTCCGCCGGATGCGTCGTCATGCGGAGGCGTGTTACGTCCTCCATTTTGAGATCAATATACGCATCAATCAGGTCGTCGCTGAAGACACCGCCCGCTTTCAGGAACTCGCGGTCGCCGTCAAGCGCGCCGAGAGCCTCATCCAACGAGAAGGCAACCAGTTTCAATTCTTTCTCTTCCTCCGGTGGCAAGTCGTAAAGGTCTTTGTCCATGGCGTCGCCCGGGTGGATCTTGTTCTGTATTCCGTCGAGACCCGCCATCATCAATGCGGCGAATGCCAGGTAGGGATTTGCCATTGAGTCCGGGAACCGAACTTCGATACGACGTCCCTTCGGGTTTGCGATATACGGAATACGAATAGACGCGGAGCGGTTCCGTGCTGAGTAAGCAAGAATGGTCGGTGCTTCGAATCCAGGTACGAGCCTTTTGTAGCTGTTGGTGGCTGGGTTTGCGAAAGCGTTTATCGCTTTTGCGTGCTTGATAACGCCGCCGATGTAATAGAGAGCCGTATCTGAAAGGCCCCCGTAACCGTCACCGGAGAACAGGTTTTCACCGTCCTTGAACAATGACATGTGGACGTGCATGCCGTTACCGTTATCGCCAACAAGTGGTTTCGGCATGAACGTCGAAGTCTTTCCGTATGCGTGTGCAACGTTGTGCACCGCGTACTTCATGATCTGAACTTCATCTGCCTTTTTCGTTAAGGTGTTGAATTTAGTGCCTATTTCGCACTGCCCGGCGGTCGCTACCTCATGATGATGAACCTCCGTGAGAACGCCCAGCTCCTCAATCGCAAGACACATGGCAGAACGAATATCGTGCAGTGAGTCTACCGGCGGTACCGGGAAGTAGCCGCCCTTTACGCCGGGTCGGTGACCAACATTGCCGTCCTGATGGCCGTCGCCGGACGCCCATGCACCCTCATCGGATCCGATCTTGTAGAACGCACCGGAGATGTCATCGTTCCAGGTAACACTATCGAAAATAAAGAACTCGTTTTCGGGGCCAAAGTACGCGGCATCCGCCACGCCTGTTGACTGCAGGTAGGCTTCGGCGCGATCAGCCAGTGATCGTGGACATCGATCGTAGCCCTGCATGGTCGATGGCTCGACGACGGTACAACGAATATTCATTGTTACTTCGTCGGTGAAGATGTCGAGCACAGCCGAAGCCGGGTCCGGCATCAAAATCATGTCGGATTCGTTAATGCCCTTCCAGCCGGCAATTGAAGAGCCGTCGAACATTTTGCCCTCTTCGAACAAATCATCATCGATGGTGTGTGCGGGGACCGTAACGTGCTGTTCTTTGCCGATCGTGTCTGTGAAACGAAAGTCGACGAATTTGACCTCTTCATCTTTGATGAGGGTGATTACCTCTGCGGGCGTCATGGATCTTTCCTCCAGGGTTAAGCGCAAAATAAAAGGGACCGCGATTCGCGGCCTGTTGGCCTTACTAAGTGCATGATGCGTGCCAATCTATCGCTTCGCATAAGTAATTGTTTTATAAGGACTTCATACTGCAGCAGACCTATATCGCGCACTACTATGGTGCGAGCCGCCACCTGGGCGCACCATAGTAGTGCATTGATGCCGTTCGCGCACCTTTTTGGGTCACTTCGCTTTGTTGGCACTCTGGCACACGCTTCTACTGTCGTATTTCTTGTGCTGAAGCCGTTATACTTCGCCGCTTTGACGTACCCGTAACGGATAAATGGCCGCCAACTCAGTAAGTGCTCCACAAAACTTCCAGGACCTGATTCTCCGCTTGCAGGCATTTTGGGCCGCTCGCGGTTGTGTGATCATGCAGCCCTACGATATGCCCATGGGCGCGGGCACGTTTCACCCTGCTACTTTTCTACGCGCTGTAGGGCCCGAGCCCTGGAGTGCTGCTTACGTGCAGCCGAGCCGCCGCCCCACAGATGGTCGCTACGGTGACAATCCCTTCCGACTGCAGCACTACTACCAGTATCAGGTCGCACTAAAGCCTTCGCCCGACAACATTCAGGAAATGTACCTGGACTCGTTGCGTGCAATCGGTCTCGACCCAACCGTGCATGACATTCGCTTTGTCGAAGACAACTGGGAATCGCCAACGCTTGGCGCGTGGGGGCTCGGCTGGGAGGTTTGGCTGAATGGCATGGAAGTAACGCAGTTCACTTACTTTCAGCAGGTTGGTGGGCTCGAGTGTCGCCCGGTCACAGGGGAAATCACATACGGTCTCGAGCGGCTCGCAATGTACCTCCAGGACGTTGAAAGTATTTTTGATCTTGTCTGGACCGATGGCCCACTCGGCCGAATTACGTATGGCGACGTCTACCATCAAAACGAGGTTGAGCAATCCAAATACAATTTCGAAGAAGCGGATGTCGACTCGCTGTTCAATGCCTTCGATCACACTGAGCACGAGGCGCGAAGACTCATCGAAATGAACCTCGCGTTGCCGGCCTACGAGCAAATGCTGGCCGCTTCACATACTTTTAATTTGCTGGATGCACGCCAGGCCATTTCGGTAACGGAGCGGCAGCGATTCATTCTTCGTGTACGCGCGATGTCGCGCGCGGTTTGCGAGACCTACTACGCCAGCCGCGAGGCTCTGGGTTTCCCGATGGTTGAATCGGTTGCAAAGAGTGGTTCGCAGGAATGAGCAAAAGCGCTGACTTTCTCGTAGAAATTGGTACCGAGGAATTGCCGCCGAAGGCGCTGCGTTCTTTAATGGACGCGTTCGGCGAAAAGCTACTTAGCGGCGTTGACGGCGCGCGGCTGACACACGGCGCCCTGGGGTCCTTCGCAAGTCCGCGACGATTGGCGGTGCTCATTCGCGGGCTTGCCGAACAACAAGAAGACCGGGCGATATCACAGAAAGGCCCACCGACGAAGATCGCTTTCGATGCCGACGGAAAACCAACGCCAGCCGCGATGGCGTTCGCTAAAAAGTGTGGCGTAGACGTTGGCGAACTAAGCACCAACGAAACCGATAAGGGCGCCTGGCTGGCCTTCGAAAGTACAGAGGCGGGCAAGTCCGTTTCCGAGCTTCTTCCCGGCATCATCGAAGCCGCCCTCGGCGCGCTACCCATACCGCGACGCATGCGCTGGGGTTCGGGCGAGGCGGAATTCGTTCGGCCTGTGCACTGGGTCGTCCTCCTGCATGGCAATAAAACAATCGATGCCGATGTAATGGGCATTCCCGCTGGCAACAAGTCACGTGGCCATCGCTTTCATTCATCGGGCCCGATAACGATCGAGTCGCCCGACACCTATCTCGAGACGCTTGAAAAAGACGGCTTCGTCATCGCCGACTTCGTGCGCCGGCGGGAAATGGTTCGGGTCGGCGTTGATGCTGCGGCAGCCGAGGCGGGCGGAGTTGCCGTTGGCGGTGAGGCTCTGTACGACGAGGTGGCCGCACTGGTTGAATGGCCGGTTCCCGTACTGGGTAGTTTTGAGGAAAAGTATCTGGAGCTACCGCGCGAAACGGTTACCTCAACGCTCACCGGCCATCAGCGATACTTCCCGGTGGCCGACGATGCCGGCAGACTGCTGCCGAAGTTCGTCACGGTTGCAAACCTTGCAAGTAAAGACCCCAAGCAGGTACGCGACGGAAACGAGCGCGTCATCCGGCCGCGCCTTGCCGACGCGGCGTTTTTCTGGGACAGCGATCGCCAGAAGACACTCGCGAGCCGCGAGGAGGGTCTTCACGATGTCGTTTATCAGCAGGGTCTTGGCAGTATATTCGACAAGAGTAAGCGCACCGCCGACATCGCTAAATGGCTGGCCGAGAAGCTCGATCATGACAGCGCGAACGTTGTCCGCGCCGCCACTTTGGCGAAGTGCGACCTTGTTACGGGCATGGTCGGCGAGTTTCCGGAGTTACAGGGAACGATGGGTAGCTATTACGCAGCGGCTGATGGCGAGGCGGACGATGTGGCAGCGGCAATTGGTGAACACTATCGGCCACGCTTTGCTGGTGACGACCTCCCCGATTCCCGCGATGGGCAGATTCTCGCAGTCTCGGATAAGCTGGACACGCTTGCCGGTGTATTTTCAATTGGCAAGAAGCCCAGCGGTAACCGCGACCCGTTCGGCTTGCGGCGCGCGGCACTTGGTATCGTTCGGATTCTCATCGAATGTGGAATTGACGCAGACCTCAAGGCATTGATCAATGAGGCGGTTGGTGCTCAGCCAAAGGGCAAACTCGAGAGCGACGTCATCGCTGCCGATTTGTATGCGTTCATTACTGACCGGTTGCGGCGCTACTTTCTGGACCGGGACTCAGGGCTCATGACGGAAACATTCGATGCCGTCATGGTTCGGCAGCCAGCATCGTTACTCGACTTCGACCGTCGACTCGCGGCGGTACAGACCTTCGCGCGTCTTGAGCAGGCAGCGAGTCTCGCTGCAGCCAATAAGCGCATTGCCAATATTCTTCGAAAAGCCGGCGACCCAGGTGGTTTGCGCGTAAACAAGAAGCTACTTCGAGACGATGCGGAAATTGCACTATTTAATGCGCTCGAAGGCGTGACCGAGAAAATTGGCCCGCTGCTTGAGGTGCGTAATTATGCCGGGGTGCTCAATGAGCTTGCGGACCTTCGTGATCCGGTCGACCGCTTCTTCGATGACGTCATGGTGATGGCTGATGACGAGGATGTTCGCAACAATCGCCTCGCCTTGCTCAGCGCGCTCCGAGCACTGTTTCTGGATGTCGCCGATATTTCGCGGCTTTCGATCGGCTAGGCATGCCGGAACAGCTGACGAAAAAAGGGCTGGTGATTCTGGATCGCGATGGCGTGATCAATCAGGATTCGAAAGAATTCGTTAAGTCAGCCGATGAGTGGCTTCCGCTGCCGGGCAGCATTGATGCGATCGCCGCGCTGTCCCTCGCCGGTTATAGTGTTGCTGTCGCGAGCAATCAGTCCGGTCTTGCCCGTGGACTGTTTGATATCGATACGCTTGATGCAATGCATGACAAGCTTCGAGGCCTGGTCGCCGACGCTGGCGGCTCCGTCGACCATATCGTGTTTTGTCCACACGGCCCCGACGACGACTGCGATTGTCGCAAGCCGAAGCCGGGATTGCTGCTACAGATCGCTGATCACTTCGGCACGGCGTTGGGCACCACCCCCCTGATTGGCGATTCTTTGCGCGACCTGGAGGCAGCGGTCGCAGTCGGTGCTCGGCCGATACTCGTTCGCACGGGCAACGGCGCCGAAGCGGAGCAACAACTGTCTGCGAAGATGGGCTGTGTCGATATCTTCGACGACCTTGCGGCGGCGGTTGCATTTTTGATCGCAGAGTAGCTGATGTTTCGAGCGCTAAAGTCTCTGGTTTTTTTCGTCTTCGCTTATGCTTCGGGCATGTTGTTTGCGGCCTTTGCTTTGTTGTTTTTTTGGGCGCCGCATGATTTCCTTTGGAGCGTCGTGACGACGTATTGCCGTCTGTTGCTCTGGGCGGGCGAGTTTTTTTGCGGCCTTAGAGTCATCGCCGAGGGGCAGGAACACCTGCCCGATACCGCAAGCGTCATCATGATTAAGCACTCTACGGCGCTCGAGACTTACGGTCACGTGCCGTTTTTTCCCAAGACCGCGTGGGTAATCAAGCGAGAGATTCTGTGGATCCCGATTTTCGGTTGGGCGCTGAAGCTTGTGTTTCGCCCTATTGCCATTGACCGCCGTGTGGGCCGGCGCGCCGTGAAGCAGGTGATCCAACAGGGAATGGAAAAGCTCGCCGCGGGGACCTGGGTAAGCGTTTTCCCGGAGGGGACCCGCATGGCCGCCGGCAAAACGCAAACCTATGGCGTCAGCGGGGCGGCGCTGGCGAGGGAGGCCGGCGTACTGATTGTTCCTGTTGCACACAATGCGGGAGATTTGTGGCAGCGCCGCGAGCTAAGCAAGCGACCCGGTACGATTCGTTTTTGCATAGGCCCGCCTATCGACCCTTCAACACAGTCACCCAAGGAGACTAATCTTTTGGTTCAGGGGTGGATTGAGAACAAGATGTTGGAGATCAGCACCGAGTATCAACAAACTGAGGGCAAAGAATGAATTCACCGATCACCTGCGTACTTATTGCCGCGATTGTTCTGACTGCCTGCGCGCGCCCGCCCACGGACACTAGTGCCGATGAGGCCGAGCTCGCCCTCGACTTGATTACACAAGAACGGCTCGAGGCGCATGTTGCGTATCTGGCCGATGACGCTCGGCGCGGCCGGCGCCCCGGGGAGCCGGGTTACGATGATGCCGCGGCTTACGTCGCCGAGCAGATGGCCGCCATGGGCGTTTCGGCTGGCGGTTCCGATGGCTGGTACCAGCAGGTCACGCTTCGTCGTTACAAGCTGGACACCGAGAAAGCTGCGATGAGCATTCATCGGGACACTGAAGACATCGCGCTTACATATCGCGACGAGTTTGCGATGAGCGCGGACGAGGTTCGCGTTGAATCTTCGGTTCGCGGTCAGGTCGCGTATGTGGGTTTTGGGGTGCATGCACCCGAGTTCGGCTACTCGGATTACGATGGCATCGACGTGAGCGGGAAGATCATCGCTCTTTTTCGGGGCGCACCTGACATTATCGAAGGCAGCGCCCGCGCCTACCACGCCTCTTCCAGGGTGAAGGTGCGAGAGGCAATCGCCCGCGGTGCGATTGGAGCCCTCACTTTACGCTCAAGGAAGGCGGAGGAGCGTCGAACGTGGGAAAAGAGCAAGCCTCGATTTGGGCGTCGCGCATCGATGACCTGGATCAATGATGCCGGTGAGGCCGCCAATTATCATCCTGAACTTCGTGCGTTCGGCTTCTTAAGTATTCCTACGGCCGAGAGATTGTTTGGTGTTTCGCCATTGAGCTTCGAAGAGGCCCACGCGGCAAGCCTTAATAGCACGCAAGCTTCAGCGCTATTGACCGCCGAGGTTTCAATGCATGTTGGCAGCACACATTCGACGATCTCCAGCCCGAATGTAGTCGGCGTCGTTCGCGGCACAGACCCTGAGCTCGCCGACGAGTACGTCGTCTATACCGCACACCTCGATCATCTTGGCGCAAGAGACGAAGATGACGGCGAGGATGCGATCGACAACGGCCTCTATGACAATGCAATGGGGGTTGCGCTGATGCTGGAAACCGCGCGGGTGATTGCCGCCGCGCCACCGAAGCGGTCCGTCATGTTTATTGCGCTTACGGCAGAAGAAAGCGGTTTGCTCGGGTCGGATTTTTTCGTCAACAACCCCACCGTTCCGGTTGATGCACTGGTTGCAAACATTAATCTCGATATGCCGTTGTTCTTATACCCGCTGGCTGATCTGGTTGCTTTTGGTTCGCAGCACTCTTCGCTTCAGGGGGTGGTTAAGGCATCCGCCCGACAGGAAGGGTTTGAGCTTTCACCAGATCCGATGCCTGAAGAAAACCTGTTTATTCGCAGCGACCAGTATTCTTTTGTGCGCCAGGGCGTCCCCGCTATTTTCTTGGTTTCCGGGTTCGCCTCCAGCGACGAGGAGGTGGACGGTGAAGCGCTGTTTCGCGATCACCTGAATAATCATTATCATGAGCCGAGTGACGACCTGAGTCGACCCATTGACTGGCCGTCCGCGGTTCGGTTTGCGCGCGCGCACACGCGTATGGGCTTTATTGTCGCGAGTGCCCGCGAGCGGCCGAGCTGGAATGAAGGCGACTTCTTCGGCGAGCGCTTTGGCCGCCAGTAGTAAAAAGGGCCCCTGAACGGGGCCCTTCGCTTGTTGCTAACAATGGTCGGTGCTACCAAATCTTGACCCGCTCTTCGGGTGCCAGGTAAAGCGCATCATCCGGGCTCACGTCAAACGCTTTGTAGAAGGCCGGAACATTTCGTACCGAACCGTTCGCACGATACTTTGACGGCGAGTGTGGATCGGTTCCGATCTGCAGGCGCAATGTTTCGTCGCGGTATTTGCCGGCCCACACCTGGCCGAAACCAAGAAACACTCTCTGTGTCGCGGTAAACCCATCGATAACAGGCGGCTCTTCATCGCCGAGTGACATTTGGTAGGCAAGCAGTCCAATGCTGATGCCGCCGAGATCCCCGATGTTCTCACCCAGGGTGAATTCGCCATTTACATTCAGGTCGTCGAAAGGGGCAAAGGCGTTGTACTGTTCAACGAGCTTGCCGGTGCGCACTTTGAATTCTGCGAGATCTTCGTCGGTCCACCAGTTACGTGCCACGCCGTCACCATCAAATGTGCTGCCGGAGTCGTCGAAGCCGTGGCCGATTTCGTGACCGATAACCGCGCCAATGCCACCGTAGTTCACGGCCTCCTCGGCTTCGAGATCAAAGAACGGTGGCTGCAGAATCGCGGCCGGGAAAACGATCTCGTTCAGAAGCGGGTTGTAGTAAGCGTTGACCGTCTGCGGCGTCATGCCCCACTCGGTTCGGTCGACGGGACCGTTGTGTCGATCCTTTTGGCGCTCATACTCTGCCAGTGACGCCCGCTCGACGTTTCCGAAGTAATCATCCGCTTCGATCTCGAGCGCCGAATAGTCGCGCCATTCGTCTGGGTAACCGATTTTCGGCGTGAACTTTGATAGCTTGTCTAGAGCCTGCAGCTTGGTTTCGTCAGACATCCAGTCAAGCTCTTTGATGCTTTTCTCATAAGCGTTTACGAGATTGCCAACGAGGGTGAGCATCCGCTCTTTCGCCTCAGGCGGGAAGTGCCGCTTCACGTATACCTTGCCAACAACCTCTCCAAGCATGCCGTTTACAGAGTTGACGCCACGGCGCCACATCGCGCGCTGCTCTTCGGTGCCGGACAGCGTCTTACCATAGAAGTCGAAGTTTTGATCATCGATGGCCGTTGTAAGTCGGTTGGTTGTGCTGTTGAGCGCGACCCATCGCAGGTATGTCTTCCAGGTGTCGATGTCCGTGTCCTGGATGATTCCATCCAGAGCCTTAACATAGTCTTCGGTCAGAAACGCCAGCTCGCTTAATTCAAGATCCTGCAGGCCGCCCGCTTCAAAATAGCGGTCCCAATTGAAATTAGGCATGACCTCAGTGAGTTCGTCGACAGGTATGGCCTTGAAGTTTGCTGCGAAATTACGGAACTGCTCTTTCGTCATATTCTCGTTCGCGAGGCGCGTTTCGAGGGCCATAATCGATTCCGCAGCGTCCGCGCCGCCATCGACGTTCGCGAGGTCGAACATTGCTTCAATGTGAGCAACGTACTTGCTGCGAATCTCGTCAGCGCGCTCGCCGTCCTCGAAGTAGTATTCACGATCCGGCAAACCCAGACCGCTTTGGGACACGACAACCGTATATCGAGTTGGATCCCTGAAGTCCTCAATCTGGCCAAAGGCCATCGGCGCGTCGATCCCGCGCTTCATTACGTCCCCGAAATAGGCAGCAAGATCATCGTGGTTCTGGATGGCCGTGATCTTTTCGAGCTCGGGCTGAAGCGGCTCCATACCGCGCGCGTCCCTGGTTTCCGTGTCCATAAAGGATTTATACAGATCGCCAACCTTTTGTTCGTCTGTCCCTTTCGCGAAGTCACCGGTTGCAGATTCTTCGATGATTAATTTCACGTTGTCCTGCGATGCGTCACGCAAGAGATCGAAAGCCCCAAAGCGGCCCTTGTCCGCGGGAATTTCCGCTTGCTCGACCCAGGTACCGTTAACGTATGAAAAGAAATCGTCGCCCGGTCGCACGGCCGTATTCATATTGGCGACCGTAATTCCCGAGCGCAGCTCTTTTGCTTGCGTTGCACCGGGTTGTTCGGCCTCTTGTTGTCCGCACGCAGTGATGAATAACAGCGCAGCAGCGCTGGTGAGTATTTTGTTCACGTTCTTCCCCTTTTTTGCTTTTACTGTTCGGCTTTCTCGCCGAGATCTATGAGTTCTTTTGCCTGGCCGCTGGTTAATTCGTACAGGCGTTCGATGCGGCAGCCACGATAGGTGTCGAAACGTGCGCGTATGAGGTTCCTGTCATGCCGAATATCCGGCGTTATTTGTCGGTCATCGAGCTCTATGCAGCGGCGGTTGAACGAGGCCAAATAGGAGCTCTTCCTGTCGGAAAGTATGATGTGGCGATCCGTTATGACCTTGTGGTTTATTTCTCGCCGAGCTCGAATCATGTCGATACTCTGCAGTTGCGTGACCGTAATGAAGTCTTCTATCGCGTCGTTTTTGGCGACAGCTCCCAGCTCTTCCTGGGTGCCCGCACAGGCTGCAAGCAGTACGGCCAGGATGACAATTGAGTGCGCTTTCACGGGAAGATTCCTCATTAGTTTCTTTGATGCATTTCACGAAGAATTCGTTGCATTTATTTCGCACATATCGGGCGAATCATCGGGTGTTGGATACCTCGCGCTGCGCGCGAACGTGTCGCCATCGTGGTGCTAACTGGCGCGATCGTCGTCGAAGCTTCTGGTTATACGTCCAAATTCTCAACGGTTAGTGCGTTCTTTTCGATGAACTCGCGTCGCGGCTCAACCTGATCGCCCATCAAGGTTGTGAAAATCTCGTCCGCCTTGACGACGTCTTCGATCTTCACTTGCAGTAACCTGCGGGTTTCGGGGTTAACGGTCGTGTCCCACAGTTGGCCCGGATTCATTTCGCCCAGACCCTTATAGCGCTGTATTGACTGCCCACGACGCGCCTCGCGCATTAGCCAATCGACAGTCGCGGCAAACGAGTCAACCGGCGACTCGCGCTCGCCGCGCTTGACGAATGAACCCTCGGACAGCAAGTCGCCGACCTTGACCGATAGTGCCATGATGTGTCTGTATTCGTTGGTACCGAAAAACTCTCGTGGCAAGTATCGTGTCGCGCCGACTCCGTGCTGGACGCGCGTGATTGCGATTCGAACGCCTTCACCATCTTCATTGCCTCGCTCCAGCACTGCGGTGTAGCTGCCGACATTATTATCTTCGGCGCGATCGCCCGTGCTCTTCGGCAACTCAGCAGAGAGGCGCTCCGCCCAAGCGGACAGTGCGTCGAGATTTTCAACATCGCCGCTCGAAACTTCGGGCAACTCAACAATCGTTCGCAGCACGATTTCATCGTAACGGGGCGAGAGGCGCGAAATAATACTTTCAACCGCGATATGCTCTTTCGCAAGTGACTCGAGTGCAACGCCGGCCACAGGAGGCGCCTCCGGATTAACGTGCAGTGCCGCGTTATCCATCGCCGCGTTTAGCAGGTGGCTGTTGAGTTCCGCGTCATCTTTAACGTAAACCTCTTGTTTGCCGCGCTTGATTTTGTACAGCGGTGGCTGTGCGATGTAAACGTGCCCGCGCTCAATAAGCTCCGGCATTTGCCGATAGAAAAACGTCAGCAACAAAGTACGAATGTGTGAGCCGTCAACATCAGCATCGGTCATGATTATAATTCGGTGGTAGCGCAATTTGTCGGGGTCGAAATCGTCACGACCGATTCCGCAGCCGAGAGCCGTGATCAGTGTGCCGACTTCGGCTGACTGCAACATTTTATCAAAGCGCGCTTTTTCGACGTTCAGGATCTTACCCTTAAGCGGTAGAATCGCTTGTGTTCTGCGGTCGCGGCCCTGCTTGGCCGAGCCCCCGGCAGAGTCGCCCTCGACCAGGAATAGCTCGGAGAGGGCCGGGTCTTTTTCCTGACAGTCCGCGAGCTTACCCGGCAATCCAGCGACATCGAGTGCGCCCTTTCTGCGCGTCATCTCGCGCGCCTTTCGCGCGGCCTCGCGCGCGCGCGCAGCATCGACGATTTTAGAAACGATGGCTTTCGCTTCCTGCGGGTGCTCTAGCAAAAACTCTTCGAGCCTCCCGGCCATTGCCTGTTCAACAATGCCCTTGATTTCGGATGACACGAGCTTGTCTTTTGTTTGAGAGGAAAACTTCGGGTCCGGCACTTTCACCGACAGAACCGCCGTTAATCCTTCGCGCGCATCGTCGCCGCTTGGTGTGAATTTGTCTTTTTTAGTGTTCAGTTCTTTTTCGATGTAGCTGTTCAATGTTCGCGTTAGCGCGGTTCGGAATCCCGCCATGTGCGTGCCACCATCGCGCTGCGGAATATTGTTGGTATAGCAAAACATATTTTCCGAATAACCATCGTTCCACTGCAACGACGCTTCGACGCCTACGTCGTCCCGCATCGCTGAAAAATGGAACACTGTCGGGTGAATCGTCGTCTTGTTGCGATTGAGATGTTCGACAAACGCTTTTATGCCTCCCACGTATTCGAATACATCTTCCTGCTCATCACGCTCATCAACCAGGCGAATGCGAACGCCGGAATTTAGGAATGACAGCTCGCGCAAGCGGCGCGCGAGAATGTCGTAGTGAAACTGAATGTTGGTAAATGTTCTGTCGCTCGGCTTAAAGCGTAGCGTTGTTCCTTTTCGTTTTGTTTCACCGATAATCGCTAGCGGCGCAGACGGCTCGCCATGAACATACTCTTGCTGATACGTTTTGCCGTCACGATGAATCGTTAACACCAGGTGCTCGGAAAGCGCGTTCACAACGGAAACGCCGACGCCGTGAAGGCCGCCACTCACTTTGTAAGCGTTGTCGTCGAACTTCCCGCCGGCATGCAGGACCGTCATGATGACCTCTGCGGCGGAGCGCCCTTCCTCCGGGTGCATATCGACCGGTATGCCGCGGCCATCATCGCTGACTGTAACGGACTCATCTGCGTGGATCGTGACTGTAATCGTGTCACAGTGACCCGCCAGGGCCTCATCGATGGAGTTATCGACAACTTCGAAAACCATGTGGTGAAGACCGGTTCCGTCATCGGTGTCACCAATATACATTCCGGGCCGTTTTCGGACGGCTTCCAGGCCCTTTAAGACCTTGATATTACTGGAAGTATATTCTGTTGGGTCGGTCATTCTAAATCCTCAAAACTTAACCGACGCATTGTAACAAAATAGGCCTCTCAGAGCCCCCTCAAAAGTTTCTTTTTTAAGGTATTTTGCGCCATTTCAATCGCCTTTATTTACCGGTTCGGAAATAACTTGATCGGCGGCTGTGACGGTTCCGTGTTCCACGTGGAACATCTTCGGGGCCTCTGGAAAAACCAGGGCCCTCGGGTCGAGGCTCGTAGCCACCACCTGGCACCCGAGCGCCGAGACAGCCGTGATCAGGCGTCCGACCGAGTCACTATCCAGCTCCGCCGCCGGGTCATCAAGCAGCAACAGCAGTGGTTTCTCAAGCGCGGCCTGCGCCGTCTCGGTCGCCGCCAATATCATCGCACTTGCCAGCAACTTCTGCTGACCGCGCGACACCAACTTGCGCGCCTGGCGGTCATCGTAAACAACCCTCAAGTCAGCCCGGTGCGGGCCCGCCTGCGTAGAACCCATTTGCAGTTCGCGCTCGATGTTGTCATTCAGCGCCTCATCCAGGCCCTTTTCCTTTGGCCAGCCTCGCTGATATGCAAACTCCAGCTCAGTCTCCAGCAAGGCCCGGCCGTGCTCCTGCAGGCTCGCCAGCGTCAGCTCAAGCACCGCTTTACGAGATTCATCCAACTTTTCGGCCAGGTCGGTAAACTCAGCATTCCAACTCCGAATGACGGCTTCGCCGGAGCGGGCTTTCAGCGCCGCGTTTCGTTGTTTCAGTGCCCGCCGGAAGCGACGCCAGATCATCAGGTGGTCATGTTCCACGTGGAACGCGATCCAATCCAGGAAGCGCCGCCGTAATTCCGGCCCGCCGGCTATCAGATTATGTACCTCGGGATCGATGACCTGCAGCGGAAGGATCTCGGCGAGCGCCGCAGCCCCCGGCGAATCTTCCCCACCTATTCTCACCTCAAGTCCATCCTTGCTATTTCGAACTCCGACACTGGTTCGCCCGTGCTCTCGCTCAAGCTCACCAAACAGCACGAAATCCCCCTCCCCGTGCCGCGTTAGCTGCGGAGTGCTTGCGCCGCGAAACGACTTTCCACGTCCCAAATACGCCAACGCCTCCAGAAGACTCGTCTTCCCGGAGGCGTTCACACCACTGATCAAATTGAACCTTGGAGCAAGCTCCAACTCGACCGATTCCAGACAACGAAAGTTGGTGGCCCGAAAAAGGCTGATCATCCTATCGCGCCCTATAGGCGCATTGGCATAACCACAAACGTGCAATCTTCGTTTCCAGGTTGCCTGATAAGACAGCTCGAGTTGCTATCCTGGACCGAAAGAGTGACATCGTCACCCTCGACAGCTCCAAGCGCGTCGAGCAAGTAATTTACATTGAAACCAATCTCAATGTCTTCGCCAGCGTACTCGACGGCAAGCTCCTCTTCGGCCTCTTCCTGCTCCGGGTTATGCGCCTGCAAAACAACACCACTATCCCGAATGACCAACCGAATGCCGCGATATTTCTCGTTTGAAAGAATCGCGGTCCTTTGCAAAGCGCTCTTAAATTCCGTCCGATCCGCCTTGAGCTCATTCGGCGACTCTTTCGGAATCACGCGGTCATACTCCGGAAACCGACCATCAATGAGCTTCGAGGTAAATCGAATCCCATCCAGCTGTATTCGAATATGGTTCGAACCCAATTCAATATCGAGATCTCCCTCTCCTGTCATTAGGCGCTGCAGCTCCAGGACCCCCTTTCTCGGAACAATGACCTGCTGTTCATCAAGATCATCACCTTCGAGATCCGCCTGGCACAACGACAAACGGTGGCCGTCCGTCGCGACAGCCCGCAAATGCTTACCGCCCGTTTCTAATAGCATGCCGTTCAGGTAATACCGAACATCCTGCTGTGCCATTGAAAAATGCGTTTTCTCGATGAGGCGCCCCAGGGACTCCTGGCTGACCGAAATAGTCTGGCCCGCCTTAATATCCTCAACGACCGGAAACTCAGCTGCAGGTAAAGTCACCAAATTAAACTTGCTCCGTCCCGCTCGAACGCTCAGCTTCTCACCGCTTAGACTAACGTTAACCTCCGACCCTTCCGGCAACGCCCGACAAATATCGAGGAGCTTTCGCCCGGAGACCGTAATCTCCCCATCGGACTCTGCCTCTACCTCTGCCTCTGCGACCAACTCAACCTCAAGGTCCGTTGCGGTAACAGCGAGCCGACCATCTTTCGCGATGATCAAAACATTCGACAAAATCGGCATTGTTTGCCGTCTCTCTACAACGCCAATAACGGCTTGCAGCGGTTTCAACAGCGCTTCCCGAGCTGCGGTAAACTTCATAGGTTCCACCTGTTAATAAATGTTGGAATTATATAAATTACTGTTATTATTAAGGGGCCTCTTGCCTGTGCATAACTAATTAAAGCCCTTTTAAATCAAACGCTTATCAATCATTTTTCTGGCTAGCAAGTAACGCACGACCTGCCTACCTTCCGTGGACAGTCTGTGGATACTTTTATTTTTCAAGGTTCTCCACTGCTTATCCACACTATCCTGTCAGAGTTCTCAACAGATTCAAATAGTCATCCGCGATGCGCTTATCGGACTCGCGCAAAGAGTCTATACGACGACAGCCGTGAAGGACGGTTGTGTGATCTCTTCCACCGAACGCATCTCCGATCTCCGGCAAGCTATGGTTCGTTAATTCTTTCGCAAGCGCCATCCCAAATTGTCTCGGTCTGGCAATAGAGCGAGTTCTTTTTTTCGACAACAAGTCGCCAACACGAATCTTAAAATACTCCGCGACAGTTTTCTGAATGTTTTCAATAGAAACCAGCCTGTCTTGCAAGGCCAAAAGATCTCGTAGGGCCTCTTTTGCGAAATCCAGGTCGATAACCCGGCCAGTAAACCGATAATTCGCGATAACGCGCCGCAACGCGCCTTCCAACTCACGGACGTTTGAACGAATCCGCTTTGCAATAAAAAACGCGACCTCTTCCGGCAACGCAACCCCGTCGGCAGCGGCCTTACTCATTAGGATCGCAACGGAGGTCTCGAGCTCAGGTGGTTCGATGGCTACAGTCAATCCCCAGCCAAACCGGGACTTAAGCCGCTCCTCAAGGCCATTAACCTCTTTCGGAAAACGATCACAAGTCAGAATGATCTGCCGCTGACCCTCAAGCAAAGCATTGAACGTATGAAAAAACTCCTCCTGAGAGCGCTCTTTGCCCGCAAAAAACTGGATGTCGTCGATCAGCAAGGCATCCAACGACCGATACGCCCGCTTGAACTCCGAAATCGTGTTGTGCTGCAAGCCCTTTACCATGTCGCCAACGAAGCGCTCGGAATGCACATAGCTGACTCGTGCGTCAGGGTTCGCCTTGACCATCGCGGCGCCGACCGCGTGCATCAAATGCGTTTTGCCAAGACCCACACCACCGTAAATAAAAAGTGGGTTGTAAGACAGACCGGGGTTCTCACCAACCTGAGTCGCGGCAGCCCGGGCAAGTTGATTGCTCTTACCTTCAACAAAGTTTTCGAATGTAAATGTCGGGTTCAGCCGAGAGGTGACTGGTGCGTGGCCGGCCACATTTATCGGCGACGCCCGCGGGCGTCCGACGCCCGGTTTCGGACTTTGTGGGCTGCGCGAGCCAACCTCCACGACCAACTCCGTTCCACCGCCATGCTCGTCGACCAGCTGAAGAATTCTCTGTATATGGTGCTGCTGCAACCAGTCAACCACAAACCTGTTCGGCGCAAGAAGGCGCAAGATGCTGCCATCATCGACCGCCTGCAACGGTCGAATCCAGGTATTGAATTGCTGCTCGGGTAATTCCGCCTGCAGGACGCGAAGGCATTGATTCCAGAGCGTCGATTCAGCAGACAAGAACTTCCCCAAAAGCCCGAATTATAAGGCGGGCCGTGTCGTGTTATATAGAGATTACGAAGACCGGGCAGTCTATACTGAAAGACTAAGGTTTACATCCGTCTATTGACACTGTCTAGGCATCTGAGTACCCTTGCCGACCTTCAGGAAAACCGGCCCGAAATTACGGGTTTTTGAACCAGGTATTAGTCATGAAACGCACATTCCAGCCCAGCAAAATCAAACGCGCACGCACCCACGGTTTTCGTGCCCGTATGGCAACGAAAGCCGGGCGACTCGTTCTTAAACGCCGCCGTGCAAAAGGCCGCGCGCAGCTGACGCCGTAACGCCAACGCGACCGTCACGACGACGAATTTAAAAACAGGATTAACCAGCAGCAAGAGTTCCCGGTTCCAAAAAACGAACCGCTTACTTGACGCCGCCGCTTTCGGCCGCGTGTTCAAAAAAGCCAAACGTAGCCGCGATAAATTATTTACAGTACTGTGCCGCGACAACAACGACGAGGCGGCTCGGCTCGGCCTTGCCATTTCAAAAAAACACTGTCGCAAGGCAAGCACACGAAATCGTATTAAGAGGGTGATTCGAGAATCGTTTCGGCAAAATCAGGACTTAATCGGGGGGCTCGACATCGTCGTGTTGAATCAACCCGCTGCAGCGCTGGCAAGAAATGAAGAAATGAAAGCGAGCCTCGAACGACACTGGCAAACGTGTTCCGCCAACAAACGCAGTAAAACAACGCAGGATAGTTAACGGATGGATAATCAACGACTGCTGATCTGGGCATTTTTCGGCCTAATGGGTTGGATCACCTACCAGACCTGGGTTCAGGACTATGCACCGAAGCCAGCGGCCACAATCACCCAGGAAGTCGAGCAGCAAGCGCTCGCGCCGCCCGAAGGTGACTTGCCAGAACTAAGCGCAGCAAATGGTGACGCACTGGACGCGCCGCTTCCCGAGGAGACGATCGAAGCGGGCACCTCAATCAATGAAGCGATCGCGCCGACCATCCACGTTACGACCGACGTCCTCGATCTCGAAATCAGCACTCAAGGCGGCACGATTCAGTCTGCAACAATGCTTGTTTACCCGGTCGCCAAAGACCAACCGAACAATTTGGTTGAGCTCCTCAGCACGACCCCATCGAACTTCGGCGCAATTCAAACGGGTCTCCGAATCGTCGGCGAGGGCGATGAGCCCAATCATCGAGCGGCGTTCTCGAGCCCACGAAACAGCTATGAGCTTGGCAGCGCGGACGAAATTGTCGTTACACTCGACTGGAAAAGCAGCGCTGGAGTTAGCGTAGAAAAACGATATCGCTTCACGCGCGGAAGTTACGCGATCGATATAGAACAAGAAGTTAGCAACGGCAGCGACGGCCTCTGGCGCGGGGCCGACTATTCTCAGATTCAGCGTATTTCCAAAGAACAAGAACGCTCAATGTTCGACGTCGACTCTTACTCATTCGCCGGCCCAATAATCTATAACGGCGAAAAGTCAGAAAAACTAAAACACGATGACCTGCAGGACGATGGCGCCTACAAATTCAAGTCACAGGCTGGCTGGATCGGCGCCATTCAGCATCATTTTCTGAGCGCAGTCGTACCCGAGCCCGAAGAAGAGCGGACTTACACCGTTTCTTTGCGGGGCGATCGGTCAACCGCCAACAGCATTGGACAGGCACAGTCTATTGCCCCCGGCGCCAGCAAAACATTTTCAACAACCGCGTTCGTTGGACCCAAGCTGCAATCGCAGCTAAAGGAAATCGATGAAAACCTGACGCTGACCGTGGACTACGGTTGGCTAACGATAATATCGAACCCGCTGTTCATGCTGCTGAGTTTCGTCTTCAAGTTTGTTGGCAACTGGGGCGTCGCGATTATTCTCGTTACTTTCCTGATTAAGCTCGCGTTTTATAAACTGACGGAATCCAGCGGACGCTCGATGGCGAAGATGCGCAATCTTCAGCCGCGCATGAAAGCGCTTCAGGATCGCTACAAGGACGATAAGCCAGCACTTAGTGCCGCGATGATGGAGCTGTACAAGCGAGAAAAAGTGAATCCGGCAGCAGGCTGTTTGCCGATCCTGATTCAAATGCCGTTCTTCCTGGCGTTTTACTGGGTGTTGCTCGAAAGCGTTGAAATGCGTCAGGCACCGTTCGCGCTATGGATAACAGACCTGTCCACCAAAGACCCGTATTTCATTTTGCCGCTGATCATGGGTGCGGCAATGTTCATGCAGCAGAAACTGAACCCGGCACCAGCGGACCC
Source organism: Woeseiaceae bacterium (assembly GCA_021773075.1). GTDB lineage: Bacteria > Pseudomonadota > Gammaproteobacteria > Steroidobacterales > Woeseiaceae > UBA1847. Next base: position 111,134 of record JAJFKT010000033.1, read on the forward strand.
GGTGCAGGCGAAGGTGATGCAGATCATGCCGATCATGTTCACGGCATTCTTTGCATTCTTCCCGTCGGGACTGGTGCTTTACTGGGTAACCAACACGCTACTGTCCATCGCGCAGCAATGGAAGATCAACAAGGTTGTTGAGCGAGAAGCGAAAGAAAGCAAACACTGACCAGCGACCAAGGGGCTATGACCCAATCAGGGACGCTCGTACGAAAGTACGAAAGGGGTCAGACCCCTTTTAGGGACGTTCGGACCTTGATTTCTTTGTGCAGGGTTTTGTGGACTGGACAGCGGTCGGCAATTTCCAGCATGCGTTGACGCTGTTGGTCACTAAGGTCGCCGTCGAGTGTTAGCTCCCGCGTAAACTCATGAATTTGCCCGTCGCGCTGATCGCAATCGACACAATCTTCGGCATGCACCCGACCGTGGCTAACGGTGACGGTGGCCGAACGCAGGCCGATCCTCTTATGCTCGGCGTACATCCGCAAGGTCATGGTTGTGCAGGTCGCAAGCGCTGCCGCGAGCAGATCATATGGGGTTGGGCCGGTGTCGGTCCCACCAACGCCCAGTGGCTCATCGGCAACAAAATGATGATTGCCTGCTGCGACCTCGGTTCGAAAACCCTCAACTTTGGTTCTCGCAGCAACGATGCCGGCGTCCGCTCGCAGGCCGTCCTGAGCGCCGCTCGGCGGAAGGTACCCGGCTGCCCAGGAGGCCAGCACCTGACCCGCATAACGCGAGTCCTCTTCGCGCGATAAAAGGTGGTCGGCCTTATCGAGGCTAACGAAGCTCTTAGGGTGCTTCGCAGCCGAAAAAAGTTTTGAGGCGTTTTCGACCTCCACAATATCGTCAAGTGGAGCGTGCATGATGAGTAGGGCTTTTCGCAGCCCGGAAATCGCTGCCGGCAAATTGTGCGTCTTGAGGTCGTCGAGGAAGCCCTCCCGAACACGGAACGGACGCCCACCAAGCGCAATCTCCGCAATGCCTTTTTCGCGAAGCTTGGCCTCGGAACCTTTGAACAGACGAGCAACGTGCGCTGGGTCGGCGGGCGAGCCAATCGTCGCTACAGCAACGGCAGATGGAATTAGGGGCGCAGCCTGTAAGACTGCGGTTCCGCCCAGCGAGTGTCCGAACAATAGCTCCGGCGCGCGGTGCTCGTCCTCGAGCCAGCGCGCAGCAGACAGCAAATCGTCTACGTTGCTTGAAAAGTTCGTGTCGGCAAATTCTCCAGCGCTTTGTCCGAGCCCCGTGAAGTCAAAACGCAATACAGCAATACCCGCTTCGGTCATCGAGCGCGACAGGTTGGTTGCGGCCCTTAGGTTTTTAGAGCACGTGAAGCAATGCGCGAACAAAGCAAAAGCCGTCGGATTGCCGACCGGCAAATCGAGAATGCCGGACAAACGCTCACCCGCGCTATTCGGAAAATTTACTCTTATACTCTGCATCAGTTGATCACCTGTGGCCTGATAAAATCATGACGAACATGCTTGATACGATTGTCGCAGCGGCCACCCCTCCGGGTGTCGGCGGCGTTGCTATTGTGCGCGTATCCGGAGATAAGACCGAGCAAATCGCAAGAACATTACTCGGCAGCCTGCCGGAGCCTCGGAGCGCTACATTCCGGACCTTCAAAAATGCTGTCGGCGAAAAACTGGACGCCGGGCTTGCGCTGTATTTTCCGGCCCCCGCTTCTTTTACCGGGGAATCCGTTCTCGAATTACATGGGCATGGTGGTCCGTTGGTAGTCTCACTGCTTGTCGAGGCGATCGTCGGCGAGGGCTGTCGGCGCGCCGCGCCCGGCGAATTTTCGCAGCGCGCCTTCTTGAACGACAAGCTGGACCTTGTCCAGGCAGAGGCCATCGTCGACTTGATCAATGCCGGCACAACGCAAGCTGCCCGCGCGGCCCTGCGCTCGCTCTCCGGTGCTTTTTCACGCGCGGTCGAGGCGCTCGCGGCACAACTAATCCGCTTGCGGCTGCACGTAGAGGCGGCAATTGATTTCCCGGAAGAAGAAATCGACTTTCTTTCGGACGACCTGTTATTAGGAAGGCTGCAGGAATGCGCCGACGCTTTTACGCTGCTGCGCGAACAAGCGAAACAAGGGCGCGTATTGCGGGATGGATTTCAGGTCGTGATTGTCGGTAAACCGAATGCCGGCAAGTCGAGCTTGCTCAACCTGCTCAGCGGCCAGGACGCCGCGATCGTGACTGAAATCGCCGGAACCACACGCGATATTCTGCGAGAACAAATTGACATCGATGGGCTGGCCGTCGAGCTTGTCGACACCGCCGGCTTGCGCGAAAATCCGGATCGAATTGAAGAAGAGGGCATTCGGCGAGCACGGCAGGCGCTACACGGTGCCGATGCTGTGCTCTGGATACAGGACGCCACCGACGCGAATGCCGAGCAGTTGGACGAGCCACTGCCAGACGGCGTTCCAATCACCGTCGTTCGAAACAAGATCGACCTTAGCGAGGCGACAATGCAATCGGCAGAGGGAAGTGTCTGCATGTCGGCGAAAACCGGGCAGGGCCTGGACGCGCTCAGAGCGCAGATACGAAGACTTGCCGGCTATCAAAATCAGGGCGAGGGGGCGTTTACCGCCCGGAAGCGCCACCTACAAGCGCTCGATAGTGCTGCGGAACATTTCCAGGCGGGCCGAACAGCGCTTGAGGAGACCAGAGCGGGTGAGCTTCTGGCCGAGGAGCTTAGGCTGAGCCATCAGGCGCTCGGTGAGATAACGGGCGCAGTCTCGTCCGACGAGCTCTTGGGCCGAATTTTCTCCGAATTCTGTATCGGCAAGTGAGCCACCCGACAAACTGGCTAGCCATTGGCGCACTGTTCACGGGGCTGGCGCCTAGCCCAAATTACATCGCTAAGGATGGAAGCGCGGTTCCGAGATCGAGATTTCGGTCACGGGACCGTAGTTAGCAACCTGCTCGCGAATTATTGAGGCGTCGCCCAAAACAACAAAGACCAGATTGTTGGCGTCGGGATAAACATCCTCGACAACCTCTGCGATTGACTCCGGTGTTGCAGCGGCAAGATTGCCACCGTAATCGTCGATATGAGAAGCATCGAGCCCCTGCGACTCGAGCTCCGCATAGGTGCCAGCAATCTGGCCGGCGGTTTCAAAGCGCGTCGGAAACTGGCCCATTACGTAATTTCGAGCGGAAGCGGTCATTTCCTCGCTGAGTCCAGAGTCGCGCAGCCGACCCAATGTACGGAGCGCCACGTCGATGGCCTCTACCGTGGTGTTCGTGGCGGTGAAAGACGAGATGAACGTGGATCCCGATATCGCATGCTTTGACACGATCGAGCGAGCCCCGTAACTCAGGCCGGATTTCGTTCGCAGCTCAGTCATCAGCATGGACGTGAAGCGGCCACCGAAGACCGTGTTGGCGAGATCAAGCGCAGCGCGACCCGAGAAGGCTCGGCCGACGCCTGTGTTTCCGATGTAAAAATAGGATTGTGTCGCGCCGGGTTTGTCGATGAGATACACGCGCGTCCCCCTCGTTGAAGCGGGCACCGGAATTTCAGGCGGCTCGCCCGCCGCCGGACGCCAGGCAGAAAACGAACGCTCAAGAAGCGCGCGCATCTCGGCCGCATCAAAATCACCAGAAACAGCAATCACCATACGATCCGCACCCATTTGATCGGCGTAATAGGCGCGAACATCACCCAGCGAGAGATTCGCCAATGACGATTCGCTTCCGGTTATCGGGTTGCCGTATGGGTGCTCACCAAAAAGAAAGGCATTGGCGTAAGACGGCAGTAAATTATCCGGGTTGGCACCCTTTGCTGCCTTGATAAGGTTGATGTAGCGGCCACGCAGCTTCTCGAACTCTGCATTGGCAAGCGTTGGTCGTTGCAACATGTCGGCGACCAGCTCGACCATCAGCGCCGCGTCGCGGGCCATAAACTCAGCCGAAACACCGATAGCCTCCAGGCTGGCTGCTGCGGAAATATTGCCACCAACACGGGCGGCAGCATCAGCGAACGCCTCGGCGTCGCGCTCACCAGCGCCCTTTTCAATAAGGCCCGCGACCAGGTTCGCAAGTCCGTACTTAGCGATCGGGTCGGCGACAGCGCCACCCCGGACAACCACCTCCATGCCGATAAGTGGTACATCATGTTTCTCGCTCAGAATGACGACAGCGCCATTCTCAAGGACCAGCCGCTCCGCCGCCGGTAGTTTGACGCCATCCGAAAGGGCGGGCGCCGCAACGACAATTGACAATAAGGTCAGGAGGCTCCTCATTCTGACTCCTCCGTAGCCTTTGAACGCAAGACACCAGCGGTCATTTGGGCGACGTCAAAAACGTCAGCTGCAACCTTCTTCAGCTCGTCTGTTGTAATCGCGGCAAGCTCATCGGGTAACGTGAATGCGTTTTGATAATCGCCGAGAAAAACCTCAGCTTGCCCGATAGCGGCTGCCTTGCCGTTAATCGTAGACAAGCCGCGCCAATAATCCGCGATCATAATGTTCGTTGCTTTCAATAGTTCCGCGTCTGTAACGCCCTCTTCGGCCACCTTTTGTAGCTCCCGCAACAATCGCGCCTCAGTTGCGGCGATCTCGGCGCCTGGCGGCAGGGTCAGATAAAAATAGACGAGGCCAGGGTCAAGGCCTTCCATCTGGAACCCACCAATCGAAAGCGCGGTCTGCTCATTCTCGACGAAAAGCTGGTGCAATCGACTTGAGTCGCCACCGACCAGCACATTGAGCAACACGCTTAATGGCAGCGTTTCCGGGCTTGTCGCGCTGCCGGCATGGAAGGCGATATGCAACAGCGGCGTTTCCGCATCGGCCTCAACAATGATATGGCGCGCACCCTGTTGTGCAGGCTCTACAGTGCGAATTTTCTGCGGAGGGTCTTGAGCGGCAATTGAACCAAAAGCATCGTCCGCCATCTCGAACAGCTCTTCGGCATCAACGTCACCGGTAAACACCATCGTCAGATTATTCGGTGCGTAATAAGTGCGGAAGTAGGTTTCGAGATCTTCCTGTATCCAGTTTTCGATATCTGACGGCCAGCCGATAACCGGAAACTGATACGGATGTGCGGCGAAGGCGGTCGCCATCATCTGCTCGTACAGTTTGCCAAAATTGTCGTTATCGACGCCCCGGCGTCGCTCGGAATACACGATGCCCCGCTCCGTCTCAACAACGGCAGGGTCGATGGCGAGATTCTCCAGACGGTCGGCCTCAAGCTCAAAAATTACGCCCAGCGCCGAGCGCGGAAACCAGTCCTGATACACCGTTAAATCACTGGATGTATAAGCGTTGTTGGCACCACCTGCCGCCTCCATCGTCTCATCGAACTCGCCTTGTGCTCGTCGCTCGGTGCCATTAAACATCATGTGTTCAAAAAAGTGCGACAAACCAGTAATGCCGGGGTATTCATTTCGGGCGCCGGCACGCACGAAGTTGTACATCACCACATTTGGAATGTCGTGGTCGGGCCAGACGATTATGCGCAATCCATTATCGAGTGTGTGCGCACGAATCTCCGCGGGCACGCCATCTTTATCCGGGGACTCGTAGACGGGCGAGGGCAGGATCGGCTCGATAATTTTGGGCAGCTCGAAAGTGGGTAGCAAGCGCTCACCAACTAACGCAAGTATGCCGAGCACCGCGAGTACCGACATCGCGGCGTTCAGCTTCTGGCCCGTTTTGAAGACGATAGACTGAGTCTGGTCGACGTCGAGCGACTTTTTCAGACCGCCCGGCGTGATCTCGTAGGACCACGCGAAAATCAGCGCAACCGGGTAGCCAATCAGCAGCACCAGCAGCAGGAATTCGTTTGCCCAGGGCGGTGCACCCAATGTCAAAAGACCCCAGCCAACGATCCAGTAAATCAACAAACTGGCTATCGCGTACAGCAGCGCGACCTTGAGTACGTTGCGACGCCGGAGTTCAGAGAACAGAGCCATAATCTTATTCTTTGCTGCGGGGTCCCCATGGTGGAGAAACCGCCGGAATTGTCAACCGAGAAGACCCTCACGGCGATACAGCCGTGCACACACCCAGGTCAGAATGGCGCCGAAAACAAGCGTACTGCAAACGGAAATAGCGATATGCAATCCATTCAAGGGCTCATTTTTCACCATGTCGACGAGTATCAGGTGCTGGCTTAACGAGGGTATAAACATTAATTCCAGTTCAGGCCTCAGGGTCAAAATACTCACCACAAGTATGGGCAGTGTCGGCGCAATCAGAACAACGCTTAACCAGGTTTGCGCCTCTTTGTAGCTCTTCGTAAACGACGCCACCAGCGTCATCAGCGAGGCGCCAAGCAAAATGAACGGCAACAACAAAAAGAACGCGGCAATCACGACCGGGATGCCAAAGTTAGGTGTCATGCCAAGCTGTTCCAATGGCATGAACTTCAACACGACATAGAACGACAACAGGCTGAGCATCAGTGACGCAGCCATGAATACGCAAGCGGCGAAGATCTTGCCAAGAATCAGCTGTCCGCGAGTAACCGGCAACGAGAGCAACGGCTCGAGAGAGCCGCGCTCGCGCTCTCCGGCCGTGGTGTCGATCGCGAGATACATGCCCCCCATCAACAGTGCGAATATAAAAAAGTAACTCATCATGCCGAGCAACATAGCCGAGCGACCGCTTGGCGTCGAAACATCGATATCGTCAATATTGATGGGCCGTAGCAGCAAGGGATTTACGCCGCGTGCGGATAAACGAATACCAGCAAGCTGCTGGTTATAGCCGCGCAAAGCGCTGCGCGCGCGCCGCGCTTCTTTCTCGCCCTGTGAGTTAGCCTCGTCAGAAAACAACTCGACGCGGGCGGGAATAGTATCGGCAAGCTGTTCACCGAAGCTCTCGGGAATAACAAGAACGACGTCGTGCAGGCCGCTTTTTACCGCATCAGAGGCACCGTTAACGTCCTCGGGACCGTCAACAATGTCGATGTTGCGACTCTCGAGAAAGCGCATCAGGTTTGGCGCATGTTCCTGGCCAATAACCGGCAGCTCCATCGTGCTTTCTGCATCATCCAGTGCGCGGTCGATAGACATGTTGATGACAACCGCGAACAGGACCGGGCCGAAGATAGGACCCATGATCAAAGCGGACGCCAGCGTTCGGCGGTCTCGAAGATTGTCGAGTATTTCCTTAAAGAAAACCGTGAGGAGAGTTCGCATCATTCTTCTCCCACCATCTGAATCGCACTCACAAACGCTTCCTCAAGATCATCCTGCCCGGTGCGCTCGCGAATACCGTCAATGGAATCGTCGATCGCGACCTGGCCGTTCGCGATGATGCAGATATCGTCGCAGAGAGCGGCGACCTCCTGCATGACGTGCGACGAAAACAGCACGCATCGGCCATCGTCTTTTAATTTCAGGATCAAGCGCCGCAGAGAGCGCGTTGCCATTACGTCCAGACCGTTCGTTGGTTCGTCGAGAATCACGTTCTGCGGGTCATGAACCAGGGCCCGGGCAAGTGATACCTTGGTACGCTGGCCCTGTGAGAAGCCTTTCGTGCGTCGGTCGGCAAACTCTTCAATTTCGAGCAGCCTGATAATCTCGGCAACGCGATCGTCAACCTCGGCCTTGTCGATCGAACAAAGGTTTGCGAAATAAGCAATATTCTCGCGAGCCGTCAGGTGCGGATATAAGCCCGCACCGTGTGGCAGGGCGCCGATTTTTTGCCGCGCTGCCAGGCTGTCAGTGACGACATCTGCGCCATCAATATTTGCCGAGCCTTCGTCCGGCTTTAAGACGGTGTAAAGCACACGCAGCGTCGTCGATTTGCCGGCCCCATTGGGGCCCAGTAATCCGGTTATTTTGCCGTCGGGCGCATCGAAGCTAACGCCGCGAACGGCGCGCACTTTTCCAAAAGACTTGTGTATGCCGTCGACTTTGATCATGGGTTTGGTCCTGAGAAGTCGAGAAAGAACGGCATCACGAAACTGCGCTTCAGGCACTCGACATCGAGGTTGGCCAGGTCCGCAGTATCGATAAAATCAGCAACAATGCGAGCGGTACAGCCGACGCTAATCTGGCCATGACCCTGACCCTCTCCGGTCAAATGCCGTGCATTATTGAGATCAACGGCGGCCATATCGGCGTACCGCGGCGGCGTAATTGGGTCGCTGTCACCGGATAGCAATAACACCGGGATGTCGGTCGCGAGCGGCGCTTTAAACGCATCATCAATAGGACCGGCGGGCCAAACCGAACAGATCGCCCGCAGCGCATCAAGCTGGAACGTGCCCATGTAACTCGCCTCAAGCTGCTCGTAGTCAATGCGCGTTTCGTCGTAAAACGGCACGTCCTCGGTGCACATCACGGCGTTATGCATGCCGAGCGACAGGGCGTCTGTCATTGCGATCATCGTCATCATGTACTGCGAGCCGAGCGGTACGAAGTTGCCCCCACCGGCCTCGTGAATAAGCAGCGGTATAAGTGCGACGGAGTTCGGGTGATAGGCCAATAAACGAACGGCTCCGGCGAGCTCACCCGCTCCGAAATTGACGGCTTCGGGCCGGCCAGTACTGGGATGTGGAATCTCGATTGAGACTGGCGCCTCGCGAAGCGCAGCCACAATGCGGCTGAAGTCATCGGCAACAGAGGGGAAGCGCTCGTTACAGAACTCATCTTCCTCGCAGCGAGCGAGAATCTTGTCCACAGCCTTCTGGCTCTCGGTCGCAATCTCCGGGCCAAGCGAAATCGGCGGCGGCACGACACCGTCGATCGTTAGCGTGCGCGTTGCGTCAGGGTAGCGGCGAGCGAAATGCTGTGCGACACGGCTGCCGTAGGAAATGCCGTATAAATTAATCGAGGGATAACCCAGCGCCAACCGAACAGCCTCGATGTCGGTCACGGCAACGCTCGTTGTGAAAAACCGTGGGTCGTGCGGCAACTGCAGAAGACACAGCTGCGTATACTCGATCGTCAGCTCCATCGAATACTCGCCGTCGACCATGTCGTCGTCGAACTCGCAATCCATCGTCGCCGACTCGCCCGTGCCTCGCTGGTCGATCAGCAAAATATCGCGGTTTCGTCGCACCTCTTCAAAGGCCCCGGAATAGGCCGTGTAGAACTGAACGCTGCCCTGCCCAGGACCACCGGCAACAGGAACAAGCGGGTCGGTTTCCGGCGTTAGGTTGAGCGCGGGTACGACCGCAACCCGAAGCTCGATCTCGCCGTCAACCTCCCCCGACGGGTCGAGCGGCCGCAGCATGGTGCCGCAGCGGGCCTTCATGCTGGGCATGCCGGGACCGGCGCTAATGCGACACTCCTCGAGCTCAAGCGTTTGTGCGTGTGTGGAGGCGCTGCCCGCCAGGGCGAGCAATGCGATCAGTGGGGCTCGAAACATGGTTAAGCCTGTGCGCGAAACGACTCGCTATCTTGGACAACAGGCTGCAAATAGTAAAGAATGCGCGACCCTGACTGATCAAAAAGTGATCAATGACCGAGCCCTACGACGTAATTGTGATCGGCGGTGGACACGCCGGTACGGAAGCCGCCCTGGCAGCCGCACGGGCGGGCGTGAATACGCTATTGATTACGCAAAACATCGCGACCCTGGGACAAATGAGTTGCAATCCGGCGATTGGCGGTATCGGTAAGGGTCACCTGACGAAGGAAATTGATGCACTTGGCGGCGCCATGGCGCAGGCGATTGATCGGGCAGGTATCCAGTTTCGGACGTTGAACGCGAGCAAGGGCCCAGCGGTTCGTGCCACGCGAGCGCAGGCTGACCGGCAACTGTATCGGCACGCTATACGGACGGTGATTGAGAATCAGCCAAACTTGTCCGTGTTTCAGCAGTCAGTCGAAGACCTCATCATCGATGGTGACAAGGTGGCGGGTGTCGTTACAGGTGAAGAGCTGAGGTTCTTTGCAAAGACGGTGATCCTGACGGTCGGCACATTCCTTGCGGGACGCATCTTAATCGGCAAGACCGAAGAAGCCGGCGGCCGGGTGGGCGATGCGCCGTCAAACAAGCTGGCGGCACGCCTGCGTGAAATGCCATTTAGTGTTGCGCGCCTGAAAACGGGCACACCACCGCGCCTTGATGGCAAAACCCTGAATTACGACCTGATGCAGGAACAGCCCGGCGATGAACCGATGCCGGTGTTTTCGTTTCTCGGCACACGCCTCGATCATCCCCAGCAAATTTCCTGCCACATCACTAAAACGACGGAACAAACACACGACATCATACGTGCCGCGTTGCATGAGTCGCCGATGTACAGCGGCATGATCGAAGGCGTCGGCCCGCGCTACTGCCCGTCCGTCGAGGACAAGGTCGTGCGATTTGCAGACAAGGACTCACATCAGATTTTCGTCGAGCCCGAGGGCCTGACGACGAATGAGGTGTATCCGAACGGCATTTCAACGAGCCTGCCCTACGAAACACAGCTTGAGTTCGTACGCTCGATAATCGGCTTCGAGAACGCGCACATTATGCAGCCCGGTTACGCGATCGAGTACGACTACTTTGACCCGCGCGATCTAAATCCGACGCTCGAAACAAAGCACGTTTCGGGTTTGTACTTCGCCGGGCAAATTAACGGTACAACCGGCTACGAAGAAGCGGGTGCGCAGGGCCTGCTTGCGGGCATCAACGCGGCGCTACAGGCGCAAGGCAAAGGGGGCTGGTTTCCGGAGCGTCACGAGGCCTACATTGGTGTCTTGGTTGACGACCTGATCACGCGTGGTGTTAGTGAGCCGTATCGGATGTTCACGAGTCGTGCGGAATATCGACTGACATTACGCGAAGACAATGCGGATTTACGGCTGACACCGAAGGGTCGTGATCTCGGGCTGGTTAATGATGAGCGGTGGGCCACCTTTAACGCGAAGCACGAGTCGGTCCAAAAAGAACAGCAGCGGCTGAATGACATCTTCGTCAAAGAAAAAAATGCGACAGCCGCAGCACTACTGAAGCGCCCGGAATTCACTTACAGAGACGTTGTTGCCCTGCCTGCTGTCGGCACGAACGAAGCCGTTGATCTGTCCAGTGATGAACAACGCGAGCAAGTGGCTCTACAGCTTGAGGTGCGGGCGAAATACTCGGGCTACATTGAGCGCCAGCAACGCGAAATCGAAAAGCAGGCAAAGCAGGAGTCGTTGCGGCTGCCGGAAGACATTAACTATGAAGTGGTCGCCGGCCTTTCAAACGAGGCACGGCAAAGGCTCGTCGCGGCGCGCCCGACGACGCTTGGCCAGGCGTCTCGCCTCGAGGGCATGACGCCGTCGGCGGTGTCACTCATCCTGATACACATCAAGAAACGGCAGCTGAAGAAAAGCGCCTGACTTGTGAAGCAGTTGGGAAAAACCAGCGGCCGTTCAGGTATGCTTTGTCGCATGAAATCAATACGGCTTTTTGCGCTTTTCCTGATCATTCTCACGCTCGCCGGATGCGGCGGTTCAGACGAATCCGTCGACACGTCTTCAGTACTCAATCGGGGCCTCGGCACCGAGCCGGAGTCGCTGGATGCACACAAAGCCAGAAGCCTGCAAGCAGCTGATGTCCTGCGCGACCTTGGCGAGGGGCTGGTCATGTTCACAGCAACCGGTGAGCTGGCCCCGGGCGCTGCAGAGTCATGGGATGTTTCTGACGATTCGTTAACCTACACGTTTCATCTTCGGACCGAGGCGAAATGGTCCAACGGCGACCCGGTAACGGCCGATCATTTCGTGTTCGCATTCGAGCGCCTCATTGACCCGGCGACGGCGGCGTTTTACGCTGCGTTTCTCATCGACGTTACCGCGCTGACGGCGCCGGATGAGCACACGCTAAAGATCATCCTGCGACAGCCAACGCCTTACCTCCTAAGCCTGCTCGCACATCCAGCGACGTTCCCGATGCACCCGGGCTCCCTCGCCGAGCACGGCGACAACTTCGCAAGGCCTGGAAATCTGGTATCGAACGGTGCGTATATTTTGACCGGCTGGGTACCAGGCTCTGTCATTAGTATTCGGCGAAACGAGCATTACTGGAATAATGCCAACACTGCGATCGACGAAGTTCGCCACCACGTCACGAGTCAGGATAATGCGGAATACGCGCGCTATCGAGCGGGCGAGCTAGATACTACGACCTCGGTGCCGGCGGAAAACTTCGCGCAAATCCGCGCGGACAACGGCGATAACCTTCATATCACGCCACAACAAAACGTCTACTACTACGGCTACAATTTGTCGAAGCCGCCCTTCAAAGACAGCCCGGAACTACGGCAGGCATTGTCAATGGCGATTGATCGCGAACTGCTTGTGGAGAAGGTCATAGGTCGCGGCGAAACCGCAGCGTACAGCTGGGTGCCGCCGGGGGTGAACAATTACGAGCCGACCGTGCTTAGCTACGCGTCGCTCACTCAGGAAGAGCGTAATCAAATTGCGAGGGGTCTTTACAAGACCGCGGGCTATAGCGAAAAGAATCCGCTGCAACTTGAGCTGCGCTATAACACCAACGACACACACCGGAAAATGGCGGTCGCCATACAGGCGATGTGGAAAGAGGTGCTTGGTTTTGAAGTCAGGCTAATTAACGAAGAGTTTCAGGTGCTGCTGTCGAATATTCGTGCCAGGGAGATTACACAGGTTTTTCGTTCGAGCTGGATTGGCGACTACAACGACGCACACACCTTTCTTAGTATTCTGCAGTCCGACAATGCGGCAAACGTGCCGGGCTATGCAAGTGATGAGTATGATGAGCTAATGCAGCGCGCGGCAGAACAGGTGGACCCGGATCGGCGGCGTCTTTACATGGAAGAGGCGGAGCGCGTCATGCTGGCGGATCACCCGGTTATTCCGATCTATTTTTACGTTAGCAAGCATCTGGTCAGCCCTCGCGTCGCAGGCTGGGGCGACAACGTTCTCGATTATCATTACTCTCAGCACCTGAGCCTCAAAGCGGTCGAGTAGCCGCGCTGGAACAAACACTTGTTGCGATACACATTGCTCCGATTGCTGGGGGCGATTCCGACTTTGTTGTTGGTCATTGTTCTCGCCTTCCTGATGGTGCATGCAGCACCAGGTGGTCCGTTTGACGCTGAGCACGTGCTGCCGCCGGAAATCGCCAAGAATATCGAGGCCGCTTATCACCTCGATGAGCCGCTGGGGCAGCAGTTGTTTCGTTATATCTCCGGCCTGCTGAAAGGAGACCTAGGCCCGTCCTACGTCTACCGTGGATACACCGTTGCTGAACGCATGGCTGGCACGATTCCGGTCTCTTTGCAGCTGGGAGCTCTGGCAATTGGACTGGCAGTCGTCGTCGGTGTTAGCGCAGGTATTTTCGCCGCGTTACGGCATGGGTCGCTGTTGGATCGGATCGTCATGTCAATTGCGATGACCGGCATTTCGATTCCGGTCTTCGTCGTTGGCCCGGTGCTGATGCTGCTATTCGCAGTGAAGCTCGGTTGGTTGCCGGCGGGCTGGAGCGGGTCGGCGGGTGCCGCCAAATACGTGCTGCCCGTCATTACGCTGGCGTTGCCGCAAATTGCCTATATGGCCCGACTCACACGCGCCAGCATGATCGATGTGCTCAGCCGTGACTTCATCCGGACCGCGAAAGCACAGGGCCTCGGCACGAAAGCGATTATTCGAGTACACGCTCTACGGCCAGCGATGTTGCCGGTGCTGTCCTACATGGGGCCAGCTATAGCCGCGATTCTGACGGGCTCGGTTGTGGTTGAAGAGGTGTTCGGTATCCCCGGGCTGGGAACAGAGTTTGTTCGCGCAGCACTAAATCGCGACTACACGTTGGTCCTTGGCATCGTCATCTTTTATGCAGCGCTGATTATCGCCTTTAACCTGGTCGTTGATATTTTGTACGGCGCTCTCGATCCGCGGGTCAGGCAGCGATGAAGAGGAGCGCCGCAATACTCTTATCCATACTGGTGCTCGCCGTCGTCGGCCCATGGCTTAGTCCGAACGACTATATGAGTATCAACCTCAGTGTGCCGCCGCAGTCGCCGCGGCTAGCGGGGATGCAGCTATTTGGTACCGACGATCTCGGTCGAGACCTGTTTGTTCGCACCATGCTGGGTATTCGGGTGACCCTGTTGGTCGCCGTTGTTGCAAGTATGGTGAGCCTTGTTATCGGTGTAACTTACGGCGCCGTAGCGGGCTATGTTGGCGGCCGCGTCGACGCGCTGATGATGCGCTTCGTCGATACGCTGTATGCATTGCCGTTTATCTTTTTGGTTATCCTGCTAATGGTCGCGTTCGAGCGGAACTTCCTGTTGATTTTCGTCGCTATCGGCGCAATTAACTGGCTCGACATGGCGCGCATCGTCCGCGGTCAGACCTTGAGTTTGCGCGAGCGAGAGTTTGTCGATGCGGCGCGATTGACCGGCGTGAGTACGCCCAGAATTATTTTTGGGCACATTGCCCCGAACATGATCGGAATCGTCGTTGTCTATCTAACGCTGACCATTCCTCAGGCAATTCTGGTGGAGTCGTTCCTGAGCTTTCTGGGTCTGGGCATTCAGGAGCCACAAACGTCTCTGGGCTCCCTGGTGAATGCGGGCGTTAATCACATGGAGGGCGCGGCGTGGATGTTGCTCATACCAGCGACGATACTGGCGGTCATTCTGTTGAGCTTCAATTTTCTCGGTGATGCTCTGCGCGACTTTTTTGACGCAAGGCAGGATGGGTGAGCCTGCTTGAGGTTAAAGGGCTAACGGTTCGCTACGATGACGAAGCGGTCGTCAACGACGTGAGCTTTGACGTGACTGCTGGCGAATCCGTTGGCGTTGTCGGTGAGTCGGGCTCGGGCAAGTCGCAGACGGCGATGGCATTACTCGGGTTGCTGCCAAAGGGAGCGAGGGTAACGGGCAGCATTCGCTTTGACGGCGAGGAGCTTGTAAACAGCAAATCGCTCGACAGCGTCCGTGCGCAACGCATAGGTTTCGTTTTTCAGGATCCGATGCAGGCCCTGAATCCATATTTGCGCGTCGGCCGGCAGCTGCGCGAGATTCTTGTGCAGCATGGCATTGCATCGGGTGCCAATGCGGATGCCCTCGTCTTAACAATGCTGAAGCGGGTTCGACTGCCCGATGCCGAACGGCAAATGCGAGCCTTTCCGCATGAGCTCTCGGGCGGAATGCGCCAGCGAGTCATGATCGCATCGGCACTTATTTGCGAACCAGACCTGTTGATTGCCGATGAGCCCACCACCGCGCTGGACGTTACGGTTCAGGCGCAAATTCTGGATTTGCTGGAAGAGCTCCGCGATGACACAGCGCTGCTCCTCATAACGCATGACCTCGGCATCGTCGCCGGCCGCTGCGAGCGGCTATTGGTTTTCGATGCCGGAAGGCTGGTTGAGTCGGGCGCAACGGCATCGATATTTGCGTCGCCGGAAAACGAGCACACTCGTAAGATGCTGGCGGCGGCACCGCGAATCGACAGAGGAGAATCTCAACAGCCAGTAACGGGCAGAACGATATTAGCCGTCGAAAGTGCATCGGTGACTTACCGCAACACACGCAACGAACGGCTCAACGCAGTCGTGGATGTCAGCCTGTCATTGTGCGAGGGAGAAACGCTGGCCATTGTCGGTGAATCTGGTTCAGGCAAGACAAGCCTGATACGAGCCTTGCTGGGGTTGATTCCGCAACGCGAAGGGCGGGTTGTTTATGCCGGCAAGCCGCTCGAAGGACCGGTGCAGTTCCGGGCGGCGCAACAGCGGCGCGATTTGCAGCTTGTTTTTCAAGACCCGATCGGCGCGCTGAATCCGCAAATGCGAGTGCGAACAATCGTCGCCGAACCATTGCTGGTTCATGAGCCGGGCCTTTCTTCAGAGGCCCGTAGTGCACAGGTTGTCGCGATACTCGACAAGGTCGGTCTTGACGAGAGCTTCCTGCGGCGGTTTCCGCATCAGCTTTCGGGTGGACAAGCGCAAAGAGTTGCGATCGCACGGGCGTTGATTCTTGAGCCAAAAATACTGATCTGCGATGAAGCCGTTGCCGCGCTGGATGGCTCGGTACGAGAGCAAGTGCTGAGTTTATTGAAAGAGGCGCAGCGAGAATCAGGCCTCTCGCTGATATTTATTTCACACGACCTCGGTGTCGTACGTTCAATCGGTCATCGCGTCGCCGTTATGTATTTAGGGCGGCTCGTCGAGGTCGCGGCGAGCCACGCTTTGTTCTCGACCCCGAAGCACCCGTATACAAAAGCGCTGCTCGCTGCATCGCCGGTTCCGGATCCGTGCGCCACTCTCGCAACAGCGCCGTTAACGGGTGAAATTCCGTCGCTGGTATCGCCACCACAAGGCTGCGTCTTTCATCCACGCTGTGCTATTGCCGAAGAGGCCTGTAAAACTGCACGGCCTGAATTGCGCGAGGTGGGCGGATCTCGGGTGGCGTGTCGACTTGCGGAGGCTAGAACGCGCCCATAGGAATAGGAATCGGTGCGCCGTTAACCGTCAGCAAGCCCTTCTTGAAGTCTGCGTCCATGATGTAGAAGTCACCCTCTTTCTTCAGGTATCCCAAGCCGACCAAGGCGCCAGCCTGCGGGTTCATACTCGTAGCGAGTTGAACCAGCGCCTCCGGAACCTTTAGATCAAGCGAGGCGACCGCGTCCAGCAATAGCGATGTCCACTCGAACGATGCGGCGTCAGAGGCGGGAAACTCGAACGACATCTTTGTCTCAACGGTTCCCATCGGCAGGCCAATGTCGAGTTGATCAACCTGCATCCCGAAGCCGCTGGCAAACAGCGCCTTGAGCTCTTGTTCTGCGCCCAGCAAAATCTGGGTCGGGTCCTGGGAGCCGCCGAGCCCATCAAGCTGCTCGGTTACGGCGCCGAGGGCGACCGCATCCATGTCGTTGACGCTCATGTCCATGATGACCGATACATCGCCGAAGGCCGGGATCGTTGTAGCGCTCAGCTCGACGCGCCCACTGCTCGCCACGAGTCCGTCATCAACCGACGACGAGGCGTTCATGTTCATGCCCTGCATGCTGCCGGCATTGATGCCGGCTGTCGTGATGGACATTTCGCCCATGGTCATTTCAACATTGCCGACGTGAAACCCGTACGGGGTCTTTGTCTGCTCGCCAGCAAATGTCAGACCGTCGATGCTAACGATTTGCTGTGAACTAGCGAAGGTCAACGCGCCAATATTGCCGTCGAAACCGACGTCGCCACTGCTTGCGCTGGACTTTAGTTTGATCGCGGTGTTCTGCCAGGTCACCTCGCCATCTTCAACCGTCCGAGCCCCAGCCTCCACGATGTAATGCGAATCCAGTTCGCCGCTGAGGCCAACCTTGCTAAAAATGGTGCCGGGCAGGTCAATCGTTTCGCCGTTACCCAGGTCAACGGCCAGCGTCGAAACGGCGCTGGCAAGGCCGGGCGCCAGAGAGCCTTCTTCGCGACTCATGGATGACACTGGAATGATGCCATGGTCCATATGTGTGTTTATCAGTAGCGCGGGCAGATCACCTGCGTCGGTGCCCATGGCGGCGCGCAACTGCCCCTCGCCCAGCTCGATCCTGTGCTGGCCCTCGGAAGAAAACCAGCCGCGGTCAAAGCCGTCAGAAGTGACAAGCAGTTCGCCGCTTTCCTGTGCCGCCCAATTCAGGTTCTCGCCGACGCTATTTTCGGCCAGCTTGCCGACGATGCCCGGCGACACAATAATGATAAGAACTGCGAATAATATGAGAGCAAGGACGCTTTTTTTCACCGAATTTCACCCGTTCATTTGTCAGATTTGAAGGATGCTAGCACGGCGGAGGAAAGATACTGTGCGCTACAGCTAGAATTCCGGGCAGACTGGCACTAACATAGCGGCCTCACGCAAGGTCCGGCAGAATGTCTGGGCCAAGAAACCACCGAAATATCAAATGATTAAGCACACACGATTTGCAACTCTCGCCTCAGCACTATTTGTCACAATCATTTTGTTCGCGCATTGTGCGCTCGCCGAAGGCGATGCGGAGGCCGGCAAGGAGCTCGCCTACACCTGTCTGGGTTGTCACGGCATAGAAGGCTATCGCAATGCCTACCCGTCGTACCGAGTGCCGAAGCTTGGTGGCCAGAAAGCGGCGTATATTACGATTGCCCTCAAGGGCTATCGAGACAACACGCGCGAGCATCCGACGATGGTCGGTCAGGCGTCGAGCCTTTCGGACAGGGAAATCGATGATGTTGCTGCGTATCTCGCGAGTATCGGTGGCGAAACAGTCGCCGCGGGTGGCTCAGAAATCGCGTCTTTTGATAAGGCGCAGGCGTGTACGGCCTGCCATGGTAAAAATGGTGTCAGTGTCAACGCGATGTGGCCGACCCTCGCGGGTCAGCACGAGGATTACCTGCTGCAGGCGCTGCAGAGTTATCGCGAAGGCACGCGCACCGATCCGGTAATGAGCGCCCAGGCGTCTTTGATTGCGGACGGTGACGTGGCCGTCCTTGCCAAGTATTTTGCGAGCCTCGAAGGTCTTGAAACGACCGAGCCGGAGTAGCCCTTGACCGGCCGCCGTGCCCAGACCCGCCAGCTTAACGATGGCATCACGGCCATCGACACCGAATGCGCCCGGCCACAACAAGACGCGAGCCATCTGATTGTCGAGGGCGGTCGCGCGGCTTTTGTCGACACAGGTAACAACGAAAGTGTGCCCTTGTTAATGGACGCCCTGCAGCAACAGGGCCTTGACGCCAGCGCCGTCGATTTCGTTTTTCTGACACACATTCATCTTGACCATGCTGGTGGCGCCGGATTGCTTATGCAGGCGCTGCCGAAGGCTCTGTGCGTGGTCCATCCGCGTGGGGCACCACATATGGTGGATCCGGCCCGGTTGATAGCCGGAACGGAGGCCGTTTACGGCATTGCCGAGACGCGCGCCATGTACGGCGACATTCAAGCAATAGACGCGGCGCGTATCCGTGCGGCAGAAGACGAGCAGTGGTTCGAGCTCGGTGGGCGAAAAATGCAAACCCTGTATACGGAAGGTCATGCGCTGCACCATTATTGTCTCAATGACCCACAGTCTCGGGGCGTGTTCACGGGTGATAGCTTCGGCGTTTCGTACAGAGAGCTCGACACGGCTGCGGGAGAATTTATTTTTCCGACTTCGACGCCGACACAATTCGATCCCGATGCTGCTCATGTCTCGATCGACCGAATAATGGCCTGCAACCCGGAGCGGCTATATTTGACCCACTACAGTCGTGTCCGCGACCTGCAGCGACTGGCCGCCGACATGCACGCCGGCATAGACGCCTACACGGACATGGCGCTTGCCAACAAAGACGCAGAAGAACCTCATGACGCGATCGAGGCGTTGATGGCGGCGTACCTGAAAAGCGGCGTGAAGAAGCACGGCTTTAAAGGCGATGATGATGCACTGCACGCGATTCTCGAAATCGATATCCTGTTGAACACCAAGGGGCTGGTGTCGTGGCTGGCCAGACTTAAAAAACAGGGGGCGTAATGGGCAAGTTTCGTGCTTACCGAATCAACGAGGAAGACGGCAAGATTGTCGCCGGTTTTCAGGAGCTGACCGTTGATGATCTGACTGAAGGTAACGTCGTGGTGCGGGTCAGCCATTCAACGATCAACTACAAGGATGCTCTGGCGGCGACAGGGGCGGGTAAAATATTGCGCCGTTATCCGCTGAACGGCGGTATCGACCTCGCTGGCGTCGTGGTCAGCTCCGAGGATAAGGCATTTCAACCGGGCGCAGCAGTGCTCATAAATGGCTGTGGCTTGAGCGAGACCGTCGATGGTGGTTACTCAGAATACGCGCGGGTTGATAGTAAGAGCCTGGTCGATATTCCCGAGGGAATGACGGCCGCAGAGACCATGCAAATTGGTACGGCGGGCTACACTGCGGCGCTGGCCATTCATCGCATGGAGCAAAACGGTCAGACGCCGGACAGCGGCCCTATTTTGGTAACAGGTGCAACGGGTGGTGTTGGCAGTATCGCTATCGACATGCTGACTGGCCGCGGCTACGAGGCCGTTGCGCTGACGGGCAAGGCGAGTGAAAAGGCCTACCTCAGTGGCATCGGCGCCAGCCGAATCCTGATCCGTGATCAGATCGACCTCGGTAAACGCCCGATGGAAAAAGCGCTGTGGGGTGGTGCGATCGACAACCTCGGTGGCGATTACCTGACGTGGCTAACCCGAACGGTAGACTATGGCGGAAATATTGCGAGCATTGGTCTGGCGGCGAGCTTTGCGCTGAACACGACCGTGTTGCCGTTCATCCTGAGGGCGGTTTGCCTGCTTGGTATCAATTCGGTGGATACGCCGAGCGATTTGCGCCGAGCGGTATGGTCAAGAATCGGAGGCGATTTGAAACCGCGACACCTCGACACAATTGGTGGCCGAACGATTTCGTTCGATGAATTGCCCGACGCGTTTCAGGCTTACATCGACGGTACGGTGACCGGTAGGGTAGTTGTTGAAATAGCGAGCTAGGCCCCGTGCGAATATTTGGGTGTTAGGATAGTAAAAAAGAAGAGCCCATGACCCTTATTAGCCCTGAAAACAATCTCGCCGTGATGGCCGCGCTATTTGTTATCGCCGGCGTGGCTTTTCTGGCGGAAAAGACTCGAATTGGCGCACATGTGACGGGCGCCGTTATTGCCATATTGGCGGCAATCGCGGCCTCGAACCTGGGCCTGATTCCGCATGCGGCGCCGGCCTACGATTTCGTTTTCAGTTATTTCGTCCCGGTGCTGATCCCGATGTTTCTGTTCAAGGCGAACCTGCGGCACATGTTGTTTGAAACGACGCGCATGACGGCCGCATTCTTGATTGCAAGTCTGGGAACGGTAATCGGCGTAGTTCTTGCGGTATCACTGTTGGACCTGAGTGCTTTGGCCCCTGCCGCGGATATTGATCCGGCCGTTCGCGAGGCCGGCATCGCCGGTCTGTTCGCATCAACTTACATCGGCGGCTCGGTCAACTATGCGGCACTGGGAGAAATCACGGGGCTACGTACGGACGCTTCGTTTTTCTCTGCCGCGACAGCGACAGACAATTTGTTCAGCGCCGTGTTTCTCGGCGTACTTGCACTGCTGCCGGGCTGGAACTGGCTGGCGCGGCGCTTTAGCAAGCACGAACACGGGGAGCGGCAGACCGAGAAAACGGACCACGACCCGATTACCGCGATGAGCCTGACGCTGGCGATTGCTGCGGCAATAAGCTTTGTCGCGGTGGGCGATGCTATTACGGCCGCGCTGGAAACGCCTAGCCTTCGATACGCAATTATCACGTCGCTCGTGCTGGTTGCCGCGACAGCCTTTCCGCGCTGGATGGATAAACTGTATGGCGCATTCGAGCTCGGCGTTGCCCTCGCGTTCGTTTTCTTCGCCGCTATCGCGGCAGGTGCCGACATCTTTGCGATGGTGAGCATTGCTCCGCTTCTCATTGTGGTCGTCGTGATATTACTCAGCGTGCACCTTGTCGTATTGCTTGGCGTCGGCCAGTTGTTTCGGCTTACGCTGCCAGAACTCATCATCGCTTCAAATGCCGCTGTATTAGGTGCAACCACGGCGCCGGCCCTCGCGGCGGCCAGGGGTTGGCACGACCTTGTTACGCCAGGCGTTCTGGTTGGTGTCCTGGGGTATGCCCTCGGAACTTTCGTTGGCACCGCGATGTTTCACTTGTTGGCTTTGATCTAAGGAGCAGTTTTATGTGTCAACGAAAAGCAGCGGGAGTCGCGCTTGTGGTCTTGCTGTCATTGCCAGCATTTGCCGAAGTTGATCGGCGAACGCTGAACGACGGTGCCCTCGTCCTGGAGAGCATTCCTGAAATACCGCATGAATTGTTTGAGGATCTGTTTCGGTATCAAAATGTTCGCTCCGCTGCATTTCGTGCATGGACAGCCGACAGCGAGAGTCTTTTCGTGTCTACACGATTTGGCGACGTTGACTCCATCCACCGGGTTGAAATGCCGCTTGGTGCGAGACGTCAGTTAACGTTCTATACCGAGCCCGTTGGTGGCATCACGAGGAAGCCCGGCAGCGACCAGATGTTGTTTACCCGAGATGCCGGCGGTAGCGAGTTTTCGCAAATATTCACGCTCGACCCGACGACGGGCGATGCCGTAATGATCACCGACGGCAAGTCCAGAAACACGGCCGTTCTATGGGATCGACGCGGCCGCAAAATCGCCTTTCAAAGCACGCGACGCAACGGTGCATCAAATGATCTTTGGGTTATGGACCCGGATGATCCGGGCAATGCGCGGATAGGGCTCGAATCATCCGGCGGCAGTTATTGGGGCCCGGCGGAATTTTCCGCGAGTGGCAGCCAGCTGCTGGCATCGAACTACCTGAGCGCCGTTGACTCACGCGTAAACCTCATCGATCTTGACTCCGGTGATGTCACTCTGATCGCTGGCGGTGGTAAGACAGCGAGCGTCAATATTCCGATCGCCTTTGATGACGACGGAGGCGGCGTCTGGTTTATTACCGATCAGGGCGGCGAGTTCAATCAGCTCGCATGGCAATCATTGCGGCCACGGGCTGCGGTGGAGGTCATCACTCAAGATATCCCATGGGATATTTCCGCGGCGACCATCAGTCATGATAGACGACGACTTGCCTTTGTTACCAATGACGGCGGCATGTCTCGCATGTACCTGCTGGACACGTCGAGTCGGGCGTACAAGGAGGTCGAAAATATTCCAACGGGCCGTGTTTTCGGAATTGAATTCAGCCCGAACGATCAGCGCATCGGGATGACATTTAATACACCGCAAACACCCAGTGATACGTATGTACTCGAGCTTGGTGAGGCTCCGCTGGAGTACACCGAGCTCGTTCGCTGGACTGAAAGTGAGGTCGGTGGGCTTGATACAACGGCTTTTCGCACACCAGAGCTGGTGGAATATCCGACCTTTGACGGGCTTCAGATTCCAGCATGGGTTTACAAGCCGCGTGGCAAGGGACCGCACCCGGTTGTCATATCGATTCACGGCGGACCTGAAGGTCAGGCAAGGCCGGCATTTAGCAGTACCTATCAAATGTGGCTCGACAAATTGAATGTCGCGGTTATCCAGCCGAATGTCAGAGGGTCACGAGGCTATGGCAAGACTTATGTTGGCCTGGATAATGGTTTCAAGCGTGAGGACTCAGTCAAAGATATCGGCGCCCTGCTCGACTGGATCGCGACGCAACCCGACCTCGATGACAATCGCGTCGCGGTCTTCGGCGGCAGTTACGGTGGTTATATGGTTCTCGCGAGTGCTGTCCACTTTAGTGATCGGCTACGCGCTGCCGTGGACATCGTCGGCATCAGCAACTTCGTAACGTTTCTGGAAAATACGCAGGATTATCGCCGCGACCTGAGGCGCGTGGAGTATGGCGACGAGCGCGACCCTGAGATGCGAGCACATCTTGAGCGAATTTCTCCATCGAACAGCGCAGAAAAAATTGATGTGCCGATGTTTATTGTTCAGGGGCAAAATGACCCGCGCGTGCCGGTGACGGAGGCAGAACAAATGGTTGCGGCCCTGCGCGAACAGGGTCACACCGTGTGGTACATGAACGCCCTCAATGAGGGTCATGGATACCGCAAGCGAGAGAACCGCGACATTCTTCAGCAGGCCACAATGATGTTCCTGCAGCAGAACCTGGTTGACGATTGACGGCAGAGATTCAAAACGCGCTGAATGGCCTTGGTCAGTCGACGCCTGAGGGCAGCGCCGAAAAACTGGGTCTCTTGATAGACGAGCTTGAGCGCTGGAACCGAAAGGTCAATCTCACGGCCATTCGGGACAAGCAGGAGATGATCCGGTCGCATTTGCTAGACAGCCTCGCCGCCGCTCCGCTGTTGCGCGGGGAGCGCGTGCTCGACGTAGGAACCGGGCCAGGCTTTCCGGGCTTACCGCTCGCAATCGTGCAACCTGAGCGACAGTTCACACTGCTCGACAGCAACAATAGAAAGATCATGTTTGCCCAACACGCCGCTGGCTTGCTGGGTCTGGGCAACGTTTCGACGGTCAAGGCAAGGGGTGAGGACTATGCACCCGGCCATGGCTTTGATACCGTGATTGCCCGAGCTCTGGCCGCGATGCCACGGCTTCTGGAAATTGCCGGTCACCACGTAAGAGAGGACGGGGTGTTCGTGGCGCTGAAAGGGCGTTACCCGGCGGATGAACTAGAACAACTAGTCGAACTAGATTTACCGTGGAGTTATGCAGTAACGGAGCTAGATGTGCCGGGCCTCGAGATGGGCTCGCGGCACGCTGTGTTATTGCATCGCGCCAAAGCCGATTAAGCAGGAATCGATGACAAGAATCATAGCTGTAGCAAACCAGAAAGGCGGAGTGGGCAAGACCACGACTTGCGTCAATCTGGCCGCGTCGCTCGCCGCAACGCAGCGGCGTGTGCTGCTTGTCGATATGGACCCGCAGGGCAACGCAACCATGGGTTGTGGCATCAACAAGATGGAGGTTGAAAATTCAGCCTGTGATGTCTTGCTGGGAGAGACGACGGCTGCAGACACGATCATTTCGGCGCCCGACGGCGGGTTCGCGGTTTTGCCGGGCAATGAGGATCTGACGCTTGCCGAAGTGAGCTTGCTGCAGGAAATCGGTCGAGAGATGAAGCTGAAGAAAGCCCTGGTCCCCGTCTCTGGTCTGTACGACTTTATTTTGATTGACTGCCCGCCGTCGATAAACATGCTTACAGTTAACGCGTTGACCGCAGCAGATGGCGTCTTGATTCCGATGCAGTGTGAGTACTACGCGCTGGAGGGATTGAGCTCCTTGCTGCGGACAATCGAACAGGTTCGCGATTCAGTTAATCCGAAACTCGAGATGTACGGCATTTTGCGCACGATGTTCGACCCACGCGTCAACCTTTCCAATGAAGTATCGATGCAACTCATCGAGCACTTTGACCGAAAAGTATTCCGCACCGTTGTGCCGCGGAACATTCGTCTTGCCGAAGCGCCAAGTTTTGGCGTTCCCGTATTGCTGCACGATCGATCATCACGCGGTGCGATAGCGTACTTGGCGCTTGCCGGCGAAGTCCTGCGGCGCGAAGATGAGCGCATGGCCGAAGCCGTCTAGGAAACAGGAATGTCACCGAAAAAAAGACTGGGCCGCGGCCTCGACGCATTGCTGACCAAGCCTATGGTTTCTGTTTCGCGGCCTGATGCTGCCGACGCGGGTGTTGATGGTCTCAAGAACCTGCCAGTAGAGCTTTTGCAGCGCGGCCAGTATCAGCCGCGTGTTGATATGCGACAGGATTCGCTGCAAGAACTTGCGGAGTCCATCAAGGCACAGGGCATTGTGCAGCCGATCGTCGCTCGGCCAATCGCCAGGAAAGACGGCACTCAACGCTATGAAATCATCGCTGGCGAGCGACGCTGGCGAGCGGCGCAGATGGCCGGCCTTGCCGAGATACCGACGGTCATCCGCGACGTCCCCGACGAGTCGGCCATTGCAATGGCGCTCATCGAGAACATTCAGCGTGAAAACCTGAACCCTTTGGAAGAGGCGCGAGCGCTGGATCGGCTAATTAGTGAGTTCGACCTGACCCATGCAGAAGCGGCAAAAGCGGTGGGTCGTTCCCGGGCGTCTGTCAGTAACCTGCTGCGACTGCAGGATTTGTCCGATAAAGTGAAGCCCCTGCTTGAAGACAGACAGTTGGAAATGGGGCATGCACGCGCGCTGCTCGGGATCTCAATTGCATCGCAACAGCTCAACGCCGCGCGGCAGGTTATCAAGAAGGGGCTATCAGTCCGCGATACTGAGAAGCTTGTTAAACGCACGCTCGATAGTGGCAGCTCAAAGCCAGCGAAGAAGACGCCGTCGCAGAATGCGGATATTCGTCGCCTTGAAATTGAAGTGTCAGAAAAGCTGGGCGCGAAAGTCCGTGTTGATCACGCATCGAGCGGCGCGGGCAAGATTGTTATCGACTACAACAGCCTCGATGAGCTTGATGGGATCCTGAAACACATCAAGTAGAACGATTCCCTCAGAGGGGTCAGACCCCGTTTCTAGGCGACTTCTTCCTCTGACGGGTCGTCTTTCGCGGAATAAACCCGGCGGATGATGCTCGGGATTACCGCTTCCGAGATCAGGAAGCCCTGCATTTTGTCGCACTCAATGGTTTTCAGGAATTCGAAAGTCGCCTGATCCTCTACGCCCTCGGCGCAGACCGACATACCCAGGTTGTGCGCCAGGCCGGTAACCGCCGCGAGAACGGTCAGTGAGATCGGGTCCTTTTGTGCGCGCCGCAAAGCCGATGCATGAATTTTTACTTCATCGAACGGCATTTGCTCGAAAGTACTCAACGATGATGACGCGACCCGAAAATCGGCAAGACAGATGCGAAAGCCCTTTTCGCGCAGCGACCGCAGCATTTGTACATGTGGCGCATCCGGATCCTTAAGGTCCTGCGCGATAACCTCAAAGGTGAAATTGCTGCACTCAAGCCCGACCTCTTTCACGATCTCCGCGTAACGGTCCGCAAGCATCGGGTCGCCGAGCTGGCTAGAGGCCAGATTGATGCAGGAATTCAGATGAATGCCACGATCGTGCCAGGCAACGAGTTGGCGCGAAGCCTCGCGAAGCACGTATTCGCTGAGTTTTCCCATCAGACCGAAGGCCTCTGTCTCCGGAAGAAACTCAAGTGGCCCCATAAGGCCATGTTCGGGGTGGTGCCAACGCACCAGCGCCTCAGCTTCACGGGTCAACCATTCGGTACCCGAGTTTCGCTCGACCTTCGGCTGATAACGCAGGACGAACTCACCGTGTTCCAGCGCGCCCTCAACCTCCTGCCGCGAGATCTTGAGCATGCGGCGCCGGCAACGACGCGCCGAGCCACACAGGCGATTGAAATCGAAGTCCTTACCGACCCACTCAACGTTGTCGAAACCAGCAAGCTTGTCAACAAGTTCCGCCTGGCTGCTGCTACGCAGTGACGCCCTGTCCGCAGCCACGATGATTCCGAACGGTGCCCGGCCCTTGGCGGAGCTCAAAGAACGGAGAATCTCGCTGTTTACGTCGCCATCCGTCAACACCACGACACGCCGCGAATGCCCGGCCATCAGCTCGACGAAGGTAGAGGGTTTCGCGAAGAAGCTGAGCGTGAAGCTCATTTCCCGTACGACGTCATTCAGCGTCTGGTTGGCGCGAATAGTTTCACTTGCAATCAATAACATGGTGGCTGCACTAATTCCGAAATTACCCCATATATACCTGCATACTGGCGTGCCAGATGTGCTCCGCGTCGCAATGACAGGAATTGGCTGAAAGCCCTTAAAATCATGGGAAAAACGACCCTAAAAGGATGGCTGGAAATGCTGTTTGCGTGTTGCCTTGCATAGGGTCTGCCACTATAATGCGCACGCTATTCGCAGGCCCGCCTGGAATCATTGTTACCAGACGCCACCCACCGCCGGAATATCCGATGGACGTGGCGTTTTTAGTGCCGGAGGCATAGAGAATTGGATCTCACTATTCCCCGGGTATTGATGTGGCAGCTTCTGGTCGGTTTGGTTCTGGCCGCAGTTCTCTGGGGCGTTTTTGGCAAGGTGACAGGTTATTCGGCGGCCCTAGGTGCCCTGATCTGTGTCATCCCAAACGCGTTTCTCGGACTACGGCTTTTGGTACCGCGCAGAGACCCGGGAGCTCAGGCTCTGGTCAATGCTGCCTGGATTGGCGAAATAGGAAAGCTGGCGCTCACCGTTCTTTTGTTCACGCTGGTGTTTACGTTGGTAAGGCCGCTGTCAGCAGCGGCGCTTTTTGCAGGATTTATTGCAACGCAGCTCGTGACCTTTTCAGGGCTCTTGATGCGAGGCGAACACGTTAAGGATACGGACAACAGCAATGGCAGCTGAAGGCGGACACGGCCCACTCACATCGGGCGACTATATCCAGCACCATCTCCAGAATCTCCAGGTCTGCAAGGCGGAGACGGGTGAGTGGGTGTGGAATCACTGTGCCGGAAATTTCTGGACCATAAACGTCGATACTATGGGCTGGTCGATCTTCCTCGGACTAGCGTTTATCTGGCTGTTCGGCCGCGCGGCGAAGAAAAGCTCATCTGGTAAGCCGACCAAGTTTCAGGCGCTTGTTGAGATCGTCGTGGAGTTCGTCGATAGCTCCGTAAAGGACACCTTTCATGGAAAGAGCCGTCTGATCGCACCATTGGGGCTGACCATTTTCGTCTGGGTTTTCCTGATGAACTTCATGGACCTGATTCCGGTTGATTGGATCCCGATGGCCGCCGGCGCAGCTGGTATCCCCTATATGAAGGTAGTGCCGTCTACTGATGTGAATATTACCTTCGGTATGTCTATAGCCGTTTTCTTCCTGATTATTTTCTACACGATCAAGAACAAAGGTGTGAAGGGGTTCATCGGAGAATTGACGCTGCACCCGATCGCACCGCCGACCAAGGGTATTGGCCTCGTCGCCGCCCCATTTATCATTGCGTTCAACTTCGTGCTGGAAAGCGTCGCGCTGATTGCAAAACCGGTCTCACTGTCACTGCGACTGTTTGGCAACATGTTTGCTGGTGAACTGATCTTTATCCTGATTGCGCTGTTGGGTGTCTACCAGCTGCCACTGCACTTTGGATGGGCGGTTTTTCACCTGTTAATCGTAACGCTACAGGCCTTTATTTTCATGATGCTGACCATAGTATATTTAAGCTTGGCATCGGAATCGCATTAATCGTATTTATTTTAAAATTCAATAAGTTGGACTAAGTCCTCCGTAGGAGAAAAAGATGGAAACTGTTATTGGCTTGACGGCAATTGCTGTCGCACTTTTGATCGGCCTTGGCGCGCTCGGCGTTGGTATTGGCATGGGTATTTTGGGCGGCCGCTTTCTCGAAGGTGCTGCACGTCAGCCGGAGCTGGCCCCGATGCTGCAGACGAAAATGTTCATCGTTGTCGCGTTGCTCGATGCAGTAGCTATGATTGGTGTTGGTATCGCATTGTTCTTTGCGTTCGCCAACCCGTTCATCGGTCAACTGCAAGCAGTTAGCTAAGAAGAAAAACTGGAGAAGCTTCGCGTCGCTTAATGCGACGCGGAATTTTCTCTTAGGGGAAATCCGTGGATATCAACTTAACTCTTATCGGCCAATCGCTCGCAATGATCGTTTTCGTTGCGTTCTGCATGTGGAAGATATGGCCGCCACTGCTCGCCGCTCTCGAAGATCGCCAGAAAAAAATCGAAGAAGGTCTTGCTGCTGCTGACAAAGGTCAGGAGTCGCTCGTAAAAGCTGCTGCCGAAGCCGACGAAATCGTCGATGAGGCTCGAAAGCAGGCGACCAGCATTCTTGACCAGGCGCACTCGCGCGCTAACGAAATCGTTGCCGACGGCAAGTCCGATGGCGTCAAAGAGCGCGAACGTCAGTTGAGCGCTGCCAAAGCAGAAATCGAGCAGGAAGCGAACCGTGCACGCGAAGAGCTTCGTGGTCAGGTTTCAGCCATTGCGATTGCGAGCGCAGAAAAGATTCTGAATCGCGAGATCGACGGCAAGGCGCACGATGACATTCTGGGCAAGCTTGCTCAGGAGCTCTAAGACACCATGGCAGACAACAACACAATAGCCCGCCCTTACGCACAAGCTGTTTTTGAGATTGCGGTCGAAGCCAACGACCTTGGGCCGTGGTCCGAGTCGCTGGACATCGCGGGACAGCTGCTGGGCGATAGCGCACTGGTTGAGTATCTCGGTAACCCCGAGTTCAACAACGAGCAGCGCCTTGAGTTCCTGACGGGCCTGTTCAAAAAGGCTGGGGCGAATTTGCTTGCTGGCGGCAATGACAAAGGCAGGAATTTTCTCAAGCTGCTGCTGGAAAATCGCCGCGTTGCTGTATTGCCGGAAATCGCAGAGCACTTCGAGGCGGCCAAAGCCAAAGTCGAGAATACCGTTGACGCGATGATCACCTCTGCAGCGCCGCTAAGTGCGGCGCAGCAAAAAGAGATGGCCAACGCACTCAAGGCTCGTCTGGGTCGCGAAGTACGTGTTGCAACAGAAATAGACGAAAACCTCATCGGTGGCGCAGTTATCCGCGCTGGCGATGTCGTTATAGATGGTTCACTGCGCGCACGGCTCGAAGGCCTTGCCACCGCACTGATCAAATAAAGAGGAAAAGCACATGGCACTCAAAGCTTCTGAAATCAGCACGCTGATTAAAGAGCGCATCGAGAACTTCGAAGCATCCGCAGAAGCGCGCGATGTTGGTACCGTAATCGCGGTTACCGACGGCATCGTTCGCATTCACGGTCTCGCCGACGCACGTTACGGCGAAATGCTCGAGTTCCCGCAGAACACCTTCGGCATGGCCCTCAACCTTGAGCAGGATTCGGTTGGCGCGGTTGTCCTCGGTGACTACAAACACATTTCGGAAGGCGACACGGTTAAGACCACGGGCCGCATTCTTGAGGTGCCTATTGGCGAAGCGATGCTGGGCCGCGTCGTTGACGCGCTCGGTAAACCCATCGACGGCAAGGGCCCGATCGACGCTGAGGGTACGGCGCCAATCGAAAAAGTTGCGCCGGGTGTAATTGAACGTAAGTCAGTTGATCAGCCGGTGCAGACCGGACTGAAGTCAATTGACGCGATGGTGCCTATTGGTCGCGGCCAGCGGGAGCTGATCATCGGCGATCGTCAGACGGGTAAGACCGCTGTTGCTGTCGACGCAATCATCAATCAGCGCGGCACAGGCATTAAATGCATCTACGTTGCTATCGGTCAGAAGCAATCGTCAATCGCGGGCGTCGTGCGCAAGCTCGAAGAAGAAGGCGCGCTGGCCCACACGATTATCGTTGCGGCCGCTGCTGCTGACAGCCCGGCCATGCAATACATCGCACCGTACTCCGGTACTTCGATGGGCGAGTTCTTCCTCGACAAGGGCGAAGACGCGCTGATCATTTTTGACGATCTAACAAAGCAGGCATGGGCATACCGCCAGGTATCGCTGTTGCTACGTCGTCCGCCAGGCCGTGAAGCCTACCCGGGTGACGTTTTCTACCTGCACTCTCGTTTGCTCGAACGTGCATCACGTGTCAACGCTGAATACATCGAAGATTTGACGGGTGGCAAGGTCAAAGGCAAAACGGGCTCACTTACGGCACTGCCAATCATTGAGACGCAGGGTGGTGACGTATCCGCCTTCGTACCGACTAACGTAATTTCGATTACCGATGGACAGATCTTCCTCGAGTCTGATCTCTTCAACGCCGGTATTCGCCCGGCGATCAACGCGGGCCTGTCGGTATCTCGGGTTGGTGGTGCGGCACAGACGAAGATCATTAAGAAACTTGGTGGTGGTGTTCGACTCGCGCTTGCTCAGTATCGTGAGCTGGCGGCGTTTGCACAGTTTGCATCGGACCTTGACGCGGCGACACGTGCGCAGCTCGAGCGTGGTGAGCGTGCAACCGAGCTCATGAAGCAAAAGCAGTATTCACCGTTGTCAGTCGCCGAAATGGGCCTGTCCCTCTATGCGGTTAACGAAGGCTTCATCGATCCGGTTCCTGTCGACAAGGTTGTTGATTACGAAGAGGCGCTGCATGACTTCGCACGCGCGAATCACGCAGATGTTCTCGACAGCATCAACAAGTCCGGTGACTACAACGACGAGATCGCAGCCACCCTGAAGGGCGTTTGCGAAGCGTTTGCTGAGAAAGGCGCTTACTAGAGGTGGCAAACGAAAAAGAAATTCGCTCGAAGATCGCTTCTGTAAAGAACATGCAGAAGATCACGAGTGCGATGGAAAAAGTCGCAGCGAGCAAAATCCGCAAAGCGCAGAAGCAGATGGAGGCATCCCGCCCTTATGCTGAGCGCATTCGTCGGGTGGTCGGTCACCTCGCCCACGCCAATCCGGACTACAAGCACCCGTTTCTAACGGAGCGTGAAGTCAAACGGGTTGGCTATATTGTAATTTCTACGGATCGCGGTCTTTGCGGTGGCCTTAACGCCAACGCCTTCAAGACAATGATCGGTGAGATTGCAAAGTGGCAGGGCGAGAATGTTGAGGTTGATCTCGCGCTGGTCGGTGCGAAAGCCGTTGCTTTCTTCCGTCGCATGGGTGGCAGCGTCGTTGGTACCGCAACACACCTGGGCGATAAGCCAAGCGTCAACGAATTAATCGGTTCGATCAAGATAATGCTCGACGCCTACAGCGAGGGAAAAATCGATCGCCTGTATCTCGTGCACAACGAGTTTGTTAACTCGATGACCCAGACGCCGACGGTAGTTCAGTTGTTGCCAGCCAGCGGTATTGGCAATGACGAAGAAAATCTGCAGGACCACTGGGACTACATTTATGAGCCCGATGCCGGCGAATTACTTGACGACGTATTGATGCGTTACATCGAGTCGCAGGTTTATCGTGGCGCGGTTGAGAATTTTGCCTGCGAAATGGCAGCGAAGATGATGGCGATGAAGTCGGCTACAGATAATGCCGGGGACATCATTGATGGATTGCAGCTGCAGTACAACAAAGCGCGACAGGCAGCAATCACACAAGAAATTTCAGAAATTGTCGGTGGCGCAGCTGCCGTGTCCGGATAAGGAAATAGTATGAGCACTGGAACTACTGTGCAGGTTATTGGCGCTGTTGTGGACGTAGAGTTCCCAGCGGGTCAAATTCCTAAAATTTATGACGCGTTGATGATCGATGATGCGCAGATCACGCTCGAAGTTCAGCAGCAGCTGGGTGACGGCATCGTTCGTACGATCGCCATGGGTTCGTCGGAAGGTCTTAAGCGTGGCATGGGTGTTACCAACACCGGCTCTGCGATTCAGGTTCCGGTCGGCGAGAAAACGCTGGGTAGAATCATGGACGTGCTTGGCAAACCCATCGACAACGCGGGCCCAATCGGTGAAGAAAAGCGCATGCCGATTCACCGTCTGCCACCGTCATACGAAGATCAAGCGGCTACCACCGAACTGCTGGAAACGGGTATTAAGGTCGTCGACCTCATCATGCCAATTTCCAAGGGCGGTAAGGTTGGTCTGTTCGGTGGTGCTGGTGTTGGCAAGACAGTAACGCTGATGGAGCTCATCAATAACATCGCTAAAGAGCACGGCGGCTACTCAGTATTCGCCGGAGTGGGTGAGCGTACTCGTGAAGGTAATGACTTCTTCCACGAAATGACTGATTCAGGCGTTATCGACAAAGTCTCATTGGTCTACGGTCAGATGAATGAACCTCCCGGCAACCGTCTGCGTGTAGCGCTGACCGGCCTGACCATGGCAGAGGCGTTCCGCGACGAAGGTCGTGACGTATTGATGTTTATTGACAACATCTACCGTTACACACTCGCCGGAACTGAAGTATCGGCGTTGCTTGGCCGTATGCCATCAGCGGTAGGCTATCAGCCAACACTGGCTGAGGAGATGGGTATTCTGCAGGAGCGTATTGCTTCTACGAAGACGGGTTCTATAACCTCATTCCAGGCGGTTTACGTACCCGCGGACGACTTGACCGATCCCTCACCGGCAACAACTTTTGCTCACCTGGACGCGACACTCGTACTGTCACGAAACATTGCTGAGCTGGGTATTTATCCTGCGGTTGATCCGCTTGATTCGTCTTCACGTATTCTTGATCCGTTGGTAATTGGTAACGAGCACTACGACTGTGCACGTGGTGTACAAGCCGTCTTGCAGCGCTACAAAGAACTGCAGGACATCATCGCGATTCTCGGTATGGATGAGCTGTCTGAGGAAGACAAGCTCATCGTAAACCGCGCTCGCAAGATTCAGAAGTTCCTGTCACAGCCGTTCTTTGTAGCAGAGGTCTTCACGAACTCTCCCGGAAAATACGTCTCACTGGCAGAAACCATTCGCGGCTTCAACGGCATTGTTTCCGGCGACTACGACCACATTCCCGAGCAGGCCTTCTACATGGTCGGCACGATCGAAGAAGCGGTCGAGAACGCGAAGAACTTCCAGTAGGCATTGGCTTAATAGGAAATCACAATGGCCACTATTCAAGTCGACATCGTATCCGCCGAAGGCGAGATCCACTCGGGCACTGCCTCGATGGTGTTCGCGCCCGCGAAGATGGGCGAAGTCGGTATCGCACCGCGACACGCACCGATGCTGACGCCGCTCTCTCCGGGCGAGGTTCGTGTGCAGGATGAGAACGGCAAGGAAGAGAGCTTCTACATCACGGGTGGCATGCTCGAGGTGCAACCACATCTCGTGACGGTTCTTGCGGATACAGCGCTCCGGGGCGACCAGCTCGATGAAGCGGCCGCTTTGGCCTCTCAACAGGAAGCGGAAGAGGCTCTTAAGGGCGCTTCGGACGAAACCGACGTCGCACGCGCTCAAGCCGAGCTCGCGGAAGCACGCGCCAGATATCGTGCCGCGCAGAAACTGAAAGGAAGGCGCTAGTAAATCGCAGCTACCCGGCGGGCGCGCAGGTAGTGCTCGCATCAATCGAAGCACGGACCAAAGCTGCAACAGAGCGCAAGGTCTCGCGCAGCTCATTCACCGCGTGCGCGTAGCCGTCGGCCCTTAGTTTGCGACGCAAAGAAAATTCCCGGTGTATCCGACCTTCGTCGTTCGACAACCAGTATCGACCACTGCTGACCACGGCACCATCGTCTGTTGCGTGAAACTTGTCGAATTCGATTCCTAATCGGCAAACAGCCGCTGTTGATTGTCTGCCGAGATGTCGCGTAACCGACAGCTCACTCGAGCTTTTCGCGATGTCCTGCACAAGTACTTTGTTGATTGCCTCATCAAGCGGCTCTGCCCAGAAGTTGTGACTTGCGCTTTGAATCTTGTTCGGACCCGTCTGAAGACTGATGCCTCGGTGGTCTAGATAGTCGGGGAGTGTGACAGGCCCAACGATCAATTCGCGTGCAGGGCTGTCCGTTGTTTGAGATGACGCTGAGTCGCCTGCGGCGAGCACGAGGCTATAGTAGTGATCCTCAATCGGCGTCGACCCGCAACCGACAAGACCGGCAGTCGCCAGCAAAATAAATACGTTACGTATGCGCCTCATTCTCTCTTGCCCTCCGACCTGTCTTTCTGCGGCTCCACATCGTCGTTATCGCTGCCACCAAAAATCAAACTATTCGGGCTTCGTCGCAGGTTTCTAAGAACCGGCTCCAGTTCGCGTAGACTTCGATCGAGTGATCGAAGACTTTGTTGGAGCTCCTGATTGGTTGCCGAACCCTCGGAAAAACCAACCGCGAGCTGCTGAAAACTGACGAGTGCGGAATTCAGGGAACCGACCAGGTCTTCACGGTCCGGATGCGCGAGAATCTCCTCAAGCTCGATCGACGTGTCTTCGAATGCAGCAAGTGTCGAGGTAATCTGATCTAAAGTGTTATTGGCACTTCCGGCAAGCTCCTGCAGTGGCAATCGCCTGATCGTATCCAATACGTCGGCGGCGCTGCTCATCAGTTGCCCCAGTCGACCTTCGATTGACGGAATAACCGTATGCCCTGCAAAGCGCTGAACTTCGCCCGGTGAAGGCTCACGGTATTGAAATTCGACGAATTTCCGACCTGTCAAAATGTTGCCTGGTGACAGGCCCGCGTGCAGTCCGTTAGCGACGAGTTCAATGACTCGATCGTGCGCTTCGCTCAGCGCATTTTCACTATCGTCGTAACCGAGTCGAGCAGGAACGAGTTCTATGAGTACTGGAATACGGGACCCCGGTTCCAGCAGGTTTTCAACTTCATCATAATTGGTGTCAGTGCGGATAACCTGGCCTACCTTTACGCCGCGATACTCAACCGGAGCACCGGGTCGTAGACCCCGAATGGAGTCCTCTAATAGTATGACGTACGTCAATGTGTGTTCGTATTGCTGTTCATGAATCGCGCTCTCGCGAGGATAGATCGTAAAGAAAGCACGTTCTGCGATACGCTCGCCGGCTTCTTGGCCCTGGGGAACGTCAAACGAAACACCACCGGATACAACGGCGGATAATGACGTCATTTCAATTCGAATTCCGTCGGCCGACAGGTTCGCGCTGACGCCGCTGCTAAACCAGAACCGAGTATTCGTCGTGATCAGTTGGTCGTAGGGTGAAGCGATGAACGCATTAAAATAGGTGCGGCGTTCAGAAATATTCGAATGCACGAACTCGATTTTGCCAACCTCCGTACCGCGAAAAAGAACAGGATCTCCTTCGCTCAATGAACGATTCGCCTGCGTGTCCAGCGTTACGTGCAAGCCTGGAGTACCAATTGGCGTTACTGGTGGTACCTCCAGGCCTTCAAAATCAAACGCCATTTCCCCCGACGTGCCTGGCGAAAGCGCGATGTAAGCGCCCGATAGCAGCGTATTCAGGCCTGAAATTCCACCCCTGCCAATTCGCGGGCGGACGACCCAAAACTTGCTGTCGTCGTGCAACAAACTTTCGGCGTCCTTGTGAATTCGAACGGACAGAACCACGTTTTCTGTGTCCTCGGATAAAGTCAGGTCCAGGACCTCGCCGATATCGACATTCTTTCGTCGGACCTTGGTTTTCCCCGCTTCGATTCCTTCGCCACTGACAAATGCAATTTCGATCAGGGGCCCCTGACTCGACCAATGCGCGTACGTCATCCAAAGACCGATCAACGCGGCCAAAATTGGAACGAGCCAAATGCGGGAAAGTGTTGACCCACCGCCTACACGCGCTTTCGCAATCTTCTCGTCCTCACTCACTCACGCGGCTCCTGGCTAGCGGCACCCAAAGCAAGCGCGGATCAAAAGCGATTGCTGCGAGCATGGTAGTTGCAACCATACCAGCAAAGGCCAGTGCCGCCGCGCCTGGGCGAATAGTCATTATGTTTCCAAGCTGAATCAATGCGACCAATACCGCAACGACGAACACGTCGATCATGGACCAGCGCCCAACGAATTCCGTGATGCGATAAAGACGAGTTTTCTCCGACAGAGCAAACGTGCTTTGAAATTGCACAGAGAAGCAAAGGTAGGCGAGAACCAGCATCTTGGCTAAGGGCACAGCAACGCTGGCGATGAATATCACAACAGCAATGGGCTCTGATCCGTGCTCCCACAGAGTCACTACACCACCCATTATCGTGTTCTCGGTCTGTTGTCCGAGAAAGCGGTTGTAGGTGATCGGCAGAAGATTCGCCGGGATGTACAAGACGACCGACGTAGCGAGCCACGCCCAGGTCGTCTGGATGCTGTGTTGCCAGTTCGCATGCAAATTCGATCCGCAGTGATCGCATTGCGTGGCCTCTGCGGAACCGACGTGCGTACAGATTGGACAGCCCTGGAGTCCCTGCAGAAACGCCGAATCGTGTAAATCCTCAGACATGGTCAAGCGACTTCACACGCTGCCAGATTTCTCGTCTATCGAGGTGCAGAACGGCGACGCTCATGCAAAACGTAAACAACACGTAGGACCAGAATGACAAGCCCAGCGACACGTCGGCGATGGAGGAGATCTTGATGAAGCTAACCAGAATGCCGATCAAAAAAATCTCAGCCATGCTCCACGGTAACATCAGCAATGCCGAGCGCAGCACTGCCGGAGTCCCGGGGAGGCTACGTTGTCGGCCGACCGCGGTCATTACGTAGATCATTGCCACGAGAAACATTGCGGGTATGAAAATAATTGACGCAAATACAACGAGCCCTAACGAGGGCAGCTTCTCTGTAACCAAAATAGTAATGCTTTGCACAAGACTGACGGTGCGTTCCTGGCCGCTGGCGCTAAAGCCAAGAAAAGGAAATGTAATTGCCAGCAGTAAAAACAACAGCGCACAGGCGGAGAACGCCAGGACAAATGCGTGCGCGTGTGGGTGGTTCGAAGCCAGTAGGTAGTTGCAACGCGGGCAAAACGCTTTCTCACGGATGCCGAGGGCGGGAACATCGATAAGCAGGTCGCACTCGTGGCAGACCATTTTCGCCGCCTCGACTGAGCGTAAGGTTCCGATGGAAATACGGGCTTCGGTAGCGATGTTCTTCTTCTTAATGAGCGCAATATCGCTGATATTAGCACCCACCGCGGGAATTACGTATGGGGTCCCTATCCCCCGGGGCTCACAATTGAAATCAGATCGAAAAAATGAGGCCGCGCTTATGAGTGCCCAGACAATATCCAATCTCGTCAACTGCCCGCGCCAGACACCAACCTGCCTGGTGACTTCCGACGTTCTCGATTCCATCGGCAACACGCCGCTAATTCGATTGCGCCGCGTTAGTGATGCGACTGGTTGCGAGATCTACGGGAAAGCAGAGTTTCTGAACCCGGGCGGCAGCATCAAGGATCGTATTGCGCGGCATATCATTCGCGAAGCGGAAAAGCGTGGCGAACTAAAGCCGGGCTCAACCATTATGGAAGTAACCTCCGGCAACACCGGTATCGCTTTGTCGATGGTGGGTGCGATGCGTGGTTACAAGGTTGTGATTATCCTGCCTAAAACCGTTAGCACCGAACGCCGGCAAATGATCGAGTCCTTTGGCGCAGAGCTGCAATTGCTCGAAGAGATTAACGACATACAGAGTGCAATACGTGATCTCGAAGTACGCGCCACCGGGCACGAAGAAATATTCCTGCCCCGCCAATTTGCGAACCCCGACAACATCGAGGCACACCGTACGACTACGGGCGTCGAAATCCTGCGGCAGGTGAAGGGGCCGATCCATGCCTTCGTGATGGGGGTTGGAACAGGCGGGACTGTCATGGGTGTTGGTCGGGCGCTGCGCGAACACGGCAGCACGGCGAGAATCGTCGCCGTCGAACCCGACGAATCAGCCGTCATGTCAGGCGAAAAGCGTGGCCGTCATGGCATTCAAGGCCTGGCCGACGGTTTCATTCCTGACATTGTGAATACGGATGAAATCGATCGGGTAATTCGCATCAAGACACCGGACGCGATTAAAAGAGCGCACGAGCTAAGTCGAGAAGAGGGCTTGCTCGTCGGCATTTCTTCGGGAGCGAACGTTATTGCTGCCACCCGGTTGGCGCAGGAAATGGGGCCCGGCAATACGATCGTCACGGTGCTGCCCGATCGTGGCGAGCGCTATCTCAGTATGAGGTCTTAGCGGTCTGTCTTACGGTAGTTCCACGAGCCAATGATGCGGGTCTTTGGCCGATGGCCACGCAGGTTCTTTTTGCGCCATTCGCGAAACGCGTCAGTGCGAATACCGTCCGGAAGCTGCCAGTCCTTCTTGCCGAAATAGTGTGAGGTATATTCCGCGAGATAGCCGGCTTCGTTCACGTTGCCCAGAGCGTCGAGATAATCGTCTGTAATACCTTGATTGTTTTGATGTTTTTCTTCCCAGGCATTGATCAGGTGGCGGCGCGCAGTAAATTCGCACTCGAAGCTGTTTGATCGTGCCGGATTGTCGCCCCCGATCTTCAATTGACAGGTGCTCTTCATCAGGCTGTAGGCCACCCAACTTTGAAAAGCGGGATCGTCATTGCTGAACGCACTCGGGGCCAGGTAGAAGATGTCACCGTCGGTAACGCCGTCCCGGGTGTAGATCTCGCTCGCCCCGGCAAGTGTGGGCAGCAGCAGAAAAAGGAGCAAAATTCGCATAGTCGCAGGATACGTCACAAGCATTAACGAGAGCTGAAGCAAGTTCTCATTACCGGAAGTCCTGTATTATTCGCAAGCTAATAATTTAGGAGTGATCTGCTTGGGTTTAAGCATCATTATTCTAGCGGCAGGACAAGGTATGCGCATGCGTTCCGAGCGGCCGAAGGTCCTCCAGCCACTGGCCGGAAAGCCTTTGCTGGCACACGTTCTGGCCTCTGCAGCCGAATTGCAGGCGGACGACGTTTGCGTGGTATACGGCCATGGCGGCGAGACGGTTCAGGCGACTTTCCCGGACCCAAAAATCCGCTGGGCGCTACAAACCGAACAGCTGGGCACCGGCCACGCCGTGCAGCAGGCCGCACCGGAAACACCCGGCGAAAACCGGGTGCTTATTCTGGCCGGCGACGTGCCCCTACTAACAGCAGCGACTCTGCGATTCTTATTAAGCGAAACACCGGGCGAGGACATGTCCGTGCTGACTGTCGAAATGGACGACCCAACCGGCTACGGACGCATCGTTCGCGAAGGCGGCAGCGTCACGAGCATTGTTGAGCAAAAAGACGCGAGTGATGAGGAAAAGTCCATTCGCGAAATTAACACGGGTGTCATTCTTTGCCCGGGCGACAAACTCCAGCGATGGCTGCGGGCGTTGGGTAATGACAACGCACAAGGCGAGTATTATCTGACCGACGTCATTGCGATGGCGGTGGCCGACAAGGTGACCGTGCATGGTGTCAAAGCAAACACGGCAGAAGAGGTGATGGGTATTAACGACAAGAAACAGTTGGCCGAAGCCGAGCGGGCTTTGCAGGCAAGACTAGTCGATGAGCTAATGCAGGACGGCGTTGGTTTTTCCGATCCGGCGCGTGTCGATATTCGCGGTACGCTGAAATGTGGCAAGGATGTCTTCATCGATATCAACGCGGTGTTCGAAGGCGATGTCGAGCTCGGTGACGGAACGCAGATCGAATCGAACAACCTGATCCGGGATAGCAAACTTGGTGCGGGAACCGTCGTGCATTCCAACTGCCACATTGAAGGTGCAACAACAGGCGAACATTGTGAACTAGGACCATTCGCGAGGTTGCGCCCCGGAGCTGACCTGGCCGACAAGGTAAAGATCGGAAATTTCGTGGAAGTTAAAAAGAGCACGATTGCTGATGGCAGCAAAGTGAATCACCTGACTTATATCGGTGATGCCGAAATTGGCACGGACGTAAATGTCGGTGCCGGGACCATCACCTGCAATTACGATGGTGCAAACAAACACAAGACAACGATCGGTGACGGCGCATTCATCGGCTCGGGTGTTGAGTTGGTTGCGCCGGTTGAGATTGGTGCTGGCGCAACGATCGGTGCTGGCTCAACTATTACGAGTGCGGCACCGGACGACAGCTTGACGCTCGAAAGAGCAAAGCAAAAAAGTATCGACGGATGGATCCGACCAGAAAAAAAGGAAAAGACATAGATGTGCGGAATTGTAGGTGCAGTAGCTGATCGCGATATCGTTCCAGTTCTTGTAGAAGGACTTCGTCGTCTCGAGTACCGAGGCTATGATTCTGCAGGTGTGGCTGTTATCGACGACAACAATTCGCTCGGCCTGCGTCGCACCGTTGGTAAGGTCGTGGAGCTGGAAGAAAAGCTCGCGGCCGATCCATTGCAGGGCATGATCGGCGTAGCGCACACGCGCTGGGCAACGCATGGTGGTGTAACAGAAGCAAATGCCCATCCGCATCTGTCCGGCGGGCGTGTCGCTGTTATTCACAATGGCATCATCGAAAACTTTCAGCCCATCAAGGACGAAATGCTGGAAAAAGGTTATGACTTTGATTCGGAAACAGACACCGAGGTCGCCGCGCATCTTGTTCATTACTACCTGAAGCAAGGATTGGATCTTGTTGAAGCCGTCGGCAAGGCCGTCGAGCGCTTTGAAGGCGCGTATGCGCTTTTGGTTGTGGATGCTGAGGACCCTGATCGAATCGTCGTTAGTCGCGTGGCGAGCCCGCTGGTTATCGGTCTCGGTGATGGAGAAAATTTCGTAGCCAGCGGCGTGCCTGCTTTACTGCCGGTTACGAAAAAGTTCATCTATCTGGAGCAAGGCGATCTTGCAGAAATTCGACGCGACGGCGTAAGCATCGTCGACTCTGATGGCAATTCTGTAACGCGAGAAATTCACGAAACAGAGTGGGACAGCGCGTCCGCCGAAAAGGCGCCGTACGACCACTTTATGCTGAAAGAAATATTCGACCAGCCAAGCGCCTTGGCCGACACGCTTTATGGCCGTGTTTCAAACCAACGGGTTATTCCCGATTCCTTGGGTGCGAAAGCCACGGAGTTGCTTGACCAGGTTGAGAATATTCACATTGTTGCTTGCGGCACCAGCTACAACGCTGGCTGCGTGGGCAAGTACTGGATCGAGGCGATCGCAGGCATACCGACGCAGGTCGAAATTGCGAGTGAGTATCGCTATCGGCAAGTTGTAGTACCAGCAAAGACATTGTTTGTGACGCTGTCGCAGTCCGGTGAAACGGCCGATACTTTGGAAGCCTTGCGCATGGCAAAAGAAGCGGGCTACCTGGGCACGCTAACCATTTGTAACAGTGCGCACAGTTCGATGGTACGTGAGTCAGACCTTGTCATGATGACGCAGGCGGGACCGGAAATCGGTGTTGCGAGTACCAAAGCATTCACGACGCAGTTGCTGTCGATCCTGCTGGTTACCCTGATGATGGCAAAACATCGTGGATTGTCCGTTGAACGCGAAAGGGAGTTCGTCGCAAACCTGACGCATGCTGCCGCAGCCTCAGACCTCACATTAAAAATGAGTGACGAACTCAAGGAGTTAGCTAAGGACTTCGCAGACAAACAACACACATTGTTTCTTGGCCGCGGACCGATGTGGCCGATCGCTATGGAAGGCGCGCTCAAACTAAAAGAGATCTCCTATATTCATGCGGAAGCGTACGCGGCGGGAGAACTTAAGCATGGCCCGTTAGCATTGATCGATGATGAAATGCCGGTCGTTGTAGTCGCACCCAATAACGAATTACTCGACAAACTGAAATCCAACATGCAGGTTGTTCGCGCACGCGGTGGCCAACTGTATGTATTCGCAGATGCCGAGACGGGTATTGAAAGCGAAGAAGGTATGAAGGTCATCAAGATGCCGCACGCGGACAGACTCATTGCGCCGATCGTATACACCGTCCCGCTGCAACTACTTGCATATCACGTTGCCGTGCTTAGAGGCACGGACGTGGATCAGCCACGAAATCTGGCGAAGA
The DNA here is from genome assembly GCA_021773075.1 of Woeseiaceae bacterium. Classification (GTDB taxonomy): domain Bacteria; phylum Pseudomonadota; class Gammaproteobacteria; order Steroidobacterales; family Woeseiaceae; genus UBA1847. The sequence goes on from JAJFKT010000033.1 coordinate 153,843, forward strand.
GCGTTACCGTAGAGTAGTGGCGAGGAACGGGATGCTTGATTTCGAGCGTTAAGTAGGCTTTGGAAACGGAAAGAATCGGCCAGTACTTGCCGCTCGCGATCCCAATACTTCATTTTTCGGCCAACTGTACTTATTGTCAGTACATGTTGATCGTTAACCCACTACCATCAAGATCATCATCAATCACGATTCGATGCTCTGACATCTCAGCGACGTTTTCCTTGATCCATTCTGCGGCCCGTTTTTGTTTGGACGGCGCACAGATAGAGTTGCTGCCGGAGTAACCTAGTCCACGTTCCACACGGTCCTTCCGCATTCCTCTTTGCTGTAAATGTGTTGCCGAAGTTTCAGCCTCGGCCGGGTCGAGTTTTCGGAAATAGTAGTGGAGTTTGACACCCTTTAGTGCGGGTACAGCCAGGTCCGCGTACTCGGCCCAGATTTTTTCGTGTGCTTTCTGCTGTGCCTGAAGTGCCTGTTCCGTTTCCATCTTCAGACGGGCAATGTGTTCGCCGGCGTATTGTCGTAAGCCGTACTTTTCGTGGATTTGCTCGAGTGAATCTACTTCGGGGGCAAACCATTTGATTTGCTTGACCAGCTCCGGATCTTTGTACTCGTCAAGCAGGTCGAGCTCGTCGTCGGTGTACTCGTCGGAATTGAAGATTTCCTCGATACCATCTTGATCGCAGCGCAAGATGCGATAAGGGCATGACACCTCACCGAAAAAATTGTACGCGTAGATCGTTGCCGAGGTGAGCCTTCTAAGTTCGTTTAACAGATCTTCGGCCGTCTTGCTGCGGTCTGCGCAGATCGGAAACCACTCCAATACGACCGGCTCGGGCTCAACGGGCTCTTCTTCTTTCTGTTTCACGCCAAGAAGTGCCGAAAAGAGATCGTCTGCGAAACCACCGCCCGACTTCTCCCGTTGACTAAATTCGCGAAATCGCTCTGAGACACCCCGTTGGACTGTATCCACCGTTATCGGCTTGGTGAAGTAGCAGTACAGATTCACCTGTGTTTTGCGTTTGGCCTTCTTCTTCACCGCGCCCGGCTTGATGTACTCGCCGTTCTTAAGGGGAAAATCGGGAAACGCGCGAGTTAAGGCGGCCGGAAGGCTACCAACCCACCGGCCCAGCTCAACGAGGACGTCTTCATTCTCTTCGTCGGCCTCCAGATCATGTGATACGGAGATTTTCTTGCCGGCGGGAGTCAAACTGAAGTAAGTATTCGTTCCATATTCATCACTGTGTCGAGCATAGTAGGCAATCTTCTGGGCACTGCTCAGGAGGGCAGCGGAGAACTCAATCCAATTGGAACCATCAAAGTCCAGCCTGACAAAGCCAGCCTTGTTCGTGATCGAATGAGCGTGCAGCTCGGCTCGTTCAATGCGACCGATATCTGCCCCACAGAACTTTGCCAATTGCTTAACCGCAGCGGACAGGTCATCTTTGTCTCGCATGAAAACCTTGCGCGCATCGGCTGGCGCCTTGATGACAATTGATCCCCATTCTTCAGCCAACTGAAACTCCCTTGTATCCGCCTTAACGATTATGAATATCTAAATTTGGTGAATTCATCAAATTTCAGCACGCTCACGCGCCGCGTCACCGAATTAACTATTCGTCCCAAAGCTCTTTTGTCGTTAGGGAAATTCCGGATTTAGTATGTTTGTAGGTAATTCTCGATTCATCCATTTCAACTTTACACGCTAAGGGTTTACCGCCAAACGATAATACGAAATTGATAAATTCAGGTACCGTAGTTTCAAAGTCGCCGCCAGTTGTTGCGCCGACCGATATTTTTTTCTCGTTAGCTTTTACGTCGCAACCATCAAACAAAGTTTGAAATGTCGATTCTGATATTGAGTCGGATTCTTCCGTCGCGCATACTTTGGCCACGCTCGATATCAACTCGCTATACGTTATGGTCCCAGCACCTAGCTTTTTGAACTCATCGGCCAACTCTCTATGATAATCCGGATTTGGGTGTTTAAAGGCTAAGTCTATTTCACATTCCATCGCGGTCCCTCTTATTGATAGTCGTCGCTAATGTATAGCCTGTCAGGCAGAGATAAAAATCACAAGGAACGAGTCGTGTTTTGTGGCGCCGTTAGGAGGGTTAGTAGTAACAGGCTGATCGACTAAAGTACGCTGACGCAACGCTGATCGGGGAAGGTCAGAGCAGTAGCGGCGAATTGGGAATCACGGGTCGGAGCATATTCTCGCTGCACACACCGGGCACGAATGAGTTAGGTCTTAATGCTTATGCAGCCTGCGGATACCGGTTCTACCACGCTCGCTGGAATTTTGCGAAAATCAGATCCTTCTTTGGCGATTACCCGTGGCTTAACTAACTCGCCATGTGCGCTCATCTTCTCGATTTGATCGTGGTCTGTCCATGTACACTAATCCTCTTGCATTACAGTGACCCATTGAACGCCTATGGCAATCCGCGAACAGCGAACAGAAGCTTCGTAGCGCACCGCAATGCGGTCAGGCAGGATTAGATTTCAAACCGTAGCAAAAGATTGCGGCTGGTTAGAATTGCGGATTGTGTTAACCATGACATCGACAAAACGGACTTGGCCCGCTTATCTTGTTCTGTTTCGACCCTATTCGTGCATTGAAGAACACACGAAACACTCTACACAAATGGTCTCTAGAACTCATGCGAACAATTTTCGGTTCCAACAAGCGTACCTCGTTCATTGCAGTGGCGTTCGTTCTTGCTATCGCAATCGCTATATATCAGTTGGCCGATCGCCACGTTGGCGCGATCGAGGATAAGACTAATGAAGAGTTGATAGTGCATTTGAGCGACAAAAACCGCAGCCTAAGACATAAAGCAACTGCGGAAATATTGCAGCGAGGTCTGCGTGATTCTGAAATGTATGAAATTATCTTGCGAAGTTTAACTACTCAAGATTCGGGTGCCTTTTGTACCGGCGTCAATGTATTGATGGGATTCAAGAAGGCGAATAGCGCCATAATTACGAAAGTACTAGACGCTTCGGATAGCACCGATTGGCTCATACGGAGCTGCAGCGCTCGCGCTTTAGGAATCGTCGGGAAAGATAACATTCAAAGTTTCAATCAACTGATGTTGTTGCTGGAGGATGAGAACGGGCTCGTCCGAGAAGAAGCGATGGAGTCAATCGTGGGCTATGGTGATCGAGCCAAAGCAGCAATTCCATTGTTTATTGTGAATATGAAATATTGCGTACAGAATAATCCCGATGTACCAGAGGATGGCTGCGCGTACTACGGTAAAAAAGCAGTGGAGCTGATAGCCGAAATCGATGCTTTTGACAAAAGCGCTATCGATGCACTATTGCAGCAGGTTGTCCGGCCTTCTTTTTTCTCTAACGATCAAACTGCGTCCGAGTCATTGGCTCGAATGGCTAAGGACAATCCAGAAATAGTGGATGTCGCTGTCGAGCGGTATAAGGCTGAGGGACGATTCGTCAGAGTGTTGTTTGCAATTGGTACAACTGATGCTCTTGATATGGTGTCGCAGGGTCTGGAGTCATCGTCTGAAACGGTGCGTGTGAATACGGCAGGGACTATCCGCGAAGTTAGTGAAACCCTCACAAACTCCCAGAAGATGTTCGTTATTGCTACGATTGAAGAAATCCTACAAAACAATGTAACAACAGGGCACTGGGATGGTGTTACGGGAAACATTGTCAGTATCCTCACACGTATTGATAACGAGAATGCCGTATTACGCGAGTATTTGACGTCGCCACTCGTCAATCAATACCATGAAACCCAGGCAAAGAGAGCCCTCGCAAGGCTCGATGCCATTGGATCAGAACCATAGCGTAAGAACTAGCTACCAACTGAATTTCATACCTTGCTGCACAAGGTTCTGAGTTATTGATTCTGCAAGCTCAGTAATGTCTCTTAAGAAGGCTTTGTCACACGTCTCCAATACATAGTCATAGTCTTGATAGAGACTAGCAGTATCACTCCCCGTGGCATTTTTTCTTGCCATCAGGAGCGCCATTGAAGTTACATTGTTGTGCCCGACGCTATTCACGAATTCCATTATCGCGTTGGAGTTTCCGTTCATTGCCGCTTCTAACTTCAATTGAACTCTTTTCGATGACGAATTTCCTTGGAGATCATAAAAAATTGACAAGAGATAACTGCCATCAGGGTGCCCGGTCCTAATTGCTTCTTTTGCCGTAGATAGAATTGCTATTTGGTACTCGGAACCTGCCAATAGATCGGAATCACCATTCTCTAGGTGAAATAGTATTTTCGACACTTCCTCGTTGAGCGAGCTAGGATCACCCATCAAATTCACCTGTAATGTAAGAAAGAATAAAGCCGTTCGGAACTGGGCGTTCTAACATCTTGATTGCCCTCGGAAGCCTATCTTCACGTTGCCATTAATGTTTCTCACATGAATTACCAATTTGTAAAGAAAAACTGCCAGATAAACAAAATAAAAGCTGCGACCCATACGAGCCAAGGCCAACTGCTGCCTACAACTTTCGCGAGTAGACGTGTCAAGTACAGCGACAGCCCCAATCCACCAATTACCAAAACCACCATGAATAGAAACCATTCGGCGCTTCCAATACTACCCGCTGCGAACGCGGTTGCTGGGGAGATTGCTGTCCCCGCAATTGCCAATCTAGCCCACAAGCTATCTCTCCATATCTTTGGCGACGCTAGCACTAACTTAACAGTACCCGAGCGACTCGTGTGTGCGCTGGTTTGCAAAATGGACGGGGGCAAAGTGAACTTGGTGGGATGCGAACTGCCGCAATTGGCCGAGGCTGTGTGAAAACGTTGCATTGATTATAATGCAAAGGTCTTACTATCAGGGCCGGATGAATGAAGCGTTTCATTGAAGGTGAGAACCGATCCCAGAGTACGTTATTCCCAGAGAGCCTTGACGATTACATTGCACAAGACAATGCGGTTCGGGTAGTTGATGCGTTCGTCGACAAGCTGGATCTGAAGCAGCTGGGTTTTGATCGGGCTGAACCCAGTGCCACCGGACGGCCAGGCTATCAGCCGGCGACCTTATTGAAGATCTATGTGTACGGTTATCTGAACCGTCTGCAGTCGAGCCGTCGGCTGGAGCGAGAGAGCCATCGCAACGTGGAGCTGATCTGGCTGACCGGCCGCTTGATGCCGGACTTCAAGACGATCGCCGACTTTCGCAAAGACAACCGCCAAGCGATCCGCCGCGTGTGCGTGGAGTTTGTCGGTGTGTGCCGGGAGCTGAAGTTGTTCTCTGCCACATTGGTGGCGATTGATGGCAACAAGTTTAAAGCGGTCAACAGCCGCGATAAGAACTTCACCAAGAAGAGCGTGAAGCGCCGGCTGCAAAAGACACAAGCGAACATTGACCGTTACCTGGCAAAGCTTGATGCGGTGGACAAGGAAGAGCCGGAGATCCGCGAAGTGACGGCCACGGAGCTTCAACAGAAGATTGCCTCGATGGAGGCGAAGATGGAAGAGCTGAAGCAGCACGAGGCCGAGGTGGAAGCGCATCCGGATAAGCAAGTCTCATTGACCGATCCCGATGCCCGCTCGATGATGAAGGCCGGCGGTGGCAGCACGGTGAGCTATAACGTACAGACCGCGGTGGACAGTAAACACCACCTGATTGCAGCGCATAAAGTGACCAACGCGCCGAGCGACCGCGGCCAACTTTCCTCGATGGCCGATCAAGCCAAGATCGCACTCGATGCCAAGGCACTCACCGTGATTGCCGATCCCGGATACTACAAAGGTAAAGAGATCGTCGACTGCTCTGACGCCGGTATCACGGCACTGGTGCCGAAGGTGGATACCTCACCGAGCAAGTCAAAAGGCCGCTATTCGAAGGCCGACTTTTGCTATGACGCAGAACACAACGAATACGTCTGTCCGGCCGGGCAGCGGCTGACGTACCGATTCGACAGTGTCGAGAACGGTATGACGCTGTGGGTCTATATGACCTACGAGTGCTCATCATGTCCGTTGCAGTCAAAGTGCACGACGGGCAGTGCCAAGCGGATCAAGCGCTGGGAACACGAACATCGACTCGAAATGGCACAAGCTGAACTGAAGAAAAATCGCGGATGCGATGCGACAGCGCAAGCGGCTGGTCGAGCATCCCTACGGCACCATCAAACACTGGATGGGATCGACACACTTTTTGACGAAACGATTACCCAATGTTCAGGCCGAGATGAGTCTGCATGTGCTTGCCTACAATCTCAGGCGAGCGATTAATGTTCTTGGTGTGCCGAAGATCATCGAGCAACTGCAGATGGCCTGAAGGTGGCCACTTTTTGATTGACGGTGCGTCAGATCGCACTGAAGCGACGAGCTTTTTTAACGGAAACGGCGCTGAGAATTTAAACGCCGTTGCGACGACCTCGTTCAGCGAAACGAAAATACACGATGTTTTTCAGAAAACATCGCTTTGGACAATTACGACGATCTTTTCACACAGCCTCGGCCGTAAGGCGACGGTCGCCCCGGTTGAGCTGTAATTTTCGTTACTGACCCAAAACAGACATTCACAGTTTCTATCAGAAGGACACGAAAGCGCGAATTTGGTCTGACAAGAAAAAGGGTAACAAGGAGTGGTGCATCAATAACGTGCCCGGGGCCGACTACATGTGCTTTGAATGCGATCGACGACCCAAACCTGTGGCCTTAGGCATCGCAACTAAATCAGAACCGAACAGTTGTAGCAGTGCTCGTCAAAATCGGGCTGCGTTGTGCGATCTGCAAATATTTCGTTCAATGAATCGTTTTCGGCCCACGAATGCAAATAGTCAAACATCGAAAACACTGTTAGGTTCCAGTTCAGAATAGAACCCAAATAATTGCTTTCAGTGAAGCGCTCGAGAATATTATTCATGAGTGTGCAGAAGAGACGCGCGACCTCAGGATAGTTGTGCTCTGAGAATTTTCCTGCCTTCAGTCTATCTAGGCGATTGAGCCACATTTTTTTCGGTGGCTGCGCTCGATCGGCCCTCGATAGCTCTTTCTTGTGCTCATCGGCCAGCGTTATAAGGAGTGGCAGCAGCTCGGCAAATCGCGTCGACAATGCGTCAATGCTGTGATCCAGTGGCTGTTTACACAACTGAGAAAACGCTTCGAGTTCCTGGGGTGGCAGCTGCGGACCTTGTTGCCAGCGAACGTCATCATCAGTGAGGATCTTGTCGCCATAAGGATTGCCATGAACTTGGACATATCCGCGAGCAAACCCAAATTTCCAAGGGAACGGCTGCGCGTCATCCGCAGCCTGATCGGACGTATAGGAACCATCCAAAACGTCACAACACGGGCCCAGAATCTCAATCACTGCGAGGCTTAACTCAAAGCCTTTTTGACCAAGATTCAATTCAAGATCCAGCGTTTGATAGTCCTCCTCATTCCGCCAGCGGCCCTTCTTTAGCTCGTCTTTAAACAGTGACCGATGGACATTGAATGCCTCGAATGCTGCATCGCCAACAAATCGCGCTTGGGTCCGAGCAGATTTCCAGTCTCCGTCTACGAGGTGACGAAGAAACGGGTAGACGCTATCCGTTTTGTTAGATTTCAGTTTTATCGAGAGGGTAAGTATGTTTTTCATATAGCCTAGAGATCCTTGATCATTGAGCCAGTGTAAGACCTCGTTAAGTCCATCGCTAGCGGCTAGTCGCGAAATTTGCCGTCAACGATACGGCAGCTACTGGCCGAAATGAGCCGCTCGTTGGGAACTGCTAGAATAGGCCCTTACTGACCCAAAGTAGTGAAACTGGCTGTTCGAATGACGAATTTCAGGAGAGCAGACGTTCGATCTAAGCGGCAAGAACGGGTCAGGAGTCGCCGCCGCCAGGCTGCTGCTTGACGCGAGAAGTGACGGAGTTAGCCTGTCGGTTTGGGGGCTGACGCGTACCGCAAATCAACATGTTACGACGTCGAAAACGACGGACTTTCATCGTTCGGTTCATGCGGTTTCAACCCGTCGACGCAACGATTGCAGCGAATTAATCTCGTCGGAGTTGCTCCCAGATCGATTGCGCAACAATGCCAGCATCCTTGTCACGTTTGCGTATTTGAAGTAATTGCGATTGGCGTCTTTGATAGCCTTCAACATTGAGCGCTACCAACTTGCCTTGGGCCAATTCATTGTCGATCATGTGGGTGGGAATACCGCCCCAACCTAGATTCGCCAACAATATCTCCTTTTTTGCAGCGAAGTCCGAAACGGTCCAGCGAAGACCACCAGGCAGCAAATCTCTGCTTTGCGCAAACTCGCTGCTACCGCTGTCGGCAACGACCACTTGTGTATAGCTTTGCATCTCGGCAATTGTTTTCATATGCGAACTACGTGCAGGTTCGAAGTCTGGATGAGCCACTGGCACAATTGTTACTTGCGCAAAAGGCAACGCCTCGACTTGCTCAACGGGAACACCATCCATAGTTGCAATAATGATGTCGGCGTCATCCCGTAATAGTCGTTCAATCGGCCCCCCCATGCTTTCACGTGACAAACGTATATGAGTGGCCGGGTATTGATCCCTGATGGCGCCGATGATTTCGAGAACCGGCTTCAATGAAAACGTGGCCGTCACGGCCAAAAAGACCTCAGGCTCCTGTTGAGCGCTCAGGTTTTTCGCAATCATGCTGAGCTCTTTCATCTGTTGCATTACACGTGTTGCTTGCCGGTAAAACACTTCCCCGCCTGGCGTCAGGCTTGGTCTGTAATTTTCACGCGACAACAGAACAACCTGGATCTCGGTCTCAAGTTTCTTGAGCATGTGACTGACGGCTGACTGGGATCTGTTCAGCCGCTCGGCCGCACCCCGAAAAGTCCCTTCGGTGACGATGGCGTGTAGCACGACCAATTGTTCGTATGTCATGACGCGCATCGTCCATTCGCTCAAGATGATCGACATTTTAGATCATTATCGTGAGAAATCAATATTATTAATGAGGTGGAATTGTCGGTACCGTTCTCGAAATCGCATAGCGAAACCTCAGAAAAGGAACCCCCAATGAAACTGTTCTACAAACCCGGTGCATGCTCGACGGCGCCCCATATCATCCTGAACGAACTTGGCACGTCTTTCGATCTCGACAAGACCGACACTAAATCGGGCAAAACCGAGTCTGGCGAAAACTTCCGCAAGATTAACCCGAACGGCTACGTCCCGGCACTGATCACCGACGACGGTGACGTCATTACCGAAAACCCCGCGGTGCTCCAGTATCTGGCTGACCAGGCTCCCGATGCCGGCCTTGCGCCGCCGAACGGCACGCTGGCGCGAACACGGCTTCAGGAAGCCCTCAACTTCGTGTCGTCCGAATTGCATGTG
>JAJFKT010000034.1 GCA_021773075.1 Woeseiaceae bacterium
AGATAAAGACATTTCAGGTCTGTTAGTTGTTGATTCTAATTTAAAATTAATTGGAATTGTCACTGAAAGGGATTTACTATTTGCAAACAAATCTAGTAAAATTCAAGATGTAATGACAAAAGATGTCATAACTGCAAAACTTGGAGTTACATTAGATGAATCTAAAGAAATTTTACATAAACACAGAATTGAAAAATTACCTATCGTTGATGATTCAGGTCTCATCAAAGGTTTGATTACAAGTAAAGATATTACAAATAATGCTGATTTCCCAAATGCATCTAAAGATAAGAAAGGTAGACCATTAGTTGGTGCTGCAGTTGGAGTTAAAGGTGACTTTTTAGAAAGAAGTGAATCTCTTTTGGAAGCAGGAGCAGATGCGCTTGTTGTTGATATTGCTCATGGACATAGTGAAAATGCTATCAGCACAGTTAGGAATATCAAAAAGGCATTTCCTAATTGTGAATTGATTGCAGGAAATATTGCAACTGCTCAAGGAGCTGAAGATTTGATCAAAGCAGGTGTAGATGCTGTAAAGGTAGGTGTAGGTTCTGGTTCAATTTGTATTACTAGAGTAATTACTGGTTCTGGAGTTCCGCAACTAACTGCAGTAATGGATTGTGCTAAAATTGGTAAGGATTATGGAATTCCAATAATTTCTGATGGTGGAACAAGAACTTCCGGTGATGCAACTAAGGCATTAGCTTCTGGCGCTTCAACGGTAATGGTTGGTAGTATGCTTGGTGGAACTGATGAATCCCCTGGTACAGTTTTGACTAAAAATGGAAAACGATTCAAAGTTTATCGTGGTATGGCATCACTAGCTGCATCTATAGGAAGAAAATCTAAAGAAACAGGTTCCATGTCTCTCGATGATGATCTTAATGACTATGTTGCAGAAGGAGTTGAGGCAATGGTTCCATACAAAGGAACAGTGACTGATATTCTAAAACAACTAACTGGTGGTGTACGTTCTGGACTAAGTTATTGTGGGGCTCATACTATACCACAAATGCAAGAAAATGCAGAATTTATCAAAATGTCAAGAGCAGGGTTTGCAGAAAGTCAGCCTCACGATGTTTCTTTAATGTAGTAAACAATTGTTATTCTAGCTGTTAACCTCTACTTTTTAGTAAGATTTACTGTATCTGTTAATTCATGACAGAATTTAATGTAGAAAAACTGATTTCAGATTATTTGGATTCTGTTTATGTGATATCTCACAGTCAAGCTTCAGTTGATAGTTACAAATCTAGCATTGATCATTTCAGCAAATTCATTCAAAGTAAATATGAAAAACCTCTAGATCAAATTCTATCTTTAATGAAGGATGAATCTATTGATAGATACAAAATATTCCAAGAATTTGTAATTTACCATTACTTATTCATAATCGTTAGATAGATTACGTAAATTTTAGGAATAACGTAATACTGTGTACTCTTTTTTAAAATTTTAACGACCTTTTTCTATGCATATTCCTAGTAGAAATTATGTAAATCCTGGGATATAATTAAAATCTAATATCTTGATGTGTGATTTATTTTCAATTAAATAACGTATAGTAGAATAATATCTGATGGCAATATGGGAAAATATTGAATTTTGGGGAATTCTGATATATTTTATCGCTGTTGTATCTGGCATAGTTCTTAATGTAATTATTCGAAAATATCAAAAAAAAGAGTTTGAAGAGACAATCAAACTTCAAAAAGAACAGAATGAATTAGTTAAAAAAAATATGAGATTTGAAACTACTATCAAAGTATTTGAAATGATTAGTGGTAAAATTAACAAGAATCATCGCCAACGAATTTTTGTAGAGTATTGTAGATTAAAAAAACAAAATTTATCATTAGTTTATCAAGGCGAATTTAAAGAAGATGCCTATAGACTTAAAGAATCTATGAATCAAGCAGGGGTTTTGTTTAATGCGGATTTATTAGATAAAGATGTTTTTTTGGAAACATATGCAAGTTACATCATTAGAAATTGGAATGCATTAGAAAAGGATATTGAAGAACAAAGGAAAAAAATATAGAAGCATCAAAATTTTTTCAAATTATGTATGCTGAATCATTAAATTATTGGAAAAAACATTTCCCAAACGAATCTATTCCTGAACCTTATTGCGGTACTTGAATTACTATTTTTACCATATTTCTGATATTGATATAATTCTTTTTCGTAATCTTACTATGGATTATGAACTATAATCTATACCTGAATATTCTATGATAATGATTAGTTTCTATGTCAAAAAGTAGTGACTCTTTTCTTGATAACATTATTTTCAGAGCGTAAAATCTTCATGAAAGCAATTCTCTTTATCTTAGTTGCAATTTCTGCAACAACCATTTTGTTGGATGCACATGCATCAATACCATTTGAAATTTCTGAAACTGGGGTGAATGTAGAATCATATCAATTAGATACTGAAGCCAATTCTATAATATTGGACATAGGGGTTATTGATTTGGAAGGAACCTTGGAAATGACATTTGATCGTGAATTTTTTGATGCAATTTACCAAGGCCAAGATGATCAGTTTTTAGTTATTGCAGATGGGGATTTGCTTGCTTATGAGGAAACTAAAACTACTCAATCAAGAACAATCATTCTAAATCTGATTTCAGATATTGATGAAATTGAAATCTTTGGAAGTTATTTAATGGAAAAAACTGTCGATCAGAATGATGTTGACATTTCAGAAATTCAAGAACAAAATGTACCGTTATTAGATGAAAAAGAATTTCTCACAAAACAGGTTGGTGTTTTATCAACTGATCTTGAAGACGTAAAAATGCAAGAAAATTTACTACAAGAATCAAATGAAAAGTTAGAGGAGAAAATTTCTGCGCCTGATAATTTGATGAAGGAAACCGAAATACAAGCTAATAATTTAATATCAGAATCAAAAATACAAGCTAATAATTTTAGTTATGGTGTTATGGAACAAGTCGACGCTTTTACTATTTGGATTAATTCCTTCTTCTGATATTGGTATTCATAATCCTTAGGTAGATTACAAACTGTGATCTATTCGTGATGGTTTGAATTTTTGATATACAAATATGATTGTCAATACCATTGCAATATTTTTTGTATATAGTACGAATATGACTAAAAAAGGAGACACATATGGACCATATGCTCGCAGAAACTCATTACTTAGTCCATAAGCTGCAGATACAGGTATCACTACCATGAGTATTTTTCTAATTAAATTATAATGCAAAATATCATTGTCGTTTGTGGGTTTGAATCGAAGTAAAACAAAGCTTGCAATCAAAATCCCAATAGGTTCTGTTATGTTAGATGTGGAAGAGCTAATGTCATTTGCAGAGTTTATGGAACCAACATAGTGAATTATTCCATCTAAACCTGTTGATGCAATCACTGTGATTCCTATTACAAGTATGACTGCTTTAATCCAGTATCTCATATTTTATGCAAAGTTTTAGTCATTATTAACATAATTAATAATGTGAAGTTATTTTTGTAGATCTAGAAATATTCATAATCTTATTATGGATTATGAATTTATTATTTACTGGATAAATCTTAAATAATCTTATTTTTTATTACATTCATTGATTCCTAAGATATTATTATTTAGCGTCATTTCAATTTTAGCACTATCTCTTGTTTTAACACCTTATGTCAATGCTGATACTGGAATTGTACCTAAAGGAAAATCACTAAAACTTGATGTCCCAATTCCTCCTGGAACAACATGTGCATCAGCTGGTCCAGATAGACAGGTTTCTATTCCAGAAAAATTCAGTGATGGTTCCAAAATTGAAGTTTGGTGTGATGGTGCTCCGAATGCAGGTTTTGTCTTAAAATATTTTGATAAGAATGGAAAACTTGTAGCAAAAACTGGTGCATGCATGTTTAATCCTGCACAAAATACAATTACTAAAGTAATTGATGGGCCATTTCTTATCAATAATGATGCTGGAATTATTGTAACAATCGGTGGGACACTTAATTCAACCGAATGGAATAATTATAACACCACCGGACTTACTCCTCCAAAACCAACCTCTTTACCAGCTGGCCCATATGTTTCAGGATCTTTTCCACCTAAAGATACACTTGTGTCAACAAGTGGTTGGCAAGAAAGAAATGATTGGGAATTTAGAGCAGATTATACTGCTAACAAGGTAGTTGTTAGTAAAACAACTCATCAAGGAAAAATTGATTGGGTTACAAATGATACAAAAGGCAACATTGACACAGATCACAAAACCAAAGATCTGAAAAAAATCGAAAATAAAACTAAAACTTTTAGTGATACTTTGACTACTGGGTTAACTAGCGGATTTGCATTTCTAGATCTACCTGATAATGGTTCATCCCAATGTAGTTTTGATCCTGATGACATATTTCGTACAACAACGCCTGTAATGGGAACTTTGGGTGGCGAGGAAGCGACATTTTCAGTAGTGTTAGATCAAAATCATATTCTTAAAGTAAACAAATTAGAGGCAATTGCAAATCAAGAATTTTCTTTTGATATAGATGTTCCAGGAGAAGAGGCAAATGTTGTTTCATACGTGCTTGATTCTGCACCAAAAGGAATGTCTATCAATAAAGATGGAATAATAAAATGGATTCCAACTTTTGAGGAAATTGGAACAAATTCAATGATCACAATTAAAAGTCAATACATGGATGCAGAATCACAAACAAATGCCTTTAACATTACAGTAAAACCACAAACACATGTTACAATAAATCCTAAGTACCTGACAACATTCAACTTGGTTGAACTTTCAATGGTTGATGGAAATATTCATGATGTTATAGTAGATTATGATACAAAGAGTTTCAGTTTAATTTTTGATTCGGGAGATCAAGGATTACTATCAATGATTTTACCTAGAGATTTTGTTGATAGTAAAATTGGTTCAAATGATGCTGATTTCAATATTTTGATTGATGGGAAGATGACGGAATTTTCTGAAGTTTATCAGGATATCGATCATCGGGTTTTAGAAATTTTTACGGCATCTACTGAAAAATCAACACTCGAAATAAAAGATGCTACTATGTTTCCTCCTAAAACATTGACACCGTTAAAACAATTAAGATTGGGAGTGGAACCTTCTGATACTGTATGTAAAAATGACTTTACATTGATTTTCAAATATACTGGATCTCCTGCATGTGTCAAATCATCTAGTGCTGTAAAGCTTATTGATCTTGGTTGGGCAACAGCATAATCCTATACAAGATTACGAATGTTTAGTTTTCTATTCCTTTGAAAACGTAATAGTACACCCATCGGGATATGACAGTGTTTTATTTTTTCTTTTACTAACTGAAATTATTTTTGGATTATCTGTTTTCTCCAAAAATTTCAATATTTCTTTCTTAAACAGATATGGGGTATCAGTAATTACAAATTTTTGAATTTCATTAACCGTGACTGATTGTCTTTTGAATTCTTTGAAAATCAATTGTGCTGCATCTGGCATCCATTCATTCCCTTCTCTAATATTTACAAAGAATGTTTGATTAAAGCCCATTCTGTCTGAAAAAGAATACATCCCTCTACTGTCTACCTTTAACATTACTTTTTTCATGACTTCTAGACCTTTCCAGTGCTTAGTACCGAAAATTAAATGATATACAACGTTGTTATCTTTTCCAACCATTTCAAACGATCTAACATATTTTACCCCTCCATTTTCTTTGAGTTTATTTTCATATAGTTTTAACAAATAATCGATTCTTTTTTCAGTATTCTCAATTTTTTTGGCTTCTAAGAATTCGTTTGTACCATACAATTTTGTAATTGCTTCTTCATGAGATGGATCGAGAAATCTGTTTACAAAACCTGTCATGAAAGTAATTAGAACTTCACATTTTTCATAACTAAGTAATCGTTTGATTAATTCCATGGGGAAATCAGAATATCCAAAGGGATCTAAAAATGCAAAAGTTGGCGCTAATTTTGCTCCTTTTTCTTCTAACCCATTCAGTGTTTTTGAAAGAGTATCTTCAAATTCTGAATTTTCAACTTGGATGTTTATATTTTTAGGAATTTCAAATCTTTCTTTCAAAATCTCTCTCAAATTGTCAGATCTTTCTTTATCTTTTTCAATAAATCCAAAAGTAATTTCTGTAGTTGGTTTCAACATTGTATGCTCAATTGCAGTTTTAATTGCAATTATTGGGGATCCATCTTCTCCTTCTTTGTATTCTCCTGGACCTGCAAAACCATCAAGGTAAACTATTCTATTTGCCCATCTTCCTATAATTGGAAACCATGCTTTCAAATACTCTTCGAGAATTTGATGTTTAGCTTTTGTGTGTGCTTCTATTGGCCATATTGAAGGTATTTTCTTTTGAGGCATTTTGTTAGCTGAATGTTAATACTATATGAAAAGATGGGTTTAAACGTTTTAAAGTTCATTATGATCATTAAGAATAATGGCTATTGGTTCTGAAATTGAATGGACAGAGGCTACATGGAATCCCACAAGTGGATGCACAAAAATTTCTCCTGGATGTAAGAATTGTTATGCTGAAACTATGACAAAAAGATTGAAAGCAATGGGACAACAGAAATACAAAAAAGGATTTCAATATGTTGAACACCCTTCTGATGTTAATTTACCGTTAACTTGGAAAACACCAAAAAAAATCTTTGTTAATAGTATGTCTGATTTATTCCATGAAAATTCACTTTTCGAATTTACTGGAAAATGCTTTGCAACCATGATCCGAGCTGATCGTCATGATTATCAAATTCTTACTAAACGTCCAAAAAGAATGGCTGAATTTTCTGAATTATTTTTTAAATATTTTGGCCATAAAATCCCAAATTTTATGTGGATGGGAACTAGTATTGAAAACCAACAATATGTTTCTAGGATTAATGATTTACGAAAAGTAAAGTGTCATACAAGATTCATTAGTTTTGAACCTTTGATTGGATCAGTAGGAAAATTAAATCTTAGAAGTATTGACTGGGCAATAATTGGTGGTGAAAGTGGACATCATTATCGCTCTGTAGAGAAGGAATGGATTGAAGAAATCATTGAACAATGTAAAGATCAAGGTGTTGCAGTATTTTTCAAACAATGGGGTGGATTCAGACCTAAAACTGGAGGACGAACAATTAACAGAAAAAAATACAGTGAGTATCCTGAAATTAATAAAAGAAATTCTTTGAAGAATGTTCATTTTGATGAATCTGCATTTGCTGAATTATGTTTGACACATGAAGTTCAAAAAAGAAGAGAACAGCATGTCTTGACTGTGAAATAATATTTTTGATGGGATTATTTTTTACTTGATTAACATGTGTAAACGTTAAAGTTTCTACATGCTAGACAAATATAGCGGAGATTTGAGCCTGATATTGCTGGTTATTTGCTATAAATCAGATGGTTAAATGTAGATAATTTTTTAAACGGTATCTAGACTATCTCTATCATGCTTTCTAAACGGACTATCATTGGTTTAGTTGTTGGTTCTATCATTATTGCAATTGGAGGTTATTCTTTACTTACACATATTGGACCACTTACGGTTTATGAAGATTATACAGTAGCTATAGGTGATTCAATGTCATATACTATTCCTGCCCCAAATCATACACCACAACATATGAAAATTTTGGGTGATGCTTTTGATCTAAAACTTGAAAGTCCTAGTACTGGTTTACAGATTCCTAATATGACGTCTTATCAAAATGAATTAACTTTGGATTGGGTTCATTTAGCAGATGGTGACACTCGAATTTTCATTCAAAACACAGGAAATTCTGAACTATCTATAACTGGAGAATTAATTCGAACATCTGATCCAATTTGGTTCACTTATGATCTTATGGTAATTACATCTGGAATGGTTATCATTGGATTTAGTATGGGTTTTACTTTAAGAAAACCAAAAGGATTTTAGCTTAATTTTGCAGAAGGATAAGAACCTAAAATTTTCATAAATAATGTTTCTTGTTTAATTTTCTCTATCATTTCTAAAATTTTTAAATTGCTTTGATGTCCTTCGAAATCTACATAGAAATTATATTCCCAGGTATTTGTTTTAGTTGGTCTTGACTCAATCTTTGTCAGATTAACATTGTTTTTGTGAAATTTCTCAATTATTCTAAATAATGAGCCTGGTTCGTGCTTTATTGAAAAAATTATCGATGTTTTATCATTTCCAGTTTCAGGATTACTTTCTTTGGATAAAATTAAAAATCTTGTATAATTATTTAGATTATTTGCAATATCCTCTAAAATTATGGGCATGTTGTAAATTTTTGCCGCATCTTTACTTGCAATACACGCACAATTAGATTTGTTTTGTTCTTTAACCATTTTTACGCTTCCTGCAGTATCATATGCTGGAATTGTTTTCAGGTTATGTTCTTCAATAAATTTTCTACATTGACCTAAAGCTTGTGGATGGGAATATACTGTATCTATTTCATCAATGTTACCAATTCCAATTAAACAATGTTCAATTCTGTGATAAATTTCACCTGTTGCATGAAGAGACGTTGAATATAACAAATCATAACTTTCTCCAACACTTCCTTCTATGGAATTCTCTACTGGCAAAATTGAATATTGAGTTTCATCATTTGAAGTACTTTCTAATATTTCTGCAAATGTAGTTTTAGGAATTGTTTTAATTTCCTTATCGAAAAATGATCTTGCTGCTGCTTCACTATAAGCACCTCGTTCACCTTGGAACGAAACGTCAGTCATTGTTTAATCTTGCAAATTTACGAAGTCAGTATTTCCAAAATTTGCAGAAAGTTTTCTTTCATCAATCCATGCACAATCTGTACATTTTATTGCATCACGCATTGGAATAACTTTACCGCCACATTTTCTACATTTTGTAAATAAAATTCCTAAATTAGGTTCGCTAATAGATGCATGAATAGTACCATTAAGATGATTGAGAATTTTTAGTGTAACTATATCATTAACTAAAGCAACATTTCTTATTCTTAAATTTCGTGTTCCACAAATACATTCAACTTTTGATGTTGTAGGTTTCCCATTAATGTAATCAATTGAAACTGCAATCATTGATGACATAACTGCAGCTACTGTTCCAATAATGATATCTCCTACTTTTGGAATTGATAGAAGTTTTGGATGTTTAACATTTACAGTTCGTAATTCTTTATCGATGTCTTTTTCTCCAACAGTTGCTGCTCTGACCATATTTCCATCGTCAAAAGCATTGTGCCCAGCCTCATATTCTTCAATTGATGCTATTTTATCTCCTGGAAATATTGCATTTTCAGACATATTGAGAATTTTGTATTTATGATTATAATTGTTTGTGGTTTAATGGATCTTGATAAATCATATATCTTCAAAAATTAGATGAAAATCATGAAAGCGCTAGTATATGATCAATATACTGATGATGATGATTTTTCTAAAATCTTAAAAATTAAAGATATTCCTATACCTGAACCCAAATCTAATGAAGTTATAATCAAAGTAGAAACGGCTGCTCTCAATTATGATGATATCTGGGGAATGAGAGGTAAACCCTTGGCAATTCCATTACCCCATATTTCTGGAACTGATGTTGCTGGTGAGGTAATATCTATTGGAGATGATGTGAAAAACATCAAAGTTGGTGATAGGGTTGTATCACATGGAAATATGTCATGCAGAGTTTGTAAAGCATGTACTGATGGTCGAGAATTTGATTGTAAAAAACGAACCATTTGGGGTTTTGAAACTGGGCCTCTCTGGGGAGGATATTGCGAATTTACACATCTTCCAGAAGTTAATGTTGTAAAAATCCCTGAAGGAGTTTCGTATGATGAAGCTGCTGCTGCATCAATGACATTGCTAACTTCATGGCATATGTTAATTGGAAGAGCAAAAATTCAACCAGGACAAGTAGTTTTGATAATGGGGGGTAGCTCTGGTGTTGGAAATTATGGAATACAAATTGCAAAACTCTTTGGATGTATTGTTATTTCTACTGCCAGTCCTGACAAATTAGATAAACTATTGGAACTAGGAGCTGATTATGCTGTGGATCATAGAAAAGAAGATTGGCATAAAGAAGTAAGATCAATTGCTAAAAAAATTCCTAAACCCATGGGAGATGTACCTGGCGTTGATGTTATTTTTGAACATATTGGTGGCTCTCATTGGAATAAAGAACTAACTTTGTTAAATTACGGTGGAACTATAGTAACAACAGGTGCAACAACTGGATATGATGCTAAAACTGATTTACGTCATATTTTCTTTAAAGGAATCAATATTTTAGGTTCTACTCAAGGGACTAGGGCTGAATTAGAACAAGGTCTGTATTGGATGTCACAAGGTAAAATCAAATCTGTTATTGATTCTGTATATTCACTAGAAGAAGCTGCAGATGCTCATACAAAAATGCTCAAAGGTAAGGGTCTCTTTGGAAAAATCTTAATCAAACCTGGGTCTTAATGATATGGAAGATCCAAAAACAAATTCAATTTTAGATGAAGCTAATAGGTTATTTTTAGCAGGTAAATTACGTGAATCTATTACATACTATGATCAAATTTTAAATGAAAACCCTCAACATGTAAGTTCTCTTAACAATAAGGGATATGCTCTTAGTAAACTAAAAGATTTTGATGGTGCGATAAAATGCTATGATTCTGCTTTAGTGAGCTCTCCAGACGATCTTTCGCTATTGGTGAATAAAATATCTTCATTTCGCAAACAAGAAAAATTTGTAGATGCATTATCCATATGTAATAGAATACTAGAAAATAATTCAAAATATAACATTGCACTGTATCATAAAGAGCGAATTTTATTTTCTATGAAAAATTATGATGAATCAATTGAATGCTGTAATAGAATTTTAGATGACTATCCTGATAATGCTGATGTATTATTTGATAAATCCTGTAGTTTTGTAATGATGTCTAAAAATGAGGAAGCTTTGGATTTACTTGAACGTGCTATTTCTCAAGGAACAAAATACAAAATAAAAGCTAAAAAATCAAAAATATTTGAAAAACTATCTGATGATGTTAGATTCAAAAATTTGATTTTATAATTATAACCAGTGTGGGATTTCTAGATATTCACCAATACTTTCTTTTCGTAAAACTTTTAGAAGTGCATTGGCCTGCGGAGTGGATAGTACAGGTTTGTCAAATTGATTATCTGTAGAAATTCTTGGGCAAGCAACTTGAATGAATGCATCAATTCCTCTAAGGTTGTTTAATCGATCATTTGTAATGTCTGTAAGTGCAAACAACTGAACTGATTTTCCTTCTTTTTCTAATTCTTTTTTAAATTTTAATCCAAATACTTTTGATAATTGCCCTTCTTTCAATCCGATGATTATTCCAAATGATTTTGCTTCTGCAGCTTTGAATATTGCCAATGATGCTTTCTTTTTGAGTGAACGTGCAAATTCTGTTACTTCTCTTACCTCATTAAAATAAGGATCTAAAACAAATGTTGGCAAATTTGTTGACAATGCAATTCCTGCTGCATGAAAATTACTTTGTCCTAAAAATATGTAGGCGTCAACTTCTTTTTTTAATTCTGTTGCAGGATAAAATTCACAACCAAATACTTGACCGTCATTTAATTGTCCTTTTCCCTTTCCAATTTTTACTTTAATTCCATTTTTTGTTAAAATTTTTTCAACTCTATCCATTTGATGTAAATGTTGACTGTCTGTAACTAGTGAAACTAATTTCCCTTTTAAAATATCTGTACATTGTTCTGCAACACTATCAAATCCTACATCATCAAAAGCATCAATTAAAACTAAATTTTTTTCTAATGATTCGGTATTGATTGTATGTCCAATGTTAAATTGAATTTCTGCCCCTAGTATTTTTGAACCCGTTGTATTCAAATCACAAGTTCCCCATGTGGTATCTGCTAAAACATATGCTGGAATATTATATTTTGTTGAAATTTTAATTGCCATATCTTGAATTTGGGGTAGCATGCCATCTGGACCATTTAATGAAACTGATGCCGGATTTTTTTCATCTATTTCTTTGAAAATCCTTGCTTCATCTACTATGATCAATTCAGCTTGGAATGACACGTTATTAATTTAAATCAACTGAAGCTTACAACAAGTAAAAATGTCTAATCCGTTAAAACATGTCGTGGAAAAGGAAACTATACTTAATGTAGGATTTGATGATACTGATTCTCCTAAAGGCATGTGTACTACCTTTTTAGCGTACAAAATTGTTGATTCCCTCCAAAAACAAAAAACTGAATTTTTGGATTTTCCACGATTAATTAGATTCAATCCTAACATTCCATGGAAAACTAGAGGAAATGGTGCAGTTTCTTTTAAAATAAAGACAAAAAATCCATCTAAAATTAAAAATCAAATTAAAAACCTTGTTAACAAATACTCTGATACTAAAAATGGTGCTAATCCAGGACTAGTATTTTTCGAAAGTGATAGTATTCCATCTGAATTTATCAAATTTAGTAAATTAGCTTTATGGCAATTAATTAATCGTAACAACGCAAAAACGTTTGCCAAAAAAAATAATCTTGAGATTCATTATCAAGGAAATGGTCAAGGATTAGTTGGTGCTATAGGTGCAATAGGTTATGATTTTCAAGATCACACATTGGAACTTTTAAGCTATCGTAAAAAACCAGAATTTGGAAAAGAAAGAAAAATTTCTACTGAAAGTGTAAAGCATATGCAGGAAAAAACTTCTCCTAACACGTTTAACAGCTTTGATACAATGAAAGGTCGAGTTTTAATTACTCCACATGGACCAGATCCTGTTTTTTATGGTGTCCGAGGCGAAAACGTTGATTCTTTGGTTTATGCTACTAAAATTCTCAAAACAAATGAAAAATTAGATGGATATATGATCTTCAAATCAAATCAAGGGACTGGTGATCATTTGAAAAATGAATTAACTTTTGAAAATATGAAACCATATGCATCTGGAAAAATCTCTGGCGTTGTATCCAATACACCAAAAATTGTAAAAGGAGGCCACGTATTTTTTAAAATTATTTCTAAGAGCCATGAATTTTGGTGTGCCGTTTACAAACCAACTGGTATGGCTGTAATTGCATCAAATTTGCTAAAAGGAGATAAAATTAATGTTGGCGGAGGAGTTAGAAAAGCTTCTAAAAATTTCCCACGAATTATTAATCTTGAATTTATTGATGTCATTTCACTAGAAAAAAATACTGTATTATCAAATCCAAAATGCACTAAATGCCACAAAAAAATGAAATCTAAAGGTATCAATCAAGGATTTCAGTGTATTCGTTGTGGAAAAAAAGATTCTAAAAAAATTACTACTGAAATTTCAAGAAATATCAAAAAACAACTTTATCTTCCAAAAATCTCTGCACATAGGCATCTGACTAGACCTTTACAGAGAATTGGAACAATTAACAAATCATCAAAATTTGATAAATCGCTTCCATGGTTTTGTGTATATGGAAAATAAGTAGCGGGGAGTAGATTTGAACTACTGAACTGCGGGTTATGAGCCCGCCGGGATGACCTGGCTTCCCCACCCCGCTGAACATAAATGGAGTTGAGCGGTATATACGCTTTATCAAATCCTTGAAAGTAATTAATAGGATTTGAAGAACTCTTGTTTTCATGGATAAAAAAATTCAAGTTGCTGCAATTGTTGTTGCCATTGTATTTTCAGTATTAGTTCTAACATCTCCAACAGATCCAATTCCATTACCAATTCCAAATTCCAATTCTGAAAGTGATTTTGTAACTATTTTAGCTGAAAATCTCGATAAACCTAGAGCCATTGCTGTTTCTGGAGATAGGATTTTTGTTACTGAAAAAGATGGAATGATTAAAGTAATTCAAAATAACACTTTGTTAGAATCTCCATTAGCTACATTACGTGGAGCTGATGTATTTGATGGTGGATTGTTAGGAATTGCATTACATCCAAATTTCTCAACTAATCATTACATGTATGTATTTTTGACTTATGAAGAAGATGATAATTTATGGAATAAAATTTTAAGAATTACTGAATCAGAGAACAAATTACAAAATGCAGAAATCATTTTAGATAAAATTCCTGGATCTTCATTTACAAATGGAGGTTTTATAAAATTTGGACCAGATAAAAAATTGTATATTGGTACCGGTACTATTTCTGATGCTTCTCATTCACCACAAGATCTTAACTCCTTATCTGGAAAAATTTTAAGATTAAATGATGATGGCACAATTCCAGATGATAACCCCTTTTCTAATTCACCAGTTTATTCATTGGGACATCGAAATCCTCAAGGCATGACTTGGGATGATGATGGAAATTTGTTTGTTGCAGAATTTGGTCCAGAAAAAAATGACGAAATTAATCTAATTCAAGCAGGAAAAAACTATGGATGGCCTGAAGAACAATGCTCAGGTGATGGAGATTTTGAAGATGCCCTTCTTTGCTATGATCCAAGTATTGAACCTGGTGGTATTTTGTTTTATTCTGGTGACTCCTTAGACTTTGAATCTCCATTCATTTTAGCATCCATGAGGGCTGCAAATCTATATCAATTAGATTTTGAAGAAGGATTGAGTTCCCAAAAGTCAATTCTTAGTGGTATAGGACGTGTACGTGATGTAGTGCAAGGCCCTGATGGTAGTTTGTATGTAATTACTTCAAATACTGATGGAAAAGGTTTTCCAGATAGTATGGATGATAAACTATTGAGGATATTGAAATAAAATGCCTGATTCGTCAATTTCAAAATTTTTTGAAAAATCTAGACAAGAAAGATTAGATGTTGTTGCTAATTTTGCAAATCTTTCAAATGAAGAATTAGAAATTTTACAAGATGACAATGGTGGAATTTCTTTTGATAAAGCAGACAAAATGGTTGAAAATGCTATTGGAACTTTTTCTCTTCCTTTAGGAATTGCTACAAATTTTAAGATAAATGGTAAAGATTACGTTGTTCCTATGGTAATTGAAGAGCCATCAGTAATAGCTGCTGCATCAAAGGGAGCTAAGGTTGCACGAATTAAAGGTGGTTTTGAAGTATCAGCTGATGAATCTTTTAGTATTGGCCAAATTCAAATGTTAGATGTTGATATTCCATCAGCTATATCTAAAATAAAAAATACTTCTAATGAAATTATCCAATTAGCAAATTCAAAAAGTAATACTTTATCTAAGATGGGTAAAGGTGCTAAAGAAATTTCATGTAAAGAGATTGATGCGCCTTCTGGAAAAATGCTAATTGTTGAATTACTTATTGATGTGGGTGATGCTATGGGTGCTAATGTAACAAATACTATGTGCGAAGCTATCTCTCCTTTAATTGAAAAAATTACTGGTGGTAGAGCATTACTGAGAATATTATCTAATTATTCTACTAGACGAATGGTAAAAGCAAAGGCTGTGTTTGAAAAAGAAGCAGTAGGTGGAGATCAAGTTGTTGATAATATTATTTTAGCATTTGAATTTGCTGACAATGATGTGTATAGAGCTGTTACTCATAACAAAGGAATTATGAATGGAACTATAGCTGTTGCAAATGCAGTTGGTCAAGATAGTAGAGCAATAGAGGCTGCAGCAAATGCTTATGCTGCACAAACCGGAAAATACCGTTCTTTGAGTAAATGGAGTAAGGATGATGAGGGAAATCTAATTGGAATTCTGGAAATCCCTCTTTCTGTGGGTATTGTGGGTGGAATCGTAAATGTTCATCCAGTAGCCAAAGTTTGTGCAAAAATTCTAGGTGCTTCATCCACACAAGAACTTGCATGTGTAATGACTGCTACTGGATTGGCTCAAAATTATAGTGCAATTCGAGCTCTTGCAACTGAAGGTATTCAAAAAGGACACATGCGCCTTCATGCTAGAAATTTAGCTGCTGCTGCAGGTGCTAAATCTAATCAAATTGATGGAATCGTTCAAAAAATGATTGATGAAAAGAAAATTTCACTTGATAGAGCTAAAGAATTACTTGAGCAAATTTAAACATGCGATTATATACCTAAAAAGTGAAAAAATTAAAAATGTCTGAAGTAAAATTTGCTATCCCAAAAGGAAGTTTAGAAGAAGCCACTTTCAA
>JAJFKT010000035.1 GCA_021773075.1 Woeseiaceae bacterium
CTCAGGCGATCCTACTCGCGACTGAAAATCCGCGTGTCGGTGGTTCGATTGACTCGAACCGGTTGAGACCGGTTCTCGCCCTGCGGGCGGCTTCGCCGTCTTAACTCGCTTCGCGAGTTGATCCGCCCCTGGCCACCATTCTTTTCAGGGTGTTAACTATGTGCACTTAACGGACCCTTGTCCGCACGCAGCTGACGACAAGGCAACTTTCGAATTGACCTACGGTGTCGACCCTACGCCTTGATAAGCTTGCGCCAGGCTACTCCGCACGATTTGTTCGTAGCGTATTGAACTTTCAAAAACGCGCAGAGTTTCGCTGTCAATCGCGAAATATTCGCTCTTTTCAAAATCTGGCAGTTCGATGAACTGACCTAATTGAATGTGACGGATCTTCAGGCTCTCGATGCCGCCATTCAGCGCAATAATCTCCCGAGCTATGACCGCATCAGCAAATCGATCCGCGTCACTCTTGCTATCGATACGCACCGCGCCGTCTCGCGGTTCTCGCTGGTATGAATCCAGTTGTGCGAAGACGCCAGTTGCTGTTCCCGAATCGAGGCTCAACACCACCGGTTGTTCGCCGGCCTGCTCCAATACATCCTTGAGTGACGTGCGTATGATTTGGCCATTGGAAATCAGCGACACCTGAATGTGATTCAGATCGAGCTCCCGACTCAGCTTTAGTTTTTGTACAAGATCGAAGAATGTGCGGGCGACCAGCGCTTCACCCCCGGGCATATTGCCATTTAGGAAAGCAGCATAATGAGCATCATGAATTAGCTCTGGGTTCGAGTGCACGGCCTGACGCGCGGCAAACTCATGTCTGAGGTACTCATTGTCATTAGTCATCTGGCTGAGATCGAAAATATCCTCACCACGAAGTCGATATCGGTTGCTAAATAGTGACATGTCGGAATCGTCAAATAACTGACTCTCTTTGGGTGTGTTCGATCGAACACCGGCG
This sequence comes from Woeseiaceae bacterium, assembly GCA_021773075.1. GTDB lineage: Bacteria > Pseudomonadota > Gammaproteobacteria > Steroidobacterales > Woeseiaceae > UBA1847. The sequence goes on from JAJFKT010000035.1 coordinate 965, forward strand.
CCTTCTTCCGCGAGCACATAGGGTGTGAGCACAATCATGATTTCTCGCTGGGTTACATCTTTGTCGGTAAAGCCGAAGAGGCCACCGATCAGCGGAATTCCACCGAGAACCGGCACGCGATTTCTAATAGTTGATTCCTCTTTAGTAACAAGGCCACCGACAATGATCGGTGTGCGATCTGGGATACGGGCGAAGGTCCGGACACGCCTGCTGCTAAAACCAGGTTTTTCGGCGATGAGTACCCGGTCATTCGCCGCCGTTGGCGAAGCTTGAAACGCCTGGCCCGTATTTTCCTCATCTTCCGCGTCGACTATTGCATCAATCTCCAGGCTTACCCATTGCCGGTCGGCAGAAACTCTTGGTCTCAGGTTCAACGTGATGCCGACACTTAAAGATCCGAAGCGAACGCCCGACGTCACGCTGCTAAGGCCCTGGTAAGTCGTTTCGATTTCCGGGTATTGAATAACATCGACAATTTGAATAACCGACTGTCGATTACTCAGAGTGAGCAGACTCGGCCGTGACAATATTTCTGCCTTGCCATTTTCAACAAGTGCACGGACGCGTTTTAGAACGCCAATATCCGGTCTGAACAGGAATTCGCCATCGACGTCAATGCGATTGTCGGACGTGTAATCAATGGTGTCACCCTCGCCGTCGAGGTTTCCAGACGTGATCGAGCCATCGGCCCGAATATTCTCGGCATACTTGACGCCAAGTTCCCTGGAATCTTCTTCCCCGACCTCCAAGACCCAACCTTCGATGTAGACTTGCGCAGCGGGTGCGTCGACGATCTGGCGAACGTGGTCCTCGAATCTTGACAATGCTTGCGATCGTTCTGGATGGTAGAAAACCATCAGGCGGTCAATGTCGCCGGAATGCGATCGCTTGATTCGATTCAGATTAGCTAACGCGGCACCCTGCTCGTATGCATTCGCCTGAGAGGCCATTGAATCGGAGTTGTCCGGGAAGAATGTCATTTTCGAATCATCCGGCTCGGCATTCAACATGACGACAGGTAAGACATCACAGCTGAAACGCTCACCGACGGTTACGTTTGCGTCCTGTCCGCCGACGATTCGCGTTGTGTAGCCCATCGCCAAAAGCACATTGATGGCGGCATCGACATCCTGATAAGAAAGCGAGACCGATTTTACGGCCAGATCTCGGAGAGCAAAGTCGCCGTCGCCGCACGGAAGGAGCGGTGTTGTTGGGTCAGGTTGCAATGCTGACGTCGTTGGCAACAACTTGGTCGCTTGGCCGGCACTATCCGGCGCGAGTTTTCTCAAAAGAAAGGGCGAGGGCTCGATGTTTGTGACAAGCTCCGATGCAGTCGAATCTTGCCTTACATTGCCACTTTGGCAGGCGACCAGCGTCAATAGAACGGCGAATGAGCACAACAGTGAACCAAGCGGATGTCGTCGCAAACCTGAAACTTCAATTTTCATCAGATGCTCCATTCGATATCTGAACGTGTATCTCCAAATGTTGAAATCGATCAACAATTTCCCCAAAACTTTCCAGCTACGGCGCATCAAAAAGCGCGGTCACCTCCAGCGCATACCAACCCGTAGTTGTCTTGAGATGATCCAGATTGGCAGTCGCTTCGATGTAGATTTTGTCGAATGGGCTTGCAGCTTCCAGCACCTCGATACTCAGATTGTCAGTTGGCCCAACACCGGTGAGCATGAGTCCGCTGGTAACCGGTATAAAGGCGTTGGTGTCTTTGTTTTGAACGGCCGGGCTGAGCGAGTAGAGGCGAAATCCGTTATCCCTCATGGTCGATCTCAGCTGTCCAATATGATCACTTAAACCAGCGGGCACGCCTTCTGTCACCATGGTCGAGCTGGGTACAGTGAAAAATTTGTCCTTGTAGTTTGCGACATACGGGCCGGCTTCATTCCGACCCGCTTCTACAGCGCTGTCCACAATGGTCCCCACAAGAGCGTCGGTAACAAATTGCCTGCAAAACAGTGAAAGCTGACTCCTCGCGTCGGCCTTAAAGTGAGCAATCAATCCGTCTCGATCGCCGATACCAATGCCATTGACGTTGGTATTGACATCGCTGCTGGCGACCCTCACCGGCGTAACCGGTCCGATAGCTGTTGTTTGCAGTGACCAGGCTTGCGGGATAAGAAATGTGTCGACAATAATGTTAAACGTCAGCGTGGACTTGCATAGAACAGTATCGATATTGACGCTCTCAGTATGAGTGTTGGATATCTTCAGGTCGCCAGCAAAATACCGGGCGCCGGGGGCGGGCTGCTCAAGCACGCCGTCGACGCGACCGCTGGATACCGCAACCGTTCGCAGGCCCTCGGTTCGGACAAAGCCGCCCAGGACACCCTGAAGTTCGTCGACAAAAAGCGTTTGATGTTCATTGGTCCAGGTCTGAGCGTTGCTGCCCTGCGTGTAGTGATAGATGAGCATTTGCCGGGCCGCAGGAGTGTCGAGAATATCCAGCATCGGTCGCGCGCCATCGTCTTTGAATACATTGGTAATATGTTGCACACCGATTGGCACGTAGGCTCCCTGCTGTGGAGAGTCCACGCTGACAAAGAGATCCATATTGTGAGCGACACCCTCCGTTTCCATGCTCTGCAACGCATAGCGTGAAACCAGACCGCCCATGCTGTAGCCCACAATGGCCAGACGGTCCTCGGCAGTGATCTCGTATTTTTCGATGATCATTTCAATGACTTCACGAATGAATCCGCCGTTACGCTGAATATAATCGGCGCCGTTGCTCCAGCGGGTCTGAACGAGATGGTAGTTGGTAGTGCCATCGTGATTGGCACATTCTGACTCCAACTCACCGGTAGCTGGTTGACGATCAACGGTTGTGGGCGAAAATCCGTTGACGACGATGAGGAATGATCGGGGGTCGCGGCCTCGATCGGCGCCAGGGCAGACGTGCGCATAACCAGTGCCGTTCTCGCCAAGAAAGCTATCGCGACTTGTTACGTTGGCGAGGGTTACCATCGTTACCGGAGGTGGCAGAGGGACCGGCGTTATGGTCGGTGCTGCATTGGACCCTGCGCCGCACCCCCCGCAAGCCGCCAGGCAAGCTGTAATTGTGACCAGCAGTTTTGATATTGGCATAGCTAAGCTGTTGGCCGAAAGGCGAAACAATTGAGTTGTCATGATCGATACTCCAGCAATTTTCTGAACCCGTATCTATTAGTGCGGGAACCGATCAGAGATATGCCCAAATTGGAGATCGACGAGGGTGCATGCCGGTCACAATGCGTTCACGGCGAATCGCTCGAGCCAGAGTTTACGTGTCAATACCTGCCGAGCGCTTAGAAATCGGCGTCCTGACTTTGCTTCGCTTCTTCTGCAGAGACTTTTTCGCGGCCTTGTAACAGTAAGTCGGCCTCCGCCGTCAGGCGCGCCGCCGCCTCATCATCGCCGATCTTGCTGTGCACGGTGGCGCGAAGGCGCAGTACCCATTCAATATCCGGATGCCACTCGTCTCTCAGCGAACGCAGTATGTTTAACGAACGCACGAGGTGCCGGTCGGCAATTTCATATTCTTCCAGGCCGATGTTGACGTTTGCGAGTTCGCTGAGCGCCTGTCCGACAAGAGGATGGTCAGGTCCTTGATTGGATTCCAATGTAGCGACCACTGTCTCGAGAATTTCGCGCGCTTCTGTGTACCGGCCGGCGCTGCCCTCGTTAACGCCCAACCACATGCGCATTATTTGCACATCGCGGTGCGCATCCGGATATCGACTCAACGTCGCCGCCACTGCCTGCTGCAAATATTCCCGGGCCTGATCGTACTGACCTCGCCTCTTGTGCAATACACCCAGATGCAATAGTCGAAATGCGCTCTCGGAATTTCCTTTCCCGTAAATCTGCTGATTGAGCTCCAGGGCCCGGCGGATCAGTGGCTCTGCTTCGTCCAGGAAACCTTCGTCCATTATTAATGTACCAAGGTCTCCGTAGCTATCCGCAAGTTTGCCCAATGCCGGTGATTCGGATTTTTCGAGAATCTCAATGGCGCGTTCGTAATAAGCTTTGGCAGCAGCCGCATAGCCAATTTTCCGTTGATTGGAGGCAAGCGATCTGAGCACCCCATGAAGCGAAGGGTGATTTTCGCCCAAAGAATTCTCCAATATCTTCAGCTCTCGTTCGTAAATCTTGTTGGCACCTTTGAAATCGCCCTGATTCCAAATGATTTGACCAAGGCTGTGCAATGGAACCGCCAGTAGTATGTCGGTTTCGCCGTAAGTGCCTTCCATCCAAAGCACAACCTGTTCGGCCAACGCTTGGGCGCGGCCGTAATCGCCCATTTCGTTGTAGATCGAACTCAAGTTTGCGACTGCCAAGTTCGTATGTGGATGATCGTTCCCGTGTTGTTCGCTGAGAATATCAACGGCCTGTTGCGCGGTGAGCAGCATTTCGTCGGTTTCGTCGAGCCTCATTAGTGTTTGGCTAAGCCCCACTTTTGCCAGGGCCAGTCTGGTACGGTCCTGAGCCGATAACGGCTCATACAATACCAACGCCGATTCCGCCATGGCTTTCGCGGAGACATAATTCTCCTGTTCGTGCTCAATGTTTGCCAATATCATGTAGGCGTTCGCCGTGTCGAAGTCATTGCCGCGCAGACCAGACAATTTATCCAGCGCTTCCCGAGCCAATGCAGCCGCAGTGTTCTGGAGGCCAAGGCTGGAATACGCTTTCGCCATAGTAATTTTGAGCCGGGCACTGACCAGCGGCTGGCCGGCAAGCTCAGCATCGATCTGCTTCGCGCCGCGATCCAGTAGAGCTCGCGCGGTGACCTCTGCCGACCGCTCATACGGGTCGGACGATTCGAGCATACTGACCAGGAACTCAGAAACGCGCTCGGCCGTAGCAGCCTCTGTCTCTGCCCGGTCGCGCTGTTCGACGATCTGAACCGCCGAAGCAATCAACCCCAGGCCGGACGCAATAGTCACAGCTACTCCCACTCGATGACGCTGAATAAATTTGCTCGCTCGATAGCCAACGCTGTCCGATCGGGCGCTAATCGGCTTGTCTGACAGATAGTTTTCAATATCCAGCTGCAATGCCCGCGCCGACGGGTAGCGTCGCTCGGGCTCTTTGCGCAATGCCGTTAGTGCAATGTTGTCGAGATCGCCGCGCAGGCGCCTCTCCAGCCGGGCGACCGAACTGCGACGCTTTTTGCTGATTTCGTCGCCAGTGATCTGCTTGTTGTCGCCCCCGTCAGGCAGCGTGAGCATGGTGCTCGGTTTTCCCGGCAAGTCCTCCAGAATCGCTCGCGTAATTCCCGAGGGCAGGTCGCTGCGAACTCGATACGGTCCGCGACCGCAGAGCAGGCGATACAGAAGCACGCCCAATGAATAGACGTCGGTCGCCGTTGTCACTACTTCGCCACGCACTTGCTCGGGGCTCGCATAATCGGGTGTCATCATACGCTGGCTTTCCAGTGTGAGTGACTGATGCAGGCCCGACGCATCGATAACCTTTGCGATACCGAAATCGAGCAGCTTCGGTGTGCCCTCGTCGGTAACGAGAATGTTCGCTGGTTTGACGTCGCGATGAACAACGAGATTGCGGTGTGCATAGTCGACGGCCAGGCAGATTTTCTGAAACAGCCGCAAGCGCTGCTGAACGTTGAGGCGTTGTTTGTCACAGTAGCTGTCGATGGGCTCACCGTGCACGTACTCCATAACCAGGAACTGCAGGCCGTCAACGGTTTCTCCACCGTCGAGCAGCTTGGCGATGTTCGGGTGATCGAGATTTGCGAGCACCTGCCGCTCGGCGCGGAAGCGCTCGACAAACAAACTGTTTGATTTACCCGTTAGCAAAACCTTGATTGCGACTTCGTGTTCGAACTGCTCGTCGATTCGCCGGCCGAGGTAAACGTTACCCATTCCGCCCGTGCCGAGCAGTTCGACGAGTTGATAATTACCGATACGTTGTTCGAGTAGCGTAGGATCTGCCGATGTGCGGATTTCGGTGGCGATGCCGCCAACAATTTGGTCCAGGTCGACGCTTCCGTCGTCATCCGCAGCTAGCAGGGACCGGAGTTTAGTCAGTAGTTCGATGTCGCTGCCACACTCGCGCTTAAGAAAAGCAATGCGGCCTTCTTTCGGTAGCGCCAGAGTAGCTGAAAACAGCTTATTGACTCTTGCCCAGCGGATCTCGTCTTCTGTAGGCATGACAGGATAATGGCAGATATCGTGTAAAATGTTTGTCACGACAGCCAATCGACCGATTTCGGCAGACCTGCTAGCATCGTGCGATGGAGCAGCCCGGCGAAATCACGCGATTATTGAACCAATGGACAGGCGGCGACGAAAAAGCCGCGGATGAACTTACGCCGCTTGTTTACAACGAGCTGCACCGGCTCGCAAATCGTCTGTTTCGATCAGAGCGCCGGAACCACACCTTACAACCCACCGCACTCGTGCATGAGGCCTATGCGAAACTCGTAAACGTCGATGTGTCCTGGCAGGACCGCGCTCATTTTTATTCGTTGGCCGCACGAATGATGCGCCGTATTCTTGTCGATTACGCGCTCGCAAGAAAAGCCGCGAAGCGAGGCGGTGCAGCGATACGTGTCACGCTGGACGAGTCAGTAACCCCGGCAGCCGATGCAGACGCTGACTTTTTGAGTCTGGATGAAGCGTTGACGAACCTGGCCGAAATTGATCCGAGAAAGGTTGAGCTCATTCAACTACAGTATTTCGGTGGGCTGTCATTTCGTGAAATGGAGAAAGTGACCGGACTTTCCTCAAGCACGCTTGACCGAGACTTGCGGTTTGCGAGGGCTTGGTTGAAGGACCGTCTGTCCGACTCGTAGTGGGCAATAGCCGAATCGTTTAGCGCTTATCTATGCGATGGACAAGGCGACGTGACTTCGAACGATTGGGAGAAAACCCAAACCGCGTTTCATCGCGCGCTCGAGCTTTCCGAGGGCGCGCGTGATGTCTATCTAACCCAATTCTCTCGAGCATTCCCGAAACTTGGCGAACAGCTACGAAATCTGCTTGTCGCTGATGGCAGCGACGACCGTCAGATACGTGCGCCGATTGCAAATGCCATCCGGTGTTGCCGGCGTGAAACAGATGCGCTGCGCGAGGCACGATGAATATTCGGAATTGTGGGCAAATGCCACCGCATTTAGCGCTTATGAGATATAGCAGGGAAATCTGCGCGGCCAGGGGCCAGCGTCAGGCCTTGCAAGCAGAGTTCAAGGTGGAGAATTGCGATGAGACACAAATATACAGTTCCTTTGTTTTTGGCATTGGTTTCGCTGTCGGCATGTGGCGGTGGAGGTGGCGGCAGCGGCAGCACGGTAGTCACTCCGCCTCCACCACCACCGGTGGTCAGGACTCCGCAGTCGGTCGTTTTTATCGCCGAAGAACCAAATCTTATGCAGCGTCATGTGTTTTCGGCTTCCGACGAGGGCAGCGCGCTGTTGCGGCTGTCGCCGGACTTTGCGAATGGGAACGGCAATGTGACTATCATTGCGGTATCGCCCGACCGTCAGAACGTGGCATATGCTGCGGATGCTGACGCGGGCAACACCTTTGAGGTCTACGTTGTTCCGATAGGCGGCGGCACGGCCACGCGGGTTAGCAGCAGTTTTCCGGCCGGGACCGTGATCGGGCAAATTGCCTGGTCACCGGACAGCTCGCAAATTGCCTACGTTGCGAACCCGATGGGCAATGCACCGAGAGGCTTTCGTCTTTGGGAAGTGTTCCTGGCCGATCAGGACGGCAGTAACCATCGCAAGATCAATGGCTCGGTGGGATCGCCGCCCGTCGTTTCGGTGTCGCTGATAAAATGGTCTCCGGACAGCCGTTATCTGGCACAGACGGTACTGAGTCTAGACCCTTTTCAAACGGTGATTGGACTGAACACTTACGACTCGATGCTCGGTACGCCGAATAGCAGGCGAATAACGCCGACGCACGATTATCTGAACGGCGAGCGCATGGGTTTTGATTATGAATGGTCAGAGGACAGCGCACTCGTCGCATACCGGTCGAGCTTCCAAACAGCCGGGATCACTGAGCTATATGCAGTAGCGCCCGACGGATCCGGCAATACGAAGCTCAGTGGAGCGCTGGTGTCGGGCGGCGATGTGGATGTCTTTCGCTGGGCGCCGGACAGTAGCCGTATCGCGTATCTGGCCGATCAGCAGGTCGATAATCGTTTCGACCTGTTCGTCAGCAACGCCGATGGCACGAACAATCTGCGCATCAACGACGGCGGGACGCTGTCCTTCGTCTTGGGTAACCTGTTTCAATGGTCGCCGGACGGTAGCCAGATTGTGTATTCGCGCGATCAGGATATTACCGGCGTCAATGAAGTGTATGCCGGCAACGCCGACGGCAGTGGCAGTGTCAAGCTGCATCCGTCGCTCTCAGCCGGGCAATTCGCGGTCGATCCACAATGGTCCGCGGACGGCCAGCAGGTGCTCTATCGTTCAAATCAGGAAGACGTGAACACGCCCGGTTTCTATGTAAGCAATGCGACGGGTTCGGGCAGCCACCTGGTTAGCGGACCACTGGTGCAAAACGGGAGCGTGTCTCTGGCGAAATGGTCTCCGGACGGCAGCCGTGTCGCCTACACTTCAAGGCAGGACAATGCGACAAGACGCGAACTCTATGTCAGCACGGCTGACGGGCTGACGAATACTCGCGTCAATGCCGACATTACGGCGGTCGATGTCGACATCGACGGATTTCGATTCAACTGGTCCACAGATAGTACGCGTGTCGTTTTCCAGGACAGGTTCGCCGACTTTTTTCTCCCGGAGACCCTGGACCTGTGGATTGGCACGACGGACGGAGCCGCGCCTGTCATGTTGAACGATACCAATGACTTTCTCGGCGTCGTTGATTATTGATGCTCTCGCACGACCGAAACTCCGCATGTCGGCGGTTCGATTCCGCCCCTCATCTTTATCGAAGAATCCTAAATCATAATGCATGAAGCTGACCTGCCAGATCTGGTTGTCGACCTCGCGTATGCCAATGGTTTGGCCAGCAAACACGGAGTTGAGGCTGATCTTGCGTCGGCCAAGGCAGTAGCTGTGCCAGCGGTAGGACTCCAGTTTGGCGACCTTCTGCCGATATGAAATCGGCGGCTAAGCACCGTCCTCACATGGATCTACCACTATTCGCAAAATATCAAACCCCACCGAACCACACGTTGTATCGCATAAGCAGGGCTGCGAAAAGTACAAGCGCCAGCCCGCAGGTCGTGTAGTGCACTCGGCGCAAGATGCCCCAGTACGACCGCTGCCAAGCTATTCCTATGCCGACGGTACACGCTAGCGCGAGAAGCGGAACGACCGTGCCCATCGTTGCGGCGACGATCAGCTCACCCGGCGCAGCCTGAGCCCAGTCCTTCCATTTGCCCAGGGCAAGCACGAGAGCGATCAGCGCGGCCAAGCTCCAGATGCTGCTGCTAGTCGCCAGCCAGCTTGTGATTTTCTCACCTCGGTTTGATTGTTTCTTAACCGACCTTCGGAACAAGCTTGTGGCTCCTCGAATAATCGAGGCGAAGGCCACAGTCACGAAAATTAGAATCACCGTACCGAGCGCAAGCAGCACCGTATTGATGGACTCGTCCCAGCGCACTTTTTCAAAGGAAATCGGCTCACCCAACAAATCCATGTGAAGGTGAGTGACGCGGCCTTCTGTGGTCGAGAACGTTATGGTTCGGTTCCCATCACGGCTTCGAAATGCCGAACCCGAGACGTAATCGAAATCACCGCCCATGCTTGGGTCTACGGGAAGCGCAACAGCCACCCCGTCGTTGCCTTGGGCTGTCACATTGGCGTGGATCGCCAACGATAGTAATCGCTCGATCGAATTCTTCGCATAACGCCCCAGGCGGTACTCGCCTTGCGCCGCGCGTGGATCCAAGCTCGCTTCAGAGGCGTTCACCGCAACGTTAACACGCGGATTTTTGCTCATAACTTCGACAAGGCGCGGCAGCAGGCGTGTCCAGATCTGCGGCTCTTGCCGATTGACGGCGCCAAAGAACCCAATTCCTTGATCCGGCAAAAACCCGAGGATCGCAGAATGCGCCGGTCCTGATCCCCACTTGAGCACAACGCTACGCCCGTGGATTTTCGTCCGGGTCATGCCATAGGTCAGGCTACCGGGAAGCTGAGGGTGTGGTGTGTACTGCACCGTCTGCATTCGCCGTAATATGTCGTCACTCAAGACTCGCTGTCTTGCTCCGGAGGCATCATCCTCAGATCTCGAAAGAAACGCCGATAAGAAATGTCGCATGTCGTTGCCGGTCGTAGCGAGACTGCCGGCGGGGTAGGGATTGCTGACGAGAGGTCGCGCGATCTCACCTGAAGCCCAGTATTCGGTCGCTAACTCGTCGGTCCACTCGGGAAGTGGTAGCGTCAGAAAAGCCGTCCGCGTCATACCAAGTGGATCAAATATCTCTTCCTCGGCGTAACGCCAGAACGGTCGCCCAGAAACCTGCTCGACGACGAGACCGGCAAGTGCGTAGCCGTGGTTCGAATACCGAGAGATATCATTTGGCGCGAAAGAACGGTTCGGCATGCGCCGCGAAAGATAGTCGCCGAGTGACTCCGGCTGCTCGGGACGGGCGAGATAACCAATCAGTCTCTCGTCGAACCCGGCCGTATGCAACAGGAGCTGGTGCAAAGTAATCGGCCCCAGACCTGCATCGTCGATTGGGTCTTCGAGCAATTCGTTGACGTTTCCCAGCAGGTCCAATTCGCCGCGCTCAACGAGCTGCAGCACGGCAAGGGCCGTGAAGGTCTTGCCGATCGAGGCGACGCGAAAACGAGTTCGTTCCGGATCCACGGACGCCTGGGTCTCGCGGTTCGCTACGCCGTAACCCGACGCAAGGAGCGTATCCCCGTTCGCAACGACGACGAAGACTGCCCCCGGAATGTCGAACTCGTCGAGGTGCTCCGAGAAAAATTCCTCAGCGAAGTGCCCAAGTTCGTCCTGGTGGATGCCATGCTCCGGAATCGAATTCGATGGAATATCGGCAGCGTGTACGCCCGCGAAGGCCCAGCTGATAACGAAAGTGATAATTCCTCGGAGTGTCATCGCTTCTCCCCGACGTCGATAACGCCAAGATAACTAAGGTACGCACGAATAATTTCGTATGCCAAACGCTCATCGTCAATCTGTTGACCATAAACGTTGAGTTTGTTTCCGAGCACTGCGGCCCTGGCGGATGCCGAGGCAAAGAACAGTCCAAGAACCGCCGCCGAATCGGGGTCCGAGTGCGTGATCTCGTCGCGCCTCGCAAGGATGCGGCTGAGCAACGCCTCATGAACCCGGGCATTGAAGCGACGCGTGTGGGGCAGGACGGCAGCAGAATTCTGATTGCGACGAACCACAGCTTGAAGGATGGTGCGATGTTCACGAAACCGGGCCACCATCGTGTGAACATAGAGCGAGATTAGGTCAGGGATCCTGGCGCCTGCGGCATCGGCCTGCTCGAGGTCGGCGTCGAGTTGATCCGCAAGCTCCTCCATTAGCTGTTGCTCAAGGGCTATTAGCATTGCGTCTTTGCTGGAAAAGCGAGCGTAGAATCCGCCCACCGAGCACTCCGCGCCCTGGGCGATTTCCGATACTGACAGTTCTTCGAATTGCTTCCCTCTTAACAGGCTACGCCCCGTCAGGAGGATGGCTTCAAGTGTTTTGGCGCTTCGCGCCTGGTGGACGGGCCGCGCGGACCCGCCCGCGACGGTACTCATGAAGGATTTCCTATTCCGAATACGATTCGCATTCGGAATACTAGACAGCAAAGCTGATTAGGTCAAGTCCTCGGCCCCGCCGTCTGGCCGAGGTCAAAGGCGATTGTGTTTTTTGTGGCTCGGTACTGGCCAAACATCGAGGCTTCTGCATTTATGGTCGACCAGGGTAGTTCGACTGCAAGACCGCTGAGGCGGTCTATTCGAATTTTGAGATTCCTGACATTACCTTGGCAGCTGTTCGTAACAAATCGCCTGCGCATCTGCCGCGGCGAGTTTCTCGTGCAGTAGTTGGCAAAAATGCGGATCTCCCTCGGGATGCCGATCGGCAAAATACCGGCAGTCGCGGCATTGCCCGAAGGGCTGTCGGTCCTGTGCCGCCAGGCGCAACGCCAGGAGGGATTCCAGGCTCCTGTTCAGTGCACGTTGTGACGAGCTGCCAAGCTCGTTGATTGCTGCGACGGTCACTTCCAGCGGATCTCGCTGCAATAGTCTTTTTCCTTTCGTACTCAGCGATAAATGTTTACTGCGGCGATCTTTCAGATCGATTTGTTTTTTCACCAGACCCTTGGATTCGAGGGCTTTCAGCGTTTGCGATACCGTGCCCTTGGTGAGGCCAAGATAGGCGGTGAGGGCCGCCGCAGTTCGTGAAAATCGATTGGCCTTATGAAGATAACGAAGTGCCTCCCATTGAACGGGCAGCAGGCCTTCGGCGTGCGCCTCGGTGCTCAATAATCGTCCGACCCTCTCGATTAAGGCCGCAATGTGCTCTGGAGAAGTGTTACTCATAGAGACATGGTATCGACTCAAAACGAATGTTGCAATTCCAGATTCCAATGGTTAAGCTCTGCATTAGTATCGACTCAATACCATATAGGATATTCCAATGAAGACACAACTCGTCGCTTTACTGATAACCGGCCTCGCTTGCCACAACGCGGTCGCACACGAGATCACCAGCAAGACAGAGGCAGACAAAACACCAGCGTTCGACATCACACAAGCCGGTGCGACAACCGATGGACGTTTGACCACCTTCATTATGGAAGTCGCCGGCGTCGCCGGGAGCGTGAAACCCATCCCTATAGGGCAGCTCAAAGGCGCGAAAGTCGAATCCTATGTCTGGCCGACCAGTCTCGATCCGTCGGTTGTCGGCTTCGACAAAGAGTCCGGTATTTTGTCGCTGGCGATCACCGCACATCCGGACTTCGACGACACCCCCCTCTATGATGAAGATCAGGACGGTGATCCGGCCAACGATGGGGCCGATTGGCACTCTCACTGGGTTGTACTCGTCGAGGATACGGCGTGTGGTGCTGGCCTCAAGGTGCGCGATGTATCACCTGGAGTTGATTTGCTCCCGGCCACAGCGCCGTACTTGCCGATCGCACTCGATAGCCCGGGCATGAGCCCGATTCTCAACGGCCGCACCGCGACGATCACTGTGCCGCTGAGCGACAGTAAAGACGTTTCATTCGATGCGGTTACCGCCGAATTACAAATAAATGAGAATGCGGAGGCGCCACTGCTATGCGTGACCGGCGTGCATGACATCGCCTCTGGCGACCTGTCGCTTCCGGGACGAGTCACGGCAACGAAATGATACGGATTACGTATCTGACCGTAGCAATCGCTTGCCTTGCTGGTTGCGAGCAGGCGCCGTCCGATGTTGAGGAAACTGCACCTTTGGCGTCACAGGCCTCAGCACAAAAGCAGTTGAACGAATCGCCATTCGGTGGCCGAAGTCGGGCGCGCCTCATTGATGCACGCGGTGTGCGTATCGGTGAGGTCTTTGCCTGGCAGGGCAGAGGCGGCGTCTTGATCCAGGTACGCAGCCAGGGGTTGCCGCCAGGAACCCACGGCGTACATGTGCACGCGGAGGGAGATTGTCGAGATGTTGGTGTGTTCAAGGCATCGGGCGGACATGTCGGCGGCGGTGGCCCGCACGGCTTCTTGCATCCGGATGGAACGCACAGCGGTGATCTTCCCAATATCTACGCCCACGACGATGGCCGTGCGCAGGCGGACTATTTCTCAGCGGCGTTATCGCTATCCGATCTGACCGATCTCGACGGTGCCGCGCTCATCATTCATGCCGTGCAGGATGACTATCAGTCCCAACCGATCGGTGGTGCCGGCGTGCGAATCGCTTGCGCCGCATTCGAGCCGGGCGCGCAATAAAGATTTCAACCACAAAGAATAGGAGTTATTCATGACTACCAAAGCTGTTTTTTACCACGCCGGATGCCCAGTCTGCATCGATGCCGAACGGCAATTCGCCGACAGTCTCGATCAATCGAAATTCGACGTTGAAATAGTACATCTCGGCGACGCGCCGGCACGGCTTGCTGAAGCCGAAGAAGGGGGCGTCAAGTCGGTTCCCGCTTTTGTAATTGAGGGGCAAGCCTTTCATATTAACTTTGGGGCGAGCCTTGAGGATCTGAAATAGGACCTTACCGGAAAACGACTTTTGGCAAAAACGATGTAAGGCAGCAGTTTTATGATACTCAGGCAAGCACCCGAACTACAGACAATCCACTGGTTCAATACGGACGCACCACTCACTCTGGAAAGTCTACTCGGTCGTGTCGTGGTGATCGAAGCATTTCAGATGCTTTGCCCCGGCTGCGTGTCTCACGGGTTGCCACAGGCAAAACGCGCGGCTGAGACATTTAGCTCAGACGATGTCTGCGTCCTGGGACTGCACACGGTATTCGAGCATCATGCTGCACAGGGAACAGTGGAAGCCCTTGCGGCTTTCTTGCACGAATACCGGATCACATTCCCCGTCGCTATAGATGCGCCAACCGGAAACGGAGGTCCACCCAAAACCATGACTGCTTATGACATGCGGGGGACGCCGACTCTCTTGCTATTGGACTGCAAGGGGAGGATTCGCAAACAATATTTTGGCAGGGAGCAGGATATCGTGATTGGCGCTGAAATTATGACACTCGTCTGCGAGGGGCAGAACCTGGGCTCGCGCACTTCGCATGCCGGAGGCCGTGGGTTTGGAAGAATGAAAAGCAAGCAGATTAGAGGCCGTGCAAGAGTCACTGCTCCCTGAGCAAACCTTTCACGAGCCCGATGCACATGAACAACAACACGACGCAAAACGGCAGGCCAACCGATATGGTCAGCGCTTGCAGTGATGCCATGCCGCCGCCGAGCATCAACGCGGCGGCGACTACGCCAGCCAGCAGGCACCAGAACACTCGTTGTTGTACCGGTGCGTCCATTTTTCCGCCAGCTGTAATGATGTCCATGACCAGTGACCCGGAGTCGGCGGACGTAACAAAGAATATCGCAATCAGGAATACGCTGATGGTCGATACGATTTCGGTAAACGGCAGTTGTTCGAGCATCTTGAACAACGCAAGTTCCGGCACAGAATCGGCAACACCCCGATAGCCATCGGTAAACAGTTGATCGAGTGCCGTGCCGCCGAATGTCGACATCCATAAGATTCCAATAACAGTTGGAATAATGAGCACCCAGGTTATAAATTCACGCACGGTTCGACCGTAGCTGACGCGCGCGATAAACATGCCAACGAACGGCGACCAGGAAATCCACCACGCCCAGTAGAACGTCGTCCAGCCGTGATAGAACGCCGGGTCTTCACGACCAACCCAGTTACTGAGGCCCGGCAGGTAATACAGGTAGTCGACAACGGCGTTGCCCATCGTCGCGAGAATGACCAGCGTCGGGCCGGCAAGTAAGACGAACAGGAACAACAGTGCCGCCATCACCATGTTCAGCTCACTAAGACGCTTAACACCCTTATCGAGGCCCGCGACCACTGAAACGAGCGCAATACTTATGATTACCGTTATCAGCACAATCTTTGTCAGGTTGCTTATCGGTATGCCAAACAGGTAGTTAAGCCCGCCCGCTATCTGTTCTGCTCCGTAGCCCAGCGACACGGCGAGACCGAACAATGTGGAGAGTACGGCCGTGATGTCGATGAAATGGCCAAACGGTCCCCACACACGGTTGCCGACCAACGGATAAAACGCGGAACGCAAGGTCAGTGGCATACCCTGGTTAAAACAGAAAAACGCAAGCGACAACCCAACAACCGCGTAGATGGCCCAGGCATGCAGGCCCCAATGGGCAATTGCAGCGGACATGCCGACGGCTCGCGCTGCGGCCGTGTCCGCCGGGTTCACGCCGATCGGCGGGTTTAACGTGTGTATCACCGGCTCAAGTACGCCGAAGAACATCAAACCAATACCGACTCCCGCAGCAAATAGCATCGCAAGCCAGGTCGGATAAGCGTAGCGCGCTCGTGCTTTGGGCCCACCGAGGCGCACCCCTCCAAGACGCGAAAATGCGATGCCGAGACAAAACAGAACGAAAATATTCGCCGAAATCATGAAAAACCAGTCAAATGTCGAGGTCACCCAGACTCGCATATTGACGAATGCGTCGGCTGCCTGATCCAGGAAAAACAGCGTCCCGATAACAAATGCGATGACGAGTACAGCCGAAACAACGAAGACCGGATTATGAATATCGAGGCCAAGCCACTGGACATTGTGTTCGCCAATCTCGTGCCCTACGTCCTGCTGATTTGCGGCGTCATGTTGGTCGTCGTTCAATGCTCGCTCCTTGTAGTCTTTGTCGTCGTGACTGGCCGGCTGGCCGCGCCAGCTCGATCCATCGGATAGCGGTCGACCGTCGCGCCCAACGCTTGTTTTAGCGGTCCAAGGTAGGGCTCGAAATGGCGCCACTGTTCCAATCCGGATTCGTAGATGGGTTGCCGTACCTGTTCCGAGCTGGGAGTGCGTACTGATCGTTCAGTCTGATGGAAATTGAGACAGGCTGCCTCGAAAGGCAGCCCGCAATACTCAAGAATACGTCGTACCTGCGGCTCAAGTTCCGCGACCACGTCCTCATAATGCACGCGTAACACCTTGCCCGGCAAGACCTTGTCCCAATGGTCCATTAGCTCGACATAGTCCGCATAATACTGCCCCAGATCCTGCTGGTCGTAGGTGAACTCCTGGCCTTCGGCGAATAATTGCTTAAAGCCACTGAAGCAACACGCCATCGGGTTCCGCCGCGCGTCAATCACTTTGGCGTTGGGCAAGATCAGGTTGATCAGGCCGATATGCCGAAAATTATTTGGCATTTTATCAATGAAATACGGTGCGCCTTGCCGATGAATGCGGGTATCGTTGATGTATTCTCTGCCGAATGCCTCGAGCTCCTGGTCGGAGACCTCGCCAAGGATATCCGGATAAGCACTCGCGGCACCCTGACGTCCACGACGACGAAGGCGCTGTGACAGCGAGAGGATATTCGGTAGCTCCAGCGTTCCGTCGACCTGGCTATGCGAGGACAGAATCTGTTCCAGCAGGGTTGAGCCAGCTCGTGGCAGACCGAGGATAAAAATCGGATCAGGAGCACCATGCCCCACGCCGGATTTGCGGCCGAACAATGCCGGACTACACACTGTGCGTTGCGCGGCCAGATCCTCAGACATCTGTGCAGCCTTGTAACGTCCCCGGGATTTCTTCAGGCGATTTCCGCGCTGGTAGTATTTGAACGAGGTCTCGAAGTCTCCCAGGTCCTCGTGGGCCTTGCCGAGGGCAAAACACAGATAGACACGTTCAATATGGCTCAGGGTTGCGTCGTTCTCCTGCGCCTGCATGTTATTGATCTCGTCCTCGGTGAATGCATAGACTTTGAGGTTGGCGAGAGAGTAGTAGGCTTCGCCATGCCGCGGTTGGCTGGCCAATGCGGCGCGGTAAGAACTGACCGCGTGCTCGTATTGACCAGAAGTCTTGTGGGCATGGCCTTTGGAGGTCAGGGTAGTGGGGTCACCCGGAAGCAGTTTCAGTACTTCGTCGAATGAGGTGATGGCGGTTTCGTAGTCGCCGGCGCGCATACTCTCGATAGCAAACAGCGACCGAAATTGTGCGTTCTTCGGCGCTGTATCCAACAGGTGTTTCGCCTGCTCCAGCGCTTGTTGAAATTTCTGTCGCTTGCTGAGCGCTCGAATATATTCGATTCGAACCGGGACGTTGTCCGGCTCAAATTTCAGCGCGCTTTCGAGCAGGAACTCGGCGTCGTCAAGGACCCCGAGACGCATACCTATGTCAGCGAGCAGGCGCATTCCCTCGACGTCATGCGGCACTTTTTTCAAGTATTGCCGGCAATAGTCCTCAGCTTTTAGCAACCGGCCCTGGGCGATCAGGTCGGTGACGCCGAGCAGCGGGCGCGGCAATTTCTGCAGACGATCGAGCTGTGCTTGGATCTGTTCCGCCTGTTCTTGCAGGCCCTTGCCTGACAGGATATCAAGTTGTCCGCGCCAGCTCGCCTCGAGGGCGGGATTGTGGCGACACGCCCTTGAATAGGCGAGCAGCGCATCGTCTGCCTGCCCCATGTCGCGGTAGGTATGGCCTTCCTCCTGATGCGCCCGCCCGTGTTCGGGCGCCACGGTCTTGAGTCTTGCCAGGAGTTCAAGCGCTGGCTGAAATTCGGCTTTGTAGCGCCGGCAGACGGCGCTCATGTACAGAGCCTCGGCGTTGTTCGGGTCGGAATCCAGCACGCCAGCCAGATCGGCCAGTGCGCCATCGAAGCGTTTGGCAACAACTTTGTCCTGGATCGATCGAAGGTCCGGACTGGTTCGAGCTGCTTGCACGCGATCGCTTAGAAATCGAAGCTCAAGCGGACTCCAACCGTGCGCGGTTGAGCATAGGTCACACTGGATGTGTCGAAGACAAAATTGCTTGCTACCTCGGCTCGCTCATCGGTCAGGTTGTTAACGAAAAGCTCGGCGGTCCAATTTTCACTGGAGACGCCCGCGGTGACGCTCGCCATGAACCAGTTATCCATTTCGAGCCGATTGATTGTGACGATATCGCTGAATGCTTCGGACGACCAGGAGATACCCGGCATGACGTGCGCCATCCAGCCCGCACGACCAAATTCCCACTCATATCGTGCGCGAAGATTGCCCTGAAACTCCGGTGCGAAGGCCAGTTCATCGCCTTTTACGACGTCGTTGGTCGGCGTCAGGACCTTGGTGATTTCCGTGTCGAGAATAGAAAATGCGCCCGATACGGTGAGCCCTTCGATCGCCCCCGGCAGCCAGATGAAATCTCCCTCAAGACCGGTCACCTCGGCGTCAGCAGCATTGTCGGAAAAGAACAGGTTGGTGATACTGGGATCGAAAATCGTGGTCTGAAGCTTTTCAATATCCACGAAGAAAAGCGCCGCGTTGAATCTGAATCGACCGTCTAGAAAGTCGGACTTGATGCCGACTTCAATATTCGTGACGTCGTCCGTGTCGAGCGCGAAGGGCACTGTGAAGCCGTTCGGCCCGGACGCACCGCCCGGGCGATTCAACAGCCCGGGGCGAAATCCCTCGGACCAGGTAAAGTAGTACATCTGGTCATTGGTCGGTTTCCAGTCGGCCGTCACCTTAAAGATCACGCCGTCTGTTGCGGCCTTGTCCGGGGCGCCCACCGTATTGCCCGGCGCAAACTGTGCCGAAATGTTTGTGCCGAAGGCCTGCGCGTCGGTGGTGGCGCCGAAGTTGAAGAAGGATGAGTTCGCACTGCCTTCGAAATCCACCTCGATGTCATAGAACCGCGCACCGACCGTGAGAGAGAATTGGTCATTGAAGTCGTAGGTTGCCTCGCCGAACACGCCCAGTTGTTCGTCGGTACGCAACACGTCGTTACGGAAAATAACGCCGGCCGGGAACGGGCCTGGATCGCTAAAGTAGCCCTCCGCCGCGTTGCCGACCACGCCCGTGACGGCGGTGTTCGTTAGTGGGTAGTTCGGCCCGAAGCCGGTCGTGACGCCGTCAAAACTAATCGCATTCACCGATCCGGGATAGGTAAAGTCATTGACCTCCATCAGTTCGAGGTCCTGGTAGAAGGCGCCAGCCGTCACGCGGAAGGCCTTCGCCTGATCGGTCGAGAAGCGAATCTCGTGGGTCCAGACCTCGACGTCCGTACGACTGTCGACAAACAGATTCGGTGCCTGGCAGGTGCCGGCCGGTGCGCCGCCGGGGTAGGTGACGCTGCCGTCGCAGATGTAATAGGGCAGGTACTGGCCAACGAAAAGATAATCCGTGTAATCGACCACCTGATCGGTCTCGCGGTCCGTGAATGCCCCGGTGTAGACGACCTCAAGTTCGCCAAACAGGCCCGTCAGTGTCCAGCTCGTGTTGTCGAAGCTGTCGTCAATCGAATCGGCGCTGAAGCGCTGGACTTGCAGATCCCCAACGGTCGGGTCGGCGAAGAAGACACCGTCTGAATCGATATCCTGCGTCTGGTGAGCGACCAGCAATCTCCAGTCGTCATTGATGTCCCACAGCGCGCTGACGCGCCCACCGGTGTATTCCGTTTCGTTGAAGTCCTCCTCGACGAGTGCGCTGTTATCGGCGCTGAGGAACGTAACGCCACTCAGGTCCGCCGTCGACTGGAAACCGGCGCGCTGCGCGCTGACCGGCACGCCGTTGGTGCGCATTGTGCCCTCGGGTCTGAAGCGACCACTGTCGCTCGCGTCACGGGTACCGGCAACGTTGTCGATCCAGCCACCTTTGCTGTCGACGTAGAATACGCCACGCAGTGCGAATGACTCGCTGACCGGAAGATTGATCATAGCCTCGATGTTCGAACTTGTATCGCCGTCGGTAATCGAGCCGAATCCAACCTTCACCTTGCCATAGGTATCACTGAAGTCCGGCTTGTTGGTAATCAGTCGTACGTTGCCCGCCTGTGAGCTACCACCAAACAAAGTGCCCTGCGGACCGGACAGAACCTCGATTCGTTGCAGATCCGCGGCGTAGACGTCCAGGTTACGACCGGGCTGCGCCAGCGGCTGTTCGTCGAGGTAAAAGGCGACGTTCGGCGCCAGGCCCGCTACGCCGGCAGTCGTCAGATTCGGCGTGGTTGATGCTACGCCTCTTATGTATATCGTATTCTGCCCCGGCCCGCTGCCGCCCGCAGTGACGCCCGGCAACTGCAACACATAGTCTGCAAAATTGGTGATGCCGAGTTCTTCGAGGGCTTGGCCAGTCAGCGCCGTTACTGCAATGGGAACATCCTGCAGCGATTCCTCGCGCTTTGTGGCTGTCACTGTGATTTCTTCGATCGTTGCCTGGGCGTGCACGTTTCCGGCGGCCAGCGCCGTTGCGATTGCCAAGGACACGGCGGTTTTTTTGGGCTGAATACGTATTGACATAAATTTTCCCCGCAAGACTTATTATATTGATCGCGTATGAATATAACATCGTAACAATCGGGCACTTGGCTCTTTGCGACATGATGTGGCATAGAACCGACAAATCAGGCGTCTTGTATGTCGTTTTTCGCCAGAGGAACGTCGCAAAGGACCATGCAGCGCTGGGAGTTCTGGCACAAACTGACGCATTGTGTGGATTCCACTGATCTTGTCTTCGTCCTGATCACGAAACCCCGATTGAGTGCAGTTATGAGCAACAGACCCAGAAGAAAAAGAGGCGCGGGCCGCGAGGCCAAGCGGGCAGCACGGCAACAGGCTCCGACGTCGACGGCGGCGTGGATTGATCGCAAGATTCCTCACTTTGAGGTGCTCAATGACGAAGCCATTGAGGTGATTGAGTACAATGCCGAGACTGTACTTGAAGAAATTGGCATCGAGTTTCGCGAATTCCCGCCCGCACTTGAACTTTTCAAAGAGGCCGGGGCCGATGTCGATGGCGAGCGGGTGCGTTTTCCGCGCGGCCTTTGTCGGTCGATCATCCAGGCATCAGCGCCGGCCGAGTACCGGCAACATGCGCGAAACCCGGACCGCAGTACCATAATCGGCGGGAAGCGCACGGTTCTGGTGCCGGCTTATGGATCGCCATTTGTGCGCGATCTCGATAATGGCCGCCGTTACGCCACGCTGGAAGACTTCCAGAACTTCGTGAAGCTTGCATATCTGAGCCCGGGTCTGCACCACTCGGGCGGCACCGTCTGCGAACCCGTGGATGTACCCGTCAACAAACGGCACTTCGACATGGTGTACAGCCATATCAAGTACAGCGACAAGCCGTTTATGGGCTCAGTCACGGCGCCCGAGCGTGCGCAGGACACAGTCGATATGGCGAAAATAGTGTTCGGTGACGACTTTATTCAGCAGAACACGGTCATTACGAGCCTCATCAACGCGAACTCGCCCATGACTTTCGATGCGACCATGCTGGGGGCCGCAACTGTCTACGCAGAGAACAATCAGGCGACCGTGATTTCACCGTTCCTGATCGCGGGCGCAATGTCGCCGGTCACGGTTGCCGGAACAGCAATCCAGATTCTGGCCGAAGCGCTGGCGGGAATGGCGTATGTGCAGCTCGTCCGCCCAGGTGCGCCGGTCGTTTTCGGTACCTTTGCAGCGGCCGTATCGATGCAAACCGGTGCACCGACGTTTGGGACGCCCGAGCCCAGTTTGATCGTGTACGTCGCTGCGGCGCTCGCTCGCCGGCTTGGCGTGCCGTTTCGAAGTGGCGGTGGCTTGTGTGGGTCCAAGATCCCGGATGCGCAGGCTGCCTACGAGTCCGCTAACACGTTGCAGACTGCGGCGCTGGCCGGTGTCAACTTCATGTTGCACACGGCAGGTTGGCTGGAGGGTGGACTCACGATGGGCTATGAGAAGTTCATCATGGATGCCGATCAGGCAAACATGCTGGCGCTGCTCCTCGAGGGCGTCGATATGTCCGAGAACGGACTGGCGATGGATGCAATGCGCGAAGTCGGTCCCGGCGCACATTTCCTTGGTTCGACGCACACGCAGGCCAACTTCGAAACGGCTTTCTATCGATCGACGGTTGCGGACAATAATAGTTTTGAGCAATGGGAGGAAGACGGTTCGGTCGACGCTGCGGGCCGAGCGAATGCGATCTGGAAGCAGATGCTCAACGACTATGAAGCACCACCGCTCGACCCCGCGGTCGATGAGGAGCTGCTTGAATTCATTGCACGCCGCAAGTCGGCGTTCGAAGACCGGAACTACTAACGAGGACGTTTTGTGGACGCAGAAAATCAAAATACTGACGACGAAGATATCATCCTGTCGGAGCTCGGGGATGATGAACTCGTCGAGCAAATGCATGACGATCTTTACGATGGACTCAAGGAAGAAATCGAGGAAGGCACAAACTTGTTACTGGGTCGTGGCTGGTCAGCGGAAAAGGTGCTCAACGTGGCGTTGGTTGGCGGCATGAAGATTGTCGGTATCGATTTTCGTGACGGCATCCTGTTCGTTCCGGAAGTCTTGCTGGCCGCAAATGCCATGAAAGGCGGTATGGAAATATTGCGGCCGTTACTCGCGGAGACCGGCGTTAAACCGATTGGCAAGATGGTGATCGGCACGGTCAAAGGCGACATTCATGATATTGGCAAGAACCTCGTCGCCATGATGATGGAAGGGGCGGGATTTGAGGTGGTCGACATCGGCATCAACAATTCGGTTGACGAATATTTCGCGGCAATGGAGGAGCACAAGCCCGACATTCTTGGAATGTCCGCGCTGCTCACGACAACGATGCCCTATATGAAGGTCGTCATCGACGAGATGGTTAAGCGGGGGGTTCGCAACGATTACGTTGTGCTCGTTGGCGGCGCGCCGTTGAACGAGGAATTCGGCGAGGCCGTCGGCGCCGACGGCTACTGTCGGGATGCGGCGCAGGCAGCAGAGATGGGTTCTGAGCTGCTCAGGGAACGACGTGAGGCGGCTCATGCGTGAGCCGGTTCTGATCATTGCCTGCGGTGCATTGGCTCGGGAGATTAACGAGCTAAAGCAGACCAATGGCTGGAGTCATCTGCACCTCTCGTGCATCGATGCCAAGCTGCATCACAGGCCTGCGCTGATACCTGATCGTCTGCGCACCAAGATCCGCCGCTACAAGAAGCTGTACGATCACATTTATGTTGCCTACGCAGACTGTGGTACGGGAGGTGAAATCGATCGCGTCCTCGAGGAGGAGGGCGAGGGCATTGAGCGATTGCCGGGCGTACATTGTTACCAGTTTTTCGCGGGCGCCAAACGATATGAGGCGTTAGCCGACGCCGAGCCGGGTACCTTTTACCTGACAGATTTTCTGGCGAAGCATTTCGACCGTTTCGTCATTGAACCATTGAAAATCGATCAACATCCGGAACTGCGCGATGCCTACTTCGGAAATTACCGGCGCGTTGTGTTTCTGTCGCAGACGAAGGATGACGATTTGCTTGCGGCTGCGAAAGACGCCGCGGAACGCTTGGAACTCGACTTCGATCATGTCCACTGTGGTTATGGAGCGCTTGCGACCGAGCTGATGCTCGTGGCGTCGGCGTAGCCTGATGGTTAAGAAGATCCTTGTGTATTGGCGTGATATTCCAGCCCAGATTATCGTGCAGCGAGGTCGCAAGCGCGAAAAAGCGCAGTTGAGCGCTCGCTTTATCGAAGCCATCGATCGAGCGGCCATGCGTGCGGGCAAGGGTAGTAGTGATCTGTACCTGGCCGAGTGGCGGCGAGAGACGACGACCGTGGATTCGGCGACGGATATTCGCACGCTTGCGGAGCAGGAGGCCAGCTGGTTCGAGTCTGAATTCAGCGATGACCGACTTCGGCAGCTGATTCGTAATCACGGCTCGGCGCGCGAGTAATCCTCATGTACCGAATGCGAACATGGTCAGTGCGACATGCGCGAGGACTAAAAAAGATATACGCATTTCTCGAGGCGATATTTGTTAAAGCCGACCCACTGCTGCGTCTGATCGGTCATGAGCGGCTCGACAGGCCGCTTGTGTTCGTTGAAAGTCTGACTAAGGGTTTTCTGCTCGATTCGCGAAATTGCGGCCAGTGCATCGTTGGATTCACGGGACTGTCCTGCCCGATGAACTGCCCCAAGAGCATGCGCAACGGACCCTGTGGTGGCGTTCGCCTGAATGGCAAGTGCGAAGTAAAGCCCGAAATGGATTGTGTGTGGGTGCAGGCCTGGGAGGGTAACAAGCGTCTTCAGGAAAAGGAGTTTCCGATTCAGTTCGTGCAGCCGACGGTGGACCATCGACGGATCGGAAAATCGGCGTGGTTGCACGAAGTTCGACTTCGACGGGAAGAAATCGAAGCCGGGGCAGCCGAGTAATGCGGTTTGATGACGAACCGCTGATTACGGGTGAGGCGCTGCCGATACGGCCGGGCCACGTTTCTCCGGGCCGCCTCGAGCGTGTGCTGCGTGCCGGTGCATTTGCGGTGACGGCAGAGATCGCGCCTCCTGACTCGGCAGATCCGCACGAGGTCTACGAGCGGGCTGCGTTATTCGACGGCTATGTTGATGCGATCAATGCAACGGATGGGTCCGGCGCGCACTGCCACATGTCCAGCGTCGGTATGTGTTCACTGCTGACGCGGCGCGGCTACGCCATGGTCATGCAAGTGTCGGCACGCGACCGCAATCGCATCGCGATTCAGGGTGATGTGCTCGGTGCATCCGCGATGGGCGTCTCGAACATCCTGTGTCTGACGGGCGACAGCATAGAGGTTGGTGATCACCCGGAAGCCAAACCAGTGTTCGATGTTGACTGCATGTCGATGCTGAACATCGTTCGTACGATGCGCGACGAAAAGCGCTTCCTGAGTGGCCGGAAACTGACCAGCCCACCACAGGTTTTTCTTGGTGCCGCTGCGAATCCGTTCGGGCCGCCTTTGGATTACCGGCCGCACCGACTCGCAAAGAAAATCGACGCAGGTGCACAGTTTGTGCAGACACAGTATTGCTTCGACGTTGAGTTGTTCAAAAGCTATATGCAGGTTGTTCGAGACAACGGTTCCCATGAGCAAGCGTTCATTCTTCCCGGCGTCGGGCCGCTCGCGTCGGCAAGGTCGGCGGAATGGATGCGTAGCAACGTACCCGGTGTGCATATACCGAACCGTATAATTGATCGGCTCAGAGGCACCGCGGATCAGGCCGCAGAGGGGGTCAGCGTTTGCGTCGACATGATCAATGAACTACAGGAGATCGAGGGCGTTCATGGCGTCCACATCATGGCGTTTCGCCAGGAACACCGCGTCGCGGAGATTGTCGAGCGCTCGGGAGTCCTCGGTGATCGTGTGCCATGGCATCCTGACCTTAACAGGCCCTAGCAGGCGCCACGAGCGCCACATTGGAGAACGTGAAGTGACGGAAACATTAATCAGCTCGGCGAGCAGGGAAGTTCGCATCGGATTTGATCATCCGTTTATCATCATCGGCGAACGCATTAATCCCACCGGCAGAAAAATCCTGGCGGAAGAAATGAAAAACGGTGACTACAGTCGAGTCGAAGCCGATGCGATTGCCCAGGTGGAGGCAGGGGCGCATATGCTCGACGTCAATGCCGGCATTCCGCTCGCGGATGAACCCGCGATCCTTGCTGCAGCGATCAAACTGGTGCAGTCGGTCACGGACGTACCGTTGTCAATCGACTCATCGATTGTCGCGGCACTCGAGTCGGGTTTGTCCGTCTATCAGGGCAAGGCACTCGTAAATTCGGTGACAGGCGAAGAAGAATGCCTTGAAGCTGTATTGCCGCTGGTCAAAAAACACGGCGCGGCTGTTGTTGCTATCTCGAACGACGAAACGGGCATTTCGGAAGACCCGGACGTGCGCTTCGATGTCGCCAGGAAAATCGTTGAGCGTGCTGCAGATTTCGGTATACCGCGCGAAGATGTCATCGTCGACCCACTGGTCATGCCGATTGGCGCAATCAACTCGGCGGGCCTGCAGGTAATGCACATCGTCAGGCGGCTGCGCGATGAACTCAAGGTAAATACGACCTGCGGCGCCTCGAACGTCAGTTTTGGATTACCGAATCGGAACGGTATCAACAGCGCGTTTCTGACCATGGCGATCGGTGCTGGCCTGACGTCCGCTATCACGAGCCCCCTGCACGCGGAAGTCATGCAGGCCGTCATGGGCGCCAATGTCATGATGGGGCATGATCCAAACTGTGCGAACTGGATAAAGAGCTACCGCGAACCCATTGCAGAGGGCAAAGAGGGCGCGCGCGGGGGGCGCAAACGGCGACGCCGAACATGAGGGACAAATGACAAGGAAGGACGCAAAGATCGTGTTCGCGCCCTCGGGGCATCGTGGTCATTTCCCCCACGGCACGGCTTTGCTGGATGCCGCGCGCAGTCTGGGTGTGGATGTCGACTCGGTCTGCGGTGGCCGTGGACTGTGCGGGCGCTGCCAGATCAATTGTGCCGAGGGTGAGTTCAGCAAACACGCGATTACCTCGGCGGCGAGCCACCTGTCAGCGCCCGGTGAGGTGGAAAAACGATATGACGAGCGTCGAAAGTTTCTGGCAAAAGGTCGGCGACTGAGTTGTCAGGCGCTGATTCAGGGGGATCTCGTTATCGATGTTCCGGCCGAGAGCCAGATGCATCGGCAGCTTGTGCGCAAGAGCGCCGAGCATCGCGACATCGAGCTCGATACCAGTGTGCACCTTTACTACGTTGAGGTGCAGCAGCCCAGCCTGGACGAGCCCTCTGGCGACCTGCAGCGTTTGCTGCAGGCACTGTCCTCGGAGTGGCAGCTACAGGACCTGGATATCGACCCGGTGATTCTACCGGGCCTGCAAGAGACGCTCCGTGACGACAATTGGCGTATCACAGTAGCCGTGCACAAGCGCTCACGCATAATCGCCGTTTGGCCCGGCTTCAAGCGCGATGCCTTTGGACTCGCAATCGATATCGGGTCGACGACGATTGCCGCACATCTTTGCGACCTGTCCAGTGGCGCTGTCGTCGCAACCGGCGGCATCATGAATCCGCAGATACGATTCGGTGAAGACCTTATGAGCCGCGTTTCCTACGTGATGATGCATCCCGAAGGTGTTGGCGAACTAACCGCGACGGTCCGCGCAGGGATTAACGATCTTGTCTCTGAGGTTGTCGGCCAGGCAGGTATCGAAGCCAGCGACATTCTCGATGTCGCTGTAGCCGGCAATCCGATCATGCATCACCTGTTTCTGGGCCTGAGCCCGCTCGAACTCGGTGGCGCGCCATTTGCGCTGAGCACGGATTCCGCCCTGGACCTCAAGGCACGTGACCTCGATCTTGCAATCAATGCCGGCGCGGTCGTTTACGTGCTGCCCTGCATCGCGGGCCATGTTGGTGCCGATGCTGCCGCGATGATTTTGGCTGAAGAGCCGCACCGGCTGGACGAAGTGTCGCTCGTTGTGGATGTTGGCACCAATGCTGAAATCGTGCTCGGTAATCGCGACCATCTTCTGGCCTGCTCGAGTCCAACCGGTCCAGCGTTCGAGGGCGCCCAGATCAGTTGTGGCCAGCGCGCTGCGCCCGGTGCGATCGAACGTGTGCGTATTGATCCGGATTCCCTGCAAGTGCGATTCAGTGTGATCGGCTCGGAGCTGTGGTCCGATGAGCCCGGTTTTGACGAGTCTATACGCGCGTTTGGCGTTACCGGCATCTGCGGTTCGGGAATCATCGAGGCCGTCGCCGAAATGTATCTTTGCCGTGTCATTAGCGAGGACGGCGTCGTCAATGGTCAGTTGGCTGACAGAACAACGCGACTAGTGCCCGAGGATCGCACCTGGTCTTTTGTGCTGCATGAGGGCAACCCGATGATTTCGGTTACACAAAACGATGTGCGTCAAATTCAGCTGGCCAAAGCCGCGCTGTATGCCGGCGCCAAACTGCTCATGGATCGAGCCGGCGTCACGAAAGTGGACCGCATTCGGCTGGCCGGTGCTTTTGGCAGCCACATCGACACACGCTACGCGATGGTGCTGGGCCTGATTCCGGATTGTGAGCTCGACAAGGTGGAGTCGGCTGGCAACGCCGCTGGCACCGGCGCAAGAATTGCCTTGCTGAACGCTGAGGCACGGCGCGAAATCGAACGGGTTGTACGAGATATTGACAAGCTCGAGACGGCGGTCGAGGCCAAATTTCAAGACTATTTCGTCGACGCGATGGCCATACCGCACAAGCAAGACAGTTTTCCCAATCTATTCTCGGTTGTGACGAGGCCGCCGCCTGCCGCGGCACAGGATCAACAGGACAAGCGGCGTTCGCGTCGCCGCCAGCGAGTGTTGTGACGAGCGATGTCGGTTACAGGAACAGAAGTGATGCAACGGGCGGACGCAATCGAAATCGTCTGGCCCGACGGGACACAGAATTCTCTGCCCTACCTCTGGCTTCGAGATAACTGCAGCTGCGGCGACTGCCGGGTCGAGCAGACGAGTGAGAAGAAATTCATGCTGACGAGCGTATCGGCAGACATAGAGCCGGTCGACGTACGCCTGGTTAACGATACACTTAGAATGGCTTGGCCGGATGGGCATACGACCTGCTACGCTGGCAGCGAGTTGCGCGCTTTTGCGCACGACGACAGTCTGGACTGGACGCCCTGGCAAGCTGGTTATTTGCCGCAACGCATCGACTATCGCGCCTTCCTGGATGACGATTCGATAGCCGCTGGGGCAATTCGGGAATTCCTGGATTGCGGCGCGATAATTTTGCAACACGCGCCCAGCGATCCCGGTACGCTGGAGGAGATGGCGCCGAGGCTCGGGCCTGTTCACGAAGTGCTGTTTGACCGAATCCACAATGTCGAGGTCGATCCGTCTGGTTACAACGTGGCGCACACCGCGTTACCGTTACCGCCGCACACTGACTTCGCCAGCTACTCCTGGCCACCGAGTGTGCAGGCCCTGCACATGCTGGTGAACGAGGCGCCGGGTGGCGAGACCGTCATCGTCGACGGGTGGAATGTGCTCAGGGTGTTACGAGCTGCGCGTCCGGACTTTTTTGATCTGCTGTGCACAACTCCGGTGCCATTTCGCATGTTCGACGCAGACAATGAGACCGCCACGGTTGCGCCGATGGTACGGTGCGACGTGCATGGAAACATAGCGGCCTTTCGCTTTTCGAATCAGCTGATGCAGGCGGTGGACCCGAGCCGTCCGAAAATTGCCAGGTTTTATCGCGCCTACCATGAGCTTTGTCGGCGCATCACCGAGCCGTCGGCCAGAGTGACGTTTCGGCTCGCGGGCGGCGAGGTGCTGGTGGTTGCCAATCACCGCGTGCTGCACGGGCGTGATGCATTCCACGCAACCGGCAGACGGCATTTGCAGGACACGTATTTCGAGCTCGACAATGTTCGAAATCATCTGGTCGTACTGCACCGCAAGGGAGCCATATGACATGCACAAAAAAGTTGCTTTCACGGCGATGGAGCACGGCACGCAGGCGGACTATGAACTGGTGTTCGCCCACGACGCCGCAAACGCGACGCGACAGGCGGATCGCGTTCTGGGCTGGTTGCGGCAGATGGACGGCGATTCGCCGTACCGGATAAGTCGCCTCGATCATTGCCTGCAAACCGCGACACGGGCGGAACGGGACGGCGCCGATGACGAGACCGTTGCCTGCGCGTTATTGCACGACATTGGTGACATTCTGGCGCCGGCGAATCATTCGCAAATTGCAGCGGCTTTGCTCGCCCCCTACGTCAGTGAGAAGAATCGCTGGATCGTCTCACATCACGGGCTGTTTCAAGGCTACTATTGGTTTGAGTCTTACGGACTGGACCCGAACGCGCGCGATCGTCTGAAAGATCACGAGTATTACGATGCCTGCGTCGAATTCTGCGCGCGTTGGGACCAGGTGTCATTTGATCCGGATTACGACTCGCACCCGCTGGAGTACTATGAACCCATCGTCAGGGCGTTGTTTGCAATGGAACCTAAATCCTTCTTTTGACGCCTGGCGTTCATGGGCTGGTGTCGAGATCGATTTCCCGACATGACGCAAATCCGACACCTGAGGTCGCTTTCGAGCTAATGACCCCGGGCCGGCTAATCTAGACTGGCGCATTGATTCGCCCGCGTGAGTCACAGTGAGCTAATGCAGCAGGAAAAAAGTGCATGAAAACCGAGGCAAGAGTTGCAGTCATTGGTGGCGGAGTCGTCGGCGTTAGCGCGCTGTATCATCTCGCGAAGAAAGGCTGGGGCGACGATGTGGTGTTGCTTGAAAAAGCAGAATTGACGTCGGGGTCGACCTGGCACGCTGCCGGCTTGTTGCCGCTGTTTAACATGAGCTACAGCGTCGGTCAGATTCACAAATACTCGGTGAATCTTTACCACGAGCTCGAAGCAGAAACCGGACAGTCCGTTGGCTTCAAGACGGTAGGGAATATTCGTCTGGCCATGAATGAGGACCGCATGGACGAGTACTATCAATATGCGGCGACCGCCAGGACGATTGGCGTCAATGTCGAATTTCTGACGCCTGAGGAGATCCGGAAGATCTGGCCGCTTTGCACTATCGACGGTCTCGTCGGCGGCATGATGCATCCCGATGACGGCTATATCCAGCCCGCGGACCTGACCCAGGCGTTTGCCAAAGGCGCGCGGGCACGAGGCGCGAAAATTTATCGAAATACGGCCGTAATTGGTATCGAACAGGCGGCGTCGGGCGCGTGGATTGTCAAGACCGACAAAGGTGACATCCGCTGCGAGCATGTTATCTCCGCAACCGGCAATTACGCCCGTCAAACCGGCGCAATGGTGGGACTCGATATTCCCGTCATCCCGGTCGAACATCAGTTTATCGTTACCGAGCCGCATCCGGAGTTGCAGAAACGCAAGGCCGATGGCCTGCCCGAAATGGCGGTGCTACGGGAATCGGACGGTGCATGGTACATGCGTGAAGAGAACAACGGCTTCATCCTCGGGCCTTACGAAAAAGGCGCGCCGTGTTGTTATGTCGATGGCCCGGATCCGCGCGCCGAATACGAACTGTTTCAGGAAGATCTCGAGCGACTCGAACCGCACATCGAGGCAGCGATCAACCGGGTACCGGCCTTTGGCGAGGTCGGTATCAAACAGGTTTACAATGGTGCGATCGCGTACACGCCGGACGGCAACCCGATTATCGGTCCGGCCTGGGACATCGACAATTTCTGGCTCAACGAGGGCCATAGCTTTGGTATTACGGCTGCCGGGGGCGCGGGCTGGCAGTTGGCCGAATGGATTGTCGACGGTGAGCCGACCATTGACATGCTCGGCGTCGAGCCGCGGCGCTTCGGTGACTATGCCACCAAGAGCTACCTGCTCGAAAAAAACGAAGAGGCTTACGCAAACGTGTTTTCCGTTCACTTCCCGGACGAAGAACGGGCCGCCGGCCGCCCACTGCGAACGGCACCGTGCTATGGGCGCATGCAGGCGAGGGGTGCGGTGTTTGGGCAGAAATTTGGTTGGGAGCGTCCGAACTTCTTCGCCACTGAGGGCATGGCGCAGGAAGACGACTGGTCGTTCCGACGCTCAAAGTGGTTTGCGGCAATCGGACGCGAAATCGACAACGTTACGAACAAAGTCGGTTTGCTGGATATGACCGCATTTGCGAAGTGCCGTGTCTCCGGTCCGGGCGCCGACAAGTTTCTCGACTACTTCGTCGCCAATAGTTTGCCGACAAAAGTCGGCGGCATTGCCTTGAGTCATGCGTTGAACAAGAACGGTGGCATTCACTCGGAGTTTACGATCCGGCGTGAATCAGCAGATTCCTTTTACCTGGTATCCGCCGGTGCCTTGCAACGGCTGGATCACGATTACCTGCAGAAGCACATGCCAACTGATGGTTCTGTGGTGTTTACGCAGCTTACGGGGAGCACCGGCGTGCTGGTGCTCGCGGGGCCCAGGTCACGTCAGTTGTTGCAACGCGTGTCCGACGCCGATTTGTCCAACGAGGCGTTCCGCTGGCTGACGGCGCAGGACATTCGAGTGGGCGCGGCACCGGTCAACGCGATGCGCGTCAACTACGTTGGCGAACTCGGCTGGGAGTTGCATCACCCCATCGAGTATCAGAATCACATTTTCGACGCATTGTTTGCGGCTGGCGAAGACCTGGGATTGAAGCCATTTGGTATTCGTGCCATGGACTCGATGCGAATCGAAAAGTCCTACCGTATGGTGGGTACGGAACTGTCGATCGAATATTCGGCCTATGAATCGGCCATGGACCGTTTCGTGAAAATGGACAAAGGTGATTTCCTGGGGCGGGATGCATTGCTCGCCTGGCAGGAGCGAGGCATCGATAATCTGTTGGTGACACTTGAGGTCGCGGATGTTGTGGATGCCGATGCACTTGGCAATAATGCGTTGACGAAAAATGGCGAGGTTATCGGTCGTGCAACCGGCGGAGGCCACGGTTTTCGGGTCGGTAAATCGCTGGCGCTTGGTATGGTGAAACCCGCCTGTGCAGAACCGGGCACGACATTGGAGATAGAGATTCTCGGCAAGAGCTACCCGGCGACGGTTGTGCCGGATAGCCCGTTCGATACCAAGCAGGAGCGCCTGAGAGATGTCAACGGAGCCAATGACTAAAGCTACGGGCGGCTGCCTGTGCGGTGCCGTTCGTTACGAAGTGCGGGGTGAACTGCGCCCGGTCGTCTATTGCCATTGTGCGCAGTGTCGCAAGACCAGCGGCAATTACGTTGCCGCGACGGCGTGTGACGCCGACGATCTGATTATGCTGGCCGACACTGCGCTGCAGTGGTATGCATCGTCGCCGCAGGCTGAGCGCGGCTTTTGCCGTGACTGCGGCTCCAACCTTTTTTGGCGTGCGACTGATCGAAAGCAAGTGTCGATCATGGCCGGAGCCATTGATACGCCGACCGGGCTCAAGGGCATTGCACATATCTTCGTGGGGAACGCATCGGACTATCTGACGATTGGCGACGGACTGCCGCAGCACCAACGCCGGGGCCCGGTCGAGCTGACAGTCGACACGGAATGAAAAAATATTCCGCGTTCAGCCTGCTAAGGCATGCGTTCAGCCATAACCGACACTGGACGGAGGCCTGGCGGAGCCCGGAGCCGAAGCGTGAGTACGATGCTGTTATTGTTGGCGGCGGCGGCCACGGACTGGCAACGGCGTTCTACCTCGCCAAGGAGCATGGCATGCACAATATTGCGGTGCTCGAGAAAGGCTGGATCGGTGGCGGCAATACCGGGCGCAACACCACCATCGTGCGATCCAATTACTTATGGACCGAGGCATCGCTGTTCTATGAAAAAGCGCTCAAATTGTGGGAGGGCCTGAGTCAGGACCTTAACTACAACGTGATGTTCAGCCAGCGTGGCGTTTACAATCTCGGTCACACGCTGCAGGACATGCGGGATATTGAACGACGAGTCGGCGCAAACAGGCTTAACGGAATTGACGCTGAGGTCGTCAACACCGAGCAAATCAAGCAAGCAGTTCCGTACCTGAACACGTCGCCGAATGCGCGTTACCCGATTCTCGGTGCATCCCTGCAGCGTCGTGCGGGCGTTGCACGCCATGACGCTGTTGCCTGGGGATTCGCGCGCGCGGCCGACGCGCGTGGCGTGGACATTATTCAACAGTGCGAAGTGACCGGCATCCTGCGTGACAACGGACAGGTAAGCGGCGTCGAAACGACGCGCGGCACGATCAAAGCCGGCAAGGTCGGCGTTGTTGTTGCCGGCAATGCCAGTGTGCTGGCTGCGATGGCCGGACTGCGACTACCGATCGAGAGCCATCCTCTGCAGGCATTGGTATCGGAGCCCATGAAGCCCGTTCTCGATACCGTCATCATGTCGAATGCGGTGCACGGTTATATCAGCCAGTCGGACAAAGGCGAGCTTGTGATCGGCGCTGGCATCGATGCTTACACCGGTTACGGGCAGCGCGGCAGTTTTCATACGATCGAGGACACCATGCAGGCGATCGTCGAATTGTTCCCGATATTCAGTCGCGTGCGCATGATGCGGCAATGGGGTGGCATCGTCGACATTTGCCCGGATGCCTGCCCCATCGTCAGCAAGACCTCGGTCGGCGGGCTGTATTTCAACTGCGGCTGGGGAACGGGTGGATTCAAAGCGACACCGGGTTCTGGCTGGGCGTTCGCACACACGATCGCACAGGACCGACCGCATGCGCTCAACGCGCCGTTTGACATCCGGCGCTTCGAGACCGGCGCGCTGATTGACGAGCACGGCGCGGCCGCGGTCGCACACTAAGAGATAGCGACGATGTTTTTGATTCAGTGTCCATGGTGTGGTGACCGGGCCGAGACGGAGTTTTCCTACGGCGGAGAGGCCGGAATTACGCGCCCGCATAACCCCGATGCACTGAGCGACGCACAATGGGCGGACTACCTGTTTATGCGGACGAACACTCGCGGTGCGTACAGGGAACTTTGGAATCACAGTCAGGGCTGCCGGCGCTGGTTCGGCGTTGAGCGCGACACGGTCACGTACAAGATCAGCGGCAGCTATCAACTAACGCCCGGCAAACCCGACAATGGACTGTAGGCGTCTTGGCAGGTAAACGACTCAAAAATGGCGGTCGAATCGATCGCAAGCAGCCGCTAGGCTTTCGCTTCGATGGCAAGGCCTATGAAGGTTACCGCGGCGATACACTTGCATCGGCGTTGTTGGCCAATGGTGTTTCGGTCGTCGGCCGCAGCTTCAAGCTGCACCGCCCAAGAGGGATTGTCGGCAAGGGCGCCGAAGAGCCCAACGCCATCCTGCAAATTGGTACGGGCGCTGCAACACAGCCCAATCTTCGGGCCACGCAGGTTGAGCTGTACGATGGTCTTGTAGCATGCACGACCAAAGGCTGGCCGAGCGTCAATTTCGATGTCTCCGCATTGATCAATACCTTCAGTCATCTGTTCGGTGCCGGCTTTTATTACAAGACATTTATGCGCCCAAAAGCGCTGTGGAGTTTCTATGAGCGCCTGATCCGGCGCTCGGCGGGCTTCGGCACGGCCCCGACTGTAGCCGACCCGGATCGGTACGAACACGTTAATGCACACTGCGATGTTTTGATTGCCGGCGCTGGCCCGGCTGGGCTGATGGCCGCGCTCGCCGCCGGGAGTGCGGGAGCACGGGTCATCATTGCCGATGAGCAAAGTGAGTTGGGTGGCAGTCTGTTGAGCCTGCAGGAAAAGCTCGACGACAGACCGGCCACCGAGTGGCTGGCGGACACTGTGGCGGCGCTCACGTCGATGAGCAATGTCACGATTTTGCCGCGCAGCACGGTGTTTGGCTATTACGATCACAACTTCCTGACGATCGCAGAGCGTTGTACCGATCACCTGGCCGAATCGAAGCGCCACGGAGTGCGACAGCGCTTGTGGCGCGTGCGGGCGAAACAGGCGGTGCTCGCGCAGGGCGCGTTCGAGCGGCCGCTCGTGTTTTGCAATAACGATCGACCCGGAGTCATGCTGGCTTCGGCGGTATCGGATTACATTCGTCGATACGCCGTATGCCCTGGACAGAACGCCGTCGTGTTTACCAATAACGACTCCGCGTATCAGGCCGCAATCGACCTGGCACAGGCGGGGGCAACGGTTGCAATTGTCGATAGTCGAGCGCAAGGCGCGGCGACACTGGGCGCCCGTGCCGAAGCGGCGGGCATCGCGGTGTTGGTCGGGCACCTCGTGGTCGACGTCAAAGGTGGCATGCGTGTGAGTGGTGTTCGCATCGCGAAATGGAACGGAGACACCGCGGTAAACCCCAAGAGCAGCATCAGTATTGACTGCGATTTACTGGCGATGTCCGGCGGCTGGAGCCCGGCTGTACACCTGCACTCGCAAAGTGGCGGCAGGAATGTCTGGAATGACGAGCTGCATTGTTTCGTGCCCGGCGAAGCAATGCAGGAATGTTGCTCAGCGGGCGCGGGCAATGGCAAATGGTTATTGCGAGATTGCCTGCAGGATGGATTGCGGGTGGGGAATGGGGCGGCGACACAATGCGGGTTCATCGCTATAGACGTAATGGCGCCTGGCGTTGCTGACATCATTTCGAATCCGCTGGAGCCCCTGTGGCGAGTTCCCGCCGAACGAGACGCTGATCGCTGCCCGAAACAGTTTCTTGATTTTCAGAATGACGTTAGCGTCGCTGATGTACGTCTTGCTGTTCGTGAAGGCTACAAAAATGTCGAGCACGTCAAACGTTACACCGCACTGGGGTTTGGTACGGATCAGGGCAAGCTGGGTAATATCAACGGCATGGCCGTACTCGCAGAGTGTCTCGGTAAATCGATACCCGAGGTCGGGACAACGACGTTTCGGCCGGCTTATACGCCGGTGACATTCGGCACACTGGCCGGCGAGAATGTGGGTGAGCTGTTTGATCCGGTGCGAAAAACGGCCCTACACGAATGGCACGAATCGGCTGGGGCGCCATGCGAGGTTGTCGGTCAGTGGCACAGACCCTGGTATTTCCCGCAGCCCGGGGAGGATCTGCAGGCAGCGGTCAAGCGGGAATGTCTTGCCACGCGCAGGTCATTGGGCATTATGGATGCTTCAACGCTTGGCAAAATCGATGTGCGCGGGCCGGATGCCGTCACGTTTCTTGAGCGCATTTATTCGCACAATATCGGCAAAATGAAACCGGGGCGCTGTGCCTATGGTGTCATGCTCGGCGAAGACGGCATGCTCATGGACGATGGTGTTATGGCGCGCCTGGGTGAGCAGCACTTCTACCTGACAACCACGACAGGCGGTGCCGCAAGCGTTTTGAGCTGGCTCGAGGCCTGGTTGCAGACCGAGTGGCCAGAGCTCGATGTTTATCTGACATCGGTAACCGATCACTACTCTACGATTGCCGTTGTCGGTCCGAACAGTCGTCGCCTGTTGCAGAAAGTTGGTTGCAGTATTGATCTGGATCGCGACAGCTTCCCGTTCATGTGTGTGCGCGATGCGGAACTGGCCGACCTTCCCGTGCAGTTATTCCGCGTGAGTTTCAGCGGCGAGCTCGCGTTTGAAATCAATCTCAATAGTAATCTTGCCCTGCACCTGTGGCAGGTGCTTATGGATGCCGGTCAGGAATTCGAGATCACACCGTACGGCACCGAGACGATGCACGTTTTGCGTGCCGAGAAAGGCTTCGTCATCATTGGTCAGGATACCGACGGTTCCGTCACCCCGGCCGATGCGGGAATGAACTGGCTGGTGTCGAAGGACAAAGACTTTCTCGGCAAACGATCACTCTCGCGACCTGATTGCCAACGCGTAAATCGCAAGCAACTCGTCGGCCTGCTGTCCGAGGACAACACAACAGTGCTGCCTGAAGGCGCGCAACTTGTCGAGAATCCCGACGCCCCGCAACCGCTGCCAATGTGCGGGCACGTTAGCTCGAGCTACAACAGCGCCTGTCTTGGACACCCGATCGCACTGGCACTTGTGGAAGGGGGCCGGGCGCGTAAGGGTGAATCGATATTTGCTGTGCTCGGCGACGGTTCGACGACAGCGGTGACGATCGTTGCACCGGTTTTCTATGACCCCAAGAGCGAGCGCCAGAATGTCTGAGCCTCGAATCCGAAATCACGGGCTGGAGTCATTTTTGCAGGCTGCGGCCAACGATTCTTGCACCACTGCCGGAATTCAGGTCGTTATCGAGGCTAGCCGGGGACACATCAACCTGCGTGGCAATGCAGAGGACGGCCACCTGGTCGCCGCTGCGGAAAAGTCACTTGGGCAGGACTTGCCGCGTGCGCCGAACACATTCACGCAGGGTAAGCACCGGATCTATTGGCTGGGACCCGATGAATGGCTCATCGTTACGGCAGCAGCAAGTGCGGGGCAGCAAAGCGCGCACCTGGCGGCGGCACTTCGCGAGCACCATGCAGCGGTCAATGATCTGAGCGGCGGCCAGATTGCGCTGCGCCTGTCAGGCGAGGGCGTTGAGCGGCTGTTGGCGAAAGGCTGCTCGCTGGACCTGCACCCCGACGTTTTCCCGATCGGCGCCTGCGCCCAAAGCGGCCTCGCGAAAGCCCAGGCCCTGTTCGCGTGCATCGATGACAAACCCACGTTCCAAATCATCGTACGCCGGAGTTTCTCCGACTATCTGATGCACTGGCTGCAGCATGCGGCGTTAAGCGGCGGCGTTCGCCTGATGGTTGATTAGGGCTTGCCAATTTTCTCGTGCTGGCATTGAGTTGCACATAATTGCGACCCATACTGCGCTAGTCTAGGAAGGACCGCCTCACCATGACCAACAAGCCCGCAATTGATTTCCCGACTCGATTTGGATTTCTTCTGCTCAATGACTTCACATTGATCTCGATGTCCTCGGCCGTTGAACCACTACGCATGGCAAACCGTATCTCAGGAAAAAAGATCTACGAGTGGTGCACAATTTCCGAAACCGGCGAGGATGTCGCTGCCAGTGATGGCCTGTCAGTAAACGTCGAATACGGGATCGACGATCCCGGCGTATTCAGCGATCTGGATGCGATCATCGTGTGCGCGGGTCAGCGCGTGGAAAACAGCACCACGGACCCTGTACTGCGATGGCTCAGAAAAGCCGACAACGCTGGCCTGACACTCGGAGCAATTTGCACGGCCAGCTACGTGCTGGCGAAAGCCGGCTTGCTTGATGGCTACCGTTGCAGTGTGCATTGGGAAAATATCGCAGCGGTGACTGACCTGTTTCCGCGCGTCGTTGTCAGTCGACGCGTCTACACGATTGATCAGGATCGCCTTACGAGTTCTGGCGGAATTGCCCCGGTCGACATGATGCTGTATCTCATCCAACACCAATGCGGCAAGGCGGTCAGTGCAGGCGTTGCCGAGCAGTTTGTTCACGAGAGAGTTCGGATTCGGAGCGACCGGCAACGCGTGCCATTGAGACACACGGTGGGCAATCAATCCGAGAATCTCATAATTGCAGTCGAGCTCATGGAAGCCAACATCAAGGAGCCAATCACTCAGTCGGAGATCGCCGCCCTCGTTGGTCTGTCGGGCCGGCAGCTGCAGCGGCTATTTCAGCGCTATCTGGCATGCACGCCATCCCGGCACTACCTGCAAATCAGACTCATTCGCGCACGTGAACTTCTGCATCAGACCAGTTTGAGTCTTGTCGAAATCTCGTCGATGACGGGGTTTATGTCGAGTTCGCATTTCAGCAAAAGCTACAAGGAATTCTACAACTACTCGCCGAGTGAAGAACGCCGCGCAGGTTCGGATTCACCGTCTTCGTAAACCTGTGACGGTACTGACAAATTAACGGTGGTTGAGCGACAATTGCAGGATGAACAGAAGCGAATCGCTGTACAAACGCCACCGTTTTCCACCGGAAATCATTCAACACGCGGTTTGGCTCTATTATCGCTTTAACTTGAGTTCTCGCGACATTGAAGATCTATTGGCCGAGCGCGGGATTGCTGTTAGTTATGAGTCAATTCGCCTGTGGTGCATTGAGTTTGAAACCAGGTTTGCCAGGCGCCTTAAGCTCCTGCATCGTGGTTACGGCGGTAATTACTACGCGCGCGTCAATTGATGGAGTAGAATACATCGTGCTGGCTGCAGCAACCGGTGAAATCGAACGCGATCGGCCTGGCTATCGGACTGTCTCTCGCGGCGTTGGTAGGCGCATTAATCGCACCGGTGAACCTCACTGGCCCCGCGATTATTTTGGCGATTCTTGTCTGGACTGTGGTGAATGATTTTATCGATGTAATCCAGTTCCAAAGCCACGGTGA
The DNA here is from genome assembly GCA_021773075.1 of Woeseiaceae bacterium. Taxonomy (GTDB): domain Bacteria; phylum Pseudomonadota; class Gammaproteobacteria; order Steroidobacterales; family Woeseiaceae; genus UBA1847. The sequence continues at coordinate 41,169 of JAJFKT010000035.1, forward strand.
TTTCACGCGACAAGCCGGGGCAGATTGGACAATCGAGTTGTGAATAAACTTGTCGAGACACCGGTTGGGATGCGCTGGATTGAGTGCCGATCGTACATGAGAATGTTGGCCAGACCAGAGAAACGATTTGATAGTGAGAAAAGCCGGTGAATCACATAACCACAATACCAATTTATGACATTGCCATAAGCCATATACGAGCGATTCTCATCATCGCATTCGTTGTCGCCGCATCATCCTGCCAACCGCCTCAGGAGACGCTACAAGATATTATCGAATCCGAAATCCGGACAATCGAACAGGCCGTCGCCGAAACGGAGAGTGGCAATGCGGGCGGAGTTGAATACAGTGTCTGGCTGGGTCCGCCGGACGGGGACGTTTGGTATCGTCATAACACGGATGTCGTCAGGCCGGCGGCGAGTGCCATCAAGACCGCTATCCTGATTGAGTTTTTCAGCAAACAAATAGAGTCACTTGATCTCCCGTTTAATGCGCTTGGAGATATCATCAATAGCCCAGAGAGTGCCGCGATCCGCCACTTCGGCGCTGAAAAACAGGCTGCGGCACGCGACGAGTTGCGCGACCTAACGGCACGGCAACTGGCCGAGGCGATGATTCACAAGGAGCACATTGAGACTAATGCTGCGTATAACGCGGCGGCGAATGTCATCATCGAATATCTCGGCGGGCCGGCCGCTCTCACGGAACGCGTGCAACGCCGTTTTCCGCGAGCAGACGGTCTGCAAATAGCGCGTTATATGCTCGCCGATCGGCGACAAAATGATGACAACTTGCTAACGGCGGAATCGCTGGCGACGATTTTACGATACCTCGCGCTGGGCACAGCGACCAATGAACTTCGCGATTCCGTGCGAGCTGTACTCTTGCTTGAGACAGATGAAACTCGTGGGGAGCACTACTACAAAGGCGGCACGCTCACATCCGAACCACCCGTGCGAATTGAAGCGGGATGGTGGGAGTATCAAGGCACCGCGTGTGTCTATGTTGTTATCGCGACGCGATCTGCGGATGCTAGCAGCACAGAAGACTTTGACGAGCTCCGTTCGAACCTTGGCGAACTCTCACAACTCGTTCAGAACGCCGGTATTCGCATCCGCGACGCAACTTTGACGCGATAGTACCTGACCGTTTCGGCTGTCCGTCAGGCTGCCCTCATCGATGACGAATTCTCCGTTCACCAGCAAGTAGCGAACTCCCCGAGCCAGGCGCTCGGGGTTGTCGTAATCAGCCATTGGCTCGAAATCGGAGCGGCTCCAAATCACGACGTCTGCGCGGAAACCCGTCAGCAAACGACCTCGATCGCAAAGATTGAAAATCTCCGCTGTTAGCCCGCTGCTGCGCCGCACGAACTCGGTTAGCGACAATAACGTCTGTTGCGCCACGTATTTCTGGTATTTTTTTGGGAATGTGGCGTATTTTCGCGGATGCCCGGGAGACCCGTCCGAGCCCGTCACCACCCATGGCTGACGCATGAGCCGTTCCACGTCCTGCTCTTCCATCATGAACGACGCGACGGACGGATCGCCATCAAGAATGATGGATACCGCGGTATCAATTGGGTTTCTCAACGTCAGCGTCGCCACTTCTGCCAGGGTTTTCCCGCGCCATTTAGAGTCGCCGCTAATCAGCAAGGCCTCTGCACCACCGCGTCGCACGAGGTTGGCTTCCATCTGTGGTCGAATCTTGTTGAGGACTTCCGGATCTTGCAGGCGCAACAGCATCGCTGGTTTGCCGCCGTCCATCATTTCGCGTGGCACCAGTGCGTTGCCGAGGTGGGTGCCGGACGCGAGCCAGGGGTACTGGTTAGCGGTTAGTGCCAGCCCTTCGAGACGGGCAGAGTCGACGAGGTTGACTATCTCCTGACTTTGCCCCCAAACGGCGGGTCCAAGGGCCTTAATATGAGAAATATGTCCTGCCACCCCGGACTGCCGGCTGATCTCTATGATTTCTTCAATCGAGCCAAGGAGGCCAATGGAGTAATCGCTTTCGTCTCGAATGTGACTGTCGTGCACGCCGCCGTACTGCGCCACGATGCGTGCCAGCTCGACCACCTCTTCGGTCTTGGCGAAGTTGCCGGGCGCATAAAACAAACCGGTCGAAAGCCCGAGACTGCCGTTCTCCATGGCATTGCGCAGCGCACTTTTCATCTGTGCCATTTCGTCGGCCGTTGGCGCTCGATTTTCTGCGCCCATGGCGAGTCGGCGCAGGCTACCGTGCCCAGTCAATAGGCCGACATTCGTGCCGATGCCATTTCCAGACAACTGTTTTCGAACAACGTCTGTTGCAGGATCGCCGGCACCATCACTGCCAATGAAAACAGTCGTTACACCCTGATAGAGGTAGGGGGTGTTCGCACTCTTGTCGGGAGAAAAAAGTTCTTTGCCAGCGTGGGTGTGGGGGTCAATAAAGCCGGGTGAAACGATTAACGACCGGGCATCCAGAACGCGCTTCGCCGGCAAAGAGGTGCTCGGCCCGATGTAGGCAATCTCATTTCCCCGAATACCCACACTCAATGCTTTAGGAGCTTGTCCAGTGCCGTCCACCAGCGTGCCATTAATAATCAACACATCCAGCACGACAGGCTCCTCGACACAGGAAGAGGCAAATATCACGCAACCTGATACGACAAATGATACCAATAGTCGATTGAATTTCACCTTAGGTCTCCTCTACCCCGAAATCCTGCATAACGATACGTGCTGTTTTCGCACCAGTGGCCGCGGCAACCGTCCAACCCAGCATGCCCTGGCCGGTATTGAGATAAAGTCCCGGTATTGACGTCTTGCCAATGAGAGGTAACCCATCCGGCGTCATCGGCCGGTTTCCAGTCCAATGGCTGCCTGAAGCGCTGAAATCGGCTACCGTCGGAGCGACCTCAAGTGCCAGCTTTCTCAATTGGTCGATGCGCGGTTGGGCACGTTTTACACCGATGTCGAGAAATCCTGCAATACGAATCCGGTCGCCCAAACGAGTGAGCACGACCTTGCGTCGACTCAGCGTGACACTGCGCTGCAAAGGTATTCGACCAACGGGAAACGTCAAACTGTAGCCCGTCATCGGGTAAACCGGCAAACGCAGTCCAACGGTCGCGCACAGACTGCGGCTGCCGTTACCGGCGCATACCACAACCGCATCGGCGTTATGTATGTGACCGTTCGTCAACACCCCTGTGAGTCGTCCGTCATCCTCGAGCAGGCTGTGTATCGTTTGCCCCAATGATATCGACACATCACGCTTGCCCAGCTGTTCGCCCAGCGCGGCAACGAACTTGTTGGAATCGCCGCTTTCGTCATTGCGCGCCCACACCGCCGCATCAAAGGGTTCCGTCCACGTCTCCAGCGCGGGCTCGATTTTTCGAGCTTCGTCTGATGAGATGACTTCGACGTCAAAACCTTGCTGTTGCTTGATGCGACTGATACGTGATGCCTGCGGGACATCGTTGTGATGCAGCAGGACCAGTTTTCCTGCGGCGCGATGATCAAAGCCTGAATCACAAAGACTTGCGAATTCCTGCATCAGGGACGCGGAGCGCGCAGTGTATTCGAGAAGCTTAAGCGTGATCTGATCCGCTTTGGCTGAAGTACAGTTGCGTAAGAATCGTATGCTCCATCGGATCAGTTCCGGATCGAGGGTCGGTCGTATTCGTATCGCCGGGTCCAATCCCAAAAGGATAGACGGTAGCCGCTTCAATAGTGCGGGGTTGGCGAGGGCATCTGTAAAGCTGTAGGAGAGTTGACCGCCATTGGCAAAACTCGCACCGTCGGCCAGAGTATCGGATTGCTCCAGTATCGTGACCTTGGCACCGAGCTTATCCAGCCAGTACGCTGTCGTGACACCAATGACACCTCCACCGATCACAAGTATTGACGGTTTCACAGCGCACCTGTAGCTGGAAGGAAGAAACGAAGGGTGCCGCGCCGAGACGCGCGGCACCCCAATTACGGCTCTAGAATTTCATACCCAGGGACAGGTACAAGTATCTGCCACGATTACTGTGTATTTGCGGGTTATAACCGGCTGAGGTGCCGACAAGCGGTGGATCTTCGTCGGTCAGGTTGTTGATGCCAAGGCGAACACTGCCGCCTTCGAGTCGGCCGGACTCAATATGATAGCTACCCCACACATTGATGGTCTCGAACGTGTCCACTTTCATAAAGCTCCGTATTGCATCGGCCTCTGAACCGGACAGTCCCTGATCGATTTCAATGAACTCGGAATCGTCAACAAAGGTATCGAAGGTCTCACCGACGTAGCGATACAGAAGCCCCGCCGCCCAGGCATCATTGCGCCAGTCGAGTGCGAGGCGGCCTCGATACTCGGGTCGCCTGGCGTTCATTTCTATCTGCGATCCGATCGTTTCCGATTCTAAATCCGAGGGGCTTACAAAGGTCAGCCCTTGAGCATTGACTGCCTCGATCTGGCCCAGCAAGGACTCCACTGACGCTGACGGAATCTGGTCAAACTTTCGCAAATAAGCCACGTTGGCTTTGATAGAAAATTGCCCCCAGGCGCTTTCGGGAAAGTCGTAGAAAACCCCGAAATCCGCGCCTGCGGTTTCCCTTGGTTGCAGGTTCAGAAAAGTATCTTCGACGAAGCGAACACCGCCGACTGGAGCGAGGTTGGTGCCATTGGCGGCATTGAACGCGGCTGCATCAGCGATATCCTGTGTATTAGGATCGGCTCTGATCACTGCAGGATTGAAGCTGCCTTCGAGTCTTAGCACTGAATCAAGCGCAAGGTGGTTGTCACGTCCGAATAGCCCCACAATTCCGTCCTGGTCGATCTCCCACCAGTCAGCGGTTATCGTCAGGCCGGGAATAAAGGTTGGCTCGAACACGAATCCGAAGCTTAGGTTTTCGGATTCCTCTGCCTCAAGCTGGGAATTTCCGAAGCGGTTGCTAACAATCGTTTCAGCGCAGGCTCCGTCGTCGACGCCACCGGCTTCCTGCGAGGCACAACGCACGAGATCCTCAACGTTGTTGCTGAACCTGGATAACACCTGAAGGTTAATTGTTTCGAGGTTCGGCGCCCGAAATCCCTCTGAATAGGCTGCGCGGATCTTGAACGATTCAAACGGCGACCAGGCCAGCGCAATTCGTGGTTTCGAGATGTTGGAGTCATCAAGATCTGAATAATTCTCGAAGCGCACGGCGAGTTGTACATCCAGCGCGTGCACAAGCGGAATGTCCATATCAGACGATACCAATGGTAAAACGAGCTCTGCGTAGGCTGAAAAGACATCGCGAGAACCATCCACATCAGGCGTAGCACTAACGCCGGCGATATCGCTGTCAAATAACTCCAGAGTGAGTGGGTTGGTAAAGGTAGTGGTACCGTCAAGCCTCGAATCGCGATCGTCGTTAAAGTCTTCTGTACGACCTTCTACACCGAGTGCCAGTCCGGCATCACCGCCCGGCAGGGCGAACAAGCTGGGAGTCGATACCTTGAAGTCAATGCCAGACAACTCGGTCTCGGTGTTGCGATTAACGTTGACTAAGAAATCGAGGCTTTCCGGTGAGCTGTCTTGCAATCCGTTCCAGGGGTTGTAGGCCGTCGCATCGGTTCGTGCGACTGAGGCGAAAAACAAAGAGCGTGATATTTGCTGGGCATTGTCGTCAGCCTCCGACGCAGACGTGTATGCCGCGGTCTCCCAATCCCAATCGCCCCAGTTACCGCGCAATCCAACAAGAAACCGCTGCGCGTCGACGTCAACGCTACTGCTGCGGTTGCCGGCTTCTGTAACGCGTGTGCGCTCGATCAGAATATCGTATCCACCGGCAGGCGCATCACTTCCCGCAAGCCGGTTTGGACTACCAATCGGACCAAACGGATTGTAAAAGCTGGTAGCCGGCACGACCATATTATTGGAGTCACTGACGACCAAAGGTCCCGCCTGTTGCGAATTGAGCTCTGAATCGTAGAAGGATATTTCCGAAAAGAATTCCATTCCGTTGTCAAATTCGTGCGTCAGCGTGCCAAAGAAGTTAAGGCGTTCAGCATCGCCCGTAATCTGACGGCCAGTGCTGTTTTGGTCAAAACGTAACGGCGCATCCACTCGTAACTCGTTTACACGGATGCCATTGCCAGAAGAGGTTGACGTCGATGTGAGTGAGCCGTCATCAATTTCCAGTCCCGTCGCCGGATCGATGAGAATGCCGCTTTGACTGGCGTTCGGGAAAATACCCGTCGGTTGAAAATGAAACTGCCCTGCGCTTGAAGTTGCGTTTGCACCGTTGATTGTGACGCGTTCACCGTCGATGCCGCGGGAACTGGTCGGATCGGCGAATCCTGCACGAAACTGTCCCCAGGGTGTAAAGGTGGACAGGTCGCGTAAACTGGTATCTCCCTGAAACACAAATGGGGCATCACCGGTATGATCCGCTGTCCTCGAATAGCTGCGGTCGCTTGCGTCCATTCCAGTTCGATCGTACGCGCTCGCAAAAAAGGTCACATTGGTGCGCTTGTCGGCACCGAGCGCGAAGCCGCCATGCAGTTGCAACGTCGTTTCATCGAGTTCAGTTCCCTCGGAACCGCCATAACGGATGTTCGCTTCCAGGCCTTCATAGCTGCTGTCCAGAACCCAATTCACAACGCCGGCAACGGCATCGGTGCCGTATATCGCCGAGGCGCCATCGCGCAAGACTTCAACTCTTTCTATGCCGAAAGTGGGTACCGTGTTCTGATTCACGAAATGGATTGGCACGCCGTTCACGGTGGCCGAGCTTGGATGACTGACCATCCGACGACCGTTAACGAGGGTGAGGGTACTGTCAGCACCCAACTCCCTGAGGTTGAACGATGCAACGTCTCCGCGCACGCTGTTCGAAGATGTGTGCCCCTCATCGCTGCCAAACTCGATGCTGCCAGCCTGTGGAATGGCTGCAAGCAATTCTTCGGTCGAGCCAGCGCCAACCGCCAGCAGGTCCTCCTTGCTGAGCGTCGTGACAGGGAGATTGCCTGCAATGTCGACACCCTTGATGTGCGTGCCGGTAACAGTGATCTCCTCAAGAACTTCGTCTTCTGCTTCCTGTGACCAAGCCATTTGACTGGATCCCATGCCTAGCAGCATGCATACGCCTAAGATTCGATTCATTATTGTTCCCCCGGTCTTTATTGCATTTGAATTAGTCTTTCGCCAATCGATAGTAGGGCAACGGCAGGACGAAGCGTTATTGACGAATTAGAGGTGTTGCATAACCTGAGGTTATGCTTTTCCTGGCCAACAGCAGCGTCAATTCGGATTGCAGCTTGTCGAGCAGTGCTTTACCGAGAAGGGAACGCGGTGCGCTTTCTGGCCACAATGCCTTGATCTTGAATTCAATAGCCGGCTCGAGATAACGCAGATCCAATCCTTCGAGACCATTGGATCTGGCGGTAATCTCATCGACGATGGTCGCACCGACGCCCATAGCCGCCAGAGACTTCGCGATATGGTAGGTCTCTACGGTGGTGACAGTTCGCCATTCAACGTCGCTTTGATCGAGCTGGGCATTTAAGCGTGTCCCCAACGGACCTCGGTCATTCAATTTGATAAATGGCATGTCGGCCAGGGCGTTCAGCGGTAGGCGCGGACTAGTGTCGGAAATCCAGCCCTTCGGCAAAACCATGACAAATTCAGCGTTGCCGAGATCTTTTTCGATCAATCCCGGGATGCCTGTGCTTTCAAAGACGATACCAAGATCAACCTGCCGGTTGATCAACGCTCTTTGCACCTCAGAGCAATTTTGTGTTTCCACTTCAACGTGTACGCCGCGACGGCCACGAAGAAATGAGTGAACGGTGCGCGGAATGATTTCCTGGCCAAACGCCGGTGTTGCGGACATTCGGATATTGCCCTGACACACCTCGGACAGGCTCTGTGACAGCGATCGCAATCGCCCGAGACATTCGTACACTCGTAGTACGTCATCAAAAAGCTCATGGGCCTCCGGCGTCGGAACGAGTCGTCCTTTGACCCGCTCGAAAAGGTCGTAACCCAATTGTGCTTCGGCCTGCGAGAGTACCTTACTGATTGATGGTTGGGAGACGCTAAGGAGTTTTGCGCCGCCCGTCACAGAGCCCGTTGTGTAGACGGCATGAAAAACTTCAATATGTCTTATTCTCACAATCGCATCAACGCGAGTCGATCGTGATCAATCGACTGAGGCGCTCCACCAGCACTGTGATTGGAATCTCTCGTATTCACGCTCTAATAGTATCGACTAAATACTATTATTGCAATTCTAAACGAGCTCAAACGTTTGGCATTGACACGATATGCAAGGCAGGGGACACAGGTTCGACGCCTGTCGGGCGCGCCAGAATACACTTCGTTGATTCAAGATTGAGCCCGGACGTGCCGCTCGTCAATTCGGACTATTGCGTAGTCGGAAAAAGGAGACAGGGGTAACTCCTTATTGATCATCTATCCCAAAACGCTCGAAGATTAGTACGTAATTCTCGTTGATTGAATCGAACCCGTTTCGTCGTCTCAGAACAAGAAGTAAGGGGAAGAATAATGGCCACCTCCATACGATTTTTGGCATTGCATAGCGGTATATTGCTGCTCTCGGCGCTCTGGGCGCTGTCGGTGTCCGCGAACCCTGGATTTGACGATGGCGGCGGGGCGGGCCTGCCGGCCTGCGCGAGTTGCCATGCCGATCTTGCTAATTTCGGCCCCGACCATGGCACACATTCCGCATTGGCAAATAACGCCTGCAATTCATGCCATACCAATGGCAACGACAATCCGCCGCTCGATAATTGCGTGCGTTGCCATGGACGCGATCTGGACGCAGGCGGAGACAATATTTCCCCCGGGCTGGGCAGGGGTCTCCGGCAGCACCACGTCACAGTGGGTGCGGCTGCGTGTGGAAATTGTCATGGCGATGTAACCGGCCCTGCCGGTGTTGGCGAGCACATACTGCCCTCGTTCTATCCTCAGGCGCTGGGCGGAGCGGGGTTGAATTCATGTGATGGCTCCGAAGAACAATTCCCGTCCAATTCGGTCAGTTTGGATAATGATGGCGATGGCCTGACCGATGCGGCCGATCCGGATTGCGGTCCGGCAAACACGCCGCCCGTCGCCAATGCCGGGGCCGATCAGACTGTCAACGTGGGCGACACCGTGGTGCTGAACGGTGGTGGGTCGAGTGATGCCGATGGCGATCTGTTGACTTACAGTTGGTCGCTAGCCACTCCGGCAGGAAGTGCGACGACATTGACGGGTGCTACGACAGTGAGTCCGACGTTCGCGCCCGATATCGACGGCGTTTACACGGCAACCCTGATAGTCAACGATGGCACGGACAGTAGCGCGCCGGACAGTGCCGTTATTGCGGCGCTGTTGGTCGTGGTAAATACGCCACCCGTTGCGAGCGCCGGAGTTGACCGAACGGTCGCTGTTGGTGACACGGTGTCACTTGATGGAAGTGGCTCCAGCGATCCCGACGGCGATCCGATGACGTTCAGCTGGACGTTCACGTCGCTGCCCATGGGCAGCGCTGCGGTACTGTCCAATCCTGCGGCAGCGAACCCCAACTTCGTCGCCGACCTGCAGGGCAACTACATCGCACAATTGGTGGTCAATGACGGCGAGTTCGACAGCCCTGCCGATACGGTCGTAATTACGGCGCAGGCCGTGGTGGTTAACACGGCGCCCGTTGCGAACGCGGGGCTGGACCAGAACGCCAACGTCGGCGACGTGGTCGTTCTTGGCGGCAGCGGTTCGACCGATGCCGAGGGCGACTCGCTAAGTTTCAGTTGGTCACTGACCTCCGTGCCCGCTGGGTCAGGGGCCGTTCTGTCCGGCTCGACAGCGGTCAATCCCAGCTTTGTGGCTGACCTGGAAGGAAACTATGTTGCGCAGCTGATCGTGAACGACGGCGAATTCGACAGCGCACCGGATTCCGTGACGGTCGTGGCACAGATCGTCTTGGTAAACATTCCGCCCGTTGCCAATGCAGGGCTCGATCAGTCGCTGTTGATAGGCGATATTGCGTCCCTTGATGGTAGTGGTTCCGGTGACGCGGACGGCGACCCGCTAACGTTCAGTTGGTCCTTGTCCATTCCGGCTGGCTCAGGAGCGATATTGTCAGATCCGGCCGCTATAAATCCGACCTTCATGGCCGACATCGCTGGCGACTACGTCGCTCAGCTCATCGTTAATGATGGTATGGATGACAGCAGTCCCGATAGTGTAATTATTGTCGCTGCGCCGCCAATGGTGAATCAGCCGCCGGTGGCGAATGCCGGCACGGATCGCTCGATCGTTACCGGTGACATCGTGACGCTCGACGGTGCTGGCTCCAGCGATCCCGAAGATGACGCGCTTGCCTACAGTTGGTCGATAACGATCGTTCCTGTGGGATCGATGGCGGAACTTTCTGACGCGCAAGCGATGACCCCGACCTTTGTTGCCGACATTGATGGTGTCTACGTCGTGCAACTCATCGTCAGCGACGGAGAGTTTGATAGCGTACCCGACACGGTCATGATTACCGCACAAGCGGCGGCAACAGGCGGCGAGCTGCTATACAACCAGAACTGTGGCTTCTGCCATGGAGACCCGTTTGTCGGTCCGGCCGCGGATGCGACCCTGGCTGGACTGCGTCGGGTAACCGGCGCAAGGGTTTGCTCAATTGAGGCGTCGATTTTCGGCAATAATGCTGGAAAACCCGGAGACGTCAGGTTCCCCGACGGTGTTCCGGAGATGATCTTTCTACAAGGTCTGAGCTTTGATCAGATGCAGGATATGGCTGTCTTCTTGAATTCACGCACTGTCTCAGGTGAGCGTCGCTATGTCACAAACTGCGCCGGCTGTCACGGCGATGACGGTAGCGGCGGCTTTACGGGCGAGGATGTGCGTGGTGAGGGTCACGAAACCTGGGAGGCAATCGTCGACGAAAAATCGATGCAATACCTTGGCTGTCTTACGGGATCCGATGTGGATCAAATCGCGGCATTTCTCGATCACCCGGTTGCGAATAGCCCGCCGACGGCGAATGCTGGCGGACCCTACGGTGCCACCGTTGGTTCGCTCGTCACGTTCGACGGTAGCGCGTCTGCGGACCTTGACGGCTCGATCGTCGCGTACAACTGGGACTTCGGCGATGGCAACAGTGGTTCTGGCGAAAGCGCGGTCCATTCGTATTCGAGCGCCGGTACCTTCACGGTCACGCTGACCGTTACTGATAGCGGCGGCTTGTTCGATACCGCCACAACAACCGCCAGCATCGCCATTGCTCCGCTCCTTCCGATAGCTGACCCCAACGGGCCGTACAGCGGATTCGAGAACGAAGCTGTCACGTTCGATGGAAGCCGTTCATCGGATCCTGACGGTGGTGCGATTCGGTCCTGGGACTGGGATTTTGGTGACGGCGGCACCGGAACAGGCGAAAGTCCGACTCACATCTACGTAGCTGCTGGAACCTACGTCGTCGAGCTGACAGTTACAGATGATGAAGGCCAGGTCAGCGCGATCGCAATGACCACCGCGACGATTGAAGCGCGTGTTTCAAACCAACCGCCGATCGCAGATGCCAACGGTCCCTATTCGGGATTCTCCGCTGAGCCGATCATGTTCGACAGCTCCGGCTCCGGTGACGCGGAGGACGCGAACGCCGCACTGACTTTCAACTGGGACTTCGGAGATGGAAGTACCGGCACGGGGCAAAACCCGAGTCACAGTTATGCTGTGGCGGGGACTTACACCGTGACGCTGACGGTAGTCGATACCAATGGACAGTCCGACGGCGCGAGCACGACTGTGACGATTGTAGACAGGCCGACTGATCCGGATGGTGAGATGCTCTACAACGCCTGGTGCCTGGGATGCCACGGCGACTTCGAGCAACCGAACCAAGCCTCGACGATCAAGGTGCTTGGGGTGCGTTCATGTTCCGTGAATGCTTCGATCGACGGCAATACAGCGGCGGGCAGCGACACCCCCTATCCCGCCGGTGTGCCCGATATGCAATTCATGCAGGGAATGTTTAGCGGAGCAGATGTAGACGCGATCTCTACGTGGATGAATCGCGCAGCCGTCTCCGGCGAGGAGCGCTACGCTACTGCTTGCGCCAGTTGTCATGGAGCTGATGGTAGTGGTGGATTCGCAGGCGAGGATATTCGAGGCGAGGGCAACGACTTGGTTAAAGCAATAGCTGACGAGGAATCGATGCAATTCCTCAGTTGCCTGCCAGCATCGGACGTTAACGAAATCGCCGATTTTCTCGGCAGGGAAATCGAAGACACAGACGACAACAGCAGCGGGGGTACCGGTACATCGGGTCCGGTATTCCTGCTGCTTCTCAGTTCGGTGGCGTTACTGATGCGACGCCAACGGCTGCGTCGTCTCGATTCGAGTCGGAAAAGTACATTGATGTCAGCGCGGATGGTTAGATAGGACTGACAATCTACCAATACTTCTTAATGAGTGTTCTAAAACGGGAGAGGAGACTTTCCTCGCGGAAGTCGTGGAAATAGAGTCTGTCCCCAGTCTGCAACTTTTCCAGACGAGAATTTAGCATTGCAACTTGAGCGGACAGTTTCCTCGAGAACGTTATGTACTCGTCCACATCAGTGTCATTGCTGCGGCTGGATTCAACCATGGTGCGAAAATCCGTCGTGGTATTGCTCAGCTCTTCATTAAGCTGTCCTATGTCCTCTGTAAAATGGGTTGCTCTCTGAAGAATGCCACGCATGGCACTGTCCTTTGCATCGAGATAGCTCTCTATGACAAGATTAATATCGAGAAATACGGCCTTGTTAAGTGCCTGTATCACTTGACTAAGGCCAGCGGCATCACCTTCAAATTGTTTGGAAAACAGCTCGATAAAATGGTTGAGTACAAAACAGTAGCCGGCCAGGTACCAACTCGGTATTAAACCGATGCCGACATGCGCTCTGCCAATTCGTTCGGCCTGATCGAACTGCGCCCTCCCTAACTTCATCGCGAACAAGGTTTTTAACCAATGTCGCCTTTGTGCTTCGCGAGCTCGTTTGACGGATTGGTCGTCCTCGAAGAGTGCGGCGATTTCGGGTTCTCTGAGAATGTGTGCATAAAACCGGTCTAGAATGTCATCGATTGAGGACTCGAATAATACCTCATGCTCCCGTAAGGCAGACGAAGTGTCCGCATCAATATTCAGAAAACGGAGTTGCCTTTTGATTTGATCCTGATCAGTCATTTTGGTTATCGTGGTGCATTAATAAAATCCTAGTTGCCGAAATAGTCCCGTGTGCCATGCGCTTCGACGGCCTCGCCGATTCGCTGAATCGCAAGCACGTATGCCGCGTTCCGCATGCTGAGTTTTTGTTCCGTTGCCAGATCCCAAATTTCACCAAACGCCGTGACCATGATCGCCTGCAAGCGGGCGTGCACTTCTTCCAGCGGCCACTTGAATCCCTGAAGATTCTGTACCCATTCGAAATAGCTCACGGTTACGCCGCCAGCGTTGGCAAGTACATCCGGTACCACAACAACACCGTTATTCTCCAGAGTGGAATCGGCGCCGCTCATGATAGGGCCGTTCGCCACTTCGACGACGTATGGGGCCCTGATCGCAGCGACGTTTTCTTCTGTGATGACGCCCTCAAGCGCTGCCGGTATCAGGAAGTCGACGTCCAGGCGCAGCAGGTCTTCGTTAGAGATCGTTTCATGCTCAACGATTTCGCAAACCGACTGCTCACAATACACGGCGCGCACACGGCGAGATCGTTGCTTTTCTTCATAAATGCTGGCCACGTCGAAACCTTCGGGCGAGTAAATGCCACCTTTTGAATCACTGATTGCGACAATGCGATAGCCGGCATCCTGCAACAAGCGGGCGACGTGATACCCGCCATTGCCGAATCCTTGCACGGCCACAGTTGTCTTTCCTGGATCTAATTTTTGTCGCTTGGCCAACTCCGTAATGCATAAATAAGCCCCGCGTCCGGTCGCATCATCACGACCGAGACTGCCACCCAGTCGCACGGGCTTGCCCGTAATGACCGCTGGAGATTTGGTTCGCTTAATCGCTTCGTATTCGTCCATCATCCAGCCCATGATTCGGGCATTGGTGTAGACATCCGGAGCCGGAATATCCGTGTGTGGACCGATGACATCTGCCATCGCCCGCATGTACGCTCTGGACAGACGTTCCAACTCCATCGGCGAAAGGGCCTTGGGGTCAACAACAACACCACCTTTGCCACCACCAAAGGGAAGGCCCACAACAGCACACTTGATCGTCATCCAGAGTGCAAGTGCCTGCACTTCTGCCATGTTCACGCCGGGATGAAATCGAACACCGCCCTTCGTTGGGCCCAAGGTGCTGTTGTAGCGACAGCGATAGCCGGTGAAATACCTGGTGGAGCCGTCATCCATTCGAACTGGCAGAGCGGCTTTTAGTATGGAATTGGCGTGCATCAGCGAGTCGATTACTTCGTCAGAAACGCCGGCACTCTTGCCATAGTCTCGTACTCGAATCAGCGCGTCCTTAAATACATTGTCGGCCATTCTTTGCCCCTTTAGCAGGTGTGCGGCGCCTTACTCTGCTATAGCTGATCATCTATTCGCTTTGCAACGTCGCGGCCACGTGCGGTTAGATCTACTACCGTATCCGTATCGTTGCCGATGGAATTTGGGTCCCAAACTATCAGTCCGGCAGACGACAATCGTTGCATGCCATTCAACAGTATCTCTGGTTCAATGCTCACTGCGTGGGACAGTTGGGTGACATTCATCGGTCCCTGATCCGAAAGAAATGACAACATAATGAAATCGCGAACTCGAATTCCATGCGATACGAGCAAAGTTGCCAAGGAGGGGTCATGCTTGAAGTATAGTGCCGCCGATCGGCCGGATATCGAATCACCAGCGGTCTTGTCCTCACGTTCGTCATTTGTCAAAGCCGCCTCCGAAACGTATTCATAGTTACTGCACCTGTTCGTACAGGATTCTTGCCAAGCCGTACATTGGTCTGAAGTACTAAGACCCCGGAAGGGCTGGGCAGTTGTGTGTCTGCTGACTCAAGAACGAATTTGGGGCGCAAAAAGTTCCACGGGGAGCCTGGCGCACAGTCTCAGCTAGCCGCACTCCTCAAATGAATGGGTGAAACACTGTAGTTGGGTCTTCGTTACCCTCCTTCACGATGAGACTAATCTAGCGACTCGTCCTTTGGCGGAAGTAGATCTTCGAGGAAGAAAGACGACAGGGTCGACCGGCCGGAAAGGCCGGATTTGCGATACAAGGCGCGGGCCTGTTCCTTGGCGGTTCGTTCACCGGTTCCTCTAACGGCGGCAATTTCCTTATGACTCAAACCCTTCAACAGCAGCAGTCCAACCTCAGCTTCCGCCTTTGAAAGCTCCCAGCGGGTAAACTGATCCTGTATCGCAACCCCCAGGCCCTGCATCAATTCACGATGTTCATTCTGCCAGCGCCGGGCATCGGCCAGTGCCTCGCCCAGTCCTTGTCGGGTCTGTCGCAATTGACGCCAAAGAAACGCGATACCGCCGGCGCACGCCAAGAGCACCAAAAACTCGATGCTCAAGTGAACCAGGCTCGCGCCTTCCTTGTAGTCGCCGGCCAAGTCCCACGCAATCAGCAGTGCAATCGCCAGAAACAACGCCATCACTGTCCACGTAGGACGATCATCTGTTATGTCTTTGGGCATAGGGGGCTCTTTGTGTATCAAGTTCCGGTATTAGTCGTATGACCAATTGTATCAGTCTGGTTCTCTGTCAGGATCAGCCAATCCATCGATGCAAACGGAGAGCCACCATGGACGCTGCTGACAACACAATAAGGGTCTGGGATCCCATCGTTCGAATCGGCCATTGGGCGTTGGTTCTGTCATTTTTCGTTGCTTACTTTACTGAAGACGATTTTCTGACTCAGCACGTCTGGGCGGGCTACGTTGTCGGCGTTGTCGTGTGCATACGACTTGTCTGGGGTCTCATTGGAAGCAAGCACGCAAGATTCTCTGACTTCGTGCAATCGCCGGCGAAAACAATTCGCCACCTCGGCGACCTCATAGGACGTAGAACGAAACGCTACATCGGCCACAATCCCGCCGGCGGCGCGATGATAGTCGCTTTGCTCATTGGCCTGTCCGGAACGGTTTATTCCGGCCTGGTGCTATATGCAATCGAAGAAAACAGCGGGCCCCTCGCGGGCTGGGTTTCGGACAACAGTACATCGACTTCGCTACCCGCGATCATTTCGACCGCCCTTGCAGATGAAGACGACGATGATTCTGACGATGAGAGAGAGGAACACGAAGACGAAGCAGGCGAGGAGTTTTGGGAGGAAGTGCATGAGTTCTTTGCGAACTTCATGCTCCTGCTAATCGTGCTTCATGTTGCCGGCGTGCTGTATTCCAGTTATGTGGAAAAGGAGAATCTGCCGAAAGCGATGTTCACTGGGCGAAAGCGAATCGACTAGACAATAGCAGCGCGCCAAAAGGCGGCTGCAATCAATCAGGACGCGATGTCCTAAGTGAGTAAGCGGAACATATCAAATATCCGATCTATGGGAACCTTCCTGCCGTAGATTGCGTGTTAGACATAAGTGGCCCAGATTCTTGATTTGGAGACGAAGTTGTCAACGTTGAAAGGTAAGCAACGCAATGTGCATCGCAAGCTGGCGGCAGAGTTCAGTATTCAGGTCTGCACCACAGAGGGAAGGCTGTTGTCAGAATATACGTTGACCAGACGGAAAAATCGGGTGGCCTCGATGAGCGCTGCAGAGCGCTATGTCCGTAAACGGCTGGTAAACCAGGGCGGTGCGCCACTGATCATCGTGATCAGCGAAGACACGGCCAATGAGTTTCGCCAAACACAAAGCCAGGTCTCAGTTGACGCGACACCTAACTGAACCGCGGGGTCGGATTTCGACTTGCCGGACAATAATCCAAAGAGCAACGACGCGAATATTTGACTATCCGGTCGGGCGGTCGCGCTTACGATTGAAGAAAATGACTCTCTTGGGATAGCTCTACAGGAGAGCGGCCTGGAAATGCGCGAATTTATCGTTTTGTCGTTCGTTTCGAACCAGGGCCCACTAACAGCATTTGCTTGGCGAGGCTGATCGGAATAGATCTCGACGGACCCCGGAAACCTCATAGCCAGTAAAATTCTGAGTCAATTCCAAACGCCGTTGTCGCCAAATTCCGACATTTTCGACGGAACCTTTTCGAGTTCACACCCGTGTATGTGATGTTCGTCACCTTTTCTTGGAGCGTCACAATGAAACATCGTTCGACCAATTTTACGAAGACTTCCGCGCATTCGAGCATTGCATTGATGCTGTCGCTGACACTTGCGGCCTGCGGAGGCTCTGGACAATCGGCAGATACCACACCGGTGCCGCCGTCAGCTACTGCAAAATCTGCAGTCGGCAAAATTACCGGTTTCGGGAGCGTCTACGTCAACGGCGTCGAATACGACACCAACGGCGCGTCTTATGACGTTGATGACGCAAGCGCTTCGGATGACAGCGCATTGGCTGTCGGGATGGTGGTGAAAGTGCAGGGCTCCGTGAATGCGGATGGCCGCACTGGCAGCGCGAGCAGCGTTTCGTACGACGATGAAGTTGAGGGCATCGTCGAGGGTCTTGCCACTGATGGAGACGACCCATCGATCAAGACATTTACCGTCATGAATACCATGGTTCGAGTACATAAGAACAGCACTAACTTCGATGGCGAAGACGATGCCGCTTTTAGCTTCGAAACGATAATGAACGGCGACAACGTGGAAGTCAGCGGTGAGTATGACGGCGACACACTGGTGGCATCGTACGTCGAAAAACAGGATTCGGCAGATGATGACTTCGAAGCCAAAGGTACCGTCACCGAGTACGACGATGCCGAACATTTTGTGCTCGTACTGAAGAACGGTAGTACATTGGATGTGACCTTGGCAGCGGCTGCCGAGATACCCTCTGTCGGCATTGCGAACGACCAATACGTCGAAGTCGAAGGCACCATTCCTGATCCAGTTGGTTTCCCGGATTCCATTCTTGCTACCAAGGTCGAGCTCGAGGATGACGATCATTTCGGCGATGATGATGACGACGAAGTAGAAATCAAAGGAATACTGAGCTTCGATGCTGACACTGAAACCTGGTCCGTCAGAGACGTGACAATCGCCTTTAACGACAACACCGAATACAAACCCGAAAGCCTCATGGACAGCATAGCCGATGGTTCAGCCGCTGGTCTTACCGTCGAAGTTGAGGGATTCTACGTTGACGAGGTGTTGCAGGTCGACGAGATCGAGCTCGAGGAAGATGAGCTTGAGTTCAAGGGTGATGCCACGGTTCTGGAATCGGCAGGACCCAGAGATGGCACTATTCGGCTGTCGTTCGGCATGGCTATAGGGACAGTAGACGTCGTTGTAAACAGCGACACAATGTTCCGCGATGACGAGGCTATGGATCACTTTGATCTCGATAGCATCATGGACAACGCCAAAGTCGAAGTTGAAGCGCGCTGGACGGACGATGGCCTAATCATTGCCTCATCGCTGCATCTTGAGGACGACATGGGTTATGAAATTAAGGGCCCGCTGGATGCCATCGATGACGTTTCTCTGACCGTACTTAACGTCATTTTTAGTGTGAATGAGAACACATTCTTCGAAAACGGGGCTCCCGTCGATGGCGACTACGTTGAAGTTGAAGACGAAGACGCGGATGGCTACGCCGACTCCGTGGAAATTGAAGACTAAGTAACCAGCAAGGGACGGCGAACTGCCGGGGACCGTGACCTATCGGTCGGCTCCCCGGCGATTTTATTGCCACGGAGGGCACAACACAGAGCGATGAGTTATGCCTAACAACATCAAGTGGTTTCCGGAGCAAGCATTCGGCGAACAAGCTGCAGCGCAAACGACCGTTCCACTACAAACACAGCAAAATGCCTTAACCTACCTGTGCTCGATACTGAAAGATCCGTATGGCGCCCGCATCCTGTTCGGACCCGCATCATCAGGTAAGTCCACCATAGCGCGGCAGTTCGTGTCAGTGCTGAGGAGCGACATAGCGGTTGCTAGAGTCGATGGCTCCGGATTGACCGCGGAGAAGCTGCTGGCGTCAATTCTAGATCAATTTGGCTACCAAATTGATCTAGAATCGGCCGACGATTTGTTCAGGATGGTTAGCGTGTTCGCTATTCAGCAGACCCGCGCGTTTCAGCCGCCACTGGTGATCGCCGAAAACATTGAGAATATGCAACCGGCGGCGCTTAGGGCACTCAGTCTGTTAGCGGACCTGACGTTCCAGGGCAAATACGCTGTCCGCATCGTATTGACCGGTAGCAGCGAGGCTCAGAAACTGCTGGCGTCAAAGGGCATGGCGGCAATGTCAAAACGGCTCGAATCCGAATATGACGTGGAGCCGCTGTCCAGCCAGGAATCGATGCTCTTCTTGCACGGCCGGTTGACGTTTTGCCAGATAACGCAGCCGGATGGAATCTTGCCGATGAACGTGTGTGACAGGATTCACGAATTATCGGGCGGTAATCCCGGGCGGCTAAATGAAATAGCAAGGGGTACACTCGAGCACGCCCTGTCATTGCCGGCTTCCGTTTCCGATGTCAATAAATATCAGCATGCAACAAAGACGGCTCGTTCCATACCTAAACTGATTGTATCGTTGGATGGTGAAGTAATCGAAGAGCATGTATTCGAAGATAAGAAAGTGACGATAGGTCGATCGAGTCTGGCGGATATCGTCATACACAATGAGTACGCCAGCAAGTTCCATGCACTGATGCTATCGTACGCCGATGCCTTGATCCTGGTTGACCTGAATAGTGCGAATGGCCTTTTTGTTAACTCCGTAAAGGTCAAAAGTACGATTCTGCGAAGCGATGACATAATTTCGCTGGCAAGTCACCGCATCAAAGTCGTGGATGCGCCGGCAGCGGATGACGATCGGATCAGCGATGTTACGGCGACGGATACGACGACGATGAAGACGCTCGAAGACATGCACGAAAAACGAAAAATGCAATTCCCATTTATCGATATCAAGCGAAAAGTGAAGCGCTGATGTTGCTCGTTCGCGACATCATGACATCGAAAGTACGGACGCTACATCGCGATACAGTTATCAGTGACGTTGAGAAAGTGTTCCTTACTAACAAAATTAGCGGCGCACCCCTGGTTGACGACACAGGCACTGCGGTTGGGTTTGTTTCAAAATCAGACATCAGCCGCTTCGATTCGACCGGAGACGATCCTTTTTATGCGCGAGCGCATGAGATCGCAAATCCTAACGTGATAACAGCGGAGCCGTCAGCGTCGATTATGGAAGCGGCGCAGCTAATGTTGGATGAGCATGTGCACCATCTAGTGGTGATGGACGGACAAGATATTGTCGGTGTGCTGTCTGCGTTTGACTTCGTCAGGGTGGTGGCATCTGCATCAGGCGACGACACCAAATAGCCGGCCGACACCTGCCGTCAGCGCCATCGCGAGGGCACCCCAAAACGTCTGTCCCTCCCATAAATGCGGCCACATTGATTTCATTGGGATTACTGGCGTAGGGTGTATTCCGGTCACATAGTTAACACTTCGTCCGGCTTAAATACTTGACTAACTAGCATAGTCACTTGTCAGTACCCGTACGCGTGCAGACAATGCATTCAACTTGGTCGAATCAAAAGCCTTCGAAAGGGTATTGACAGGCGTGGGATAGCGAAGATCTCTATTGTGATAGGGTTATCGAATCTAGAATGCTTCTCCAAATTTCAGAGTCTTGGGCCATAAGGGTTTCCCGCTATGTGTTATTCGAAGCAAATTCCCAGGGCGGTGATAGTTTTCCTTGCCCTTTGTCAAATGGCATTATTCTCGACAGCCTGGTCGCAAGACACGCCCGGCGAGGTTTCTTTCCGGCAACTGATGAGCGAACGAAATGTACGCCTCAAACAGCTGGGTAACTCGAATGACCGAGCCTTCGACGAACTTCTTAAACAACAGGCCAATGATCGGTCGGCCCTCAAGAATAAGGATCTGACGGCTGCGGCACGGCGGGAAATGGAGCAGGCGATAAACGACCACTACAAGAAACTAATGGATGAGCTCGCGGCAGGGAAGAAGGGTTTGGAAGGTCGCATCTACGAAGTTTGGAAAAAATCTGGTGGGGATCTACAGGCTGGAAATCCTCTGGACGAGCAACGCTGGGACTCCATGGACACTACTCTCAGTGATTTCGTAGAAACGTTTTTTTCGGCGATGAGCGAACAGCCGAAGCTTGATTCAAAGCAAAAAGAATTGGCCGCTCATATTGAAACCTGTTCATTGCTTGAGCAAAAATATGAACATCCCTTCACTGGTGACAGCCTGCTACGAAGCATCAGGGGTTTCGAAGGGGATGAATGTCATTACATCGAGGAACTGCCGGGTGGCGGTCGTATGGAGTGTTTCTACCCCAGAGACAAAATACCCGCGATAGCGGACTTCTATTTACACCCGACTAGATTCGAGGGTGCAAAGATCGAGTCTCATACTGAGTTTGTCGATGACCAGCCAGTAACAACCACGCGCTATATTGTCGACGGGGAAGTCATCTTTCATCCGCTCGGTGAAAGCATGGAAAACGGCGAGTGCAAGGTTCTTGGCTATGAATAAATTTATCCCTGGCGAGGTTAATCAATGAGTTTTCGAACCAGAACGTCGACGTTAGTTGCTATTGCGCTTGCCGGTTTGCTGTCGAGTTGCGGCGGCGACGAGGAACGCGCGGCACCGGTTCTCGAGGTGGACGCAGGCGCTGCGAAGGGGGGTGTCGCAACGAGCTCGATTGGGTCGATGCGGATGCCCGAATGGATGCCGGCGAGTGTTTCACTGCCACCCGGCAGTCAGATCCGGGTCGCTAACGAAAGTACCAATGGTAGCGCATTCATGATTGTTGCGACTGACGATAATGTTAAACAGGTAGTGAACTATTTTTCGACTTCATTGACAGAAAATGGCTGGACCATCGAGGCATCTTACGAAAACCAGGCACAAGTGGAGTACCTCAACGGCGGTACAAAGCTCACTGTCACCGTTACCATGGGGCGCGACGGAGAGGCCTCATCGATAACGACGATAACTTTTTCACCTGAATAAGCTGTCTTTTGGGGCTCAAGCAATTCTGAGGTAGCTGTGAAGAAACGGAATGTGGTTGTTGTGCTGGTCCTATTTTTAGCTGCAATTGCCTTCTATTTCTATCAGCTGTACGGCAGGGACGGATTAGGCAATACGGTGGAGTCCGGTACTCAAGATTCGGCACCGATCGCATACTTTGATGTGTTGCGCGAAGCACAACGCCTACTGCGACAGAGCCCGGACCATCTGCCGGCAAATTACTTTCGTATCATTGAATCACACGACTCAAAACGTCTGATTGAATTCATTCGGACATCCTTTGACGTCGTTCCGCCGTCCACGAGTGATTGGCACTACTCGATATCGGCGCAACGCTGGGGAAACGAGGGTACGCTGCGTAGCGGTGCTGGAACGCCCAGGGAACTGGCTGAGTTGCTCAGATCCGGCCTTGAGAAAATGGGCTATGAAGCGAAAGTAGTAACACAGCAGGCGCCCTCGGCGCTGCGATCATTCAACAGAACTTCTGAAAGCAGGCAGTTTGTCCCGGGCGGAAACTGGCGTCAGTATCAGTCGGTCATCAAGGGCAAAGCTTTGCCGCCGGGGCCAATCATTCAGCCACACCCACAACTGTGGAAAAATGTAGCCTCGGCTATTCCTCACCAGAAGCATCAAAACGAAGCGTTTGATGCAACGATCAGTGAGTTGCCGTCTGTTTTATTTTCGCGCGAAGGTGGCGATGAACAGCTGCCACAGCTCGCCAATTTGTGGGCAGACGGCGACTCGCTCATCTCTCAGGCAAAGCATAGTGTCGCGGGTAGACAGCGCCGGGTACCGGAGGTAGAGGTCGCCGTTCTCGTCGGCTTGTCCGACCGACCGGATAAGCCGGTCGAGGTCCTCAAGGCGCAGTGGTCGCAAGCCGAGTTAGCTGGCAAGCGGGTGTCGTTATCATTCGTGCCGCTGTCGGAAAATCTGGAGACATTGCTGGCGACACGCCCGTCCAATCTAACAACCTTTACGCCTGTGTTGAAAATAGAAAACGTGCTGCCGGGAATTTCGGCAGAGCGGTCTTTTCACGAAGGCGCGCCATTTAGCGCGCGAGGTGAGTTGTTAGTTGTAGATGGCGACGAATTCAGACTAGGTAGAAGGCAAATAGCCTCAGACGGTGATCCGGACAGGGTTGCCCGTTTGGAAATAAAGAGCGTGAGCACGGCCCATTATCCGTGGCTCGAATTGCGCGTGGATGTTCTGGACAACAATGACCGATCGGTGCCCGCATTGCCTGCAAGTGTATTCACCGCAACGTTAAATGATCGTCTGGTCGGGCTGGGCGTTCAACAAAATCGGCCCCGTGCACCGCGAATCGTTTTTTTGGCGGACACATCCGGCTCGGTAGATCCAATGTATCTTGGCGAAAACCTGTCGCTGTTGGTCTTCGAGCTGGCGGAAGAAATTAAGACCGTATATCCGGATGCGGTTTTTCGCACCGGCATCGTTGAAGGCAAGAGTGCGTCGTTTCTCGCCTGGACCGATTCGCCAAGCGATGTTGCCGCCGATACGCAGCATGTTGGATTTGATTCGCCCTTGTGGCGAGCCTACGCCGCCGCAATCAAGCAGGAACCGGACACCGTTGTATTTATCACCGACGGTGTTGCAGCAAGCCGGGCCTACGGACTTGTCGAAGCCATGCCCGAAGAGCTAATGGCTGAGTTTGCCGTCGGTCCGCCAGCAATCATGCTCGGCGCTGGTTCCAGTGAACATCCTTTGGGCGCGGCATTCGAAGGCATCGCTGAAAGTACCGGCGGCGTCGCCCTCGATATTTCGAACAAGGAGCAGGCAATCGCGACCGTACTTGCGTTGCTGGTAAACAGGAGCGCCCCTTATGAACTTCTGGTTCGCGCGGGAGATGGAGCAGAGGCGGAAAACGCTGCGTCGGCTCTGAGCGTTAGACTAGCCGTGAATTCTGCACGCGATGAGGCGTTGGTGCCCGTGCCAGCGCGGAACGAAATCTCGCCACCGCCGTCCATTAGTGGCCTGTACTTGAGAATCACAAGCAGCGATGGAACGGTGATCCGGCGACTTGCCGGGACCTCCTATCAATCTGCGGTAGTGACAGAGGAGCAACGGCAAAATGCCCGCTTGGGACTTTTCGGTCAGTACACGCTAATGGTCGAGGCGGGATCCGTAAGCTTATCTCAGGCGCTTGACGACGCACTTTCCTCTCGCCTGAGTTGGGAGGCTGTGATCAATGCGGAAGGTTCGGCAGATCTTCAACAGGCATTGGCGCGAGTACAACACTTACCTCCATCCGCGTTTGGCTTTTCTGTGCCGCTTTTTGATTCCAAGAGTCATCAGCCTGTCTATCAGACCGGAATGCGTTACTGGTTGGACTCGACCCGGCGAGTCCGACGCGGTGAACAGGAATATGAGCAGCGGCGAGTCGATCTGGTGCCGCTGACGCGCTTCTTCAGCGCTGACCCGAAACCCGATAAGGCATTTGCGACGGCATTGTTGGCCGGCGCTAAACTTAGTGAGCTGGAAGCGGCGATGTATTCCGATAACGCACTCGTTACAGCGTCAACAAACTGGGATTATGCCGAGTATTCGGTAACAGGTGACGCGACCCGGAACCAGCAATTCAGAAACCTTAAGGCCGGCTGGCCGCACTTTGAAAAGTATGTGGTTCCTGCCACTGGTGAAATCAAATCCGCGTTCGGCATCGATATGAAAACGGGGACGCTAATCGGAATCATTGAAGACGGCAGCGGTGGCGGAATTACGGAAGCCGAGGTGAATAATAGTTTTGACACGATTGACAACATTCTTGATGCGGTCGAAACTTACATGAGTGGCCCGCCCGCTGCCTGGGCCAAACTCGAGAAAGCCAAAATGAGCAAACTCCGGGTTGCGACTATCATGATAGTGAAAATGGAAGTGCCGGACTGGGAAGGAATGATTCGCGACGCAGCGTGCGACGCTGCATCGGGCGCTGTCGATAGCGTGATTGAGGCCGGTGTCCGCGCAACCGGTGGTGAGACCGCGGTGGACCTCTTGGGTGTAGCCAGAGATAGCATCGAAACGGCCGATACGTTTGGTACGGCATTCGGACTGGGGTCCGTCGACGCCTCCGTAGCTATTCCAGGTTGCAGTTAGTCAATGCCTTATTGACTGCTCCGCGGGCAATTGTCATTGCCGGGATTGATACCCGAGGCATTGTCATCACAGTCGTAATTATTGTCGACATACCCTGTGGGTTTAGTATTTTGGCAAGCAAACATCCCGCCGTTGCTATCACCGAATAAGTCGTGGTCATTGTCGGGGTACCAAAGACTCGATCCCACATCGTCCGTAGTGCCATCGCAATTATTATCGATACCGTCGCAGATTTCTTGCGCGCCAGGATTGATTGCAACCTTGCTGTCGTCACAGTCCTGACCACAGATTCGTCCATTGCAATGTGCCATATTCACAAAGCCGTCTTTGTCTCTGTCGACGCCTGGTGTGCTTGGGTCGCCATCTTCGTCATGAGACGGGTCGCCGACTTCAGTATTGCCAGGATAGCGATTCGGATCGCGGTCATCGCAGTCGGTGCCACCGTCGGCAATGCTGGCATAGCCGTCGCCGTCAAGATCGCTTGCGCCCGGCGATTGGTTTTGGTTGCTGGGAGGACGTGGTGCTTGTCCAGGCGGCAAGGTTTGGGTTGCTGCTGTGGCGCCCGCCATTTGCGGCGTTGGCCCTACCGATACTTCATTCGCTCTGGCGCTCGTCGAACCAGCGAGTAGGGGATTCGGTCCGGGATTGGGTGAAATGAGTTTCCAGGTGTCCAGGCTAATGGTGCCGCTGTCGATTAGTTCTCGTTTAGCAAGATTACGATATTGATTGACGGTGGATTTTCGACCATTGATGTCTTGTACAAGTGCTGACATTCCATCGCCATGTTGACGATTCAAGTTTGCTTCATCTTTGCCACGATCAAAAACGCTGGGTTTATCTTCGTAGAGTTTTTGTTTTGCGGCCGCAGTTTGAGCGCGAAGTTCGTCTGACCGACGTTCGTATTCCGCATCGAGCTGAGCGATTACCTGGTCGTATTTGACCTGCAGCTCCACATTCTGGGCACGGCGTTTCTCATCACCTTGTGCCTGAGCCGCGTCGGCCGTGACAAGTCCCAGCCCGGTGATGGCAAGAAGAACAATAAACCGGATTCCGCGCATGGCTTTCTCCCAATTGAGCTACCATCAATTGCAGTAGCCAAACGAGAGTATTCCATATTGTCTGTGAAAATTCTCGAACACTACTTGTTCAAGTTGGCCGATCCGATCCTGAGCGGCGAAAGCAGCCGTCCAGGTGTTACGCTAGCGAGAGGCTACTGGTGACCCAAGCTGACAGTCGTTGCAGCGATGCTCTACTCTCGAATTGTCATTTCATTGTCTAATAAGGACTTTGTAAGCTCTCTGAAGCCAGTCGATAGGTACGTGCCAAGCGCCAACCTATCCTCTTCCTTCGGTAGACCACCACCGCCTGTCCTGTGTCTAAAATAAATTCCTCGTTCGATATCAACAAAGCAGAATGCAACGCCGAGCTTACTGTGCTTGATGGTTGTTTCTGTGCACGTTGTCCCCTTCTTGATGTAGTCATAAGTCTTTTCAAGCAGCGCGCTTTTGCGTCTTGGAAATGTGCCGCAGCGGTATGATCAACGCCTTGATAGAAGATCGCTCGAGCTGGAAAATTAATTCGTCAGAACCCACCGGAATTATCATAGAATTTGCAAGGCACTGCGGTGTTTGCTCTCATGGGCAGTCTGGGTACTCCCCAATTACATGTAGTACTAGGGCCTTTACCACAAGGTAGGGTTGGCAATTTGTTGAGCTTGTTCCCGGCAGGCACTTTTTTTATCATTGCCAGCACGCAATCAAGTACAGCAGCGGCGCAACCATGAAAATCAGGCGTCCCAACAGGGCGCGCCGGCAATAAACTTAAACCACTCCCGAAACTGTGAGACCAGTCATGTCAATACAATCGAAAACCATCAAAGCCATTGTTGCCACCACACTGATTTTTTCGTTTTTCGGGGATCTTCAGGCTGACTGGCTTAGTAAGGCAAAGCAGGAATTGCTCAAAAAGGCAACAGACGCAATAGAAGGGGTCGATAAAGACAAAAAGGAAGAAGACCCGGACACTCAAAAAGAATCCGTCGAAGAAACAGCAGTCGCGGCGAACAAAAAAGATGAAGGAAAAGAGGCATGTTGTACGGGCACGGTCGCTGCAGCCGCAACTGCGAACACCCTGGATACAGTGACCGATAGTCAAGGCGGCAATCTAGGGCAGCTTAGAGCTCTGGCCGAGGGGCGGCGAAGAATGTCAGATTATATTGGGTCCATCGTGCCACCCCAGGTCGCACTGGCCAGCATCTATTTGCACTATTATCCCGAATCGTTGGAGGATGATGGAAACGTCGAAGCATACGCTCGTCATTTCTTCAACGAGGAATTCAACCAGATAACTCGTTCGGAAGAGTACCGGACCAGCGTCTTCAAACGACGCAGTATTATTGACGGCTGGCGCACGCGATTTGCGAGTATGGAAACAAGTGAAACGCTGACACTTAATATTTTCATACCGAGCATGCTCAATACCAACGTGTACGATTTCGAGGCAGATTCCTTTCCGCTTTCGCACCCGTTCAAATTGAGCGAGGAATCGCTGATATCTTCCGGCGTTTTTGGGCTGACTTGCCTGAAGTTGGACAGAACCTTCAGTCTCAAAGAATATGAGGTCCCGGAAAGCAACGTTAAGGCATTCATGGTAGAAAACCGTAATTCACCATCTGCCGGTCGCGGCGCTTCAATTTTCATCGGCGTTCAGCTCAAAATTACCGGGAAACCCAAATCCGAGGGCGCCGCTCGGCCACGCTGTTCATTGGCCGCAGAAGTCAATGCTATTGATGTCCTTGAATATAACAGCAGTAACGATTATAGCGTGTCCTATGCTCGGCCCGGCGAGCTGATGAAGTCCTATTATTCAAGGTCCGCGGCAACAAGTCCGAGCAAGAATTCGGCAGTGCAGGTCACCTACGACGAACGTAAATTGGAGAGCGATGCTCCGGCCGCAGCGAGGGCGTTCAATCTGGAAGCGCTCAAAGGCCTGATCGTTATGCTCCCGAAGGGTGGCAGATCGGCTCGGTTATCCATGAGATCCAAGGCATGGAAAGCGCTGACTGACTACGGAAATTTCTTGTCTCTGGGTATCTACCCGGAGGTCTATGGCAACGTCAAATTTGCACGTTGTATGACACGGCAATATCTTAGCGCGGCTGATGATGCGAAGTATTTCCCGGATCGCCCTACGGGTCAGGGCTGGCGTGGCAATACGGAGTTCGAAAAACGACGCAGTGAAGCAGCGTTCAAACGGGATGCGTTGCCAGAACTTCAAGCGCGAGCTGTGCAAGCTCCGCAACGCTTCCTGCTCCTTAGCGAAGTGCATTTGCCTGAATACAGCTTCGAACAAAACGGTTTCTTGTTTCGCAATCTGAACGCGACGGCAACATTGGAAATTATTTACGGTGATTGCACCGGGGGACTACGTCTGCTGCCAATGGCGGATCAGCTGCATGAATTTTGGAGCATTGCGCCTGCCGAAGCGGAAGCCATCCTCAAGAGCATGGCTGTCTCGCACAAAGTCGGAGATCGCAGTATTCGAACCGCCTACCATGCCACTGTGGTCGAACTCGTCAATCTGAAGTCTGCTCGCCCCAAGCCGGTTAACCCTCTAATGCAGGTTATTCAACCACCACTACGTGCAAAGATTATTTCCTCACACTTGTATGCAGACGAAGATCTGACTCGCGTAATATTTTCACCGTCGATCATTCGAGCGGCCCCGTCTGTGCTGGAAGCGGGCATGCCGGAATCGGTAGTGTATTCGAAAGCCTACCAGATTGAATACGGCAGCGCGGGCAACTTGCTGTATCAGCTAAGAGCCAGAGGTGGTGACCTTGAGGAGTGGGAGTGGCCGCAACTGGTGAAGCAACAAAAGTATATGGACACACGATATTACACGCTGACGCAGCCCAATTACCGGCCGCAATCAATGCCGCCAACGGCACTCGCCGAGCATGATAGCCAATACACGCCTTTTTTTCCGCACGGAACGGAGGGTGAGTATCTGAACTATATGACAGACGAGCAAATGGCATTGTTCAAAGAGTGGTCGAGACGACAAATGGCCGTGTTGCCGTAGTAGGATTTGGCAGCGAGCGCGATGAAACAAAACAGGAAACTGGGATGAAAAAATATAATACGGGATTGGCGCTTTTCGCTATTTTCGCTTGCACTTTGCCAGATGGTGCATTTGCCAAGGGCGGTATCGACCCGGAAGTCTTTAACGTGGCTAACGATGGTGGTCGTCTGCAAGCGTTGTCGGACGGAGCCAAGCCACAGCGCTTGAACTACTCAAATGATTCGATATGGACTCCGATAGAGAATTCTGCCCGACTTATTCTGCATTTTTACCCAGAGAGACTGGATATGCCCGGCAAGTCGGCATTCGGGCAGGGTAACGCGGAAACGTCGACAGCGGTGTTCGCCAAAGCCCTGTTTCGCGACGAGTGGGTTGCGGATATGCGTGCCGCAACCGACCCGTTCGCACGGCGCGAGCTGGAACAACGTTGGTACAAGCGATTAAAGAACATGGAGATGAAGCCGCGCACGACAATCCAGATGTTCTGGTCGGTGACGCTGGATCCGTCACGTTATGATTTTAGCAAGGAAACGTTTCCGGTTTACGCATCCGGGAGCGGCGTGGTATCGACCAAGACCTTGCCATCTCCCGGCCCAATTCGGGGTTTCAATTGCATAAAGTTAGATCGAACATTCGACCTGACGAGTGTCAAGATTCCCAGGGACGAGGCCGAAGCGTTCATCGCTCGAAACCAGAACAATGCCAACAAGGGTAGCAGTGCAGCCATTTTTGTTGGCATGCGCGTCACAGTAACGGGCCGGAACAACGATTTAGCAGGTGACAGGAGTGGCTGCGGCTTGTTGGCCCGGGTGGAGTCGATCAAAGGTTTTGACTATGTGATGAGCACGGTGTCACCCGGTGCCCAGTTCAGGACCTGGTACGAGCGCAGCGATGAAGTTGGCGTTGTTTCGGAGAGCAATGTTGCAACACCATTTCATGCGCAGGATACGCCAGTCGACGCACAACAGGAGGCACGGGAATTCAGGCTCAAGACAATAAAAGGGCGGGTGCTTATTGGACCGGGTCAGGCGCCCGGACAAACACCGTTACTCACCGATCCTTTAGCTATTGATAATTTCGCAAGCTATGTTGACTTCCTGTATATGGGGGCTGCACCTGAGCTGTTTACTTTGCCAACGCGTGCTCAGTGTACTGGCAATGAATATCTCAGCAGCGATCAGCGCGGCCGGTATTTTGCCACGCCGACTGGTGGGAGATGGCTTGGAAATGATGAATTCGAGATTAAGCGGAATCAGCAGGCATTTATCGATAACGCATTGCCGCAGATACTCAAACGTGCTGTGTCGCTACCGCGACGCCTGATTATCGTCGCCAAGATACAAATGCCGGATTATGATTTCCAAAACAATGGTTTTCAAATTAACGCGCTGAACAGAAGTGCGCAATCCTACGGTTTCCACGGACGTTGTTCACCGGCGAGCAAGGACCTTGGATCAGGCGACTACATTGACGGCTTCTGGAGCTTGCCACCAGACGAGGCGGAAGCCGTGTTGCTGAGTTTGTCGGCGGATGCGAGTCGGCCCGGTGCGTACAACCGAACAGTGTTCCTGGCCAGCGAGGTGGAATTGAACATGTTGCCCGCATTGGAGCGCAGTCCAGGTCATCTATCAACGGCATTTGTCCCTGTGATTGTGCGCCTGATTTCATCAACCTTGTACGCGGATCTTGCTCTGAGTAAAAAACTGTATTCGCCGAGAATTTACAAGACCAAACGGTCCGTGCTGGAGGCGGGATTGCCCGCGTCTGTGAAGATTTCAAAGAGTCACGCAATCGATCTAGGCAGTGCGCCGGATTATTTGAAAATACTCAAGACCGAAGGAGAGCTATCGGCTCGCGATTGGACGAATCTTGCCGGCCAGCAAATGCAGCGTGATGAGGCCTACATCACGGAGGCGCAGAGCCAGCAACGCGACCCCGGTGCAACATTGGTTTTGGATGAAGACTACACGCCGTTTTTCCCCTGGCGGTATCCCGTTGGCTATTACGAAGTATGGACGTCTGAACAGCGGGCACTGTTCGAACAGTGGTCACGGATGCAGGCGGCAGCATTGCCATAGCTTATTAATGATGCCATGCGTGAACTCACCGTCTTATTCATTCAACTGATTGTTACCGCCACCAAACTGATGCGACCGGGTGGTGAGCGCAGTGTGGTCGCAGAATCATTGCTGTTGAAACCTTCCACCCTACTGGCCCTTCACGCCGCATTGGTGAAACGAAAGTACCGACGACAGACGCACAGACATCTAGAATACAAGGTTTAGCATTAGCAGCGAGACCACCAGGAACAGGACAGTCATGATGCCGCCGACGCGGAGGAAATCAGATACCTGATAGTCACCGGGCCCCATAATCAATGCGTTGACCTGATGGGTGGGGATCAAAAAAGAATTGGAAGTCGAAATCGCTACGGTTAGTGCAAACATGGCCGGATCGGCGCCGATCGCCAACGCCATGTTGATTGCGAACGGCACCAGCAACACCGTGGCGCCAACGTTGGAAATTACCAGTGAGAAACCGCTGGCGACGATAGCGACCATGGCTTGCAGGATCCACGGCGATACACCTCCGATACTCGCCAGCAAATGCTCAACGATATAATTTGCGGTGCCCGACGATTCAACGGCCATTCCCAGCGGCAGCAATCCCGCAAGCAGGAATACTGTCTTCCAGCTCACGGTCTTATACGCCTCATCCATAGTCAGCACGCCGAATGCGATCATGCCGACAGCGCCGGTCATTAAAGCGACCGGAAGAATGATGTTTGTGAAAATGATCAGGCCGATTGCAAGTGCGAAAAAGCCCAACGCGAGCGCGAGCTTATAGGGCTCCCGCGGTTCACGCGGATAGTCAGTCGTAACAATGACGAAATCCCGGTCCTTTTCGAGTCGTGTCAGATATTCCCAGCGCGTATGGCAGACCAGCATATCGCCCGATTCGATCGGCACTGTGGCGACTTTGCTTGTGATCGCGTTGCCGGCACGGATGATGGACAGCAAGCTGAGCCCGTAGGTCATTCGAAAATGCAGGTCCTTCGCCGTGTGGCCGACGAGATGGGAATCAGGTGGCACAAGAACTTCGGCAATACCCGCGATCGAGCGTGCCAGCAAATGACGGAACTCACGAAGTTTCGGCCGCAATGTCAGGCCAGCGGCGGCGATGAACGCCTTCAGTTTGTTGGGCTGGGCAATAATTGCCAATGTGGCAGGCGCAGCGATTGGCGCTTCAACTGGCGGCGCGACGAGTACTTTTCCAGCGTATCGTGATGCGACTATTCGTACGTCGTAGTCGAGCTGCACATCGACGATTTTCATTCCAACCAGATGGCTGTCTATCGGCACCTCGACTTCACGGACGGCCGCGTGCATACCATGAAGTCTACGCATGTAGCGGGCTGTACCCGTGCCACGAGCCATACTCTCGGATTTGCCTTTTGGCAAAACGAACTTGCCGAAAACCAAAAAAAAGATTACTCCCGCAGCGACCAAAGCGACTCCCACCGGAGTCACCGAAAAGAGGCTGAAATGCTGCATCGCCTGATCTGCGCCAAGGCTGCGGTTCGCATTGTTGATCAGGTCGTTCAGCATGATGAGTGGGCTGGATGCCACCATCGTCATGGTGCCGCCGAGAATGGCGCAAAAGCCCATCGGCATGACAAGTCGGGACAACGGAATTCGGGTTTTTGCGGATATGCGCGAAACGACCGGCAGATACAATGCGGCGGCGCCAACGTTTTGCATGAACGACGAGACTACGGCTACCGAGCCCGAGATCAGCGATACAATTTGTTTTTCAGTCTTGCCGCCGTAGCGCAATATTGCCCAGGCTACGCGTTCCATGACGCCGGTTTTGTCGAGGCCGCCACCTAAGATCATGACGGCGATAATGGAAACCACCGCATTGCTTGAAAAACCGGAGAACAGGACATCGGGCGTCACCAAATTTTCGAGCCCGGGGACGAAAATCAACAGTCCCAACATCGTCATGATTAGCAGCGCGGCCACATCCACGCGCAGCAATCCAGTCGCAAAAACGAACACCGCGAACACAACGATCGCCATGACGATGACCATTTCGGTGGTCAGTGTCGGTAGTGCGTCCACTTAATCGGCACCTCGTCGCGAACCCGGTTACTCGAGCGCACTTCTTATTTAAGGCTAAAGTATAAGGCATACGCCCGGATTTGTGGGCGTGTGCCTACTTTGGTGCCCGAACCGGAAGCACCTACCGCCGCTCGCCGTAACTTTCACTGGTGCTTGTACATTGACCCTGTTTCACACGCAATTAGATTGTCAGTTCTCTCTGGAGTATTAACATCACATTAATCTATAATTAGAATCGATCATTCATACTATCAGGCGCTGAGCGCGGTCCGTTTTTTCAGGCAACCGCGGCGCTTTCGCCCTGATACGTCGCTGGACAAGTTGGGGCTTTACAAAGGAGCCTCAGCATGAAAACAATCATCGAACCCTTCCGCATTAAGGCAGTAGAACCGATACGCCTTACTTCACGCCGCGAGCGAAATGACCTGCTTGAAGTCGCGCACTACAATCCGTTTCTTCTTCGCTCAGACGACGTCATTATTGATTTGCTGACCGACTCCGGTACTTCCGCCATGAGTTCTGCGCAGTGGTCGGTCTTGATGCGAGGCGACGAAAGCTATGCTGGCTCTCCGTCATTTCGGCGCTTCCAGGAGGCCGTATCAAAGCTAATGCCTTTCAAACACATTATTCCAACTCATCAAGGCAGAGCGGCCGAGAGCATTCTGTTCTCGCTGGTCGGAAGTGAAGGCAAGGCCATTCCATCGAACACACATTTTGACACCACACGGAGTAACGTTGAGGCGTCCGGCGCGGAGGCGCACGACCTGGTCATCGACGAAGGTAAAGATCCATCGTGTTTACACCCTTTCAAGGGCAATATGGATATCGAAAAGTTGCGTCGATTTCTTGAAGATCATAAGGGTCGTGTTCCCTGCGTAATGACAACTATCACCAACAATGCCGGTGGCGGGCAACCTGTCAGCATGGAAAATATTCGCGCGACCGCAGAATTAGCTCATGCCTTTGATTCACCATTCATTATCGACGCTTGTCGATTTGCCGAGAACGCTTACTTCATAAAGCTTCGTGAGCCCGGGTACGAGAACACGTCTGTAGAAGACATTGTGCGAGAGATTTTCTCCTACGCCGACGGCATGACGATGAGCGCGAAAAAGGATGCATTCGCGAACATCGGTGGTTGGCTGGCGTTGAATGACGATTCGCTCGCGGAGAGGGCCAGAACTCGCCTAATTCAGATAGAAGGATTTCCCACCTACGGCGGCCTGGCGGGAAGAGACCTTGAAGCGATAGCACAGGGATTGACTGAAATTGTTGATGAGCACTATTTGGCATATCGACTGAGAACTTGCGAGTACATAGTGGAGCGGCTTACGGAGCTTGGAATTCCGGTCGTATTACCCGCAGGGGGACACGCAGTTTTTGTCGATGCCAGAGCATGGCTTCCACACATACCGCCACTTCAATATCCTGGGCAATCGGCTGTTGCCGCTCTATACGAGATCGGCGGGATTCGTGCGTGTGAGATCGGAACTGTCATGTTCGGACGAAAGACGGACGGGACAGAGGAAGCTGCCGCGATGGATCTCGTGCGTCTCGCAATGCCGCGTCGTGTCTACACCCAATCTCATGCAGACTACATAGTCGAAGTATTTGCAGAACTGAATGATATGAAAGATGAACTTGTGGGTTTGGAAATAGTTGAGGAGCCACAATCGCTTCGACATTTTACATCTAAATTCAGGAGACTGAGTTTTCACTCAAATTGACAATTACTTGAAGATGTATACGGCTCACCGGGATAGGCGCCTGTCGTCAAAAATGTGCGGCACGTCCGGATTATGTCCGCTTGGGTGTCTTATGCTGCCCTAAGGTAACTCAAAAGCGGGCGGTTCTTTGCGTAACACATTGTTTTTACTGGTTTTGATGCAGGCGGCCACTGCCGCAGGGTCTGGTCACGGGCTTCAGGTTGAAATACAGTCGCCCTCTGCCGGGTATACGGTGGAGGATGGCGCAACCAACGTCGACGTCGAAGGAATCGCCTCGGCGATCGGCGGTGTGCGTTACCTCGACATCATGTTTGTCATGGACACGTCCCAGAGTCTGCGCCGAAGTGATCCGAGCGACTATCGCGCACAGGGTGCTATCGGGCTGGTGCAAAATCTCTCACCGAAAAGCGACATCAAGATTGGTGTTGTTAGTTTCGACAGCAAGAGCGATGTCGCGCGGCCAATGACGTCCAACCGCGAGTCTGTTATCGATACGCTGCGATTATTGCCCCGATCCGGAAGCACGAATATCGCTGCCGGTATTACAGCAGCGCTGGCGGAACTCGAACGCAATGGCCGGCCCGGTTCGTCGAAGGTCATCATGCTGTTCACCGACGGTATGTCAAACAAGAACAAAGCCTATGACGCGGCGGTTGAGGCAACGAAGAAAGGTATTACGATCCAAACCTTGATGCTTGGCAAAGACAGGACGGGCGGCAAGATCATGGACACGATCGCCTGGGCCACTGGCGGCAGTTTCCTTCCCGTGTCTGACCCGAGCGAACTGCCCGAAGCGTTTCTGAACTTGCGCACGACGGGTGTCGACAGTGTCACGCTGAGCGTGAACGGCTCGGAGCCGGTTGAGGCGCGGCTGGCCGGCGGCACATTCGCCGGCAGCGTGCCGGTAGGCAGTGGCGAAAACCGCATTGTCGCTTTCGCAACGAGCCTCGACGGCGATACACAGGAAACAGAAATCCTGGTCAACGTTCGCGACACAAGCTGCGGCGCGTTGGAGGTGATGGCGCTTAACGACGGACAGCCCACTATTTCGCTTAACGACCGGGCTGTCGAAATCGTTGTTGACGCGTCCCAGAGTATGTGGGGACAGATCAATGGTCGGTCCAAGATGGAAATCGCCAAGACCACATTGGAGGACCTCTCATACGGGCTTCCCGAAGACATCAGCCTGGCGCTGCGCGCCTACGGCAATACAAGCCCGAGCAAGCAAAACAATTGCGCTGACTCAAACTTGCTCGTGCCATTTGGCGAACGCAACCGGGATTACATTCGCGGTGCGATTGCCGGTTTGCGTCCCACCGGCCAGACCCCGATAGCCTATGCGTTGAACCAGGCAGCTCAAGATTTCGGATCGACGGATAGTGCGCGGACCATGGTGCTCGTCACCGATGGCATTGAGAGCTGCGGTGGTGATCCCGTCATGGAAGCGTACGCGCTTCGTCAGCACGGAATCGTTGTTCATCTTATCGGGTTCGGAATGGGTAATGCCGCTGACGAAGACGCAGCGAGCTTGCGGGCCATCGCGAACGCATCTGGCGGACGTTACGTCACGGCTCGCAGCGCCGAAGAACTCAAGTCTGCTCTGGAGGAGACTGTTACGACTTCGTTCAGTGTGTACCAGGGTGATACTGAGGTTGCGGGCGGCTCGCTCGGTTCGACCGATGTAATGTTGCTGCGCGAAGGCGACTATCGTGTGCAGCTTAACAGTTCACCACCTGTGGAGGCCTGGGTCAGCCTGGCCCCACGCGACAGCGTGAAACTCATACTCGAAAAAAACGCTGGCAGGATTTCTCCATTCGAACAGCGCGAAAAACTTCCCCACACTGCGTGCGCAATGGCCATGCAGCCCGAGGGGCCGATCAAGTCGGATCGGGATCATCCGGACCCACGGTAGGTTCAAACATATAACCAAGCTGTATCATTCGAGTGACAATATTCACCTGAATGTTGAATATTAGTGGTTTTTGCTGGTCGCCATCGTTTACTGAACAGGCGCCGGCGCCGCGCCGGGTGTTGACGCCACAACCTTGTTCCTCGTCGGACACTGCGAAGTGTTCTTTCACTCTGGCGATCTCCGACTCGTAGTCGAACCGGCCGCCCGGCGGTCGATTACTCATTTCGCTAATGTTGATGAGTCGCCCACGTTGCCGCCCCAGGCTTATCCACGATTCACCGCTCGCGTCCTGAGGGCCACCTTTCACGAACTCGATTGAGCCGCTTCGCCATTGATCAAAACTGACAATTTCGCCGGCGTTGTAGCCTCTTAGGATCAAGGCCTCAAATGCTTGCTCTGGCGTCATCGCCAACGTTACTCCCTGAGCCGGTATGGACTCTATCAGCGAGGCGCTACGCACGAGATCGGCGCTGGAATTACCGGCATGTCCCAGCAGAAACACGCCGAAGAATATCGCGATGAAGTTAAGCGCAAAGCTCGGCATTCGGGAAGTCCTTTGCTGTATTACTTGCGCGTTCCGGTGAATGGGAGGGTTCCGCGTGGAGTGGTGACACTGCCAGTTAATGTGTCGCCAACAACATCGGCAGTGTAGCTGAATCTCATCATCGGATAGTCTTTGACGGGCGCGATAACAAATTCAATATGATCGCCATCAACCTGAAGCTCGCCGACATCCGCTTCGCCCTGAGGCGTCGCCATCGTGGCAAAGTGTTTGTCGCCTTCCTCACGGATGGTCAGACGATTGACCTGTTTTCCTGCAGGACCGTCCATCGTAATTTCCCAGGTGCCGACCGGGTCCGCTTGAACACTTGTTGTGAACGCCAGTAGAGCCAAAAATAGAAGCGAGTATCTCTTCATAATCTAATCCGTCCGCACAATTTCGTAGGGTATTTAGAGTTCAAGACTATTATATCGATACCGAGAAAAGAAAGTTGTTCGGGGGGTTTCTCCTTTAGTGTCCGGCGTGGCAGTATTGTCGGCAATCTCGTCGAGCTGGAAACTATGACGACCAGACACAACAGATCGTCCAGGAGGGTACTCCTTGGGGTGCTTGTGCTTGTGTTTGCTGCCGTCGCTATTTTCTTGGGGTCGCGATTCGATCGATTGGATAGCTCAACCACCTACGTCGACTACTTCACCCACTTGCACAACGTTCGCGCACAAATAAGAGCATCCGACAGTCACCTGGCGCAACGCTACAAGCGATTGGTCGAATCGAAAGACGTCGCCGGGCTTGTCGGTTTTCTACGGAATAATTTCACGGTTGTTCCTGGTAGCCATGACAGCGCCTGGAGCTATGCGACCAGCGAGAGGCGATGGGGCTCTGAGGCAACACTGCGTGGCGGGGTGGGAACGCCGAGAGAGATCGCGGACCTTCTGGAAAACGGCCTTCGCGAAATGGATATCGACGCTAAAATCGTATCGATTGAATCACCCTCGGATTTACGCAGCTTCGCGCGCCCGACTGTAACAATCCTGTTGCAGCTGGCGGCTGATGTTACTGTGCCCGATTTTGGTGTGCGGCAATTGAGAAGGACTGCCGCATTGCCAGATGCCGACGACTTTTGGAAACAGGTTGTGGAAGCTATTCCCGCAGACAGCCGAAAATTGTCAGCTTTTGATCCTCGGCTGGATCGACTACCAACCGTTCAATTTGTCGACGGCAACACGACGCGTGTCGCAAATCTTTGGGGTAGCGGCACAGATCCTTTCGTCGAGACTCAAACCAGCAACGCTGGTCGGGCGGGTGATACACCCTGGGTTACTGTGAAGCTGGAAGTGGCGATGGCTGATCAACCCGATGAACCAATTACGTTAGCGACAGGACGCTGGCGAACGGAGGAGATAGCCAGAGCACAGATTATTGCTGGTTTCGTGCCGCTTGCATCCAGTCACGAGGCGCTGCTTACGACAGCGCCGCGAAATGTATCGGTTTTTGTACCCACGCTTCGACTGGCAGGTGCGCAATACCGGGACGACGATACGGCGATTATCGGTTCGCCTTTGACGATCAGCGGGAAGATTATCGCCGAAGACGGCAGCTATTCGTACCCGCGTTCTAATGCCCTAAATCAAGATGGCGATGCGAGCCGGATTGAGAGCATCGTTATCAAGCGCGCGACGACCGGGCAGTACCCATGGGTTGGCCTTGACGTCGAAGTGCTAGACGCAAACGGCTCACCCGTGCCCGAGGTTCCTGTCGATGCGTTCTCTGCGATGATCGATGGAAGTCCCGCAGCCATGTTGCTCGAGTCCAATACTGTTTCTGGTCCCGGCATATTGTTTCTACTCGACGTCAGTGCCAGCGTTGCGGAGGAATTTCGAGGCGCGGCGGCGAGTGAGATGGTGCAGACCATTGCCAAAGACGTTCGGCAAGTGGCACCCGATTCGAGGTTTCGCGTCGGACTCGCGTCTGGCAATGGCGCGAGTTTGCTGGGGTGGCGGGACGACATCGCGGAGCTCGAGCGAGACGTTAACCACTTTGGTATGGGTTCGCCGCTTTGGCGCGCTGCCGCGGACGTTGCCGACGAAGGTGCCACGGTTATTGTATTCATCACCGATGGCCATGCAGGAGATCGAGAGGGGCCGCTCAACGAACCGGACATCGACAGCGAACGCGCGATTCGCGCCGGTCCGCCTTTCGTCATGGTAAGCGCAGTCAAGCCGGGAGAAGTTGCCGGACCAGCCATTGAACGCATCGCTGGGCTATCCGGTGGCCGCTCGATTTCAACGTTTGACTCGCAGGACGTCATTACCGACGTTTCGGAGTTGGTGCGCAACTATCTGGTGCCCTATCGGTTCCTCGTCCGAGCGGATACACAAATGCAGGAACACGAACTGGTGGTATCTTTGGTCGGGCGCGACATTTCGGCGAAAGTAAACGTCATAGCGCCGGCATCTAACATGCGTTCACCGCTGCCCGGACCGGTCGGCATTTACCTGACCATTCAGGCCAATGGCATCCTTAGCGAGCGAACTCTGGCGGGTTACCCCTACCGCTCGCATTTGCCCGTAATCGACGCTCAACTTCGCGATGCCCACTTCGGATTGTTCGGCGAATACACTTTGATCGCTGAGGCTGGCAATCCGAATGCAGCGCAGATTCTTGACGATCTCATTACATCCAGGCTTTCGTGGCAAAAAGTCGTCGAGGCAACTGACGATGAAGGCGCTATGCGTGCGTTCGATCAGGTTCGTCGATTGCCAGGCAGCGCCTTCAGCTTCAGTGGGCAGCTACCGGGCATGGTGGGCGGGCCGGAAAACCATCGTGTTTTCGATGTTGGTTTGAGATGGTGGTTACACTCCAAGCGCCGTGTAAGCAAAGGTGATGATGAGGTCATGCGCGAGAGTGTCGACGTGTTGCCCAATACTCGTTTCTTTGGATCGCACCCTGATCCGAATGTGGCGTTTGAGCAATCGTTGAGAACGAGCGGATACCTGTCGGAGATCGAACGAGCCCTGTACGAACACAGCGCTATGGCGGAGCTTGACTCGCGCGAACTGGCTTACGCAGGTCGTACCGCGCTGCCGGAGACATCCAGAAGCGGCTTCGTCGAACTAACAAGCGGTTGGCGGCACCCTTATCACTTTATCGTCCCAAAAATCGGGGAGCCGACCGCGGCGATCGCTGTTGATACGAAGTTGGGTGCCGCGATCGGCCTGTTACGCGAGGTCGGCAGTGCAAACAAAGGTGCTGGCATTACCGAGGCAGAGGCGAACGAGCGCTTCGATATGGTCGACAGACTTCTTGGTGCTGCTGGCGAAGTTGGCGGCAGCCCGGGTGCTTGGGCGGCCATTGAAAAAGCCAAAATGGACAAACTCCGATTTGCTACGATATTGATAATAACCATGGAGCCGCCCGACCTGCTGGGGATGCTCCGCGATGAAGCCTGCGGCGCAGCATCGGATGCCGTTGGCGCAGCCGCAGATGCTGGCATCAGAGCCGGATTTGGCGGCCTTGGTGATGCTGTTTTAGACGCCATCGGTGAATACAACGACACAGCAGAGTTGGTCGGTATGGGCGGGCTAGAGTCGCCAGTTTCGATTCCGGGATGCGATTAATGATCTTGAAGCAAATGGTTCTGATTTGTATCGGCGTCCTGACTATCGGCGCGATGCCGGCATTAGCCCAAGCACTCGACGATGCGGCAATGAGCGAGCAGGCAGAACGCGAAATACGTAACAGCAAACTACGCGAGGTTGACCTCGAGTGGCGTCGGCTTCGAGAAGAGCTCAGTGCCGAAAGAAGTCTCGCGCGCCGCAATATTCAGAGCGAGTGGTCACGGAAACTACGAGAGATTAACGAACAAAAATTGTCGAGAGATGAAAAGAAGCGGCGAATTGCGGAAATAAGTGCGGAGAAAGACGAACTGTTCGCCGAAGAAACGCAGTCGTACAACGAGCGCTTTAAGCTCATCAATGCAAACAGAGAACAGAATCGCGCAATGCTGATCGCAGCACAGGGCAAGATGTTGGTTGACCTGCAAATCGAAGCGCCGGATCGAACCGTCGGGCAGGAATCAGGGCAGGAATCAGGACAGGAATCAACACAGGATTCAGGAGAGGGAACTGAGCAGGGAACTCACCCAGTCGGCGAATTTGATGCTCGCCCCGAACTCAGCGAGCCACGGCCGACGGTTGAAACAGAGCGGCCGACGGAGCCAATTTTTGTTGCGCAAACGCTGACGACAGACACTTTGTCTGTCGTGGGCTCCGATCAATTAACGGCACGCGGACAGGCGATAGCCGATGCCGGTGAATTCACACCGATAGTTATCAATACCTCAGCACTGAGTGCAATTGGCAGCGATGAATTAACGGCACGGGGCAGAAGAATCGCTGAGGCGCAGGAGTTCTCCCCCATAACATTAACGACAGACAAACTGCAGGCTATCGGTACTGAGGAATAGATTCGTTCGCAGGGAGAGGACTATGAAAAACAGAACCAGGATCGTATTATTGGGCGCTTTGGCTATGGCTGCAGGATCAGCAGCTGATGCTGCAGACTTTACAATTCATGTTCCGGTCGAGATTGAAAACACGATAATCTGGACGATCGGCGTGAAGTGTGACGTCTACGAAAACGAGTACGCTGACGGGCGAATAGGTGGCACGTCGCAGCTGCTGATCGGACGCGGAAGCGCGTCTGCTACGGTTGTCGACGGCGACTTCAATGGAACGCTTACGGTGACAGTGGATGCGGATACCGGCAAGCTCCCCGCATTGGCACAGTCATATTGGTGTTCATTGTCTGCCAGTTGGCCGCTTGATCCAGAAGTTGGTTTTCAGCAGGGAGTGGGCGATATCTCGGCGTCCCCGGGAAACTTCAAGAGAATCTACGAGGAGCGTGGCGGCAGAGTGTTGCTTAGTTATGTAACTACGGTCAAAGGGCCGATCAATCAGTAGTATCGAATGACGATATCAGTCGTATTGTTGGGTCTCGCGCCTGTTGCGGTCGGAATTTATGCGGCGATTCGGCATATTTCGAAACGCGGAAACGATCTGAAGCGGCTCTGTGAGCAGGGCCATGCCGTCGTCGGCGAAGTAACTGAAGCACGCGCTGAGCGCCGCTCAAGAACGGATGAGAATCACTACATCCGGTATACGTTCAAAACCAGGAAAGACACTTTCCATGAGCGCGAACTCAAAGTCACAGAGCATGACTTTGGAAAGCTCAAGGTCGGTCAGGACATCGATGTTGTTTATCTACCGGATGACCCGGAAATCAGTGCGTTCAAGTCGCTTGTTGATCAAATGCGCGAAGCGATGAACAGACATTAGTGAGGTGCAGCGCACATCTATGTCCGCGTGGAGAAGCTTTGCAATTTCGCGCCGGCAACGCATGAGTCACATTACGGATCACATGATTTACGCCTTGTTCCGGACAGTGCTGACAACTTATCAGTACCTTCGGAGATGTTTGAATGATTTGCCCTAAATGCAAAACCGACATGGAGCCCATAGAGTTCGAAGGTGTCGAAGTGGATCGCTGCAAGAATTGCAGAGGGATTTGGTTTGATGTCGGAGAAGAGGATTGGCTGCTCGGCGCGGATGCGGTAGAAGCAATTGATACGGGTGACCCGTCAATAGGCAGGGAAACAAACGAAATCGATAACTACCGCTGCCCTCGGTGCGACGGTGGCATGCTGCGCAGGGTCGATCCAAGGCAGTCGCAGATTCGCTACGAGGAATGCACGT
Source organism: Woeseiaceae bacterium (assembly GCA_021773075.1). Lineage (GTDB taxonomy): Bacteria > Pseudomonadota > Gammaproteobacteria > Steroidobacterales > Woeseiaceae > UBA1847. The sequence continues at coordinate 84,500 of JAJFKT010000035.1, forward strand.
CTTGCAAAGGTACCTTCTTCGATGCGGGGGAGTTCACCGATTTGTTAAAGGACTCTATTGCCGGTCTTTCGATAACAAGAAAACAATCTAAGTGAAAAAAGTACTTAGAAGAACATTACTGGTCCTTCTTACGGCTGTATTCGTGCTGCTCATTTTTGTTTTCGTGCGTGAGCCATCCTTAAGCCGAACCTGGGATGAGGATGTCAGCATCCTTGCGGGCGTCGAAATTTCGAATGACGCGACTGTCTCACTCACACAGATTCGCGACTGGCGCTATGCGATTAGTTCGATCTCGTCTAAAAGTTATTTCGATGCCTCGTTCGATCCCAAGGACATCGTTGCGATGTGGATGTACGAGCAGCAACTCGACGCTTCCGGGCTGATAGCGCACACCTTTCTTGTCTTTGAGTTTGCTGAGAGCTATGAACGAGGACGCTACCTGGGCTTGTCGGTTGAAACTCGACGCGAGCAGGGGGAGGAGTACTCGATTATTGGTGGAGCACTCCGCTCCTTTGAAATAACGCACATCTGGGCAACGGAGAGAGACCTCGTCACGAGGCGTGTCCAGTTTCTGGACTATCCCCTTACGCGCTACCAGCTAGAAATCCCAGCAGAATATCGTTCGCAAATATTCTCGAAATTCGCGAAAGAAACCCAGAGTCTCGCGTCAGTGCCGCGCTGGTATAACACCGTCAGCAACAATTGTACGAGTTCTCTTATCAAGTATGTGAATGAGAGCGAACCGGGCGCTATCCCGTTCCATTACAGTTATGCACTCACCGGGAAGGTTGACGAATACCTTGAGCAGCTCGGATACAAGGCGCCGGATTACTCACTACATATCAACCGGGACTTTCTCGAATCGCATAAGCTCAGGTAACCGGGGCCTATCGTAGAATCATTGATGCAGTGTTCGCGATATCGGCGGTTCGACCGATCTACGGTAGACTGTGGGCAATGACATTAACCGCGGTTCACATTGTTACGCTGCTAGTCATTGGCTTCTCTGTCTTTGCGGCGGCCATTTTGCTCCTCGCCTATTTGTTTTTTCTTGCGAACATGCAGAAAACGATCGCGGGCAAATCAGCCTGCGCTGTATTGCTGCTGGCGCTGGTGGGTCTGCAGTTGTATCACCTCAGCTACCTGCTCTTCAGCGCCGGTGATCTGTTTGATCATCGACCCTACGTAGTGCTGCTGCTGGCAACGCCACCCGCGTTCTATTTTTTCAGCCGCGAAATTTTACTGCCCGATTCGGCATGGTCGCTGTGGCAGGTGCCGCATGTTATTCCGGTGCTGCTAGGCGTTTTCATGCCCGTCAACGTTGTCGCACCTGTTGCACTCGCGATTGGCGCCGGCTACTCGATCTGGCTTGTACGCGTCGTTTACGGAATGCGCCGTCACGTCGGTCGATTTCGCTTCGAGATATTCTTCTTCGGCTTCTTCGCAGTCCTCGCTATCCTGGTGTTGGCGCTTTTTATTCTTGTGCCGTACCTCGATGCGTCGGTGTTTTACATCGCGTACGCGAATTTTACAGGCCTTGCTTTGTTGCTGGTGGTGGCCGCATTGATCGTGTTCCCGGAGATGCTCGACGACATTACCGACGTCGCCCGAATCACTTACGCAAAAACCACGCTCAATGATGTTGATATCGACGCGAAAACCCGTGACCTGGAACAGGCAATGTCGATAGACAAGCTCTACCAGAATGAGAACCTGAATCTAAAGATGCTGGCCGAGGCCATTGGTCTGTCCGGGCATCAGATGTCCGAACTCATCAATACGCGCTTTGGCACCGGTTTTTCGCAATACGTCCGGGAACAACGGATAGCCGAGGCAAAGCGCTTGCTGAGTGAAGACAAAGGTGCCTCGATCCTGTCGATCAGCCTGGCGACGGGATTTCGTTCGCAGTCGAATTTCTATGCCGCCTTTCGGGAGATTGCGGGCACGGCGCCCGGGACCTATCGCGACACTCTTGAGTGATCATTCCGGAATCCTGTAAATCCTTGAAATCAAGCCATTTCCGAAGTAACCGTTCCTGAAAGATCAAACAGGAAGCCAGACCCGTCAACCTGAGACTACGCTCCCAACAAGTACTGGAAACGGGAGTATCAAGTGACGAGACGGGAGCGCTGGGACGAGTGGCTGGATGGCCTTCAGGACAGATACGGGCAAAAGCGCATTAATATGCTGTCCGTATTGTTCATCGCGGGGCTTGCTTCCCTCGTGATCTATCAACTCATTCGGTATGACCTGGATCACACCGCTTTGTTATACCTCGCGGTGCCATACGCAGTTGCGGTGTTGATTACACTACTGCGACCTTATGGGCAGCATGATAAATGGTGGCAGCCGTTCGTCAGCCACTCGGTAACGGCGCTGGTCGTTTTTCTTGCCAGCTCCGCCGTGCTGTTCGAAGGATTCATCTGCATTTTGTTCTTCATGCCGATCTACTTCTTCGGCGTCACACTGGCGTTCATCGCAAGCTGGGTCGGTGTCGTCCGCGCCGATGGCAAAAACAATACCTACGCGACGGCCATTCCCCTGCTGATCGCATTCCTGTCGATCGAAGGAACCACTGATGTAACCACCTTCGATCGGCATAACATGGTGACCGCAACGGCGACAACAACGACCCCCAGGCAAGAGTTGCTGCAGAATCTTGCAACGCCGTTCGAGCTACCGAGCAGTGACGACTGGATGCTGGGCGTTTTTCCGATGCCACATTTCATCGAGGCCGGATCACTCGAAGTGGGTGACATTCATCGTGTGCATACGCGCTATCACCGGTGGTTCGTCACAAACACGCATGAAGGCCTGATCGAATTGCGCATCGACTCCGTAACGCCCGAGCGCGTCACCGTCTCGTTCGTTCGCGACACCAGTTTTTTCTCATCCTATGTGAAACTGATCGGATCCGACATTCAGTTCGTGACCGAAGAGAACGGCCTCACCCATGTTTCATTGACCGTCAGTTATGAACGTCGCCTCGATCCAGCCTGGTACTTCCAGCCGATTCAACAGTACGCAATGCGAGCGATGGCTAGCCATCTGATCGAGGAGGTAATTATCCGTGACTAAAAAAATCAATGCTTATGCAAACCCAAGGATTGATCGACCTGAAGATCGTGCCGATGCCTTGCGGGGTACTGTCTATGCAGACCCGGTGAAGATCGTTTGGGTCGGTTTGATGTTTCTTCTCGGCACAATCGGCAGCGCGTTGACGTACTCGACAAGTGCGCTGTTGCTGTTCCTGGTTTCGACAGGAACTACCTTGTGTCTCGGGCACTCGCTCGGGATGCATCGCCGCTTCATCCACCGCAGCTATCATTGTCCGAGCTGGATGGAATACCTGTTCGTACACTTTGGTGTGCTTGTGGGTCTGGCGGGGCCGTTCGGTATGTTGCGCACGCATGACCTCCGGGACTGGGCGCAACGTCAAGCCGAATGCCACAACTATTTTTCCCACAGTGAGTCCTGGTACCGAGATTTCTGGTGGCAGTTGTTCTGCTCGTTTCGGCTCGAATGTCCGCCAAAGATCGCGATCGAGCCAGAGATCGCCAATGACAGCGTGCATCAATTCATGGAAAAGAACTGGATGTTGCAACAGCTGCCCTGGGCACTTGTGTTTTTCGCATTCGGTGGCTGGGCCTGGGTGTTTTGGGGCATTTGCAGCCGCGTGAGCGTGTCGATCCTGGGTCATTGGCTTGTCGGGCATTTTGCTCACAACTCAGGACATCGCGACTGGCACGTCGATGGTGCTGCTGTGCAGGGTTTCAATGTACCGTTTGCCGCTTTATTGACCATGGGTGAGAGCTGGCACAACAACCACCACGCGTTTCCGGCTTCCGCCAAGCTCGGACTCGAGCCGGGACAGTGGGACCCGGGTTGGTGGATTTTGCAGGCGTTTCAGCGGGTTGGCCTCGTGTCGGATCTCGTCACTCCTGATGATCTCGCGGCACGGCCAGAACTCGTGCGATACGTAAGTGGTGTTAACCGGACACCTGATTAACACTTGGTCTTGGGTAGCTTCCCCTTGTCTGTTCAGGCCTCTGTTTACCGTAGGGCCGATAGTGGTCCAAAATACTGGAGCCCAGTTCCGCACCTGGGCGTTACAATGCCGAACTTTCAAACAGGGCAAACGCCGCTACGAGTGGGAGGATTACCGGACGATATGGGTGTTTTTGTCTCCAAAAGTCGTAAATTGAGTCCACTAGGGAGGTTTGGCTGGATACTCTACCAGCCCTACAAGTGGCTTATCTGCGCGCCAATTTTGGCGTCGACGACGCTTTTCTTCGGTTCGGCGACGATAGTACTGTCGATTTTCTTGCCTTCACGGTGGGTAAGTCTGATCTGTGGCACTTTTTGGTCGCGTTTGAATGCCTGGGTGACACCGATGCCGGTGAAAGTCACCGGTCGGGAAAATATTGATCCTCAACAATCCTATGTAGTTGTTGCGAATCACCAAAGCTTCTACGATGTTTTCGTGCTTTATGGATTCCTGGGCATTGACTTCAAATGGGTGATGAAGCAGGAAATGCGGAGCATTCCTGGCGTCGGAATTGGCTGCGAAAAAGTGGGCCACATCTTTATCGACAGATCGAACCGCAAGGCTGCTTTGGAGACGATAAAGTCTGCTCAAAGCAAAATCGTTAACGGAACTTCGGTGGTGTTTTTTCCTGAAGGAACCCGCAGTCGCGATGGCGCGCTGCTAAAACTCAAGAAAGGCGCATTTCGGTTTGCACTTGATCTCGACTTGCCGATATTGCCGGTAACTATCGTTGGTACAGGGGATGTTCTTCCTTCAGATGGCCTCGATCTGCTGCCAGGAAAGGTGCGCCTCATCATTGATGAGCCGATACCTGTCAATGGCTTGGAGGGACAGGATATTCCGCGCCTCATGGAACAGGTGCGAAGTGTATTTGAGGATCGACGATCAGGTTGAGATTACATCGGTGCCTAGCCACACATAGGTCATCGATTAATCTGTCCCGGCTAAGTGTTCGCGCACACTTTATTTATGCGACCGGTCACCCACGAGAAAAACTAACTCTAGGTAATTCAATTACTTAGAAATTGGCACGTTTCCTGCTATTAGAGACAGTATGAACACGATGCAGGGCACCTCGGGTCAGGACAAACTACTAACGCCGGTTTCGCGAAAGAAATTTCGAGTGTTCGCGGCCGCAGGAATCGTGCTGGTGATGGGCGTTGTGGTGTGGATCCTGAGTCCCGCGATTTCGAATTTGTTCGGCACCGACATGACCGTTTCAAGACAGCAACTACGATTCGCGAGGGTCGAACGCGGCGATGTTCGGCACGATGTCGCTGTGCAAGGCCGCATCGTCACGGCGAACAGCCCTGCTCTGTTCGCGCCGGCCGCCGGCGCGGTACATCTGAACGTCAAGCCAGGTGACTTGATCGTAGAAGGCCAGCTGGTCGCAACAATCGTCAGCCCCGAGCTGAACAATCAACTTGCACAGGAGCGAACTGTTCTGCAGCGGCTCTCGATCGACTACGAACGGCAGCAGATAGAAACACGTACCGCCATTCTCGGGAGCCAGCAGGTTTTGGAAACCGCGGCAGTTGATGTCGAACTGGCACGTAGTAATGAATATCGAGCGTCCGAGAGCATTAAGTTCCAGGTAATAAGCAAGGCCGACCATGAGATGTTAATGGCCGAACTCAAGAAGGCCGGATTGATGCACCGGCATGCAGTTCAAAATCTCGCCTTACAAAAAGAAAAACTTGATTTCGAATTGCGCGCTAAAAAGTTGGAGGTCGACGGACAACAATTGGTCGTCAATAACATTGAGCGTCGGGTCGCAGAGTTGCAACTCAAGTCGCCAATTACTGGTGTCGTTGGGAGCGTCAACGCTCGGGATCGAGATGTCGTCGCTCGTGACACGTCAATTGTCATGTTGGTCGATCTGACCGCGTTCGAAATCGAAATCAACATACCTGAAAGTTATGCAGATGATCTAACACTCGGTCTTGGGGCAGAGATCATGGTCAACAACAAGGCCCATGAGGGTCAGCTCACCGCGATCTCACCGGAAGTCACGAACGGCCAGGTGACGGGGCGTATCCGGTTTACCGGCGATACGCCGTCTGGCCTGCGTCAAAATCAACGCCTTTCAGCAAGTGTGCTGATCGAGTCCCGCAGCGACGTATTGAAAGTGAAGCGTGGCGCATTCGTGCAGTCGGGAGGCGGCAACACTATTTATAAGGTCAACGGCGATAGTGCTACGCGCACAGCAATCCAAGTGGGTGCTCGCGGCTTAAGCGACGTTGAAATTTTGTCCGGTCTTAACGCCGGCGATGAAGTCATCATCTCGAGCATCGATGCGTTCAATCGTGCCGAGTTTGTATTTATTTCGAAGTAGGAGACAGCGACATGCTGAAGATGAGCGATGTAAGCAAGATTTACCGGACTGAGTTGGTCGAGACCCATGCGCTACGTAATGTAAACCTCGAAATTCAGGAAGGTGAATTCGTTTCAGTAACCGGTCCGTCCGGGTCTGGCAAAACGACCTTCTTAAACCTGACGGGACTTCTGGAAAGCTTCGAACATGGTGAGTACGTACTGGACGGGCAAAACGTTCGTGGACTACCGGACGCCCAGCTTTCCAATATTCGGAATGAGAAAATTGGCTTCGTTTTTCAGAGCTTTAATCTTATTCCGGATTTACCAATTTATGAAAACGTAGAGGTGCCGTTGCGATATAGAGGCATGCGTGCGAAGGAGCGACGGGAGCGAATCGAGCGCGTACTGTCCACAGTCGGACTGACATCGCGGCTTAGCCACCTGCCGACGCAATTGTCGGGCGGCCAGCAACAGCGTGTCGCGATCGCGCGCGCCCTGGCGGGTGAGCCGCGAATTCTATTGGCGGATGAGCCGACCGGAAACCTGGATTCAGTTATGGCTCGACAGGTCATGGACCTGCTGCACGAAATCAACGACAGTGGAACGACCATAATCATGGTCACTCATGATCCGGAGCTGGCAAGTCGAGCACAACGCAATATCCGAATTCTTGATGGCGAGGTCAGTGTCGTACAAGCACCGAATACCGATGTGCTCGTAGACCGGGAGGCACAACAAAGTGCTCGCGTATAACCTGCAATTGGCATGGCGCTCTCTGTTTCAGCGCCGCAGCCTGACGGTACTGATGATTGCCGCAATCGGCATTGGTCTCGGAATTCTCATGACGGTTAGGACGATGGCCTATCAGGCACGCCAACTTCCTGTTGGCGAGAAGAGTTACTCGCTGCATTTCTTACAAATGGACGGTCGCGGCGTAGAGGGAGATGCATTCGAACAGTGGTTCGAAGGTGACGCGATCACCTATCGGGATGCCCGCATGCTGATGAGCGCTGACACGGCTGCCAGGCAACAGACATATCTCTGGAAAACAGACGTCATAGTGAGCTTAGAAGATAACAACGTTCTTCCCAAGCGCAGCAGCGGCCTGGTGGGTCTGTCGAATTTCTTCGAAATGTTTGACGCACCGTTTCTATACGGTAGCACCTGGTCGGAGGAGGCTAATGACAGCGCCGAACCGGTCGTCGTCATTAGCAAAGAATACAATGACTATTTTTTCGGCGGTGAAAACAGCGTCGGTCGCAGGTTGAATCTGGGCCCCCATACAGTGACGGTGATAGGCGTCCTGGACGACTGGAACATCAACCGGCGTTACTACGATATGTCATTCGATCAGGCACGCAGGGACGATATCTTCGTTTCCGACAGTCTCGCCCAGCAGCTGAATTTTGTTCGTACGTTGCAACTGGGCTGTAACGATGGGGACGCCGAACTGGCAGGGGAATACGTGTTGAATGACCTGCAAGGCCTGGTCAATTCGGAGTGTGCCTGGATACTCTTTTGGGCGGACTTAAGTTCGTCCGAGTCCATTCAGGATTACAAGCAAAGTATCGAGCAGCACATGAGCGCGCAACAGAAGTTTGGGCGCTTCCCGCGCGAAGAGCAGACCTACTTTCTTACCAACGTCGCCGAACATATCGAGCTCGTTGGTCAATTTCGTGGTCGTCAGGCTTTTCTGCAGCTCATGAGCAACCTGTTCTTCGCAGTTTGCCTGATTAATGCCATCGGCATTCTTCTCGCGAAGTTCACAAGTAAATCGAAGGAGATTAGTTTGCGACGCGCGCTCGGCGCGAAGAAAACCACGATCATGTGGCAGCATCTTTTGGAAGTCGCGATCATTGGCGTACTAGGGGGCATCGTTGGGCTAGCCCTCAGTTACGTAGGCCTCATCGGCATGAGAAATATCGTGGTGTACTCCTCTGACTACTCTTTTGCGGCGCAACAGATCGCCCACGCTTTCCGTCTCAACTGGGCGATGATCGGCAGCGCATTTCTCATTGCGATCGGTAGCACGATTCTGGTTGGACTCTATCCCATCTGGCGAGTTTGCAATGGTAAGCCGGCCCAACAACTGAAAGCACAGTAGGAAGCCACATGGAATTCAGACCTATTTTCTTAACGCTCAAGCACAATAAAATGCTATCGCTGCTTATTGTCTTACAAGCAACTTTTACGCTCGCCGTTGTTAGTAACTCACTATTCGTTACGGCTGCAACGCTCAAAGAGTGGAATTTGCCATCCGGACTTCAGCAGGGCGACATCATCACGGTGCAGGCCCAGCTATATGATCCAACCGTCGATAGTAGACAAGTCGTTATCGATGATCTGGAAAAACTGAGAGAGATACCGGGCGTCATAAGCGTGTCGACAGCTACGCAGATTCCTTTCGCTGCCGAGGAGGTCAGTAATGTATTTCTGGAAACCGGTGATGAGCCTCAGTTTTATCAGACCAATATTTTCGATTTCGACGCGAACGCTCTGGATGTATTGGGTCTGGAATTAATCGACGGTCGCAACTTCTTCGCTTCGGAAGTCGTCCGACATGATCCGTCGCAAAGCGACGCGAAGGCTGCGGTCGCAATGATCAGTTTGAGCCAGGCTGACGCACTGTTTCCCGACGAATCTGCAATTGGGAAGACCATCTGGTTGGAGGAAAATGCATACCCGGTTCAGGTGATCGGTATCTATAGTGATTTTATGAACGGCGAGACTTTGAACTTTCAGGGCAGGTCTTTCGATACGCTGATCCGCCCCGTTGTTTCCTGGCAGCAAGGGCAGGACCCGAACTATCTGGTCCGTGTTGAACCGGGCATGGCCGAAGGTCTGTTCGATGCGATCAACAACATAATCTATGCCACAAAAGGTCGCTACCTGTATGTTCTCGAGCGTTTAACGCGCACCCAGAAGCGCATGTACGATGGACGCGGCAGCAACGCCGCTACCTTCCTCGTGATTAGCCTGATACTGGTCTTGATTACTGGTCTTGGAACGGCTGGGCTTGTCTCCTTCCTGGTTAATCAACGGCAAAAACAAATCGGAATTCGACGCGCATTGGGCGCAACCCGTCTGGACATCACAAAATACTTCCTTCTCGAAAACTCAATTCTGACCTGGATCGGGCTAATACTGGGCGGCGTTTTGACGCTCGTTATCACCTATGTGCTTACCGACAACGCCGGGGAAAATATTCTACAAATGAAGTACTTGTTTATTGTGGCGTTTGGCTTGTGGATGGTGAATCTGGCATCCGTCTATTTCCCCGCAAGGCGTGCGGCCATGATTGACCCGGCAATAGTGACGCGCTCTGCCTGATTGTTCTACGCGCCCGAGTTAAGTGGTAGGTTGTGACCGGTGATGAAGCTGAAAATTCTGATAATTGACGACAATGACGATGTCGCACAGGCGCTCGGTGTTCTATTCAAGCTAAACGGCCTCGACTGGGCGGCCGCAAACACGCCTGAACAAGGCCTGGCTCTGTTGGCAAATGAGCCGTTCGACCTGGTTATTCAGGACATGAATTTTTCGCGGGACATGACCTCCGGTGAAGAAGGACGGGCGTTGTTCAGTGAGATCAGGGATCGGCAACCGGACATGCCGATCATTCTGATCACCGCCTGGACCGATCTTGAAAGCGCGATCGACCTGGTTCGATCAGGCGCGGCTGACTACCTCGCGAAACCCTGGGATGACGACAGACTACTCGTTAGCGTCAATAATCTCCTGGAGCTGAATGCGCTGCAGGTAGAGCAGCGTGAAAGTGCCAGCAAGCGCAGTGCGAGCCGTCGCGAACTGGAAGAAAACTTCAATCTGTGTGACATGCAGTTTCAGAGCGACGCCATGTTGCAGTTGTTGCGCATGGCAGCGCGGGTAGCTCCATCGAATGTGTCTGTCCTTATTACGGGACCTAACGGCTCGGGCAAAGAAAAGATCGCAGAAGTTATTCAGGCGAATTCGCGCTATGTCGACGGACCGTTTATTCGAGTGAATGTCGGTGCATTGCCCAGTAATCTCATTGAAGCTGAATTGTTTGGTGCGGAGGCGGGCTCCTATACCGGAATAGACAAACAGCGTCTGGGCCGATTCGAGCGCGCCGACGGCGGCACGCTGCTGCTGGACGAAATAGGGAATTTGACGCACGAAGGGCAAATCAAGTTATTGCGAGTGCTTGAAACGGGAGAGTTTGAACGCCTTGGTGGCGACAAGACCATCAAAGTGGATGTGCGCGTTATCAGCGCGACCAATGCGAATCTGAAAGAAAACATCAAGTTGGGCGGTTTCCGAGAGGACCTGTACTACCGTCTAAACGGTATCGAGCTGAATGTCCCTGCGCTACGCGAACGTCGTGAGGATATTCTGCCATTGGCGAAGTGGATTGGTGGCAGCGATTGTCGCTTCAGCGATGACGCACGAATTGCCCTGCGGCGATACGATTGGCCAGGGAATGTGCGTGAATTACAGAACACTATCAAGCGTGCGATGTTGTTAAGTGAGGGCGGTGTAGTTGATGCGCCAGCCCTGGGTATCGAACAATCAGCGCCGGCGCAGGTTCCGGACGTGGATGCCGATGACATCGTCAGCGCTTTGCAGCAATCAGAAGGTGTAATTTCAGAGGCTGCACGAATACTGGGCTTAAGTCGCTCCGCTTTCTACCGACGGGTAAAGAAGTTCAATATCGACCTGCCATGAAAACGCGATTGCCGAAGAAGCCATCGCTTAAGCGCCGGCTATTGTTAAATCTCTGTGTCGCGATCGCATTTCAATCCATCCTGATGTTTCTTGTACTGTATTGGCAGCTTGATTATCGAATTTGGTTGCCAGTCAGCGCGTTCCTGACCTTGTTGTTGTTAATTGTCGCGATCAATTGGTTTCTGGCACCGATTGTCGATGTCGTTTCCGCCCTGGAAACGGGCGTCAGCGCGATGAAAGACAACGATTTCAGCATCACCGTTCACAACAAACAGTATGAAGAGCTGGATACGTTCGTTCAGTTTTACAACGATTTGTCCGACGTACTGCGAAAAGAACGGTCCGCTTTGATGCAGAGGGAAATGTTGCTCGACAAAGTCATTCAGTCAAATCCCGTGACGATGATACTGACGAATGATGCGGACCAAGTCGTATACAGCAACAAAGCGGCTCAAACTTTGCTGCAAGTACCGCGACTTGAAGGCCGCAGCTTGGCGCAGCTGATCGAAAATATTCCGACCGCAATGCGACATGCGACTATTGAGAGGCGAGACGGTCTTTTCACGGAAACTGCACATGGCGAAACCGTCATTTATAGTTTGAACTGTCAAAAGTTCTTGCTGCAAAACCAACCCCATCACTTGTACCTGTACAAGAATCTAACGACAGAAATATCACGCAACGAAATCGCTTTGTGGAAGCAGGTAATTCGGCTCATCAGCCATGAGTTGAACAACTCACTCGCACCAATTTCATCAATGACAGGATCGGCGAAGAAAATCTTAAGGCAGCAAGAAAACCTGGAAATGCTGCCAGACATGCTCGATACGATAGAGCGTCGGACGCAACGGCTTTTTGAGTTCACGCGCCAGTACGCACGGTTGGCGCGACTTCCAGCGGCACGCAAACAAGATGTGAATCTCGCGGAATTTGTTAGCGATATCGAAAGAATCTGCGGGGTGATTACTCGTTGTGAATTTCAAGTTGACACACTGTCGATGGATTCGGCACAAATCGAACAAGTTCTGATCAATATTGTAAAGAACGCGAAGGAGTCCGGCTCCGAACCAGACCAGATCATACTGATCGTGCGGCAAGACGCAGACGAGGTACAGTTCGAAGTACTGGACCGTGGCAGTGGTCTGGGAAAAGAACAATTATTACAGGCAATGCTCCCGTTCTACACCACAAAAAGGAGCGGCACCGGTATTGGCCTGCCCTTGTGCAATGAAATAATTACTGGCCACGGAGGTCGCCTGCGAATCGGAAATCGCAGGGGTGGTGGCGTAAGAGCGATATTCACTGTTCCTATGAACTAGATGATCGGCACGTCGTTCCTACGAACACGGCCACCCGATCTAAAAGGGTTCTAACCGGTCACATAATTATCACTTGGCAGCTGTAGAGTCGTCAGCATCACTGATCTGATAGAACGCGATTAATCCACCGAAATCTTCAGCGTCATCGGCGGCCGACTCGTCGCAGTCCAGTACTGAGTCAAGCCACTCTTTAAGCGTTGCTCGCAGCTCTGCGATTTTTTTCGCACTGGCCCTGCCTCGAATTCGCATGATGATCGCCTGTTCATCGACGTCATCATGTGGATTTGCCAATGCGTTCAGAACTTCCGCCTCGCTGACCCGAAGCATCTCACGCGCCGCATCTGCGCCTGCCTCTCCCGCTTCGTCGGCGAACAGGGAGTGATCTGCTTCGAATCGCTTTGCGACGGCCTCGAAAGTTCGTTCTACCGTGCCGCGTTTTTGCTTCTCGGCAACCACCACCAGCAATCCCGAATCATGTAGTGCGTCCACGTGCCTGTACAACTTCGTGACACTTTCGCCAAGCTCGGCAGCCACGTGTTTGGTCGTCTTGGGCGACTCGGCAAATGCTTGTAGAAGCTGTAGTTTCAGCGGATCTGCCAATAAACGGACTTGGGTTAGATCTTTGATCTTGTAGGTATTTTTCACGAGATTCGCATATTTGTCAGTTTTGGGGTTGATTATTCACGAAAAGGTGAATAATATTATTCACTCTTCAGTGAATATTCAGGATAGCGAAACCAATGGAACTTGTCGACCACATTTTCATACTGCTGCTGATCGTCGTGCAGCCTGTTTACGGCGTTTTCGAAGCTCGACGTTTCGAGGCTAAAGCGAAAGCGGGCCTGCCCTTGAATCGAGTTCGTATTTACCAACAGACAGCGTTGATGGAGTGGATCTTCTTTGCGCTACTGTTCGCTGCCTGGTTCACTCTCGGTCGCCCGATATCAGACCTTGGTTTTACAGCGGTTGGCGGCCCGGGCTTCTGGAGCGGAACGGCTCTGCTTATCTTGGCCACTGTACTTTTACTTTACACGTGGCGTGAGGCCAAACGGGCGAACGAACCCGAAAAAGCCAAACAGGTGGAATCAATCGGCGAGATAGTGAAATTCCTTCCGCATACAATCCGCGAACTTCACAATTTCTTCGGCGTATCAATAACAGCTGGAATTGTTGAGGAAATCATCTATCGGGGTTTCATGCTTTGGTACCTTACTCAAGTCATGCCAATTTGGGCTGCCGTTGCCGTGTCATCCGTTGGATTCGGTCTCGCGCACAGCTACCAGGGCGCGAAGGGCGCTCTGCGGACTGGTGTGATCGGACTTGCATTCGGTATTTTTTATGTTGTCACTGGTTCGATCTGGCTGCCGATCATCGCACACGTGTTGTTCGATGCGCTGCAGGGCGCAGCAATATATGAACTCCTACGCAAAGATGATGACGTCTTGAAATCCCAGCCAGCGTAACGGTTGTCTAGCTGGAAAATCATCGCGCAACACCCGCAATAACTGCGCCCGAATCTGCCTGTTCAACAGGATGTATGTGCGTGGCAGCTATAGTACAGTCCGCGGTTCCGCATCTTGGCGCAGAGATTAGGGCAGGCTATGAATCCAGAGTTCCCCGTTGAGCACTGAGACAATAATACTCATCGGTGTCGGTCTTTACCTGGCCATCATGTTGTATATCGGCATCCGCGCATCCAAAAAAACCAGCTCAACAGAAGACTTCGTCGTCGCGGGGCGAAAAATGCCGATCTGGATCGGTAGCGCAACGATTGTTGCGACCTGGTTTGGTGGCGGAACGATGATGGGAGCAGCCGGCGCCTCCTATGAGGAGGGCTTCTTAGGCGTCATTGCTGATCCTTTCGGCGGTGCTCTTTGCCTGTTCATTGTGGGTTTTTTCTTCGCCCGCATTTTCCGTCGTCTGCGACTGCTGACATTCATAGACTTTCTGCAAAACAGATACGGAACCACCGCCGCTACAATAGCGGCGATAGGCTCTATTTCCTCAAACATCGGCTGGACAGGTGCGCTGCTGGTCGCATTCGGTTATGTCCTTGAGACGCTCACTGGGATTCCCCTGACGATAGGCATCACGGGCGGGGCGGTTGTGGTCTTTGCCTATACGGTGGCTGGTGGTTTATGGGCGGTTGTTCTGACAGATTTCGTACAGATGCTTGTGATCGCCGTTGGCCTGATCCTGCTATTGATAGTAGTGCTCATCGATGTTGGCGGTTGGGGAAACATTGCACCGCAGCTTTCGGAAGGTAGCTTTCGTATGGTCCCGGAAGGGCGTTCCGCATCGATCTGGCTAAACTACATTAGAGCATGGTTGATTCTTGGTCTTGCCGACGTCTCCGCGCAAACCCTGTTGCAAAGGGCTTTCGCCGCCAGAAACGAACAGGCCGCACAGAATTCATTTTATCTCGCCGGCCTTGGGTATCTCGGCCTCGGGATTATTCCGGTAACCCTCGGCATTATTGCGAGCGTGACAATGCCGGGTCTTACCGACCCGGAGACCGTGATACCGGAGCTTGCCATTGCACACTTGCACCCAGTAGCTATTGCTATTTTTGTTGGTGCACTCTTGGCCGCCATTATGAGTAGTGCCGATAGCGCCCTGCTCGCAGCAGCCAGCGTATTCAGCATCAATATCTTGCCCTTGTTCAAACAACAGCAGACCGATCGTCAGCGGCTCCTGGCTACACGCATTGGCATTCCGGTATTCGGCAGCATTGCCGTTTATGTGGCACTGGAAGTACAAGTCGTTTACGACCTGATCCTGGACTCAAATTCTGTCATTCTCGTCTGTGTAACGGTGCCGTTTATCGTCGGCGTCTGGTGGAAGCGTGCCAATCGAACCGGGGCGTTAGCCTCCATGGCGATGGGTTTTTTGACTTGGTTCGTCGCAATTCTGTATGCACCGGAATTCCCCGGAGATCTGCTGGGCCTGATGGCCGGCCTGGTTACTATTTTCCTGGTGGGGCTTGCGACCCAAAAGATGGATCCACCCGTACCATTACGAAACAGCGACGGAGAGGAGGTGGAGTTCAAAGACCGCCTTGGCACCCTATCGCTGTTCGCGCGCAACGGCTGACCGGCGTCCCGACGCACTTATCGTAGAATCCGGTGATACGCTCATCATGTATTGCTGTGGAGAGTAGTGAATGGCACAACTGAATATTCCTGTCATCGACATTGCGGAATTTGGATCGAGCGATAAAGTTGATAGACAGATCTGTCAGCAAGTTGAATTAGGGGCCACTACCGTGGGGTTCATGGTAATCGAGAATCACGGCGTTCCTGATTCGGTGATAAAGGACTGCTGGGATGCGGGGCGACGTTTCTTTGATCTCCCACTTGGAGCTCGCATGACTGCTGTGCCATCAATTGAAGGACAGCCTTACGGTTATTCCGCGCTCAAGAGTGAGTCGTTAGCTGCCTCTCTTGATATAGAGACTCCTCCGGACCTCAAAGAGTCATTCTCAATGGGGCCTTCACATTCAAGTTTACGTACAAGCAACGAGACCGACGAACTTTTTCAGACCGCCGGAAATTCCTGGCCTGACGACGGTGCAGAGTTTCGTGCAGCGCTTGAGGCTTATTATGTGGCGTTGAACGATCTGGGGTCTCGGATGATGCGAATATTCGCGGTTGCACTTGGAGAGGCGCCCGACTATTTCGAGGGTTCATTTTCGGCACCCGTCAGTGCATTGCGAATCCTCAACTATCCGGCAACGGAAGCTAGCGAACTACACGCGCATGGCTACTTGCGTGCTGGGGAGCACACTGACTATGGCAGTTTAACCATACTTCTACAGGATGATTCTACGGGTGGCTTACAAATCAAGATTGACGGCGTTTGGTGCGACATACCCGCAATCCCCGGGACTTTTGTCATCAA
Source organism: Woeseiaceae bacterium (assembly GCA_021773075.1). Taxonomy (GTDB): domain Bacteria; phylum Pseudomonadota; class Gammaproteobacteria; order Steroidobacterales; family Woeseiaceae; genus UBA1847. Next base: position 100,787 of record JAJFKT010000035.1, read on the forward strand.
CATAGGTGACATGTTGTCGCGCTGGACCAATAGCAAGTGGATCTCGACGCTGCACCGAGTCGTTGTTCCATCGGAGCAAAAGGACAGACCGAAAAGACGACAGTCAATCGCGTTCTTCCATCAACCGAATTGGGATGCCGAAGTTAGCTGTATTCCAAATTGTTTGGCCGAGGGGGAAGAGCCCAAATACGCTCCGGTGCTTGCAGGGCCACATCTGGCCAGCAAGTACAAGAAGTCCACGTATACCTGATACCGCTGCGGCACGGCTGTTCAGTCATCTTTCCTCAACGGCTTGTTGGCAGGGTCCGTCGCGCCGGGCGGATTAATCGAATCCGCCGCCCGACGCTGCGAGACCCGCCTGTTTGCGGCACGGTTACGATGCACCTTTAAGCGGTCCAACTGCGTGTTTGCATGGTCGATATCGCAATACTGCTTGTCTTTCTTCATTGACCCGATCTCTATTAATAGCCGTTTCCTGGCGTCCTTACAGAGATAAGCGATATTTAACGACCATTCCCCTCACGCGAGTGGGCATTTACCGTCAGCGTTCGGCGGCGACCAGTTCAAGCTCCTGAACTTTTTGCGGCTCAATGGCGGCATGGCTGCCGGAATTATCGCCGTCGCCCATCAGAAATGTCGCAGCGGCGACACCGAGTAATGCCCCGCCGAAGCCTCCGGCCGCGGCAGCCAGCATGGTTCTCGATGGTGGTGGTTGGCTTGAATCATCCATAGTAATTTCCTTTTCCATTGTGGTTAATGTCAAATCAGTTTAATCGCAGGGCTCTTAACTGGCTAGTTTCAGCGACAAATTCGCCGTTTTTCCCGGTGCACCAGTCGATTTGCTGTCAAGATACGAGGGCCATCACGAATCCACTGCTCGAATGACGACTGAACACACTGTCACAACGCTCCTGCACAGCTGGCGCTCCGGCGATGCCGCTGCGCTCGAGCAACTGACGCCGATCATCTATGACGATCTGCGTCGAATCGCAGCACGTCATCTGAGATCCGAGCGGCCAGGCCATACCCTGCAGGCGACCGCACTAGTCAACGAAGCATTCATGCAACTGGCAGACGCGGATCTCAAACTGGAGGATCGCGCACATTTTCTTGCCGTCGCGGCAAGAGTTATGCGCCACATACTGACAGACTACGGACGAGCGCGACGCAGGCAGAAAAGAGGTGGTGGGGTGTCGCCCGAGACGCTCAAAGAGGATCGGATTGCAGAGATACATTCGACGGACGTCGTCGATCTCGATGAAGCGCTACAAGCACTGTCAAAAATTGACCAGCGCAAGAGTGACGTACTGGTGCTGCATTATTTCGGCGGCATGACCTATGACGAAATGGCTGACGCATTGCAGATATCGGCGGCAACCATTGATCGAGACTTGCGGCTTTCCAAAGCATGGCTTGCGAATGAACTCAAAAACGATTGATCTAAGCCCAGAGCGATGGTCGAAGGTCGAAAACCTGTTCGACCGCGCCGTCGAGCTCGACGCCGATGCACAGCTTGAATACCTTGAGACGGCCTGTCGAGGGGATACGGAATTACTTAACTATATTCTCGATTTGTTGCGGGCTAGCCCGTCGATAGACGAGATGATCGAAAAAACCATCATCGATTCCGTCGGCCGTGCATTTGCTGACGACTCGGCACAAGCTGACGATATGCGCGGCGAAAAAATTGGCCCTTACCAGGTCATACGCCTAATCGGCTCCGGCGGTATGGGGATGGTCTATCTAGCCGAGCGCGTAGATCAGCAGTACGATCAACAAGTCGCGATCAAGCTCGGCCGGCATCGCCTGGTCGATCCCGAGACCATACTTCGCCTGCGCAATGAGCGGCAAATCCTGGCGGATCTTGATCACCCCAACATCGCGCGCCTATTTGACGGCGGTACGACAGAAGAGGGCGTGCCTTACCTCGTTATGGAGTATATCGACGGAATTCGAATCGATACTTTCTGCGACCTGCATCAGCTGAATGTCGTAGAAAGACTCAAGATATTTCAAACGATATGCACCGCCGTTCATTACGCACACCAAAACCTCGTTATTCATCGCGACATTAAGGCAGCGAACATTTTGGTTGCCACCGATGGGACGCCAAAGCTACTCGATTTTGGTATCGCCAAGTTAATAGATTCTGCCGGAGAAGCTGCTGACGGCCTGACGCGAGAGGGCGCCGTCCTCATGACGCCTGCGAACGCAACGCCTGAGCAAATTTTGCGAAAGCCTGTCACGACTGCGACCGACGTCTACGCGCTCGGCTTGTTATTGCATACCTTATTATGCGGTCACCGCGCCTACGAGACGGATAGCCTGTCACCCACCGAAATGGCGCAGGTAGTTTGCCAACAAGACGTTGTGAGGCCGAGTCTTCGACTACGACAGATAAGCCGCAATGCAACGCATGGTGACGATACGGTAGCTGGCAACCGCAGTACCAGTATCGTACGCCTGCAACGGCAGCTGCGCGGCGACCTGGACACAATCGTACTCAACGCGCTTCGAAAAGAACCAGTACGACGGTACCGTTCAGTCAGCGCACTCGCGGACGACATCAGCCTGCACTTGAGGTCGATGCCAATCGTTGCCCGGTCCGATTCGTGGCGCTATCGAGCGGGTAAGTTCGTGCGCCGGCACTATGCCTCCGTAACGGCATCGGTGTTGGTCGTCGCAATGCTGGCGGCGTTTACCGTTGTGTTATCTGTGCAAAATCGAAGCATTACCAAGGAGCGCGACACAGCCCGGGAGGTTTCCCGTTTTCTTGAAGATATCTTCATGGCGCAGGATCCCGCGCAGGCAAAAGGCGCGAAGATCACAGCGGATGAAATCCTCGCTGCGGGCGCGGATCGAATTCAGAGCGATCTGGGGGAGCGTCCGGAAATTCAGTCGACCCTGATGGGAACGATCGGACGCGTCTACTACAGTTTGGGCGAGTTCGAGCCGTCGGCAGAGTTATTGGAACAGGCGCTGCAATTACAAATTCAGACGCACGGCGAAGATCATCCCGACGTTGCGGCCGCCAAAGACGATCTCGCCGTCACTTTGATACAACGCGCCGAGTACTCGCGCGCGGAGAAATTGCTGGAGTCTGCGATGCAGACAAACCGAATTCGCGGCGGACCCTCATCACCCCAAGTCGCTGAGAATCTGAATAATCTCGCGAATTTATATATTAGAAGTGGCGACATTGATCGAGCACAGGAGTCGATAATGGAAAGTGTCGACATATTCTCTGAGCTTGGGGAAAGCTATGGCATGAAACTGGCTGCAGCAAAAGCGACGCTGGCTCGTACGCTACAGGTACAGGGCGATCTCGACAGAACCGAAACTTTGTTGCTTGAAGCCATCGAAATTGTTGGAAATACGGAAGGTGACAGTCACCCGTCGATGGCCTATTACTTGCAGAACCTGGGTGTGTTGCAGCGCAGCAAAGGTGATTTGCACTCTGCGAGTGAAACGCTCGAAAAGGCCGTTGTCGCAACGCGACGTATTCTAGGAGAAAAACACGATTTGTTAGCGGCAACCCTCATCGATCAGGGCGTTGTTTTTCACTTGACGGGCGATTTTGAAAACGCCGATCGCGTCATGCGCGAAGCGCTTACGTTGTATATGGAAACCCGTGGCGATGATCATCCCGCTGTTGGTTATACCTTGATAGTTCTCGGTATGCTGCAACATGACATGGCGGATCTTGAGGTTGCGGAAAATTCGCTTCGCGAAGCACTGAACATATTTGAAGAGGCCTTCGACCGCGATCATCAGTACACGGCTTCCACGCTTACGGAACTTGGCGCAGTGCTGAACTCCGCGGATCGCCCGGATGAGGCACAGATTTTGTTGCGTCGAGCGCTTGAGATTCGTCAAAAGGATTATTCGGCAGATCACGAACTCGTCGCCGCGACGCGAACAGAGTACGCCGACGCCTTAACACGTCAGGGCCAATTTGACATAGCTGAACCCATGTTGCTCGAAAGTTTCCAAACCTTGCGCGACAAGCCGGGTCGCCGAAACAGGCGCGCAACGAAAGCACTTGCACGATTCTATGAGCTGTCGGGGAGGCCGCGAGCAGAGACGCGACAATGATGTATTTCCCAGAACTTGATTCCAGCCTGTGTCAGGGAGTGAGTGCCCGTTCGAAATTGTTACAGTGGCATGCATATGCTAGGTTTAGCCTGAAGAAAAACAGAAGAAAACTAAGCCAACGACAGTGGCCAAATACATAGAAGCACTGCTCGACATACAGCCATGTCACTAGCTCAGGTCCAATTGATTCCAAATAACGGGAGAACTTGATGGCGCTTGTAATTAAGCAGTGGGAATGTGGCAGGGAAGCGAATGAAGCGGGAAATTATGTTCATTTGGTGGGTCGCGAAGGGGGTCTAGTTTCATGGTTACTCTCGCTTATCCGCATAGATCCTGTCAGCGAAGTTGAGGTCAAAGAAGACCTCATCAAATTCACTGCTTCGTCATTGGCAGGCAAAGAAACCAGAATTATTCCCATAAGGTGGCTAACGTCCGCCTACTACGCGTATGAGAAACCTTGGAAGATAGCGTCGATTATCGTCGCCATTGGCCTGTTTCTGATCTCTGTCAATGTCATATTGGGTCTACTGGTGAGTGTCGCTGGCGTGGCCTATTACGTCTTGAATAAGAACCTTTCCGTCGCAGTCGTGGAAGCTTCAGGCTGGTCCGGCGCATTTGCGTTTAAGCGGTCCGTCATAGAAGGTCAGAATATTGACGAACAAGCGGGGCAGGAGGTCATCGACATAATAAGGGAACGGATCGAATCGAAGACAACCTAAGCTACATCGAATGTACGGCGGCGAACTGACGAGGTTCGTTGCCGCTAAAGCGGTACAGTTACGGTGTTGCTCACTGAGAACTGATGCCGGATAACGTCCACGACACCGCTTCCGACAGGCTGTTCAACCCGGGTCGACCGAAAAACAACCTGGCCAGGCTGTAATAAGAAACCGCATTGCACGGTCATTCTTATCAGGCCGGCGCATCCTGAAATCAACAGCTGCCGACAGAAATCATTATCACTAAAGGCGGACGGGTTTTATGGATTCACGAAACATAGCGCGATGAGAACGACCGGTAACCCCATAATTCAACTGTGTCTGACGTTCGCTCTGCTCTTGCTGCAATCAACGGCGAGCGCAGAATCAATGAACGGATTCCGTATCGACAACGCCCTGATTCCCGCCGCCGAGATCAAGAAAGGCGGGCCACCACGAGACGGAATACCGTCGTTGGACAATCCTGTATTTGTCGCCGCCGACGATGCGGCTTACCTGAAAGGTCGCGATCGTGTTTTGGGTATATCGATAAATGGCATCGCCCATGCGTATCCGATTCGTGTACTCAACTACCACGAAATCGTCAATGATGTTATTGGTGGCACCGCAGTCGTCGTCACCTACTGTCCCCTGTGCGGAAGCGGCACCGCATTCGAAGCAGCTATGAATGGCCGCACCTATAAATTTGGTGTTTCGGGATTGCTGTATAACAGTGACGTACTGATGTACGACCGCGAAACCACCTCCTTATGGTCACAGCTAATGTCTCAGGCTGTCACCGGTCCGATGAAGGGAACGCGCCTGCAACAACTGCCGCTGTCACACACGAGCTGGAAGGAATGGGCTGAACGTTATCCCGAGACCCGCGTACTCTCGAACAGAACTGGATACTCGCGAAACTACAGAGTGGACCCGTACCCTAATTACGGAAGGGACGGCAAACTGTTCTTTCCGGTCGCACATTCGAACAAAAAGTACCGGCGCAAAGAGGTCGTAATGGGGCTCGAGATCGACGGCCGTTTCAAGGCGTATCCATTCAAGGAATTAAAAAAGGGTACAAGCAGGTTTGGAGACGAGTTCGCGGGCGAGGAGTTCAGTGTCGAGTTCGACGCGAAACATCGGACTGCCCGAGTGATCAGGGCCGATGGATCTGAAATTCCGACAACAATGGCGTTCTGGTTTGCGTGGTACGCATTCCACCCCGAAACGAGTGTTTTCGAGGCGTCAAAAAGCGAATAATTGCTCGTTCTGCAACGGGCGAGTAGATTGTGAGTTGGTGCTGTTCAGGTTTCGGAGGAAATGACATGGGTGATGAGCTTTTCAGAACCGTCAAGATCAAGGTCGATCGAAAAGTCGGAACCGATAGCCAGGGACGGAGCGTATGGACCAAGCCGATTGAGGAGACAGAATTCGAGCTCGTGTCGACGGTGATGCTAAAACAGATTCTCGACTCTGAGGACGATCAAAAGAAGGATCAAATACGTACGCTCGCTGACGAAGAAGACGGCGTCCTTGCCATCTCTACCCATACCGATCAGTTCGAGGTCCTACCTGATGATGTTCTGGAGGCGGCGCTTAAGGCTGCGAATAATCCCGCATCGTCCAATATGCCCCACCGTTTCACACTTGAACGTGTCAGCGACACCGACGAAGAGGAAAACTTGTCGCTGGTCTCGACGCAGATGCTGCGCAAAATACTGGATGTTGACGACGAGAGCGATGCTGAGCCGGAAGAAGAAGGTGGTGGCTACAATCCCTACGACCGGCGCTAAGCTCAGCGTCATCTGAGCCAATCGCCTTACTTAATTCTGACACATGCCACTTCGTCGGAGCCCTAGACTCGCAGGTTTTGGTGTCAAGGATGAATCCAAATCGTCGCCACAAGCATCTGAATTCTGAGCGCGCAAGTCGGCGGCAGCCGATATGTTTATCAGACGACCGATCTTTCCGATTGCCAGCGGAGACTGACAATGCCACACACATTTCAGAGAATTACCCGATCCGCGATTCAGGCGAAGATCGTGTCCCTTTTAGTGCCGATTGTCCTAGCCATAACCGCGTGCAGCGACAGCAACAAGTTGCCGCCGATGGAGAATACGCGCCCAAGTAGTGATGAGCAGATATTGAACGCGCCGGGTTTGATGTCCGACGGCCAGCCGGTGCCGCCACACCAGACCACTACTCTGGAAACAAGCATGGAACTGGTCTCCGATGGGCTTATTGGTGGAATGACGGTTGCGGCAGATGGCAGCATTTACACGGCTGACCTTGGGAGCCATATTTACAAAATCTCAGCGTCTGGCGAAACCACACTCTTCAGTAGTGAATTCGATGACCCTTCGGGTAATCTAATGCTGGCCAATGGCGACATCCTGCAGAGTGAATGGACGAACAATCGCATTTATCGGATCACTCCGGACGGCAAGCGCGAATTGTTTTCTGAAGTAAACCTGAACGGCCCGGTGGCGATCGTTGAGCGGCCGCAGGGCGATTTCATCGTGGCTAATTCCAGGGGCAAATTCCTGGCGCGTGTCCCGGAGAATGGCGGTGAAGCCGAAATCGTGCTGCGGGACGAGCGCGTGACCCAGCCCAATGGCCTTACCATCGACTCCGCCGGCAATATCTACATCGCCGACCTCGATAGCGCTAGTGTTTTCAGATGGGCACCGGATGGCGAGCTAACCAGTGTGGTTGAGCTGCCAGGCAGCGGCAACGCCCATAACGTTTTCGCCGATGGCATGCTGTACGTTAACAAGATCTGGGACCATGTCATTTATATAGTGGACCCGGAATCCGGCGCATATGGCATCGTTTCAGGTAATGGGCGACCCGGATACGCGGATGGCGCTACCGGTACCGCCACGCTTGAGGAGCCCAATGCGATTGCATTGGCTGCAGATGGCAAGTCGATTTACGTCAATACCCACCGCGGCACCATGGGGCGTAACCAAAACGCACGCATCATAATTCGCAAAATAGTCAGATCGGATACGGGCTCTGATTAGAATGTCAAAGTAATACAGAGGGATTCAAGTGGGTCGCGCCCAATACATTTGGCTTGGCCGCTTGTGCGAAGAATCCACAAAGTTCTGATGTTATTGGACTATGCTTAGGGGTATACGAGTAACGGGCATGCCAGATGGAAACACAGGCGCACGGGAGCGAGTGCTACAAGGTTGGCGATCTGGTCGTAGACGTCACGCACCGCCGCGTCCTGCGGGACGAAAAAGCGATACCGCTGCCCAGGCTGTCGTTTAACTTATTCCTGGTGCTGATTCGTGCCGGTCCGAATCTTGTAACTAACGAGGAGCTTCTGTCCAACGTTTGGAAAGACAAAGTCGTCGGGCTGGAAACCGTTAGGCAACGAGTGAAGCTGGTGCGAGACGCGTTGAGTGATAATGCGAGTACTCGTGACTACATTGATGTCGTATGGGGCGAAGGTTACCGCCTCTGCGACGGTGTTGAGTCAATTGCAGACGAGCCAGCAGATGCCATAGGGAGATTGTCCGAGCGATCGCACATCTCGCGGATATTTCAACTACGTGTACTAGTTGCCGTAGGCCTGGCGGTAGCCGCGGCTATGTTTGTGACGGTCACTCAATTGACAAAAACACCCACCTTGTTACCGACAAGCCGGGCAAGCCTCGCCGTGATGCAAACAATCAATTTGACCGGCGATCTGGCGTCTAATGAGATTGGAACCACCCTCGGCATCCGCGTCAGGACTGAACTTGGGCGGCTCGGATCCGTTGATATCACTATTCCGGCTACAGCTGAGTATCTCCTGCGGAGCGCGATGATTCGCTCGGGAGAAAATAGCGCCATTCGCTACGCCGTAAGCCTCATCGAAAAAGAAGGCGGTAAGACTATATGGTCGGGATTTTTCGACCGTTCCACCCAAAGCGTCGAGCAATTTGCTGACAATAGCGCCTCGGAGGTTGTGAGAAACATTCAGCTCAGCCTGCTACCCAGCGAGGAAAGTCGTCTGGCAGTGATACAACCTGGGAGCAATGAAATCGATCTGCTACACAGTGCCGGCCGGGAAGCGCTAAGTGACGGCAATCTTCAGGGGGCATTCGACAGCTTTACGGCGATCATTGAGCTGCAACCGAACAGAGCTCAGGCGCACTCGGATCTTGCACGAGCCCTAATCAAGATGGGATGGTATACGGAGGTGTCGTCAGGAGAGGTTATCCCGCGAGCAGAGGTCGCCGCCCGCAGCGCGTTGCGACTCGATCCGTCACTTGCGGAGCCGTATCTTGTACTTGCGAATGCTGCGGCTTTTTACCATTGGGATTGGGAGCGCGCGGACGAACTCTACATAGAAGCTTTGGCTCGCAACCCTCGGCATGCCCCGATCTACCTCGATTACGCCGCCTACCTTTTTGTCGTGGGGAGAATGGATGAGGGGCTGCAACAAATTCGTCAAGCTGAATTAGTTGATCCTTTTTCGGCAGATACGCAGGGCCAGATTGGCGTTCTTTACCATTACATCCGAAGATGGGAGGCGGCGCATCGCCACTACGATACTGCGATCAGTCTGCAACCGGACAATTTAGTCTGGCAGGTCAACAAAGGTTGCACTTATATCTTCGAGGGCGACTTTGACAGAGGATCAGCACTCATCGGAGCATTACGCTCAGGTGCGCCTGACAACCCGATGCCAATGGTCATCGATGCTTACTTAGCCGCTGTAACCGGCGACAATGGGCGTGCACAATTGTTATTGGACAGGCTGGACACCGAACAACTTGCCCCAATATCAAAGTTAATGCGTGCCTCAATATACGTTGCCCTGCAACGTAATAAAGACGCCGTGAAGTACTTGCAGCTTGCCAAGAACAAACGACTTCTCGCGTTGCCGTTTTCAACTATCCACCCAACGCACGACCCGTTGCGGCGGATTCCGGAATACACGGACTTACTTTCGACACTCGGGCTCCGACCCATTTCAACCCCACGCACTACGGATACAGATACTGTTCTTTGAATTCCTTCTTCTGTCGTAGCCGGTCGCCTGACCCGCTCCGGGCGTATTGCGTGCGTCAAATCGGGCGGGCCAGGATTTCTACTGGGCAACACCAACAGACAGGCGGCGTGAATGACCACGACCGAGATCATCAACGGCTAATATGTTATACGCGCCCGTTTCAGGTCGCCAGAAATAGGTTTCATCACGGCGCACTTTGGCAATGAATTGGTCGTTCGCGAACCAGTAGACCCAATCGACATCGCCATCTGTTGTCGCCTCCAACGCTATCTGTTCGTCATCAATTCGATCGGGCCGTATGAAATAGGTCAAACCGGATGATGGTGACGTAATGTGTGGCGCAATGCCGCCGGCGACTTGCGTGTCCATTGAGCAGTCGTCAGACCACCTTGGGGGGCGCCGTATCGAGATTCCGGCTTTGCGGAACAGCTTTAGTATGTCCGATGGCCAGAACTCGAAAATCTCAGTTCGGGTCGTATCCGGGTCAAAGCTGCAGGAGCGTTTCCTGGTTACTTTGTCTATCCGGATTGCACGGTGAACATTTGAGACAGTGATTGGCGACTTGCCCGGTATAAACCAGGAGCGGACCGTGCGAGGGCAATAACGGCTTGGAAGGTCCCCGGTGTCCGCACACACATCAATCTTGCGAAGGTTGAGATTTGGTTTTGGATTTGCGGCGAAGTACTGCTCGTCGATTGCGTCCTCAAGAGAGTCAACAATTTCAAAGAACAGCGGCGCGGCGGCCGATCGACCGACAAATGCCGGATTGCTGGAGCCATCGAAATTGCCAACCCAGACGGCGAGTACGTAGGGGCCGAATACGCCGATGCTCCACGCATCGCGAAATGCGTAAGACGTGCCGGTCTTCCACGCGACCGGTAGCCCGGTCGAGCTGGCATGAACAGGAACCGAGTCCGGGCGCGGATTCTTGCGCAGCATGTCCAGAACCAAAAAGCTTGCTTCGGGACTGAGCAGCTGTTTCTGAAACAGATCCAACTCCTCGTCGCGAATCGTTGCGAGTGCCTGGGCAATTCCGTCGTTGGCTAACATTGCGTACAAAGCAACCAACTCTTTCATGGTCAATTCGTTGCCACCGAGGATCATGGCCAGCCCATAGTGGTCAGCATCTCGAAGGTCCGCCACGTCTGCGTCGATAAGGAAACTATTAAAAGTCTCATGACCGACTTTGGACAGTAGTTCGATAGCCGGTACGTTGCGGCTGTATATCAGCGCATCCTCAGCCTTGATTGGGCCCATGAATCCACGATCGAAATTTTCTGGTGTGTAAGCAGCAAAGCGTGCGGGCGCATCCTTTAAAAGACTCATCGGATGGATAATTCCCTGGTCGAGCGCAAGTCCATAGACAAACGGTTTGAGCGTCGAGCCCGGCGAACGCTTTGCGGCCGCACCATTAACTTGCCCCTGAAGCGTAGCGTCGAAGAAATCCGCGGAACCGACGGACGCCAGAACTTCCATTGTTCGATAGTCGATCAGCATTGCGCTTGCGTTGCTAATGCCGGTTGCGCGCCGACGTTCTGTGTAACGTCGAATCTGCTCCTCGATGAGTGATTGCTTACTCAGGTCCAGAGTGGTCCTGGTGACACCACCATCGACGTTTTTTGTGCTGAGAATTTCTTGAGTGAAGTGCGGCGCCCTGAATGGCAACTCGCGAGTACTTCGCACTTGGAGTGGTAACTCAAACTGTGCCTGTGCCGCATCATCAAGCCCGTATTTTGCAGACCACATCGCGAGCAGTCGCTGGCGTGCTGCATTCATCTCTCTGTAGCCGTCGCTTGTCGACGGATCACGCCGAATCGGGTTTTGCGCTATCACGGCGAGTGCGAGCGCTTCGGGCAGTGCAAGCTGAGATGCCGGCTTGTCGAAATAGATCAGTGATGCGGTGCCAATCCCCTCGATGTTCCCACCATACGGGGCAAGGTTCAGATAGGCCTCAAGAATTTCGTCTTTTGAGTAGTGGCGCTCGAACTGAATGGCGCGGGCAATCTGGAGGACCTTACCGCGGATGGTCCGTGTATTCAGTCCATAGCGTAGGCGAACAAGCTGCATCGTTATCGTGGACGCACCCATTGCCCGGTCGCGACGTGCATAGGTTGACCACGCGGCTCGAACTAAAGCTCCCGGATTGAAGCCAGGATGCGAGCGGAAATATTGATCCTCGTATAGCAAAGTCGCGTTGACCGCGTTCGTGGCTACACCATCCAGCGAATGTCTGAGGCGATAGCGATCATCCTCCGCGAGCGCCAGTCGCATGAGTTTTCCCTCGCGATCCTGGACGGCGGCCGAGAAAGCAGTATTGCCATACAGAGCGGGCTTAGGAGAAAAGCCAATTACGAGCGCTGCACACGCAATCGCACCCACGCATCCGTACAGCATTTTTCGCCGCAGGGTCATTGAACCGACATCACCTCAAATCGACCGGGTTTGGTCCGAGCCTGAATGCTGCGGTCGTACATTGAACCTGCAAATGCCGACGGAAGTACGAAGCTACCGGCGCTCGTGACTTTAACCCGATACTGAATCTCAGTTAGACGACTTGGGAAGCTGCCGTAAACCACTACTCTGTCTTCACGAATATCGGTGTAGTCGGCATACCACCCACCGTATTGACGTCGAACGCTGTCCGTCAGCACCTCAAATCCACCAGGCAACATATCAACGACGGCTACGTTGGTCCTTGGGCGACCGGTGGAGCGGATGCGCAGTCGAACAGTGAGTTCCTGTCCGATTAGCGCCGACGTGACGGCGTTTCCATTTTCACTCAGGTACTCACGTTGGATCTCCAGTCCCTCCGACAACGCATCCTGCGGTGGCGAGGTGTCGAAACCGGTCTGTGAAAGCACATAGTAGATATCGTTGCCATTCGAGCCGGAGACTTGAACGCTGTCTATGGAATTCTCGATATTCGCACGAGCAAATCGTGCCGCTTTGGCCAACACCTCAATCGCACCATTGCTGGACGAGACAATCGACAAGCGCCCGGAATCTGATTCAGCAAATATTGCACGTGTGTACTCACCCAGTGCGAGCACCGTGTATGCAGAGGAAAGTGTATTGAACCGATTCTTCATGACGGGCTCGACCAGGTTCTGAATTGTGTCGGCACCAATACTGGAAAGCCTCTCCGGGAAGTGTTTCGCAACCAGGTACACATACTGAGCATCGCGCCCCAATCGTGTATCGAAGTCGCTGGTCATTTCGTCGCCGTTCCCTGGCTCGTACCCAACGATCAATTGATCGCCCAATTCGGACTGCTTAAGCAACGCGTAGCTTGCGGCCATGTAGGCAGAAGCAAGATCGCTGCGCCATTCGTCCTTAAGCGTCCTATCAAGATATTCGTGCAGATTGGTCAGATAGTTGGTCGTGACAACGCCATTCCGAGTCAATATATAGATGGCGTAGGCACGCAGTCGTGCGTCGGGCAGTGATGTGACTTGTGTCGCCGCAAGCTGTTGAACGTATCCGAGACCGGAGCGTTGCATATCGCCCGGTACGGGCAGACCCAGATCCTCGGCATCGGTAAAGAAATGCATGATGTAGGCACTTGCGAAATTCGCAGGCTCAGTTGACGTTGCCCAAAACCGGAAACCACCTTCGGAACCCTGTCGGCTGCGCAGCTTTCTCGTTGTGTCGCTGAATTGCGTCTGGATGTTTGCCTCGTCTATCGCGTAATCACCATTACCGAGGAAGCCGATCTGTGGGAAAATCTTGCTGACAATCTGTTCGGCACAGGCATGTGGAAAAGCATCGAGATAACTTAGCAGGCCGTCAGCAAAAACCAGCGGGCTTGCAGATGCAGCGGCTGTTTGTTTTGCGAACTCGTCATACATCGAACGATCAAACGTCAGTTCGACAGGATCATCATCGCTAATCCCGGCAGCTACTGTAGCGACATAGGCGACTGATGGTCGAACGCTTAGCGTCGCTCGAAGTTGCGCCGACTCTTCTCCGGCTCTCGCTTCGAACATCAGACTCGCCGCCCCGAGCTTGTCGAGTACGCGGAGACGGAACCTGGCGCGGCCTTCGTTTCCTTCAGAAATCTGCAGAGTCGCCTGGCCTTCGCCGATTAACTCAAGATGTTCGGACGGGGAGACGGACAACTCGATGCTGGCATCGTTACCGGATCCATCAAGGTTGTTTGACAGACCAACATTGACTTCAAATTCGTCACCCGGCGCCGCAGCTGTTAAAACATTCGGGGTGATAACAAAAGGTCCGCGCACGACTGTCGATTCCTGGCTTCGGCCAAGCGCGTCATCTGTGACAGCGACGGCCATAATTCGTAATTGACCGTTGAAGGAATCGGGTACCTGGATGGAATACGTGCTGGGCTCTGGTCCAGCGTCAATGATTCCCGACCAGAAGGCGACTGGCGCGTCTGTCTTACGTCGAAATGGATTCAGATTACTGCCCGCAAGACCTGCTACATCGCCGCCGCCAGGTGCTGCGCTTTGTGGATACGAGTCAAAGTCAGGAAGTATCAGGTCCACCATCTGGAATGTGCTGACCTGCAACGCCATCTTGCGGAGGAAAAATGCCAGTGGGTTCGGCATCTCGTATCGGGCAACCTGCAGGATTCCTTCGTCAACGGCATAAATGACAATACGGGCGTCTTTGGACGCGGTATAAGCAATTTCCAGCGCGTCACCGGGTCGTACCAGCTCAGGAACCTTCAAATCAATTTCAACGGTACGCGCAGCGCGATTGATCGAGAAGGGTGCAACGGCATAGCTTAGAGGGCTGACATAGATTTCGGGCGAATCGAGCTCGCGAACGAATGCGACATTGACATAGGCATTGCCTTCGAGATCGTCTGGCACACGAATCGATTGAACCGTTGTGTTGGTGTCACTTTGGAACCACTTGTGTGTGTAAACGCGGTCGCGCTCGATCGTAATCAACCCGACGCCGGTATAGGGCGCGGTGATTTCCAGTTCGATATCCTCACCCGGTAGGAAACTATCGCCGTTGATATTGAGTTGCAGTTCGGCATCTTTTTCAAGGTTGCCCGCGACATTCCGTGCGCCAGCAACTGTATAGCCAACTTTGCTGAACACGAGGTCATCAGTATCCGAGATTTTTAGTGCGAACGAGCCAGCGCTGTCGGTTGGCAGCGTAAACTGAGCGCCTTCGGCCGCGATGGAAAAGTCCTGTGTCGACACCGGAATTTCCTTACGAACCGACTGATAGGCGTAGGTACCGTTCGGTCTCTTAACAAGAGTTGACACGTATCGATACTCGACAATCGAAAGCAAGAGTTTGTCGAGTTTCATTGTTTCGCCGTTGCTATCGATGGCCAGGAGATCGACGGTTTGCTCCGACCCCTTGTCAATGAAACTGAGATCGCTGCTCGTTTTGTGGCCAATCAGGTAGTCCAGTGGTGACATCATCACGCTTGCCTGCGCTTTGACACTGCGCCCGCCACCTTCCTCGAATCCCTCGGTGAGCACCGTTAATCGATAGATTCCTTTGTCGTAACGAGAGAGGTCCAGTGGTAGCAAGGCCTGTCCTGCCGCATCGGTTACGGATTCGGCCAAATCCTGCTCAACCTGGCCGATGATCGCGCCGCTCTCTCGAAGCGGATCATCGAATACAAATCCCTGATATTGTTTGAATCGAATTCCCGAAGGCCTGAGATTCATGCGACCGGTCACGCGTCTGGACTGGGCTGGTGTACCAAACAAATTCCTGAGTTCGACTTCGCAGACAAGATCACCCGGCTTAAGCCAGCCGTTCGCTTTCTGGCCGGCTATCTCGGTGTTGATTCGCAGGCGGTCGGGCAGAAATTCCTCCACTTTGAATGTCGTGCTGCCGATCGACCGTCGGCGATTATCATCTTCGACCAGGAACAGCGTTGCGTTGTAGTTGCCAGTCGGTGATGCAGTTTCCGTTGAAAACGACGCGTCAATAAATCCGTCGTCTGAAAGCCGAATATTCGTGTCCAAAGCGACCTGGCCGCGAGGATCCGTTATGCGGATATTTAATGGCACGTTACCGAGCGACCCCCAGTCATCCCGTTTTACGATCGACGCGATCTCTACGGTGTCCCCGGGGCGATAGATGCCGCGATCGCTAAAGACCTGCGCTTTGATTTGCTCGCCGTCAGGACGCTGCTGGACGTATTCTCCGCCAACGTCGAAGCGTGAGTATTGCAACATGCGGCCGTGACGAGCGTACGGCATGAAAATGGAGTCCAGTCCATTTCGGACCACAAAAACGGTCGGCGTTTTTTCACGCTCAAAAGCATTTGTTGCCGGCATCGAGGCATGACCGTCAGAGGATGATGAACGTTGAATGATCGGTACGCCGTTCTTGCCTAACAATGCGATTTGCGCGCCGGCTATCGGCCGCCCCGTGGCGATGGAATGTACGAATACGTCCTGAGTACTGTCCGCGTTCGACTTCACGAGTAGGCCGATGTCGGTAACCAGAACAAACCGACGGTCGGCTCTTCCGACAGGCCGATCATTCACTTTGTCCCATCCCTGCACATTGACGAAGTAGTAACCGCCATCAGGCAGGTACTCACTCAGGTCGATACTCGAATACGCTGACTTGCCAGGATGCTCAGAGTTGATATCGATGTATCGAGTTACCCGCGAAGAAATATTGTCCTGATTGAACTGATAGTTGTTGAAGTAGGGACTTTTGATATCGCCACCGGTTTGGCTGGCCAGATGGTTAACGTCGCCATCCATCAAACGTCCCAACTCTACCTGCAGCGTCCGAACGCCGCGGGAAACAAAGGTAAGCTGGTGCGAGCCCGTCATCGGTAAAATCGCGCCCGACTGAGCAATTGTCGCTTCTTTTGGATAAGCAGGGACTCGAACAATAGTATCGTACGACCGACTGAGTACGAACTCGCCGTCTGATGAAAGGCCTTCGTCGATCTTCAGATAGATGTAGCGGTTCTCCGGGACATCGACGGCAATGCTGTGCAGTGACGATGAGTCACCTTCAACCGGTGTTAACGGGACCTCTATCCTGATGGCTTGACGCAGGATGTCCGGCGTAACCTCTCGTGGTGTCCGCCAGCGTTTGTTCGTGCGGGTGGCGCCATTGATGACAACTTCGTCAGGTAACAAATAGGCCGTGAGTTTGTCTTGAATTCGGCCAGTCTCTACACGGTCGGTGAACTCGATGGTTAATGTTTGCACGGGGTCGTTGTCGGCGTCGCGAGCGATCAATCCTTGAATGCCGCTCACCCGGAAGTAACTGTTGATGTCGGGAACACGCACATTTTCAATCAGCTCCTGATCGATACGAGACGGACCATCGACCGGTGCAAGACCTTCGGCCACGTGCAGCGTCATGTAGGTTTCTTGTGGTGGAATTTCTATTGGCGTGGATTGTATGTATGCCCTTCGATGGTGTGGGCCAAACTGAACATCGAATGAGACGTCATGCGCTGCGCTATTGATGGTCGCGCCTGGCTCCCGCATGGAATAGGTCACGTACTCTTGCAGGCTTTTCGAATCGACCGGGTGGCTGAACGTCAAAGTGGCGACAACCTTTCGCAAAGAGCGCTCGATTGGGTCTTGGTAAAAATCGAGAGCTTCTATCCTGGCTTCGAAGGCGGGCGTTACGAACGTTGCCTCGTTCTCGCCAAGTTCGAGATTGGGGGCGAACAAGCTCGTGTCATAGCGGACGACGTAATTCTGCCCAGCGGGCCAATCTACAGACGGCTGAAAGCTCAATCGATTCTCGTTCGCCCAGCGCCACTCACCTTCGATCGCAGGATGAATTGATATACCGCCGGTAACTACCTCGGCGATCTTATCGATGCGTGCAACGGAGTCGACCGTCATTACGGGTGTTCGCGGATCCGGTCTGATAGAAAAGTTCAGGACTAGCGCTTGTGGGCGTAACTCACCGTCAATAATGGCTGTGATTCCGGGGACAGAAACTTGAGCAACGACCTGTGCCGGTTTCGGAAGCGACTTGTAGTAATTAATACTAGCGCCAAGAATGACCGTCACTAGCGCAATGGCCACGAGCCCAAACCCAAAGCGCCGACCACCGATTTGTCGCAACCACGCGGGTGCTGTCCATTGCAGTCGTCCGAATATCTTCCCTAGTAAGGTCATTTGCAGCTCCGCCAACGCGCGATTTCGTGTGCTCGAATTCTAACTCCTTAGAGTATGCGAGAAAGTGCGCGAATTGTGATGAATCGTGCGTTGTAGTCCGTTCGGCCGCAAGGAGGCCAAGTGCATTTTTCGGTTGGCTCGGGGATTCGATCGATCGGGCCAACATCTTTATTTTAGTCGCTAACGTGAATGCCCACTACTCGTAGCGGAAGCGGCGCACTGCCAGCCAGGCAAATACTGCGGTCGCCGCTAGCAACATGACGATGTTCGGAATAACGGTTTCTGGTCCCGCCTGGAAGCTGATGAGTTTGTGCAACGCGTCCATTGTCCAGCCGGTGGGTATCATTTTCTGCACTAACTGCATCCATTCGGGTGTGATTTCAATGGGCCACCAGCAGCCGCCGAGCGCCGCAAGTGCATTCGCCGCGAGCACGCCGAGACCTCCAGCCTGTGCCTGGGTGTTGGCCACGGTTCCCAGCCAAAGGCCCGCAGATGCACAAAAGCCACCCCACGCCACTAGCACCACTATCACCATGCCGAGGTTCGGGCCCCAATCCATCTTGAACAGGTAAGTGCCAAAGATCAGGGCGACCAGTATCTGAATGGCGGCGAGAACCATGCGACCGTCCCATTTGCCGGCAATGACCTCAGTCTTTGAGATCGGTGTCGACGCGAGGCGCCTTAGCAAGCCCTGTGTTCTTTCCTGTACCAGGATTGTGCCGCTGCTTGTCAACAAAACAAGCAGTGTGAACATGACGAGAATGCCGGGTACTGCCTGCTGGAAGCCTGAGGGAATATTGCGGCGTTCGCCGGCGGGCGATACGTCCAGCTGCCACACGCGGGGCGCGTTGTTCAGGGTGGCGAGTGCTTCGGCATTGAGCGGCGTACTCGTAGCATCCGCTATGATGATGTCGGCCAGCACCGTATATAGCGCCCGATTTATGCGGATCTCTTCAAACTCTCGAGTCAATGCATTTGCATCCGTCTCGAAGCTCACCAGGACTTGATCACCTGCCAGAACTTTCTCGCTCATAGCCGCATCGAATGTCAGCGTTCGGGATGGCAATGCTCCTTCATCTGTTGGCTCGAGCGACTCAACCCACTCAACCGCGAATTGATTCGTGGTGAGTCGCAGGTCTATCTGGTCTTTAAGGAATCCGGGCGATTCCGCGACCACGGTCAACGGGGTTGCCTGCCCCCCGCTAAGACCTGACGAGAAACCGCCAGTCACTGTCCCGATGAAGTAGAAGAAAATCGGCGGCATCACGAAAACCCAAAGCAATGTCGAGCCTTGCCGCATCTGGTTACGGACATCCTGCCATGCGATGAAAAGTATGTTCTTCATCCGTTCACTTCCGTGCGAAACCGCTGCCGAGTCGCCATGCGCTGATCGCGAGGCCACTTATGGCTACTGCAAATAGTGTCAGCCAACTCCTCACGTCGATCGACCATGCTTCTGCAGCACCCAATTCCCCCGACAGGCGGTCGACGATGAAGCCGTTTGGAGACAAACGCCCGATGTTCGCGATCCAGTCCGGCAAGGCCGCTAACGGAAAGAAACTCCCGCCTGCCATCATCAGGGGAAACAACAGTATGGTCGTGAGCAGGTTCGCAGCCCGTTCGTTCGGAAACAGCATTTGCACGGCAGCGAACCAGGCAAACAATCCAACACCGCCAAAGGACACCCACAGGAGCGACGACAGGAACTTGTCCCAACGCACATCGTGATAGCTAAATCCGATTAGTAGTGTGATTGTCGCGATCGCGCCCATAACGACCAGTGCCGCGATGACCTTACCGGCGACAAAACCGGCTAATGCGCCGGGCGCAGATACAAGCCGGCGTAACGTGCCTTTTTCTCGCTCTGCCCAGTAGTCAGCCGCGAGACTGTTCGATGAAAATAAGACGGCCATGAGAATGATGCCAGGGAGAAACAGTAATGCCATGTCGGGTTGTGGCTCTGCCGGGGGTGGTTCGACGATGACAATATCAAGCAAAGGTGGTGATAGTTTCGGTACTACCTTGTTAATCTTGTTTTGTATGTCGACGGAGATACCCGAAACAAAAATATCGTCGGTTAAGTTGTTCGAGCCAGAATTTTGTATTTGCTGAATCTCGGGTCCCAGAAGTCGCTGGGCATAAAAACCAAGGTCGAGCAGAATCTCCGTAACGTCCTCAATGATGCCAGGAAGAATGGTCTGAGCGGGGTTGGTTTTGAGCCTCAACGTTACGGGCGTTTCATTCAGGAAGGCATCCTGGAAACCAGCTGGAATCGTGAGAAAGCCGCTCGCCTCGCCGTCGCTGATCCGTTTCTCGCCCTCAACGGCAGACACCTTTTCCACAACGATCAATTCACCCAGCTGGTCCTGGTTATAAGCGCCCACAACGATTCCGCTCAACAGCGAGTCATCCTGATCGGCTATGAGCAAGACGCCGGTTGGTGTGCCGCTACCACCGTCCATCATCAACGTGAGAAGACCACCGATCAGAAACGGAATCCCAAGCCAGATTAGAAATGCTGTCCTGTCCTGGCGCCAGCGCGCCAGATCTTTTCTCACCGATGCGAATAAAAAGCCGAACACTATTCGCGCAACTCTTTGCCGGTCAGTAGCAGGAAAAGGGTCTCGAGGTTCGGACTGCGCAAACTTGTTTCTGACACCGATCCGCCCGCGCGACTAATCGCGTCAAAAATGCCCGGCAAATGTTGCGACGCCTGCGGCAGTGTCAACATCAACGTGTCTTCGTCCAGACTCAGAATTTCCAGATCCGTGATACTCGATGCGAGCGATACAATTGCAGACTTGGTCGCGTCAACAGGAAAACTTCCAGAAAGTTGCAGTGCATCACGGGCGCCCAGCTGGGACTTAAGTTCTGCGACAGTGCCTTTGGCGATAATCCTGCCATGATCAATGATCGCCAATGAATCACAAAGACGTTCAGCTTCCTCCATGTAGTGTGTCGTGTATAGGACGCAAGCCCCCGCGTCGCGCTCAGCCTCGACAAGGTCAAATAACTTTGCACGTGATTGCGGGTCGACACCGACCGTTGGCTCATCGAGCAATAACACTTTGGGTTGATGTACCACACCACAACCAAAATTCAGGCGGCGTTTCATACCCCCTGAAAACTCTTTCGGAAAGTCCTTGGCGCGATCGGAAAGTCCGATATGACCCAGAACATTAGAAACGCGATCTTCCAGAACTTTGCCTCGCAGCCCGTAAGCCTTTCCCCAGTAGCGGAGATTATCGATGGCTGGCAAGTCTTCGTAGAGCGCAAGTTCCTGCGGAACGACGCCGAGTGATTGTCGCGCCGCTCTTCCTTCCTTAACAATGTCATGACCGGCCACTGTGATACGACCCGAGGTCGGCGCCAACAATCCGGAGATGCAGCTTATTGATGTTGACTTGCCAGCA
Source organism: Woeseiaceae bacterium (assembly GCA_021773075.1). Classification (GTDB taxonomy): domain Bacteria; phylum Pseudomonadota; class Gammaproteobacteria; order Steroidobacterales; family Woeseiaceae; genus UBA1847. The sequence continues at coordinate 122,109 of JAJFKT010000035.1, forward strand.
CCGTTCGGACCGAGGAGACCGAATACGCTGCCCTCACCTGCTTCGAATGAAGCCTCATCTACGGCCGTAAAATCGCCATATTGCTTGACCAGACCTTCAACGATAAGCATGTCGTATCCCTTGGGCGTGTCGCCGACCGGCACATATGATAAACCTATCTGAGGCTGACCGCAGTTGGCGTGCGGTTCGGGTCTACGTGGGGTAACAAATCGCGGCCCCAGCCGGTCAATATTGCTACGTTAGAGGAATTCAATATGAAAAATTTGATCGCCAGTTACAATCGATTCGTCTCTTCTGTTCTTGCGCTCAGCCTTCTTTCCTGCACAGTGTTTGCCGCAGACACGCCGATATTTTCAACCAAGAACGGTGCCATCCGGGGCGCTGATGCGGTCGCCTATTTTTCGCTTGAGTCGGGCGCCAAAGCGGTAATCGGGACCGATGAATTCACCCATGAGTGGTCAGGCGCTATCTGGAAATTCGCGAGTGCCGAGAATCGTGACCTGTTTGCTGCTGATCCGGAAGCATATGCGCCGAAGTACGGAGGCTATTGCGCGTTTGCCGTGTCCCATAATTTCACCAAGACAATCAAGCCGGACCTATGGGAAATTGTCGACGGCAACTTGTATTTGAATTACAACCGAACCGCTTACAGAAAATGGGTGCGTGACAAAGCCGACTCGATTAACCGTGCCGATGAAAACTGGCCGGCGGTATTGAATGAATGCGAGAAATTCAAAAAGAAGAAGTGCCGAACGATTTCGAAATGACTCCGGTAGACGTATTCGATGACCTCAAGGTAGCTTCCGCTTGGCCGTTCATGTGACAATATCGGGAACGCTCGCGTTAATCTTGCGTACATTTCTCTGTACATAGCGTACAACGGCAAAACATGAATCCAACAATTAAAGATGTTGCAAAGCTGGCGGGCGTATCATTCAAGACCGTATCTCGCGTGATTAACAATGAAGTCACTGTAAAAGAAGCATCTCGATCGAAAGTCTGGAAGGCGATCAAGCAGCTCAACTATCACCCCAATCTGTCTGCGCGACACTTGCGCGGTGCGCCGTCGTCCATCGCTTTCATCTACGACAACCCTAATAGTAGCTACATCATCGAAATGCAGGAGGGCATTCTCGAACAGTGCCGAGAGAAAGGGTTTGAGCTGGTCATCCACCCGTGCGACTCAAGTTCGCCGACGATCCTCGACGAGTTGTTGAATGTGATAGTACGTAGCGGCGTCGGCGGTTTGATTCTTGCGCCTCCTTTGTCGGAAATGCCGCACGTAATCGCGAGACTAAACGAAGGTGACATTAAGCACGTCAGAATTGTGTCGGGTTCCGCGCCGCCGGATACCTTGTCACCGTGTGTGAACATTGACGATCGAGCCGCCGCGTTTCAGATCACCCAACACTTGATTAACCAGGGGCGTCGTAGCATTGGTTTCCTCGGAGGAGACCTGGCACATGCCTCAAGCGGCAAGCGACAGCAAGGATACGAGGAGGCTCTGCGCGCGAATCAACTCGAGGTGGATGAAGACCTTATTCTTCCCGGCCACTATTCGTTCGACTCGGGTGCGGAACGTGCCAAGCAATTATTAGAACGAGGTAAACTGCCGTCGGCTATTTTCGGTTGCAACGATGAAATCGCTGCTGGTGCGATGTTTTATGCACAGAATCACGGGGTCGCCGTACCCGAACAATTAGCGATCGCTGGCTTCGAAGACAATCCATTCTCCCGGCACACCTGGCCGCGATTGACCACCAGTCGGCAGAACAATGATGCTATCGCACAGCGTGCGGCTGAGCTGATGATTGCAGAGATATCTCCCGGCCGATACGACATCGAAACAGAAACCGGAAATAGTTTCGAGCCGCAATTGGTCATCCGCGATTCGACGACCCGAAGCAGCGTCAACAGCTAAATAGATTGCGTCCTGGCGGCAGCAGGCTCATAACTCAACGACATTCAGGCGATGGGGGCCGAAGTTTGCGTCGCCGTGGAACGGTCAGAATCGGGTATAGCTCTTCCAGTTGTCCAGGGAGCTCATCCTGCCATACAACCGCTATTACAGATGAGGTGATGCGCGAAACCGCGAGGAAAAATCTATCTTGTTTGAGCAACAAGTCACCTGACGGACCCGCATACTGGTGACTGCGCTAGACGCTCCCCTGCCAATACAGCTTTCTGGTCATCACGCCCGATACTACGAGAGTAAGAAGCAGCGCGGCCGCTAATTCGTAGCGCCCGAATAGCAGTGCACCCACACAAAATAACGCCGCATACACTCCGATTGTGGCGGCAAGCGTCGCCATAGCGCCCGTTCGAAGACTGCCCTTGTCCGCTCTTATCGAATTGTCGAATTTCTGCAAGGTGTCGGAGTCTGCGGGTGGTGTCAACAACGTGACCACAACCCAACCAAGCGTTGTCAATGCAACCGAGTAGGTCAGCTTTTGCCATCCAGCCAAATACGAAAATGCACCAAACTCGAAATACATACTGATACTAAAAGAAAGCACCATCGCCGATATTTCACTCCAGACGTTGATCCGGTGCCAGAACCAGCGGAGCAGGAATAACAAACCGGTGCCGGCGCCAATACTCATCATGAGGCGAAATGCCTGCATCGCGCTTTCCAGCTTCAAGGCCAGCAAGCCGGCGAGTAGCATCAGCAGCACCGTGAAAATACGCCCGACCGTTACCATCTGTTTATCGGTTGCGTCGGGAGCTGCGAAACGCTTGTATACGTCATTGACCAGATAAGATGCGCCCCAGTTGAGGCTTGTCGAAATCGTAGAAACATACGCGGCAGCGAGTGACGCGATAACAATTCCCAATGCGCCCGCAGGGACATATGCAAGCATCGCCGAATAGGCCAAATCGTCAGCAATAATGTTGGCAGGCACGTTCGGTAACGCGGCTCGCAAACTTGCGATATCCGGGTAGATGACCAATGACGCGAGTGCCACGATGATCCATGGCCACGGTCGAATCGCGTAGTGACAAAGGTTAAAAAAGGCAGATGCTCCGACCGAATGGTTTTCATTTTTTGCTGCGAGCATGCGTTGAGCGATATACCCGCCTCCGCCTGGCTCAGCTCCCGGGTACCAAACACTCCACCACTGGACGAGTAATGGAATCAAGAGCAGAGGAACGTACTGATTCGGGTCCGAAAGGTCAGGCAGAAACGAAATCTTGCCCTGCAGTGCGGGATGCTCAAGCAGCCCCGACAGTCCGCCGACGGCCGGGTGGTCCAACGCGAAATATGCAGCCAGTATCGAACCGGTCATCGCGAGGAAAAACAACAGGAAGTCTGTGATTAACACGCCGACGAATCCTCCCGCCGCGCTGAAAACCACGGTGATCAGGCCTGCAACGACAATGACAGTCTCGGGCTCAACGGCAAAAAGCACACTGCTGATCTTGACGGCGGCCAGGGTGACATTCGCCATTATCATGACGTTAAAAAACAAACCCAGATAAACCGCTCGAAATCCTCTTAAGAAGCCCGCTGGCTTGCCGCTGTATCGCCGTTCATAAAATTCTATGTCAGTGGTAACACCGAGCCGCCGCCATAGCCGGGCATAAACGAAGGTGGTCAACATGCCGGTTAGCAGAAAACACCACCAGATCCAGTTACCTGATACGCCCTGCGTACGCACGATCTGAGTGACCAGATTCGGCGTATCGGCGGCAAATGTCGTCGCAACCATTGAGAATCCCAGCAACCACCACGGCATATGCCGGTTACCGAGAAAAAAGGATGCACTGTCACGACCAGCGCGCTTGCTAACCCAGAGGCCAACAATCAGTGTTAGCCCAAGTGTGCCAAATACAATGCTCCAGTCGAACCACGTAAGTGTCATGAAATTCCTCTACGCAAGCGCGTTGCTATCCGTGTTCAATCCGGTCTCTCGCATAAAGAATTGCTCCCTCGAGCGGGGTGTGCAAAGCAGGGGACAACAATTCTCTTACATCGGTCGCCAGCCACGGTTCGATCGTGGCACTCAGGCCGCCGACAAAAGACAGTCGTACCGGGCTGAGTCTGCTGATTACCCGCGCCATCGCCGAAATGTGATCTGCATTATCAACGACTATGGCACGCGCAACCTCATCGTTGTTCGCGACGGCAGTGAATACAAGAGGCGCAAGCTGTCCGAACTCGTAGGGTTGGGCATTCGCAAGCCTCTCAACGATGCCAATACCTGTCTCCTGATAAAACAAACTGATGCTGTCTTCTAGAAGCGTTGGCGGGCCAAGGCTGTCGTGTGCGAGGAGAGCCGCGCGCAGCGCACAAAGTCCGATCCAGGCTGAGCCACCCTTGTCACCGAACGGAAAACCGAAGCCGCCGTGAACGCGGTTTCGCCCACTGATACTGGAATATCCACTGCATCCGGTGCCAGATATGATCACCGCGCCGTCAGCAGAGCCATGAGATCCATAACACGCGATCTGCATGTCGGTTGTCAGATGAAGAGAATGGTAGGGGTGACGCCAATTTCTTATCGCCTCATAGGCAGCTGGAACATTGACCCCTGCGAGACCGATTCCGACAACGGTTCTCTGCATGTCACTATCGCTGAGGCCGGCCTCGCCAAATGCAATCTTGCTTGCTTCGGCTATCGATCGAAATGAGCGCGCGGGATCGCGCAAAGGATTGGCAGGTCCGGCCTTGCCGCGACCCAGCACCCGGTTGTCCGAGGAAACCAGCAGTGCGCGGCAAGTGGTGCCGCCACCATCGATACCAAGCAAGTATCGCTCGCTGGCGTTCGTGCTATGCGCATTGGCTCCCAAGAAACAGCTCCAAAGATATAAGTTTGACAACGTTGTCGTGACATTATAGCAGCGCGAGCGGTTTGTAAAGTTTCGGCTAGAGTACCGCAAACACTATATATATCGCTAAAATGAAGCCCTCGCTTGCTGAACTCGCAGTTCATGCCGCGTATTCGAATAAAGTCTTTACAACGTTGTCATAAACGACTAGTATCAGCAAAAGACAACGTTGTCGTTATCTTGTTCGTTGCCAGTGGTTGGTAGCGAGTCGTCGATAGACAGATTTCCGGGGGGAAATTGAAATGCACTTTAAGAACAAATCCGCGAAAAAGTCATTGCGAACCACACCAGCTAATCGCTGCACACCCGAAGGAATATTGGCGCAGGCCAAGATGATGCCACTGGCGTTAGCCGTATCCAGCATTTGTGCAGGCGGTGCGTACGGCCAGGATTCCGATGCGCGGCGACTTGACGAGATTATCGTCACGGCCCAAAAGCGGGAAGAGAACGTCCAGGATATCCCGATTACAATCAATCACGTCACCGGCGATATGATGCGTGACCAAGCCATTGAAACGCTGAAAGACGTTAAGCAGCTCATTCCCGGAATCACGATTCGGGAAAATAATGATCCAAGAAACATTGGCCTGTTTATTCGCGGTATCGGCTCCTTGCAGGCGTTCATCGGCGTGGAACCCGACGCTGCGGTAATCGTGGACGGCGAAGTTCTCGCCAGAAACTCATCGCTCTTCGGCGACGTTTCCGACATCGAAGGTGTTTCCGTTCTCAAAGGACCGCAGGGAACGCTATTCGGTAAAAACACCGTTGCCGGCGCAATGGTCGTGACGACACGACGTCCGTCGCTGGAAGGCAATAGTGGCAATCTTCGGTTCAGCGTCGCAGAGAGTGGCGAAGAGGGCCTCGGCGAGTATCACCTGGCCGGTACCTACAATTGGGCGACCAGCGACAAATCTGCGCTTCGGTTCAATTTCTTTACGACGGAAAACGATGGTTGGGTCGAGAACGTTTTGGACGGACCCAATGGTGGTGAATCCGACGCGAGCGGTGCGAGAATTCAATTCCTGCATGAACTCAGTGATCGAACTACGATGATATTCCGCGCTGAAGCGTCTGAACGAAATCTCGGGCCCGGCACAAGAGTTTTCCTGCAGCGCGACGACTGGACGATTGGCACCAACTTCGGGCAAATCCCGCAATCAGTTGTTGACGGGCTGGGTCTCACAGGGTCAGCGCTGGATAACTTATTGATAACTAACCTACATGAAATATCACAGACGCCCGCAGGGCCGGAAAATGACAAGACTTCAGCATTAAACAATCGTGACTATGGCTTCATCGATTCATCCGCGGCTTCATTCGAACTGAACCACGAATTCGACACAGGCCACGAGCTGACATTTACATCGCACTACCGCAACAGTGACCTTGAAACCAATGATTCGATTCTTTCAACAGGCGTCGATGTATTTCCATTGGCATTCTCCGGTCCAGTTAAGAGTGACACCTTTCAGAACGAAATTCGCATTGCATCGCCACTGGGAGACAAGGTTGACTATGTTGCGGGCGCTTTCTTGTTGCACTCAAAAGTGACGCGTGATCAACGGGTGTTGGCGTGCCAGGATCCAGGTCTTGAGAACAGCACCGTAGACGCTAACTTCGAAGTCACAAGTTGTGGTGGCGAACCCTTCGGCTTCGATCCGGTAACCAATACGATGACCGGATTTACCGGCGTAAGCGACCTGATATTCAACCGGGAACTCAAGAATAATGACCTTGTAACAACAAATACGGCGCTATTCGGTCAACTGAATTTTCACTTCAACGACCAATGGACGGCAACTGTCGGAGGACGATTGCTGTACGAGCATCAGGATTTCAGCCTGGATGTGCGCGACGATGGCGCGCCAAATGTCGACGTCCGACCGACGCTCATCTGGATTCTCGATGAAAACGGCCAGCGCATCAATTTCCCCGGCGTCGGCCGTTTCAACGTCCCCAACCCGTTGTTAGGAACAGTAACCGACAACCCGGCGACCGATCTTGATGCTAGAGATCCAAGCAATCAATTCACGACGGCGTCCGCCGACAGTCGCGATACCGCCTTTATCTACAAAGCGGCGCTGCAGTTCTCGCCGATGGACGACATCATGCTGTATACGAGCTACAGCACAGGGTACAAGGGGGTCGGTTGGTTCACAGACAGTGATGTGAGACAAGCCGACCTGGATAATAACTATCCGATTCCGCCCGAAGAGTCGACCAATTTTGAGGTGGGAATCCGCTCGGAGTGGTTCGATGGCGACCTGCGCGTGAACCTCACCTACTTCGACGCGGATTTCGAGCACTACCAGGAGCGACTGAACAACCTCGACTTTGATCTCTTCCCCATCGTCAACGGCGGCCTGAAGAATATTCTCAATGATCCGAATGCCAGTGGCCAGCCGATACGAAAGTTCGACATCATTGATGCAGGCACACTCGAATCGACAGGATTCGACGCCGAGGTCATCTGGAGCGCAACAGATTGGTTAACCCTGGGTGCTGCATGGAATCACGTCACAGCAGAATTTGCCGAAACTGACGTACTGATCACCTGTAACGCCGCCCAAGCGAACGCCGGCGTTCCCGTCGCGACTTGTACTGCCCCGATCAATTACGGCGAGTTTTTCGACTACTCATTCGGCCGCTTCGGCCAGTTCTTTGAATTGGACGGCGCACAGCTCGCAAACGCCCCCGAAGATACTGTTACCGCCGATCTCCGCGTCGATTTTCCACTGGGCAACTGGAATAGCTATGTACGCTGGAACTACCGATACCAGACCGAAGAATTTACCAATCACGGCGGTACAGCGAACAATGACGCCGGGTCAACGGTTCCCCAGTTCGGGATTCACAACCTGTTTGTCGGTACCTCGTCCGGAGACGGAAAATACAAATTCACGCTCTTCGTAAAGAATCTGTTCGACAAAAAATACTATGCGCGCAAAACAACATTTGGCGACGGATTAGCAGAGCGTGCAGTAGGCGCCTACCCGGTTGCGGTGCCCGAGCTTATTGGAGTCGCACAAGCGTACCCGACCTACGGCGCAGTACCGGATGGACGGTTCTTCAGACAGCGTGCAGAGCACGGCCAGGTGCCGAGGGACTTCAACCGTTATGTTGGTGCATCATTCGAAATGCGCTTCTAGCTTTGCAACGTGGCAGTTCCCGCCGTAGCATGCGGGAACTGCCTATTTGAATATGACAACGGTCAATCACGAAATTATGACCGAGCCGACACGTCCACCGCTCAGCGACGCCAGAGCGCACCGCCTATTACGGCGCGCCAAATCGGCGAGCACCACAGATCCCTTTTTGGCGCTCGACAATATTCACAAAATACTCGATGGCGGTTCGGCGTCAGCTGACGTGTTGCAATTGCAGGCCACTGTCTTACTGCAACTTGGTTGCGGTACGAATGCGGCGCGGGCGGCGGAGGCCGCACTGGATGCAGGTGGAGATCGGAGGGCGATTCTCTTATTGCTGCTGACATGCTACCTGACCGCCTACCACCGCAAACCGGCCGCACGACTGATTCCGCGAATTCTGGAGATGGAGCCACTCCCGGCGGATGCGAAGTCGGATGTTGCGCACGCGGCGCAGGAGATACATAAGTATGACCTCGCGGAAAGGCTGTACCGGGAATTGTTGGAAGATGACCCAGCAAACGCCAAGTTACTCGTGAATCTTGGCTATGCGATGCAAAAACAAGGCCGCATGCAGGAGGCGAGTGAAAATTACCGAAAGGCCATAGACTGTAACCCCGGGTCCGCGAATGCGTACAAGCTGCTGTCCTCCGTCCGCAAACAAAGTGCGGAAACAAACCACCTCGTAATTATCCAAAACGCCATGCCTCTATTCGAGGAGGATTCAGACGAATACGTCACGGCGAAGTATGCGTTGGGCAAGACCTGTGAGGACCTGGGTGACTATCAAAGCGCCTACGAGCACTTCGCAGATGGTGCGACCGCAATGCGGCCGATGTCGCCGTACACCACAGAGTCAAGTCAACACGCGTTCAAATTAACCCGAAAATATTTCGAACACTCCCGGCGCGCGCTGACAAGAACTGCAGATGCTGATAGCGGTACGGAATCGGCGCCTCTGTTTATCCTAGGCATGCCACGCACGGGATCAACGTTGGTAGACCGAATTCTCTCGAGTCACTCGGAAGTGGTTTCGATGGGCGAGCTAGGCTGCTTCAAGGAGTCAATGAAGGTCTTGACGGGGTTTGGTGGTGGAAGTGGTTTTCATGAGCACTTCTATCAACAGCCTGAACGCGACATTGATCTGACTCGTTTAGGCGAGCTGTATGTTAGTGCCGCCTGTCCGGATGATCGTTCTGGGCGATATTTCATAGACAAGTACCCGATGAATTTTCTGGATCTCGGCCTAATTGCGGAAGCACTGCCAAATGCATTGTTTGTGCACTCACTTCGCGATCCAATGGACACTTGTTTTTCAAATTTCAAACAGTTGTTTACCCTGGGTTTTTATCATTACTCTTACTCAATGAAGGAGTGCGCCGAGTACTATCTCCTTTATCGGGAGCTGATGCGCTTCTGGCAACAGAGGTATCCAGATCGAATTATCAATGTGAACTATGAAGATATGGTCAGTGATACTGAGGTGCAGGTTCGACGATTGCTGGCGTTTCTGAAGCTGGATTGGCAGGAGCAGTGCCTTGAATTCCACAAGAATCGGGGACCCGTCGATACGGCCAGCCTGAGTCAGGTGCGGCAGCCGATCTATCGATCGGCTGTTAAGCACTGGACGCACTATCGTCCGTATTTGCAGGACGCTATCGATGTATTTCAACGTGCCGGCATCGACGTCGATGCGCAACAGGAAAACGCTCACGAGACAGCGGCGGGTGTCAACGCATGAATTTTCAGGGGGATGCAATTCTTCATGGAGAGTTCGATATTGCGGATATCGTCAATTGGGTCGCAGGTCTCCCGGAGCAAATATGGGACGAGGACACGAGTCGACAAGAGATATTTGAGGCGCATACAGATACACAGACCGTGAAACTGTTGTTTGATCCAGACTATCGTCACATAAACCCTACTTCACATCCTTTGTTACAGGAATGCTCTGCGCTGATCGAACCTTTGCAGGAGCATATTCTGGCAACGTATTCGAAAAGCCTGCGACAGAAAAAGACGATTAGAAAAAACGGCCCAGGCTACTTCATACGTATCGTTCTCACACGTCTGGCGGCAAATAGCGCGATTACGCCCCACGTAGATGATGGTGACTCGCTAAAGCGCTGTCATCGCATTCACGTCCCGATAGTTAGCAATGACAGGTGTTTCTTCCTCGTTGGCGAATCGAAGATTCAAATGCAGAGCGGTGAAATGTGGGAGATCAATAACCGACTCACACATGCTGTTGAAAATGGCGGTAATCAATCAAGAGTTCACCTGATCATGGACTTCGTACAACCCGGTGAAGTGGTCCACGACCACGACGGACCCCTCATTGCATAGGATCGAAAACTGATGACGGAAAACGCAAGTGCCGCTGAACAAATATTCATGACGAAACGGATTTTCGTCAAGGACTTTTCTTTCGAGGCGCCCGGTGGTGTCGACACGTTTACCCACCCATGGGACCCCGAAGTCACCGTCGACGTTGACGTCGCGAAGGAGGCGCTGGGCGAAGACCATTACGAAGTCGTTCTAACTCTGACGATCACGACGGCAAACGCCGGTGCTACGGCATTTATGATCGAGGTATTTCAAGGCGGTATTTTTCAATGTCGCGGCTTCGCCGAAGATGAGCTGCATCGTGTGTTACACGCCGTGTGCCCGAATTTGCTGTTCCCGTATGCGGCAGAGGCCGTCGACGGCATGACGTTGAAGGGCAGCTTTCCGGCGCTGACTCTGCAGCCGATCAATTTTGATGCGCTGTACCAACAAAACATGCGCAACGACTCGGAGCGCAGCGATTAACCTGCGTCTGCGAAAACGAATTCGGAAACTGACGTCTCAGGCCTCGCCCGAGGACGTTGCTGCCTGCTTCAATAACGCAGTCTTCATCGTGTCGGCACCCCGTGCCGGCAGTACTCTGCTGTTCAGTCTGTTGTCGCAGAGTCCCGAAATTTGGACCATCGGCGGCGAAAGCCATGGCATCTACGCGCAATTTCCACAATTGGCCGCGGAAGATAAAGAATTTTCATCGGGTCGACTATTCGATTCGCACGCCGACACAAAGACGCGCGAACATTTCCTGCGTTTCTACCTGGCGTTGGTCAAGAAGAATAATGGAGAGACATTGATAGACGATATGCCGCATTCACTGCGGCAGAGAGTCGTGTTCCTTGAAAAAACGCCGCGCAACTCACTGAATATCGATTTTCTACGGGCCGTTTTTCCGTCGGCACGATTTATCTACCTGCACCGCGATCCGCGTGAAAACATCAGCAGTATCATCGAGGGATGGCGGCTCGGTGCGAAGTCGGGCGAGTTTGTCACGTTTCGAAAACTGCCGGACTGGCCATTGGGGTATTGGTGTTTTCTGTTACCTCCCGGATGGCACGGCATGAGCGGCCGACCGATATCAGATATCGCCGCGTTTCAATGGCAAGCCTGCAACGAGATTATTCTGCAGGACTTGTCCAATTTGCCAGCGGATCACTGGACCAGCGTTTCCTATTCCGATCTCGTCAGCCAGCCCGCCGATGAGCTTTTGAGATTGTGCGAATTTTGCGGCGCTGAAGGTGGGGGCTATCTAAGTTCGAGATCGACCGGCAATCTGCCGCTGTCGGCATCAACTATCACGCCACCAAGAAAAGACAAGTGGAAGCGTCACGAGACAGAAATTCAAGCAGTGATGCCGGGTTTGAAGCAAACGATGAAGCTAATCGACGAGGCACACAAGCAGAAGGGAGCGGGTTTATGAATCGATGTCATTGGTCTTTGGTATCGCGGCCCGTCGCAGCGTTGGCGCTATTGTGGTTGATGGCTTTCCTGACTGGATGTGAGTCGCGACAAGATTCCAGACTGAATGAGGCCAGTTCAGATCAAGATCAACTGAATGCTTTTGCCGAGTCATTGCAAGTCACTTACACCGTCGTCAATAATCTCGAAAAAGGACCCTGCGGCTCCGCTGGTCGATGCTTTTCGGTTCGCATAGTTCTCAGCACGACAAAGAGTGTATCGGCCGATGATTGGCAACTCTATTTCAGTCAGCTGTTTCCGTTACACCAGGTGATAAGCGATGAATTTTCGGTGGAGACAATCAACGGTGATTTGAATCGGATCGTGCCCAATGAAAACTATCGTGGATTCATACCGGGCGAGCCAAAAGAAATTACGCTGTATTTGGCTGGTACGCACGGAAATGAGTACGAGGCCATGCCAAACTACTACGTCGTTCGTGATAGCTTGCAGCCACGACTCGTTCTGAGCACGGTGCCGACAACCGACCCGGAGACAGGGCTCGAGGTGTTGCCACATCTGTCCTCGTTCACCGATCCGGATCGCCAATTCCGTATCACTGATACTGAGAAAATCGAGTGGGCAACTGCCGAAATACTGTACCAACGAAACCTCGACACAGTGCATACGCCGCAAGCTACATTCGGTGCAGTTATTCCTCAGCCGTTAAAGACCGAGATTGATCCGGCAAAGCGCGAGCTCGACCTTACACATGGAATCTCGCTTGAGCTTGATGGACTCGAACGTGAAACATTGGCCGCAGCACTTGGACGATTGGCGTCCTTGGGATTTCCCGAGCGTGAGGATGGCGTGTCCGTATCCATATCTCTCAGGGAAGTGACCAAAGACCTGGCCGATGCCGAATCCTACGTACTGCTGATTGCTGAACGCGGTGTCACCGTCGATGCGGCCGACGAGGCAGGCGCCTTCTACGCGTTGCAGTCACTCGCTGCACTGGCGCACCTAGACGATACGAAGGTTCCGTTCATAAAGATAGTGGATAGCCCACGATATGCGTTTCGAGGATTGCACGTCGATGTCGCGCGAAACTTTCATTCGAAGGAACTCATTCTCCGAATCATCGAGCAGATGTCAGCCTACAAGCTCAACAAGCTGCACTTTCATCTTGGCGATGACGAAGGCTGGCGAATGGAGATTCCCGGGCTGCCAGAGTTGACAGACATTGGTAGCAAGCGCTGTCACGACCCATCTGAATCCAGTTGCGTATTACCGCAATTGGGATCAGGACCCTTTGGCGATACCGAAGTGGATGGCTATTACTCCTTGGCTGATTATCGAGAAATCCTTGCCGCAGCGAATGCCCACCACGTCCAGGTTATTCCGTCGTTCGATATGCCCGGACATTCGAGGGCGGCGGTCAAATCGATGGAGGCTCGTTTCCGGACATACGAAGCTAATGGAGATGCAACCGAGGCGAGACGATATCTGCTGAGCGACCTCGAAGACGCCAGCGAGTACAGCAGCATTCAAAACTACACTGATAATACGATAAACGTTTGTCTTGAATCGAGTTACGTCTTTGTGGAGAAGGTCATTTCCGAACTGCAGAAGGTCCACGAAGAAGCCGATCATCCACTGACGAAATACCACATAGGGGCTGATGAAACAGCCGGCGCCTGGAAGGACTCGCCGGCCTGCGAACAATTTCTCGTTGAAAACGCAGAGCGGGTGAGCAGCACCAGCAAACTTGGCGCATACTTTATTGAAAGAGTCGCCGAAATGTTGGCTGACAAAGGCATCAATCCAGCCGGTTGGGGTGACGGAATGGGACATACAGAGGTCTCAAACATGCCAGCGGTCGTGCAGTCCAACGCCTGGGGACGCCTCATCGATCCGGCACACGTAGCCGCGCACCGGCAAGCCAACAACGGATGGGACGTCGTGGTGTCGACCCCGGATGCTACCTACTTCGATTTTCCTTATGAGGCCGATCCGAAAGAACGCGGTTACTACTGGGCGTCGCGGCAAACGAACTCACGCAAGGTGTTCGAATTCATGCCTGACAATCTGCCGGCGCACGCGGAATTCTGGACCGATTCGGAGGGGCTCGATTTTGCACTACATGATCGGGAACCACTGCTAGCGGGTCGACGATTTGCTGGCGTGCAGGGCCATCTATGGTCGGAGACGATGCGATCGGATCAACAAGTTGAATACATGTTATTTCCCCGACTTCTGGCGCTGGCAGAGCGTGCGTGGCATCGCGCGTCGTGGGAGGTTCCCTATGATCGGAGTGGTGCAAGCTACAGTAAGGCGAGCGGACACTTCAGCGCAGATCAACGCGATGACAGAGATCGTGAGTGGAATCAATTCGCAAACGTTGTCGCCGGAAAGGAACTCGCGAAGCTTGACCTGGCCGATATTTTTTATCGCATTCCCACCGTCGGCGCGCAGCGCATTGATGGGGTGCTTTTTTGTAATTTGATATTTCCAAACCTTCAGATTGAGTACCAGCTTGATGGGGGCAATTGGCAGATCTACGATGGCGCCGTCGATGTTGGGAGTAGGTCAGTTCAGGTGCGTGCGATCTCAGCCGACGGAACTCGCCGGGGCCGCAGTCTGACGGTGCAATAGTCATGTACTGCCGCGGTCTTGGGGGCATGGGTCTGACTGCATTGGTCAGTTGCCTTCTTGTTGCCTGCGGTGGCGGAGGTGACGGCGTCGGCGCGTCAAACCCCGTAATGAACGGCGCACCGATTGCCAACGCAGGTGTCGGTGGCAATTTTCTTGCAGGCGAATCGGTAGCACTTGATTGCAGTGCCAGTAGCGACCCGCAGGGAGACATGTTGAGTTATGACTGGTTTCAGTTGGACGGACCGACTGTTCAGTTGAGCGACAACAATTCGTGCAATCCTGTTTTCACTGCACCGGATGCAACAACAACGATCGCATTTCGTCTCACAGTCAGTGACACGCTCAATGTGAGCACCGATAGCGTGTCGTTCTCAATTGCTGGCACTATTCCGATTCCAGACCTTGGGTTTACCGAAGCCGGTGCCGCCGCAGGCCTGTTGCCGTACTCAATGGCGATTGGGCCTCATGCCGGCGTAGCCGTTGTTGACTTTAACTCGGACGGTTTAATCGACATCTTCGCTCCGAACGGTGAGGGTGTCGCTGACCAGTTGTACGCTAACCAGGGCGATGGCAGCTTTATAGAGCTTGCCGCGAGCCTGGGTCTGGCGTCGCTTCAGAATCACCGCAGTTCTCTGTGGGTGGACTACGATGGTGATCACGATTTGGATCTTGTTATCGGCGGAGATTGCCGAGATGACCCTGTTTCACTTGAGGAATGCAGTGATCCAGAAAACCTCTGGCTTTATCGACAGGGAGCGACGGGTGAATTTGAAAATGTCTCCGAGTTGGCCGGACTGCATGTCGCGTGGGGTGGCATAGCGAATTGGCATCGCGGCGGATTATCTGCCGGAGATATCAACAACGATGGCTATCTTGAATTATTGGTCATCGGCTGGCACGACCGTGCTTACCTTTTTCTCAATAATGGAGACGGAACGTTCACCGACATCGCCGTGCCTTCAGGCGTGACAGATGACATCTACGCCTACCAACAAGCGGTGTTTCATGACTTTGACCGCGACGGCTGGATCGATATGTATTTTGCTGTTGATGGTCAGGTTGCAAATCGACTCTACATAAATCAAAGGGATAATACTTTCGTCGATGCCGCTAGCATGGCCGGGGTTGATTATGCATCAACCGACATGGGCATCGCCCTTGGAGATGTAAATAATGACGGTCGCGTCGATATGTACGTTACAGAGATTACTCAGTTCGTCGACGGCGAGTATCGCCATAATCAACTCTATGTGAGGGACGCGTCGCTGGCGGACCCGTCCTTCACGGAAATTTCGGAGTCCGTTGGTGTACAAAACGGCTATTGGGGGTGGGGTGCAACGTTTATCGATTACGATAACGACGGTTGGCAAGATCTCGCGACGACGAACGGAAAGAACCTGCCCGGCTGGACCAACGATCACTCGAAACTTTGGAGAAATACAGGAATTAGCAATCGCGCATTTGACGACGTGTCAGTCGCAGCAGGATTCGATGATGATTACATTGCCGCAGGATTGATCGCAGCTGACCTCGATCGGGACGGTGATCTGGATTTATTGCAAACGACCAGCGAGGGAGGTCCATTACGTCTACTGCGCAATAACGCAGATAGCGGTGCGCCCTCGAACAACCACGTGTCGATAAAACCGAGAATGTCGGGCCGCAACCACTGGGCGATCGGAGCCCGGATAACGGTGGAAGTCGGTTCGAGCCGAATGGTGCGAGTCATAACAGCAGGAACCAGCACCGATTCACAGGAACCCGCGGAGGCACATTTCGGTCTTGGGCAGGCAACCTCTGTGGATCGCGTGATCATCGACTGGCCTGGCGGTCAGCAATCAATTTACAGCGGACTGGAAGTGAATCGGCAGCACATGATTTTGCTCGAATAAACCGAACCGATTGGGCCATCGTTCAAGACCGCCGGGCAGTGGCAATAAGATAGCCAGCACCGCCGCTCGCAATGAATTGTTCAAGATCTGCGAGCACTGCAGCAGGGTCACCAAAGTCGACACTCAGGCCCGTGTTTGCTGCCACATTCGCGGTTGCCAACAGTGTGAGTCGATGACGGATGCGCTGAATCATGTCGGCCAGTGTCCAGTTTACCTTCCGAATTCGAATGTATTCAAAACCCGTCCGGGATAACACGTCGCGATAGCCGTCGACTGAGCGTGCGGCGGCAACACAAAGAACTCTACCTAGCAATCCGTCAAGACTATCTGGGACGGGTGCATTCAGGAAAAAATCGGAAATGCCAATTCGGCCGCCCGGTTTCAAGACAGCGTGGATTCCTTGAAGTGATGTATCCATATCCTCGAAGAGGCACAAGCTGCACTCGCATAAAGCGACATCGAAAGATTCTGCTGCGAACGGTAGCTGCTCGGCGTCAGCTCTTAGGAATTGCGTTTTATGGTTGAGGCCAGCAGTGTGAGACGCCTGTCTCGCACGCTCGATATTGACGCTTGAATAGTCGCAGCCGGTAACCGTTGCACCAAAATTCGCTGCAAGCAGGCGCGCCGTACTACCGCTGCCGCAGGCTACGTCAAGCACTCGCGAGTTTGGCGAGACAAGGCTTGCTGTTGCCAGCTGCCGCGTCAATTTCGTGCCACCCGGATGAAAACTCTGGCCCAGGAGATATTCAACGATCGGTAATTCATAGAGCTCGGCACAACAGCTTGCTAGTGATTGATTCGCTGGGTTCACGAAGACTGGCTCTCAGAATCCCGGTAGCGGGCAAGTGATATGGGTCCGGTCAGCGGCACGAATTCTCGCTTGCGTATTGGTTCGAGAACATTCTTTTCCAATCCATCACGGTACAACAGGTTATAGGTATCAAACGGGATGACCCTCTTGCCGTCGGGATGAACAATGTGCACGCAGGTCTTGCGTATTGAACGAAGGTCAAATCCCTGCGCGTCGATAAATTCGACAATCAGTATGCGAAATATATTTGAATAACCCAGTTGCTCCGGGGGAGAGCGGCCGAGCGTGTCGAGAAAATCACTCATCGCATCCTTCTGCGACGTGACCGAGTGATGGGTTGAGAACAGATTAAGGAAGTGCTCACGGATGGCGGGTTCCGCTTCGTAGGTAATAGTCGCCCCGCCGGCCTCTATAAGAAATTCCGGATCAACGAGGCCGGTGAGTGGTACCAGGCCCGAATCGAGTTTGAGCGCATAAGCCATTGCGAGATGATCCGGGTGGCACGGAACCGGGATGAGATCTTCAGGTGCAAACACCGGACACTGCTCGAGGATCTTGCGGCGAATTTCGGTCAGGGTTAATCGGTCCCGTTCATTGTTGTAACCCGACTCATACTCTTCGAGACGGCCGGCTGCCTGCACCGGTTGGAAGGTAACGCCACGAACACAAGGTTGTTGGGTCGCGTAGTCGATTATTTCGCCCATTTCGTCGTCGTTAAGTCCGCGCCGAATTGTCGCGACAAGATTGGTGTGAATGCCGGTTTCGTTAAGGCGATTAATGGCACGGGTATGGGTGCTGCTGAGATCTGTACCCCTTAGCGTCTTCAATACGTCGCGGCGAAAGGAATCGAATTGTAAATATATTTCGAGGCCAGGAGTGAATTCGGCGAGGCGTTCGGCGAATCCCGGTTCATTTGCGATGCGTATCCCGTTTGTGTTCACCATGAGATGTCCGATGGGCCGCTGCCGGGCCAGTTCGAGAATCTCAAAAAACTGCGGGTGTACGGTCGGCTCGCCGCCGGAGATCTGGATAATGGACGGCTCGCCTTCGTTGGCAACCGCCCGATCCAGCATGCGTTCAATCTGTTCCAGACTTCGGTGTATCTGTCGCTCTGGCCCGCTACTCGCGTAGCAGGTGGGGCAGCGCAAATTACAATTATCGGTAACTTCGATTAAAAGCGTACAGCCATGTTGTTCATGGTCCGGACAAATTCCACAGTCATACGGGCACCCATATCGAACTGGCGTATTCGGAGCGATGACTTGCTCAGGGGTTTTGATGAAGGTTTCTCTGGCCAGCTTGTAGTAGGCAATATCGTCCGCCATTAGCACTCGTTCAGCACCGTGCTCGGGACATCGCTTCAACATCCATACACAGCCATCCTGAAATACGATTTTCGCGTCAACGCGTGTCAGGCATGTACTGCAAATCGAGATCGTGGAATCGTAATATTGGTACGGTCGCTGCTTCGCTTTCACTCGACAAACTCCGGATAATTGACGTGCGTGAATTTGACCCCAATGTGGTAGCGGGGTCCTGAGAATGTATACCGTGACCAACTTCGCCATACGGCGATTACCGATACATAGACCGTGGCGGGTCTGGATACATTACGAACATGAGGGTGTTTTGATTCGCTGAATGCAGCTTAAATGAATTAGGACCCGAATCGTGAGCCACATTAGCGCTTCAAGGCTTGTGACGATCATGATTCTCATATAGCTTGATACGTTTGGCGCCATACAGTGTAGCGATCCTATTTTCTGTCTCGCGCGTTGAATTTTGGAGAGAAGTCTTGAAAAAAGCTTGGATCATATTTGCCTTCGTTCTGAGTACACGGGCGTTTGGCGGTTCTCCGTTAGTCCTGCAGTCCGATTTCGGCGAGAAAGATGGCGCTGTAGCAGCTATGCGCGGTGTCGCTATCTCGGTTTCTCCAGACATTCCGCTATACGACCTGACGCACGAAATCCCGACTTTCAATATTTGGGAAGCTTCGCTTCGCCTGGTTCAAACCGCTGAGTATTGGCCGGCGGGTACAGTTTTCGTCTCCGTGGTTGATCCCGGTGTCGGGACAAGTCGCAAGTCCGTCGTCCTCAAAACGAAATCCGGCCATTTCATCGTAACGCCGGACAACGGCACACTGACGTTCGCCGCGCAACAACTGGGCATTGCAGAGATGCGCGAGATTGATGAAGCGGTCAATCGACTAAAGAACTCCGATGCGTCGTATACATTTCACGGTAGAGACGTCTATGCCTATACCGGCGCCCGCCTGGCGGCGGGGGAGATTACGTTTGAAGAGGTCGGTCGATTACTGCCAGCTGAGGTAGTTTCAATTCCTTTCCAAAAGGCCACTTTTGCAAACGATGAAATACGCGGAAACATTCCAATTCTGGATGTTCAGTTTGGTAATGTATGGACCAATATTGATCGAGAGACCTTTCAAAAACTGAGGCTCGGCGACGAAACTACGCTTCGTATCCGGATCAGTCATGGTGATGAAACTGTTTTCGATGAGACGTTGCCCTACCTTGATACGTTTGGTGCTGTCGAGATCGGTGAACCATTGGTCTACCTCAATAGTTTGAATAATGTTTCACTTGCCCTGAATCAAGGTAGTTTCGCGGCAGCGCACGGAATCGGTTCCGGTTCAGATTGGAATGTCCACATAGTTGTAGAACAATGAGTTTCCAGAAGGGGGATAGGACAATGAAAAAACTTACGAGAAACGCAGTGCTATTTGCGTGTAGTGCCACACTATTTTCTGGTGCTGCAACAGCTCAAGATGGCGATGCAAATTTAGAGCTTGAGGAAATACTGGTGGTGGGTAGCAGGGCGCCCGGCCGTAGTGCTGAAGATAGCCCAGTTCCGGTAGACGTGCTGACCGCTGCTGACTTAGTGCAATCGGGGACCATTGGCGGCGAGATAGGCAGTCTTCTGCAGTCTAATGTCCCCTCCTTTAATATGCCCCGTCAATCAAACTCAGACCAGGCCGACATTGTTCGGGCTGCTCAGCTGCGTGGCCTGAACCCGGATCAAGTGCTCGTGTTGGTCAATGGTAAACGCCGACACGCGAACGCGGTGATCAGTGTTGAGTCCAAATTGGGTAAAGGGGCGGCTCCGGTCGATTTCAATAATATCCCGACCAGCGCTATTGAACGAATTGAAGTACTGAGAGATGGGGCTGCGGCGCAATATGGATCTGACGCCATAGCTGGCGTCATTAACATCGTGCTTAAGCAAGGTAGCGATGGCGGCAACGTTTCAGCTTCTTATGGCGGCCATATTACCAGTGTTGATCCGGTGAACGAGGACGTTACAGACGGGCAAACCGCGACTATTTCATTCAACAAGGGTTTCTCACTTGGCGACGGTTTTCTGAACGTGAGTGGCGAATACCGTGATCGTTCGGCGACCAATCGCTCAGGTTTCGACCAACTACCCACCATTGGTTTTGCCGAGTTTATTGTTCCGGTGCCGTCTACCGGCACGCCGGAAGCCGCTCCTAATGATGCGTTGGCGGGTCAAAGAAACTACCGGCTGGGCGATGGCGATAGTGAAGACCTCAACCTGAGCTTCACTGCCGGCATTGATCTGGACTCGGGTTTTGAACTCTATGGTTTCGCTACCTATTCCGACCGTGAGGCAGAGGGCTCCAACTTCTTCCGCTATGCAGTGTCAGACAACAACGTAGCTGCAATTCATCCCAATGGTTTTCTTCCGATTGGCGTGGCCGACGTTACGGACTTTTCGTTGGCCGGGGGTATTAAAGGTGAGCTGTCCGATTGGACAGTAGATGGCAGTTTTGTATTCGGCCAAAATACCTTTGACGATAACCTGAAAAACAGCGTCAACTCCTCACTGGGTGCCTCAAGCCCAACGTCCTTCAATCGTGCAGAATATGAGTATTCGCAGACGGTTATTAATCTGGATGCATCAAAAGGCTTTGAGTTTGGCGGTTCGCCAGTCAACATCGCCACGGGTTTGGAATTTAGGCGTGAGGACTACCAAAGTACCGCTGGAGATCAGGCGTCTTACATCGCCGGAGCCGTTATCACCGGGGAAGCTGGAGGAGACGCCCGTATTGGTGCCCAGGGCGGCGCTGGTTTGCAGCCGGATGAAACCGTGGATGTAGATAGAGATTCATTCGCTGTTTTCGTCGATGCGGAATTCGAAATTACTGATGCGTTTCTGCTCTCGGCCGCGGTCCGTTATGAGGACTTTGACGATTTCGGTGATACGACCAACGGGAAATTGGCCGCGCGTTGGGTAATTGCCAATGACTTCGCACTAAGGGGCTCCGTTAGCACCGGGTTTAGAGCACCATCCCTGGCTCAGGCCTACTTTTCAGGGAGCAGTAATAGTTTCGGTCCTGGCGGTGCACTTATCAGCACAGTGAATTTGCCGACTTCCAATCCTCTGGCGCGAGCCAACGGTGCCATCGACCTGGAACCCGAAGAGTCTGATAGTCGCAGCCTTGGTTTTACCTGGAGCTACGATGCGTTCAACCTTAGTTTCGATTACTACGAAGTCGATATCGACGATCGAATCGTGCTCGGTGGAACCCTGTCTGTTGCCGGAGTTCCTGGTATCGAGGGTATACGGTTTTTTAGCAACGCAATTGATACCGAGACAACAGGCTTCGATCTGGTCGCGTCTTACTCTCTGGAGCAGTGGAATTTCTCTGCTGCCTATAACGACTCGGAAACAGACATCGTTAGTTCGCCTGCCGGATTCAGCATAGAGGAAGTCAATACGCTGGAAACCGCCGCGCCGGAGAATAAAACTATTCTTTCTTCAACCTGGACCAATGATCGATTGTCTGTGTTGGTGCGTGGAATACGATACGGCGAAACGCAACGTATTTTCGACTTTGGCGGTGGCTTTGAGCCGACACAAAATTATTCCGAGGAATGGTCAATTGATACTGATGTTCAGTTCAATATTACCGACGCCTGGAGTGTCGCCGTCGGGGCCAACAATTTGCTGGATGAATACCCTGACGAATCCATCTTTGACATTAGCTTCTTTGGGAACCTGCCCTACGATGGCGGGATAAGCCCCTTAGGTGTTAATGGTCGCTATGTATACGTGAGATCTTCTTTCGATTTCTGAGTAAAGAGAAGACTGACGCGTCATGAGCATGCGTTTATTATTGCTGCTTGCACTTGGGCTGACATCGCTGTTTTCCAGTGCTCGTGCGACCGAGGACGGCCATGATCAACAAGATCAGGCCGCTCTCGATTTGCTTGCGGAGGCGATTCAATTCGAAACGGTTGCCGGACGGTCGCAGGTTTGCCCGTACGCAAGAACCCTAAAGGCGCGTTTTTTTGCGGCAGGCTTTGCCGAGACTGACACTCAAATATTCGAGCTGAAGGAAGACGACACCTGCAGTCTGGTCGTTCGTTATCCGGGCGATGACGGCGAACGCAGCCCCGTAATTTTTCTGGCGCACATGGACGTGGTCGAGGCGTTGCCGCAAGACTGGTCATACCCTCCGTTTGAGATGACTCGGGAAGGCGGTCGCCTGTACGGTCGCGGCGTCCTGGATAACAAAGGCAGTGTGGCCGCAATTACGAGTACGTTGCTACATCTGAAGGCGAGCGGCTATCGACCTGCTCGTGATCTGTATTTTGTCGTGACCGGCGATGAGGAAACAACGGCGAAAACCACGCGACTTTTGTTTTCGCAGGTACCAGCGTTGACCACGGCCGATTACGCGCTGAATGCGGATGCCGGGCTTGGCGTATTGAATGCGGCGCGTAGGCCGATCTATTTTCAATTGCAGACGGCAGAAAAAACCTATGCGACCTTTGAGCTAACGACGACGAATCCCGGCGGACACAGTTCGCTACCGCGTGCGGACAACGCGATCTACGAGTTATCAAACGCGTTGGTGCGACTGCAAGGCTTCCGCTTTCCTGTCCGCAGTTCAGAATCGACAATCGCCTATTTTCGGGCTTCCTCCAAACTCTATTCTGGTGCGGTGGGGCAGCATATGGCCGCGTTTGCAGAAGACCCGTCGGATAAGGTCGCCATCGACTTTCTTGATCAGATGCCGGGCGAGGCAGCGATGATTCGCACGACTTGCGTTGCGACCATGTTACAAGGAGGGCACGCCGAAAACGCGCTTCCGCAAACGGCATCAGCCATGGTCAACTGCCGCATATTCCCAGGTGTAAGCCTTGCGACAGTAGAGACGCTCATCACCGCGGCGATCGCTGATTTGGATGTCTCGGTTCGAGCGTTGTTTCAGCCGTCCGAGAATCCACCTTCTGATATCAACCCGGCTGTTATCGAGGCCGTGTCGATCGCGCTCGAACGTGATTACGCGGGCATTCCAATCATCCCATACGTCGCACCGTACAGTACCGATGGCGCAATATTCAGGGCGAACGGGATACCAACCTACGGCGTATCGGGGCAGTTCATTGTGTACCCGGAGGAAAAACGAGCGCACGGTAAAGACGAGTTTCTGCCAGTTGAATCCTTTCTCAAGTCACTGCACTACTGGGAGGCACTAATACGAGCTTTATCGGAGCAAAGAAAATGACCCTTGATATCGATGCTTACGCAGGGATGAATGAACAGTGTCTGATGCGCTAACGATTGATGAAATCAACGCCCTGATTGAGCAGCATTCGGACAGAGCAAAGCAAGCGGTATCGCAGCTTGCTGACTATTGTCAGCAGGACAGTCGCTGTCGCACGCCGCTGAACATCGCCGTTCAATCATATAATCACGATATCGTCAGCGTATTGGCTGAGTCCGAAGAGGCTATCAATTTCTCCCCGAGTATCGACGCAGACTTGCTCTCACCCGCGAAACACTCGGTGGGTTCGATTTTCCTGGGCGACAATGTCGAAGAGACAGAAGAGTATTTGCTGCAGAGCTTCGGGTCACACTCCTGCTGGCAACGAACACCCCTACATACGGCCTGTCGGCACGGTGACGCAGACAGTATCGCTTTGCTCATTTCGAAAAACGCAGGTTTGGATACAAAGGACATCATGGGGCTTACTCCCTTGGATCTTTGCCTCCAGTTCTGCGAAACCGAAACTATCGATAGGTTCACAAGTTGCTGCACTGAGCACAAAAGAAAACTGGGTATTACCGAACAAGCGTTAATGAGTGCGTGTGCAAACACGGGTCTATATGACCGACTCATGAAGTTTGGCGCGCTGAATATCAAAGCCAGGCGCTTCGCCTTCAGCCGGGCATGCGCCTTGCTCGATAAAGAAGGAATCGAGGCTCTGCTAGGGCAGGGGTTGGACATTAACAAGACGATGAACGATGAGTTCAGCCCGATAATGGAAGTCTGCACGTCGCGGCTGTTGTTCTTGTATGAACACCCGGACGCGCCACGCCTCGCAGGTCAACATGCAGCGGCGCAGGAGGCCGGCGCTGGTGGAATTAGGATAGACAACGATGCCATCCTTAATGCGGAGTCGCTTGACGACCTTGAGGCCTTGTTCAGTAATTCAATTGAAGATGCTGAGAACAAGCATGCCAAGCAAACGGCTTATGCGTTATCCGACAAGGAACGACAGTCACAATTGGCGCTGCGGATTGAGCTTATTGACTATCTCGTGGAACAAGGCCTGGACACGGGGATCGCGCAAGAGAAAGCGCCTTTCGCATTTCTGGACCATATCGCCAGCATGAATTCCCCCGAAATTCATCAGGCGTTGCTACAAAAGGGTTTCTTGTTGGCGCCGGAGCACCAGGCAGATGTGGCGCGATCGGGTGTGCCAAAACCAAGCCAGAAAAAAGTCACAAAGAGAGTAAAAGCGGTCAGGAAAACAGAATGGACCTGGGAGCTGGCAGGCGAGTCAATGCTGTTCGCGCAGACCGAGCCGAAATGCCTGGCTCACACACAAGCTGTGATCGTCAGGGTCACGCACAATAATGTCTACGGCCCGGTTGATGATGCCGAACTCTATGTGCGAATCGGAAACCCTGACATACCAACGGTATTTGATGACCTTGACGGCGGTAGCGAATGGTATCCGTTGGTGCTTGTCGAGGAACTCCTGACCGTGGATGGCGATGAGGTCGATCGTTCATCGCTTGAGGAGCCCATCTACGTCGAAACGCCCTGGGAAGCTACCTATGAGTGCGAGCTAAAATTTGCACCCGGCAAGCGCTCGATAGAGATCAGGGTCGTCAGCGAAATCGAAGGCTTGAGTGCTGTGATCTCCGACTGGATCGTAGAAGTTAAGTGATAGTGGCGGTCTAATCGGTCCTGCGCAGGTGGTACTCGAAGTTTGGGCGCGACGAAATGCGGTTGTTGATCCAGAGAATCGCCAGTCCCTCAATCCAGTGTGCGGCGTCGACTCTGCCGACGTCCAACGGCTCGAGGCCCATGCCGGCAATTAACTCAGCCACGCGCTGCTTCGCCTCGTCACTGTTGCCCGCCATGAGAATCGTAATAGCGCCACCGGGTTCCACCATCTGTCGCCAATTAAGTGTGTTGAACGCCTTGACGACATGGGCGCCCGGCGCTGTTTCCTGAATGATTTGCGTATTCGACGAGTCGACACCGAGCTTCATACCGGTTTCCCAGTCGCCGACCAGCGGATTTGTAGGGTCGATGATGATTTTGCCTGACAGGTCGCCGAGCCCGAGCGTAATGTCCTCAACCAGCAATCCGGGAACGGCCATTACAACGATATCCGCTCCGACGACCGCATCCGCCGGCAGTACGACTTTCGCATCGCCGGATGTTGCAGCGACGAGGTCCCTTGCCTTCTCGCTATCAGGCTGCCTGGACCCGTAAACGATAGTATGGCCGAGCGCCGCGAACTCGGGACCGAGCGCCTTAGCCACGCTGCCGGTTCCGACAATTGCGATTGTGTCCGACTGTGCTGGCGTTGCAAGGAAAACCAGCAGGGCGATAAGTGTGGAGATTCTCATGACTTTTCTCATCTATGGCAATGAGAAATCATAGCGTATGCCGAGTGTAACAATGCAGAATTTACCGCGCTGGATTCGGGTATCGTAGCTGTGGCCTTCGACCTACCTGATATGCGACAACATACGTGTCGCGGTATCGATGTTGATGCGGTCTGGGACCGCTTGCGGGCCCGGGACCAGCTCCTCGCCCGCTTTGACAACGCACTCCTGGCTGAGTGCCTGTAACGTGAAACCCATGTCCATACATTCGAGCGTATTGCCTTTGGGCTCACTGCCCCCCAGATTGATCATTTTTCCTCGACATAAGAGCACTATCTTTTTCCCGGAAGGCATTGTGCAAACTTCGATGCCCTCTTCAAGTCCGTCAACTGACTTCGCGTCCTTAAGTAAGACGGGTGTATCGATTTCCCATGCAAAATGCCCTGCGTTTCCGAGAATGACGCCGTCGTTCATTAGCTCAAAATGCTCCGGACCAATGACCCCTTTGCGACCGGTTGCCGTCACGATTACGTCCGCCCATTCCGCGGCCTCGAGTGAGTCCATCACCTGGTGACCATCAACCGCCGCTTCGAGGCAGGTAATCTGATCGATTTCGACCACTGCGACGCGTCCACCCAGGGCCTTAAAGTACTTCGCGATTCCCCGGCCGCACCAACCGTATCCAAAGATGACAATGCGTTTGCCCTGAATCATAAGGTTCGTAATTCGATTGAAACTCTCGACGATAGATTGACCCACACCGTGTTTATTCTCGACGATCAGTTTTAAAGGGCTGTCATTAATTACGATGATCGGAAACGGTATGTCACCCGCCAATTCCTCGCGCATCCGAAAATCGCCTGATGTTGTTTCCTCGGTACCACCGAGGATACCTTTGGTCGTAAATCGTGAATCTCGTACGACCATTTGAATAAGGTCAGCACCGTTATCAAGCAGCAGATTTGGTTCGTGACTCAACACTTTCGCGATATTGGCATCATGTTCTGATTGCGAATCATCGCGACGGCCATAGACCACCACGCCGAGTTCATTCAGCGCGGCCGCGACGTCATCTTGTGTTGTGCCGAAATTTCCGGTTGCTACGATGTGTGCGCCGCCGGTCTGAAGCACCAGCAACAGCACAGCCGTCTTCTTCTCGATATGAAGTGATACCCCGATCGTGAGTTCACTGAAGGGCTTTGTTTGCGCAAAGTCGTCGGATATCTTTGCCAGCATCGGCATATTGATCTTTGCCCAATCGATTTTTTGATGTCCGCTGGCCGATGTGCCGGCTTTCTCAGTCGATTTTGCGTTCACCGTATTGCTCCGCTATCCGGACTTGATTACCCGCATTTTGTCAATCTGCATGTCTTCGACGGTGTACGGTATACCGCCAACGCCAAGACCGGATTGGCGCAATCCGGCGAAAGGCATAACGTCATCTCTGAATGCCGAATGATCGTTGATCATTACGGCCGATGCGTCAAGCTTGTCGCTCAGCCCGAGGGCGGTGTCGATGTGTTCGCAGAAGATGCACGACTGAAACGCGACCGGCAAAGCGTTCGCTTGCTGCACCGCGTCATCGATGTCGTCATAACTGTAGACGCATACAACGGGGCCGAAAATCTCGAGCGTACTCACTTTCGAAGTTACCGCCGGATTGAGTAAGACAGTAGGTGCGTAGCAGCTGTCGGAAATTTTACGGCCGCCGCAGATCAGTTCGGCACCATCGGACACGGCTTCGTCGACCCAGGTGGCGACGCGATCGACCTCCGCGTGACGAATGAGTGGGCCGACGTCGCTGCTGGCTTCTTCGGGAGCGCCGACAGTCAGATCATCTGCAATCCTGCCTAGCTCGGCAGCAAAATCAGCGGCCTGCGATGCCGGCGCGAATACACGTTGTACGGAAACACACACCTGACCTGCGTGATAAAAGCCGCCTTTGGCGATGGCAGCCAGCGCAGCGTCCTTATTAAAAGGCTCTGCGAGTATGGCCGGAGCCGCACCGCCGTGCTCCAGAGCACAGCGGGTGCCGGGAGCCAATTTTGAACGCAGCATCCAGCCGACTTTTGCGCTGCCGATGAAGCTGAAGAAACCGACGCGCTCGTCCGTCACCAGTTTCTCTGCAGTAGCAGTGTCGCTGGCCACAAGGACCTGACTCCAAGCTTCGGGCAGTCCGGCTTCGTGAAGTATCTCGACAAATCGCAGGCACGACAACGGGGTGTCGTTGGCCGGTTTGACGATGACAGGGCAACCGCTGGCAACCGCGGGACCAACCTGATGAACAATGAGATTCAACGGGTGATTGAACGCACTGACCGCGACCACAACACCGATCGGTTCTTTCTGCGTGAATGCGGTGCGGCCAGCCGTCGCGGCTGTCGTGCCCAGTGGTATCACCGTGCCAGCATAGGCGCGCAACGCTTCGATGCAAAGCTGTATGCCGTCGATGGCGCGAATGACTTCAACCCGAGAGTCGTTCAGGGGCTTGCCACCTTCGCTGGCCGCGAGTAGCGTGAGCTCATCGATTTTCGACTCCATTATTTCAGCGGTGCGTGACAGGATTTCAATGCGTTGCGGTCTCGATAACCAATTCTGACGATCACGAAACAGTGAGTAAGCCGCTGCCAGTGCGTCTTCGGCGTGTTCTTCGTTAGCCGTCGCGACAAGGTCGAGCTCTCTGCCGTCGTACGGCGAGGTGACCGCAAGCTCACCCGCGGCTGGACGATCAGTGACGATCATCAGATCGCGCATGTGATTTCACCGAGTTTCTTGGTTAGCAAGGCGTTTTCACGGTAGTCGATGGGGATGACGACGAGGCTCGGTCCGGTTTCTTCAAACGCCGCGTTCAAAGCACCCTCAAGATCGGCTGCGTTTGGAACGTAGTGTCCGTGCCAACCAAATGCGCTGGCGAGCCCCTTCCAGTCCGGGTTACCAAATGCGAGGTCAGTATGGCGGCCAAAATGTGTTTCCTGTTTCCAGGCTATGAGTCCGTACTCATGGTCCTCCCAGACCATGGCGACAATGTTGCTGCCGAGCCGTTTCGCGGTCTCCATTTCCTGCACATTCATCAGAAATCCAGCATCGCCGCTGATCGAGATGATGCGGCGATCGGGGTGGACGAGACTGGCAGCGATGGCGCCGGGCAGTGCGAAGCCCATCGAACAAAAGCCGTTCGGGATGAGGCAGGTGTTGGGTTCGTGGCATTGATAGTGGCGCGCTATCCACATCTTGTGGGCACCGACGTCGGAGAGTAAAACGTCGTTTGCGCCCATGGTTTCACGCACATCCCAGAGTGCTTTTTGCGGCCGAATCGTGCCCTCGGTCGTATCGTCTCTGTATTCTGCGAAGTCTTTAGCCATATCCGCTCGTATCCGGTGTTGCGTTTCCAGATCGAAGTTCGGCAGACCGTGTTTATCGATGCGCTCATTCAGCATCCACAATGCGTGGGCAAGATCGCCAACGAGTTCAATTTCCGGATGATAGTGCTCATCAATTTCCGTGGGCAGAAAATCGGCATGCAAAATACGCTTACTTTTCTGCGCATTCCAGAGTTGCGGATGGTATTCGACCATGTCGAAACCGAGGGCGATGACCAGGTCGGCATCGTCGATAGCCTGCGACACGCGATCTTTGGCGCCGAGGCCAACGGTGTAGAGACAATAGTCGGCATCCATGTCCACGCTGCCCTTCGCCATGAAAGTGCTAATGACGCCGATACCGGTTTTTTCGCAGAGCAGGCGCAGTTGCTTGCTGGCACGCCGACGTATACAGCCGTTGCCGGCGATGATGACGGGTCGGTTGGCGGAACTGATCATGTCAAACGCGAGATCGACGATTTTGTCATCAGGAACAGAGCGTCGGAAGCGACGCGGCGACATCGGTTTGCCGCTGACAGGCATCGATGCAATATCTTCAGGTAGTTCGAGATGCACGGCGCCGGGCTTTTCGGTGCGTGCGAGTCGCACGGCCTTGCGAACGATCTCGGGAATGGTCTCCGGGTTCAGGATAGTTGTGGCCCATTTGGTGACCGGCTTGAACATGCTGACAACGTCCATGATCTGATGCGACTCTTTGTGCAGCCGATCGGTGGAGCCTTGTCCGGTGAGCACCAGCATGGGCGCTCTGTCCATGTTGGAGTCGGCAACGCCGGTGATCAGGTTCGTGGCACCGGGGCCCAGTGTGCCCAAGGCGCCGGCCGGGTTGCCGGTAAGACGGCCGTAGATCTCGGCCATGAAAGCGGCACCCTGTTCGTGACGGGTGAGAATGAAGCGAATCCTTGAGGACTTTTCCAGCGCCATCATGAAGTCGGCGTTTTCCTCACCGGGTACGCCGAAGATGTACTCAATGCCTTCTTCTTCAAGACATTGGACGAAAAGCTCTGATGCGTTCATTCGGAATCCTTGCAAAGTTGTCGATACATTCAGGACCGGATCATGTTGCTGAATATTTCCGGGCGAGATTGAAGGAGCAGAACCGGTTGAAGGGTTCGGGTCCTATTGCTTTGTGAGAACTATATACCAATGACATAAGCAATCGATAAACCGATTAGCCAGAGCACTCCATTCCCAGGCGCTTACCGAGGCGCGGTATTTATTCTGTTCAGATCTCATCAGCGCTGATACCCAGTGCCGTGGCAACGCCTTGGCCGTACGCCGGATCCGCTTTGGAACAATGTCGAATATGACGTAGCTGAATTTCACGGGGTGCACCACCGACAGAGCGAGCCGTATTTTCAAACAACACCTGCTGCTGCGCTTCGTTCATTTGCCGAAACAATACGCCGGGCTGAGAGAAATAGTCCTCGTCCTCACGATGATTCCAGTGGGCGGCCGCGCCGGAAAGCTCAAGTGGCGGCTCGCTGAAGTCCGGTTGTTCAGCCCACTCACCCTGATCATTCGGTTCATACCCAATCGTGCTGCCGTGATTACCGTCGACTCGCATAGCGCCGTCACGATGATAATTATTTACAGGACAACGCGGGGCGTTAACCGGGATCAAATTGTGATTGACGCCTAAGCGGTAGCGCTGCGCATCGCCGTAAGAGAACAATCGGCCTTGCAGCATCTTGTCCGGCGAGAATCCGATACCGGGTACTACGCTGGCTGGATTGAATGCCGATTGCTCGACCTCGGCGAAAAAGTTTTCTGGATTACGATTGAGTTCGAACTCGCCCACTTCGATCAAAGGATAGTCTTCGTGTGGCCAAATTTTGGTGAGGTCAAAGGGGTTGTATGAAACCTTGCCCGCATCTGCCTCCGGCATGATTTGTACTGCGAGAGTCCACTTTGGATGGTCTCCATTCTCGATGCTGTCGTATAGGTCACGTTGATGACTTTCTCGATCCTGGCCAACCAGGGTCTCCGCTTCGGCATCGGTCAAGTTCTTGATACCTTGCTGGGACTGGAAGTGAAACTTGACCCAACTACGTTCGTTGTCCGCATTAATGAAGCTGAATGTATGACTACCGAAGCCGTGCATGTGTCGATAGGTCGCCGGGATGCCACGATCACTCATGACAATGGTCACCTGATGCAATGCCTCGGGTAAGGAGGTCCAGAAGTCCCAGTTGTTTTTCGCACTGCGTAGATTCGTACGTGGGTCGCGCTTGACCGCGTGGTTCAGATCCGGAAACTTCATCGGGTCACGCAGGAAAAACACAGGCGTGTTGTTGCCAACCAGATCCCAGTTACCTTCCTCGGTGTAGAATTTCAATGCAAAGCCGCGAATGTCACGTTCTGCATCTGCGGCGCCGCGTTCACCGGCGACCGTTGTAAAACGGGCAAATAGATCGGTCTTCTTTCCGATCTCAGAGAATATTTTCGCGCGAGTGAGTTTAGTAATGTCATGGGTCACCGTGAAAGTACCGTAGGCACCGGATCCCTTGGCGTGCATGCGTCGCTCGGGGATGACTTCTCGATCGAAATGGGCAAGTTTTTCCAGGTACCAGACGTCCTGGAGCAGCTGTGGGCCTCGCGCACCCGCCGTAATTACATTCTGGTTGTCGGCAACCGGGCAGCCGGCATTTGTGGTTAGTTTCTTAGTCATGTTCGTTAGTCCTCGCAAAATTCATGAGCCAAAACAGGGCTGAAAGCGTGCTGTTGTTGACCACTGTGCCCCAGGCTCGATTAGTCATCCAATGAATAATAATTTAGTTTATGATCGAGTTATTCGATAAGAGAGATTGACGACCATGAACCCGACTCCGACCCTCAAGCAACTCCAGTATCTGGTCGCCTTGTCCGAGCAGCTGAATTTTACGAGAGCGGCAGAATCGTGTTTTGTAACGCAGTCAACATTGAGTGCAGGCCTAAAACAGCTGGAAAGGCTGCTCGGGACCCAGCTGTTGGAGCGGGACAGGCAAACAGTTTTGATGACACCGATCGGGGCGGAGGTCGCCGAACGCGCACGTACCATTGTGACTGCGACGATGGATCTGGCCGATCACGCGGCTGCAGCACAGGAGCCAATGACCGGTCTGCTGCGACTTGGCGTCATTCCGACTATCGCACCATTCCTGCTTCCGCAATGTGTGAGGCTCCTTCATGACCGCTATCCCGACCTTCGCCTTGCCTTGCGAGAAGATTTGACGGCCAACTTATTGTCGCGCATGGAAGATGGACAACTCGACTTCGCACTGATCGCCTTGCCGTACGAGACCGCAAAATTGTTGGTGGAACCCCTTTTTGACGACGACTTGTGGGTCATAGGTCGAAAGGGAGATCCCGAGATGGATGGAGAAAAGATCACCGTCACTCAATCTCTCACCGACCGCTTGCTGCTACTCGAAGAAGGGCATTGCCTGCGCGATCACATACTCTACGCCTGCAAAGCATCAAACCGCGGCACGTCATCCGGGATGGAAGCCACGAGTCTTCTGACCTTGGTACAAATGATTGAGTCGGGACTGGGCGTCGGCCTGGTTCCGGAAATGGCTGTAGCAAGCGGTCTAACAAAGAGCCCTAATCTCGTCTCTCGGCCAACAGTCAAGCCCAGCCCAAAGCGAACCATCGCGCTCGTCGCGCGACGCTCCACCTCAAGGCTAACTGTCTTCCGAAGCGTGGCGGACTTGATACGAAGCACTAAGCTTGAAATCGATTAACGGCTGCTGACGACTGCGATTGCGCGTCAACATTAGTAAGCCGCAGTGAATCCGGTGCGGTGATGGCTCGGTCGATCCACTTCGTCGAGCAGCACCACGGCAAGGTCTTCCATCGAGATTCGTGACTCACCCTTGGCGTCCAGCAGGAGCTCGTCCTTGCCAAGGCGATAGTGGCCGGTGCGAGTACCCGGGAACAAGGAGGCGGCTGGACTCAGATAGGCCCAATCGACAGTTTGTTCAGTGCGACAGGCACAGTACTGCTCGAGACTGACCTCGCCAATATGACGGGCCGCCGACGGCAGGTAGCGCGAATCGTCGAGAACCATTGTGCCTTGTGAATTCGGCACTTCCAGCCGTGCCGCGCCACCGGCAACCAAGAGCCTCGCGCCAGAGTCGACTAGCCCCTTCATGAGCTCGCGCGTCGTTCGTTTGGCTTCCTGGCGGCTCAATGGGCGCGTTGCATTGATGACGACATCCTGATTCTTGCTAAACGATGCGACGTCGATCGCGTTCGCAATGTTGCCCGAGTGCAAGGCAATTTCGTTGGGCAGCGCGCCTCGCTGAGAGGTGTCTCGGGCTACAGCCGTTACGTTATGATTTCGGTCCAGTGCCTCGGTAACAATGCGACTCCCGACTTTGCCTGAGGCGCCAAAAACTGTGATTTTCATTTTGCAGTACTCCTGGTTACTTGCGGCCGGCTCGTCGTTGGACCGCGAAACAATAGTGTGATGGCTGTGATGACGAGCAGGCAGCCCGGCAACCAACGCCAATGGATCTGTTGTGGCTCGTTGATAAAGAAAAGCAGCATTGCGACGAACGGCACCATGTAGCTATAGGCTGTAACCGTTCCGGGCGTAAGTGCGGCCGTCGCCCGTTGTGACAGCCAGAAGGTGATCGCACTCGAGAACACCGCGAGGTAGATGATGAGGGCGACATCTCGGGTCGACATGTTGAGCAGATCGGACGGGGTCTCGATTAACATTGCGATAGTGGCTGTTACGGCACTGCCGGCGATCAGATTCCAGAACGTGCGAAGTTCGGCATGGTCTGATAACCAGCCGTGCTTCAGTCCGAGTTTTGTCAACACCGGGTACAGGGCTGGACCCACACTGGCCGCCAGGAATGCGATCTCGCCGATGCCAATTGAAAGACGGCCGACCTGGGCGATCGAGTCGGCCCAGGTCAGCGCTAATGCACCGCAAGCACCAATGACGAGTATTGCGATAAGACGCGGGGAACGCTGTTCGACGCACAGTGCGCGACCCAATGCATAGGCAATCAGAGGCACGGCGACATAGATCGTAGCCATCGACACTGCGCTGGCATGATGTGCCGCCCAGAACATGGTTCCGAAGAAGGCGGCAAGGCACAGGCCAAGCAATCCGTATATCACCGCGCCCGCGCCACTCGGCCAGGGATTACTCAGCCTGCGAGTTAAAGGCCAGATCGCAAGAGCTGCGATTGCGAAACGAATGGCCGTCAGCAACAGCGGCGGCAGTCCTTCTGTCATGAGACCGACCGCCGGAAACGACAGGCCGACGATCAAAGCGGACAGCATCAGGCCTGCATGGGCGCTGCGTTCAGCCTTCATTGTTATGGGTGTCTGCATTTCGTTCTGCCGTAGGCCGGGGTTGAGTTGTACTCTACTGTGTCTCAAGAAATTGATAATCGGCTATTTTTGAACAATACTGTTCACGAATAGTGACAAATCAGAGCAATAATGGACTCGCTGAACGACATCGCGGTATTCGTGCAAGTGATTGATGACGGTAGCTTCACGAATGCCGCCGAGCGGCTGAAGCTGTCCCGTTCGGTTGTCAGTAAATACGTCACCAGGCTCGAAGAGCGCCTTGGTGTGCGCTTGCTCAATCGCACAACCCGCCGACTGAGCCTCACGGAAGCGGGGCGGATTTTCTACGACCTCAGTCGTCGCGGACTTCAGGACATCGAGGATGCGCGGCTCGAAGTTTCGCGGCTGCAGGAAAAGCCCCGCGGCGTGCTACGAATCAACTCACCCATGTCGTTTGGCATCATGCACATCGCACCGCTGCTGCCAGAATTCCAGAGGCAGTACCCGGACGTGTCGGTGGACATGAATCTCGATGATCGCAAGGTGGAGGTCATCGAAGAGGGGTTTGATATTTCGGTTCGAATCACAGAGATGCCTGACTCGTCTCTGATCGCCCGCCGCCTGGCGTCCTGTAGGCACGCAATCGTGGCGGCACCGTCCTACCTGAAACAACACGGAACGCCAAGATCACCCGAGGACCTGCACGATCACAATGTCATCTCGTTTCGCTATCAGGCATCAGCAACCGACTGGCACTTTCTAGGGCCGGACAACAAGCCTGTATCAGTCGCAGTTGCCGGAACTATACAGATGAACAACAGCCTGGCGCTCAGAGAGGCTGTGATTGGAGGGGTCGGCATCATGCGAGCGCCGACTTTTGTTGTTGGTGATGATATTCAACAGAAGCGTCTGGTCCGCATATTGCCTGACTACACGGCACTCGAAATTTCGATATTTCTTGTCTATCCGCAAAGAAAGCACTTGTCACCGAAGGTACGCGCTTTCGTGGATTTCATGGCAGAAAAAATCTCAGACCCACCGGATTGGGACGGAGCTAGCTGAATCAGGCCAATCGTTTCAGGGCGTCGACCAGCTGTGCCATATTATCCGGGGTCGTGAACACCTGCGGCGTGATGCGAACGCAATAGCCGCTTGCCAGACCCTTGCGTATGACGGTGAAGACTCCGAACTCGTGCTCCAGCCGTTGCTGCAACGCCGTCACATCCTCTGCCGAGCGCCTTCCTGCCAATCTGAAGGAACCCATTCCGCTCCAGGATTCTTCATCGCGCCCACCGAGGAGCTCGATGTGAGACATCGATTCTGCCTCAGTGGTCCACAGTTGCCGCAAGTATCGCAATCGGGCTTCCTTGTTCGCAGCGCCAATCGCCTCGTGAAAGTTGAGTGCGTGCGGAACCGCCAGAACAGCCGCAAAATTCGAGGTGCCGACGTGCACGCGCGTCGACACCAGTGTGTCCTCGGGATCGCTTTCGCCAGGATAAGGCGCGACCTTCTCTAAGCTACCTCGCCGCATATAAAGTGCACCGACACCGACCGGTGACCCGATCCATTTGTGCAGGTTGAAGCCGGCCCAATCGACTTGTAGCGAAGGCACCTGATAGTCAAGCAGCCCCCAGGATTGGGCGGTGTCGCAGATAACGTCGATGCCGCGCTTTCGCGCCTCTTTCGCGATACGTGCGACCGGAAGTACGAGCCCGTGCTGATTGCTTACGTGCATCAGCAACATCAACTTGATGTCCGGGTTGTTGTCAAAGGTATCGCGATACAGAGCAAGAATCTGTGACTGACCCGCCCGTGGTGGAATGATCAGCTCGACCGACCTCGCTCCCCGAGCACCCTCCAGCCACTGCATCGCCGTCTTGAAATGGGGGTAGTCGATATCGGCAGAGAGAACAGCATCGCCGGCCTCGAGTCCACGGTATTGTCGTATCAGATTGTGGATAGCCTCCGTCGCGTTACGCGTCAGGACGATCTCATCATCATAGACACCAAGCGCGCGGGCCACCCGTCGAACGCTTTCTTTCTCATCTGTTTCGAATTGTTTTCTGGCATAGAAGGAGTTCTGAGCATTCACCATGCGCGTAGCGTCGATGTAGGCATCTTGCACCGGGTGAGCCATCTTGCCCCAGTAGCCGTGCTCGAGGTTTACGACACCCGTGGTGCGATCGTAAAACGTCGCCACCTCAGACCAAAAGCTCTCATCTTGGGCTAGCGCTGAAGGGCTTGTGTCTGTGGGCGGGGTTGGCAGGCGCGACACCGCGGCGCTGCCCGAAAGAGGCAGTCCGACGGCCGCAGTAGCTGCGAACGCCCCGAGAAACCTGCGTCGGCCGATGCTTGTTTTTTCTGGCGCCAAGGTCGTGTCTCGCAACTGACTGTCTTGTAGATTATGCCTTAGCGGGGAAAACGATATACTGATCTTAAACATGACCGCTCGATTCGAGTTTCCCTTTTTGCACCGGGCCAGGTTTCCTGGCGGTTGAGCTGACAATGCGGTGATCACTGACTCACTTATCGACCACATGGCTCAGCGTATCGGTGGACGCCACCTGACATTTGGCGATTCTTCGGCCGATGTGGGTCTTCCAGCGCCCGAGCCAAACAAGCTCTTTCTGCTGTATCTACACGTTCCATTCTGCGTTGTGCTGTGTCCTTTTTGCTCGTTTCACCGCGTCGAATTCCAACGTGATCGCGCCAAGAAGTACTTCCATGCGTTGCGCTTGGAAATTCGTAAAGTGACAGAAGCCGGGTATCGCTTTGATGAAATGTATATCGGTGGTGGCACACCGACGGTCATGCCCGACGAATTGATAGCAACGGTCAGACTGGTCCGTGACCTCCACCCAATGTCACGAATATCAGCCGAGACAAATCCGGATGACATCGACGACAGCAAGTTGCCACAACTTCATGATGTAGGGGTTAGCCGACTCTCTGTCGGTGTACAAAGTTTCGACGATAAACTCCTGCAGGAAATGCAACGTTACGATAAATACGGCAGTGGCGATGACATACGCCGGCGTCTGAAACGCGTGCAAGGTACGTTTGAAACGCTTAACGTCGATATGATTTTTAACTTCCCTCATCAGACGGAGGAATCTCTTCGCAATGATTTGGAAATACTCACCAATGACATAAACGCCAGCCAGGTTTCCTATTATCCGCTGATGGCAACCAACAGTACGCGTCGGTCCATGCTTCGCACTATGGGGGCTGTAGATTTTCGCCGCGAACGCGGTATGTATCAACAAATAGTCCAGCACATGTTGGCGGCTGGCTATACACGCTCGTCAGCTTGGTGTTTTTCTCGTGATAACAACATGATTGATGAGTACATCACAGACCGGCAAGAGTATCTGGGTCTGGGCAGTGGTGCGTTCAGTTATCTCAACGGCAACTTCTTCGCAACTACGTTTTCAATTAATCACTACTTGCGCTTGGTTGAGGCAGGGCGGACTGGCATCGTCAGAAAACGAACTATGAGTCGTCGTGAGCAAATGCGTTACTACCTGTTGATTCAAATGTTCGGCGGGTCGCTGGATCTGGGAGCGGCGGAGAGGAAATTCGATGGCGGCTTTCGCCGCGGGATCCGAAGTGACTTAATCGCTCTGCGATTGCTCGGTGTAATAATAAATCGTGACGGGCGATTGCAGCTTACCGAACACGGCTACTACATCTGGGTAATTATGATGCGGGAGCTCTTCACCGGCGTGAATAAACTGCGCGAAGAAATGCGGCACAATATTTCGCAGGAGAACGTGTGATCATTTCGATCTCACCGATCCGCCGGATCGGCCATCTGGTTCGCTAACCCAGCGTTGCCCCAACAGGAAGCGCCATACCACGTGCCACTGCGGGTCGTGCACCGACGTTTCGATGCCAGGTATCCAGGTTCGGAAAATCCTTAATATCGAGTGTTGTCCAATGGCTAACGTCGATCCAGGGATAGGCAGCAATGTCGGCAATCGAATAGTCACCAGCGAGATAGGGCTGGTTTTCGAGTCGATCGTCTAGCAAACGATAATCACGCTTCACCAGATCGCGATGGTGAGCGAGCGCTGACTCGGAGCGTTCTGGCGCCAGCTCGCTCCAATGATGAGCTTGTGAGCTGTGCGGACCAAGCGCGGTAAGCACGATCATCAGCCACATAAGCGTTTCGTCTCTGGCGGCCCCATCGGCTGGCAAGAAGCGACAGGCGGTTTCCGCGAAATGCAGGAGAATAGCGCCAGACTCGGGCAGCACACGCTGTGCTCCTTGATCCTGCCAGACGGCAATCGGGACCTTACCGAACGGGTTTAGCGCCAAAACGGCAGGCTCGAATTGCTGCCCGGCTCGAATGTCGACCGGTCGAACGTCGAAGTCGAGGCCAAGCTCTTCAAACAGAATCGACACCCGGCGTGAATTCGGCGTCGCCCACATGTGAAGTGCTAAGTCTTCCATCCGCGTTATTGTGACGCGACGAGATCGTATCGAGCACTACCCGTTAGGGTGGTTTCCGTATTGCGTTGAGCGGCTATCTTTGATGCTGAACTGACATTTGTTTGCGATGTCTATTCTATAGTTGCGATATTGAATCGACTGAAACTAATTTTAAATTTCGAGGGGGCTAGCATGACATCCGAATACAGACTCAAACCACTTTCCTCGGCGATCTCAATCGCTGTTGGAATGGCTTGTATGGCGCCGGGAGTATCCTTTGCGCAAGATGAGGGGGATGCCATCGAAGAGATCGTAATAACGGGCTCGCGCATCCGAACAGGGCGTCAGGCAGCCTCCATTCCGGTCGACACAGTATCTTCTGACGAGATAAAAGCTTCGGGTTTCCAGAACGTCGAAGAGATACTCAACAACATGCCGCAGTTTGTGCCGTCTCGAACGGCCTCAACAAACTCAACCGCCAACCCGACAGCCACTGGCGCCGCGACTCTTGACCTTCGCGGATTGGGTGCACAGCGAAGCCTGGTTCTGGTCAATGGTCGACGCTACACCTTTTTCGATTCCAGCCAGACAACGGACATCAATAGTATTCCCGCCTCGCTGATCGAGCGCGTCGAGGTTGTAACGGGTGGCGCGTCCGCTGTTTATGGCTCAGACGCAATTGGCGGTGTCGTCAACTTCATACTCCGTGATGACTTTGAAGGTGTCGAGATTCGTTCACAATTTAATCAAACCACGGAGGGCGACGGCAACATAACCGACGTTACGCTCACTCTTGGTGGCAACTTTGCGGACGGCAAAGGCAACGCCGTCGTCGCGTTCAACTATCTCGATCGTGATTCGATATTAACAACAGATCGAAATTTCTCGGCGGATGTCCTGACAGACACGACGGATGCAAACGGCAACCGAGTTCTTGGCCAGGGCGGTAGCAGTTTCGTACCGAACGGTCGTTTCCAGGGTATTCCATCGAGCGCGGCAGATATCGCGGCTATCCCCGGGCTGGATGCAGCACTCGCCGCTGCCGGATTGACGGGTATCGGTGGTGACGGTTTCATTCCCGACAACAGCGGCCTGAATGCACGGCCTTTTTCTCGCCCAGGCGATCTTTATAATTACACGCTCGACAACTTCCTGCGTATTCCGCAGGAGCGTTACAACCTGACCATGCTGGCGAACTA
The DNA here is from genome assembly GCA_021773075.1 of Woeseiaceae bacterium. Taxonomy (GTDB): domain Bacteria; phylum Pseudomonadota; class Gammaproteobacteria; order Steroidobacterales; family Woeseiaceae; genus UBA1847. Next base: position 162,381 of record JAJFKT010000035.1, read on the forward strand.
TGACGTTAGTGAAAGCGCAAGCGTCTACTTTGAGGGAGCGTTTTCACACAATCGAACGAGCACGGGTTTCGCTCCTGCCTTTATCAATGAAGCGATGCCGATTGACGTGAACAATCCCTTCATCAGCCCGGAACTCAGTGCTGTTCTGCAGCTGCTGGATGCAAACGAGGCGGGCACTGCCGCAAATGATGGTCTGATTTCGCTCGGTGTTCGCCGCCGTCTCGTTGAGGCCGGTGCAAGGCGCAATCAGGATACGCGCAACGCGTTTCGTGCTCTGGTCGGACTTGAAGGAACGTTCAACGACTTCGACTACAACGCTTATTATTCCTATGCACGATCAGATAACACGCAAATTCAGCAAGGAAACGTTTCCCGATCCGCTTTTCGAGCGGGTGTCCTGTCTAGCGGAGGGGCAGATCCGGTTGTCAATCCTTTCGGACCCAATATTTCCTCGGCCGGGGTCGATTTTATCGACATCGCAGCGACCAACATTGAGGCAACTGAGCTAAATGTATTCGCGGCGACGGTCAGCGGCGAGCTTTTCGAGCTTCCTGGTGGCCCTGTGTCTGCCTTGATTGGTACGGAATGGCGCTCAAGTTCAGTTGAATTCACGCCTGATGAGGCTTTGCTGACAGGTGATGTTGCCGGCTTCAACTCGATTGATCCCGCCTCCGGGCAAATCGATGTTTGGGAGTTGTTTCTCGAGTTCCGTGTGCCCTTGATAACAGACGTTTCTGGCATAGAGGCTCTCGACGCGACTGCGGCATACCGCTTCTCAGACTACGATCTCGACCAAACCAGTGGTGTCAGTACCTTCCTCGGAGGATTGGACTGGAAGGTGAACGACAGTCTCGCATTTGGCACCCAGTTCCAGCGCGCAATTCGCGCGCCGAGTGTCGGTGAAGCATTTGGTGGCCAGCGATTGTTCCCGGTTGGCGCGTCTGACCCGTGTGCGGACCCGGTAGTCGCAGCCGACCCAACAATCAACGCGCTTTGTGTTGCTACCGGAGTTCCGACAGCGCTTGTGGGTGATCCAACCATCCAGCCAAACAATGAGATTCCCGGATTATTTGGCGGCAACCCGAACCTGTTCGAAGAAGAGTCCGATACGTTTACGGTTAGCGCGATTATTACGCCTGAGTCGCTACCAAATCTGCGTGTCTCGGTTGACTACTTCGATATCGAGGTTACCGACGCGATTGGCGTCTTCGGCGGCTCGGTGAATAACATTTTGAACGTTTGCTATACGCAGGTTCAGGATATCAACAGTACCGCCTGTCAGGCCGTTGGCCGCAATAGCGCGACCGGTGTGATTGATACACAAAATCCGGTCGTCGCGGCAAACGTAAACGTCGGTCGATTGGAGACCTCCGGAATCGATTTGCAAGTAGGCTATACCTTTGACCTGAACTTCGGCATCGGTGGCAGCAGTGAGCTCGGAGTTTTGTTCAACGCAACGTTTCTTGATGACTATAAGCTGACGCCGATCGCAGATTTGAACACGGTCAATGACTGCACGGGTGCATTCGGTCGAACCTGCGGAGAGCCGAAGTCCGAGACAAAAACCAATACGCAGATCAACTGGAAGAGCGGAGATCTGACATTGGGCCTGCGACATCGTTGGGGTGAAGAGACGACGCTTGACGAAGTTGTTTTCGGGCAGGATGCCGCAACCAAGGCAGTGCCGGTGCTTAAAGGCGACGGTTACGTCGATCTGTCCGCCAACTACGAATACAGCGAGGCTCTGTCAATCTGGGGCGGTATTATCAACGTGTTCGACGAGGACCCGCCATTATTGGGTTCACGCCAGACTCGAGCCAATACCAGTCCTGACACATTCAGCCCGACGGGCGCGGAATTTTTCATAGGCGGTGCTTACCGGTTCTAGAAAGCGGTCTAAGGGAAGCAAAGCGCTCATCAGTTAGACTAGCGAGCATGATGCTTGATCCGAGTGATCCACTTTGGGAATGGAGCGTGTTCTGGCACTCAGATCAGCTCCAGTCCTGCCTGCCGGACACCTCCGCTGCCGGCGATCAAAGCTTGCAGGCAACCTGGCGAGCTTTTTTCGATGCGCTTCCCACCGGCGCGGAGGTGTTGGATCTGGGAACAGGCAATGGTGGGCTTGCAACTCAGGCTGTGGCCGTCTCGAAGACGAGGGCAAAGCCGTTCGTGATCCATGGCGTCGACCTTGCCGATATAGCTCCTGCGCAGTTTGTTTCGTCGGCGAAAGATCTTCTAACGGAGGTTGTCTTTCATGCCCGCACTTCGATGGAAAAGTTACCGTTTCCCGACGAGCAATTCGACGCAGTTGCCAGTCAATATGCGATTGAGTACACGAACACTGAAACGAGTCTGACGGAAGCACTTCGTGTTCTGAAAGCGGGCGGCCACTTCCGATTTCTCGTACATGCCGATGACGGCGTCCTCAAGCAACGCTGCCGACTTCAGGCAGGCCAGGCTGAGCAAATACTGAATAGCGATCTATTTGTCGCAACGGGTACTTTATTGCGCCGATTGATCGATGCGGAAACGATTCGTACAGCAGAGAAAATTGCTGAGGCCGAGCAAGCCATCGCCATGTCCAAAGCGGTTTTTGATGACCTTGAAAAGCGCTTTGCGCACGATGAAGATCGCAGTTTGGTGGACAATTTGTTGACGGCGATAAGAACACTGCCGGGCATGCGCAGATCACATTCGATGCAAACTCTGGCTGCGATGCTCGAGGAGATTCGCCATTTGCTATTGGCGCAATCGAAGCGCCTTAAGGCCATGCAAAATGCGGCAGTCGACAATGCTGCAGCGAGTGAACTGGTGAATTTTCTACGGGGCCTGGGAGGCGCTCAAGTTGAGCTCGAAGCGGCGAAAACCGGGCGCGATTCTGACTGTGTTGGTCATTGGCTATCGGGCACTAAAGCCGCGAAAGCGGGGGACGTATAGGAATGAACAGACGAGGTTTCCTTGCGGGCGCGGCATCTTTGACGGGTTTTGCGTTGACCGGCTGCACGCCGCCCGACAACAGCAACGTGCTTCGTGCGGTGTTGCATGCAGACCTGCAGACACTCGACCCGGTCGTAACAACCATCGGTATTGTGCAGCGGCATGCGCTAATGGTTTATGACTTCTTGTTCGGCCGCGACTTGGACGGGACGCCGCAGCCACAAATGGTCGATAACTGGACAGTGAGTCCCGATCGACTGACTTGGAAATTTCAATTACGCGCTGGTCTCGCGTTTCACGATGGCGCACCGGTGACCACTCGGGATGTGATCGCATCACTCCGTCGTTGGGGCGCGCGTGATGCGTACGGCAGGCAGATATTCGCGGTAACTGAAGACTTGCGAGTGTTGAGTGACGACCGTTTCGTCTGGCAGTTGAATAAGCCCTACGGTTTGTTGCTGCATGCACTATCCAAAACAGGCGGTCCCGTCGCTGCGATCATGCCGGAACGCATTGCGAAGACAAGCCCAACAGTCTCTATTGAGGAAAGCGTTGGATCCGGGCCGTACATATTCGACGCGGCGGCCTGGGTGCCGGGCGCGAAAGTCGTCTATCGCCGCAATCCGGCCTACGTTCCTCGCGCCGAGCCTCCAAATGCGACGGCGGGTGGCAAGAACGTGTATGTCGACACAGTTGAGTGGATTAACATTCGTGATTCCCAGTCAGCTGTGCTGGCACTTGCCAATGGTGAGATCGACTTTTTCGAAAATCCGTCGCCTGAATTTTTGCCATTGTTGCGTGATGCGGGTGTTGTCATTCAACGCTCAGATACCCTGGGATTCCAGGGCATGTTGCGAATGAATCATCTCCATCCTCCGTTCGACGACCCGCGGGCGCGACAGGCGTTGCTGTACCTAATTGATCAGGAGCGCTACCTACAGGCAATGTTTGGTGATCCCGAGGTCACCAACGCCTGCAATGCGTTTTTCGTTTGCGGTTCACCGTTGGGGAGCAAAGCGGGGGTGCCCGAAGGAATAGGCAAGAACCGGGACAAAGCAAAGCAGTTGATGAAAGCGTCCGGATACGATGGCCGCCCGTTGGTCATTCTCCATCCCACTGACATTCAATTCATGAATCTGGCGACTCTCGTTCTGGCCGATGATTTGAAATCCATCGGCGTCAACGTTGACTTGCAAGCGATGGATTTCGGTGCGATGGGTTCGCGGCGAGTGAATAGATCGGCACCGGAAAATGGCGGATGGGACTTGGGTTTGACGTATTGGCCCGGGGGTAATGTCTCGGACCCCGTTGGCAACGTGCCCATGCAGGCGAACTGCGATTTAGCCTGGCCGGGTTGGCCGTGCGACGCAGATCATCAGGCAATGATCGAGGCCTATCCCTTCGCACCGGACGATCAGTCCCGGCGTGAACTCGCAGACCGAATTCAGACCAGCGCTTACAAATTGGTGCCGTATGTTCCGATCGGCCAGTGGTTCGCACCGGTCGCTTTCAGCCCTCGCATCTCAGGTGTCCTTAGTGTGCCGGGCAGTACGGTGATGTGGAACATCGAAAAGGGTCCGTACCGGCCAACCTAGGTGAACGGCATAGGTTAGACGCAGGGATGCTATGTGTAACCAGTAATTTTCTGCAGAACGTAATCTCAATCGCATCGCAGCCGGTCGCGAAAAATCATATAAACTTTCTGCGATTGACCCATTCCAGTCGTTTGAAAATATTGTCTTGTCACAATCGATATGATCGATTATGAGTTCCGACTTAGCAAGCGTATGAACTGAGTGAAGTGTCGTTCTTTTGTCCGGTATTTGTCGTAACCGCCACACTGCCATTTCGGACACAATAGTACTTGAAAATCACAGATCCACTGGACGAAGCAAATGAATATCAGAGAATTAAGAAAACAAAAGTTCTGGTCTCAAGATCAACTGGCACAAATGAGCGGCTTGAGTATTCGTACCATTCAGCGAATTGAACGCGATCAGAGGGCTGGCTTGGAGTCGCTAAAAGCTTTGTCTGCTGTTTTTGACATGGAAATTAGCGAATTGCAACGTGAAGCAGTTGATGCTGTCGGAATTGTTTCAGCTGAGCAAACTGACGAGACAAAAAAAGAAGCTTACGCGGAGGGTGTGAAGGGGCTATATAAGCTAGTGTCCCTCGCTATTTTTTCCTTGATGCTCGTTTTTGCTTTCGTAGTTGACGATAGATCTGGATGGGGGTTCATTGGGCTAATGGCTATCAGCTGGGCCGTAATTGTTGGTGTCTATTTGCTAAATACGTTCGATCTATTTGGCGATGAATGGAAGGAAAAGCTGTGGGCCAAAAAATTTGGCGATGATATCGGCAAGGACAAATAATAATTAGTCGACTGCTTGTGGTCGTTCTGCGTCGGTCGCCTGTGTTGATGAAATTTACGCAGGTTAAGGATAAGCATTCCTACGACACGGTCTCGGACCCAAGCGCAGGTATCGGACGGTATTTTAATCTGTACAATCGAAGACGACCACATTCCAGCTTGAAAGGAAAAACGCCGGATCAGGTCTATTACTCTCAGCAGTCGCAAGGCATTGGTGGAGCACCCGTTCGGCACCCTCAAACATTGGATGGGAGCAACGCACTTTCTGACCAAACGATTACCCAGTGTGAAGGCCGAAATTAGCCTTCACATACTGGCTTACAACATGAAACGGGCGATCAACGTGAGGGTGGGCAACCCAACTCACAGATACTATTCTGAGTCCGCGAAATGACAAGCCGCGTCATGCCCAGCTGATTGTGATCGCAACGGAGGCTCTTCATCTGCACAGATCGCCTGGGCAATCGGGCAGCGTGAGCGAAAGCGGCATCCCGACGGCGGGTTCGCGGGGCTCGGAATATCCCCAGTTAAGACAATGCGCTTGCTCGCCGCATCCGGATCGATGCTCGGCACCGCCGACAACAAGGCTTGGGTGTACGGGTGCTGGGGATTTTCAAAGAGACTTTTCTTGTCGGCGATTTCAACTATTTTGCCGAGGTACATAACGGCGACGCGTGCAGAGATATGTTCGACGACGGCAAGGTCGTGAGCGATGAACAAGTACGCCAATCCAAATTCTTGCTGAAGGTCGACCAGCAAATTAATTACCTGAGCTTGAACGGAAACATCGAGCGCCGATACCGGCTCGTCGAGTACGATCAATTTCGGTTTCGTCCCGAGTGCGCGAGCGATACCAATTCGCTGTCGTTGCCCTCCCGAAAATTCGTGTGGGAAACGATCGATCTGATCTGCGCGCAAGCCAACACGTTCAAAGAGAGCTTCAACCTCCGTGCGTAGTCCTTCGCCCTGAGCTAAACCAAAATTTGCGATTGGTTCTGCTACCGACTGTCCCACCGTACGACGCGGATTCAAAGATGCAAACGGATCCTGAAATACAACTTGAACATGTTGTCTTAGCGGTCGCAAAACGCGTTGTGATGACTTCGATATCTCGTGGCCGTCCAATTCTATGGTTCCGGCAGTTGGTTCGTGCAGCCGAAGAATTGATCGGCCGACGGTCGATTTTCCGCAGCCACTTTCTCCAACCAATCCAAGCGTTTCTCCGGGTGTAATGTCGAAACTTACATCGTCTACTGCCCGAATGATCTTCGCGGATTTTCCGAATGCCCGGTCCAGAATGCCACCACCGATAGTGAAGTGCTTAACGAGTTTTCTTACGCTGAGGATATTGGTCATCGCAGCGAGCCAACGTCATCGCTGCGCCAACAGGCAGCGAAATGTTCAGAATCGCCGTATGCATTCAGCGGCGGCAATTCGGCGTGGCAACGATCTATCGCTAACGGGCAGCGCGGCGCAAATGCACAGCCGAGAATAGGCTCCAGCATGGATGGCACTGACCCGGGAATCTCCGTCAGTCGGCTGTTCTCTCCACTTTCTCCCAGGCGTGGCATGGCACCGAGCAAGCCAATCGTATAAGGGTGCCGCGGTGAGCCGAGCAGGTCGCGCACCGATGCCTCTTCAACTTTTCTGCCGGCATAAACCACTAACACGCGATCGGCCATCTCTGCGACGACGCCGAGATCATGCGTAATCAGCAGGATCGCTGTACCGAGTCGATGCTTCAGGTCCCGCATAAGGTCCAGAATCTGCGCCTGGATGGTCACGTCCAGCGCCGTCGTTGGTTCATCGGCAATTAATATCGAAGGTGTGCACGCTAGCGCCATCGCGATCATTACACGTTGGCACATGCCGCCCGACAGTTCGTGCGGGTATTGGTCGAGGCGTTGCTCTGGCTCGGAAATCTGAACCAGCTGCAGCATCTCCAGCGCTCGCCCGCGGGCATCGTCTCTGGACAAGCCCTGGTGCAGTCGCACCGCTTCAGCTATCTGTTCAGCAACCGTGAGAACCGGGTTCAGGCTGGTCATTGGCTCTTGAAAGATCATCGCAATGTCGTTGCCGCGAATTTTCTGCATTTCGCTTTCTTTCAGCGAGAGGATGCTCTGACCGTCAAAGTGCATGTCGCCATCGGTGATGCGACCCGGCGGATTCGGTATGAGGCGCATAACGGCCAGCGCGCCGACACTTTTTCCGGAGCCGGATTCGCCGACGATAGCGAGAGTCTCTCCGGCGCTCAATGCGTATGAGAAGTCCCGTAAAGCTGGCACTTCCCCATGATCCGTTCGAAACGTAACGCTGAGATTGTCGACCTTTAACAACTCTTTTTGCGTACTCATTTCCGGCTCACATAGCGTGGGTCAAAAACATCTCGCAGGCCGTCGCCCAGTAGATTTACGCCCAACACGGTGAAAGAAAGGGCGAGGCCAGGAAACAGGACAATGTGCGGCGCAATCGAAAAGACGGTTCGACCTTCAGCGATAATATTGCCCCAGCTAGGGGTCGATGGCGGAGTTCCAGCACCGATGAAACTCAAAATAGCTTCCGTCAAAACAGCGGACGCAAATATATAGGTTCCCTGAATAAGCAGGGGCGCGAGCGTATTGGGCAGCACGTGCCGCCACAATATGAGAACAAACGGTGTTCCAGCCGCGATTGCGGCCTCGACGTAGGGGCGCTCCTTAAGTGACAGAACGACGCTTCGCACGAGGCGGGCGACACGCGGTATTTCCGCGATCGTTATCGCGATAATGACGTTCTTGAGGCTGGCGCCGGTCAGGGAGATTAACGCGACGGCCAGCAAGATCGACGGTATTGCCATTAATCCGTCCATGACTCGCATCAGGATCTGATCAACCCAGCGAACAAAACCGCTGAGGAGTCCGACCAGCAGCCCGAGGGAGATTCCACAGATGGCAACGCCGAGACCGACAGCGAGTGATATGCGCGAGCCGTAAACCGTGCGGCTGAACACATCCCGTCCGACAAGGTCGCCACCGAACCAAAACTCAGCGCCAGGTGCTTCGAGACGATTGAAGGGCGCGATAGCCTGCGGGTCGGCGCCGGCCAACCAGGGCGCAGCAATCGCAACGAACAGGGCAAAACCCACCATAGCCGTTCCGATGACAATATTGGGATGACGTTGCCAAACGCGCAGCAACCCAGTCGGTGCTGGCAAACTTGCTGCGGCCGCGCTCAATGTTTGATCCTCGGGTCAAAAAATCCGTAGCTGAGATCGATCAGCAGATTAACCACGACATAAGTAGCGGAAAAAACCAGAATGACGCCCTGTATCACCGGGTAATCTCTGCGCAATATCGCGTCCACGGTCAACCTGCCCAGCCCCGGAATATTGAAAACGGTTTCGGTTACCACCACGCCACTTATCAGCAGCGCAAAGCTGATGCCTATAACAGTAACGATGGGTACCGCCGCATTCTTGAGTGCATGTCGAATCAAAACTCGTTTGACCGACAAGCCTTTGGCTCGTGCAGCGCGTATGTAGTCCTGATTGAGCACCTCAAGCATCGTCGTTCGAGTGATACGTGCAATAAGTGCCGCGTTAATAATGCCGAGGGAAAATGCGGGCAAAATTAGGTGCTTGGCAAACGGTACAAATCCATAGGCTATCGGCACGTAGCCCTGCACCGGTAGCCAGTGCAACTTGACGGAAAACAACGCGATCAACAAATACGATAAAACGAATACGGGAATCGAGAAACCGAGTACCGCGAAACTCATTGCCACTCGATCGACAATGCCGCCTGATCGCCAGGCAGCAATAACGCCAAGTGGAATAGCGATCATTACTGCGATTAGCAGTGATGCGAGCGTAAGTGCCACCGTCGGCTCCAATCGTTGCACGATCAAATCCATGACGGGTCGCCGTGAGAATATTGATGTGCCCAGATCACCGTGTAATACGCCCGTAATCCATTGACCGAATCGAACCAGATAAGGTTGATCGAGACCCAGCGATACTCGGAGACGCTCGATGTCTTCTGCGGTGGCTTGTTCGCCCGCAAGAACAGCCGCCGGATCTCCAGGCGTCAAGTAGAGGAGCGAAAACACAATGACCGCAACGATGGCCATGACCGGGATCGTTGCAAGTAGTCGTCTAATTACTACAGCAAGCATCAGGCATTGTGTCTTGCGGTCGGCAACACGGCAACTACACTTTGGGGTGGTTTGAAGGCAATGCCGGTCGCGTAACCTCCGGGTTTACCTATCTTGGTTGGGAGATCTTAGTGTGCCGTTGGCTGGCCTATATCGGTGAACCGCGCCTGATCGAAGAATTCCTGTACGACGGTCCTCACTCACTGACCGAGCAAGCGCAGCATTCGCATAAAGCGAAACTGGGTGTGCACGGTGACGGCGGCGGCCTTGGTTGGTATGGAAAACCGTCGACACCAGGCTTGTATCGTGACGCCGGACCGGCGTGGGCGGACCCGAATCTGCGTGAACTGACTCGAGTCATAGAGAGTCACGTTTTCTTCGCGCACGTTCGTGCATCCACCGGGGCACCAAATCTTGACGTCAACTGTCATCCGTTTCGTTCGGGAGGTTTACTCTTTATGCACAACGGGCAGGTTGGCGGCTTTCAGCAAATGCGGCGCAAGCTGTTTGAGATGCTATCGGATACCGGATTCAACTCAATCGTTGGCGGAACCGACAGTGAAGTCCTGTTTCAGCTGATGATTAGCAACGGACTGCACGAGGAACCGGAATTGGCCATCCGTCGCACAATAGAAGAGGTAGACGCGTTGCGCAGAGCAGAGGGCATCAAGGAAGCGTTCCGAGCGACGCTCGCAGTAACAGATGGCAAGACTATTCACGCGTTGCGCTGGGCCTCTGATAAAGCAGCACCGTCCTTGTATCTAAATCGAATGAAGAGCGGCGCCTTAGCCGTGTCTGAGCCTCTGGACGAGGACATTTCGAATTGGTGGGCAGTCCCAGCGAATAGCCTGTTACACATCACCTACGATAAAGACGGAGTCGTGAGTGAACGCCGCGACGCATTTATAATACCAAGCGCCGCCTAATTCGCTAATGTGCCCGGGCACTGTATTGTAGAATTACTGTCCGCGTATCAGGTACCGCCCTGCATGAAAACGAAGTTCATTGCGCCGATTGCACGTTCCAGGATGATCGGCCGTCATAACTTGTTGGAGTCGAGCCAAAGCGATCGACTTGCGAAGCTGACACTGGTGGCAGCGCCGGCCGGTTTTGGCAAGACGACGTTGCTTATTCAGTGGCGCGAATTATTGATCGCCGAGGGCGTGACGGTTGCCTGGCTATCACTCGGAATGGAAGACCGCAGTAACGTTGCTCTCCTAAGAGATGTCGTCGAGTCCATTCAATATGCAATACCGGAGTTCGGATCGCGGACCGCTCGTATCATCAATGGCACTGCGCGCTTTGATATTACAAGGACTTTGAACGACCTGGTCGAAGACATTGCCGATACTGCGCGCCCAGTCGTCCTGTTCCTTGACGACTATCATTGTATTAGCAATGCGGAAACAGATGAGTTGATCGAGCTGTTATTAAATCTCGCACCCTCCAATTTTCAGATGATCGTGGCGTCCAGAACGCGACCGCAGTTCGGACTGTCAGCTCTTCGCGTTCAAGATGAACTAAGCGAAATTACCCCTGCACAGCTAAGGTTAAACCTGTCAGAGGCGGCCGAGTTTCTCACCGAAATTCGTCAGTTGGAATTGAGCAATGAACAGGTCGAGAGAATTCACGAACACAGTGAAGGTTGGGTCGCTGGATTGCAACTCGCGTCACTGTCATTGCGGGATCCGCATCGACGTGATGGATTCATCGATTCTTTCTCTGGCAGCCTCCAGGACATCTCAGAATACATGGCCAGTGATGTTCTGAATCAGCAACCCGAACACATTCAGGAGTTCCTGCTTCGAACTTCGGTCACCGAGCGAGTAAGCGGATCGCTAGCCGCCGAATTGACTGGTGCCGAAAATGCCGAGACCTTACTGGAGACAGTCGAGCGAGATGGACTGTTCGTCACGCCGATGGACCAGGAGCGGGTTTGGTATCGATACCACCAGTTGTTTCATGAGTTCCTGTTAACCGAACTGCGTCGTCGACACCCCGGTGAGCTAGTGCGTTTATATCGTATCGCATCTCGTTGGTTTGAGAGTCATGGCCTTTCCGGGGAGGCGGTCGAATGCGGTTTGTTAGCGGGCGATTTCGAAAACGTAATTGCGTTGGTGGAAAAACAATCGTGGATAGAGTTGATGGCTGGCCACATCCCGCGTGTCATCGCCTGGATTCGACGCATACCGGAGTCTGTTAGAAGCGAAAATCCGAAATTGCTCTACTTGCTCGGTACCGCCCTTTATCACTCGAACCAGCCTGACGAAAGCGAGAAGAATCTGGCGCGACTCGCAGCGCTTCTCGAAAACCGGCCGGACACCCTGCGGCCCGACGATCTTGATTACCTCAACGAACAAATGGTCTTGCTTGCAGCCGGCATCGCCATTGCGAGAGACGACCCAAAACGAATTCATGAGCTTCTTTCCCGCGACTTTAGTTACCTAAACGATTTCGAGCATGGTCTGGTCTGCAACTTTCGTGGCTACGCGCTCGCAGAGTTTGCGGAATTCGGTAAAGCGGCGACTGTATTGCGTGAGGCACGACGTTTCCACATTGCTGCGGGCTCAGAACTCGGTGCGATTTATGCCGAGTGTTTTCTGGCACTCACCGATTTTGCGAACGGCAATCTGGATCACTGTTTTGCCCGTTTTTCTGCCGACAGCACGAATGTTTCAGAGCAAAAGTACATCGCACCGGTGCCACAGGTAATAAGAGGTATCGTCTTGTATCAATGGAACCGAATTGATGAAGCGCTGGAATGCCTGCAACCGAACCTGCCTTTGATCGGCGAGGTTGGCTTTACAAAGCTGCTGGTTTTCGGATACACCGCGCTGGCGCGTATCAGCGGCTTGCGTGGCGATCACCGTGCGGCAATGCGTTGCTACGACTTGATCGCAGATGTGGGCGCAAGATGGGGTACGCCTTACGAGAGACATCGCTCGCTGGTTGAAGGTGGTCGCATCGCTTACCTGCTGCAGTCGGATCGAATTAATGAGGCGATAGATCACGCACTCAGTAACGAGATCGACGTTGATGCAGAGACGTGGGTGCTTCCCAATCAGTGGGAAAGAGTCTCCTGCCGTCAGGCATTGACCTGGGCGAGATTGCAGATCGCAATTGGCCGGCCGGACAATACGTTGCCCGTGCTGGCGCAGTTGCGACGCCTGGCAACGGAATCACGACGAGGGATGCGCGTTCTGGAGTGCTATGTTCTGGAGGCGCGCGCCAGATACGATCAGGACAAGACAATCGCTCGAGGCCTGATTGACGAGGCTCTGAATGTTGCGGCGCCGAATCGTTCCGTTCGGTGTTTTATAGATGAGGGCCGTGAGATCGATTCATTGTTGCTTGATTCACGCGCGGGCGAGACCGATAAATGGCCAAGTTCAAAGCGCAGTTTTCTGGAGGCGATCACCGTGTCGATTGCAACCGATCCCGAAAAGGGTTCATCCAACAACGTCGTTCACGGCTTGATCGAACCCATCAGCGATCGGGAAAGAGAAATACTCGCTCTCATCGCCGCGGGCAGTACCAATAACGTCATATCGACATCGCTATTTATCAGTCAGAACACAGTCAAGTGGCACCTGAAAAATATTTTTGGAAAACTTGGCGTTAGCAATCGTACGTCCGCGGTGGCGGTTGCTCGACAGATGTCACTACTGACCTAGCGCGAAGCTTCGTTATTAGAATTCCGCAACAGCGATAGAGCGTGGCGGAAGTACAAATGTCGCGTTCGGAGTTCGCATGCTTGGCAGGCTGTTCGCGGGGTCTGAACTGGCATCGAAAACGAATACTTGCGTTGGTGTTGCCGCGGCGCCGTTCAACGTTACCCGGGTCGTTTTGGAATTCGAGCTGCGATTCACCAGCAACACTCTAACGGTACCGCTTTGCGCATCCTGCGCTGCAAGCGCCGCGCCCATGCCAGCGTCCAGCCGGCCGTCCGCCAGTCCCATTATTCCCAGCCGCTCGGCATTGCCAACGGTGAGCTTGGCCATTAACTCGTACGCACGATAAAGCGGGCGAGGAGTCCCGCCGTTATCTATCAGACCAAGTGCCAGAACAGGAAAGAAGTCGTAAAAGATCGCGTTGTGCGAACGATCGAGTCCGAGGGATGCGCCGAGCGCTACGACAGTCGCTGCATGCAGAGCCGGATCCATCGTGGCGGCATACAGTTGGTCACCGGCACGTGTTGCAAGATCTGGCCCCCACTCCGCAAGTACGAGCTCGATACCCTGATAGTTGGTCGAATTCTGAACTGCCATGGCCGTTTGTGCGATCGCATCGACAATGACCAACGGATCATCGTTGTAAGCGTGAAAGGAAATAAAGTCGATCGGGATGTTTGCTGGGTCAAATCCCTCAATGGTCGCTATGGCGCTGCTAGCGTTGACGAAGCTCCCGAGTCCAATCCTTATAGCTTGTCCGTTCGTATCAGCAGTTGCGCTTCGGTATGCATCAAGCTCGAGTAATGTTGCGATTGCCATGTTGAAAAACGAGTCGGGATCGGCTCCCAGCGTTGGTTCCCAGAAGATGTTCAGCTCAGGTTCGTTCCAGACTTCCCAGTACTGCACCGCGCGCGGTCTCTCGTCACCTGTTTTCGTTCCGCTACCCTCGACTACGCGTTGAACCAGACCCGTTACTGCCTCTGCAAGGACCGCCGGGTTCGCTGGCTGATTATTGGAAATACTGTTCGCGAATGTTGTACTGCAATCGAGACGGTTCGGTATTTGATTGACGGACAAAGCTCTCGGCATAAGATCAACGGACAGGAACGGCGTGGCACCGAATGCTGCAGCCGTATCGATGACTGAACGTACGTAACCCAGTTCGTAGCGATTGTTGACGATGTCAGCGCTGCTGACCGGCGCTCCATCCGTATAACTAAACCAGTCCCGACTCGCCAAGAGTTCGAGGTCCGTCGCGAATGAAGATCGGTTCTCCACCGTGGCATTGTCGCATGTGGTGCCATCCGTCAACGTGTCGAGTATTTCTGTGGAGTTCTCCCAGCGACCCAGGCCAATTCGCCAGTCAGCACCGCCACCACCCGCTGCCACGAAACCTGCCTGGCTCATATCAGCGATCAGGCCGGGGACATTTTCATAGTCGAGCAATACACCGGAAAGATCGTAGTGTCCGACCAGTGAAGGACTCAGCGGTGATACAACATTGGTCGTCTCCACCTCAAGGTCCCAATCTACGGTCGTCGGTGGCGGTGGCGGTGGCGGTGGCGGTGGTGGGCTGCCTGAGCCCCCGGACCCGCCACAGCCATAGCTAATGAGCGTAACTAGTGCGGCAAGCGCTAGCATGCGGCAAGCGGATCGTCGAACCGTCGTCATTGCAATGAACCTCGTTGCAGTCACAGGTGTGGTCTCTACCCGTGACTGTTGAACATAAAAGGTATTATTAGGGAAATTGGCGCGACAAGGCCGTGATGCGGCTCACACTAATACTTAGCTTGGCACGGTCTACATTAGTTACCACCACCTGCAGCGATGCGATCACGTAAGCGCATGAACTTCGCAGTCCAGTCGTGATAGCCGAGTCGCCGGTCGTCGAATAGCGTAAAGAAAACGGTTCCGGGTACGTCAAATGTTTGACCGCCCCCGTGGTCGTGTACTTTCAGGCGAGATTCGATGGTTCTGGTTAGCCCATTGAGTACCCATTTATTAAGTTGAAGAAATTCCTCACCGCGGCCGGCGTCAACTGCCATGTGCATAAACTGACCAGCGAGGCCGTATGCCGTATAAGGGCCGTCGAACTGATCGTGCGCACGAACTTCAGCAACGATTAGATCGAGCGCATCATCAACATCACCGCGTGCAGCCAATTGATTTGCGGTATTTGTTATCGGGAACGTGATACCAAATCGGTCATCAATGCGCGGCCCAAAACGACGTCTATAAATAGGAATATCATCGTTCACTAGTTCATCGACCATTTGAAAGGCGTTGATGCGAATAGTCATCAAACGCTGATTCGCGACACGACCCAGATCATCATCACGATCGCGAAACGCCAGGAACTCATCGCGCGACGCTTGTGGCTGAAAATGAAGAAAGTGAACTTCACCCTTCATGAATCGCTCTATCTCACTTAGTTCGTCAGTCTGCATACGCGCAACGATGGGTGTCGTGAGCGTCTTACGCTCAACGTCGGAATTTGCTCGCATTGCGTGATTGATGAGCACGGTGACTTCGCTCGGGAGCAGTTCACCATTGGCAGCCAGCAGCGCTGCGGGATAAACCAGGCAATAAATGAGAAAAAGTATTTTCGGACAACGGGACATTGAAATCTCCGACGGCGGCAGGGCGAATACGTTTGGACAGCAATCATTGCGTAGGAGCGCCGAGCCCACTGCTGAAATACGCTGAATTGTCCTGAATCGAACCGGAACACCAGTCGGAACAGCGGGTCTCAAAATAGAAAGGGGATAAGTGATGAGCGATATCTGGTACATCGGCACGTGGCGCGTTTGTTTTCGGCGGGGAAGTATCAAACGGCGCTGGCAAGCGCTTTCAACATCGAAATCGGTCGATAGCCGCCTGCTGGATGTCTTGCGCACACTTGTCGAACACAGCGGTGAGCGGGTTTCGACAGAGACGCTGCTGGAACGAGCCTGGCCGGATCGCGTTGTAAGCCGGGACTCTGTAACGACCGCAATTTATCAGCTGCGTCAGCTGTTGGAAGACAGCGCAGAACACCCGAAATACATCCGCTCCGAGGCTCGGCGCGGCTACCGATTGGTGGCGAATACGCGGCAGGCGACAGTGCTCAGACGCAGCCATGTCGCGGCGGCAGCCGCCCCGATAATGTTGGCAGTAATGGCCTATGCGTCAGCGCACCTCATACATACAGAGGACGTACCGAGCGTTTATGTAGAGCCGCTGATCAATTTCGTAGAATCGCCCGTACAGGAGCCACTTTTCACGGCGGTTGAGAACACGCTGCTGAGCGAACTGATTCAAAGAGTGCCCGGGGGAATTCGTGCGACCGATGACGGCGTTCGACTAAAACTGCAGTCGATGGTCGTGGCTTGCGACCTTGGCCCGGCTCTCGTCGTGCGGCTGCTGGACACCAAAACCGACGCCTTCGTCTGGTCCAATTCCTACAATCTGGAGGAAGCTGCCAAGAACACGGAGGGCCCGACGCTGGTCGTAGAGGCTGCAACTGATATCGGCAGGGCAATCGCCGCCAGCCTGTGAGTCGAATTTCATTCAACTCGGTCGCATGAATTCACCGATCGGTATGCTTTTGCTGTTCCACGGGCCGCTAACCCCCTACTTTGTAGTAACGATTTCCGCAAAGAGGGATAACCATGAAAATCCTGTTCAAATTGTGCTTGTTTGTCCTCCTGACTACGCTCGCAGGACCGCCAGCGTTGGCAAGTGGTGAAATACACTACGTTGGCTTCAATCGATTCGTTGCTGATAAGGCGACGGATAGTGGCGTTGTGTTTGACGACTACATTCGCAAACTGCGTCCAATCATGTCGCGCTATGGCATGACAGTGGACAGCTACGACGTCCAACACGGCGGTAGCGACGAGCTCTCTGCCGATGTCGTCACGTTTGGTACGGCAAGCGATAGTGAATCATTCCAGGCCTTCTTTCAGGACCCCGACTTTCAGCAGGTCTTTCCGCTGCTGCTCACGGCGCTGAGCGATCATCAGGTGGTATTTACGTCGGGCCCATTCGCAGTCAGCGCAAAAAAGGGCAGACACACACTGCTTACGCTCGAATGGATCGATGGAGATCCGGCTGCAGGGCTTGCAAGGCTTCAGGCGATGGACGATGAGTTAGGTCCCGTATTTGGCACCTACGGTGTTGAACTTAAGGCGCAGAGTGCTGGCCGGATGTCGAATCGTGGGCTCGCCACCGAGGTCACACCGACCGAGCCACCACATTTACTGGAACTGTGGTCAATTCGCGATGCGCACGGGTTTTTCGATGACGCGAAAGTTCAAAGTAGCAATGAGGCAGCGGAACAAGTCGTCTCCAGAAGTGAGTCATTCTGGCTGAGGTCACGTGAAATCCGCTAAAGTCATAGTCCAGGTCATACGACAGCGGCTTCTGGCGCTGCCAACCCGACGACGAAAAAAGATGCTATCGAGACAAAACAAGGCGGACATACTGGCGGCATGTTCTATCGCAATAGCGCTTCCCGCTTACTACAAGATCAAGTTTCTGCTCGATGGACAAATGACGGTCGAGCAGATGCTCGTTCCTGCCGCTGTATACGAAGTTGTGTTCGCATTCTTGCTTGCAAGCCTGTTGTTGCTCCTCTATCGCGTCGGCTCACGGCAAATTGATCGGCACGGTCGCCCGGCGTTGAGACGCTTGCTGCCTTTATTCCTTGTAGTGGCAGCAGCCAGCGTTGCAATCGCCTTCACCCGATTTTTCTTCAACGTTGTGGTCGACTGGGGATCGCCAGCATCCTTTGAATTCGACGTGGCAGTGCTGGCGGTGTTGTTACCTTTGATTGTGTCCGGCGTTGCAGACCGTATTTTCCTGGAGGGTGAGGCGAGGGCAGCGGAACAAGCTACGCTTATCGCGCGGTTCGAAACCCTAAAGGCAAGACTTAGTCCACACTTTCTTTTCAACAGCTTGAATACGCTCGTCGACATCGTTGAAGAAGATCCGAAACTCGCGGTGCGTTTCATCGAAGAGCTGGCCAATATCTATCGTTACATCCTTGAACACCGTGACGAACAGCTGGTACCCCTGTCCGCCGAAATAGGGGCTATTCGTTCTTTGCTTTACCTGCTCGAATCACGTCAGCCAGGTGCGTTTGAATTTGATTTCAGTCTCGCACCCGGCGCTGAAACACATCAGATTGTGCCATTGGCGTTGCAGACCGTGGTTGAGAACGCGTTGAAACATAACGCGTACAGCGCCGCTTCGCCGCTAAAGCTGAAGGTATTTACCGATGATGATCAATTGATCGTAGAGAACACGCTCAACCGCCGGGAAAACGTAGACTCAATGGAAAGCGGTCTTGAGAACCTGCGGACCCGGGTTGAGCATGTATGCGGAAAAACAGTACAAGTAACCGAAACGAAAACCACTTACTCGGTTCGCGTGCCGTTGATTTCGGCTGCATGAAGGTCCTGATTGTCGAAGACGAACCACGCGCAGCGAATCGTCTGGAACGCCTTATTGAGGAGCTTCAACCCGGTACGGAGATCATCGGCAAAACGCCGTCCGTCGCGGCAACCTTGCTGTGGCTCGACAGCAATGGGACGCCTGATCTTATTTTTATGGACATCCGACTTGAGGACGGCGACAGCTTCGAGATCCTGGCGAAACGTCGCATAGACTCACCGATCGTATTTTGTACGGCCTATAGTGGCTATGCCCTGCAGGCATTCGCTGCTAATAGCATCGATTACCTGCTGAAACCGATTGTTCGAAGAGATTTGATCAGGGCGCTGCGTAAATATCAGAAATTCGGCGGCTTCCGGATGTCTTCCAATGAGTGGCCAGACTTTCCTGCCGAAGATGCGGCCAAAAGCAGGCGCAATACGTATCGTCAACAGTTTCTTGTCGCTCTGGCTGGCCATTTCACACCGGTACGAAGCACCGATGTTATTGCCGTTCGCAGTTATCTGAAGGGTAGCCAACTTATTGATAAAAACGGTCGACAGTGGGTGCTGGATAACTCACTGGCAGAGATTGAAGAGGCATTAGACCCGGAAGACTTCTGTCGAATTAGCCGGCAATGGCTGATCCGACTATCAGCTGTTTCGTCACTCCTGAAGAGTGATGGCGGTTATAAAATTATTCTGAACGGATTGGCCGAAGCAGTCAGAGTATCGCGATCGCGAGTTAAGGAAATAAAAGCGCGGCTCGCCGCTTGAAAACACATTCGTCCGGTGCGAGACGCTTTGGCTTCGGCGACGACGTTTCATAGACACGTCATCGATCTCTAACTTGTCAGAGCCCAACCAAATCGTCAATAACAGCGTCGCTACTTATCTCGATACGTACATCCTCTGCTTCCAGGACGAGCCTGCGAACGTGACTCCCGGGACCGATGACAAGCAACTTCTCCACGTCGCAGCTAACATGCCAAAGCGCGCGTTTGCGAACGCGAATCTCGCCATTTATCTGAGTTCGGTTAATCGTACCGCCGCTACAGAAAAGCTCGACGTCGCCGTCAACTTGCGAGCCGTCAAAGCTAAAATCCGCATGATGCGCCACCAGCCCGTCACCAATGTGAGAGCCCGGCTGAGCAGTCAGCACTCCATCGGTAATTCGCAGCCGGCCGTAGACAGTGCTTTCGTTCATCAGCGTAACGTCACCGTCGATCATACGAACACTTGCGGCCGCGGCTTTTTGCATTATCATCAGGCTGCCGTCGATAACACGAATTGCCCCCCGCTGTTCGCCCGGGTCAACAACTATCGCTTTATCAATAGAACACGCAGCAATGCCGCTTGAGAACAGGGCCACCGCCCATACAAGTCTATTGCCGAGGAGTAAGCGGTTTTTTGAGTTGGTGTTCACGTCTATAACAGTTCGGGTAGCTGCCGTCGAACCAGATCAAAGAAAGCGACCTCACCGTCCGAAGGAAATACGTTGTAATTGGCGATACCCGCAACGATCAAACCATCTTCCGGAATGAACAGTACGTTGCAGTACGCACCATTGGTTTCCCCACCGTGGAAGTACATTAGTTTTCCCGACTCGTTGTCCATTACCTGCCATCCAAATGTGTAGCCAACCGCCTGTTGGTCAGCCGTCGTCGATTCAGTTCGCATGAGTGTCTGCCTTTCCTCATCCAGAAAATCACTCTCGAATATGGCATGTGTGAAGCTTGCGATGTCCTCCGCGGTCGACAGCAGACCGCCCGATGGGTAGTAGTCAGAACTATCCCGCCAGAACGTGTTGACAAGTTGCCCGCTCAATACAGTATAGAATCGTGTGCGACCGGGAATGATCGCCAATGGGTGATCAACCATTGTGTTCGTGAGATCAAGGGGTAGCAGCAGGTTTTCAATTAGTGCCTGAGAATATGGAAGGCCAACGACGCGCTCAACTGCCACCCCCAGCAAATTGATACCGAATCCGCTGTAGTGATGTTCCGTCCCAGGCTCACTTAACAACGGATCTTCGGCAAAGACCGGAAGCGCATCGGATAAGGCTTCATAAAACCGCATGTTGTTCGCCTCGGCCATATTCGAAAAATCATAGTGGCGTAATCCGGACGTATGACTCGCGATCTGGCGCGCGGTGATCGTGCTGCCCTTCTCCGGGAATTCCGGGACATACTCCCGAATATCAGTATCCAGGCGGATCATTTCTTTCTGCACCAGTGCTGCGACCAAAGTCGTCGTGAACACTTTCGAAACGCTGCCAATACGCATGCGGGTCCCGGGCTCTAACGGCACGTCATTTTCCAAATCTGCATGGCCGACTGCGTAGCTGAACGCCAGATGTCCGTCTTTGATAACTGCGACCTGAATACCTGAACCACCGTCAGCTCGGTAGGCAGAGTTAACCATTTCTATGGCCGCTGCTTGTGTCTCGTTTATCGCGTTCTCAGCGACGGCCGATTCGGCCGCTAGACAAAAAGCGAATGCTACGACTACTACTGTAAACCGATGAATCATCGCGAAGCTCCGTATCGATGCCTTTCGAAGTATTTCCAGATGCGATCATCGTTGCGATAGATCAGTCGCTCAACAAGAATCCTGTCCGGTAGCGCGCGCTCGGACACGAAAGTTAGCTGGAGCGAGATCGTCGGTACTCTCCCGGTGTCTGGCCGGTTTCTCGTCGAAAGGCCTCGTAGAATGTCGAGCGGGCCCGAAAGCCCACCAACAGCCCGACGGCCTCTATTGAGGTCCGCGCTTCGGCGGCGTCACACATTAATTTCTGTGCCTCCTCAACACGATATCGATTGACATAATCGTAGAAGTTGCTTCCGCCAACCTTATTGATAATCTCGGAGAGCTGACGTGCAGACAGGTTCAACGCAATGGCCAGGGATTCAAGGCTTAGCTGTGGGTCGAGGAAGTGCTTTTCGTTGAGCATGAGCGTATTGAGTTGCTCAAGTATGCGGGTGTCATCACCCGGCCCAGGGCGAACTGGACCCAGGTAGTCTCTGAGCGCTCGCGAGTCGGTCATAATGAGAAACGTCAGACCGATGAGAAACAGTGTGCCGATGACAGGTACTGAGTCGAATATCCAGCTTACGGAAGGCCACGACAATCGCGCGAATTGGGCAACGTGGACCAACCAAGTCGCCGTCAGCAGGAAAATTAGATGCGGGGGTTTTCGGCTTTTGAACTTGCGGGCCTGCATGTACACATAGGTTGCCATGCTGGTGTAGCCAACATAGACCGCAATCACGTGCCCGATATGTACATTCTCAGCGACGAATGAGCCGAAAAACAGGCTTGCCACCACATAGGTCGCCGCTGGCATATACGCCCATGCCGGCATGGGGCCGCGGCCCAGCGCACCCAGAAAGTAGTCCAGAAAGAGCGCGCCGGTCAGCAGTCCAATCGTGTCATCGATCAGTTGCAATTCCTTCGTCGGCTGCAACCACCCCTGATCGACTAACATGAAAGTCGTGAGCAGCCAGCCGTAACAAAACAGAAAGCCGGCAAAACGGTTTCTGGCGCGAGTACGATGGAAGCGCGAACTCCACAGCATCGCAGCAGCCAGCATGATTGCGTTGGCAGCAGCTAAAAACTCTATGAAAGCGAGTATCGGCATTCGGCTCCAGGTCTGTGGGCCAGCATCCGCATCATCTTACCGCGAAGCAAAGACAGCCACATTGACTCTCCGGTCTGTCATAGTCACACGACGATATTGCATAATCCCGGGTGGCATGATGTAAGCTATCGGTCAGCTCACAAGACTAAACAAGCCCGGCCTGACCCGGGGGAGTTGTGTTGAACACTGACGCAATACGAAAGTCCTACTATACTGATTTATTAATTCACTAATTTAGCTTGGGTACACAAGGGGGAACCTATGATCCATTCAAGAAACCAGAGGCAACTCAGCCTCATCGCGACCATTGCGGCCGCACTCGCAGTCGGCAGTCCTGCGGCATTCTCACAAACCGATGGCGCGAACGATTCGATTGAAGAGATCGTGACGACGGGTACTCGCAAACTGGGACAGTCGCCAACAGAGACTATGTCACCGATCGATGTACTCGCCGGTACGGCACTGGCAAATCAGGCAACGTTCGACATGACTGACGGTCTGACGAAGGTTGCGCCGTCGATCAATACGCAACGTTTTCCGATCGCTGATGGAACCGCATTTATTCGGCCAGTGTCGTTACGCAATCTGTCGCCAGATCAAACTTTGGTCCTTGTGAACGGCACGCGGCGCCATCGGTCGCCGCTGGTCAATCTGCAGCTGGCTCCACTGGGCACCGTCAATCAAGGTGCACAGGCGGTCGACTTTTCTGCGCTGCCATCGCTGGCAATCAAGCGGCTCGAAGTCCTGCGCGACGGAGCGTCCGCTCAGTATGGCTCCGATGCTATCGCGGGCGTAATCAATGTCATCTTAAAAGACGCTAACGAGGGATTCTCCATATCTGCGCAGACCGGCGAATACTATGAGGGTGATGGTACCCGAACAACCCTGGCGGCTAACGCCGGCTTTCGTCTCGGTGACGCTGGATTCTTGAATGCGACTATCGAGCATTCAACAGCAGATACAACCTCGCGTGGCGTGCAAC
Source organism: Woeseiaceae bacterium (assembly GCA_021773075.1). Lineage (GTDB taxonomy): Bacteria > Pseudomonadota > Gammaproteobacteria > Steroidobacterales > Woeseiaceae > UBA1847. The sequence continues at coordinate 185,527 of JAJFKT010000035.1, forward strand.
GCGGCGATTGCCAGCCGGTCATCGACGCGGTTGGGCCGGGCGTAGTGCCGTTGAACGATCTTTGCCAGCGCTGGGGTGACCCGGACGTTGAAGCCCTGAAATTCTTTTTGAATGCGGGGATTGACGTGAGTGAGAATACGGAGATTTACGGTAACGTCAGTTTCTCCGACAACGACACAGTCTCTGATTTCTTCTACCGTCACCCGGTATTGGATCCTTCTGCAGGAGTAAACGGCCGTTCGACGTTGATACAAGACGGCGACGGCGACTTCATTCCCGATCCAGCGCCTCAGGCACTGGTTGACCGCATTATCGCGGGAGGCTTCGATCCAGCTGATTATCTGACGGCCGATGCGGATCTGGTGACCAATCCAAGCGGCTTCGTAATGTTGAATCCGATCTTCACGCAATTCCCGGGTGGCTACAATCCTGACTTCGGTGCCGCTATCTCGGATATGGCATTGGTTCTCGGCGTGCGTGGTGAGACCGGCTCAGGCCTGAGCTGGGATATTCGTGGACGCGTTGCCGAAAGTGAGGCCGATTACATATTGTCGGAGACTATCAATCCCAGCCTTGGTCGACTGTCGCCAACCAGCTTCAATCCAGGCAAGCTGACGCAGGAGGAGACTGGCTTCAACGCAGATTTTGTGAAGACCTTTGATGTTGGCAATCTTGCTTCGCCGCTTAACTTCGCGTTCGGCTTTGAATGGCGGGAAGAAACATACAAGATTGCTGCCGGCGATGCGGCTTCTAATACCGCGGGACCAGCTTTCGAATTCGGCGTTGGCTCTGACGGGTTCCAGGGCTTTGCGGTCGAATCAGCCGGTAGCTTCGACAGCTCAAGTGTTGCGGCGTATGTGGATATTGAGGCCGACCTGACCGATAACTTCACGCTTGGTGCCGCCGTTCGCTTCGAGGACTACGACGAGTTTGGTGACACGACGGACTTCAAACTGTCCGGGCGCCTTCAGGTTAACGAGCAGTTCGCATTGCGCGCCACGATTAGCAGCGGATTCCGCGCGCCAACACCTGGCCAGGTCAACACACTCAATACTACGACCAGTGCAGACTCAGCAGGCAACCTGATTCCGAGCGGTACATTTCCGGTCGGCAGTACCGTTGCAATGGTGCTAGGGTCGCAACCGCTTGTGCCGGAGGAATCAACCAGCTTCACATTGGGTGCAGTTTGGACTGCGACAGACAATATCAACGTTACGCTCGATTACTATGATATTGAGATCGACGACAGGCTCGCGTTGTTCAATACGACGATAACCGCACAGAATGTTGCTGACCTGACAGCCGCTGGCGTCCCAAATGCCGACTTGATGCTTGGCGGTTTGGCAAACTTTTTTGCTAATTCGTTCGATTCCGATGTGTCTGGTTTCGACGTCGCCATAACGGCGGACTTCGAGGTGGGTTCCGGCGATCTGGTCGTTGATTTGCGTCACAACCAAAACGAACAAAAGGTGGACAAAGTAGCGCCAGGAACAATCAATGCATCACGCGTCTTCGATCTTGAAAACCAGACTCCGGAAGGCAGGACGACGTTGACCTTCGACTTCGATACCGGCAATGTTCTGAGCGGCTACGTGCGCGTCAACAATTACGGTGACTGGAAGTCAACGGGCGGCCTCTTCAGTAGCGGTCTTGCCGACGATGTTTCAAGGTATAGTTCTGAAATACTGATTGATATCGAATCAACCTTCAGGTTCAACGACATATTCAAGTTGAGCGTTGGCATTGACAATGTATTCGACATTGAGCCAGGACCTGAGCGTGATGGCACGTTGGCATTTCTCGGAGCGAATACATCAATAACGTCGCCGTTCGGGAATAACGGTAGTTTTTGGTATGCACGTCTCGCGGCAGATTTCTAGTCGCTGCTTTCGTAAAGCAACATGAAAAAGCCCGGCTTGCCCGGGCTTTTTTTTACACAGGAAGGCGGCACCATAAAGTACGGGACGACGTCATGCCGTTCGCCGGGCTAAGGCCGTCCGGTCTTGGTACCAGCGGAATTCCTCACACTATTCATGATATGCAGATAGACAAAATGATGATCATAAAATCGGCGCTACAATAGACATGCCACGGCCAAAGATAGTCATCCTCGGAGGCGGCTTCGCAGGGGCATTTACGGCCAAAAACCTGCAAAAGATGGCGGGGTCGCTGGTCGATATTGAACTCATAAACGCAGAGAACTACTTCGTTTTTCAACCGCTACTGCCGGAAGTAGCATCAGGCACCATCAGCGCGCCCGATGCAGTGACGCCATTGCGCTACATGTTACGTAAGGTGAAAGTTCGAATGGCCGAAGTTACCGGCGTCGACTTCGACTCTCGTCGCGTACATTTTTTGCAAGGGTCTCGACGCACGCCACAATTCGTTGAATACGATCATCTGGTTATCGCTGTCGGCCAGAAAACGAATCTCTTGCACTCACCAGGCTTTCTCGAACACAGTCTTTGCATGCGAAACCTGGCGGATGCTCACCTGCTGAGAAACAAGGTTATTCGCAGACTTGAACATGCGGATGTCACAAATAACCGCGAATTGAAACAGCGTTTGCTCACATTCGTCGTTGCTGGTGGCGGCTTTTCCGGCGTCGAAACAATTGGTGAATTAACCGAGATGATTCATCGCACGCTGAAGTTCTACCCAAACATCAGCAAACAGGATATCCGCGCGATCCTAATCCAGCGTGGCGACGAGATTCTTCCCGAACTGGCGCCTAAGCTCGGCGAATACGCGACGGGTAAGCTGGAAAAACGCGGCGTTCAAGTTGTTTGCGGGAAGAGCATTACATCAGCGACCGCGAACACCGTTTTCCTGAATGACGGCAGCGCAATTGATACCTGCACACTGGTGACGACAGTTGGTAACGGTCCTCGAGAGCTCACCAACAGCCTCAAAGTTGATCTGAGCCGAGGCAAAATCGCTGTTGACGAAAACCTGCAAGTAATCGGCTCCGACAACGTCTGGTCACTTGGTGACGCCGCACTTGTTCCTTTGCCCGGCGCTGCCGGCGAGAAAGCGAAGTACGCGCCTCCGACAGCACAGTTTGCGGTTCGCGAAGCACATTGCGTTGCGCGCAATATCGCTAATTCAGTGCGGCAAAAACCGTTGAAAAAGTTCGCCTACAAACCGCGTGGCACACTGGCATCGATCGGCAACTACCGCGCAGTAGCGGAAGTGTTTGGTATGCGAATTTCCGGTCTGCCCGCGTGGTTGATGTGGCGCGCGTTTTATATCGGTATGTTGCCGGGCTTCTCTACGCGCGTCAGAGTCGCGTTAAACTGGTTGTTCGACTATTTTCTGCCACGAAGTATTGTACAGATTGCAGGGCACTCGCAGTCGGCAACCCTCTATCGATGCTATGCCAAAGGTGATGTTATTTCTGTTCCCGGTCAGCTCGTCGACGGATTCTATACTGTCATATCCGGCTGTCTGGAATCGCGAATACCGAATGCGTCGGGCGACGATTTCGTGCGCGTACTTGGTCCAGGTGACCACTGGGGTGAACGCAGTCTCGACAAGCATTCGCAAACCTTCGGCACGTTAACCGCCACAGAAACAAGCCGTGTCATGATCCTGCAGGCAGAGGATTTCGTCAATCTGCGCGAGGCATTCCCGGCATTGGATGATTACTTCGAGTCGATCAGCGAAGAAACCTATGCGCCATCTCTCAGAGAGACCAAGTCGCAGGACACCTAAGGAATAATCAGCGGCCAGTTCCGCCGAGCCAACGTCCTTTATAGCAGCCTATGTAGTCACCGCAGCGACCTTCCTACGACTACGAATTGCGCACCCAATGCAGCGGGGGAACAATCCTTCTAATGTCAAATGCCCACATGACGGTGCAAGAACTCGTCGATCTGGTGGCTTACCTGCAGCCCTTTTACGAGGTGGTAGTTCCGGATTACCACTACCGGACGTTTCAATACGGCGGGTTTTAGTGTTTAGCGGAGGTTCTGACATGCCAAGAAAGAACATGCTCGTTGTCGTCGAGAGTGACTGCAAGCCGGAGCTGACTATCGACAGAGCGCTGCGGATAGCCGGTTTGCTCGAATGCAAACTCGATGTCTTGTTCTGCGAAACGTCGTACAGCGCTCTACCGGGTGGAATTGCGGTTTCAAGTGAGGTGGACGCGATAAGGCAACATATCTTTGAATGGCAGCAAGGCGTTGCCGAAGAGTTGGCGGAGCCCGTTCGAAGTGCTGGATTACTCGGCTCAGTGAGCGTACTGCTTGACCGCCCTGTCGCCGACGGCATACTGGCGAAGGCGCTGAACAGCGAGCCCTGTTTGCTGATGAAAGGTACGGAGTTTCACAGCAGCGCACAACGCAGCATCCTGGTCGATACCGACTGGCAGTTGATCAGGAAATGCCTGTATCCACTGTGGCTGGTCAAGCACCGGGAGTTTTGGGATACACCACGAATCGCCGCGGCCGTCGATCCAACGCATAACCACGACAAACCCGCGACGCTCGATCAGATCATCGTCGAGGCGGCTCAGCGCTTCGCGAAACTTCTGAACGGCGAGGTCGGCTTGATTCACACCTACACTCGGCTGTCCGAAATCGGCAAAGCTGCGACGAAGGCCATCCTGCCCATAAAACTGCCAATCGATGAGATTGATCAACGCACAAAAACGGTACACAGGAAGGCGCTCGATGCGTTAGCGGCCAGAAACGGCATCCAATCGGCCCATGTCCACCAGCTGCCCGGTCGGTCACAGGACATCCTGCCGGCCTTCGTGCGTGCCAATGGCATCAATCTCGTCGTCATGGGCGCACTGGCGCGCTCGGGAATTAAGAGAATGGTCATCGGAAGTACCGCCGAGCGCGTTCTGGATCACTTGCCCTGCGATGTTCTGATCGTGAGAGACAACGCACAAATCGATTGAGCACCAGAGGCTTGAGCCCGAGACCCTGTCCGTCACGCTGTTCGCCGGGTTCTGAATTATTCCTGATCACCGCCTATACTGGATATCTTACAGATTGATGGCGGGAGCGGAGACCCTGCTGTCAGGAGCTTGCAAGAATGGCACCACCATTTGGTCTTCACTCCAATCGCCGATACGTCGAGTTGTTGATCGCGATCATTCTCTTATTGATCAATGGAAAGGTCAGCGGTCAGCAAGGACCTGTTGGTGGTCTGAAAAGTTCGTTCGACCCCGACAAGGGCTTCGATGAGATTATCGTCACCGCGCAGAAAATAGAGCAACCACTACAACAGGTCGCCGCGTCCGTAACCGCGCTCAGCGAAGAGTTTATTGAGAACGCCGGCATTAAAGACGTATCAAGTCTGGGGCTCTATACACCCGGTATGGTCGTCTCGACTAACGGTACGTCTGGCAGAATCTATATTCGCGGTATTGGTAACAACCTCGATTTCCTGGGATCCCAGGGCGCTATCGCTGTCCATGTTGACGGCGTCTATCAGGCGCGACAGTGGGGCGTGTTTTACGATTTTGTCGATGTGGAAAGAATCGAAGTGCTACGCGGCCCGCAGGGAACAATCTACGGCAGAAATGCGACCGGTGGAGCGATCAACATAATTTCTGCTGCTCCCACTAAAGAACTCGCGGCAAATGCGACGATATCCGTTGGCAATTTCGATCAACTAAACCTAAAGGGATTTGTCAGTTCGTCTCTAGCTGATAACGTCTCGGGGCGGCTGGCCGTTTCGAGGAAATCGCATGACGGTTATACTGACAATCTGGTTCCCGGTTCGAAGAATCCTGACGACGAAGATCTCGTGACCGCACGCGGCGAAGTCGAGATTTCGTCCGGCGAAAACTTTGAACTGAGGTTTCTCGGCCAGTACTTCTCTCGTGACGTCGAAGGTCCCGCGATTGTCCCAACCGTCGACGGGCTTGCCGCCACGCTCGGGGCGCAGTCAAACACGGACCCCTTCAAGGTTAGCCAGAATACCGACATATTTTTTGAAGCTGATAGCCACGGACTGACGGCCATTGCGACATGGAGTTTTAACAATGGTCTCTCGTTACAATCCATAACAGCACAAGGCAAAAACGTCGTTAACTATCACCTTGATACGGACGGTACCGAGGTCGATGCCGTGCATTTCGAGAATCGTGAAGATCACGAACAGTTTAGCCAGGAGCTGCGGCTCTACAATGACAAAAGCGAAAGCCGCTGGGCATGGCAAGCGGGTCTTTACTACCTCGATGAGGATACGTCGGATACCGGTGTCGTATTCTTACCGGCATTCGGCTTCGACATCCCTGTTGCCGGTGATATTGACGTAGAGGCTATCGCAGTATTTGCACAAGGCACGTACGAAATCACCACAGGAATTGGCCTTACCGCTGGCCTGCGTTACAACAATGAGAGCAAGAAAATGACCAGCCCGATATTCGCTGACGACCGGGCTAAATGGAAAGACTGGACGCCACATGTTTCGCTGCAATACCAGTTAAACACTGATGTTTTCATTTACGCATCGATTACCAAGGGCTTTAAGAGCGGTGGCTATAACGTACTCGGTGGTGGTGAAAAAGTTGGACCCGAGGACGTATGGAGCTACGAAGTTGGAAGCAAGATAGATTGGCTTGAGAATCGACTGAGATTGAATGGGGCGATCTTTTACTCTCGGTATGACGACCAGCAAGTCAACACTTTCACTGGCGCGGGTCTTGCTCGTATCGACAATGCTGCAAAGTCCACGATTTACGGCGCAGAGTTGGAGGTCTTTGCGATGCCCACTTCAACGATGAATGTTGGTGTCACCGCAAGCTATCTCAACGCAAGCTTCGATCAGTATCTCGCGGCTGATCCGTTTCTCGGTGCTGTTGACCTTGCTGGATCCCGGCTGAGCCATGCGCCGCGGTATTCAATGACGTTTTTTGCTGACCATACGCAGCCGTTGGCATCGCAGGCGAGCATTAGCACACACTTGGATTACGTTTGGCAGGACGAAGTCAAGTACGATGTGTTCGACAATCCCTCTACGAATCAAGGTGCTTATGGCGTTGTCAACGCGAGCGTCTGGTACACGAATGCGAAACGAAACTGGAAGCTGGGCTTATGGATCAAAAACGTCGCGGATAAGGTTTACTTTACATCCCACGCGAAGCTGAACTTCACGCCCGAAGGCACGCTCTCATGGACGGGCGATCCCCGAACCTACGGATTGGAGCTGTCATTCGACTATTGACCCCAGAGTGCTCAGCAATGCAGTCGCTCCAGCCGGGCTGGACCGCTGCGTGTTTTCGCCATATGCACGTATTGCTTTGGCATCCATCGGCCCGAGCCGATTTAGAGCAATAACGTAGTCAGCTAATTCCCGAATGTTTGAATCCGGCAAGCTCCCAAATACAGGCATGCTTACCTCCTGCCGTTCGATAAAAAATTCGGCAATCGGTCCTTCAATCGGTTTCGATAACAGCGCCGGATCGATACCCTGGCGGATCCAGGTTCGAACTGATTCGGCACTTCCCTCACGAGTGAGCAGATCGAAGTCTTTGCCAAAATAACCAGGAATGTAACCCTTGAGTGCGCCGGCGTTTCGAAAGCCGCCCTGGCCCAATTCACCATGGCATTGAAAGCAGTTGTATTGTCGCGCAAGGCGCTCCCCTCGAAGCAATCCGTTTTGATTAAATGATTCCGCTCGTATTCGAAATGTCCGCTTCAGCCGAACCGCTTCGAAGTAGGCCAGTATGTCTGTGCACCGGCCGTCGTAGGGAGGGTGAGTGATATTGACGTTGCCAGGCGCGCACGGCAGGTTGGCATCATCGGGAAAGCCGGGCGCTGGTTTTCCATGGCAATCAATGCAGCCCAGCGACCGGGCAACTGCCGCTCCGCGTTCTACCGGTGAACTTTCCGGAATAAACCGCAGTCCCTGTGTCGCAAGGACTGCGGCCGCGGCGGCGAATACACCAATAAGAACCCCTCTTCGAATTGTCGTCATGGGGTGCCCCTCGTTACTTCGCTGTCCCCAATACCGGATAGCCGTTTAGGTAAATCCAGTCATCTTTACGCGCCCGGATATGACAACCGATGCATTCCGTCTTGTAGTTCGTGGTAACAGTCGACGCGGGTTGATCGGCATTGAACAGTGACCATCCCCAGCCGTCACCCCAAAGCGGGTTGGACGGGAAACGACCCTGAGTGTCCTTGACCATTACGAACCAACCTTCCACGACCGTTCCTCGACTAACTGTTCCGGTGGTCATAGACGAAGTTTCCGCCTTTAGCAGCTCCTTGATGATGACCGCACCGTCAGGGAACTTCCCCGTCTCACGAAAGTGATCAATCGTTGTTTGCTGGGTATACACATTGTGAAGCCCGGCTGCACCATGACCGCTTGCTGCACTGCTGGTTTCAACGTCCTCCCTGGCGATCGACCACGTGCCAAGAAACGCCCAGTCTCGTCGAAAGTTTTCTGGCAGAGAAATGTTGCCCGACTTATCGACGATACTGTCGTACGTTGATTGTAGTTTTACGCCAGCATTTGCGGTGGCGAATATCAGGAGCGCCACGACGGCGGATATTATTCTCGTGAACATGTCGTTTCCTCCGTTAGATGATTAAAATCGCCAGCCCAATGAGCGCCGCAATGTACACGGCGCCCAAAACGAGAATGGTTGTATCTATCTCATATTGTGGCTGGTCCATGACTAGTCCTTGCCGCCGACGCCCGCGCCTTTGTCACCGGCCGCCTTGGCCACGCCGAGGATCGGGTAGTACTGCGTAAATACCATGTCCTCCGCGGCTGCTGCTGTGTGACATGCGGCACAAGCGGCGGTTGGCATTGCTCCGGCGGTGTTGTTATAAGGCTCAGGTTTGTGACCGAAGGTGTAGTAGGCCCAGCCACCCGTTTCTTTCGGGTAGCGCTTGCTGTCCTTGTGCGCAATTTCGAATCCCTGCAGATCACCGTTGAAAAAGCCAATACCACTGGTCGCCGCGGTAGCACCGACTAAAGTAAGCTCCTTGGCGAACATCGTGCCTTCGCGAAATTCGCCCGTTTTCTTGTAATGCTTCCAGCTCTTCGGGTCGATATAGACGCTATGAAACTCCGGAAACGGCGCTTCGCCGCCATTCAGGGAGTTTGGCGTCAGCGGACTCCCAACAAAGACCCACTCACGCCAGCCCGATGGTCTTATCAGTTCACCATCAGCGTTGAACTCGGCCTCGTATTTCCTGGTGTCGTCCGCGACGGCGACACTCGCGCCCAGTAGCAAGATCGCAAACGAGCTTACTAGCGCCAGGGCCATAAAGTGCAGGTCAGTCTTGATTCTCGTATTCATGTCTATTTCCTCGTGTTGATTGAAGGGCGACATTAGCGACGTTACGGCGTGATTCTCAGTTTCTAACCGTTACTTACTGCCGCCGGCAATGATCTTCACGCATGCTTCGTCTTGAGAATCAATCACATAGGTCGCCGATCGACGGAGGGCAGATAAAATGAAAAACAATCTCACAATCACTACATTACTCATTGCGGTTCTACTTTCGCTAAGCGCGAATATTCTGGGTCAGGATCAACCGAAAGCTTCAGGCACAAGCGTTTTTGACCCCACGGCAGAGACGCCGGACGTTAATAGCGCAGTGCCCACGGACGTGGAGGAGCTCTTCAGTTATCTGAAAGCCGGGTCCTACAAGAAATTCGAGGCTCAGGAATCGAGCTCACATCCCAGCCGTGGTCCGCATACGAATCCCGGCTGGCCGGTTCGCGTTTTCCTGGACCCGACAGTCAACGCCTCGTTGGAAACAGGAAGCAAGTCTCATCCGATAGGCTCCTCAATCGTCAAGGAGATGTTCGACGACGAAGGGGGCCTGCAAGGGTGGGCAGTCATGGTCAAGACACACGACGATAGCGCTGGCGGAAAAGGCTGGTTTTGGTATGAGACAACCAGCACGACGAGTGCGGCCAATCCCGTGGCAGCCGGTAATGGCGTGCAACTTTGCCAGGGCTGCCACTTCATCGGCAAAGACTTCGTGTTAACTACCTATCCATTACAGTGAGCGGAGAGACAAATGACAAAGATATACAGATCGTTAAGATTCACAGTCGTGACTGCGGTTGCGATCTCTTGCGCTTGGGCCGTTGCAGACGCGCAACGGGACCAAGGTGTTGACTACCCGTCGGGTTATCGCTCCTGGCAGCACGTCAAGACAATGATTATCCAGCCGGGTCATCCGCTGGAGGACCCTTTTGGCGGTATTCACCATGTCTACGCGAATGCAGAGGCGATGAGCGGACTTACCAACAAAGAATACGTGGACGGAGCCGTCTTCGTATTCGACCTTCTTGACTACGACAATAGCGAAAAGCTAATTGTCGAAACCAAGCGTAAGCGGCTTGATGTCATGCAGCGCGACAGTAAAAAGTTTGCCGATACCGACGGCTGGGGCTACACAACTTTCGCTGGTGACAGCAGCACCATGCGGGTACAGCAAGACGTCGTCTCGGCCTGTTATGGCTGTCACATCGGGGCCAAAGAATCGGGCTATGTGTTTAGCCAGTATCGACCCTGATAGTGGCTAAACTGTCGACACAGCTGTTTCTCATTTACCAGGTCTTTGCCGGATAATTGATACGTTTCGGAGGCGGCCAGGGAAACCCGGCCTCCTCAATGCGTGCTTTGTAGTTTGGCGTGGCATCGAGATCGAACGGTGCGCCGCAATAACAACTAAATATGGCATGACTGATCACGATCGCACTTCCCGGGTACGCGTCAATCCGCGCGGCCGCTTCATTGGCTCTTTTGCGGTCTCCGATGACCGCAGCAATCACCATTGAAGTTCGATCATCTGCATCGGGTCTGGACAAGTAATCGTTGGCCATCCGCCGGGCCACCGTGGGATCACCTGCCAATGCCTCCAGCAATATTTCTCGGTTGTACGGCAGCCTGCTTTCTTCGGTCAAATCACTGCTCGAACCCAAAGCGTCAGTATGGCCAGACGCGAGCTGCGCCCAGTATCGCGCGTCATTCAATGACGGATGAGCGAGCCCATTCTCATTCGCCTCTGCAACGACCCGCAAAGCAGCCTCCGAATCACCTGACCAAATGAGTGACCATGCCAACTGGTAGCTAGCGCTGGTTTCCATCGGGTCACACGCAAGCGTTTCTCGCAATTTTGCGGCGACCTGGTCGGCCCATCCGAAATTGGCGATCAATGCAGTCCAGTTCATTTGCGGGCATCGACCGGGCTGAACAGCCTTCTGAATTCGGAAAGGAAAACCGGTCCACTCCTGACTAAAAAGTGTTTTCTCGAGATCAAGGAGGTTCCGCTGGTTGTTGGCCGGCGATAGCGCTACAGCGAGGCGATATTCTTCGTGCAAAGCCGCAAGAGTTTCTTCCAGTTCGCCAAGATAATCTTCAGCGCGAATGCCGGCGGCGATATCAAATATGATGTGACTACGAAGATCCGCCTTCATTAGTCGTGCTTTGGTGAGACCCGGTGCCGACTCAAGTGCGGCGTCGAAATACGCGTTAGCGATCGCCAGAGCGTCTGACATTCTCATGCCCTTATGTGCCTTTACGAATGCCTCATGCCCTTTTTGGTAGGCGATGAATGCTTCAACATCATGTATGCCAGCATTATGCATGACTTCGCGTGCAGAGTTATCGAGTACTACACCCAACACTTCTGCAATACTCTCCGCGATATCTTCCTGAACGGCGAAAACGTCATCACGCGTCCGGTCATAGGTTTGCGCCCACAGGTGAACATCATCCGATGCGCGGATCAGTTGCGCTACGATACGCAGACGTTCCCCGTCGCGACGCACTGAACCCTCAACCACGTGCGCTACCCCGAGGCGGGATGCGATATCGAGCACAAGCAGGTCTTGCCCTTTGAAAAAGAAAGACGATGTCCGCGCCGTAACGCGCAACTCCGGCAGCCGGGCAAGTGTGTTCAGGATTTCCTCCGTCAGGCCGTCTGCAAAGTAGCCATCGTCCACCCCCGACGACAGTGGCACAAAAGGAAGCACAGCGACGGAGTTGTCGGCAATCTCATTGATTAGGACAACCTGGCTTTGTTCATCTGTATTGTCGTCGACAACAAGAAAAAAGAGAGTTACGAGCATCAATCCAGTCAAGGTGAATCGAAACTTGCGCGCGGTGAAATGGGAGTTCGAGCTGACGCGACCAACGTCCTGCTGAGCATCATAGTCTTCGAGCGCGGACTGTTGCTGCAGCAGATGAAAAACCGGCACATAGTGGCCCTTCGGAACTTCGATTCGTAGCGGATCGTCTTTACCTTCGTCACCGTAATACTCTCTCAATTTGGAGCGCAAACGACTGGCTTCAACACGGACAATCGAATCAATGCTCGGATCGAAATTAGCATCCTTATTGAAGACCTCGACGCCTAACGCGAACTCTTTGAGCTTGTCCGCCCGGCCTTCCAGTTGCGCGTCAACGATGAAGCTTAGGAAGGCCCTCAGTCGATTGGATAGAGCAAACAATTTGCTCGCGAGTATTCGGTCACGTTGTAACCGGATCTGTGCGGCAGTAGGCTCGGGGTTTTTTCGGTTCTTAGGCATGACTAGAAGATGCGGACCGTTTACCAGGGCTTTGTCGGATAATCGATGCGCGTCGGCGGCGGCCAGGGTAGCCCGGCTTCGTCGATGCGAGCCTGATAGTTCGGAGCGGCATCCAGATCAAAAGGCGCACCACAAAAACAAGTAACGATAGCACTACTAAGCACGACAGCACTGCCAGGTAACGCGTCAATCCGGGCCACTACGTCGTTGGCCTTTTTGCGATCTCCAACAACGGCTGCGACCAAGAGCGAGGAAAAGTCATTCGCGCCGGGGTCGGACCAATAGTCTTCGGCCATCTGCCTCGCAACCTCGGGATCACCGGCCAGCGCTTCACGCAGAATCCGTCGGTCATACGGCATATTGCCGCCACCAGTGCCCGGACCGTGTGTCGCCGGATCGTCGACACGACCGGTCGCGAGCAACGCCCAGAATCGCGCGTCATCCAAGAACGGATGGCTGAGCCCTTTGTTCTCCGCATCTGCAATGACCAGCAAAGCAGCCTCCGAATCACCTGACCAGATGAGTGCTGATGCCAGGTGGAAACTGGTGACAATGTCCAGCGGATTACACGCAACTGCCTCCTGATACATCGTGCTCAATTGTCCGGCCCAGCCGAGCGGGGAAATAAACGCGTTGGTCCAGTTCATTTGGCCACATTCGCCCACCCGAATTGCTTTTCCTATTCTTGCAGGCAAAATCTTCCAATCGTCGCTAAACAACGTGCGCTCGAGTTCCAGAAGGTCGCGTTGATGGCCGGCCGGTGATTGTTCTACGGCGAGGCGATATTCCTCGCGCAAGGCCGCGAGTGTTTCACTCAATTCACCTGCGTACTTTTCATCCCGAAGGTCAGCGATGATTTCAAGAAGTATGTGGCCACGAAGGTCCGCTTTCATCAATCGAGCTGTGGTGAGTCCAGGCGCAGCCTCGAGTGCCAGATCGAAGTATTCGTTAGCAATCGTCAGTGCGTCGGACATATTCATGCCCCGATGCGCTCTCATAAATGCCTCCTGTCCCTTCTGGTAGGCAATAAATGCTTCTACGTCATGTATTCCCGCACTGTGCATGACATCGCGCGTGGCATCGTCGAGCACGACGCCCAACACCTCCGCAATTTTTTCCGCAATTTCTTCCTGAACGGCGAAAACGTCGTTACGCGTCCGGTCAAATGATTGTGACCAAAGGTGAACGTCATCCGATGCACGAATCACTTGCACAGCGATCCGGAGGCGATCCCCGTCGCGGCGGATTGAACCTTCGACGATACTTGCAACTCCGAGCGTAGAGGCTATATCAGGCACAGGGAGATTTTTTCCCTTGAAAAAGAAGGAAGACGTCCGCGCCGTTACCTGCAACTGTGGCAGTTGCGCGAGCGAGTTCAAAATTTCTTCCGTCAGGCCATCGGCAAAATATCCATCGTCCTCGCCGGATGACATTGACACGAACGGCAGCACAGCGATGGATCTATCGTGAATCTCCCTGACGGGCACAATTGGGATGGAAACTGATGTCAGTTTATCAACAATAAAAAAGACGATAGCCACTGCCATGACGGCAATAAGTGTGAGACCGATTTTTCGTCCAGTGACATCGGTGGTCAACCTGGAGCGGTCAACGTCCAGTTCATTTTTCGTGCCTTCAGATTCGGGATCTCGGCCAACGAGGCGAAATATCGGGACGTAGTGACCCTTTGGGATTTCGATGCGCACGGGATCGTTTTTGCCTTCGCGATCGTAATACTCCCGCAACTTGGAGCGTAACCGACTAGCCTCAACTCGTACGATCGAGTCTAGGTTTGGATCGAACGTATCGCCTTTTTCGAAGACTTCTATTCCCAGCGTAAACTCTTTGAGCCTGTCGGCCCTGCCGTCCAGCGTGGTATCGATGATAAACCCCAGAAATTCCTTGAGCCGCTTGGACAAGGTAAATAGTTTGCTCGCGAGTATTCGATCCCGCTGGGCGCGGACTTGCGCAGGGCTTGGCTCAGGGGCTGGATTATTGTTAGCCATAAGCTGTTGATGCGGCCCGCTCTCTCGATTTTCGAATGTTAGACACATTCTACGTCGAAAAATCGAGGGTTTGTAACCGCCAACGCCGCGAATCGGCCGGTTTCGCCCGAATACACCAGAATATCGAGCGAAAACTCCAGTCCAGTCATATCCGTGCTGGGACTGTGATCCCCTTCGGTTTTCGCTGTTACTAACAGTTAGAAACTGACCACGTGCCGCGATCGCAACTAGGCTCCGTCGTGAAGCTCATCTGGTGAAACCGCCGGCTGAGTCCAAACACGAACTAAGGAGATAATCATGAAAAAGCGATTTTGGCCATCAGTCCTGGCTTCGCTCGCAATCGGCGGAATGCTGCTTACACCAACAATTGGTGCAGCTGAAGAACCGTCGTTGTACGAGCGGCTCGGAGGATATGACGCCGTGTCGGCTGTCGTCGACGATTTCGCCGCGAAACTCTTCGACGATCCTGTCGTCGGAGCGCGGTTCTTTGGTATGGGCGAAGATTCTCGTGAAGGATTTCGTCAGAAAAACAAAAACCTTGTATGCGCAGCGACCGGCGGTCCTTGCAAGATCATCAGTCGATCCGCGTTACAAACCCACACCGGACTTGGCATCACAGCAAGCGAATTCAGCATCGTTGCTCAACACCTTGTCGATACATTGAACAAGTTCAATGTCCCCGAGCAAGAACATAACGAGTTGATGGCGATCATCGGCAGTCTGCGACCCGACATCGTTGAGGTCGAGGGTGAATAGTTCCCGTAATACGAAGACCAAACCTATCTATCAATGGAGAAAGCTATGAAACATTCAGCAAGTATGATCGCAACGGCGGTCGTTGCCCTGACAGCAGCAGCGCTGTTGTCATCCGAAAACAGTGTCGCTGCGGACAAGAAAACAGAAATGGAAAAATGCTTTGGCGTTGCCAAGGCGGGCCGAAATGATTGTGCGACGGCGACCAGCTCTTGCGCGGGCACGTCAACCAAAGACCGACAAAAGGACGCCTACATCGCAATTCCGAAGGGGACCTGCAGCAAGATCGCAGGTGGCACTTTAGACGCGACGTAATTCCGGAAACATCAATCAGGGGTACGACTGGGCATCTCACCGATAGGACCTCCCCCTTCCCTTTGTTGGGATGCCTGGCCCTGAACCGATGACGAAACTTAGCGAGACAGAACTATGGCAGTAATTTCACGTGTACTACAACTGGCCGAGCGGAGCACTTTGCACCTGGATCGCCTTGCTCCTGCAGTGGACCTCTTGATTCGTATTTTGGTTGCAAACGTTTTTTGGAAGTCAGGCCTGACAAAGATCGCGACATGGGATTCAACGCTGTATTTGTTTGAGTATGAGTATGCGGTCCCGTTGTTGTCGCCCGAAGCGGCCGCTGTCATAGGCACTGGCATCGAGCTGGCGATGCCCGTGTTGCTGTTCATCGGCTTAGCTACGCGCCTTAGCGCATCTGTTCTTTTCGTCTTCAATATTGCGGCAGTACTCAGTTTTCCGGTACTCAATATTTTGGACGCCAAAGACCATCAATACTGGGGCCTGCTACTGCTGGTCACGATGTTTCACGGACCGGGTCGGCTCTCGATCGATTACTTCCTGAAAAAGCGGTATTCGGCATGATGACAAGGGTCGAAACGATGGCAGGCATTGGCTTGCGTAGCCCGCATATGCAAGAACTGCTGAATACTCTTCCGGACGTTGACTTGTTGGAGGTTCATGCGGAGAACTATTTCGGCGCCGGCAAGGCCACCGAAGACCTGCTGACGGCGCGCCTAAATTATCCGATCAGCTTGCATGGCGTCGGGCTGTCTATTGGCTCAAGTGATGAAATCAGCAGGCCTCATCTGGATAGTTTACAAAGACTCATATACAAGACGGAGCCGCTCTTTGTTTCAGAGCATCTAAGCTGGGGCTCTATAGACGGCGTGTATTTCAATGACCTGTTGCCGCTGCCTTACACCGAGGAAGCACTGGATCATTTTTGTAGCCGGGTGACACAGACTCAAGAGATCCTTGGACGGCAGATACTCATTGAGAACCCGTCAAGCTACCTGCGATATCAACATTCAACTATACCCGAATGGGATTTTCTCCTGACGATTCGCGAACGCAGCGGCGCAGGGCTGTTGCTCGATATCAACAACGTATATGTAAGCGCTCGCAACCTCCATTTCGACCCAGAGGAATATCTGGCATCCATACCCGGCGATGCGGTTGAAGAAATTCACCTTGGCGGTCATACCGTAAAGACATTTTCCGAGGGCGAGTTACTCATCGATGACCATGGATCTCCTGCGTGCGATGAGGTTTGGGCGCTTTACATCCAGGCGCTTACTCGGTGGGGTGTCACACCGACGATCGTCGAGTGGGATACAGACTTACCCGAGCTGAGTCGGCTGTTACTGGAATCTGAGCTCGCGCGGCGATGCCTGGAGCGACAACGTGCCGTCGCTTAATGAGTTGCAGCGAGCGTTTGCGGACGAGCTTTGGCAACAGAGGACCACCATGCTCAATCGCGTCATTATCGACGACAATATACTAGCCCAATTGCGACTCAATATTTACCGCAACAACTTCAAAGCCAATTTGCGTTCAGCACTGGCGTCGACGTATCCCGTACTAAAAAAGCTTCTCGGGCCCGAATATTTTCAGTATCTCGCCGATACGTATTCAAAAAAGCACCCACCGCGATCTGGCAACCTGCGATTATTCGGACGCGACTTGCCCGACTTCTTGCCCAGCGTGGAGTCAGCGAAGCATCTTCCATACCTCCGCGACGTTGCAAGCCTGGAGTGGGCCTGTAGTGTTATATCGCTCGCTGCGTCGCCGACTTACAGCGATCTTTCAAGTATCGAAACACTCGCTTTCGACAGCATCGCAAACCTTCATTTTGGCGCTCGTCTGTCGAGTCGGGTGGTGCGCTCAAGATATCCGGTATTTTCGATCTGGTTGCGAAATCAGGACACATACATTGGCAATCAGACGGTCAATCTCGCCGACGGCGCTCAATCTGTAATGGTCGTTCGTCCTGATCGTGAGCTGGAATTATGGCCACTGGACGAAGCTGAAACTGTATTCGCAGAGGCATTGATCAAAGGCGCTACGCTCGCCGAGGCGGTTGATGCTGTGAGCTTGGGTGGTCATGAGATCGAATTGAATCGATTGTTTGAGAGATACTTACGAAAGGGCGGGACGTTGTTTTCGAAAGTCGACAACGCATCTTGCCCATGAATTTGCTGCTCCACCAGTTCGTCTTCTGGGCATGCATCGCATTGATGATCGCGGGATTTTTCTTGCCGGGACTCGGTCAGGTCGGCGCGACCATTCTGATACTGCGCACATAGATGCCACAGCCGAAAATCTATCTGTCACTCAGACTATTGGCTCAATACGAGGTCCAAACATTTTCGTAGCTCGGCTGCCCAGTATAGCGCCAGGTATCCAGCGCTCTTGCCATGAAATGGAGACCCTTTCGTAGTGGGTAGATCGAATTTCGGCAGCGCGTACAGGTCGTAGCGAATTATCCTGCCACGATCGATGTGCAGGAGGCCCGGTGTTCCCCAAACTTCATTGAGATCGGCAACCTCATTACTGTCAGAGACGAACACGCCGGTGCCTATGATGTTGGCTAATATCACCGCGATAGCGGGAACCAGTGCTAGTGCTCTTACGAGTTGTCTGTTTTGCGCTGGCGCAGTACTCATGGGCGATTGATCACATTGTTGAGTTCGATTGGACAGCTTTGCGGCGCACGTAGACCTCCTTCCTGACGCGAGCAACAACTATACCTTCCTCGTCAACGAGATCGGCCTCAAGGTGATAGGTGTTTTTTCCGAGCGTATCGACCTCCACGCGAATTTCCTCAAGTCGCTCCTTGCCAGCCTCGAATACGCCGATAATCGTACCTTTGGCGGGCCGTAGAAACTCAATGGATGCCGTTTTGTCCCAAACAATGTAGTCGCGGCCAAGGTTCATCGTGATGATGAAGACGAAAAATGGATCGCACATTGCGTAGAGACTACCGCCGAAGTGCGTGCCAAACAGATTGCGGTTATACCATCGTGACTTCAACTGCACCTCAAACCGAGTGAAGTCATCAGCGTGGGACTTGACGCTAATCCCCATGCCCAGGAAGGGTGGGTACAAGTTGATTTTTCGGATTAGTCTGCCGAATTGTGGGTTTTTCATTTGGGGTGTAATGGGCGTTCGCAATTAGTCAGACGCGAATCGTAGCACCCGACAGGGCGTAGGGGACCTTACAGCGCGCTGCAGAAAATGAACGTGACCGAAATCAGCGCGTATTGCTTACTCGGCGTATTGGCTCAGCACGAGGTCCAATGACTTTCGTAGCTCGGCTGCCCAGTATGGCGCAAGGTACCCAGCCCTCTTGCCATGAGATGGAGACCCTTTCATAGCGGATAGATCGAGCTTCGGCAGCGTATACAGGTCGTAGCGAATAATCCTGCCGCGATCGATGAGCAAGAGGCCCGGTGTCCCCCATACTTCATTGAGCTCGGCAACCTCATTACCGTCAGGAAGAAGTGTGAAATCGTATCCGGCATTCTCGATGTAAGCGACAGGGTCGCCCTTGTCGTCGCGAAAATGGACAGCGAGGACTCTGATCTCATCACCGTACTCGAGGCGGATACTCTGAATATGCGGCATCAGCGCTTTGCAGTATGGACACCAGGTTGCCCAGAAAAGGACGATGACCGGTTGTTCAGACGCGACCTCACTGAGTGTCACCGATTCGCCGCTATCGGATTGCAGCGTCCAGTCGGGGGCTTTATGTGCCTCATCGGCCACAATAATGCCGCCAATGAATAAGCCGAGAGCTATTAGAACGATTGTGATGCGCATGCATCAGAAGACCATCAGCCCCTGCCTTTTATTACAGGTTTCGACTTCGCGCGTTGTTGCTATGATATTCGTCCGACACGGTGATTTTCAAAGGAATAGACATGACTCGACAATCTTTGCTGGTTCTCGCCACGCTCGCCATAGCATCACCGGTACTTGCTGACTACGAGCGGCCTGGTCGACCGGTTAACACCTACTCGATCGTTGCGCGCGATGCGGAAACCGGACAACTCGGTGTCGCCGTGCAGTCACACTGGTTTTCAGTCGGCTCGATGGTCCTGTGGGCAGAACCCGGCATTGGTGCCGTTGCGACGCAATCGTTTGTTGATCCCGCCTATGGCCCACTTGGCTTGGGTCTTATGCGAGCGGGCAAGTCTGCAGACGAGGCACTAACTGCACTGCTGGCAGCCGACGAATACGAGAACGTACGTCAGGTCGGTATGGTCGACGCCAACGGTGTAGTCGCGAACCATACCGGCAGCAATGCGATCGTCGAACATTGCGATAAGGCCGGAGCCGAGTTCACGGTTCAGGCCAATCTGATGTGGAAGTCGACCGTATGCGACGCGATGACCAGGGCTTATGAAGCCAGCGATGGCGATTTGGCAGAGCGGCTAATGCGTGCGCTTGAGGCGGCCGAAGGCGAGGGCGGAGATATTCGCGGCAAACAGTCGGCAGCAATACTTGTTGTCTCGGGTGACCGGACACAAGCACCCTGGGGCGGTCGAATCATCGATCTGCGAGTGGAAGACCACAAAGACCCGCTTGGTGAACTACAGCGGCTGCTCACACTGGCACGTGGCTACAATCTCATGACGGAAGGCGATGATTTCGTGACCGAGGGCGATATCGAGAGCGCAAAGCAGGCGTATGCCGATGCTGAAGTGCTAATGCCTGGAAATCACGAGGCGATTTTTTGGCACGCGGTAACACTTGCCGGCGTCGGTGAGATCGATGAATCTCTGCCCATGTTCAGGCAGGCTTTCGAAATGTGGCCGCTATGGAAGGAGCTTGTGCCAAGACTTCCAGCATCAGGGTTGCTGCCCGATGACCCGGAATTACTCGAGAAAATTCTTGATTAATTCAGCGTCACCGAATCGAATATAACGAGGTCATCGCTGGCAGCCTGAAGGCGGGTAAATACGATTAACCCGCTTTTGATACCAACACCGATACTTGTGTCGGCGAGCGGCATAGGGCCCTCGTACAATACACGCTCGTTGTTGCTGCTCAGGTTTCGCCGCACGAGCTGACCGGCATTTCCCGGTCCGGCTGGCACACTGTAGATCAACAGGTCGCCGGCAACCGACCAACCAAAGCGCCCGTCTGCGGGCAGGCGGTCGAACAAAACGTCGACTTCACCATCATCAATAGACATTTGATACAACACGCCAGTGCTATCGGTTACCGCAACACTATTATCGTCGAGCGGCACGGGTCTGAAGAATCCGCTCGCAATGCGCCGCTCACCTTCGTTGTCACCAATACAAATTGCCCAGCCGCCAGAATCGTTGCAACCGTAGACCCACTGCCGGCCGTTTGCCATCCATCGCGGATTCGTTGCCTCGGAATTACTATTACCGATACGGCTCGAACTGCCACTGACCAGGTCGGTTTCAAACAGCCGTTCCCCGGCATCCGTTTGCACTGTGTACAAAATGCGTTGCTCAAACGGATGCCAGTCCGGATAACGAACAGTCGTGCCGTCGAAACGAGTTAGTCGACGCGTTGTGTGATCCGTTGTGTTGGCGATCCACAATTCTGCAAATCCGCTGCGTCGCGAAATGAAAGCCACAAACGCTTCATCAGGAGATAGTGCAGCGTGGTGATCATCGCTTGTCGATGGTGCAACCGACACGACTAAACCATCGACCGTCAGAGTCGCGACGTCGCGTTCGCTACTCTGCAAAGTCGCCACCAGCATTTGTGTGTCGGCATGATAATCCGGGTGAAACAGCCCTGTCCGTTCGAAGCGAGTTTCCTCGCCAGTACTGAGATTCCTGCGTCGAAGCTCGAATTGACCACCATTGTCATAGGGGTAAGCAACTGTTGTCTCGTCAATCCAGGTTACACCACCAATTTGCGATGGCAAATCGGCAAGCTGTTGCTCCTCGCCCGTCGCGACATCGACCCGCCACAATGTTGAACGATGATCGGGCTGTGGTTCACCACGAAGGAAAGCGACTTGTTTACCGCTTGGCGAAAACCTCGGGTAATAGTCACTGCCCGTAGGCGATACGGCCGAAGTCAGTTTGTGTTTCTCGCCGCTGTTTCGATCAACTCGGTACAGACGGCGATAGCCACGCTCGTCATCGGCCTCCAGTGCTGTGAATACAAGCCAGCGTCCGTCCGGAGACCAGTCTACGGTTGTCGGAAACTTCATCGTGCAGTTGGCAACGCTTTTGGGAATGCCGAGCACTATAGACTGCACGACGATTTCGCAGCCGTCATCGCTCATTCGTGCGTAGGCAACTTCATCTCCAGCCGGGGAGATAGCGGGGCCGTGTTCACTAACGCCGGGCGTTGCTGCAACCGTCTGCGAAACCCCGTCCGCGGTAGCGACGCGAAACAGGTCCCAGTCAGGCCGGTCGGGCCGCAATGCCGCGTATACCACCCAATCACCGTTCGGAGAGACTCGTGGTTGGTGTTCGAGACCGGGTGCCGATGTAAGTGGTCGGGCAACGGGCAAACGCAGTACGGCAGAACGGCTTTGTTCGCGGCCATTCTTCCACTGTGGAATGAACAGCGCCAGCGCCAGTACGACAACTCCTGCTGTCGTCCAGATTAGTCGACGGCGGTCGGTCGGAACTATCTCAGCCGCGACAATATCGTCGACCGAATTACGACTGGCTACCAGCTGGTAGCCAAATTTTGGCAGTGTCCGAATGTAGCTTTGTTCGCCGGCAGTTTCACCAAACGCCGAACGCAGGTCGGCAATCGCGCGTGATACGACGGTGTCGCTTGGATAGTTTTCCCCCCAAACCTCATCGAGCAGGGTATCGCGTGCAACGCCGGCTTCTCCGGCATCCAGCAAGACCAGCAAGACGTGCAAAGCCTTAGCAGCCAGGCGAACCTCTGCGCCGTTCTGGCGTAATACGGCCAGATCAGCGTGCAAGACCCAGTCGCCGACGCGAACGGGCGAGCGGCCGCTCCTGGCACTAATGCCATCGGGTCTGGACCGTGTCTCACGCATTATCGGAACCTTTTTCTCAAGTTTTCCTCACGATTTCCGGACTCGTACCTTGCAGGATAAAGCGATCACCAAATCAATCGGGGAACAAAAAATGCCGCGACTATTATGTACTTTTTTCCTGTTGACGGCGCATGCCGCCATAGCTGAGCCGTGGTTCGATGGCAGTCCTGCGTATGCGGATGCCGCGAGCAAGGCCCTGGCCATGGAGCTATTGGAAGCCCATGGCGGTATGGCTCCTATGACAGCAGCCAGTAGCCTGAATTTCAGTTTTTTTACAAAAATGATCGGCAACCCAACCGCGTTCTACTCAAATGAGGCGTTGGACCTCGCGACAGGCAACGCCTATGTCGACTGGCCGTTCTGGGACGCCTCGATAGTCTGGGACCGGGAAGCACTCTGGACCGAAAATTGGCCAATGCCACTGCCGGGTGGATTTTTCGTACGTCTGACCTCCACGTTTATCACCTTACCCTGGCAACTGCATGCCGATGATGCGCGTGTGGGACCAGTGAGTCAGGACTCACTACCAAACGACGAGAGGGTGTACGACGTATTGCATATTACTTTTTCAGGTCGTGGACCCATGCTGCCAGGGACATTCTACGACCTGTTCGTCGACCCTGAAACACGATTAATGAAAGCGATCCGCTTCGATATTAACCACCCCGGCATGGTCGCGAATCCATCTCAGCCACTGGGCCCCAACTACCACGTCTTCGGTGATTATCGCGACTTTAACGGCCTCGCGATTCCGACCTTTTATATGTCTTACGGGCAGGGCAGTAGCGACGGCGGTGAGAGCAACGCGTATCACTTCGTCTGGGATCTGAGCACCGATCAGGAGTTCGATCAGAAGCGACTCACACGATCCTCAAATGCAGTGCTCGACGATATTTCGATTGACTGGTGGCAGGTGCCGTCAGAGCAAGACATGAATGGAGGACGCAAACAATGAAGCAACGACTGGTAACCGTAATCACCGTACTCATGACGATATGCATTGCACCTTGCGTCATGGCCGAACCTGACTATTCCAGTGCAGAAAGCAAGCGAGTGATCGAAGCAATGGTAGACGCGCACGGGGGTATCGATCGATGGCGTGCAGCACCGTCTATTCGTTTCGACGACATCATGCATAACAACTATCACCAACCAGAAAATTTCGCATGGTGGGCCGCACATGAAGTCATCGACCAGAAAACACGCCAGGTTTGGCAGAACTGGCCGATGGATGACGCGATGATTGGCTACGATGGTCAACAAGTCTGGTCAACGAACTGGGAAAAGGGCAATCCGTCGGCATCAATGGTGCACTTCTTTTACTATTTCGTGAACCTGGTGTGGTTAACGCAGGATGACGGCGTCCTGCTCTCTGAGGTGCGTCGATTCGACTGGCCGGGTCTGGGTGATAGTCTGTACGAAATCGAAATGCGCTTCGACTCTGCACCCGGTGTTGGCAAATCCGGCAACGGTTATTTCGTTTTGTATATTGATCCGGAGACTTACCGTTTGGTCGGTTATCAATACGCGAACGGCTATAAGCCGCTGTTGGCGGTTATGAATATGCCGGAGGGCAAGGAAGTGTTCGGACCGTTATGGCGGCACATCACACGTTATGAAGAGGTGGGTGGTTTGCTATTCCCGACCGCCTTTCGCACGATGCCGGGCCCGGATGAACGAATCGTCGGAAACCACCTGATCCTGAATATCGACATATCGCAGCCGTTCGAATACGAACGTGCGAAGGCGCCGCAAGCAGCAGTAATATTCGATGGTCCGCTGCGTACTGACTGATCCGGACGATCGCTCGTAAAGACGATTGTCTTCTATGTCCGGACAGCCATTCGGTTGGGGATACAATGATCAGGCGAATTACGAGCGGTCTTTATCTAATGTCTAGCAATCGCTTTACCCTTATTTTCGCCGTGTGTGCCGTATCAATACTGACAGGATCCGTGTCGAGCGCTGACGCGAATGACGGACTAACTCACAAGGATCTGTTGCAACTTTTTGCAGATTGGCGAGAGTTTGAGTCGCGACATTCGCGCACAACGTACTTCTCTGGATGAACTAGGAGACAGACTCGGTGACTCGGCGAGCGCTGCGCTTGAGAACGTCATCGAGGCATCAACCGCCGCAACGGACGACCTCATCGCGTGGCTGGAGGCCGAGGCGGACTCGAAAACCGGGCCCTCTGGCATCGGCAAAGAGAACTACACCTGGTACCAACGGAATGTACATCTGCTACCCATGACCTGGGAAGTTGAAGAGAGGGGAGACAACTTTCAACTCAAGCACTTCTTCGACAAGCTCAACGTGATCGAGAGTATCCCGATCGCCCTGGTCCGCTGGGAGATGACCGGCCGTGACGATCAGATAGACCACTGACGAGCCCGAACGGCGCATCGCGCCGACTATTCCCAGTCGCGCAGCAAACTGTTGCTCATGAGCAACAAAATATTTATTGAAGTTTCTCGCAAGCTTATTCGATAACGGTCGAAACTTTGTTCAAACGTTATGGTCTCTAAGTTTGAAGCTGTCCTGTCAAGCGTCAGGCGCTAAGAATTTAGAGGCATTCATCGTTGCATTTTCGCAACACGACGATATTTCATACTTGGAGAACACAATGAATAAATTCACGGGCATGGCCGGGGCGGTATCAACTGCGCTGGTCATGAGTTTGGCATTGATGCCAGCAGACTTGGCATTTGCACAGGATGCCGAAGTGCTGGAAGAGGTGGTCGTCACCGGCTCACGTATTCGGCGTAATCCTCTGAATGAGGCAGTCGCGATCATGGACATCGGGGCTGATAAGCTCGATCAATCTGGATTCACTAATCTTGCCGACGCGTTGCAAAACCTTCCAATCACGGGCTCGGCGCCAAACTCTCAGTTCAACGTGCCGGGCAACGCTGGGTTTCCACAGGATGGCGCAGGCATTGGTGCCGGCGGCGCGCAACTTTCGCTACGGAATCTGGAAGCCAAACGCACACTGGTTCTCGTTGACGGTAAACGTTGGATCGCGGGTGCGTCAGCCTCGGGGGTTCCTAGTACTGTCGATCTGAATACCTTGCCGGCGAATATGATCAATCGTATTGAGATATTGCAGGACGGCGCATCTGCCATCTATGGCTCCGACGCGATTGGCGGTGTTGTCAACGTCATTACCAACTCAGAGTTCGACGGTTTCAAAGTCGATGCCCAATACGGTGAATTTCTGTCCGACGGTGATGGTGCGTCCTCAGAGGTGAGCTTATTGTGGGGCGGTGGAAATGACGATACGCATTTCGTGTTCAGTGCTGCCTATCACAACGAGGCCGACATCGAGACCGCGGACCGGGCAGTATCGGCGTTTCCGAATGCGAACGGCACAAGTTGTGCCGACGGCGGCTGTTCTTCGTTCACGCCGCAGGCACGGCTGTTATTTGCGCCCGGATTTGGTCTTTACAGAAACGGTGTCCTCGATGCCACCTGTACAGCGGCTGACCCGGCGTGTTCAACACTCGATCTTGCGCTCAATGCAGGCGTATTGAATGACGGCATAGGCAACGTTCCGGCCTTCGATCCGCTGGATCCTTTTGGTGGCGATTTCCACGCGTTTGGTACGGCTGATCGGTTTAATTTCAACGGCCCTGGCAATAACTTCATCAGGACGCCGAACGAGCGAGTCAATTTCTATGTATCCGTAGATCATGAGCTGACCGAAACTCTCAAGCTCGTAACGCGTGCGTCATACACCAACCGGACGTCATCGACTAAAGCTGCGCCGGAGCCGCTGTGTCTGGGTAACGATTGTGGCAACCGCATCAACGACAACTTCTTCATTTCCGCACTTAACCCTTTCAATCCGTTCGGTGTTGATTTGTCAGTTGCACTGGGCACGCTGGATTTCTTTGGCCGCAGGCCACTCGAGTCCGGTCAACGCCGCTTCTTGCAGGACATCAATACCTACATGGTTAGTGTCGGTCTTGAAGGCCAGTTTGAGGCCGGCGACAGTACGATGTACTGGGATCTGACCGGAAGCTACGGCGACAACCGTGGATTCCAGGAGAAGTTCGGCGCGCATAACTCTGCCAAACTGCAGGTCGCGATGGGCGATCCTGCCGTATGTGCGGCCACACCCAACTGTGTGCCGTTCAACTTCTTCGGCGGTCAGGGACCGAATGGGGAAGGATCAATCACTCAGGAAATGCTCGACTTCGTCGGCTTTGTTCAACGTGATTTTAGTGAGCAAACATTGCAGGATTTCGCGTTCAATATTACTGGCGACATCGCTTCGCTTCCAGCAGGTGAATTGGCCTTTGCTGCTGGCGTCGAGTATCGAGAACATTCTGGCTCCTTTCGACCGGATCCGATAGCCGAGCGGGGAGAAACCGCGGGTATCCCGGCGGGTGCCACGGCTGGTGATTTCGATGTCACCGAATTCTATGCTGAGCTGAGTATTCCACTGATCGCCGGCGCCGTAGGCGTAGATTTGCTGGAAGTCAATCTGGCAGCGCGCGCTTCGGATTACAGTACCTCTGGCTCCGAATCGACCTTCAAGGGCGGCGTTCTTTGGCGGCCGATTGAAAATCTGTCGGCACGTGCATCGTTCTCGAGTGGCTTCCGGGCACCGGGTATCGGTGAATTGTTTGGCGGAGCGGCCCGTGAGGACTTCACATTCCTGGATCCCTGCGCTGACGTGCTAGGAACGATTCTGGATGCAGACGGTGGACGATCAGATACGACCGGACCACAGCCGCAGAATATTATCGACAACTGTGCGACGCTCGGCATCGGACCTGGGCTCGCCCAGACCAATCCGCAACTGTCATCCGTTTCCCAGGGTAATACGGCGCTGATCGCAGAAACGTCGGACAGCTGGACCGCTGGTCTCGTTTGGAGCCCTGGTTTTGCAGACAATGCGAACTGGGTCGAAGGAATTACGGCATCGATCGACTTCTACAATGTTGAAATTGATGACGCGGTTCAGGGCCTCGACGCGGGTCAGGTTATTACGGCCTGTGTTAACTCGCTTGATCCGTTCTTTTGTGACTCCGTACCCCGAAACGTCGCCGGGCGAATCGGACTGGTTGACAATCAGTTGCAGAACATCGGTGCAATCGAGGCTTCCGGGTTTGATGTCGCGCTCAACTATGTCGGTCCGGATACAAGAGCCGGGCAATTTGATCTAAACGTCAATGCAACCTATCTGGACGAGTACCTTGAGCAGACAGCGAATCCTGACGGTAGTGTGTCGGAGAAGGATTTCACCGGTTTGCATACCAATGAGACCTTTGCACGAGCATTCCCGGAATGGCGGGCAGTGACGAGCGTTGACTGGACTCTTAACCGATGGAGCGCCAACCTGGCCTTCCGCTGGACCGATGAAATGACATTGGATACCGACGGTAGCAAGCTGGATTCGGCCACGTTTACGGATCTTCAGGTTCGTTACAATCCGTCGGTCCTCGATGAAGCACTTACAATCGCGGTCGGATTTAACAATCTGTTCGATGAAGACCCACCTGCTTGCGATGATTGTGGCGGACCCGGCATAAGCATCGTCACACACGACATTCCTGGAACGGTTGGTTACTTGCGCGTGACCTATCAGCCCAACTAGGTAACAGCTCCTTCGGAGCTTGTGCAAAAACCAGGAGGTCATCTCAGTTGAGATGACCTCTTTTTTTTGGGACGAACGAACCGTCTAGCAGATCAATCGTGCTAGCTGGATTTTTGCCAGGCGAAGTTCTCGAAGGGAGCGTCCACCGGCGTGTTCGCCAAGTGATTGGTGTAGTTCGACATGGTCTTATGCGCAACCCCGAGGATAACCTCCAGGATCTGGCGCTGGCTGAAGCCAGCATCCAGAAACGCCTGCACCTTGTCGTCATCGACGTTGCCACGGTCTCGTATAACACTCTGGGTGAATGTACGCAGTGCCTCCAGGCGAGCATTCGGCAATGGCGTTTCATTACGCAGCGCATCGGAGATGTCGTCGCTAACGCCCATGCCTTTCGCAATGGCAGTATGGGCAGGTACGCAGTAATGGCAGGCATTTTCGACGTTGATCGTCTGCCAGACCACAGTGATTTCATCTTTTTCAAGACTGGAGTTCACGAACAACTCACTAACTGCCCCATAGGCCTCCAAAAGCCCGGGAGCTTCGGCCATAACCGCGCTGAGACCCGGTATCATTCCGAACTTCTTCTGTACGGCGGCGAGCAATGGCTTGCTGGCCTCAGGGGCTGTGTCTTCGGTGTGTAAGGTAAATTCAGTCATGATGATTTCTCTTTAGTCAGTGTTAAGATTGTTTGTACCGATCAATTTACACTAACCTAAACCAGGCTGAGACGCATAGCGATGCCCTGGAAAAAATCATTTGATTAGGAAGCCGCGATCGCAACTTTTTTTTTGATGACATCGTAGCCAGTACAGTGGCGGACGATAGGCGACCAGGCCAAGCAGCTGGTCGGCACATAGCTATTCAAAGGTGGTAACGTCGGTTAAATTAACGAAATGTCTGAGCGAATGGGGGAATAGAAAAATGAAAATCGAATATAGAGTGAAAGTGCTGGTAACGATTGCTTGTGCGCTCGTACTGCAGATGCCTCATCAAGCAATGGCCCAAGGCGTGGTGCTGGACGAGGTCGTTGTCACGGCACAGAAAAGAGAGCAGTTAGCATCGGACGTCGGTATTGCCATAACGACGTTTAGTGGTGCTCAGCTTGAGGCGCTGGGTCTTGAATCCAGCACAGACATCATCGCGTATACGCCGGGTGTCTCATTAGCTGGCGATATCGGCGGACAACGCGCGATTTTCAATATTCGCGGCGTTGTTCAGAACGACTATGCCGACCTGGCAGAGGCGCCGGTCGCTGTCTATGTGGACGGAACCTATCTTGCAAGCACGCAGGCCCAGACATTTGGCCTGTTCGACGTTGAGCGAGTCGAAATTCTGAAGGGGCCGCAAGGTACCTTGTTCGGGCGCAACGCCACGGGCGGCCTTGTCAACACTATTACGGCAAAGCCGACGGATGAGTTAGAAGGTTACATCGAGGGCACGGTTGCCTCGTTCGAACAATTCCGACTTGAAGCCGCCGTAAGCGGCCCTCTTAGCGATTCGGTTAGAGGTCGGTTCTCATTGTTGTCTAATCAGCAAGGTGAGATCTTCACAAATATCTATAACGGTGTCGACGCGAATGGAGACCCGGGCACCGTGGGCGGCGGTGAAGACGGATACAACGATGACACTTTAGCTTTACGAGGTCAGTTGGAGTTCGACGTGGGTGATTCTGGCGCGTTGTTGCTTTCTGCAAACTGGGCGGACACCACGAAGAGCGAAGGACCCTACCAGGTGGTTAGTACCACCGAGGTTCGCAATGCGAACGGCGAGGCGATCGACGTGATCCGATCATCCAACGACCCGCTGAACTGCGACATTATCCAGGCTGGAGCATGCATTGACGGTAACGGAGATGGCAGTGCAACTCGGCCGATTCCCGGTGGCGATTTCTTCGGCAACCCCGGTGATCCGGATGGCAGCGGCGATCTCGTCAATAAGGATTTCGCATTTGACGATCAAAACGAGATCGAGTCGTTTTCTCTAACCGCACAGTATGACCAGGAGACGTCTTTTGGAAGCTTTGTGTCTGTTACAGACTTCAAGAACTTCACTCGTGTTGTAGGACTTGATTCTGATCAAACACCGACCGCGGGTTTAATCTTCCAGTCGGATGGCGACATCGATCAGTTCAGTCAGGAGTTTCGATTCGCCGGTGGAACGGGCCGAGTGAAGTGGATTGCGGGCCTTTACTACCTGGATATTGCTACAGATTATCTGCAAGGCCTGGCCGAGGCACCGACACCGCCGGACAACTTCGCTTTGGCGGGTCAGGAAGCTAATACCATCGTGACGCTTGACACACAATCGACATCTATTTTCGGGCAGGTGGACGTGGCGCTTAATGACGATTGGACGTTTACGGCGGGTGCTCGGGTCATTCAAGAGGACAAATCCTTTGATGGCGTTGTGAATATCTATGCGAATACGGACGACCGTGTCATCGAAACGGAAACGCTTATTTTCGGCCCCCTCGATCAGCTAACCGCTAACAATGATGAGACCTTATGGTCGGGCAAGCTGCAACTGGATTACACACCTGACGAAAACAGCCTTTACTACTTCGGAATCAATCGAGGTGTCAAAGCCGGTAGCTTTAACGCGCCCTTATTTGGTGGATTTTCGCCGTACGACGAAGAAGAGCTACTAGCGTACGAGGCTGGCGCGAAATGGACGGTGGCCGATGGAGCTGCACAAATCAATGCATCCATCTATTTTTACGATTACACCGACTACCAGTCATTTACTTTCGCAAATAATGCCAGTGCGGTTACCAATGAGGATGCGAATTATACGGGCCTGGAGTTTGAAGTTCTGGCAAACCCAACCGACGGACTGGAGCTGATGCTGGGTGTGTCTTACATTGACGCCGTCGTTGAGGACCTGCAAATTGCAACGGATATTTTCCTGGATAAAGAGCCACCGTTTACGCCGGAATGGCAGGTGTCAGGACTAGTCAGGTATTCGTGGGAGGCTTTGGGTGGCACGCTGGCGGCACAGATCAACGCGAGTTATCAGTCTGACTTTTTCTTCCAGCCGAAGAATTTTACAGCGCACCAATTTGACGGCTTTACGGTTGCTGATGCTCGTCTAACCTGGACGGATAGCGAAGATCTATGGTCGGTTGTCGCTTTCGTCGACAACTTCACCGACGATGATCACTCCGTCATTGGCTTCGACGTATCGTCCTTCTACGGTACAAGTCAGGAGTCGTACGCAAAGCCGATTACGTGGGGACTGTCAGTACGTAGGAATTTCTAGAAATTAGATCGACATGGTTTGCGGCCGTGGCGTTCCTGCCACGGCCGCAAAACTAATTGGTTCGACTTCTGTCCAAGCTTTCAGGAACGGAGGAGAGGATCAATGTTGCGTCCACTAGCCATACTTCTTGCTATATTTTCGCTACCAATCCATGCGCAGGTAATCGAACCTCAGAGCTGTGTACATGACCAGCACTACGGTGTGCTTGATTTCTGGTTGGGCGACTGGGACGTTTACGTGGGCACAAATCAGGTCGGTAAGAACAGCATTGAGAAGACCATGAAGGGCTGTGCCGTCCTGGAGCATTGGCAAAGCGTTGACGGCGGTCGTGGTATCAGCCTTTTTTACGTTGATAGTCAACGAATCTGGAAACAGGTTTGGGTAAGCGAGTACGGCAGAATGCCCGGCGGCGTCAAGGAGAAAACCCACCAGCCTCTGCAGGACAAGGGTAAGGTGCGTTTCCAGGGAAGGGTTTATGCAGAGGATGACGAGAGTTATCTTGATCGTACGACGCTGACAGATCTCGGTAATGGCCATGTTCGTCAGCTCATCGAAGTTTCCATGGATGAAGGAAAAACCTGGAAAGCGAGGTTCGATGCTGAGTACAGACGTAGCAATTAGATCTCACCCTAAGCGAGGGTTTTGCAGACAATGAAATCGGTTTTTGTCAGTTTTTACATGTTGGCTGCTGTCGCGATCATCGTGTTCGCTGGACAGTCATTATGGACATCGCGGGACTACCTGAGCTGGGGTGGTGTCTTGTTAGCTACCGTGCCGTTTATCACGGTCATCGCCTGGCTGATGGTTTTCCGCAGTATCGCCAGAACGAGCGCCCGCTTGCCAGCGATTATCGTGCTCGCTACGGTGGGCGTTGCGCTGGCAATCTGGGGTTATGCGCGTGGTGGTAGTTCCGTTGCGCCGCTACTGGCCGTCGTCGCCTGGCTTGGCTTCATGCTTTATTCCTATTGGTATTCCAGTCTGGATCGGCGGCCCGGTGAGCAGCTGCAGATTGGCCGCACATTAGCGAGTTTCACCCTCACGGACGTTGCGGGGAAAACAATTAGCTCGGCATCCTTTGCTGACAGACCGACAATCTGGATGTTCTATCGAGGAAACTGGTGCCCGCTTTGCATGGCACAAATTAAAGAACTCGTCAGCCAGTACAAACAACTACAGGCACTCGGGGTTCGGCTCGCACTGGTTTCGCCACAACCGCATATGAACACGATAGCGTTGGCAAAAAGGTTTGACGTGCCGTTCGATTTCCTGAGCGATGAGGGCAACCGGGCGGCCCGGGTCCTGGGGATCGATCATCCTGGTGGTTTGCCCATGGGGATGCAGGCACTTGGCTATGACAGCGAGACTGTGCTGCCAACGGTCATCATCACCGACAAGGGCGGACGCATTCTATGGGCGCACGAAACCGATAATTACAGGATTCGTCCGGAGCCCGATGTCTATCTGGGCATTTTGCGTGACAATCAGATCACGAATTTAGCCGACTAAGTTTGTGTATTTTTGAGATCCTCAATCAAGCGTTGACGCTCGATCTCCGCGCTATCGCCACTGCCGAAGATGAACAGGCCGGACGAATAGCTTGATCCGTAGGACATGACAACATTTGCTGTTTGGCCGAGGCCAACCAGGAACTCTTCGTCCGTCAGCGTGCTGAGCGGATGAATGAACGTTCCCCAAAGCATGCCCCGGGCGATCGCGTAACGGGCATCGAGTGCCGAGTCGAAATTAGCCTGCATCATGCGAATCAATTCTTCTTTAGCCAGCTCGTCGATTGAGCCAATTCGAATCACAATTCGCATGCGGTTGGCAGAAACATCGTAGACAACGATCGTTTCGAGGCCCGCGACCTCGAAAAACCAGGTTGAACCGTTAAGTTCCGCATTCTCATCAACATTGACGATTAACTCACCGAGGCGGGTCGGAGTCATTACATGTTCGATGACCTCCGGACCATTTTCCGGCGCCCCTTCGGGAACCGATTCCTGTGCCATGACGAACATTGACAGAGCGATCCCAACCAACGCCAATACCGTATTTCTTATCCAGGTTGCTATTCGTGATGTCACCACTTTACCCCGCTATGTATTCGGACTCTCTGATTCAGTGTACTGAATATCGACACCCTAGAGAACGCCGGTTGAGCTTGCGTTCGACAATTCAGTCATAAGCTTCGGGTTAGCGTACCGCGCGAGACTCAGTTGCTCGGCATAATTCGGTAGGTCGCCATCCACAATCCATGCCGCGCATAGTGCACCTGCGCCGCATGCAGACATGCTGCCGAATCCAGACAGCGCGCCCGTGATAAACGCACCATCGATACCCATTGGTCCAATCAAGGGCCAGTTTTCGCGGGTCATCGGGTAGTAGCCGCCGTAGTGAGAGAAGCGGGTCGGAAAGTCGTCCACGTATTGGGTGAGCGATGGATTCAGTCTCTTCGCAGCCCGCATGACAATTTCCGGATACATCGGGTGCATCCGTGTCTCATTCGCAAGATCGTCTTGAGCAGAGCTTGCTTCGTGATTGAAGGCCCAACCCAGTTTGACCCAGTTGCCATTGTCGCCACCGTCGGGGCGGCAGTGTGCGCCGCCCGGGAGATCCCCCAATAGCCAGCTGGTTTCCGAGTCATCCTTCAGAAACTCGCGCTCCTCGTCGCTCCAGCCAAACTCAACCGGATCGAGATCAATAGAGAACGGAAGTTGTCGTGGAACTGCACCGAGCTTGTCCTCGAACGCAATTTTTTGCTGGTAGATATTTTTGATAGGCAGGTCTATGTCCAACATGCCTGCGATGTGGCCGGCAAACGGCCCGGCGGCATTGACGACAATGTCTGCTGCAATTCTCTGGACGCCGTCGGCACATTCAACGTCAACGAGAAAGGGCTGGCCGGACTCAATGCCGCGTACGGTGCCGGTGAGACGCCGGCCGCCGGCGCTTTTAATTTCGCCCAGCATGTACTGGCCCATTTGTTGGCCGCTGATATCGCCGGCCCTTCGAATGTGCAGGATATTTTTGATGTCTTTGCTGAGCGATGGAAAGGTGTTCTTGATAAGCCGGGTGTCGGACAGCACATCGACTCCCCTCGGTGCCGTGGACCAGTCTTCGGATTCAGGGGCCGTATAGCCCCGCCCGGACGCTACCGTGTGCACGCGAATGTCGTCGGCTTCTGCATCCCGGTAGCCCGTATACAAATCTGTAACAAGCTCGTCTACGTCGTCCTCACGTGTTGCCAGCACATAGCCGCGTCGTGTCATGTTGAAGACGTTCGATGACTCCCGCGCGAGCTCATCCATCAGGTCGATGCTGTCATTGGTGAAACTGGCCATTGTCGGATGGGGCCACCAGTTACGGTAGTTATCGCCCGACTGGGCACTGGT
The DNA here is from genome assembly GCA_021773075.1 of Woeseiaceae bacterium. Taxonomy (GTDB): domain Bacteria; phylum Pseudomonadota; class Gammaproteobacteria; order Steroidobacterales; family Woeseiaceae; genus UBA1847. Next base: position 220,375 of record JAJFKT010000035.1, read on the forward strand.
AAAACTCATCGCTTGCCTGGAATCGACCAGCAGAACCGAAGCCTTCGCGTATCGCGTGCACAAGTAGTAAGCGCTAGAGATTCCGGCAACACCAGCACCCACGACGAGAATTTCGATGTGACTATCGGTATTCATTTAATAGCGCAGCGTTATTCGTAACCTAGAATCGCCCTAAGCCCTGGCACGGCGTAGTCGACAAGATGTTTTTGCTGCTCCGTTAACTCATCCGGCACAACAAGAGAACCAGCCCCCACGAGGTTTTCACGCGCTGTACCGCTTTGTTTCCTGTCAGCGCCCACACGAACACGCTCACGCCAATCATCGGGTAGTGCGTTGATACCGCAATCCTGCAGCAAGTCTTTGAAAAACGACTCGGCCTTGGGAGAATCCAGATTTCTTACATGCGCAAGCAGCTCCTCCATTCGTAACAACCTGACCTTGGTTCCCAGCCACGACACCGCGTTGTGCGTATAGATCTCACGCATTGTCGGTGCTTTGTTATGGATGCCGAATATCATCATATTCAACACCTCTTCAAGCGACACGTTACCGCCCTTCAAGTGCTCCAGCGCGCCCTGAAAAGTATCTGAAAGAAAGAACCGGGCGCGTGCCAACACCCACGAATAGGGATCGCGAACCTGAACGATGTGATGCACATGCTTCAGCACGATTGCAGCGTCATCCGAGAAAAGGAGGTGGCCCCAGCTTAGGTGTGGCATCGCCTGAGAAAAAGCGACCTGGTGTTGCCGCAGAACCGCGTGTTGAATAAAGGCCGGGTGGTATTGCTGTTCGACGGGCACAAACATGCGGATGATATTCTTGATTAGATGAGTGCCGCACTTCGGCACGCTGTTCAGGAATACGGGCTCGAGTAGCGGTGCTTGAGCAAAATCCCCGTTCAGTTCGTTCAGGTTGTCCTCTTTGACAAGGATTCTTGGCATAGATCGTATCCCCACAAATGTTTATGCCGGCTTAAAGCCGGCATAAACAGTCTAACTGATTGACAACCCTTATTCGTAGGTCATCGTTACATTCAGGAAGATGCGACGACCCAGCGGATCATATTGCGAGGCGATCAACGAGTTGCCGGCCAGACTGAATTCACCACCTGTCTGCGGAAGCGACAACTGCGGCGGCTGCTTATCGGTAGCATTCGCGACACCGAGTCGAACTATCAGCCCACCATCAGTTTCATAGGCCGTGGAAAATGCATGTATCCATCGTGCCTCAGTACCCAAAACTGCAGTGTAGTTGACACCCCGGACCGTAACAAAAGGTACGCCGTTCGCGTCGAATTGCCCGAATTCGTTAGCACTCGAAGATGTGCCTATGTAATTCGTTCCCCAAAAGAACGACCATGGGCCACGTTCCAGAGTAACCTTGGATTCGCCGACCCATTCCGGATCACCAACCTGTCCGTTGAAGTCCTCCGCCGTGTCTTCAAACAGCGCTTGAAAATCCTCGACCTGAAGTGTCGCATTAAGATCAATGGTCAAATCGCCGATACCAGATTCAACTTTGTACTTCGCGGCGAAGTCGTAACCTCGATTCCTCTGTGAGGCGATATTAATGAAGCTGTCGCGCACGTTGTCGATACCCTGGCCAACACCGCTGCGGTCAAATAATGAGCACAACGGGTCAGTACCACCGAACGCAAAGCCGAAGTCCGACTCATAACAGAGCGAGATGATGCGAGCTCCACCCACCTGATCTACTTCGTTTGTTACCTCGATGTCGAAGTAATCAACGGAAACACTCAGGTCAGCAAACTCTGGCTGCCAGACAAGACCGATGGTTCTTGATTCTGAAGTTTCAGCTTCCAGTACGCCAAATCCACCCGTCGTAAATACCGATGGTGTTACCGAGCCACCTGGCCATGCGCCTCCCAAATTGGCCGGATCTGCCAGGCAATTCGCGTGCGTGGTCGGCGATATGAGGCCTGCGGCGAGTCCAGCATCGGCCGCGACACAAGGGTCTGAGTTCTGCGGGATGCTGCTACTCTGGTCAGCCAGAAACAACTCGAACAGTGCTGGAGTACGGAAGGATGTTCCTTTGTTTGCCCGGAAGCGGAAAGAGTCCGTTATCTGCCAATTCAAACCCGCTTTCCAGGTTGTATCGTCGCCGAACGAGTCTACGTCGGTATAGCGTGCCGAACTGTTCAATGTCAGGCTCTTGACACCGGGGAGGTCTGCCAGCAGCGGCACATCCACCTCGGTGAAGAACGCTGTGGTGGAGTCCTCGCCAGCCGTTATACCTGCTTCGTCACCGAAGAAGACATTGCCCGCCTGCGTGTTTTCTCCCGGTACGTCATTAATTTCATCCTCTCGGTAATGAAATCCAACTGCGACGCCGACCGTACCCGCTGGCAGATCAAACGCTTCGCCCGTGACAAAACCGTCCACTGAAGTTTGTGTGTATTCCGTATTGCCGACATCGACACCGAACAAGTAATCAGCAACTTCTTGCGATACCTCACCCGCGAGCAGGTCCGGATCAAGCCACGGCACGTCAACGCACGCAGCGCCGCGGACTGAAGTCACTTCTCCTACGCACGATCCGCCAAAGAAATTGAAGTCGAAAATAGAGTCGGCGAACGTTATTTCTTCTGCGTATTCACCATCGGAGTTGCTGTACTGCACCGCAAAATCCCACTCCCAGCTATCATTGATATCGCCGCGCAAGCCGGCAACAAAGCGCTGGTAATCAACCTGAACATCCTGATCCGCACGATCGGTAATTGCAGTCGGGCTATACCATTGTTCACCCGTCCAGCCTGCTGCTGCGCTCAAGGGGTTACCACCGCCCGGGGTGCCGGTACCGAGCGAACCGAAGTCAAAGTCACCGCTGTAGATGTAGCTCCAGTACTGGCGATAGCCGTCGGCTTCGGTATCTCGTCTATTCAATAACACCTCACCATACGCCGTCAGGTTATCGGTCAACTCGTACTCACCCTCTGCATAGAGCGTAAACAACTCCTGCTTTGGATTGAGCGACTCGGCCTGCTGAAACGGGTGATCGTCATTCGCAACCGCATCGGATGCACGATTATAGTTCACCGGGAAGAAATTGCCGGGCTGCCGTAAAGAGCCCGCATCAGTCGCTGGCCCGAAACCCGGAATGTGCTGCGCCAGGTTCTCGCCGGGATAGCTGAACTGCGACAAAGTTGCACGACCACCGTTAAACGGTACGTTCGAGTTGGCGGCGTAGTCATATACCCACACATGTCCCCAGGTCAGGTCGTCGCAATGAAATTCACCCGTACGAGGGTCTACGTTATCCGCGCGTGCCCCGGTTTGTTGATCGAAAATAAATTCATTGCCACACTCAAAGTAATCACGGTCGCCGCGCCGCAAATGATCTCTCTTGCTGTAATCGGCGGTTACGCGAAAATTGCCGCGATCAAAGGTTTTTCCCCAAGAGCCCGTAATTCTGCTTTCCTCACCGCCACTTTCGCTGGGCAAAGAGACGAAGGCGTCAAAAGTCGCACCATCTTCTTTTCGGGTAATGATATTGACCACGCCAGCGACCGCGTCGGAGCCATAGATCGACGATGCGCCGTCTTTCAGGATCTCAACACGCTGGATTGCAGCCAGCGGCAGGACGTTCAAATCGAATGATGATGTAGCGCCCTTGATCCCGGCCGGGCCAGCACGGCGACCATTCAACAGCACGAGTGTACGATTAGCGCCCAGACCCCGTAATGAGACCGTATTGGCGCCGAGGCCACCGTTTTGGACAAACTGGAACGACGTGGCTGCGGTTACCTGTGGCGAACCGAGTGCAGCCGTGTTGGTCTGCAACAACTGACCCACATTGGCGATACCGGCGATTGATGCCTCGTCAACGTCAATGATATCCATTGGTGTGGAGCTGGTGAAGACATCCTTACGAATGCGTGAACCCGTAACGACGATTTCTTCGACCGGTCCCTTTTCCAATACATCGTCGTCCAGCTGCGCAAGAACCGGTGCCGTGGCACAAAGTGTTCCTGCGAAAAGAGCAGAACTGATGGCAGTAGCTAGTGGTGTTTTTTTCATGTGACGCATTCCCTCAAAGCGTTATTTGCTGCAATGGTCTGATATCCCCCAGAACCTATTTCAGCGAAGAAAACTCATTCTGTTACCAAATAGACACAGATTTAAGCCTACGGCGAGTAGACCACAGTTCATATCGGCGGCACAAGAAACTTTTTGTTGTATAGGGGCGACAAAAACGCAGGACAAAGAATTCGCAAAGTATTGTCAAATTCAGGGTTAAGATAGCGAAAAGGCATCGGAATTGATCGGTATGACTCCCAAGAAAATCGCAATCGTCGGTGGTGGCTCCTCAGGTTGGATGGCCGCGGCGTACCTCAATGCAGCCTTGAATCGAGGTGGCCAGACCAGCGTTGACATAAGCCTGATTGAGTCCCCGGACGTACCCAAAATAGGCGTCGGAGAGGCCACAGTACCGAGTATCAATCATATTCTTAGCGTGATCGGCATCGAAGAGCAGGAATTCCTGCGACGTGTCGATGGCACCTTCAAACAAGCCATCAAGTACGTCAACTGGCAGCAAAACGACGGCTCCTCCTATTATCACCCGTTCAACCGCTATCGTGGCTCGCCGGTTGATCGCACCGGCATTGACTGGCTGCAGAGCGACCGTTCCGTGCCTTTTGCCAATACGGTTTCGGCGCAACCTGCATTATGTGAATACAATGTGTCGCCGCAAATGGCCGGGCCATGGGATTTTGGCCCTCCGCTCACTTACGCTTATCACATGAACGCGCTGAAATTTGCCGACTATCTGTGCGAATTGTCGACCGCTCGCGGTGTGAAACACTATGTGGATCACGTTGTTGACGTTGAAATGGCCGAATCCGGCGATATCGCAGCGGTTATCAGCAAAGGCGGCTTGCGGCTCGAAGCCGATCTTTTCATCGACTGCACTGGCTTTGCGGCCTTGCTGATCGAGAAAAAGCTCGGTGTCGAGTGGGTCGACTGCTCACAATGGCTGCTGTGCGACCGTGCTGTCACCATGCACGTGCCCTATGACCTTCATTACCCGGGTCATGTTCGCCCTTATACAACGGCAACAGCCTTGTCGGCCGGCTGGGTCTGGGAAATTCCGTTACAGGGCAAGCGATCGCTCGGCTACGTGCACTCCGGCGCCTACATCAGTGAGGACGAGGCTGAACAGGAATTGCGGCGATTCGAAGGTGCGCATGCCGCAGAGCTCCCAACGCGTATCGTACCGTTCAAAGTCGGTCACAGAGCCAAGTCCTGGGTCAAAAACTGTATTGCGATAGGCCTGTCGGCCAATTTCATTGAACCACTGGAGTCGACCGGTCTGTATCTCAGCGATCTCGCTACGGTAATGCTAAGAGAGCATTTTCCGTACGGGGACAACATGCAGCCGCTCGCTTTCCGCTTTAACCGCATAATGGCCAACCGCTTCTACGAGATACTGGATTTCATCAACTTGCACTATTGCCTGAGCAAGCGTGAGGACACCGCGTTCTGGCGGGAGATCCACAATCCGGAGCGCATCACCGACAGACTCAAAGCAAAACTCGCCTACTGGCGGCTCAAGCCACCGTCAGCCACAGATTTCGAAGATCAGTTTTTTCCCGGCATGCCAGACAGACAATTGACCTCTGGCGGTTTTCCCGGTGACCATCGTAGTCCCGTTGATGCGGCCGGAATATTTGGGGTCGATAGCCATGAAGCCATTTTATATGGCATGGATTTCCTCAGGGAGGAATGTTCCGAGTGGTACGGCGAAGACCGGCCACCCTCTCAAGTAGCGACGACGATCGCACGTCGACTGGAACTGGCACCACAAAAGCTGCCGCCGCATGACTGGTGGTTACAAAAAGTGGTCGGTATGCAAGCCTATCCGAATACGTCAGCGGCAGCTCGTGACAGGAAATAGCGGCGTAATATGAAAACGAAACGAGTATTGATCGTTGGTGGTGGCTCCTCGGGCTGGATGGCGGCGGCCTATCTGAACGCTGTGCTCAATCAGGGTGCACGCAAAGTTGCCGACGTTAGCCTGATTGAATCGCCGGATGTCCCGCGCATCGGCGTGGGTGAAGCGACGGTTCCAAACATTCATCATATTCTCACTGCCATCGGCATCGATGAAGAAGAGTTCATGAAGCGGGTCGATGGTACCTTCAAGCAATCGATCCGCTACGTGAACTGGCTCGAGAATAAAGGTGAATTTTACCATCACCCTTTCAGCCGCTTTCGGCCGAGCCCGATCGACTGGTCGGCCCATGACTGGCTGCGCAGCGACCGCTCGATCCCGTTTACGGAAACGGTGTCCATGCAGGCTATTGTTTGCGAGCTCGGCCTGGCACCTAAAATGTTCGGCGCCTGGGACCTTGGTTCACCGCTAACCTACGCGTTCCATATGAACGCCTTGAAGTTCGCAGACTATCTGTCGGAGTTGTCGACAGCCCGCGGTGTGACTCACTATGTTGATCACGTTGTCGATGTCGATATGCAAGAGAACGGTGACATAGCCGCTGTCAAAACAAGGTCGGGGCAGCGACTGGAGGCCGACTTATTTGTCGACTGCACTGGTTTCACCGCGATCCTGATTGAGAAAAAGCTGGGTGTTAAGTGGGTCGATTGTTCGCAGTGGCTGCTATCTGACCGAGCCACGACCATGCACATACCTTACGAAGAGCATTACCCTGGCTTCGTGCGGCCCTATACGACGGCAAGCGCCCTATCGGCGGGTTGGGTTTGGGATATTCCACTGCAGGGAAAGCGTTCATTGGGCTATGTCCACTCCAGTGCATTTCTGAGTGACGAAGATGCTGAGCGCGAATTACGTGCGTTCGAAGGAGCCCACAGTGAGTCGCTGGATTCTCGCATAGTCCGATTCAAGGTTGGACATAGGGAAAAGGCATGGGTCAAGAACTGCGTTGCCATTGGTCTTGCTGGCGGCTTCATCGAGCCGCTGGAGTCGACCGGCTTGTACCTGAGTGACCTCGCAACAATTATGTTGACTGAACATTTCCCGCGTGGCGACGACCTTGCGCCAATGGCCTATCGGTTTAATCGGGTGATGGCCAATCGATTTTACGAAATTCTTGATTTCATCAATATGCATTATTGCCTGACTCGCCGCGACGACAGCGAGTTTTGGCGGGAAATACAACGCTCGGAACGAACCAACGATCGGCTAAAAGCCAAGCTCGAGTTCTGGTCCGTCAAGCCGCCATCTGCTGCCGATTTCGAAGATCAGTTTTTCCCGGGTATGCCAACTACGCCGCTACCCTCCAGCCACGCCTCAGGTGATCACCGACCGCCCATCGACACAGCCGGTCTATGGAGCCACGAGAGCTATGAAGCAATTCTCTACGGCATGGACTTTCTACGGGCGGAGTGTGATGAGTGGTTTGGGAAGAACCGGCCCAAGCCACGCGTCTTACCACATATATATGAAGCTCTTACGAAAGCCGCGAAAAAATTACCACCCCACGATGTGTGGCTGAAGAAAAAAGTCGGCATGCAGAACTATCCGACATCACCAGGAGCGAAGCGCTAATGAGCACCAAGCGAGTGCTAGTCGTCGGTGGCGGCTCATCGGGCTGGATGACGGCGGCCTATCTTGACGCGGTATTGAATCGTGACGGAAGAAGGCGTGTTGACGTCAGTTTGATTGAATCGCCGGATGTGCCGCGAATTGGGGTCGGCGAAGCGACCATTCCGAGCATAAACCACATTCTTGCTGCAATCGGCATCGATGAGCTCGAATTCCTGAAGCGCGTCGACGGCACTTACAAGCAAGCGATCAAGTACGTCGATTGGCTGGATGGGAAGGGCGAGTCCTACTATCACGCGTTTGGACGTTTTCGCTCCGGTCCAATCGATTCAACCAGCATGGACTGGCTGATGAGCGATCGTTCGCTGCCGTTCTCAGAAACGATCTCTGCGCAACCCGTGCTCTGTGAGGCTTGTCTTTCACCAAAGATGATGGGGAACTGGGACTTTGGCACCCGGCTCACCTATGCGTTTCATATGAACGCGCTCAAGTTCGCTGACTATCTTTGTGAAATCGCGACCTCACGTGGCGTGCAACATCATGTCGATCATGTTGTTGATATTGAAATGACGGACAATGGTGATATCGCTGCAGTGAAAACAAGAAGTGGTAGCCGCATAGAGGCGGATATTTTCGTTGATTGCACGGGTTTCAGCGCACTTCTGATCGAGAAGAAGCTCGGTGTTGAATGGATCGACTGCTCGCAATGGCTGCTGTGTGATAGTGCTCTCACCGTCCAGGTGCCCTATGAACACAACTATCCCGGCTACGTACGGCCCAATACTCTGGCAACGGCGGTTTCGGCAGGCTGGATTTGGGAGATCCCGCTGCAAAACAGGCGCGCCTGGGGCTATGTGCATGCCAGCGATTTCATCGATCGGGATGACGCAGAAAAGGAATTACGTGCTCATATCGGACCACTGGCGGATGATTTCGAAGCGCGCCATGTGCCGTTCAAGGTCGGCTACCGATCAAAGTCCTGGGTTCGAAATTGTGTCGCGATTGGTTTGTCGGCTGGATTTATCGAACCGCTGGAGTCAACCGGGCTTTACTTAAGCGATTTGGCTGCAGTTATGCTGACGGAATATTTTCCGGATCACGGTGACATGGGAGCTTTGGCCTTTCGCTATAACCGAATCATCGCCAATCGCTTCCACGAGATTCTCGACTTCATCAATTTGCATTACTGCCTGACACGGCGCACAGACAACGATTTCTGGCGTGAGGTTGGAAAGCCGGAACGAGTGACCGACCGACTCCGGGCAAAACTCGAATTCTGGAAAAACAAGCCGCCCTCAATGTCCGATTTCGAAGATCAATGGTTTCCCGGCCAGTCTGATATAGCATTGCCGTCTGGCGGTCTGCACGGCGACCATCGCAGCCCGATAGACACGGGTGGCGTGTTTACGCTTTCGAGCTATGAGGCGATTCTATATGGAATGGATTTTCTCAAACCCGAGTGCGAGCAATGGTTCGGAAGCGAAAGGCCTGCCTCACAGGTACCACCGAACATTGCGGAACGATTGCGGGTCGCGCCGCAAAAATTACCACCTCACGACCTTTGGCTCAAACGAGTGGCCGGCATGCCGGATTACAAAGCCTGAAAACAGACGCATTCGATCTTAAGATGATCGGTTTCTTCGCAAGCCTGTGGATTACAGGCCGTCTGTGGGTGGAGCTTATCGCCACAACAACATTTCTCGCCGGGAATGACGTAGTCGAGAATTAAGTGAACGCGATCCGTCGCACCGGCATTTATCACTGAATGCATGCGCCGATTATTGATTTCATATAGCTCGCCCTGATTCATGTTTGCGGTCTCGTCCCCGACCGTAAACTCGACCCGTGTATTCGTGATGATGGGCAAATGGACTCGATGCGAATGCACCAGGGAGAAATTGTTGTCTGTGTGTTCTGTGATGTTTCCGCCCGACTTCAGACGCACCAGGTTGGCACGCACGAAGTAACCCATACCGAAGGTTTCGAATAACTCCCGTCCTTTTGGTGAATCATCGAAGTGGTCCGCCACCATTTTGAGTGTCGGGCGCAACTCCTGCTCGAACAACTGCAATGCGGGTAGGCGGGTCGGGTGGGTGTGCCGAAAGTCCGGGTCGAAGACGAGATGAATGGTCTGCGTGTCGCGGTGCACGTCGTAGCGCTGCTGTCGAAATGCGTCTCCTTGCCACTGTCGTTCCGGCAGATCCAGCACCTTTTGTATCAATGCGGTCGTGTCAAGCTCACCAATACGCACAAAGTTTCCCGCAAAATTCATTATTCGACCTCTGCTTGTCGTAACGTTACATTCAGGTTGTGATTTGCATCCCGGTAAGTAGGGTCAATAGCCAGAGCTTGTCGGTAACTCTCGATCGCGACATCCAGGCGACCGATTTCCCGATAAACGTTACCGAGGTTATTGAGTGTTCTTGGGTTACCGGGCGCATACAGCAAGGCCTGCTGAAAATGGCTGGCCGCATCATCGTAGCGACCAAGGTCTTTCAGCGCGAGACCCAAATTGGAGTGTGCCTGGGCATCGTCCGGTTTTTCTGTCAGGGCCATGCTGATGAAGTTAGCGGCATCATCCGGCCGCTGCGATTGCAGGCACAACAGACCCAACAGATTATTCGCGGCGACATGTCTGGCGTCGATATCGAGCACTTGCCGGTAAATGGATTCTGCACGGCGTAGCGCAGGCATATGCCCGTTAGCGGACCGCTGGGTCTGATAAGCCTCCGCAACCATCAGGTTCAATGTCTCTGCGTCGCTGCGCTGAGCCTCGCTTCCTTTGCCCTGCTCCTGCTGCAAAACCTCATCTTGCTGTCGGCCGGCATGATTCGGAATCCAGTCAACGATGAGGTGAATACGGTCTTCATCACTCCTGTTTTCAACCATGTGTACCGACTCGTTGTTGATCTCCCAGATCTCGCCGACCTGCATATTCTTTTCTTCGCCGTTGACGAAAAATATATTTTGCTCATTGCTCACGAGAGGGATGTGAATCCGATGGCTATTCATAAGGGAAAAACCACCATCAGCATGTCGTGGAATTTTTCCACCTGCGAGTAACTTCGCAAATATTAGTCTTACGACAAAACCGTTGTCTTGATAAAACTCCGCAATGTGTTCCAACAGGGGTTGCAGTTCTGCTTGCATCACATGATAGAGCTCACGTACGTCAGGGCTCGTGTACTTATGATCTTCGAAGTGAATTGCCAACAAAGCCTGTGTGTCACGGTGGACATCAAATCGCCTTTCTCGTTCTGATTCAAGCCATTTGGCCTCGGGAAACTGCAAAACCCTCTCTTTAATGGGGCCAATATCGAAGCTGTCGTGAAGCAGCAGATAGTTATTCGCTCTACCCAGTAGTTTTTGGAAGCTATGGCTGTCAGCAGCCGGTGCACGAGTTGCGGAATCACTGGTTTTATCTTTTGGTCCGATGAACTCGAATCGGTAATCGTATTTCTCAATGATCTGATTTTCTTTTCCCGCAATCAGTTCGCGGAGCTCATCGTCATAGTAGTGCGAGTAGTGGCTGTGTCGTGACGGATTTTTTCGTTCATGCTTTTCGAGTTCCCGCTGCAGCGCCGTGGTTTCCTTGACAAGCAGTCGACCCATGATCGCCAGAAAATCATTCTGCAAATTCTCGAATTGGCCCACGTGTACCTGGGCACCGCTATCATCACCGAGCATTCGATTGAACAACCATGAAAAGTAGCCAACCTCGTTACTGGAAAAATCTCGTATACAGTTTTTGGTCAGCCCAACACCGCGATTGTTATCGAGCGATTCGGGAAGTATGTCGATGAGTGCCGCCCGGTGCTGCTCGCTCAGCGGTGAATCTGACCCCAGGTTGACAAGATTCGTGACAGTCGTTTTGAAATCAGCCTGGCTATGATCAGAAACAATGGCGAACAATTGATTACGAATATTTGGTCGTTTGTTAAACGCGTACCAGGACACATACCAGTCCCAGGGGTTGCGGACCATGCCGACACGTGGCAATGCACAGTATTCAGGCGGTACTTCACTGTACGGAAAGTGGTAGCCAACCGTCTGGTGGCCGGGTACGCAACGCTGGATGATGTCGTTGAGGGTCTGGCCGCCCGTCTTATGCATGTGAATGAACACAAAGTGCTCAGTAATTATCATTAGGTATTCTCTACTTAGTGGCCTGACTGGCAGGAGGTATCACAGTCAGCGGCCAGGGCCGCCCGATGTACGTGAACTGCCGCCTTCGAATTCGATCATAAACCGATTCAGCGCGTGCTTCCAGATGCGCTTGGCTCAGCGTGTGCGACCTAACGGTCGGGCGTAAGCGTACCTGACGAACGCAGCATATCGACGAAAGCTTCCGCAAGAAGCTTCGAACCAAGAGAGTTGAAATGATCCTTGTCTCGATACAGGAAGGTGCTGCCGTTATCCGGGACACAGTATTTTTCGCTCGCCGGGCAGACCGTATCGAATATATTGAAGATTGCCACATTCGGGCTGCTTGCCTCAAGATCCATCAGCAATGCCATGACCTGGTCTACATGCAATGCAAACCCGGCTCTTTCCAATTGGCATCTTTCTCTTTCGTCGAGATCGCACTCGCGAATGTCGTTGTAGGGAAATATGGGCGGCGGACCGGTGAGAACCACGTTCACACCCTTGCTGTCGAGATCCTCGGCGAGAAGCGAAACGATATACAACCAGGGCCGTATTTCCAGGACAGCATTGGGAAGTGATCGGGAAATATAAAGCCGCGACAGGAGAACAATATCGCCGCTCCTGAATTGCGGATAGATTCGCTCGAACAGCGCTTTACGCGGCGCAAATTCCTTGCCGGGCTCGAACGGAAAGCTCCAGCCGGGAGTTTCGACCAGGTGTACGCCTACCCCCAACTTCTCATGCAGCTCGAACAACATGCCCTGAAGATGTCCCGAGTGGCTGTCACCCATCGTCCAGATTGTCGGCAGGCCGGGTTTCGGCGCCACAGTGCAATTCTCGACAGTATCGGGTTTTAGCACGCGACTACCACCATCCAGCACACAGGTTAGTACATGTGACTTACCGTTCGACAAAATGGGAACATATGAGGGAGGGTGAAGTACTGTCTTCGCAGAATCAGAGGTCGCACCGATTCCCAGCATCGTGAGCAGTAGTGCTGCGCCGAGTGCGAAATTGCAAGCCAGGCCCAAGCCAATGTCATTTACCCGGCGCGTCGTCCAGGTCCTGTATCGCAACGGGGATTCAATGAAATGAAAGGAAAGAATTGCTGCAATTGCCATCGCGACGATATACAGGGCGGATGACCGCCAGGCTGTCGCGAGCACAATAGGGCCGAGGGCAATGATTGGCCAGTGCCACAAATACAGGGAATAGGAAACCCGTCCGATGTAGACAACCGGCGGCAGCATCAGTACACGAGTAGCGAAAGAGCGATCATTACTGGCCAGAAGCAAACCAGTCAGGCCAACCGCTGACAATGTAGCCGGAACTACGTAATTCTCCGGCGCGAAGAAACAAGCGATCAGTGCAATCAGGGCAAACGGGGACAGGCGCCTTAAGGCCATTCGTAGCCGTCTTGTCTGCGTGTGACGCGATGCGAGAAAGACCAACGATCCGATACCGAGTTCCCAAATCCGAGCAGGCATCAGGAAAAAAGCGGCTGCCTGGTGGTCTTCGTAAAGCCAGGCAAACATCATCACGGACATAAGGCCGCCGACGATCATGGCGACCGCCAACGCTCGAAAGGAAATCCTCTCCGTCCTGAAGTAGAAAAGCCAGGCGAACATCGGGAAAACAACATAAAACTGCTCTTCGACTCCCAGCGACCATGTATGAGTAAACGCGTTAAAAATGGAGGAGGGCGAAAAGTAATCGAGTTCGAAAAAGAACAGGACAAAATTCGAGAAGCCAAATAAGGCCGCAAGCCCCGTTTGTACAGAGTGTCGTGGAAACGGGTCCGTCAGCAACACCACGATGCCGGTTACCGCCACGCACAATGCAAGTGCAGGCAGCAATCGCTTTACTCGTCTGGCAAGAAAACCGATGTAAAGCTGCGAGAGACTCGTGCGACGCTGGCCCAAAAGTGAGGCCGTAACGACGAAACCGGAAATGGCGAAGAAAACATCTACGCCCAGGAATCCACTGGGCAGAATTTTCTCAGGGAGATGGCTTGCAATCACAGCTAAAACTGCAATCGCTCTTAGCCCATCGATATCGGCGCGGTAGGAAAGTTTGTTCGTCAACGTGCCCATAGTCTACTTGAGTGGAGGGTAAACCCGGCAAAGTGTCTCCAGATTTGACTAAACAGGCCGTTCCCTCGGCTATTACCTATACCGCCACACACGCGGCAACTTGTAATCTCGAAGGACGTGACGGTGGCAAATGCACCGCCTCCATCCATACGAGCCTGCCGGGGCAATGATTGAAAAGAAAATGATAGCGTCCACGGATTCAACCGAATCAAACCGGAAGCAATCGAACATACGTATCGCACTGATTTGCGCGGTGCTTGCGGTCGGTATTTTCGTGGTCGATGTTGCATCTCTTCCCCTGGGCGTCGCGGCGGGCGTGGCGTACGTGGTCGTGGTGTTGATCGCACTTTGGTTACCAAAGTGGCAGCACACTCTTGCTGTAGCTATCGGCGTGTCCATTCTGACAATTGTGGGTTTTCTCCTGTCGGAGCCCGCCGGTATTCCGTGGATGGTAGTAACCAATAGAATGTTGGCACTGTCGGCCATTTGGCTGATCGCGATCGGAGGCAGCTGGCTGGTGTTCGCCAGGCGCAACAAGACCGAGGAGTCACTAAGAAAGGCGGAGATGGAGGTCGACCGTGCCCGGAATGCCAAGTCACGTTTCCTGGAGACCTCGAGCAACGATATTCGGCACCATCTTCAGACTCTAATATTGCTAAACGGCGCGCTACAACGATTAACGGATCAGGAAAAAACGCGGGACATTGCCGACAAGCAAGCAGAAGCACTCGCGCGACTGAGTGATCTGATGAACTCGCTCCTGGATATCAGCGAACTCCAATCCGGCGATGTCGAGCCGAAAATCACAGAGACTCCGATTGATCCGATTCTTATGCAGTTAAAGGACGAATTCGATCATCAGGCGAGCGCAAAAAATCTACAGCTCAGTTTCACGTCGCATGGAGAGGTGCTGCTGTCCGACACGGTCTTGCTGACACGTATCATCCGAATCCTGATATCAAACGCCATCCGCTATACGACACAGGGCCGAATTACAGTGAGTTGCCATGCGGAACCGGACGGTTTGAGACTGAGTGTAGAGGACACCGGGATCGGCATCGCTGCCGATCAAATCGACAGAATTTTTGATGAGTTTTACCAGGTCGAAAACGATCCGGCGGGAAGGGATCGCGGCCTCGGGCTGGGGCTGTCGATTGTCGACCACAGCGCTGGCCTTCTGGGCACTAAAGCGGAAGTAACATCCGTGCCAGGTCGAGGCTCGACATTCTCAATGCTCCTACCGCAAGTCTGATCTGCGTAGTTCGGCGGATGATTCGTTTTAAATCACCTTCATTGCTCAATAATCGCTCTTACGCCCGGGTGATCCACCGGGTAGCGGTTCGCGCGGAAGAGCATGTGCGGTCCTTCGGCACCATCGTCATATGCGTACTCCCAAACGATCTCTCCGTCAGCGGTTACCTCACGAACGCGCGCGCTGGCGCCATGATCGACAAGCGTATTGCCGTTCGCCAGACGTTGTGCACCCGAAACAAACCACGAGAAAAAAATTTCCTCGTCCGTTGGCGCATATTCCCATACAAGCTCGGCAGGACCGTAAGCACTACCCTCTGCAAGAGCGTAATTTCCGTCGTCGCTTAGGGGTGTTGCGAATTCAACGACACTACTATGTGGCCGTATTTTCGGATCGCCGTTGTTAAAGATCATTATATTGCCAGCGCCGGGTAGGCCGTCGCTGATCCACTGTACGTCGTGTTGATTAAATAGCCGCCGATCCTCAGCGCTGCCGCGATCGTAGTTTTCCGGGTTCCCCCAACGATAGAGGAAATCTCCGGCAGCACCCTGCGCCTCGAACGCCGTCGTGCTGTGATCGATGATGTAAACCTCGCTTAGATAATTTGAAGAAAAGATTATCTGATCGAGTTCCTCGTTATAGTCAAGCGCATTGACGTGCGTCCAGTCGGCATTCACGGAACCATCGCGATTTAATTCGAAGGTGTTGATGTCGAGTTTCCCGGGATTTTCGGCAACAACACCGTAATTGCGCTGCCCCGGATCGAAATTCTGCACAAGATGGTGACGCATACTCCACTCCCAAACGATCTCAGCGGTCTCGGGATTTACTTCGATAATGCCATCAAACCAGAAGTGGCCGTCTTCGGCGACATGCTCCGGATTACGACCGAGCGCTATTGCCTGGTCTGTTGTTATTCTCTCCCATACAATGGCCATTACGTTGCCATTCGAAAGTTTCACAGCATCGTGATGGTGTATGTAGTCATCAGTCTCGAGACGCAGTCGCCATGACAGCGAACCGTCGGCGGCGTATTCTTCAAGGCAGCCCCGATTACCACCGCCGTCCATGAAGTAATCCGAATAGAGATTACCGGACGCGAGCCGCGAGCCATCAGCTTGCAATTGGGTGAATGAAAAATAGTCATTTTCAAAGGAGGCGACGACCTCCTTGTCGTTATTCACGAGGTACGCTGGTTTTCGGTATCCGGGTTCGATCAGGACATAGCCCGATGAAACGCGCTCGATATCTGTTTCGGCGAGCGGCCTGTCAGCGCCGACAGCCTGCCGCTTGGCCAGGGCCTCTGGCATTTCGGTCAGCTCTTTGCCCGGAACATCAGCGAATCCTGGTGGTGGTGGCGACGCGAACACCACTCCGCAGTCTGTACTTACGGCTTTGCTGGATATGTAAGGCGGGCTTTTCGGCGTAGCAGTAACTAAATTGACAGGGCCTTCGTTTTCGGCAGGAGCGCAAGCAAAAAGAAAACTGACGCTGCTTGCGTACAGTAGGCGAATTGCAGGCTTAATAGAATAGACAGTCACACGATCCCCTCGATTCACGGTGACGCTGGAGAATAGCAGACTCAGAGATTTGGACAGAATCATGGGACAGCCATAACCTGCGTAACGGACCTCGCACCGTCAAACCAAATTAATCGAATAGCGGTCGTATCCTCGCGACTCCCTCACGAATATCGTGTTCGTTGTAATGGGCGAAACTCAGGCGCATGAAATTTCTTAGACCACCTGTACTCGAGAATACGTTCCCTGCCTGAAACCCTGCTTCTACCTTTCTTGCTTCGTCGAGGAGCAGCGCTGTTTCCACTGACTCGTCGAAGCGCAGCCAAAAGAAATAGCCCCCATTGGGTCGAGTCCAGACCGCTATACCGTCAAAGTGTTCACGTAATGCCTCATCCATCGCTTCTACTCTGGATCGGTAGGCGACTTTCAAAGCATCGATATGCGATTCGAGCGAGCCGTTATCGATGGCCTTTCGCGTGATTAGTGAACTGATGTGGTTGATGCTGCCACCGCTGTTGATGAAGCCGCTGGCTGCCAGCCTAACTCTCAATCTTGGTGACGACTGGATCCAGCCAAGTCGCATTCCGGGCGCAAGAATTTTGGCGAATGAACCCAGAGACACAACGTGGTCGCTGGCTGCCATGCTACCGTACGCCGCTGGTGGATTTTCGAAATAGTAAAGCAGCTGATAAACCTCGTCGGCAACAATAAGAAAATCGTGCTGTTGGGCGAGCTCGACGATCTCTGCCCTTCGCGATTCGGTCGTACATTGTCCGCTGGGATTGTGATAACTGGGTATCGTGTACAAAAACGCTGGCGAATGGGTTTGCAGCGCTTTTTTAAGGGATTCGACACAAAGGCCGTTGTCGTCAACGGGTATGCCGACGATGTTCAGACCGTGATCACGGAATATCTGAAAAGCCAGAAAATAACTTGGCTCTTCGACAAAAACCGTATCGCCGGGATCGGCAAACACAACGGACACCATGTCCAGAGCCTGTGAATTTCCACCACTAACGAATAGCTCTTCCGATGATGTTTCTGACCCGTAGCCCCTGCTAAGGAATCCCGCCAGCGATTGCAGAAAACCCTTGTCGCCGTGGACAACGCCGTAGTTGAGCTCGAACGGCTGGGCCTCGTCGAAGAAAGCTGCACTGGCCTCCCGCACGAGTTCCACCGGCAGCAGGTCGGCAGATGGCTGCCCGATTCCAAAATTTATGGTTCCGGGTGGCGGTGCGCCGTCAAATGCTACTGTTTGACTCATCTGATTCGCTAAGCACTTCAAGGGTATGGCCATACTAGATGCCAGCCACAGCCGGCGGCAAGCGCCGCTGTGAGATACGAGTAGACCAACCCTCAGTTAGCGATAGTGCTAAAGTGGCGCGCTGCCCCAACCTCCGGATTCCCGCATGACCAGCCCCAAGTCTGCTATGGCGACATTTAGCGAAATGAACATCGCTGAACCTCTTTTGCGTGCACTGGAGGAGATCGGATACGAAACGCCTTCGCCGATTCAGGCGCAGGCCATTCCGCATCTTTTGAAGGGTCTGGATTTACTCGGTCACGCGCCAACAGGCACCGGCAAGACGGCGGCCTTCGCACTACCGCTGTTGTCGCGACTCGATATGCAGGACAAACAGGTTCAGGTGATGACGCTGACGCCAACGCGTGAGCTGGCCATTCAGGTTGCCGAGGCCTATAAGCGCTACGCATCGCAGATCAAAGGGTTTCATGTTCTGCCCATCTACGGTGGGCAGGAGTATTCGGGACAGATTCGGCAACTCAAACGCGGTGTACAGGTTGTCGTCGGAACTCCGGGCCGAGTAATGGACCACATGCGCAAAGGCACTCTGAAACTGGGTGGTCTGCAGGCGATGGTGCTGGACGAGGCTGACGAAATGTTGCGTATGGGCTTTATCGATGAAGTCGAGTGGATCCTGGATCAGGCACCGAAGGGTCGTCAGATGGCGCTGTTCTCGGCGACGATGCCCAAGGAAATTGAGCGTATCGCGCGACGTCATCTAAACAAGCCGCAGGAAGTTTCAATCAAGGCCCGTACCGCGACAGCTGAGACAATCAAGCAGCGTTATTGGCAGGTCAGTGGCCTACATAAGCTGGATGCGCTGACGCGAATTCTTGAGGTCGAAAACTTCGACGCAATTTTAATGTTCGTTCGTACCAAGACTGCAACGACAGAACTGGCCGAAAAATTGGAAGCGCGAGGTTATGCGGCAGCAGCCATGAATGGTGACATGGCGCAGGCACACCGCGAGCAAACGGTCGATCGCCTGAAGCGCGGGTCTCTCGATATATTGGTCGCAACAGACGTCGCTGCACGCGGCTTGGATGTGGACCGTATAAGCCACGTCGTGAATTATGATATTCCCTACGACACCGAGGCCTATATTCATCGAATCGGACGAACCGGTCGGGCCGGGCGCTCTGGCGAGGCTATTCTATTCGTCGCCCCGCGTGAGCGCCGTATGCTCGCTGCGATAGAGCGGGCAACACGACAGAAAATCACCCGGCTAGAATTGCCAACAACTGAGACGGTTAACAACAAACGCATTGCCGATTTCAAGCAGAAAATCAGCGACACCCTGGCTGGCGGAGAAATTGCTTTCATGCAGAATCTGGTCGAACAATACCGCAATGAGCATGATGTGCCCGCCGTGGATATTGCTGCGGCTCTGGCCAAGATGTCGATTGGCGATAAGCAGTTGCTATTAAATCCTGACAAGGAACGACCGCCACGGGAGAGGGAGCCGAAGGGCGAGCGTCCGGCGCGAGACAGGAACCGCCGCGGCAAGTCCTTGCCGGAGCTGGATTCGGACAAGAAACGTTACAGGATAGAGGTCGGTCATGAGCACGGTGTAAAACCCGGCAATATCGTTGGCGCAATTGCGAATGAGGCAGGTCTGGCCGGTGAACACATAGGGCATATTTCGATCGAGCAGGAATATAGTTTGGTCGATTTGCCGGCCGGAATGCCGAAAGATATTTTCATGGATCTTAAAAAAGTCCGTGTTTGCGGGCGACCGATGAAAATCGAATTGCACGGCAAGGCTGAGACATCGCGTAAGGCTGAGAAGCCTCGTACGGCTGAAAAACGCGGCAAGACCGCGAAGCCTGTTAAGAAGAAGGTCGCCAAAAAGCCGCGCAAAAAAATATCGCTTACAAAGCCGCACAATCGCAAGCAAAAATCCAAGGGCTAGCACCCGGTATAATCTCGACGATGACTTCAAACAAACCGGTTCTCTACCTATTTTCTATTTCCCACTTTTGCGAGAAGGCGCGCTGGGCGCTGGACTATCTGGGTATTGAGTATGAGCTTCGCCATGTTGCACCGGGTGAACACGGCCAAATCGCCAAACGACTCGGGGCGCCGCGCACGTCGGTACCGTATCTCGCCGTTGACGACGGCGTGATTCAGGGCTCATCGGAAATCGTTAGTTGGGCAGAATCCCAAAACTCAAGCGCCAGCACGCTCTTGACGACGGATGCCGAGGCTTGCGACGAAATTGAGAGTCGTATTGGCGCGATAGCGGGTGTCCATGTTCGGCGCTTCTATTACTCGGAAGCAATCGTCGAACATCCCGCCACGGTTCGTCCAATCTTCACGCGTGAACTTGGAATGATCAATAAACTCAAGATCCGCCTTGGCTGGGGAAAAATTCGCAAAATCATGATCGCTCGAATGGACCTTGGAGAGGCGCAGGGCGAGGAGTCGCAGGCTATTGTCGATGCGGAACTCGCCTGGATTGACGGCCTGTTGTCGGACGGTCGGGCGTATCTGGTTGGCGACAGCTTCTCGCGAGCTGACATAGCTGTCGCGAGTATTCTTTCGCCACTGGTCCTGCCTCCTGAGCATTCTGTATACAACAGGATCGATCACCCACCCAAAATGGCAGAGACGCTGTCAGCCTGGAGCGAAAGACCTGCACTCCGTTGGGTTCGTGATATTTACACGAAGCATCGCTAAGTCATCGTGTCCAACGCTCAAGAATTCGACTCACTTGGATTGCGGCCTGAGCTGCTCGGCAACCTCGCCGATCTGAACTACACCGAGATGACGATGGTGCAGGCCAAGGCCTTACCGTTGTTGTTAGAAGGTATAGACGTTCTCGCACGTGCGAAAACCGGCAGTGGCAAAACGGCTGCTTTTGGTCTGGGCGTCCTGAACAAACTGGACGTTGCTTCATTTTGTGTGCAATCGTTAATCCTGTGTCCCACACGTGAGCTCGCGGATCAGGTTGCGAAGGAAATTCGGCGTCTCGCACGCGCAGTTCCGAATATCAAAATACTGAGCGTCTGCGGCGGTGCTCCACTGCGATCACAAACGGCGTCGCTGAGTCGTAGCCCACACATTATCGTCGGTACGCCTGGCCGAGTGCATAAGCATTTGCGCGATGGCAATATTGATCTCGCCGGACTGCAGACGTTTGTGCTCGATGAAGCTGATCGAATGCTCGATATGGGATTTACCGACGAGCTGAACGCGATCCTCGCCTACGTTCCCGAAAATCGACAAACACTATTATTTAGTGCGACGTATCCGGAGGCTATCGCGGCCATAAGCGCGCGAGTGCAGCGCGACCCACAGACGGTAGACGTGACGGAAGATGAACAACCTGCACAAATAACACAGTCGTGGTGTAGCGTGACACGCGAAAACCGTAATGCGGAGCTGGTTCGGGTTTTGAGGGCCTGGGGCGGGGCGCTCAATCTCGTATTTTGCAATACCAAACTTGATTGTGCCGAAGTAGACGATTACTTGCGTGGAGAGGGAATTGTCGCCGTTGCATTGCACGGAGACCTGGATCAGGCCGAACGGAATCAGGTTCTGGTGCAGTTCTCGAACCGAAGCGCGAGCGTAATGATTGCGACGGATGTAGCCGCTCGCGGTATCGACGTAAAGGACATCGACGCAGTATTCAATTACGAATTGCCGCCACAGCGCGACGTATATGTTCACCGTATTGGTCGAACCGGCCGCGCCGGAAAATCAGGTATCGCGGTCAGTCTCGTCGAAGATCGTGAAATGGGACGCCTTCTGGAAATCGAAAAGGCTTTACCAGATGCACACCTTAAACACTGTGGCATCCCCGACGCCAAGCGCGGTGACGATACGCTCGTGCCATTGATGACGACGATTCATATCAGCGCCGGCCGAAAAAACAAACTGCGACCGGGCGACCTTCTCGGTGCACTAACGGCACAAGGCGGAGTTCCGGGTGCCGCGGTCGGATCAATCGATCTGTTCGACACCTACGCTTATGTTGCCGTGCAGGCCGAACACGCGTCGAAGGCGCAGCGGCAGCTTAACGGGCGGCCAATAAAGGGCAGGAAATACCGCGCACGACTCAGAAGATGAAGTGAGCTTGCTTAGCTCAGAAGCAGCTTTTCATCAATGGCAACAAATTTACTGGCGGGACCGATGAGTTGATTCGAGGTGAGGGCACGTACGCCGTAAACTTCAGACTGGGTTCGGAAGCGTTCTCTGATCCGGTCGAGTAAAATCCCGAAGTCACCGTCTCCTGAGGCGAGTACAATCGTGTCGCATTCGGGTGCACGTTCAAACACATCCAGCGCGATCCCGACATCCCAGTCGGCTTTGGCCGTGCCGTCGAGACGTTTCAGCACCGCTTTGAGTTCTACTGTGAACCCAATAGCGCGAAGAATATTCTGAAACTGAATTTGTTTGGCATCACCGCGGTCGGTTGCGTAGGCATACGCACACACAACTTCGCGATCGCGAGTGACCTCTGCCCAAAACTTGTTGTAATCGAAGTTCGCCTGAAAAGCCTGGCGACAGGTGTAATAGATGTTCTGGACATCAACAAAGATGCCCACTTTCTCTAAGGACTTCGCTTTCTCAGGCAACGCGCGTTCTCTCGCTTAATTGATCCCGCAGATATTCCTCGTAGGTACCCCGGAAATCGATAATGCCGTCCGGTGTCATGTCGATGATTCGCGTTGCAAGTGATGAAACAAAGTCACGGTCGTGGCTAATGAAGATCAACGTTCCCGGATAGTTTTCGAGCGCGAGGTTCAAGGCCTCAATCGATTCCATATCGAGGTGATTCGTCGGCTCGTCCATGACGATCACATTCGGGCTTTGCAAAATAATTTTGCCAAACATCAGGCGGCGCTGCTCGCCACCGGATACAACTTTTACTGACTTTTCGCTATCGTCTCGCGAGAACAACATCCGGCCAAGCGTGCCACGTAACAGTTGTTCGTCGGCACCCTTTGGCTGCCACTGCGTGATCCAGTCAAACAACGTCATGTCTTTTTCGAATTCTGCGGCATTGTCCTGTGCGAATACGCCTGTCTTCGCATTTTCCGACCACTTAACGTCGCCGCTGTCGGTCTCGAGTTCTTTCAGCAAGGTGCGTACGAGTGTCGTTTTGCCGATGCCGTTTTGTCCCAGGATCGCGAGGCGGGTTCCAGCTTCGACAGTCAGATCGAAGTTCTTGAACAGCGGACCTTCGTCGAAGCCCTTGCTGATGTTCGTTGCTTCGACAGCAATACGTCGCAGAGGCTTATCCTGCTCGAAGCGAATGAAAGGGCTAACACGGCTGGATGGTTTGATGTCTTCCAGCTGAATTTTCTCGAGCTGTTTAGCGCGTGAAGTCGCCTGGCGTGCTTTCGACGCATTTGCCGAGAAGCGGCTAACGAAGGCTTGCAGCTCGGCCATTTTGACCTTCTTCTTGGCATTGTCAGCATGTATGCGTTCACGTGCCTGTGTTGCAGCCGTCATGTACTCATCGTAGTTGCCGGGGAATACATGCAATTTGCCGTAATCAAGATCAGCCATGTGAGTGCATACGCTGTTCAGGAAATGGCGATCATGCGAAATGATGACCATCGTGGACTTACTCGTGTCCAGAAACTCTTCGAGCCAGCGAATGGTGTTGATATCGAGGTTATTGGTCGGCTCATCGAGTAGCAGGACGTCCGGATCCGAAAACAGCGCCTGCGCGAGCAATACACGTAATTTCCAGCCGGGAGCGACGGCACTCATTGGTCCCTGGTGTTGCTCGACAGGAATGCCAATTCCCTCAAGAAGCTCTCCAGCGCGCGATTCAGCCGAGTATCCATCCAGTTCCGCAAATTCGACTTCAAGGTCAGCAACCAGCATACCTTCCTCATCACTCATCTCGGGCAGCGAATAAAGGCGATCGCGCTCCTGCATGACCTCCCAAAGTCGCTGGTAACCCATGATCACGGCGTCGAGTACTCGATACTCTTCATACGCGAACTGATCCTGCGAGAGCTGCCCGACGCGTGCATTGGGGTCGACGGAAACGTTGCCGACGCTGGGTTCCAGCTGTCCCGCCAGGATTTTCATGAGTGTGGATTTGCCACAGCCATTGGCGCCTATCAGGCCATAGCGATTGCCATTTCCGAAGGTGACAGAGACATTTTCGAACAGCGGTTTAGCGCCGAACTGAATCGACAGGTTTGAAGCAGAGATCAATGGGATGCACCGGGAGTTGGGGCCGGGCGAACGAATTAGGCTGCCGGGCCGGTGTTTGGGCCGCGGAGCATAGCAAATTTGACCACGTCCGCGCTACGCCGGCCTCACAAAATGGGGTCCATCGGCAGCAGGCGATTGAGCCAGGCATTGAAGCGCTTACCCCGGCCGACCACGAAATCCGGGTTGAAGTCCTCCGTGGTCTGCCAGCTGTTTCCCGGCTGCATGTCGCGCTCAATGCTGGCGCTCACCTGGCGGGCAATTTCCGGGCTATCAACGAGCATCCCGACTTCGGTATTCAGATTCGCCGATCGCGGGTCGAGATTGAACGTTCCAATGAAAACGATCCTGCCGTCAATCACCATAGTCTTTGCATGAATAGCGAAAATAGGGTCATTTTCCGCAATACGCGGATAGCGATTGATCAGCTGTGCACGAATGTTCGGGTCGTCCATAAACTCGTAGAGCTCAACACCCGCCGCAAGGAGATCGGCGCGTTGTCCCTGATAGCCGCTGAAAGCCTGAATATTGTCTGTCGAGGCCAAAGAGTTTGTCGATATCCGCACTCGAACACCGTGGTCTGCCAGCTGCTGCATCAATTCGATACCGCCATCGGGCATTATTAGATAGGGCGACTGAATGAGCACCGATTCCTGCGCATTCGTCACTGCGTGAATGAGTCGATCGGTTGACTGACCACCGCCACCGAGTCCCGACTTACCATCGTTCTTACCCGGGACGTCACTCAGGAAAACAACCTCCTCCCAATGCATTGCCTGTAACAGCTCTGGAAAGAAATCCGTCGCGGTGGTGATCGCTTTTCTAACCTCGGGTTCGAAATTCTCTGGGTCTTGAGCATAGGAATGCAGCTCAGCGGATCGACGTCGGATGTCGTGTGGCGAAATATCGCTGGCTTCATCGTCGAGTACTTCCTCGACCGGTACCGCAAGTTCGCTGTTCCAGAACTCTTCAAAGTTGTCACTCATATCGGACACGGCATGACCGAGTAAGAGCACGTCTCGATCACGAAAGTTGTACTCGTGATCGTAATCAAAGTACTCATCAGCCATATTGCGGCCACCGGTTATTCCGGCAATACCGTCGAAAATGGCAGTCTTGTCATGCATGCGTTGATTGATCTCGCGGAAGCCAGTGACAGCATTCTTCAGGCGCTTCCAAAACCCGACCCCAACTGTAACGTTTGGATTGTAGATTCGGATTTTTACGTTCGGGTGTGCCGACAAGAGCAGCAAGGTTCGGTCTTCTGCATCGATCAGAAAATCGTCGACCAAGACTCTGACTACCACTCCACGTTCGGCGGCCGACAGCAATTGCTCAGCGGCGAGCACGCCAATGTTATCTGTGCTCCAGATGAAGTATTGAACGTCGATGGATTGAGCGGCATTTTGCGTTAGCCAGGCGCGGCCGATTAAGGCCTCTTCACCTTTTTCGAGCACATAAACGCCGGTCGATGCAGCCATTTTTGCGCTGCAGTCTTCGCAGTTATTTTCCAGCCAGGTAGAAATGGACTGCGCTCGGGGTGCAATATCTGCTGAGCAAACAAGTAACGCGACGAGCACAAGTCGAACGGCCGCTAAGGCGAGTAATCGGCTACAAATTTACTTGGGCTCAGTGGTGTTGCTGTTACGCTCAGACCGCTCTCGGCGATGCTTCATGCGGATAAGAGCGACGCCAACGCCGCAAGCAATGGCGACTATGCCGATTGCGATGTAGACCAGCGAAATAGCGAAGTCGAGTCCGAGATAAAGGCCATACGCGATAAACAGGAGTCCGAACAAAAACCACGACTGCGGAATTCGCTCGTATAAACGTGTTGGTAGCCACATGGTCCTAATTCCAAAGCTGTTGGCGCTCGAATATGCACGCAAATAGCGGATTTATATGCGATATTGACCTCAAAATTGGTGGAAGCAGTCAGTTTTTTCCCGTTTTTGAGACGCAGTACCTCAGCCATCCAGCAAGGAGCGCGCACATGCGAATTTGGTCACAGGCGAGTCAGATGGCGGCGCAAACGCCAGATGAGCGAAATCGCTACGTCGATTTCCTGCGTTCGATCTCAATAATGGTTGTCATTATCGGTCATTGGCTGATCGCGACAGCCTATGTTGTGAACGGTGAAATGGACGCTGGACACTTGCTGGCGGGGCGCCCTGAGCTTCATTGGCTGACCTGGCTGTTTCAGGTGATGCCGATCTTCTTCATTGTTGGTGGCTATTCCAACGCAGTATCGCTGGAGAGCTCAAAGCGAAAAGGGGTCGGCTACGCTGGTTGGCTATCCGCTCGTCTAAACAGGCTCGTGGCGCCGTTTCTTGTGCTGCTAATTGCGTGGGCTGTTATCGCAATCGCTATGACCGCATTGGGCGCGAGAGCAGAAGTCACGCAGTATGTTTCGCAGGCGGCGTTAATACCGACGTGGTTTCTCGCAATTTACATTGTTGTCGTTATACTCGCTCCGCTCGCCTATGAAATTTGGAAGAAATTCGGCTTCCCTTCCTTCCTGATTTTCGTGGCCGGTGCAGCGATAACTGATTTTGCATTTTTTGCGCTGGACATGCAGTGGCTCGGCTGGACAAACTACCTTTGGGTTTGGCTCGCCGTGCATCATTTGGGTTTTGCGTGGCGTGACGATCGACTCGGGCGAGTCGTCAAGCGACTGCTGTTTTCTGCAGCCGGTTTTGCTGCCCTTTGGCTATTGGTGTTCGAGGGGCCTTATCCTCTGGCGATGGTTGGCTCGCCCGATCCGGGCTTGAGTAACACGCTGCCGCCGAAGATGACTTTGATCGCGCTCGGTGTATTTCAATTCGGTTTGCTTTTGGCGTTGGAACAGCCAATGCGCCGCGCGCTCAATGGACTAAGACTCTGGACGGCTACCGTACTGATTAACAGCATGATCATGACCGTTTACCTTTGGCACATCACGGTAATGGTTATTTTCGCGGCCTTGCTCTACATGGCTGGCGGCCTTGGTCTTGGTATTGAGCCCGGGACGAATGAGTGGTGGTGGTCCCGACCGGTCTGGATTCTGATTTTGTTCGTGCTGCTCCTGCCCGTAGCGTTGCTGCTATCGCCACTTGAGCGACGTGGCCGTGCAGCAGGCTCTGCCGTACCCGCGGCGGCGCGACAAATTCTTGGTGCGATGATGATTTGTCTGGGTGTTGCGCTGCTGGCTCTGTACGGCTACGGCGGCGGCCCTATTCCGCGCCTTGACCTGATTTCATTTTCGCTTGTCATCGTTGGATCAGGTATTAGTGGTTTGTTGCCGAGCTTTGGAAAGTAAATATAGCGCTGACCTGCAAGCGTATTGACGAATCAGTTCTCCAGACGGCAGCCTGGATCCAGGTTTTCCGGGCGAATCCACTTCGGATTGTCGGATGTGTCGAATTCATCAGCATTAATGCTACCGCCCGTGACCCTGAGCCAGTCAATGAAAATGTCGCGGGTTAGTGGCTGACTTTCGTCGATCGGATAGCCGCCAACGGGCATGACAATATTTAGAATGTTGTCACCACCGGTTGCTATGTAATCATTGACCATAAGTTTGAGCGAATCAGTGTCGTTCACGACAAGGCCATCAGCCAATGTAATTTCAACGCTCTGATTCAAATTGGTGCATTCGACTTTAACGGTCATGCCGCTGAAGCCAATGCTGTGCCGTCCGCGATGCGCCTGTTCCGCGATAACGCGCCGTAAATCAGCACCGCTTATATCGACTATCACCGCGCGGTTATCAAAAGGCGACAATTCGTAAACGCTGCCAAAACCCAAATCGCCTGCTGGCAGCCCTGTTCGTAGTCCACCAGCGACATTGTGAATTGCGACATCCACATCGAGAGACTCGTAAAGTGCTTTCGTAAACAGGTTCCCGAGCGCCGACTCGGGATTTTCCTCGAGTGAAAATGGCGTATCGAGTCTTATTCCGATCTTCGCTTCACGTTTGTTCTTTGCAAGCTGTTCGGCCTTAGCAGCGATCTCGACGACGGCTAAATCCGGCTCAATACTCATACCCTCATACACGCCCTCAGCGACGACCGGCGTCGGTGGAAATATTCTCCGCTCCAAAATATCCCCCGACTTCGGGTCGAGCGAAAAATCCACGCGACTAAACGCGCGAGTACTCGAGTAACTGGACGTGATGGCAATATCATTCACGACATGCGCGATTCCTTGATGCACATGTCCAGCAATAATGTGATCAACGAGGCCGGCTGGGAGCTCACGCGCGACCTGGAATATTTCACTCGCTGCATTGCACGAAGAAAGATCATTCGGGTCGTCGAATTCGGTGCACTCGCCGCCAGCATGAGCGGCCACTATGACCATCGCGGCTCCAGCCTGACGCAGTGTTATCGCATACTCCTCAATTGCCGGCGCGAGCGCTGTAACTTCGAGACCCGTAACATTCAGCGCGAGCGTGCGCTGCAGCGCGCGCGATGCCATAACGCCGATAATGCCTATTTTTATTCCTTGCACTTCGACTATTGTGAATGGCCGTACGTTGTCCCAGCTAACGAGCTGGCCTGTTTGTTGATCTACGAGATTTGCGGCGAGGAGTGGATAATTCGCCTCTGCGGCACGTTCCTTCAAGGCACCTCTTGGATCATGGCCGGCCTCGCTTGGCGTTGCAGCCGGACCACGTGGGCCGAAATCAAATTCATGATTACCCATCGCCGCCGCCGCATAACCGAGCGCGTTGAAGGCACTAACCATGGCCGCACCCTCTGACAAATTGGATTCAAGCGTGCCTTGCCACATGTCACCGGCATCAATCAGCAGAACCGTGCCGTTGTCCCTCTCACGCGCAGTGCGAATCGCATTCACATAGCCCGACATGCTCACAAGCCCGCCGCGCTCGCCGTTTGCTACGAACTGACCGTGCACGTCGTTGGTGCCGATGACTGAAACGGTAATGGGCGGCGGAGCCGAACAGGCCGCCAGTAACAAAATTGTCAGGAGTAGTGTCAGGTACCGGGTCATGGATGCTGACTATACTACCTCTGACGCATTAGCTACTCATAACGCAAGGCGCGAATCGGGTTGGATCTCGCAATTTTGATGGCGTGCGCGGCAACCGTCCCCCATGCAAGCATGACGGCGATGAGCCCCGAGACCAGCAAGATCGGGATTGGTGTCTCGATTCGGTCGGCGAAGAAATTCAGATAGCTTTTTGACGCGAAGAATGCACCGGGCAAGGCGAACAACAAGGCCCAAAGCACCGGCGTCGAAAACTGCCAGACGAGCAGGCGTGCTATTTGTAAGGCGCTGGCTCCGAGAACCTTGCGAACGCCGATTTCCTTGGTGCGCTGCGTTGCCATAAAAGCGGCGAGACCAAACAGTCCAATGAGTGCGAGCGACAATGCAACGAATGCAAACACGCCGAGCGCAAGGTTCATGTATTTGAGGACCGCGTAGGTTTCTTCAAAGACTTCATCCAGAAACCTGCCCTGGATCGGATATTCTGGAATTACCCTATCCCAGACATCCTCGATAGCCTCGACCGAGTCCATGATGTTGCCACCTGTGATGCGGATGGATCCCACCCGCAGGGACGACGGCGAGTATTGGAAAAACCATGGTTTTTCTTCATTAAACAGGCCGACGATGTTTTGCGTCGGTATAACGCCTACGATGACGTACTCGCGAAGTGTCGATTCGCTGTCTCCACTGTCTGAACTGTAAAGACGCTGATTGATAGCATCGACCGGTTTGTCATAGCCGAGCTGGGCAGACGTCATTTCGTTAATCAGGATATTCAACGACTCGGACTCGTCAGTGCGCCTGTCATTGCTGATGTCACGGCTGAGATTTCGTCCAGCTAATACAGGAATATCGTAGGCACCGAGAAATTCGGGGGTCATGCGCATGTTCATGAGGATGATGCCGCTGGACTCGTCGCCGGGTTCCGACCACAGTTCATTCTGAGAATTATTCTGCTCGTAAGGAACCTGAGATGAAAAACCGACAGCATCAACGTTCGGTAAGGCTTCGAGTTCGTTTCGTAGCGTGTCGAGTCGCTCGGTAATGCCGTCAATTTGCAGGCGATCGACCGTATAAATTTCGGCGCGCGGAAAAATGTAGCTGGACTCTTTTACCCTTTCATTCTGCAGGTACACGATGCTGACGATCGCCAGCATGAATGCTGAAATCGCGAACTGTGCGCCGATCATAATCGATCGTACCAACGATCCCTTCTTACCCTTGCGCGCAATATCCCGCAGCGCTTCGATGGGGTTTGTCCGGGTTATTAGCCAGGCTGGGTAGAGTCCCGCGAAAAGGCCAACGCCCAGCGTTGTGAGGATTAGCCACGGCAAAGTGGCCGCGTAATCGAGCGTTAGGACTTTATTCGCGGCGTTATTGAATAGCGGGATGACCATTTCCAGCGCCGCTATCGCGAATACCATTGCGATGGTCGCAATGACGAGGCTCTCGATCAGAAATTGTGTCAACAGCTGTCTTTGTGTCGCACCCATGGTTTTGCGCATGCCAACTTCGCGTGTGCGGCCCAAGGACTGCGCAGTAGCGAGATTTGTGTAGTTCACACAGGCAACAACGAGCACCATGAAGCTCAACAATGAAATGATTGCGATGACCGGCATGCCGATCATCTCCCAAATCGCCAGGTTGGCAAACGACAAGGGGTTGACGTTCAGTGCAGCGATTGCGTCGCCTGAATCGTCCGGGACCATGCGCTCGAATATTCCGTCTACCTGCGTTTGCAACCAGGATTGATCGAGAGTCTCGGGTAGCATTACGTAGGTCATGTCACCAACCGAAAGGTTGTTCCAGTCGCCTACGTCGGCATCGTAGTCACGCAGCCGATTCAATGCTCGAAACGGAGCGATGATTCCAAGCCCCTGTTCAGCAATTATCAGTGAATTGAAGTGAGAGTTCAGCGGGACCTCGGCTATAACTGCTGTTACCGTGAAATCGAATTCGTTATCGAAGGTGATCACCTCGCCAACGACATCGGTCTTGCCGAAATACTTAATTGCGATGTTCTCAGTCAATAGCAGTCCGGACGGGTCATCAAGCGCCGTGGCGTCACCGCGCAGATAAGTGAAGTCGAAAATACTCAGAAGCTCCGGATCAGCGAATCGCAGCGTCTCGTAGTAGCTTTCGTCTCCGTGTGTAAGAAGGTATTCGCTATTGCGAGTTCTGGCGACCGCGTCGATGTCCGTCAGTTCGCCCTTGATAAGCGGGGCAATAGCCATGAACGTCGAATTAAATTTATCAATGCCGACATTTAGCTCCGGTGAAGCAGTGGAGCCGATCGTATAAATTCGATCGACGTTCGCAAAAGACTGGTCATGCGTATTCTCGTATTCGACGAGAAGGCCACCGAAGACGTAGATCGTTAGTCCGATGGCAAGGCCGCTAATGTTGATTGCGGCAAAGGCCTTGTTTTTGCGAAGATTTCGCAGCGCGATGATGATGTTATTCCAAAGCATGATTTTTCCCGTTAGGAACCTGGCTGGGCAGCTTTATGCCGCGCGCGTATTCTCTGTGACGATATGGCCGTCAAACAGATTCACCGTTCGATGCGCGTAGTCCGCGTGCGCAGGCGAGTGCGTAACCATGACGATCGTCGTGCCTTCTTTATTGAGAGATCTGAGTAACTCCATGACTTCCTGACCGTGAACCGAATCGAGATTACCGGTCGGCTCATCCGCCAGAATTAAGGGCTGATCACCAACCACAGCGCGTGCCACGGCAACTCGCTGCTGCTGGCCACCCGAGAGTTGGCCGGGCATATGCTTGGCGCGATGCGCAATCCCCATTCGATCCATTACATTCGCAACTCGCTTCTTGCGCTCGGCCGCCGGCATGTCGTGATAGAGCAAGGCGAGTTCGATATTCTCGGCGACGTTGAGCTCATCAATTAGATTGAAGCTCTGGAAAATGAAGCCGATGTTCTCTTTGCGTATCGCGCTGCGTTGGGTTTCGTTGTACTTGGCAATGTTCTCATCGAAGAAGAAGTAATCGCCGTCTGACGGGTTGTCCAGCATTCCGATAATATTGAGCAGCGTCGATTTCCCGCAACCGGACGGACCCATAATGGCAACGAAGTCACCTTGTTCGATTTCGAGGTTGACCCCATTGAGCGCAACGGTTTCGACTTCATCGGTGCTGTAGATCTTGTACATGTTGTGCAGTTTTAACATTGCTGTCCCCTTATTCTGATCGGTTTGGGATTGGCGGCGTCGACTACTGGTCGTCGAGCGCCAATCGATCCATGTTGGTATAGCTTGTGTATGGTGAGGTAATGACCCGCTCGCCCGCTTCCAGGCCGTCGAGCACTTCGATGAATTCTGTATTGCGACGACCGAGCTTTACCGTTCGTCTGACGGCTTCGCTACCGTCCGCCGATACCACGAACACCCAGTTGCCACCGGTCTCCTGGTAGAAAGATCCGTTAGGGATAAGCAACGCGTCGGCGTTGTCGCCCAATGTGAGTCGTACTTGCAAGGTCTGGCCGCGCCGAAGTCCCTCCGGCTCAGATTCAAGCGCCATGTCGACAACAAACTGGCCGCCGTTTACTTGTGGGTAGATTTTGGAAATCGCAATGTCAATATCGCCGCCGCGATGTTCAGCTACGCCAAGCTGCTGCAGGTCGACCCGCCCCAGATAGAACTCGTCGATTTCAACATTGAGTTTGTAGCCATCCGGATCGTCGATTTGTCCCAGTCGGCCGCCGCGTGAAATGGACTGGCCAATTTCGATAGCGAAGCCGGATAATTTGCCGGCGAGCGGTGCACGCACATTCAGATCCTCAAGGTTCTTTTTTGCGAAGCCGAGCCCCGCTTGCAGCTGATCACCAGCATCGCGTAACTGCCGAAGTTGCTGTTCCTGCATTCGAATATCTGTCGCCTGGCTCTCAAGCGTAATCACGCGCCGGTTTTGATTGAAGTTAAGCTCATCTTCCAGCTCTTCAATTGTGGAGCGCGAAGCGAGGTCTTTCGACACCAGATCGCGCTGTCTCGCAACGGCACGCTCAAGGCGCTTTATCTGGTAGTCACTGTCGACGAGATTGAGTTTGTGCGCGAGACGGTTTTGCTCAAGCTGCAGCTCAATCGTTCGCATGTTGTTCAGTTGTTCTGTTACGGCTGCCTCCCTGCCCAAGACTTCAAGCTGCAGGTTTGTATTCGACAGCACGGCGATCAGGTCGCCGGCCGCTACAGCCGCGCCATCCTCAACCAGGATTTCCTCTACACGCCCGCCCTCTATTGCATCCAGATAGACCGTGCTGCGGGGCACCAGGCGGCCACGCAAGGGAATGAAATCTTCAAATGTGCCAACCGTGACGGGCGAGACAACAATTCGCTGCGAGTTAATGGTCAGACTGCGGCCATTCAATAGCGCGTCGACAAACCACCAACCGAAAGCAAGCAGAAGTACGGCACCTGCACCGTAGGCGGCTTTGGTTGTCAGGGGCCGTTTCTTCTGCACCTTGCGATCCATACCCTCGCCGGATATGCCCATCCCGGCTGGATTGGTCTGGTTCTTGAGTTGTCTGATCTTGTCCATAAACTATACATAGCAAGTCGCGTGCCAATCTATAAGTTATTGTTTTTTAAGGTGCTTAGAAATCCGTAGCGAACAATAACTGTACGCTGCCGGACACTAGGTGTACGATTTCGAACACAATGAAGAAGCGACAGACATGAGCGCCGGCAATATCCTGATTGTTGATGACGACGAGGACATCCTGACAGCGAGTCGCCTGCTTTTACGGCGTGAATTCGGCGCTGTCAGTACCTGCAAGAGTCCCACCGAGATCCCTGCATTACTCGATGCGAATGATTTCGACGTTGTCCTTCTGGACATGAATTTTGGACCGGGCGAATCAACGGGTCAGCAGGGCCTTGATTGGCTCGATCGAATTCTTGCGATCGAGCCTCAGATGGTCGTCGTGATGATCACTGCACATGGCAGTTTAAGCACAGCTGTCGCCGCAATGAAGCGCGGCGCGACTGACTTCATTGCCAAGCCATGGCAAAACGAGAAAGTGGTTGCCACGGTTTCTACCGCCGTTCAACTCAGCCGGAGTCGCCGGGAGGCTCGAACCTTGCGGCAGACGAACAAAGTACTGAGCGCGGCAACAGCAAGTGCGGATGGTCAGATCATCGGCGACTCGGCCGAAGCGAGAAATGTAATGCAGGTCGTGCAACGAGCGGGACCTACAGATGCCAATGTCTTGATTCTGGGTGAGAACGGTACTGGAAAGGAATTAATCGCACGTGAATTGCACAAGCAGTCAGGACGTTCGGACAAAGTATTCCTGACTGTTGATATGGGATCCATAAGTGCTTCTTTGTTCGAGTCGGAGCTTTTCGGGCATAAGAAAGGTGCGTTTACCGATGCCAACGACGACCGGCTTGGTCGCTTTCAGGCGGCCGACGGAGGCACACTGTTTCTTGACGAGATTGGCAACCTTCCGCTGCAGCTGCAGGCGAAACTATTGCGCGTCCTCGAGCAACGAAAGGTAACGCCCGTTGGTGCAAATGAGCCACAACAGGTCGATGTCCGTGTTGTTGCAGCGACAAATGTGCCACCAGCAGTGCTCAAAGACGAAGATCACTTTCGACAGGATTTGCTGTTCCGGCTGAACACGGTCGAAATCACCGTGCCGCCCTTGCGTGAGCGTCGCGACGATATTCTCCCTATAGCGAATCACTATGTCGCTATCTACTCACAAAAATACGGCGGCAAACGTCGGGTGTTTACTGCGGATGCGAGGAGGGCTTTGCAGGAATATAGCTGGCCGGGCAATATTCGCGCACTGCGTCACGCTATTGAGCGTGCCATTATTCTTGCAGACAATCTCGAGATCGAGCCTACAGACTTGCAACTGGACTACAGTGAGCCTGCAAGTAAATCGTCAGTCGCTGATGCGCCGACCATTCTGAATCTCGATCATCTTGAGAAAGAAACAATTCAGAAGGCGCTGTGCAAGCACGGTTTTAATATATCAAGGTCAGCGAAGGAGCTTGGTCTTACCCGGGCTTCGCTTTACCGGCGTATGGAAAAGCATGATCTTTAAGCGCTATACATTTGTATTGGTCGCGCGACTCGCCTTGGCAGGATTGTCGATGACAGCCGTGATCTGGCTGATTTTTCGTCCGGGCTTTCACAGTGCAACACTGATCGCCTCGGTCGTAACACTACTTCTAATTGCCGACTTATGGAGGTTTATCAGTAAAACCAACCGCGAGGTCGCGAGGTTTCTCGATGCCGCAAGATATGCGGACTATTCGCAGAAGTTTAGTTTTGAGAATGACGGTGCCGGATTCAAGGCGCTGGGTGAGGCATTCACCGACATCATGGATCGTATGCGCGAGCGTCGCGCCGACCACGAAATGGAAGTTCGTCGACTGCGAGCGCTGATCGAGCACATTCCGGTGCCGCTACTCACTATGCACCGCGATGATTCAGTGACTCTGCAAAACAATGCGGCACGACGTTTGTTCGGTGCAGAGCACGTCGCAACACTCAAGGATTTGCGAAAATTTGGGTTTCAGTTTGCCGAGTCTGTTGCAACTGCCGTACCCGGCGCTCGCCAGCTGGTGACTTTTACTGTCGAAGGAATCGAATATCACCTGACGCTTGCGACAACAGAGCTGATTATCGCTGGCAAAAGCGAACGATTGATTTCTCTGCAGGACATCCAGTCCGAACTTGACGCTACACAGGCACAAGCCTGGGAGGAACTAGTTCGGGTGCTGACTCACGAGATTATGAATTCGATTACGCCCGTGACTTCATTAGCCAGGACGGCGGTTGAGTTTACCGAAGATGTCGTCAGGAAAGACAAACTCGGCGAGCCCCTGGGTGAGGACCTGGAGGATCTGCGTGACGCAGTCGCAACGGTTGCACGTCGGTCCGACAGTCTTACTCAGTTTGTCGACAGCTACCGCCAAATTTCGCGATTGGCTCCACCGGAGAAGGACCGCGTACGACTCGGTCATTTGTTCGAGTCAGTGAGCAAACTTGCGATAGCAGAATGGCCGGACACCAAGACCAAACTTTCTATCACGGTTACGCCGCGAGAATTAGATGTCCATGCCGATCGGGACCTTTTAGAACCCGTGTTATTGAATCTGTTGCGAAATGCCTGGCAAAGCGTGGTCAATATCGACGAGCCGAACATTCAGCTCCGCGCGCGCCTCAATCGTCGTAGCAATGTGGTGATCGATGTGATCGACAATGGCCCGGGTGTGCCCGATGCGCTCGCAACGAAGATCTTCGTGCCGTTTTTTACAACAAAAGAAACAGGCTCAGGCGTTGGCCTGGCGCTGGCGCGGCAGGTCATGATTGCCCACGGTGGATTTATTCGTCTTAGTCGCAATGACGATGGTGGCGCGACCTTCAGTTTGACCTTCTAGAAGCACATCAATCATCAGCGGTGGCTGAGTAGTTTATCAAGATAGTCGTACGCCGCATCGCTGCCCGATTGGACGAGACCGAACAGAGCTTCTTCACGGGCATCACCGGACAAGGTTTTATCCTCGATGACGCTACGAAACCAGTTCAGGTTATCGCCCGCCGACATCTTTCCGTGGTCGACAAGCCCAGACTGGGTCGATACTGGACAATTGGAGCTCAATACCCTGATGTCTTTTGGCGCACCATCCAGCAGATAGACGTAGACCTGCATCGTGCCCGGCTTAACCGCACAGTCACCGCTGTCCGAAAAGCCGATATTGTGGCCGTCAAGATTACATCCGGCTCTCGGCGTACTTCCGTTCTTCCAGGAGAAACAGCACATTTGTGTAATGGCCGACGGCTCGTCGACCTGCCAGGTGTGCCAGCCCTTGCTGTCGGCAGTCAGAAATTCCGCAGCCGATGCTTTGCCATATGCGACAGTAATTACCATTGCGGCCAGAAAGGCGAGACGCGCGGCCCGCATTACTGATTACCGTCGAGCGCAGCGTCAATGATGTCCCAGATTTCGTCACTGCCGGTCATCACCAGATATTCCAGCAATTCTCTTTTTAAGGCGCTGTCATTGCTTGAACGGTAAAGCTCCAGTAACCCTGCGTTATTACCTGAAATCATCATGCCGTCGAGTGCAGCCTCACGTATGTCGTCAGTCTTTGCGTCGCGGTAGATTTGTACGAGTGTTGCATTAACTTCTTCACCGCCGATAATTCCCATCGCCTCAATAGCCTCCGCCTGCAGATCCGGGTCGGAGTCGTCGAGAGACTGCTCACGTACACACTCAAAGTCGCCCGATATTGCGCACGCCTCGATCAGGGCTTCAGACGTACCCTTGGTGCTCCGGAGTTGGCGCAATTCATCGCGCGCGCCCATAACGGCGAGCATTTCTACAGCCTCTTCAAAGTCGTCACCCTCGGCAGCGACAGCAATATCGAATACTGCTTGTTTGTTGCCAGCGATCATGAAGGCTTCAAGAACAGCTTCACGTGCATCGGCATTGCCATTTTCGTAAATCGATCTCAAAGTCGTCAACGAATCACTATTGCCACTTATACCGATCATGCGAATCGCTTCGTATTGCAACTCGCCTTCCGTGTTTCTGGCGAAGTCGAGTAGCGTCTTCTGGGCAGCGTCAGCATTAATCTGACTCAGGATGAAGAGCGCACGCTCCTTAAGCTCGACGCTGTGATTGCCGGCGAGAACCTTGTTGACCAAAGGTAAAGCGCGATCTACCGGTGCTGCTATCAAAGCTTCAATTGCAGCTATTTTCAATTGCTCCGCGTCATCGAGCGCGCTGTCTTGCGCCTGACCACTGCTTGCGACGAGTAATGCAGTTATCACAAAAATAAGTCTTGCCAGAGTTTTCATTGCTAATTCCTGTTTCATGTCGAATGTGTCTCATCAGATGATTCAGTCGCTAACTTCGTTAGCATCACATTCAGTTCAAAAGCGAGTTGCGCCCGCAAGGCCTCTGCATCTGCAGGTGCAAGGTCATCCGCCGCGAGGCGTAGAAGTATTGGCTCAAAGGCGCGCAGAACACGAGCGAGCTTGGGTGCACTATTTTGATCGGCTGCTGCCTCGAACAATCGATTTTGCTCAATGAGTCGCAGAACAAGCATCGTTGGATCCGACTCAGTTTCGAGATTGGCAAGCCGGTTCTTGCTGTCCCGCAAGTGAACCGTCAGTCCGCGCGTGAACGCGGCGGGAACGACGTCTATCTGCAATTGGGTTGTCGCAAGCTGTGGAACATCTGTTACCGCGCTGTCGCCGCTCGCGAAAAATCCGATAGCGACGCCAATGGCGAGCGCCGCACTGACGGCCATACCCCAGAAAAAAGAACCAGGGCTCCATCTATTCTGAGGCGCTGTTTTCCGTCCGCGTTCAATTGCAGCTGCCTCATCAATAGTGCTGTGCCATTGCTGTACCAGATGCTGCGGGGCTCTGTGTGTGTCGGCGCGATGCGCGGCGACAAGTTTGTCTACATCATCATTCATTATCTTCTCTCTGCATGTCCTGCATGCTTACGCGCAGCTTCTTGACGGCACGAAATATGGCCTGCTTCACGCGACCCTCGTTTAGCTTGAGTTCACGCGAAATCTCTCGAACACGCCATTGCTCGAGATGCTTCAGAACAAAGCAAATGCGCTCTACCTCTGTGAGCTGGGCGAGGGATCTGGCGAGGCTGCCCTCCAGTTCGTAGTCTTCAAGGATTGTGGGCGGTGACGCTGTATCAACTTCGATATCGGTTTCGAGTGCTTCGAATACACCCGGCTTGCTCTTTCTGATCTGATTTAGCGCCGCGTTGATCGCTATACGGTGAATCCAGGTGTCAAGACGCGCACTGCGTTCAAACTGGTGACGTTTGTTCCAGGCATTGAGGAGCGCATCCTGTACTGCATCGGCTGCCATGTCTGGATTCCGCGTAATTTTCAGGCAGGCCGAGTACCAGCGATCCGACATAGCCGATATCACCTCATGAAATTCTGCCTGCGTCGGCGCGGCGCCGATCTTCATTACTGCCACCATTGATGTTTCGATGCACCAATCAGCGAAAAGGTTAGCAGAGCTTCCCTAGACGACCTGTCCGGCGGCCTGTCCGGATGCCCAGGCCCACTGAAAGTTGAAGCCACCCAAATGGCCGCTCACGTCCACCACCTCGCCTATGAAGAACAGACCGGGGTGCTTGCGACTTTCCATCGTTTTTGAGGAGAGCTCGTCCGTGTCAACTCCGCCCAACGTGACCTCAGCGGTGCGATAGCCTTCGGTTGCGGCTGGTTTGATAGACCAGCAGTGCAATAACGCAGTGATCTGGCGCAAGCGATCGTCGCTGATCTGCCCCAGTGGGCGCTCGCTGCAGTCCGGCCAAAATAGCTGCTGCAACTCCAGTACAAGTGCCTTAGGCAACCACTGCGAAATAAGGCTCCGAAGTAACGATGCGGAGCCCTCACGTTTCGCGGCGAGAATATCAGCAAGTGCATCCGTCCCCGGCAGCAGGTCAATCTCGATGTACTCACCTGGCGACCAATAGCTCGAAGCTTGCAGCATTGCCGGTCCGCTAAGCCCCCGATGAGTGAACAGGATGTCTTCAAGGAAACTCACGCCGCCTGCTGTAACCGAGGCGTAGCAACTGACGCCGGACAAACGTTCACACAGCTGGTGCAATGCACCCGTGACCGTGAATGGAACCAGTCCGGCGCGAGTCTCAATGACCCTCAAGTCGAACTGCTGTGCAATTTTGTATCCGAAATCCGATGCACCCATCTTCGGAATGCTAAGTCCGCCACTTGCGATGACGAGGGATTCGCACGTGAACTTGCCCTGACTACAGGACACGCTGTACGCACCATTACGCGAAACTGCGAGGTCACTACAAAATGTCAGGATTCGCACACCGGCGATGTCACATTCATTTCGCAGCAGCGTAACAACGTCTTTCGACGATTTGTCGCAAAATAGCTGGCCCAGGGCCTTCTCGTGGTAGGAAATATCGTATTTCTCAATCAACGATACGAAATCCCACTGTGTATATCGGCTGAGTGCCGACTTGCAGAAATGTGGATTGCTGCCAATAAAATGTGAATCGTCGGTGTTTGTGTTGGTGAAATTGCAGCGCCCACCGCCCGACATCAGAATTTTCTTGCCGACTTTGTTCGAACCCTCGAGCACGAGCACATCACGACCACGCTGCCCCGCGGCGATAGCGCACATAAGGCCCGCCGCTCCGGCCCCAATAATAATTACGTCGGCATGATCCATGCCGGGAGAATAACAGTGCCAGCTAAGCTCTTACGAGGCCATTTCCGACATGTTCGTTGAGCATTCGCATTCGCTGGACGAGTGTAAGTTGCGATTTATCCTCAGCGAAGATAATTTTTGTCGACGTCTCGCCGTTATCCTGCAGCGTATGGATAAACGAATGCAGGTGGTCCATGTCGACTGCGATTACGTCGAGGCTGAGCAAACCGTCTCCACCAATGACAGCGACCGTTAAGACCTCAGGCTGTACGAGCAGGTGTTTTCGCAATGCGGCGGCGGCCTGACTGGGCGACTTAATCTCGACAACGGCGCGCACCGCAAAACCCAGGAGTTCATAGTTCAGCACTTCTGCGGCGTCGTTTAGAACCCGGACTCGTTTTAACGCACTAATGCGCCGCGATACAGCCGTTCTGGACAAATACACCATTGAGGCGAGATCAACAGTCGTAAGTCGCGTGTTGGTGGACAGCGCCGAGAGAATCGCCACGTCATACTTGTCCAAATCCAGTTGTCCTTTTTTTTATGCTCACAGAATCCCCCGCGCTCCAACGCGACTGCTCTAATTGGGACAACTCATTTCTTCGCATGGTTCATTATTTCGTGCAAAAAATACATGCAAATGAAACTGTCTGTGCTTCAGATGTCACGCTCGTTCTGTGCGCGATTCGTTTTTACGACGCACAGAATGCAACAACGGTTTCACAGCTCTGCGGGTCTTAGCTTTAGAGGAATCTTTTTCCAGCCAGACGCTCTGGCGCGTCACAAATTACATAGGGTTATATCGATGCAAGGTGAACTTAAACAGCTGGCCGACTTGGCGCTTTTCGCCAAAATAGTACAGACGGGCGGAATCTC
Organism: Woeseiaceae bacterium; assembly: GCA_021773075.1. Taxonomy (GTDB): domain Bacteria; phylum Pseudomonadota; class Gammaproteobacteria; order Steroidobacterales; family Woeseiaceae; genus UBA1847. The sequence continues at coordinate 261,475 of JAJFKT010000035.1, forward strand.
CCGCTGCGCTGCAGATTTGGGCATGGAAAGAACCACGGTGAGCCGCAGGCTGGGAACGCTGGAGCGTACGCTCGGTGTAAAATTGCTCGATCGCTCGCCAAGGCATATCACCGTTACCGAAGCCGGGCGGCGTTGTCTGGAGCAATGCGAACAATTGCTGGAATCAGCAAAGAATGCCCAGTCGCTGGCAACCATCGGTTCGATTATTGCGAATTCCGCCCCGATCGTAGTCGGGGCACCGCCGGACATCATTGATCGCTATCTGGAGCCGAGGCTTGCGGACTTCGAGGCAAAGAGTTCGGGTATCAAGATCGAACGTCGGCCAATCTCAATCTGGACCGAGGATGCCATTGACTCGGTCGATCTCGGCGTAACACTGGCACCACTGTCTGTGCCGGGCGGCTGGACGAACAACATCGCATGTCTCCCCCAATCAGTAGTCGCCAGTGCTGACTATGCTTCGCAGCATGATCCCATCGCTACGCCATTCGACCTGGAATCGAAGGATTGCATCGTAGAGCATAATGATAGCGAACGGCATTCGTGGTGTTTCGAGCTTGACGGCAAGATTACGACTGTCACGATTAACGCCAAGTTTGTTGTGTCGAGCCTGCTCGAGGCCCGCGAAGCAACATTGGCAGGTTTCGGTATCAGCCGCCTCCCACAGTACCTCTGCGAACCATACCTGCGATCGGGACGCCTGATTGACCTTATGCCTGGAATCAAATTGACGGGCAGGGACGTCGTGGTTATCAGTCCCAGGCATAGCCAGCGAAAAACGGGCACCGCTGCGCTACGCCTGCATCTCGAGACGGCGTTTGAAGAGCAGACAGTGTTTTAGCATTTTCTCTTCGTAACGCAGTATTTTGTGCTTTGAACTGTTGCAGGCCCGATCTCACAATCGGTGCATGAGCAAAATACTGGTCGAAAACCTGTTTCGAAGACAAGCGATCGAATCCCTCACGGAAAATAGGCCCGGACGTCCAATTTGTGCGGCCCCGCGCCCCTGGAAATGGCTTTCACTGCTAGTCATTCTAATTTTCGCGACGACCGCGTATTTTCTCGGCGCTGCCGAGTATTCACGCAAAGAAAGCGTGCGTGGATGGCTGGTTTCGAAAAACGGTGTGGTTCGAATATCGAACACAACGTCAGCCATCATCAATGATGTAACCCGGGAAGCGGGCGACAAAGTCCTAAAAGGCGAGCCGCTGATCTACCTCTCTTCGGATCCAACTTTATCTGACGGAACGGCAATCAGCGTCGAGATGCTCGCGCAGCTGCAACTCGAAGAATCCGAAATCGAAACGCAATTGAATTTGTCGCAGCAGCAACGCGAACTGGAGAGCGCCAGTCTGACACAGCAACTTCACGAACTGGACGGCGAAATCGGTGCATTGCGCGCGGCCCAGAATGGCCAGAGGCAGCGCATCGTGCGTGGCACCGAGAAACTGCAGCGCGTGCGCCATGTTGCCGGCACTGGTGCAGTCAGTGATTGGGACGTGATTCAACAACAGGACGAGTCCGGTCTGCTTCAACTTGAGCTGGATGCTTTGTTGCAGGATCTGGCTCGTCTGCAACGTGAGCGCGAGGTACTGAAGAGTCGCTTCGACAATCTACCGCTGCAGACAGGTATGCGGCAGTCGGCAATGAGGACGCGTCGATCGCAACTGGCGCAGCAGATGGCTGAGCACGAGGTCCGTCGATTATCAGTTTTGGAGTCGCCACGAAGTGGATTCGTCGCATCGGTCGAAGTCCATGTCGGTGCACCCATACGGCCCGGCCAGACCCTGATGACCGTGTTGCCGGAGGAAATGAACCTCGCTGCCGAGTTATATGTGCCATCACGTGCGGCCGGTTTTATCCACGTAGGTCAGAAAGTCAGGATTTCATATGACGCCTTCCCGCAACAGAAATTTGGCACATTCGGAGGGCGCGTTCAGCGTGTGTCCGACTACGTCTTCCTACCGAGTGAAATTCCGCAGACCTTCCCTATTCAGGAGGCTACCTATAAGGTTCACGTCACGGTTGGTAGCAGCAATGTAAATACCAGTGTCGGCCCCGCGGCATTGCGCCCGGGCATGTTGCTCGGCGCGGAAATCATACTTGAGAAAAGAAACCTGCTCGACTGGCTTCTGGAACCGCTGCGCCTGCGGCGTAGTACAGACAGTTAGATGCCGGCGGAGGCGTCGCGCCGACCGTGGCTTAGTGCGAGCGGCACGCGAAGATTGCCGATAATCCGGCAGTCAACAGCAACCGAATGTGGTCTCGCATGCGTTGCGATGATCGGCGCATGTTTCGGTTCACCGACCGACCTGCCAAGCCTGAGGCGAAGTCACGAGGTATCTCTCAAAGGAGCGACGCTTTCCAGCATCATAAAGTGCTGTAAAGACATGCAGCTATCCACTCGGGCGGTGCGCTGCGATATGCAGGAACTGAAGAAGCTGCGTTTGCCCTGTATTTTGCATTGGCGATTCAATCACTTTGTAGTCTTAAAGGCCGTTGACAAGAACAAGCTCGTGCTGCATGACCCGGCACGCGGCGCCGTCACAGAATCTCTGGCGGCGGCAAGTAGTGCTTTCACGGGCGTCGCACTCGAGGTCACTGTGTCATCGGGTTTTCGTCGGACCCGACCGCCATTACAATTGCGGCTCAAGAACTTGATCGCGGCAAACAAGCACCTTCGACGGACATTCGTAGCTGGGCTACTACTCGCCACGATTTGCGAGGTCTTGCTGCTGACAACGCCGTTTTTCCTGCAATTAGTTATCGATCAGGTTCTCGGACGAGGCGACAAGCAATTGTTGGTCACGCTGGCATTCGCGTTCGCCGGTCTCCTGGCGATCAACGTGCTCGCGAACGTAATGCGGCAGCTGACTTTTTACTATCTCGGACACATTACGGTTTTCGATATCACGAGCCGAGTGCTACATCGATTGATGAAATTACCGATTCGATTTTTCCGTAGCCGCGAATTGGGGGATATCCAGCATCGCATTCAGTCTCTAGGCCGCATTCAGAGCTTCGTCGTGCAATCGGTTCCGGCACTGGTGCTCGACGCTTTGTTCGTTATTCTAATCACAACGCTGATGTCGCTTTACAGTGCGGGACTTACCTTGCTCATGTTACTAGCGCTTGGTCTGTGGTGCGCGTGGCGATTATCCGTGCTTTCCTTTAGCTTGCGCCTGTCCAGCGACGTCGCACAAACAGAGTCTTCCGTGCAGACGCACCTGCTCGAATCCTTGCGTGCGATGCAATCGATTAAGGCCGCTAATGGGGAGTCACAACGAGAGTCAGATTGGCGCAATCTGTTCGCAGAGGCGACTAACGCACGTATTCGTACCAGCAACCTGCAGGTCGTTGATGGTGCGATTCGCCAGCTTCTTTTTCAAGGCGCCAGAATCATAACGATTTATCTTCTCGCGAAGCAGGGGCTAAGCGGACAAATAAGTATTGGAATGATCTCGGCCTTCGTCGCGTACCTTGGAATGTTCACCACGCGAGCTTCGGGAATCATCGATCGCCTGCTCGAGTACAAACTACTGGATATTCCCTTGCTGCGACTTGCAGACATCGTTTTCAGCAAAGAGGAATCGTCCTCTCCATCTGCGTCATCAAAGATCATCAAGGATATCGAATTGAAACGTATATCCTTCGCGTATTCTCCTGACGAGGCAAATATTCTCGAAAACTGCTCTGCCAAATTTCTTGAATCGACATTTACAGCAATCGCAGGTCCGTCGGGAGCCGGTAAGAGTTCGCTATTACAAATCATCGCCGGACACGAGCAGATTAGTGCTGGAAAACTCCTTATTAGCAGTCGTCCGGCACAGAATTGGCAATTACAGGACGTCCGCTCCCAAGTGGCTGCTGTGTTCCAGGGTGACTGCCTTCTAAAGGGGTCTGTTGCAGAGAATATCGCTCTTTTTGATTCCGACGTTGATATGTCGCGCGTGAAGAGTTCCGCTCTTGCCGCTTGTATTGCTGCCGAAATCGAGTCCCTACCGATGGGATATGAGACGAGAGTCGGAGACTTGGGAACATCGTTATCGCGAGGCCAGGTACAAAGAATACTGCTTGCTCGTGCTCTGTATCGGCGTCCGAAGTTGCTGTTGCTTGATGAAGCCACAAGCGGCCTGAACCACGAGTTGGAAAAAGATGTCATCGCGTCAATCTCACAGCTGTCGGTGACCAGAATAGTCGTCACTCACAGCGACCTGATGCTGGCCGCGGCCGATACGGTGCTGTGGCTACACAAGGGAAGACTGCTATCATCGCGACCTGACCTGAATCTATGGGGGCCATCATGAACAACAAGAATATGCTCGTTGCCGCACTGCTTTCATTGTCTCTCAGCGCCGTCCAGGCCGAAGAAGAAAAAGAAGATGAGGGCTGGGACGTAAGTGCGATTCCCGGAGAACCTCGGGATATTACGATCGATACCCGATCTGGATCGTGGATGAGCGTTGATGTGAGTCCAAATGGCGAGACAATCGCTTTTGACCTTCTTGGCGACATCTACACAATGCCAATTGTCGGTGGCGAGGCAACGGCGATCAACAGCGGTCACTCGTGGTCAATTCAACCACGCTTCTCACCTGATGGTTCGGAGATAGCCTTTACCAGTGATGCTGGTGGCGGCGATAACATTTGGATTATGAAAGCCGACGGTAGTGATTCGCGTCAGCTGACTAAAGAAGATTTTCGCCTGATGAACAACCCGTATTGGTCGCCCGACGGTGAGTACATCGCAGCAAAAAAACACCTTACGACGACGCGTTCCGCGGGGACGGGCGAGATCTGGCTTTACCACCGGAATGGCGGTGGCGGAGTCGCTGTTGTTGAACGTCCGAACGAGCAGCATCAGAAAGCGCTCGGCGAAACCGCGTTTTCTCCAGACGGACGTTATATCTACTACTCATTGGATCAAACGCCGGGTGGGACATTCGAGTACGCGCAGGACTCGAATGGCGAGGTTATGGCGATTCGGCGGCATGACCTGCACACGGGTGAGAGCGAGGGATTTGTCAGTGGCGCAGGTGGTTCTGTCAGACCAACGCCATCACCCGACGGCAAGTATCTCGCTTTCGTCCGGCGTATCCGTGGCGAGAGCGCATTGTTCCTGAAGGACCTGTCGAGTGGCGCCGAGTATCCGATCTATAAGGGGCTCGATAAAGACCTGCAGGAAGTCTGGGGTACACACGGTGCCTATCCGGGCATGGATTGGACGCCGGATTCGAACAGCGTGGTGTTTTGGGCTGGCGGTGCCATCAAGCGAGTCGCGATCGACAGTAAAGAAGTAGCGGATATCGATTTTCGGGTGAACGACACGCGTTCAGTTTACGACCCGCCACGGCCAAAGGTCGATGTAGCACCCGCAAGTTTTGCGACAACTATGGTGCGCAATGTTGAGGTGTCGCCGGACGGATCAAAAGTCGTTTTCGAGAGCGCCGGTTACGTATATGTAAAGAACTTGCCGAGTGGAAATCCGACGCGCTTAACGCGTGATGGCTCCGATCACTTTGAATACGATCCAAGCTGGTCGCGTGATGGCAGGAATATCACTTTCATTAGCTGGGACGATGAGGATCTTGCCAGTGTGCGCCGGGTACGCTCGAGTGGCGGCCGCAGTACCCGTATCACAAAGCAGCCAGGACACTATCACTCTCCGCGCTTCTCCCCGGACGGCCGCTCTGTTGTTTACTGGGCGAACGGCGGCGGATACCTGACCTCGCCGGACTGGTCGATGCGAACTGGTGTGTTCGTTGTAGCAACGGCAGGCGGCGATTCCCGTCTGATCACAGACGACGGCAGTAACCCGCATTTCGGTGCGAGCAATGATCGCTTGTATGTCACGCGGAGCGGTGAGGGCGGCCGACAACTGGTCAGTATTGATTTGAACGGTGAAAAACCCCGTACGCATGCAAGTGGCGAGCACCTGTTGCGCTACGAAGTTGCACCCGACGACAGGCATTTCGCCTATCGTCAGAACTATCAGGTGCATGCTTTACCATTGCCTCCGGGTGGCAAGGCGCTGTCACTATCGACCAGTATTTCCAGCGTCAATATGACGCAGGCTAGTGGCGACGGCGGTAATTATCCGCATTGGGCGAATGGCGGAAAAACATTGGCATGGACTTTGGGTGCAAACCTGTTCGAGGCTAATGTCGATGAGTTGTTTGTGTTGGCGGACGACGATGCTGGCTACGAAGCGCCCAGTGACAGCATTTCCTTATCAATGCAGCTCGAGGCTGATGTTCCGTCGTCTGTTGTCGCCTTGACCGGTGCGCGCATTGTCACTATGGCGGACGACACCGGCGGCGTGATTGAGGATGGTGTAGTCGTTGTCGAAGGTAATCGCATAACTGCGGTTGGCGCATCCAATGATGTCTCGATACCGGACGGCGCGAGCCGCGTCGATGTTACCGGAAAGACGATAATTCCCGGACTAATCGATGCGCATGCGCACGGGTCTGCAGGCGTTGGCATGATTCCGGAACAAAACTGGATGGCTTACGCGACACTGGCGTTCGGCGTTACCACAGTGCACGACCCATCCAATGACGCGACTGAAATTTTCGCGGCGGCCGAGATGCAGCGTACCGGTACTATTCTCTCGCCGCGCATTTTTTCGACGGGCGACATTGTTTACGGTGCACGCTCCACCTACCTGGCGGATATCAATTCGCTCGACGATGCGCGTGAGCATGTACGGCGTTTGAAGGCACAGGGTGCCGGCAGCATCAAGAACTACAATCAACCGCGGCGCGAACAACGCCAGCAGGTAACAACAGCAGCACGTGAAGAAGGCATGCTGGTTGTGTCGGAAGGCGGCTCACAATTCCACATGGATTTGTCCATGGTCGCCGACGGCAATAGTACGATCGAACACAACCTGCCGCAGTCGATGTTGTACGAGGATGTTTTGCAGTTTTGGAGTCAGACGAAGGTTGCCTACACGCCGACGTTGGGTGTGACCTACGGTGGTTTACGGGGTGAAGATTACTGGTATCAGGAGTCGAATGTCTGGGAGCACCCGCTACTTTCGAAGTACGTTCCTCCGCATATACTGCAGCCACGTTCTGTTCGTCGGATAATGGCACCGGCCGAAGATTACTACCACACGGTCAGTGCAGTAACTGCAAAATTGATGGCTGATCGTGGCGTACTTGTCAGTATTGGTGCGCATGGCCAGAGGGAAGGTCTTGCGAGCCACTGGGAAATGTGGAGTTTTGCGCAAGGCGGTATGTCAGCAGTCGAGGCGATCCGTGCAGCCACAGCGACACCGGCAAAAGCACTAGGCTATGACGCTGATCTCGGTTCAATCGAAGTCGGCAAACTGGCCGATCTGGTCGTCATTGACGCGAACGTCGTTGAAGACATCTTCCAGTCGGATAAGGTTAATATGGTGATGTTGAACGGTCGTCTTTACGACGCGGCGACTATGAACGAGAAGGTTACCGGTAACAGGAAGACAAAGCCGTTCTACTGGCAATAACGCGGTCAGGGAGGTCTGGATGACTGGGAAAGGCGTACGTTTCGGTCTTGGCGTTCTGCTATTGGCGTTGGGCATTACGGCTTGTTCATAGTTGATATTCGAATTCTTCGACGAGCATCGAGGTAGCTAACATGGGTTTCGTTTTTGCTGTTCTAGGAGCAATTGCTGGCGGTTGGCTGATGTCAGGTCGCGGTGGAGCTTTCGGCGTATTTGCGGGAATGATTATCGGCTGGATTCTGCAGCGCTTAATCGCCGCGCAGTCAACAATAAGAAGCCTTACCAATCGGGTAGACAATCTTGAACAACGTAATGCCGCAACCGCACACGCTGACGAGACGGTGCCGGCCGCGGCCAAGGTTGCCGCTAAGAAATTTGACAAGCCAGCACGTGTCTCGATATACGAACCTGAACCGACGCCCGAACCGGAACTCACTCCCAAACCAGAACTCAAACCGGAACCAGAGCGAGTTGCGGTTCCGCTACCGCCTGTTGCCGCCGACAGGGCATTGCAGAAAGAAGCCGACGAGGTCGTGCAGAAACGAACGCCCGTGCAGGATGTGCGGCCGAGCATGGGCGCACATTCCGTAGACGTTGCGAAACGATGGCTGACCACAGGAAACGTTCCGGTAAAAGTCGGTGTCATCATCTCGTTCTTCGGTGTTGCTTTTCTTTTGAAATACGCCGTAGAGGCGCAGTTATTTTCAATTCCGATTAGCGTGCGCTACTTGACTGTCGCGGCTTTTGCAGCGGCGTTACTTGTCATTGGCTGGCGTAAGCGCAGCGAGAATCGGACTTTCGCGCTAGCCGTTCAGGGTGGTGGTATCGGCATTTTGTACCTCACGGTATTTGCTGCCTTTCGACTACACGGCTTGCTGCCACCCGTCGTGGCGTTCGGGTTTTTGATTCTGGTTACGGCTGCAGCGGGAGCCCTGGCAATCAAGCAAGAGTCGCGAGCGTTCGCGATTCTCGGTACGACCGGCGGATTTCTGGCGCCGCTGCTGGTGTCAACAGGCAGTGGCAACCATGTCGGACTGTTTAGCTATTACCTGATCTTGAACAGCGCTGTCCTCGGCGTTGCCTGGTATAGAGCGTGGCGCGAACTCAACATCATCGGCTTTGTTTTCACTTTTGGCGTTGGCACGATTTGGGGTTACCAGTATTACACCCCGGAACTGTTCTCAACGACGGAACCATTTCTTGTCCTCTACTTCCTGTTCTACACCATCATCGCTGTCTTGTTCGCTTTCAGACGACCTCCCGAGTTACGTGGTTATGTTGATGGGACCTTGTTGTTTGGTACGCCGACGATCGCTTTCGCACTGCAATCTCAAATGCTGGGCGATACCGAATACGGTATGGCTGTCAGCGCGACCGTTGTCTCCGCTTTCTATGCGGCGATGGCACTCTGGTTAAGACGTACGCAGGAGAAAAACTTCACGTTGATGGCGCAGGCATTCATAGCGCTAGCAGTCGCGTTTGGCACGATCGCCGTTCCACTTGCGCTTGATGATCGCTGGACTGCGATCGCATGGGCACTTGAAGGTGCTGCGCTGGTTTGGGTTGGTGTTCGGCAGTCAGCGACGCTTGCGAAAATGTCGGGCGCGGCGCTCGCGTTCGCCGGTGGTGCCGAATTTGTCGAGTATGGCTGGGTTAACGATCTCGGAATTCCGATATTGAACGGAAATTTCATGGGCGGTGCATTGATCGCTGTTTCATCTCTGTACTCCGCGTGGATGTTGCTGTTCGACGAGCGTGGCCGTGAATGGCAAAAATTCGCATCCGGCGGTCTCTTGATCTGGGGTTTGGGTTGGTGGTTCAGCACTGGCTTCGGTGAAATCTCGGATCGCGCCACATTCAGCAACGAACTCCTGATCGCCATTGCGTATTTTGGGGCGAGTTTTGCGGCTATGCGTTACGCCGCGAATCGCTTGCAGTGGCTTCTGTTGTGGCAGATTACATTGGGCTTTCTGCCCTTCGCTGGTGGTGCTGCGCTCATTGCCTATGGTTGGACAGACAATTTGGGTATCCCTGTTTTGAATGGCAATGTTCTCGGCGGGGCTATGATCGCCTGGATGGCTTTGTACAGTGCTCGCAAGTTGCGCACTGACGAGCGTGCCGATGAGGCACTCAAATTCGTGTCGGTTTCATTGCTATTTTGGGGGCTGATGTTTTGGTTCGGAACAGGGTCAGCAGAGATCATGGATCGCGCACCGGCAAGTTTGCAGTTGCACGGATTGCTGTTATTTGGCGCCCTTAGCGTTGCTGCTATCGGTTTTGCCGGCAAGCACTTTGATTGGATCGCGTACCGGCGTGTGTCGCTGGCTTTGCTGCCCGCACTGTTTTTCGGCGCCATCATATACCTCTTTGATCACGAACATTTTTTCGACGGTCTCGGAGTTCTTGGCTGGTTGGTGGCGATCGGCGCGCACATCTCGATTTTGCGTTTCTATGGTAGTAGCGCGGACAAGGCCGTCAGTGTTACTCACGCATGGGGTGCAATGTTTTTCGTTGGCCTCTTGTCCTACGAGGTTTTCTGGCAAATAGATCAGATGGTTCGTAATGACGTTTGGTCAGTTGCTGCGGGTCTCCTCGCTTTGGCCGGCGGTGGATTTGGGCTGCTGACCGAAAAGAAAAATCAGCGCTGGCCGTTTACCGAATACAATGATGCTTATCTCATATCGTCGCTTCTGCTGGTTGTTCTGTATTCGATCCTGGTCGTTGGCGTATGTATCAATGATCCGGGTGATCCGTCACCGTTGCCATATATACCGATCTTGAATCCGTTCGACGTACTGTCGCTTGTCGTGTTGTTGCTGATTGGCATTGGCTTGCGGCTGGAACGGAAGCATGAGCGTTTGCGATTTGGCGGTGACCAGCGCGTACCACAAGTATTTTTCGGCGCGATAGCATTGTTGCTTTCAACGATTTCGGTGGTGCGGGCCGTGCATCACGTCACAGGTATTGCGTGGACTTCGAGCGCCCTGATGGATTCGGTAACCGTACAGAGCGCGTTGTCAATTTACTGGGCGATTCTCGGTCTCACCGGGATGGTGATTGGCACCAGGCGAGCGAAGCGCAATATTTGGATGCCCGGTGCCGGGTTGATGATTGTGGTGGTTCTGAAGTTGTTCGTTATCGACCTCGGCGGTACCGGCACTGTTGCTCGAATCGTCTCGTTCCTGGGCGTGGGTGTAGCGCTGCTCGTCGTCGGATACTTCTCGCCGGTTCCGCCGAAATCTACGGATCTGACCGACCGATAGCCGACCGGAATGGACACAGAACAACTCGACAGCTTGAGAATTGTCCTGGACCCGCTGGGACAGGCGGGTGTCGCCATTGCCCTGATGCTGGTCATGTTTGGCGTTGCATTGGGTTTAAAGACCAAAGACTTTCGAGTTTTAGCAGGCGAGCCCATGCTTTATGTTGGTGGCGTCGCTGCTCAGGTCGTGCTGCTCCCGCTGGTAACGTTTGGATTGGTACATTTGATTTCACCTCCGCCTTCCATCGCGCTAGGGATGATCGTGGTGGCGAGTTGCCCGGGCGGCTCAGTTTCGAACTTGCTCACGTATCTATCGGCTGGCGACGTAGCAGTATCAGTTGGCCTTACAGCCACATCGAGTACGCTAGCGGCGATTCTTACGCCCGCTTCAACCTTATTCTGGGCGCAGGCCTACGGTCCCACAGCGGAGCTTCTAGTGTCACTTGACGTGAGCCCGTTGCTCTTCGTCGGCCAAACGACCTTGCTATTGGCATTGCCATTGGTGCTTGGAATGACGGTAGCCGCGAAAGCACCGGATTTTGCAGAGAAGATTCGAAAGAGATCGACGCTCGCGGGATCGATCGTCCTTGGCAGCACGATCATCTACGGTATCGTCTATTTCTATCCCGTGCTTTGGCCGGCCGCCGGGCTACTGCTAAGCGTAACTGTAGTGCACAATACGGCTGCGTTTGTCACCGGGGCGCTGGTCGCCTGGCTGCTGACGCGCAGAACAGCTGCTCGTCGTGCATTGACGTTCGAGATTGGCATCCAAAATTCCGGTCTTGCCCTCATTATATTGCTCGCACAATTGAAAGGCTTGGGCGGTGCGGCGGCAATTGCCGCCGTTTGGGGCGTATGGCATATCTTCGCTGGTGCATTATTGGCGCTGGCTTACAATTACATGGATAGAAGAAGGGCAGCAATTGTCATCGAATGAAATAGACCTTTCCGAATACCGCCGCGCGCTCGGTAGTTTCGCCACTGGGGTCGCTGTGATCACAACAGTCGACAAAAATGGCGATCGAGCAGGACTCACCGTAAACAGTTTTAACTCCGTTTCGTTGCGGCCGCCACTGGTTTTGTGGAGCATTGCCTGTGATTCTGGTGCTTGCGCCGCGTTCCTGGAGGCCGAACATTTTGCCGTGAATATCCTGTCAACGCATCAGCGCAACATATGCGAAAAATTCGCGGCTGGCGGTAGCAACAAATTCGAGAAAATTGACTGCACTGAGGGCCTTGCGGGTGTGCCGATACTGCCTGAGTTTTCCTCAGTGTTTGAGTGCAAGACGCAGAATATTTTCGACGGTGGTGACCACAAAATTATTCTTGGTCAAGTTCTGAGATTTGAAGACCGCAAGACTGATCCACTGATCTTCTACCGTGGGCACTTCATGACCTAAGCCACCGGCTGGTCCTTATGGTCGTGTTTGACCCCGAAGGCAACAACGTGGATCAGAGAGCCGGAAACAAAGGCTTGCAGCATCGCCAGCACCTTCGTCTCGGCCATCTCGAAAATAACGTCACCCAGAAAATACCCGGATGCCGTCGCCAAAATGACAAAGCCGAACGCGCTAACCGCGGCAACCCGACCAAAGCTGGGTCGAATTGCCCACCAGATAGCCATACCGACGGGCAGGCGATGCAATATGATCGCATGCGCGAGGCCGACGCCGCCCTCAGATATCAGTGCAACACCGTCGATCAAGGCGTGAATAAGCAGCCCCATTGCAGCGATCGCGACGATAAACTGATGCGCAGTATCGGTCGCTTTCCGGAACAAACGCTCAAGCAAAACAGGGAATGCTAACCCGAGCAGAAAAACAATTAGGGCTAGTGACCCGCCATGCCGAAAAGCCTCCGGGAGAATGTGAACGGCAATAATGAACGCAATCGATAGAACGATAATCGCATCCAGGCCACGTTTGGCGAGCGTGTGCCTTCGCCCCGCTGCGTAAATTAGCGGACCCAATAGCAGCGCAACGATGCTTAGCAATAAAGTCATTGTTTCGGCGTGATAGTGACTGTGGTTAGAATGGAGCCATGATTGTGCCCGGGCTTGCTCGCCATTTCCTGATTATTTGTATTGCTGCAGTGTTCCTGCAGCAAAATGCCTTGGCGCATGGCGGCGTCGTCGAGGAGGATGACCTTTGCGTAATCAAGGTTAATTACCTACGCGCTCATTTCAAGATTTATCAACCACGAAGGACCGGGCACGAGCAATTCTGTGAGGACCTGCCTGCGGCGACTGAGAGTATCTTCGTCATGGAGTATCAACACGATTCCCTGTCTGAGATGCTGGTTGATTTTCGAATCGTGCGTGACGTTACCGGCAAAGGGCGGTTCGCTCGTATCGAGGATATTGCAGCGATCGACGATTTGGATAGTGCAACCGTCTTTTATCGGCCAGCCGCGATCGAACCCGATGTCTACGCGATCAATTACGAGTTCGTCGAAGAGGGCGACTTTATCGGTATCGTGTCGGCCCAAGATACGGAATCAGGCAAGGAATACGCCGCCGTTTTCCCGTTCGAGGTTGGTTTCACGGGTCTCGGTTACTGGCCCTTTTTTATAGGACTACTTGTCGTGCTGCAACTTCAATATCTGATAATGAGCGGCCGCCTGAAACGCTGGTTTTCGGGTACCACGGCGACGGCAGTGTTGTTTGCCTTCTTCGTGCTGATGCAGTCGCCAACAGCATTTGCGGCAGACTATGTGGTGACCTGGACGACGCCGGATGGCGACCTGGTGATCAATCGTATGCACAGCTGGGTTCTGCATATCGAAACGCCGGACGGGCTTGAGGTCGAGGGTGCTGTCATTGATGTGGAAGGGGGCATGCCAGCGCATGATCATGGTTTGCCAACCAAGCCTCGAGTGACGAAAGAGCTTGGTGGCGGAAACTATAAGCTCGACGGTCTGCGATTTCATATGGCGGGCTACTGGCAGATCGTCGTTAGTATTACGACCGATTCCGGGACCTCGGTCGTTACAGTTTCACTACAGCTGTGAAGCCGCACCTCGTCTATTCAATAGGGCTGATTGTCATCGTCGCTGCGGCGGTCGGCGTATGGCAGCGCTGGCCATCAACGCCACCGGACTGGAATGTCGCTGAACTAGCGATTCTGAAATCACTGTCGCTGGAATCACTACCGGTGCTGCCGAAAGACCCGAGTAACGCTGTCGCCGATAATCCGCTGGCCGCCAAATTTGGCCGGCAGCTGTTCTTCGACACCCGTCTGAGCGCGAACGGTGAAATATCCTGTGCCACCTGCCACCAGGAAGAGCGGCGTTTTACCGATGGGTTGCAGAAATCGCAGGCTATCGGCGTAACCGACAGACATGCGCCAAGCATCGTCGGCACTGCATACAGTCCATGGCAGTTTTGGGATGGCCGCCGTGATAGTCAGTGGGCCCAGGCGCTCGCGCCGTTGGAGGATCCGAACGAACACGGAACCAGTCGCGAACAGGTCGTCGATCTGATTTTGAACGATGCCGAATACCGAGCTGTCTACGACAAGCTGTTTGCCGGGGGTAGAACTGAACTTAATGTCGTTTTCGGCAACATCGGAAAGTCGATTGCGGCTTTTGAAAGAACCGTCATGCCAAGCCCATCAAGATTTGATGATTACGTTCAGGCGGTCGTTGGCGGCGATACAGCGAGGCAAGGTGAGTTACTCAGTGACGATGAAAAGTGGGGGTTAAGACTGTTCATCGGTGATGCGAACTGCATGCAGTGTCACAACGGCCCACTTTTCACTAACCATGAATTCCACAATACTGGCGTGATCAGTTTTCCGGGTGATGTTCCGGATAAGGCACGAGTTGCCGGTGTTCAGGAAGTGCTGGCCGCCGAGTTCAATTGCCGCAGTGACTATAGTGATGATCCCGAACGCCAGTGCGCCGAGTTGGAATTCGCTCGAACTGGCGTCGAATTGATAGGCGCTTTCAAGACACCGTCACTACGCAATCTCGAGAATACGGCGCCGTTCATGCACAAAGGGCAGCTGGCAACACTGGCCGACGTCTTACGACACTACAACGATGCCCCGGATTCAATGATTGGCCACAACGAGGCGAAACCATTGAATTTGAGTCAACGGGAGCTACGCCAGCTCGAACAATTTCTAATGACGCTTGCTGCACCGGTCGTTACACCGACTACATAGCTATTTGAGCGAGTCTCACAATATGGAATGCCGCACCGAAACGCTGGACAAATTCGAGCGAGCGGTGGACATTACGATACCCAAACCCGAACTGCTAAATGCCGAGGCCGCCGTTGGAGGGCCGATACACCCATGAAGAAAAAGGCGGTCACTAAAAATGTCGATCAGTCCGTTGAGGATTTGATCTCGAGCCACAAACCAGGCCATTCGCTTGCGCAGCGTTTTTACACTGACCCCGCGATTTACGAGCTTGAGCTTGAGAAAATCGTTTACCGAAACTGGATTCTTGCCGGACATGCGTCGCAATTGCCGGAGCCGGGTGACTTCAAAGTATTCAACGTTGCCGGCGAGTCGGCGATTATTATTCGTGGCAAGGATTCTCGGCTAAAGAGCTTCGCAAATGTCTGTCGTCATCGAGGATCGCTCGTCTGTATTGAAGAACGTGGACACACCAAGAAATTTCAATGCCCGTATCACGGCTGGATATACGATATCGATGGCAACCTGACGGCAGCGAGAAACATGAATGAAGGCTTCGACTTGTCAACGCATGGTTTGAAGCCAGTTTCGCTCGGCGAAATCCACGGCTTGATATTCGTGAGCTTTAGTGACGACCCACCATCGCTGGAGGGCGCGATTCGCGACCTCAAAGAGCCGTTGGAAATGTACGACTTCAGGAACCTGAAAGTTGCGGCGCAAAAGAGCTATGCGATTGCTGCAAACTGGAAGCTGTCGATCGAAAATTACCAGGAGTGCTATCACTGTGCCACTGCACACCCCGAATACGCGCAAATGCACACGAGGATGCTGGACGGCGAGAAGCGTAAGCGAGCGTCAAGCCATATGTATGAACGTATGGAGGATTGTGGCATCAAGAACATCACTATCAATCACGTCGATGGTGCGGCGCGACCGGGCGAGATCGGCTTTGGTATCGATCGGGCGGCGATGTTTAACAAGTACAAGACCGGCAGTAAGGGAGGCCAGCCGGTCGCACCCTTGCTCGGTAGCATCACGGGCTACGACGGGGGGCAAGCGGACCTGTCGTTCGGCCCGTTCTCGTTCCTGCTGGCCTATAACGATCATGTGGTTTGCTACGTGTTTACGCCAGTTGATCACAAGAGCTCGAACTGTGAAATCTATTGGCTGGTTCGCGGAGATGCGGAAGAAGGCAAGGACTACAAGGTCGACGAGTTAATGTGGTTATGGGATATCACAACGGAGTCCGACAAAGAAATTATCGTCAATAACTCCAAGGGCGTGCATTCCAAATATTATGAGCCGGGGCCGTTCTCCGGAATGGAAGAGGCTGAGCGAGTTTATATTGAGTGGCTTCTTGCTGAACTTCAGCGCCCCTAGGATGACGGCGCAGGTAGCTATACCGACGACACGGCTATTCGGGCATCCAGAGACCCGTACTTCTTGTGGGGGGGTCTCACAATATGGAATGTCGCACTGAAACGCTGGACAAATTCGAGCAAGCGGTGGACATTACGATACGCAAACCCGAACCGATATATTCCGAGGCCGCCGTTGGAGGGCCGATACACCTATGAAGAAATATGACGCGATAGTCGTTGGTGCCGGACACAACGGGCTGACCACCGCAGCGTTTCTTGCGAAAGCGGGGCTGGATGTTGTGTGCGTGGAGAAGAACGACTACATCGGTGGTGCCACGGTAAGTCGAAACCTCTACAAGGACTGGTGGTACTCAAACTGTTCGTACGTATGCAGCTTATTGCGCCCGGAAATTTATCGTTCTTTGGAGTTGCACAAACACGGCCTGCAAATAACACCGTACGGTGGTTCGCTAACCTTTATGGAAAACGGCGACTACTACGGTGCTTACCACGATCCTGAGGTCAAATATCGTGAGATGGCTCGCTTCTCTCGCCACGATGCGGATGCCTACAAGAACTACTCGGCCGATACGATGCGGCAATGCCGATTTATTCGCGACTTCCTGCTGAGTACCGCACCAGACCCAACGTCATTCAAACCGAAAGACCTGAGGGAGCTCGCACGAATTGGCGGCAAGTTCATGCGTATGGGCGAGGATCGAATGTACGAGACGATTCGTTTCTGGACTATGAGTGTTGCTGAATACCTCGACGAGTACTTCGAGACGGACGTTATTAAAGCTGCACTTTCTGGCAGCGGCATTATCGGAACAGCACTTGGCATCCACTCACCGGGTACCGCCTATGTACTGTTACACCATTACATGGGTGATGTTGACGGCAACGCCGGATCGTGGGGCTTTGCACGTGGTGGTACCGGTGCCGTATCAAAGGCGATCGCGGGAGCATTTCAAGCAGCCGGCGGCGAGATTCGTACAGAGGCAGGCGTTGACAAATTTGTCGTCAAAAATGGCAAAGCAATTGGAGTAGCTCTCGACAACGGAGATGAAATCAACGCCGATATCGTCGTTTCTGCAATGGACGTCAAGCGTACGTTCCTGACTTGCATGGACAAGAGCGATCTGCCGGAGAAATTTCACCGCCGTGTTGAGAGCTTCAAGATTCGCGGCTCGTCAGGGAAGGTCAATATCGCGCTCGACGGCATGCCGACATTCCCGGCACTGCCCAAGGGTAGCTCACTGTATTCCAGTGATATGCACTTCATCGACTCGATGGAGCGTATGGAACTGGCTTACGATGACTGGAAGGCAGGAACATGGTCGAAAGATCCGTATATCGACATGACCATTCCAACGGCTAACGATCCGACGATGGCTCCTCCGGGCAAGCACTTCATGAGTTGTTTCGTGCAGTACTGTCCGCATCAGATCGAAGGTCGAAGCTGGACCAGTGCAGAAAAAGATGCATTCGCGAAATCCGTATTCGACCAAATCGGCAACTACAGCCCCGACTTTAAGGATCTCATCCTGCATGCAGAAGTGCGTACGCCAGAGGATATCGAAAACGAAATCGGAATTACCGAGGGCAATATTTTCCACGGTGAATTGACGATGGATCAATTGTTATTCAACCGGCCGATTCCGGGCTACGCGCAATACCGCGGACCGATCGCGGGCTTGTACATGTGTGGATCCAGTAATCATCCCGGCGGCGGCATCATGGGCGCACCGGGCGCGAACGCGGCACGGGAGATCTTAAGCGACTTGAAACGCCCAAACACCGTACCGGAGAACTTTGGCGATGACTGACAAATTCGATGCGATCGTCGTGGGTGCCGGCCACAACGGACTGGTGTGTTCTGCCTTGTTGGCGAAAGCGGGTAAGCGAGTTTTGGTGCTGGAAGCCAATGAGCAGGTGGGTGGTGCAGCCATAACAAGAGAGTTCGCAGATGGCTACTCGGTATCAGCGTGCGCACATTTGCTGTACCAACTGCAACCCGAAGTTCGCAAGGAATTGAAGCTTTCACCACGGCTTGTGAGCGAGGACATGACAACGATTGCTCTTGCCGAGGATGGCAATCATCTGCGTATCAACGGCGATAGGGTTGATGGCGTAACTGATGAAGATGCCCGCGAGTATCGTGACTTCCACAAACGCATGACACGCTTCTCAGACCTGTTGCGAAAGTACTTCAACAAGCGGCCGCCGCGTCTGGGAACCAGGGACTTTAAAGACCTGATGATTCTTGGCCAGCTGGGTCTCGACATGCGCATGCTTGGCAAAGAAGAGATGCGGGAATTCCTGCGCCTTATCGGTATGAATATTAACGACGAGGTGACCGAACGATTTGAGACCCCGTTGCTACGGGGTGCAATCAGCCTCGACGCGGTTCTCGGTACGCATCTCGCGCCTCGATCACCAAATACGATAATGACCTATCTCTACCGTCTCGCCGGTGACCATGGTAGGACCTCGGTTCCAGCAGGTGGAATGGGTAGCGTTAGCAATGAGCTGGCGCACGTAGCACGCAACGCCGGCGTTACGATTCGAACCAGCATGCCAGTACGTCGAATAGTTATTACTAACGGCCGTGCAACCGGTGTGGAAACGGATTCCGGTGAGCGCTTCGATAGCTTAACGATTATTTCCAACGCGGATCCGAAGACAACAGTGATGCAATTGATCGGCGCGAAGCATGCAGAAACAGGATTCGCACGTCGCGTCAGTCATATTCGCGCCAAAGGCAATGCTGCGAAACTGCACTTGGCTTTAGACGGTCTTCCGACTATTCAGGGACTATCCAAAAAGGAGTTCGCCGAGCGTTTCGTGATAGCGCCTGATCAACACTATGTCGAGCGCGCCTTCGATCCGGCCAAATACGGCAAAAGCTCCCCAGAGCCGGTGTTCGAAATCACGTTCCCAAGTTTCCGTGATGAAACGCTTGCGCCGACGGGCAAGCATGTGATGTCTGCGGTTGTACAGTACGCTCCGTATGCGCTGAAGGGCGGCTGGACCGATGAAGCGAAGGCCGAGTTTATGCAATCGATAATCACGACGCTCAGCAATTACATGCCGGATATTGAACAACGCATCACAGCCAGTGAGTTGTTAACGCCGGCAGACATCGAAAGTGAGTTTCATATGACGGGTGGCCATTGGCATCACGCTGAGCTGACACTGGATCAGTTTCTTATCGTACGCCCCGCAAATGGTGCGGCGCAGTACAGCCTACCGATTGAGGGTGTGTACTTATGCGGCGCCGGTACGCATCCGGGCGGTGGTGTGAGTGGTGCGGCGGGCCGCAATGCGGCACGGACGATTCTTAGCCGGGAGGGAGCAGCGTGACGCTTGTAAGAGAACCGGTTCATCAGGGACGCTTAAAGACCCCATTTTATCCGTGTGTTGAAAAGCTCGATACGGTTAACCAGTGGCACGAATGGAAGGGTTACTCGAGCCCGGACGCGCTGTATTGCGAAGACATGGAATATTTCGCGATTCGCAACGGCACGGGCGTCTTCGATCTTTCGCCGATGACCAAATATCGGATTACGGGTCCGGATGCACTCGACTACCTGAATCGCCTGGTTACGCGTGACATGGCAAAGATCCGTCCGGGACGCGTCGCCTATGCCGTCTGGTGTGACGATCTGGGGCAGGTGATCGATGACGGGACAATTTTCCACTTGCGTGAGGGCGAGTACCGACTGTGTTCTCAGGAGCGACATTTCGCCTGGTTGCAGGCGGCCACGATCGGCTTCGATGTGTCCATCGTTCATGAAACGGAAGAAGTCGCGGCGCTTGCTGTTCAGGGTCCAACGTCTTTCAGCATTCTTAGCAACATGAATATTCCGGGTCTGGAGCAGCTCAAACCATTCGGTTTGATGCATGTTGATTTTCAAGGCACCGAAATGATGGTGTCTCGAACGGGCTTCACGGCTGACCTTGGGTATGAGCTGTGGATCGATCCGGGCAAGGCATTGGAGCTTTGGGACGCACTGTTCGCCGCGGGTGAACTACATAAAATTCGGGCTATCGGTACCCAGGCACTGGAGTTAGCGCGTATTGAGGCGGGTTACCTCGCACCGTATGCTGAATTTCTGCCTTCTGACGAAGTTATCCGCACAGGCCGCTCTCGCTCACCGCTGGAGCTTGGACTCGACTGGCTGGTCGATTTCAAGAAACCCAATTTTAACGGTCGTCGGGCCCTCGCTGAAGAAAAACGTAATGGTTCGAAATGGCAATTAGTAAAACTCGATATTGATGGCAATAAAGCTGCACACGCGTCCTATATTTTCGCGAAGGAAAAAGGCAACAAGAAAGAGATAGGATTTGTGACTTCTGCAGCCTGGTCTCCTGTGTGCAAACAGAATATTGCATTAGGCACGGTACTGGCACCGCATGGAAAGCCCGGTGATACCGTGTGGGTCGAGATTTACTACCAGCGTGAGATGCACTGGAATCGCGCAATGGCGAAGGCCACTGTTGTTGATAAACCGTTTTGGTACCCTGCGCGGCGTGGAGCAACACCGCCGGGATCCTATTAACGCGAGTTGACCCGCTCAACCGCTAAATTCAGTCGTGATGGATGACCGTTCCACCCTTGATCACAATTCGCACATCCTGTAACACGCTAATATCATCGAGCGGGTTGCCGGGCAGCGCAATCAGATCACCGTATCGTCCTACTTCAATAGCGCCGACGTCGGTAGATAGACCCATATGATCTGCGGCGACGGAGGTCGCCGACTTGATCGCATGCATTGGCGTCATGCCGTGCTTCACCATTTCTACAAACTGCCGCGTGCCCATGTCATGCGGTAAAACACCCAGGTCTGTTCCGAAGAGCAAAGTTACGTCCGCCGCGAGCGCCTTGCGAAATACATCGCGTTGCGCCTCGGTCGTATCCTCGTTCTTTTGCATGAATTCCTCCGCATAACCCTGTGCCTCACCGACCTCCTCAGTATAGGTGCCGTTATAAACATCCATTGAGAATGCGACCCCATGCTCTACGGCCAGGGCGACAGATTCGTCGTCGCCCAAAGACGCATGCTCAATTGAATCTACGCCCGCGAGTATTGCATCTTTGATCGACTCGGCGCTGTGTGCATGTGCGGTTACTTTGATTCCTGCAGCATTGGCAACTTCAACGACGGCCTTGATTTCCTCGAATGTCATTTCCGGTGCGCCGGGACTGCTGCTATGCCCGAATACGGCGCCTGACGCGATGATCTTTAAGAAGTCGGCGCCACCGTCGACGGCGTACTGCGCTCGATCACGAAACTCTTCAACGCCACGCGCGACACCCATGCGGTAGTAGTCCGGTATCTCGCTGTCGTCGATGCCGGGAATGTACATGTCGCCGCCGCCATGGGGGATGGTCAGATAAGGGCCCGCAAATCGTACTCGCGGTCCAACAACTTCTCCGGATCGAATCTGGTCGCGCAGGTCTCGCGCCACCCAGGCTTTGTAGGAACCAACGTTTCTTACCGTAGTGAAACCGGCATCGAGGACGACCTTGGCGAGCTCGGCTGCGAGCTGTTTCGTGTCCTCGGGAGTACGGCGGAGATAGATCGTATAGTCGTCAGCATCCGATGGAATACCGTCGAAATGCACGTGCATATCGATCAGTCCGGGCAGGCAGGTAAGATCGCCAAGGTCCAGAATTTCGACATCTTCCATGGACGGATCGTTAGCGGGCAAAATCGCGCTGACGCGCTGCTTGCTCATAACGATCAGCCGCTCACCTATTGCCTTATTTGAGAGTCCATCGATGATCGTTCCGCAACGAACGACTAAATCGATGTCGTCCGTAACCTCAACGTCACCCGTTTGGCCACAGCCTGTTATGAGAGCGGCGAGAATGGCGAGCGTGCAAATTCGGTTCATCAGAAACTCCAGTAACCGGGTCAAACAGTAGTAAGCTCAGACTCATGTTGCAAGCCAAATCAAAACTTTCAAGACGACTCCGGTTGCATAGACCGCTGTTGCTCGACGGCGGTCTCGCAACGCAGCTTGAGGCACAGGGTTGCGACATCGGCAACGATCTTTGGTCGGCGTCAGTGCTACAAAGCGATCCGGAGGCGATTGTTGCAGCACATCGCGCCTATCTCGCTGCTGGCGCAGAATGCATCGCTACCGCAAGCTATCAGGCGAGTCGAGAAGGTTATATAAATCATGGACTTAGTCTTAATGAAGCCGATGATCTGATAAAGCTGTCGGTCGCTCTGGCAAATCGTGCTGTTAACGAGTCGGGTCGCGGCGCAATTGTCGCGGCAAGCCTCGGTCCTTACGGCGCGATGCTTCATGATGGATCTGAGTATTCAGGTGACTACGGTGTGTCGTCGGATGTTTTGCATGACTTTCACGCTCCGCGGCTGCGCTTATTCGATACAGCGACTGTCGATGTCCTGGCACTGGAGACGATTCCATCGCTGCAGGAGGCGAAGGTGCTAGCCACCTTGCTACGGGAAAGCCAGACACCTTCTTGGGTCAGTTTTTCATGTCGCGACGACAAGCACATTAGCGATGGCACAAGGCTGTCCGAAGCGGCAGCGATATTTGCTGGCCATCCGACAGTGATGGCAATCGGTATCAACTGCACGCCACCGCAATTCACGGCGAAACTGGTCCGCGAAATACGAGTGGCGGTACCGGATAAACATGCGATGGCCTATCCGAACTCCGGTGAGTCCTACAACGTCGCGGATAACAGTTGGTCTGGGACGGTGACACCGGGCGATTGTGCGACGGCGGCCGCTGAGTGGATCCAAGCAGGAGCAAAAATTGTGGGTGGCTGTTGCCGCATGGGCCCCGAGCACATTCAGACGATGGCTGCGATGATCTCCGAAAGGTCAGCCGGAGATTCGGCGATAGCGAGTGCTCCGGCAGCATTCAGTTCTTCGTGCGACCCGTAGCCGTAGGACACTCCGACAGGAGCTATGCCATTTGCTGTAGCACCTATCAAGTCGTGTTTGCGATCACCAATCATGATTCTTTTTGTGGCGTCCGCGTTTTCATCTACAGCATATTTGAGTAACTCGACTTTGTTAGCTCGAGTACCGTCGAGTTCACAGCCGAAAACCCGCTCGAAGTATCGCCCCATTTCGAAGTGCTCAACGATTCGTTTGGCCGCGATACGCGGTTTGCTGGTAGCTACATACATTGCAACACCGGTATCGGCGATCGTGGCGAGCGCATCGTGAATGCCTTCATAGGGCACGTTTTCAAGCCAGCCAATTTCGTTAAAACGTTCGCGGTAAAGATCGACTGCCTGTAGCGTCATGTCTTCGCCGACCATGTCCGGAAAGGTGTCATACAGGGGTGGACCGATACACGAGTATAGGTACTCGTCAGTCGGTTGCGGGAACCCGAGTTTTTCAATCGCATACAGAATGCACTTGGTGATGCCCTCAAACGGATCCGTTAATGTACCGTCGAGGTCGAAGTAGACGTGAGTTGGCATTCGGGTAGCATAGCAGGGCATAAGAGCGAGGAGAGTGAAAGCCTTGAAAGTGGCCGTTATTGGTTGTGGGCCAGCGGGTCTTGCCGCTGCGCTAATGCTTGAGGATGACGGGCATGAGGTTGCCGTGTTTGAGCGCTTTGATGAACCACGACCCGTTGGATCAGGAATCGTCTTACAACCGACCGGCCTCGCTGTTCTTGCGGCACTTGGTCTAGAGAGCGAGATTTACAAATGCGGCAAGCGTATCGATCGCATGTATGGCAAAGCAATGCCGGCAGGAAAAACCGTCCTCGACGTAAACTACAGCGCGCTTGGCGAAGAATTTCACGGATTGGCTGTCCATCGCGCGGCACTATTCGATGTTTTGTATGCTGCGGTGCGAAATCGCAATGTGCAAATACATACTGGAGTCGACGTTTCGTCGGCCAGCGATATCGAAGCTTATTCTGGCGTATCGTTTGATGTCTTGATCGATGCCAGCGGCGCGCGTTCAAGACTGCGACATTTCGCTCCGTTCCCGTCGCGTTGGCGAGAATTAGACTACGGAGCGCTTTGGGGATCATTCAGCTGGCCCGCCAAGAATTTCCAGGCGAATACGCTGGAGCAGCGTTATGTCGGCGCACATACGATGATCGGCATATTGCCGATCGGTCAGCACTCGGCCGCAACCGAGGATCAGGTCGCATTTTTCTGGAGCATCAAGACGGCCAACTATGAGCACTGGTGCGAGGAAGGCCTGGATGTCTGGAAGAAAAAACTTCTGTCGATATGGCCCGAGACCGACGTCATTCTTGAGCAGATTACTGACGCATCGCAAATGTCACTGGCACGCTACGGCCACGGCACACTGCGCCGACCGTACTCAGATAAAATCGTTTTTCTCGGTGACGCTGCACACTCGACCAGTCCGCAGCTGGGGCAGGGTGCCAATATGGCGTTACTCGACGCTTGGTCGTTTGCAACAGCGCTTCGAGAGTCTGGTGAGCTGAGTTCTGCGATGCGGCAATATACAGAAAGTCGCCGTTGGCATGTGCGTGCGTTTCAGCTTTCGAGTCTCGCACTAACGCCATTTTATCAATCTGACAGTCGAGTTCTCGCGGGGCTACGCGATCTGCTCTTCCACCCCGCATCCAAGTTACCGATTGTCCGGCGAATTGTCGCTGGGTTAGTCTCTGGCATGTTGGCGGGCCCGCCAAAAGGGCTTATGAAATCCAAGTCGGTGTGAGTGGGAATCCGATCTGAGTTGTCCTTGGGAACGTTAGGTAATTTGCGTTGCAGGTCCGAATGTAGCGAGTATTGAATCGGAGCGAGCATAGAATTGATCGCCCTACGAAGTAACGCGGAAGACGACAGCAATGAATTATCAGATCAGCGCCCTTAGCGCCGATGACTTTAGTCATCTTGTCGGGCTGAATAACGATGAACTCGCCGAGCACGGCGGCAAGCGAATGAAGGTTGCGGTCAACCCCGGCTGCTACGCGGCACGAGTCGATAAGATTTAGTCTGTGCAAATCACTGAAGTTTCTTGACCATTTTGATCACAGTCTTCCCGGCGCCATTGGCTGAATCACTGGTACTGCGGCTGACCTCGACATAGTCCCGTGCAAGATAGAACGGTTCTCCGGGGATGGTGGATCCAAGTTCTATGCTTTTGAATCCGGCGTCGCGAGCGGCCGCTTCGCCGAGTTCGAGGAGAAAGCTACCGACGCCACAACGGATCCATTCGGGGTGCGTATACATCGCGCGAATACGGGCGGCCTCGACCGCGGGATCGCTATAGGAGTCATCTCGTCCCAGCGTATGGTCGCCGCCGTACAGTGTTCGTCGTTTTCCCCAACCACCGCAACCGACCATGATGCTATGCCCATCGTGTTCGGTTTGCACAACAAAGTAGGTTTCATCTTCGATTAGGGTCCAGTCGATCCCCATCGTTTCCTTCGCGGCCTCGATCTGGTCGGCGGAAAGAAATGAGGCCATGTTCTTGAGGATAGATACCTGCATAAGCTCGATTATTGCAGGTGCATCTTCGGCGGTTGCTATTCGGTGAGTCAGCTTGACCATTGTTGATTCTGAACGTTCTCAGCCTGGAACAGTGGAGCCAATCTGGACGTGTTGGATCCAGTTGCGCTTTCGACGGTCAAGTCGAGAGTCCGTATCCTCACCGTCGAAGTTCGTCGGAGAACGCGATAGCGCTGAAATATCGACATTGTCGAATGCGCTAACGTTGACAACGGCATACGTCATATCGTCGATCTCGCTCGTGACAAAGGGTGCTATACCACACACGGAGCACACGTAAAATTCAGCCGTCTTCGTAGCAAATCGATAATTCGAAACAGAGGACATGCGCTCAATTTGAACGTCAAGCCTGGCGTCGCGATGTGACGTCCATGAGCCAACTCGCTTCCGACAGAAATTGCAATCGCAATTTCGTATGGCGATGTCCGCTTCAAGTCCGGGCCACAACAATACGAAACGTATGTTCTGACAGTGACAGGACCCCTCAATTCTGGTGATGTTTTCGTCCACTGCAACTACCGTAAGGCACGGTTAGCGAGGATGCAAGAACCCCAGGGAGGTGGTGTGCTTATTCGACGCGCTATACTCCTACGCAATCAAATTAACTAAAGCGGTAATAGAAATGACCGACACATCGTTATCCACGTTAGCTAATTTCGCCGAAATTATTGGTGCAGGTTCAATCATCACCGGCTTGGTATTCGGTTGGTTTCAAATTCGACATTTTAGAGAACAAAAACGAGATGCGGTGGCCATTAATCTAATGCAAACCTTCTTTAGTGGGGATCTTGCGCAGGCGATAGCACTTTTGCAGCCGCTCCCGGATGGAATAAGCCTGGAAGAAATGCGGGCCGAAGGCATCGAGTACGTAAGGGCTGCGATTACCATAACAACATCATTCGAGACCATGGGGCTGCTGGTGTACAAGAAGATTGCTCCGATGGATCTAGTGATGGATCTTGCCGGCGGCATCGTGACAACAATGTCCCGAAAACTGAAAACCTGGCAAAACGACATGCGTGAGACGCAGCAGCAGCCGTCCTGGGGTGAGTGGTTTGAATGGCTCGCGAATCAAGCGGAAATGGGCAAGAGTCAAAAGGCCCCGGCGCATGTACGGCATCGTGATCAGGTCTCGTAGGATACGCGGAGTACTTACCCGTCTTCAAAGGCCAGACTTTTGTTCATGATGAAGTCATTTTGAATATTGGATCCCAACTTGAATTTGTGCTCACCGACTGTCAAGAATCCCCAGCGTTCGTAAAACTGAATTGCTCGTGGGTTCTTCTCCCAAACGCCGAGCCAGATTACGTCGCAAGCCAAGGAATGTGCTCGCGCCAAGCAGTAGCTCATTAGCACTGAGCCTACGCCCTTGCTCATAACCGAGTTATCCACGTAAATTCGTTCGATCTCGATCGCCGCTTTACCGATAACACTTGAGTGGCACGAACCGTTACTAAGCTTGGCATATCCGATGAGCTCATCAGTCTGATCCGAGCGAACAAGCAAAAACTCATTGTTTATGTCCTCAAGCTCCTCTCCCAGCTTAGCGACCGTCAACGAATTACTTAAGTAATCATCCAGGTCGTATTCGTCATTTTCGCCGCCGTACGTATCGATAAAGGAACGCACTGCCAGGTCGACCAAGTCCACAAGGTCTCCAGTGTGGGCAAGACGGCAAGAGCAGCTTATCGCTGGCACTATGATTTCGAAAAGCGGCAGGAGTCGACTCGGGACACTCCCTGATTCTCGTACGCCAATCTGTCGCCCGCCTGCAGCAATGTAGAACTGCGCAGCATTCGGATCGCCCTGTATTAGCAATTTCCGGGCGCCCTTAGTTGCCAGACTACTCAACGCATGCTTGATAAGTCGTCGGCCGTAGCCTTTGCCGATGTACTTTGGTTCTACGAACAAAGCATCGAGCTCGAACTCCACTCTTGAGAGCTTCTCAAGAGCATAGAAACCTATGACTGTCGCGTTTTCTTCAACAACAACAAAATCGAATTTATTGTTGTCTATTTGGCTCGGTTGATAGGTGAGTTCCTGCCTGCATGCCTCGACAAATTCGCGCGGGTACTCCCAATGTGCCTTGGAGCGTAATGCCAGGTCTGACAGGAGATCAGCTTCCTCCGGTGAGGCGTTTCGAATTTCAGTGGAGATCGTCATGAGGTCGGACATTCTAGCTAAATGCGCCAAGTGCAGGGCATGTTAGATATCATCAAGGTGAAGGTAGGATTCAAGCCCGCCAAGTGCACGCCCGACCGGAACAAAACTCCACCCGAGTGCCTCGCATGCATCTCTATCCCAGAGCCCATCTCCATAATAGGTAATAGATTCGTACTCGACCTCAGGCCGATCCAGTGCCGAACGCATGATACGGGTTCGGTCTCGCTCCGTGTCCGAGGCTGACAAAATAACGTTACTCAGATTGAAATCGGCGGACTCCAGTTTCAGTCTTGCAGACGCGGACCAGCCTCCCGTGGCAATAGCCACGTAATGATCCCGCGACGACTGGAGGGATGCCAATAAGCAGCGCGCTCCAGGAACTTCGCAAAACGCTCCGTTTTTCGAAATATGATTACTTAGTTCACCAACAAAAATCGAAATGATCTCGTCGGCTGGGTCCGAAATGTGCTGCAGTTTGTTATCGATTAGAACTTGCCAAAGAATTCCTGAATCGGAAACGAAATCGTAGTCGGTTAGCGATTCTCGAAACTTAATTGGACCTAGGACACGACGTAGAGAAGCACGGTACAGATCATCATCTACTGCGACAGACTCCAAGAGCGTACCATCTATGTCAAAAATCACTGCATGCATGAGTGCTGTCTCTCGTCCAAGTTAAGTGCGCCAATTGCAACGCATTGTTGGGCTGCAACTAGATCGACTCTCCTTCATCGCCAACGACAACGCCGCCTAGATCGGAGGCGATCCTCTTCATCAGCTTAATCGTATCGTCGGATGGGGCGTCTACCGAAATTGTGAAAACACCCTTGAACTCACTTAGTCGAAAACGAGCTCCGTTCTCGGCGACCGCGGAATTCGGCAGTTCTATAGTTACGACTTCGCGAGTCTTCGGATTGACTCCCAAAAACTTGTGGGAAAGGGTAAGTCGTGGCGATCTCTCAACGTAGGCAATCCAATCCGCCGCGGTTATTCCTGTTTGTTCGATATGCAGACTGTACCCGGCCGTAGCAACGGACCAGAGGAAAACCAGGAAGCCGATTATCGCTAATTTCATTAGTGTCGCCTAACGTCTATGCCAACTTTGCAAGTGCAGCGTATTGTTCGTTTTGCTCTTACACGGTCGCTTCAAATTGGATCTTCTGAACAGATGATAGATTCGCTGATTTTTTCGCTTGCCAAAGATCATAGTTATGCTGCATGGCGAGCCAGCTCTCCGGAGAGCGTCCCACTGCTTTGGACAGGCGCAACGCCATCTCGGGGCTGATGGAGCTACGCTCCGAAGTGATTCGTGCCATGGTCGATGCAGCAACACCCAGGCTCTCAGCAAGAGACCGGATACTAATATCGAAGGGCTCGATGTATGTCTCCCGGATAAATTCGCCCGGGTGCGGGGGATTATACATAGCCATTAGTGATAATCCTCATAGTCCAAAATGTACGCATTTCCATCTCTAAACTCGAAAGTTAGCCGC
Organism: Woeseiaceae bacterium; assembly: GCA_021773075.1. Taxonomy (GTDB): domain Bacteria; phylum Pseudomonadota; class Gammaproteobacteria; order Steroidobacterales; family Woeseiaceae; genus UBA1847. The sequence continues at coordinate 290,893 of JAJFKT010000035.1, forward strand.
CAATTACCGCTAACCCAGACTGACCATCGATTCTTCGCTCGTCCTTTGAGTGGGTGGAGCCGGTATCCTGGCACTTCCATATCCTCAACGACTTGAGCGGTATCGAGAGCCGCTAATTGCAACCGAAGTCGAGTAGCATGTTTGGCCTGAATTCCCGCCTTGGTTCCAGTTTCGAAATATCGGCGGAGGCCTTTTTGCTTGAAGGACTTGATCACCAGAACAGTATAGCGTGTTGCGCACCACGCAACAAGTTCGGTGAGAAAACGAATGTCTAAGCCAACTTGAAACTAGCGTACGGCGCCATCACCGCCACGGCTTTGATCGGGCGCGTACCCAACATCCATGCTTTTAACGCGGCCGTGCCTTTGCCTGCTTGCTCGGAATCACGCCCAGAGAGTACAGCTCCGGCAACACTCGGCGACTCGGCGGCATCAGCAAGAAAGGAGATCGCTATTTGCGCACCCTTCTGATCCACGGCGCGCGATCGGCATTGCTTGCCGCTGCCATGGCCAGAGCGAGTGATAAACCCCTCGCTCGCTTACTACGTTGGGCACTTGATACCCAGCAACGTATTGGTCACAACAAGGCCACCGTCGCGCTGGCCAACAGAATGGCGCGTATCGTATGGGCCGTATGGACACAACAAAAAACATTTAATGGCGATGATGCCTTGCGCTTCACCGCCTGATCTTTACATCCCTGCCAGAGGTTGCGTTTAACCCCAGCGTTCATGATCAAAACGGTCAGCCGTACTGCCTGAAAGGCCGATAACAATGCCGTACCACGAGTACGTTGTAGTGATAGGTCCGCGCAGTGCGTTTTTCATGATGGCCCGGTGGCATGACCACAACAAATAAAGGCCGAATAGACGATTGCAACCGTTCTTCTGAGTGCTGAATTACAAACGGAGATAATTATGATTTGACGGAGGAGTCCATAGACGCATTGTTAGGCTGCGCCTGCCACCGAAGCAGTACCAACAGTAGCGAATATCGCTACGTTACTTTCTGTTCTTCCTGTACACGGCCTCGTGTGCCACATCGCAAAGCGCTTTTACGGTTAGAGCCTGCGCATTAGTTAACTCACCGCCTGAGTTTGCTTCAACCTCCAACAGGTAATCGAGAAAATCGGCCCATCCATCGGTCAATCCATTAATTGCCGAGAGACCATCAATAAGCTTTTCCGCATCACCAATATTGCCGGTTTTCTTCAAATCTGCAGCAAGATTATCTACCGCCTCGAAGTAGTCGCTATTCGATTCAAACATGTTCTCTCAATCTGGATTGCGCTGGGAGTGGTTTGCAAGTGCAGCGCATTGTTAGGCTGCAGATTCCACTGAAATATCCCAACCTGGAAATACCAGCACTGAGGGATGGCACCGCAGTGCGCGGGCAAGGGTTTTCGCGCGCTCTACGCCCAAACGAACACGATCATTTTCAATAGCCGAAATTGTCGATTGTGGAATTCCAGAGTATTCAGCGAGTTCATTCTGGCTGAGCTCCTGTAACTCCCTAAGGATACGAACGGACTCACCGGGTGTAACTTCAACATGGCGTTTGGCTGGCTTGAAATCTTTCACATCTATTTCCTCCGATAGTCATGCGCCGTCAAATCGATGACCATCACAAACAATTTCCCTTTCTCGATTCGGTATATGACTCGAAATTGATCTCCTAATCTCGACGAACGATGCCCTTTCCAGGCTCCTCGCAGGGCTTCATCATTAAAGCCACGAATCTGGCGGAGACCAGCCGGACCGGAGATTTCGACGATATCCTTCCACTTCTCATACCGCTTGAGAACGTCTATGGGCGTCTTGCGGATGCAAGCATGATGACGGGAGTGGTTTGCAAATGCAGTGCATTGTTAGGTGTCATTGCTCGATTCCGCCGGCCAGTCTGCAATGAGAACGCGATGCTCAACAGTCTCATCGCACGCCAATAATAGAAACTCCGTACTCCCCGTCCATTGCAGCGAGAATTTTGAGCAAAGTAGTCCTGGGCAGATATACGTATTCTGAATGTCGGGCCAGTCGTCGAGTATCGATTCGAATGCTTTACTAAACGATAGACTCTCATCCGCGGGTAAGACGACGGTCGCTCCAGAATAGTAAATGCCCCGAATCTTCTTCGTTTCCTCCGGAGCAATAATGAACTCCCGACCGTCGACAATGACGGCAATTGTGACAGTGCTCGTATTCTTAACATGTGCAACTGCCACGCAACTACAGCTATTGACAAATGCGCAAACAAACAATGCGAAAAACGTGATCCAACGACTCACTCTAGTGATACCTAACGTTTAAGCTAACTTGAAACCCAGCGTACGGCGGCATTCTTGCAGATGCAAGAATGATGACGGGAGTGGTTTGCAAGTGCAGCGCATTGTTAGGTCGCGACTCTTCAAGGTTGACAAAGTAGTCCTTAAGGTTGACAATATAACCCTTAAGGTTGACAAAATGATTCTAAGCGGTAGCGTATGACTAGGATAAGAAAACGAGGTGAGACGGTCCGCCACTTCATTATCAACAATATCGACAAGCACGGTTCGGACATATCCAGGAGAACCGCTGACAAGTTCGATATAACTCGCCAGGCAGTTAACAAGCATCTGCAAAGGTTGGTTAATGAGGGCGCGTTGGTTCGCGAAGGTAATACACGGAACCGAGTCTACTCTCTTCGTCCACTTGAGACATCGGACCTATCCTACGAATTGGAACCGAGAATTGAGGAAGATGTTGTTTGGAGAAACGATATCGCCCCATCTCTCGAGCATTTGCCCGAGAATGTCTTCGATATTTGGCACTACGGTTTCACGGAGATGTTTAACAACGTGCTGGATCACTCCGACGGTAGCACCGTGGATATTGTCTTCGAAAAAACAGCGACATACACCGAGATGGCCATTATCGATAATGGCATTGGAATTTTTAAGAAAATTCAAATCGAACTGGGTCTACTTGATGAGCGCCACGCGTTGCTCGACCTTGCCAAGGGTAAATTAACCACAGATCCCGACAATCATACGGGGGAGGGAATCTTCTTCACTTCAAGAGTGTTTGATGAGTTTCAAATACTGTCCGGTGGCGTCTATTTTTCGCACGAGTATGGTGATCATTTAGACTGGGTTTTAGAGCGAACAAGATTTGATTCGGGTACCGGGGTATGGATGAAGATCAACAATCATACTGCCAGAACGCTGAAAAAAGTATTTGACCAATATACAGGTAAGGACGATTTCGGATTCACTAAGACTGTCGTGCCGGTCCGGCTGGCTCAGTACGGAGATGACAAGCTCGTATCCCGATCTCAAGCAAAGCGGCTATTGGCGAGAGTCGATCGATTCAAAATTGTGATATTCGATTTCGAGGGCGTCGAATCAATTGGACAGGCGTTCGCCGACGAAATCTTCCGTGTTTTTGCAACGAAGAACTCGCAGATGGAGCTGAGTTTCATCAAAGCGAACTCAGCGGTTAAGAGGATGATCTTACGCGCGAAATCCTGATCTCGCGACCTAACGTCTAAGCTAACTTGAAACTAGCGTACGGCGGCATTCTTGCAGATGCAAGAATGATGACGGGTGTGGTTTGCAAGTACAGCGCATTGTTAGGCTGCGCCGTGCGACATGCGGGCGGCTGTTTTCGACCAGAACCGGCCGATTAGTACGCTAGTCGTTGCCTATTGGTTCGAAGTCAGAGTCGTACAATTCAGCTTCGTGTGCGTCCTCGCCCTCGCTATTGAAACCGTAGACTATAGTCATAGGATTACCGTCCTCTCCGGTGAGGCCTTGATCTAATCCTACTATGTCCCCCGGCGTGGGCAGAGTTCTATTGCCGTGAAGCAATCGATAGCGTTCGGAAGGGATTTCGAGAAGAAGTCGCCCTCGCAATCGGAAAGCTGACAAGCCAAATCTATTAGTCAATGGACATCAGTCATGGAACTACCTGAGCGTTCGGAATGGGTTGCGGTATCAACCGGTCGATAGCGCAGCACCTGACCAGCCGCTTTCGAGTGCATAGCGGATATAAGGTATCGATGATGTTTCCGCCGCTGCCTAACGTCTAAGCTAACTTGATACTAGCGTACGGCGGCATTCTTGCATTTGCAAGAATGATGACGGGAGTGGTTTGCAAGTGCAGCGCATTGTTAGATGGCACTGCGCGAATCGCACCGATCGGCGACCCAAAAGGAATATGCGTAGCCAGAATAGAATAACAAAGAAAGCGATATGCTTAGGATTATGAGCATGAAGCTACCGTGGACTGGAGGCGAATGCATGTTACCCAGAAAAAGAGGTACCAAAAGCGACGCGCATAGTACGAATGAAGTTGCGGAGCCGTAGAAATGAGGTTTGTCCCGCCACGGCCGAAGTAACGCGAAAATGACCATGCCTAAAGCCAACATTGCGAGCGGATACTCCCAATAAAAAACTGGCTCGGTCGCCTCATTACGAGAATTTACTTCGTAACTGTCCTGCATTGCGTGGTACGGGTTCGGCTTTCTCGCATTCCACGTTACGACGGCAATTAAAAGAATCAGCGCGACTACGATCAATTTCGTGCGGAGGTTCATGCCATCTAACGTTAAATGGTTGGCCGAATCGCAATTGTAGCTCTTGCGAATAGGCAATTTAGGAGGTTGAAGGGACCTCGGATCCCCCTGATAGCCCCAAAGCGTGGGTTGATATGTTGCGTGTGTGCGGGGGTGAAGTGTTGCATGGCAAATTAGGTCGATCTCAGAATGGTATGTGCAGCATTATACCCCGGCGCACCCGTTACGCTGCCGCCTGGGTGCTTCCCGGCTCCACAACGATAAAGTCCGTTGATGGGCGTTGTGTATTGTAACCATTTTGGTAACGGCCGCATGAAGAACATCTGTTCCAACGAAATGTCGCCGTGAGACATATTGCCCTCAGTAATGCCGAACTGTGCTTCAAGGCCTGGTGGAGTAATGACCCATCTGGCAAGACGGTATTGGGCATGTTCAACGCGAACTTGCCGATCAAATGGGTCACCGCGCACCCATCGACAACGGCTCTGGGCTCAAGCACCAACACCTTGCGCCCGGCATTGGCGAGATAGGCGGCGGCTGTTAATCCATTATGGCCTGCGCCGACTATGACTACGTCATATTGCATGTTGGCTGACATCGCGGTTGAATGTGGCAAGCACGAGAGTGACGGCAGAATGACAACAAACACGAACACGAGTGACTCCATCGTTGCATCGACCTGGTCAAACGCGTTAGCCGGTCCTGTGGGCATTCCGGACAAAGCGGATGTCGTCATCATCGGCGGTGGCATCGTTGGCGTATCGACCGCATGGTTTTTGGCGAAGCAGGGCGTCGATGTCGTGCTCTGCGAGAAGGGCCATATCGCAGGCGAACAATCGGGCCGCAACTGGGGCTGGGTTCGAGTTCAGGGTCGTGACACTCGCGAAATTCCGATGATGCTGGAGAGCCTGAGAATCTGGGAAGGACTGGCAGAGGAAATTGGCGAGGACGTCGGGTTTACACGAGGCGGTTGTTTTTTCACTGCCAACTCCATGAAGGAGCTTCAGTCTTTTGAAAAATGGGTCGGCATTGCCCGCGACTACGAAATAGAAACACGCCTTATTAACAAGGCTGAATTGCACGAGCGTGTGCACGGGTCTGCCGCCGACTGGTCCGGCGCGATGCTGACCGAGAGCGACGGTCGTGCCGAACCGCATAAGGCGACACCGGCGATAGCAAGGGCAGCCGAGCGCAGTGGTGCAAGAATCCTGACAGGCTGTGCCGTTCGCGGTGTCGAGACCACAGGTGGAGCGGTTTCTGCTGTGGTTACCGAAGCCCGATCCATCAAGACCTCGACCGTGTTGTGCGCTGCCGGTGCCTGGAGTTCTATGTTCTGTCGTTCGCTGGGCATTGATGTTCCGCAACTGAGAGTTCGCGGAACAGTGGCGCGAACCGCTCCAGCTGCAAAAGTCACCGACGGCAACATATTTGATGAACGACTGGGTATCCGGCGTCGAGAGGACGGCGGCTATACTGTAGCCCATGGATCCGTACTCGAGCATCCGGTGACGCCATCCTCATTTCGTTACTTCGCAAAATTTCTTCCAGCCTTGATGCAGGAATTCAAGATCGTTCGTCTGTCCTTTGGTGATGAATTCATTGATGAATGGAATACACCGAAAACATGGGATCTGGATAAACCCTCACCGTTCGAGGAGACTCGCGTGCTCAATCCCGCACCAACGCAATCAGTGCTTAACGGCATACGAAGAAACATTGATACTATTTTTCCAGGCCTCGCCAACACGCCGATTGTTGAAAGTTGGGCGGGCATGATCGAATCGTCACCGGATGTTGTTCCGATCATTGATGCCATTGATCGAGTTCGAGGCTTACACGTTGCGACCGGCTTTAGCGGTCATGGTTTTGGCATTGGCCCCGGTGCCGGCAAGGTAATCGCGGGAATGCTAACGGGAACGGACACCGGCATCGATATCGCTGATCTGCGACTGAATCGATTTTTCGACGGCAGCCCGATACGACCGCAGTCATCCATATGAACAGCTCGCCAAAAGAGCTTCAGGTTGTGATCGTTACTGGCGGCGGTCATGGCATTGGTCGAGCGCTCTGTCGGCGTCTCGCCAGAGATGGCGTGAAAGTCGTCGTCGCTGATATCGAGGGTGACGCAGCAGAAACGGTGGCCGCGGAAATTGACGGTGTTGCGATGCAAGTTGATGTCGGCGACGAGCCAGCCGTTATTCAACTGGTCGAGAAAGTCGAATCTGAAGTTGGTCCGGTCAACATGTTCATATCCAATGCCGGCGTCGCATACGGCGATGCAGACAGCGGCTCAATTTCGGCTGAAGGCGGATTGAATCCAGTAGCAGATCGTTGGGCTATCAGCTGGAACGTCAACGTCATGTCGCAGGTTTATGCCGCACGCGCGGTGATTCCAAAAATGCTGCAACGGCAAGGTGGTTACATCGTCAATATCGCCTCAGCCGCAGGCTTACTCAGTCAAATTGGCGATGCCGCGTATTCGACGACCAAACATGCATCGGTTGGCTTTACCGAGTCTCTCGCGATCAATTACGGCGACGATGGCATCAAGGTTTCAGTGGTATGCCCACAGGCAGTAGCGACACGGCTCATCGGAATGGAGGACGACTCAGACGCGACCGAGGGTGGCTTTGGCGGCAATGAAGTTGATGGCATTTTGAAAGCCGAGGAAGTTGCAGACATTATCGTAGATCAGGTGCTTGAAGGCCGATTTATGATTCTCACACACCCACAGGTCACAACCTACATCCAGCGCAAGTCCGGCGACTACGATCGCTGGATTGGTGGCATGCGCAAATTCAGGCGCTCGCTTGCCAAATAACAGCTGAGCGCTGCCCGGAGCGACAGTAGGCGAGAACCGGTCCATTACTTTCGTCAATAATCCGTCGATGTTCGCTAACGGCCGCTGCCGAAATTGGCATCCCTGATACCGGTACGTGGTGCAGGGAGATGCCGGCCACATCACAAGCAGTTGCGACCTCGGCGACCGTGGGCTGACCGGGGTCTTCTCCGTCCGGCCGATTGCAAATGATAGTCACGTATCCCAAGTTCGCGATCGCATTGATCTCATCAGGAAAGATTTGTGGTGATACTGAGTAGTCTTCAGTAACTTGCATGAGATTCATTATTGAGCCCTATTAAGTCGAAAATCCAAGTGCGGCGGGTGCGGTTCGTACAAGTATGTAGATACCCATTGCGACCAAAAACCAGGCAAACCACTTTTTGAGCCGGTCCTGAGGCATGCGTTTTGCGAGAAGGCTTCCCGCGAAACTGCCTGCAATGCCGAGTCCGGTTACGAGTAGCAAAGTATTCCAATCCAATGCTAATGATTGTTGCTCAAGTACATCAAGGTATTTGTAGAAGCCGCTAAAGGACTTCATCGCAATGACAACGAGGCTGGTCGCAACGGCCTGATGCATTGAAAGGCCGCCAAGTAGTACCAGTGCGGGAACGATCAGAAAGCCACCGCCAACGCCTACCAGACCCGTAATTACACCGACGACAAGTCCGTCAGCAGCCACCTTCCAGATTTCTCGCGACTCATGCGCACTCTGTTGCAAATCCAGAGGCCGCAACATTAGCCATGAGGCAAGCAGCATGATAACGGCAAACAGTGCCAGCTGCGTGATGCCCGGGACGAAGGTCGCGAGGTAAGCGCCGAGGTAGGTACCCATCATTCCAGGCAGACCGAACACCAATACGCTGCGCCATTGGATCAGTTGTGCGCGCAGGAACTGCATACTTCCGGCCATGGCTATGTTGCCGACGATAAACAGGGACCCGGCGATGGCAACCTTTTCGTCCTGACCGATTAGATAAACAAGCACAGGAACGGTGAGTATTGAGCCACCCGAGCCGAGCAGGCCCAGACTGACACCGATAGCGATCGCGCCGGGAATTGCGAGCAGCGAACCGAACATCAGCTACTCAAACAGCGTCGAGTGGAATTTTTAAATAGCGAATTCCGTTGCCTTCAGCTGCAGGCAACTGGCCGGCACGAACGTTGATCTGAATTGAAGGCAGGAGCAATTTGGGCATAGCCAATTGACTGTCCCGCCCCTCGCGCAACTCAACGTACTGGTTCTCGCTGACATCGTTATTGATGTGAATGTTTTTCTCACGTTGTTCACGCACACTGGTTTCCCATGCGTACACGTCTCGCCCCGGCGCTTTGTAGTCGTGGCACATGAAAAGGCGAGTGTCGTCCGACAGGGCAAGTATTTTCTGAATGGAGGCATACAGCTGCGCCGCGCTGCCGCCCGGAAAGTCGGTTCGGGCGGTACCGAAGTCGGGCATAAAAAGCGTGTCACCAACAAAAGCGCTGTCGCCAATAACATAGGTAACACAGGCCGGCGTGTGTCCAGGTGTTGCAACAACATGTGCATCAATTTTGCCGATCTTGAAGGCGTCGCCATCCCCAAATAGCAGGTCAAACTGGCCGCCGTCGATGGCCAGGTCATCGATGTTGAAAATATCCTTGAACACTTCCTGCACTGCGGTGACTTTTGCTCCGATTGCACTTTGCCCGCCAACCTGATCCTTGAAGTACTGCGCAGCACTCAGATGATCGGCGTGGACGTGCGTTTCAAGTATCCAGTCGATGCCAAGATCCGCGTCCCTGATGTAGTCGACGACGGCATCTGCTGAGCGTGTTGAGGTACGTCCGGAAGCGGCGTCGAAATCCAGGACCGGATCGATGATCGCAGCGCGTTTGGTCTCCGGGTCGCTGACGACGTACGTGACAGTAAATGTCGCTTCGTCGAAGAATCCTGTCACTTCAGGTTGGTTCATGGTCTTGTGCCCAATAAGTAATATTTGTATATTCTAATAATCTAATATAAGATTGTCAATCATGAATACAAATAACTTCTTAATGGCTGCAGCGGGTGGCGCATTGATCGGTATTTCGTCGGTACTTCTGCTTTGGCTGAACGGACGAATTGCCGGTATCAGTGGCATTATGAACGGCATGTTTACTCGTCACCGCAGCGAGGCCGGTTGGCGCTTCACTTTTGTTGTTGGTCTCATCGCGGGTGCGTTCGTCTACCATTACGCGACCGGCGAGGCGCTGATTGAGCGCAACGATTACCCACTGTGGATGACAATCAGCGGCGGTTTGCTGGTCGGCTTCGGCACGCGTATGGGTAGCGGTTGTACCAGCGGTCATGGAATTTGCGGTATCGGTCGATTATCGATTCGGTCGATCGTTGCCACGGCTCTGTTCGTTCTGGTTGGGATAATTACCGCCACGACTTTGTACCGGGTGATGTCATGAGCACAGACATTCAGAAATCACTGGCCAGTTTGTTCGCAGGAGCGGTTTTTGGGCTTGGGCTCGCAGTTTCGGGTCTGACAAATCCGGACAAGGTCTTGCAGTTTCTGACGCTCTCGGAAAATTGGAGTCCGGCACTTCTGTTCACGATGGGTGCCGGAATTCTGGTCACCTTCGTCGGCTACAAATGGGTCTTGCGTCGCGGCCCCGTCCTTGAGGCGGAAGCGCATTTGCCGACGAAATCCAGACTCGATCGACGCCTGTTGGTCGGAGCAACCGTCTTTGGCCTTGGCTGGGGTCTTGCCGGATTCTGTCCGGGTCCCGTCATTGCTGGCCTGTCGACCTTAAAGGTCGAACCGTTCATCTTTGTAGCAGCGATGCTTATTGGATCCCAGTTGCAACGCCTGACGTCAAATCGATGAGCAAAATTACCGATTTAGAACAAATGCAGGCAGCCGCTGATCGGGCGAGCGCGCTCATGAAGACCTTGGGGCATACAGGCCGGTTGATGATTCTCTGCAATCTTGCCGAAGGGGAACGTTCCGTCGGAGACCTGGCAGGCGAACTGCAAATCTCCCAGTCATCACTTTCTCAGCACCTTGCCAGAATGCGCAGCGAAGGATTGGTGACGACGCGACGCGAATCACAAACAGTGTTCTATAATATTAGCCAGGGTGAAGTGAATAGGGTCATCCAATCTTTGTATGAGATCTTTTGTCCATCGGAGGAAAATAATGACTATTGATAATCTCCTCGCAGTACTCGGCTGGAGCATGGTGATTAACTTCGGGCTCTTAATCTTCTGGGCTCTCGCGATGAAGCTTATCCCTGATCTGGCCTACAAGACACAATCAATTGTTACGTCAATTGGTCGAGAAGACTTCGACAGAACAATGTACCGATTGATGGGGCAGTACAAAGTGGCATTGCTGATTACCCATTTCGGACCGTATGTTGCATTGAGAATCGTCTTTCAATCCTAAACTCAATGCTTGCGTGAGATGATCGCATCTCGTATCTGATCGATTTGTGGCGTGAGCATAGGTGGCGCTTTGCCAAGGCAGTGCTTGTCGCGTGGACAATTTGAGCTGCGCTGACAAATGATGGTTGCATCCTTATGCGAGCCTTCCGCGATCCATCCAATATTGAGAATCTTCGCAATACTTTCAAGTTGTTGTTTTGCCTCGACTGGAATCGCCGCCGAGCCACCACCGCGATTGCAGCTTGCCTCGATCATTTCGATAGTCTTCATAGCATCGATATTCTGAGCGCTAAATGCGGGCGCGAGATCGACGCCGGCACACAGGACGTGCGGGTTGCCGGCCGCATCCTTGCTGCGAATCGACTGGCAGCAGTACAAGCGCTTTTCGTCACCGCTCCGCAAAACCGAAATTTGTGACGACGGTTTTCTTGATGTCGTGTTGAGCATTCTAAAGACTGCCCAATGCTGACAGGGATCCGACACCATCGTCATGTTTCCCCACGGCAGTGGAATTCCATTGCCGCGATAGACGGCGCGAAGATTTCCCGGCGGGTAAGCGTCGAAGTAGTGCCAATGCGGATAAGGCGATACGCTGGACATGCGCCTCATGACCAGCGTTTTCGTCAGGTCGACCTTGTCGCCAGAATCAATGGCGTAAGAATGCTTGGCAAGAAACTGACGAAACAGCGTTTTCGGTGCCAGCAGTGCGGCAGCAAAGTAACTGCACTCGAAATCGCGCCATGCAAACAACACGTCCTTTGCATCGATGTTCGGCGAGTTTGAATCATGCCGGCGCCCCGTGACTCGACCACCGGATACCTGAGGCGCGCGCGCGCCATCACCATCGTGCAAAACCTTGTGCGCAATGTGATTCGCGAGATCGTACTTGAGTCGAGCTGGATTGTTTTCGAGCGATCGATTCAGAAATACCTTGTTTGGAGCGTCGAAGAAAGATCGTACCAGCATATTTAATGGTCTGTCAGTCTCGCCGCGGTCCTTGACCGAGTTCTTGTCGAACCATTGCACCTTCATCCCCAGGCTGCGAGCCATCGCGAATACATCCTCGACGTGAAGTGGAAACTGCTTCTTGCCGATCGCTTCTGCCGCTCTTTCGATATCCGGAAAGCGGTTTTGACTGGCCTCCTGGTGGGCACGGATCAGCAAGTGTGCGAATTGTCGGCCGGTCGTTCCCGTCTGTGCCAGTAATTCCGGGATCGCCAACTGCAGCAGACTTTCTGAAAACAGGAACCCCGGCTCTAGTGGCATGCCGCTGACGGCAGCACTCGGCGCTGTATCGATAACCTCGTCGTCCAGGGACTCGTCAAAAAACCAAGCGGCCTCTTTTTGAAAAATATCAGCAACGATCTGCAGCAAGCGTTCAGATGGAACGCGCTTACCATTTTCGATCATAGACAGATAGGACACCGATGGTCCGGCCGCGGCATCGATTTGTACGCAGCGAACGGAGAGGTCCTCAAGCGTGAGGCGATTTCGCTTACGCAAGCTCTTGATTTTTGTGCCAAGAAAGTGAGCTTTACGTTTTATGCCAGTCTGCTGTGCCATGCGCTGTCCTTGTGAAATTGACAGTGTAAAATTTTCTCTGTGAAATTTTAATAACCTCCAAAGTAGTATAGCGCGGGAATTCAACAAATCACTATTTTCTGCACGTTTAGCAGAAAGGGAGCAGGTCATGTCACGCCACGAGCAAATCAGGAAACTCGAAGAAGAGTGGGCAAACAGTCCACGTTGGAAGGCGGTCACCCGCACGTATAGCGCGGAAAAGGTTGTAAAGCTCCGCGGCACGGTGCAAATCGAACACACACTGGCACGTCTGGGCAGTGAAAAATTCTGGCGCCTGTTGCACCAGGACGAGCCCACTTGCGGCTTGGGCGCACTGACTGGTAATCAAGCGGTCCAGGAAGTGCAGGCTGGGCTTAAGGCGATTTATTGCTCTGGGTGGCAGGTGGCGGGTGATGGAAACAGTGCCGGTGAGATGTACCCGGACCAAAGCTTGTATCCCGTGGACTCCGTTCCGAAAATGGTAAAGCGTATCAATAACGCCTTTATTCGCACCGATCAAATTCATGCGTTGAACGGGGATGACAGTATCGACTGGTTCCCGCCGATTATCGCGGACGCCGAGGCGGGCTTCGGCGGTAATCTGAACGCATTCGAGCTGATGAAAAACATGATCGCCGCGGGCGCAGCTGGGGTTCATTTTGAAGATCAGCTTTCATCGGCCAAGAAGTGCGGCCACATGGGCGGTAAGGTATTGGTGCCAACCAATGAAGCTGTTGCGAAGCTCAATGCGGCACGATTGGCGGCTGATGTCTGCGGCGTACCTACCGTGTTACTGGCGCGCACGGATGCAGACGCCGCAAATCTGATTACATCAGACTCTGACGAGCGAGATCACCGGTTTATTACCGGCGAACGCACGCCCGAAGGCTTCTATCGCACGATACCAGGGGTTGAGCAGGCCATCGCAAGAGGCCTGGCTTATGCTCCGTACGCCGATCTACTCTGGTGTGAGACTTCCAAGCCCGATCTAGAGCAAGCGAAGCGATTCGCCGATGCGATTCACGCGGAATTTCCGGATCAGCTACTTGCCTACAATTGTTCGCCTTCGTTCAATTGGCAGGCGAATCTCGATGACGAGACCATGAAAACGTTCCGCGAGGAACTCGGCAAGATGGGTTACAAATTTCAGTTCATCACCCTGGCCGGGTGGCATGCGTTGAACTCGAGTATGTTCAATCTGTGTCGTGCTTATAAGGAGGACGGCATGTATGCTTACTCCAAGCTACAGCAGCGGGAATTTGCCGACGAGAAGCATGGGTTTCGAGCCGCCAAACACCAGTCCTTTGTTGGCGCGGGTTACTTCGACGCAGTACAGAATACAATCATGGACGGCCTGTCATCGACGACTGCTCTTTCCGGAAGTACCGAAGAAGAGCAATTCGTCGCTTAATCTCCTTTACCGGGGCCGACCCAAAACTTTAGACGGTTCCGAGAATGACAAATAGCGATCAACCTACAACTGGCACACTCCGCATCGAGCCCGTTTTCCACGATTTCGTGGAGACGGAGCTCTTGCCGGCCATCGGTCTGGACTCAAAGGTATTCTGGCGCGGAGTCGAAGCGATAATCACTGACCTGACTCCAGTGAATCGCAGTTTGTTGAAGAATCGCGACAAACTGCAAGCGAAACTTGATAAGTGGCATAAGGCCAGACAGGGTGAGCCGATGGTTCACAAGGAGTATGTGGATTTCCTAAAAGAAATCGCTTACTACAAGCCCGACACGCGGTTTACAAAAATCGAAACTGAAAATGTCGATCCCGAAATAGCCGAGATTGCTGGACCACAACTTGTCGTGCCGGTGAACAACGCTCGATTCGCCATCAATGCAGCGAACGCCCGGTGGGGCAGTCTTTACGATGCACTTTATGGTACCGACGTTATTCCTGAAGATGACGGTCAGAAACGATCTGGCGGCTACAATCCGCTTCGCGGCGCAGCCGTCATCCGCTACGCCACAGCATTTCTCGACCGAACACTGCCTCTGCAGGGCGCCAGCCATAGCGACGTAAACGCGTATGGCGTGAATCACACAGAAGATGGTGCCCGCTTTGTTGCCTCACAGGCGAATGGCACGACCCTGGATCTGGAGGATCCCGATCTATTTGTTGGCTATGCAGAAGAAGGAAGCCGGAAGAGCTATCTGTTCCGTCACAACGAATTACACATCGACCTTCAGATCGACCCCAGCAATATTATTGGCAAGGATGCGACAGCCAATATTGCTGACATCGTCCTTGAGGCAGCGCTTACTACGATCCAGGATTGCGAGGACTCGGTTGCTGCTGTCGATGCCGAAGACAAGGTTGGTGTTTACCGCAACTGGTTGGGACTAATGCTGGGAACGCTTGAAGCGACCTTGTCAAAGAATGGCAACAAAATAAAGCGAACCCTGGCGCCTGACCGAATCTATTCCTCGACGTCCGGCGAGGAACTGGTGTTGTCCGGCAGAAGTGTATTGCTGGTTCGCAACGTCGGGCACTTAATGACGACAGATGCCATTGTCACGGAGGATGGCGCGGAGGTCTTCGAGGGTATCCTCGATGCGATCATTACCACCGCCTGTGCGATCACCGATCGACAGCGCGAGGGATTCCAGCCCAACAGCCGAACCGGCAGCATTTACATTGTGAAGCCGAAAATGCACGGTCCACACGAGGTTGCATTTACAGACACATTGTTCGGCCGGGTCGAGGAGTTGTTCGAGCTTGAGACCAACACAATCAAGCTTGGCATCATGGATGAAGAGCGCCGTACTACCGTAAACTTGCCGGCTTGTATAAATGCGGCCAAAGGTCGGGTCGCCTTCATCAACACAGGATTCCTTGATCGCACCGGTGACGAAATTCATACAAGCATGCACGCCGGATCATTCCTGCCTAAAGAAGCGATCAAACAGCAGCCGTGGATTCTCGCCTACGAGGACTGGAACGTTGATGTTGGAATTCGTTGCGGATTGCAGGGCAAAGCGCAGATCGGCAAGGGTATGTGGCCCAAGCCTGACGAAATGAAACAGATGATGGACAGCAAACAAGCACATCCCGAGGCAGGCGCGAATTGCGCCTGGGTACCGTCACCAACTGCAGCAACTCTGCACGCGATTCATTACCATGCCGTGCACGTCCGCGATGTTCAATCGCTTCTCGCGACGAGAAAACTGGCGAGCGTTACTCACATCTTGACGCCGCCGCTGATTCTTCTCGAGGACCCGTCCGAGGAGTCGATTCAAGCGGAGTTGGATAACAATGCTCAGGGAATACTTGGCTACGTCGTTCGCTGGATCGATCAAAGTGTTGGTTGTTCGAAGGTGCCTGATATACATGACGTCGGACTGATGGAAGACCGCGCGACACTGCGAATCTCGAGTCAGCATATTGCGAACTGGTTGCTGCACGGCCTGACCACAACCGAGCAGGTCACGGAGACATTCAAGCGGATGGCGGAAGTCGTCGACAATCAGAATCAAGGTGATGCATCATATGTACGCATGAGTGACGACTTCGACAATAGCATCGCTTTTCAGGCCGCTTGCGCATTGGTATTTGAAGGCTGTGAACAGCCAAATGGTTACACCGAACCATTGCTGCACAAATTCCGACGCCGGAGGAAAGCGGAGTTAGTTAAGGGTTGATGTGAATGTCAAAAGGGCATTCTTGTTGCTCACCTTTCTATTGCCCACAAGCACGATAGCTGACGATATTCTGACGATTGCCGTTGCCAGTAACTTTCGATCTACGGCGAACAAGATTGTTGAGAAATTTTCCGAGTCGACAGGTATCGATGCCCGGGTAAGTGCCGGTTCGACCGGCAAGCTGTACGCGCAAATAGTGAATGGAGCGCCTTACGACGTTTTCCTCGCCGCAGATACTGAACGTCCACACATGCTTCACGAGAGTGGTCTGGCCATTGCGGAGTCGTTTTTTGTCTATGCGACGGGTTACCTGGTTCTCTGGTCGAATCATCCGAGGTATGCGGGTCGCGATTGCCTCAAGGAACTGCGGCAGGGCAACGTCAGCTTCGTTGCCATCGCGAATCCCGGAACAGCTCCATATGGCGCAGCCGCACAGAAATTTCTTGAAGACACCGATATTTGGTTTGACGTAAAGGACAAGCTTGTATTTGGCGAGAATATTTCTCAAACTTTTCAGTTTGTGGCATCCGGGAGCGCTTCTATGGGCCTTGTCGCTGCATCGCAGATCGGCGGCGATGTGCATCACGAATCTACATGCCAGCAGGTAGTGTCCGATGAGAGTCTCTCGCCATATCGGATTAACCAGGCGGGCGTAGTGATCACGAAGTCCAAGAACATCGAAGGCGCTAGACGGTTTATGCGTTTCTTGCGGGCCCCCGAGATTCGCCTGCTGTTACAGAAAAGCGGTTACACCGCCGCGGTCATCGCAACAGACGGTGAGCAGTAATGGATTTGGGGCCGCTCCTGTTATCGGCACAGCTGGCATTAACGACGACGGTCCTTCTGCTTTTCCTCGGTGCGCCACTTGCCTGGTGGTTGTCGCAAACCCGGTCAAGAATTCAACCGGTTGTGCAAGCGATCGTCGCGATGCCCATCGTACTGCCGCCGACAGTCCTCGGATTTTATCTGCTTCTTCTTCTTGGGCCTAACGGGACAATCGGCAGCTGGTGGGTTCAACTCACTGGCGAAGCACTGACGTTTTCATTCACCGGTCTGGTCATCGCATCGTGCATTTATAGCCTGCCATTTGCCATTCAGCCAATGCAGAATGCATTCGAGTCGCTATCACAAAAAAATCTTGAGGCTGCGTGGATGCTCGGTGCCTCGAAACTGGATGCATTCTTTTCTATCGCGGTGCCTTTATCAGTTCGCGGCTTCGTCAGTGCTTTCGTTCTTGCATTTGCTCATACGCTTGGTGAATTCGGCGTCGTGTTAATGGTTGGCGGCAATATCCCGGGAGAGACCCGCGTCGTGTCGATAGCAATTTATGATCACGTCGAAATGCTTGATTACGCGTCCGCACATCAGCTCTCTATTGTGTTGATCGTTTTCGCGTTCGTAACTCTGTTCGGTATGTTCGTCTTAAATCGGCGATGGCAATCGAAATGAGCAGTATCAAGCTACAACACTCGATTCGAAAGGGCGCTTTTAGTCTGAATGTGAATACCAAAATTCCAGCAGCGGGCGTTACAGGTATTTTTGGCGAATCAGGATCCGGCAAAACGACATTGCTGCGTTGTATCGCCGGACTTGAACCATCTATCGGCCGCGATACGCAAGCGCCACACAAACGACGTATTGGATATGTCTTTCAGGAACCGCAGCTGTTTTCGCATCTCAGCGTTCGCAAGAATATTGAATACGGCATGCGACGCAATTCGGGTGCACCTGAATCTATCAACGAGGTCGCCGCAATGCTTGAAGTCGAAGGCCTGCTCGATCGCTCGACTCGGGATCTGTCCGGTGGAGAGGCACAGCGGGTTTCAATCGCTCGCGTGCTGTGCCAGTCGCCCGCGCTTATTTTGATGGACGAACCTTTGTCGGCGCTGGATGAGCGTCGGCGAAATGATGTTCTACCGTACCTCGAACGTGTGAACGCGAGCAGTGCAGTGCCGATTATTTACGTCAGCCACAACATCGACGAGATCTGTCGGCTTAGTGATCACTTGCTCATACTCGATGCTGGCAAGGTGGTTGCGGAAGGTGATTTGCAATCCACCCTGATGCGAGTCGACTTACCGCAGCTTGGTGGTAGTAATGCCGGAGCGGTGCTGGCGGTATCACAAACTCTTTACGACGGGGAATTTGATCTGACACTATTCAGATTTTCCGGTGGTGAAATCTGGGTGCCGGGAAAACATGATTCAAAAGTGACGCGCTTAAGGGTGAATGCAAGCGATATCAGTCTAAGTCAAACACCCTCTGAGTCGAGCACGATCCTGAACATATTGCCCGCGGTTATCGATTCGATCGCGACCGAGACTGAGGCGACCGAGCTTGTACGATTGCGCCTGGGTGATGGCGCGCTGGTCGCTCGAATAACTCGAAAATCAGTTCAGCAATTAAATCTGCAGGCTGGCGACAGCATCTACGCCCAGATTAAGTCAGTTACTGTTCGCCGCTAACAGCAGCGCGCGAAACGACTCCTCGCTTACCTCTTTCGGTAATCGCGCCGCGATGCGGGATTCAATTTCGATCGGCCAGGTGCCGATTATGCAAGCAATCGTGACGTACAGTCCTTGCAGAGAAACAATATCCAGAATCTGTCTTTCCGAGAAATACTTGGCGAGTCTTTCGCGCGTTTCCCGATCGATAGCATGGCGAGTCACCAGTTGGTCGACGGCGAGCAGCAGCAACTGATCCTGCTTGCTCCATTCTGATGCTGCCGGACCCTCTGCGACGCGGTAGATTTCCGGGAGTGAGAGCCCGCACGCGAGGCCGCGGTCAACATGGGCCGCCCACTCGTACCAAGCCTCCATGTGGACAGCGACACGCAGAATAATGAGCTCGGCATCCCGTTGTGCGAGCTCTCCGCCCCGGACCGAGTACATGCGAAAGCTCCACCAGGCTTCGAGTAAGCGCGGGTGATTGGCCAGCAAACAGTGAATCTGGATGGGCTGACCTTCCATATCATCAATGATGTGTTGGAGTGATGTATCCCATTCATCGGGGTGTAGAGCTTGCATGTGCTGTCCTGATTCCGGTCCGTTATATGTGAGCTACGTCAAGTTATCGTCAGTACCGACAATGCACAATGGTTTTTTACCGATCTGGACTCAATTCAAAGCGCAATGGACTCGCCGGTTTACTACATAATTGTCGCGATGATGTTCGCCAGCTTCACGCTGTCGGTCATATTCTTTCTGGCATGGAAGACGCAGGGCGAGAAGCCCTATGCATTGAGCTGGTCGATTAGTTTTCTTGCTGCTTTTTTTCAGTGGTTTTTCAATCTCCAAAGTGACTGGTTTTCCGTGCACGAGACCTACTGGTTGACCGTTAATGCATTGACGATGGTCCTGATTACTTTGGGTATTCGAGGGCACTGTCAGCGAACTAACTGTGTGCGCTTTCCTGCAAATCTATGGCCCTACGCCGGCGTTGTGTATGCCGGAATTGTCTGGACTACGGTCGTGGAACCACATGTTGGAGTAAGCATGGCTATTGTGCCTGCGACTGCGTGCGTAACGCTGTTTCTGTCGGCGCTGATGATCATTCGCCACAGGGATGTTTCACGGCCGGCCGAGTGGGCAGCAGCATCGAGCATGGTGTTATTCGGTGCTACGCAGGGTATCGCGGCAGGAATGGCATTGATGCAGGGCTCCGGCGGCGATGCCGACTATCAAAATCTGTACGTACACTACAATTTTCTAACCTTGCCGTCCGGCTATATGGCGACCGGTATGTTCGTCATATTCATGCTGGCCTCAGACCTATCGGAACAGATGAAAGATATTGCGGTTAGGGATCAACTAACGGGCGTGCTGAATCGTCGCGGACTTGCCGAGCACGGCGCTGCTGCATATGCGAACGCTCGTCGAAACGAGACGCCATTGACGGTTATCCTAACTGACATCGATCGGTTCAAAATCATCAACGATGATTTTGGTCACACCAGCGGCGACAAAGCTCTGGTGCATTTTTCCGAGTTGCTCATAGAAGGGCGACGAGCTGAGGACATTCTCGCACGCATCGGCGGTGAAGAGTTCGCCCTGGTTCTGCGAGGCACGAATTTACAGGATGCTTTGCGGATGGCCGATGATTTGCGGATCAAAATCGAAGCCACACCGATTTCTATGGACGGCGTGCAAACGTGTATGACCGCTAGCTTCGGTGTCGCCACGCTGTCAGAAACAGACGAAAACCTGGCCGATACAATTACCCGTGCGGATCGCGCGCTTTACCGCTCCAAGCGGGCGGGCAGAAATCAGGTTGATCTTGAGTCTTCGCAAATGATGCTGGCCCTGGATGGATCGCTGAAACCGCTGACCGCATAGACCAACCGGTGTAAGATGTTCGCCGCATTCAGCATGAGCGGCTCATTGATGGCGGAGCAAGACAGAACCGTAGGAATTATCGGCGGCATGGGGCCTGAGGCTACTGTCGACTTTATGTTGCGCGTGATAAAGGCAACCCCGGCCAAATCAGACCAGGATCACGTGCGAACAATCGTGGATAACAACCCACACATTCCAAGTCGCCAAATGGCCATGCGTGGTGAGGGTCCGAATCCCGGGCCTGTTCTTGCCGAGGTCGCGGTGCACCTCGAGTCGATGGGCGCAGAATTTCTCGTCATGCCCTGCAACCTGGCACACGCGTGGCAAAGCGATATTGAAGCCGCGATCAACATTCCATTCATCAGCATCGTTGACGAGTCTGTTTCCTCGGCGATATCTCGCAGCGAGGAAGGCAGTGCTGTCGGACTAATGACGACACCGGGATGTTTTGCGGCCGGCCTGTACCAGAAGGCGCTCGCAGATGTGAATCGTCCGGTGATCACACAAACACCGGATGAACTTTCCGAGGCGATGGCGCACGTTGAGCAGATAAAGCTCGGTAACAAGTCGGCCAAGGTCGCCGATGGGTTGAGAAGTCTTGCAAATAAACTGGTCGCTCGCGGGGCGCGCATCTTGATAGCCGCCTGCACAGAATTCCCATTGCTGCTCGACGAGTCGATGTTTGACGTTACGTTCGTATCGTCCACCGATGTCCTCGCAAAAAAGACCGTTGCGCTTGCTAAATCCGAATCATGAAATCGAAAAGGCCTAAATCATGCAGTTGTCCCGTTTTCCCCGCGTATCGTTAGCACACCTACCCACACCGCTGGAGCACATGCCGCGTTTGAGCGAGCATCTTGGCGGGCCGGATATTTTCGTCAAGCGCGATGATTGCACTGGGCTGGCTACTGGCGGCAACAAGACGCGAAAGCTGGAATTTTCGATGGGCGAGGCCGTTCAGAAAGGCGCTGATACCATCATCACGGTTGGTGCGATTCAGTCGAACCATGTTCGTCAAACCGCGGCGGCGGCCTGCAAGCTGGGTATGAAGTGCGAGGTTTTGCTTGAGCACCGGGTGGGCGAGCCGAGCGAGACCTACACAACATCGGGTAATGTTTTTCTTGACCGGGTCTTCGGTGCAAACTTGCGAGAATATCCCGGTGGCACAGACTTTGAGACTGAGATGCAGGCAGTTACGAGAGAGATTGCTGACGGTGGAGGTATGCCATACGTTGTCCCCGGTGGTGCGTCGAATCCAGTTGGGGCGCTGGGCTACGTTGGCTGCGGAATTGAGTTACTCGAACAGTTCGGTGAACAGGACCTGCAGGTTGATCATATTGTGTCGGCGACTGGTAGCGCGGGAACGCATGCGGGCCTCGTCGTCGGCCTGCGCGGTAGCGGCAGTGATCTCCCAATACTGGGCTTCGGCGTCAATGCGCCGCAGGACGTTCAGGAGGAACGCGTCTACAAGCTGGCCCTTGCTACGGCAGAGCTCGTGGGTGCACCGGACTGTGTCAGTCGTGACGATATTATTGCGGACTGTAACTACATTGGACCTGGCTACGGTCAGACAACGGAATCAATGAATGAGGCGATATTGATGCTCGCTCGTCTTGAAGGCCTGTTGTTCGATCCGGTATACAGCGGCAAGGCGCTAGCCGGAATGATCGACTATATTCGAAAAGGCCACTTCACAGCCGGACAGAAAATTGTGTTCTTGCACACAGGTGGTTCAGCCGGACTGTTCGCCTATGCAGATGCGCTCACTCTGTAAATTTGATGGCAGCATACGTCGCTCTATTGCGTGGCATCAACGTCGGCGGCAACGAAATCCTGCCGATGAAAATCCTTACACGGCGGATAACGTTGACTCGAAATTTCCGTTGAATTGGCGAAATCGAGGGCTTGCTCGCGAACCGTTATTAGTGGCTGGAGTTAATATCCCAGTCGTAGTCGCGAAACTCTATTTCGTAGTCTCCTGCCTGAGCAATATCAGCAGTCAGACTCGAAGCCGCGTATTGAGAAACGTAGGCTAGAAGCCCGTGTTCCGCCGGTTTTCCGTCGATTCTGAGCGCATGAGTAAAGTCGTTCTCATACCATTTGAATATCGTCGACAGGTAAACAGTTTCTTCCTCGTGATCAACGGAGACATTCGTCGCGTCATTGATAAAGTCGACAGTTGCTTCTGCTAGCAAGGTCTCCAGGTCTTCGCCTACCGGCAGCTCCGGCCTTGCGATAGGACAGCTTTCGCTGGCGCAATTTAGAAAAAAGTGAATTCGAGGGTCCTTGAAGTTCTCACGTATCTCAGTGGTCTCAACTTTCAGCAGGCTCATGTATTTTCCGCCGAATGCAAATCGTTGCCGGTAGAAAAATCCAAGTCCCGTTACGGCTTCCAACGGTGCCTTGACGTCCGTAACGCTTGCAATTGGCCAATGATCGAGAACTGACTTAATGACATACGCGTTGTAAGCGTACATCCAGTACGCGAGTTCGTCGTTTCGATTGGGAAATCGTTCCGGCGAGTTGTGTGGGCTGAATTGGGCCACTGCCGCCAGATAGGAATCAAGTTGCTCTCTGGATGCCGAAAAGCTGTGCCAGCGCTCATAGTCGGTACGACCATCGGCGGAAACATAGGTTTGCAGTAGTTGCTCGAAGCTGTCGTGCGCGAAGCTCTCAACCGGAAAACCAATCGGCAACGGTGCATCAATGATCACTTTGCGAGGGCGATTGACCACCAGGAATACCGTTGCCGCGGCAAGCAGCAAAAAGACGAGGCCCAGCGATATAGTCGTTTTTGTCATAGTTTAATAAAGACCGGCGCAATAGAGATTGTATTACGACGTTCATCGCTTTTGATACCGGGCATGCGCAAGCGTTAAAAGCGACGTATCATTGCGCCGATGCGCTCAGTGATCTCTATCAACGGTCTCACTAAAACCTATGCCGGTGGCTTTCAGGCCCTAAAAAACGTCAGTTTGGATATTACGCGTGGCGAGATCTTTGCGTTGCTCGGCCCCAATGGTGCGGGAAAAACAACCCTGATCAACGTTATCTGCGGCATTGTTAACCCCAGCTCAGGTGAAGTGCTGGTCGATGGATACGACATTACTACAGAATACCGACGTACTCGGTCAAAGATTGGCCTGGTTCCGCAGGAGTTGGCGTCCGAGTCGTTCGAAACGGTCTGGAATACCTGCCGATTCAGTCGTGGGCTGTACGGCAAGCCAGCGGATCCGGCGTATGTCGAGAAGGTTTTGAAGTCTCTCTCGCTTTGGGACAAAAAAGACACGATCAGTATGCAATTGTCAGGTGGCATGAAACGCCGCGTCCTCATTGCCAAGGCGCTTGCTCACGAGCCTGAGGTTTTGTTCCTCGATGAGCCAACGGCTGGGGTTGATGTTGAGCTGCGACAGGACATGTGGAATGTGGTCGCAGAGTTGCGCGAGAAGGGCGTGACAGTAATTTTGACGACGCATTATATTGAGGAGGCCGAACAGCTGGCTGACCGCGTTGGCGTGATCAATCATGGTGAGATCGTTCTCATCGAAGACAAAGACAAGTTAATGCGAGATCTCGGCAAGAAACAGCTGGTCCTGCACTTGCAGGAACCGCTCGCCAGCGTGCCATCGCAGTTGGCGGACTATCATCTTGAATTAAGCGAAGATCAGCAAGAGCTAACGTTCACCTACGATACGCAGAGGAACAGCACTGGCATCACGGCCCTTTTGGGTGAGCTGCGTAGCGCCGGTATTCATTTCAATGATTTGCAAACGACACAAAGCTCGCTTGAAGATATTTTTGTCGATCTGGTGAACAAATACTGATGAACTTCTACGCCATCAAAGCGATTTACCAGTACGAAATGGCACGCATGTTCCGTACAGCAGTGCAAAGCATTGTGGCGCCCGTGCTATCGACATCGCTTTACTTCGTGATTTTTGGTTCCGCCATAGGATCGCGAATTACGGAAATTGACGGTGTGAGCTACGGTTCGTTCATTGTTCCTGGCCTCATTATGCTGTCCATAATGACGGAGAGCATTTCGAATTCATCGTTCGCAATTTATTTTCCGAAATTTACCGGGACAATTTATGAAGTACTGTCGGCACCGGTTTCCTACGGTGAGGTATTGCTCGGCTACGTTGGCGCGGCGGCGACCAAATCTGTAATCATTGGCCTGATTATTCTGGCAACGGCGAGTCTGTTCGTAGATCTTCAAATTGCGCACCCATTTGTAATGGTTGCCTTCTTGTTACTGACCTGTATTTCATTCTGTTTATTCGGCTTTATTCTCGGCATCTGGGCAACAGGCTGGGAAAAACTGACGATCGTGCCGACGCTCATTGTCATGCCGCTGACGTTTCTCGGTGGGACGTTTTATTCCATCAGCATGTTGCCGCCAGCCTGGCAGACCGTGAGTTTGTTTAATCCTGTTGTTTACCTGATTAGTGGTTTTCGCTGGAGTTTCTACGGTAATGCCGATGTGAGTGTTGGTCTTAGTCTGGGTATGACAGTCGGATTTTTACTCGCATGCCTGCTTACGGTCCGTTGGATATTCAAGACGGGTTATCGACTAAGAAGCTGAGAGTTTCTATGCGACGAATCATGCTAATGCTCGCGCTTGTAGTGGCGGGCGAACTCGTCTTCGGCTTGCCATTTAATGTTCCACGATTCTTTCGGCCGACCATGCTGGACGTTTTCGTGCTGACCAATACAGAACTGGGCGATATGTTTGCGGTATACGGTATCGCCGCCATGATCGCCTATTTTCCCGGTGGAGCTGTGGCGGATCATTTCTCTGCGCGATCACTAATGGTTGCATCCTTGCTGGCAACCGCTGCCGGTGGCCTTTACATGGCTACCTTGCCGGGCGCCATCGGAATGCGGATTCTCTACGGATATTGGGGCATAACTACGATTTTTCTTTTCTGGGGTGCCTTGATACGTGCGACGCGGGACTGGGGTGGAGAGAATGCACAAGGCGCTGCTTTTGGGATTCTGGAGGGTGGACGAGGTCTCGTTGCCGCTTCAGCCGCCACGTTTGGCGTTATCGTGCTCGCGAATTATTTGCCGGACAACGTGCGACTGGCAACGGTCGATGAGCGTGCGGCGGCATTTCGTACGGTTGTCCTGCTTTATACGCTGGTTACGGCACTGGCGGGTGTATTCGCCTGGTTTGCTATTCCCGCATCCAAGCTAGCCAGTGAGGTCGAGTTTAGTCCGCTAAGGGGTATGGGGATCGTGATTCGATGCCCAATCGTCTGGGCGCAGGCCGCGATTATTCTCTGTGCGTATTGTTGTTACAAGGGTCTCGACAACTACTCGCTTTATGCGGTGCAGGTGCTTGGAATGGACCAGGTAGAAGGTGCCCGACTGGCTTCATACGGGGCTTGGACCCGGCCAGTCGCAGCTGTTTTGGCCGGGCTGATCGCCGACCGCTTCAACGCGACGCGCTCGATTGGCGTGATGTTTATCATGCTAGGCCTCTGCTACGGGGTTTGGTCGCTATCGGCCCCGACAGGTTCTGGCACGATGATCATCTACGCCAATTTCTTCGCAACCTATATTGGCGTTTACGCGCTGCGTGGCGTTTACTTTGCATTGCTCGAAGACAGCCAAACCCCGAGGTTTCTTACAGGAGCTTCGGTAGGCATGATTTCACTGGTTGGTTTCGCACCCGATGTGTTCTTTGGCCCAATTTCCGGCCGCATTCTGGATGCCAATCCCGGCATCGTTGGTCATCAGAATTACTTCCTGTTTCTTGCCAGCATTACTATAGTAGGGCTGCTCTTCGTCGCCTGGCTTACGTTCCTGCATCGATTTGGCGGCGAAAAGCTCTGGAAACTCAGTGAGCAAACCCGAAATAAATCACGGCAAAGGTGGTCTATTACTGATATGAATCAGAAATCAACATTACGAGAACAACTACGCCGAAATGCGGTAGCCCTAATCAGTCTCACTATTGCTTTGGCAAGCCTTGGCTATAATACATGGCGAAATGAGGCCAGCGAACAGAATCGGAATCAGCGCCTGGTATCCATTGAGCTGCTCTCAATGCTCGGAGATCTACAACAAGCAACGCTGGACTGCCACTACGGCGAGTCAATCGATTGTCCGGCGACCCTTCGGCGCGGATGGACGAAGGTCCTGACTATTCGCGATCTCTCTCTCGTCTCCTCGGGCTCAATTCCTGAGTCGGCAGATGCTTTATTCGAGATATGGCGCGCAGATAGCGCTCATCTGGGCAAGGCGGACGCGACTGAAAAGAGAATTATCGAGGCGTTGGAAGCCGTTCGTCGTGACACGCACGACGTTCTTGTAAATCTAGACTAATTAGCCAAATCCAGACCGATGATGACCGGGTCGTGATCCGAAGCGCGGTAGGGTGAGTTAGCATCGAACAAGGCAGCATCACGGCCGTTTTCCAGATTGTAGTCATACAGTCGCGGCTCATCGGCGTTGATATGCCATTCAATCGTCTCACTGACCTGTCGAGTGAGACTTGCCGACGCCAACGCATGATCCAGTGCACCGATCTGGGCGTCAAAGTTGAATGAGTATGGATT
This sequence comes from Woeseiaceae bacterium, assembly GCA_021773075.1. Lineage (GTDB taxonomy): Bacteria > Pseudomonadota > Gammaproteobacteria > Steroidobacterales > Woeseiaceae > UBA1847. The sequence goes on from JAJFKT010000035.1 coordinate 317,808, forward strand.
GCTACCCGCCTCTAGCAGGTTCGTAAAGCCAGCGTTTTTCAACGCAATTAACGGGTCTTCCAAAAGGTAGGCATTCAGATCGCCGATGATCAGGTAATCCGGGTCGCCGCTCATCGTCGGGTCCGTGCTGATCCAGTCGGCGATTGCTGCAGCGGCTTTTGCACGCGTCTGGTTGCAATTGCCTTGCCCGTCACCCGTGTTGGGATCGCCTGACGAGTCACAGGCAGATCCTTTGGACTTCAAGTGATTGACGACAACTGTAAGGACTGCACCCGTACCTATAAGCTCAAACGATTGAGCCAGCGCCGGTCTATTACGACTATCGTCGAACCTCGGATCGATATCGGCACTTAGTAGTGCAAACGCACCGCTTGTCTGGACCGTCGCGGAATCATAAATAAACCCGGTTTTGATCGCGTCATCATGAATGCTGCCGGTATCGACGAAGGAGAATCGTTCGCCACCGGTTCGTGCGTTCAGGGCATCAACGACCATTGCTATCGATTCTGAAGCGTTATTCTCGAGTTCGACCAGACCGATGATATCTGCATTCATAAGTTGCATTGCGGTCACCGTTTTCCCGAGTTGGCGCTGCAGTTCCTCTGCGCTGTCGGCACCGCGGCAATTCTGGTTTGCCTGGGGGCCGCAAGTAGCCGCCCCGGTATCGACGTTTGAGAAAAAGTTTAATACGTTGAAACTTGCTACCCGAATCGTACCCGCAACAGAGGGTGCTCCAGGCCGTGGGTTGTCATCATCGAAAAGGACGTTGCCGCTTGGCTCCAGGCGCCAGCCTTCGTCGCCGCTACCCCCGCTACCTCGGGAGAAGCGTAGATTGCCGGTGAGGCCAGTTACCGAATCACCGCTTCGGATCGAATATCCGGCTGCCGCTCCAGCGTTTAAATGTCGAATGTTGGCCGGATTCCTTGAGCGCATTCCGTCATCGAAGATGATTGAGCGAGCCGCGCGCGCCTTTTTGTGGGCTGCGTAATCTTCCGCATCCGGGGCATTGCTGTTTGTGAACTGATACGACCTTCCGCCTTGTGCAAGAACGACTTCGCCATATTGTTCGAGATAACGGAGACTCGAGACAGTCAGCGTTTGCGGGAAGTGAACGAGCATTCCCTCGTAGCGCTCCAGGTCGGCGACAAAGTCGCCATCACTGTTGATCGTGAGTCCGGCCGCGGGGAGGTTTATGTTGGTTGCCCGAACCTTCCCAGTACCAATAACTTTAACGCTCGTCGCATCGATCTGAGTTTCACCAAAGAACTCTTTTACAGTGCCGGTGACGTCGACGCGGTCCCCAACACTCACGGCTGTCGCCGGATTGGCGCCATCAAAAATAAACAGGCCTTCCGACGTCACCGTATTGGCATCCGGGTTTTCTTGCTGCACAAAGAACCCACCCAGATTGCTATTGCTGGTTGTATCGTTGTCCTGAAAGTCACCGCTCACTAGCGCCGTAATGCTGACTACCTGACCCGTCAGCGGGCTGTCTGCTCCGGCTCCCTGGACGTCGGCAATCGTCGCATTGCCCGACTGGGTTGGCGCAGGGGTGGTGAGGGCTGTCTCGCCGCCCCCGCCGCCACAAGCAGCGATGAGGGTGGCTGTGATCAGGCTGGGCAGACTGTTGCGAACGATCATACGGGCAGTTTAGCCCATGTCGAATAACAAAAACTCGGCTTCGCTTTGACTGCTAACTGAAATCGTTTCCTCATCACGAATTTGCAGTCCGTCGCCGTCTGATACAGATTTTCCGTTCACCGTTATATCGCCGTGAATCACTTGCACAAAGACTTTGCGCGCAGTAGCGACAGCGTGCTCGAGTTCGAAACCCGGCTGCAGAATGCTGGCGTACAGGTTGACATTCTGGTGCACGGTCACAGAGGTGTCTCGGCCGTCTCGTGACGCAATTAGTCGCAGCTGATTGAGTTTGTCTTCACGCGAGAACATTGTTTGTTCGTAACCAGGCTCGAGGTTCTTTTGTTCCGGGAACATCCAGATTTGTAGCAGGTGTAGCTCGTCTGTCTGCGAGTGATTGAATTCGCTATGTTGAACACCCGTGCCCGCCGTCATGCGTTGCACCTCACCCGCTGTGATGACGGTACCGTTGCCCATGCTGTCCTTGTGTTCTATCGCACCCGAGATCGGATAGGTCACAATTTCCATGTCCCGGTGGGGGTGCGTTCCAAATCCTTGCCCCGGCGCAATTCGATCCTCGTTAATCACGCGCAGAGGACCGAAGCGAACACGCTTGGGGTTCTGATATTCCGCGAACGAAAACGAATGTTTAGCTTTTAGCCAGCCGTGGTCTGCGCTACCGCGGCTGTCGGCTGGAATCATTTCAATCATGAGGTTTTCCTTTCCGTGTTACGCCGCGATGGTGGGAAGATGCACCAACTCGGCAATCCGCGCGCGTGCCGTATCCATAGCGCCTTCAGCATCGCTGTTGATTCGTTCGGCGGCGATGAACTCAAGGTCTGTTATGCCGACAAATGACAACGCGTGGCGCAGATAGGGGGTCGCGAAGTCCATTGGGCTGCCAATTGGCACGCCGCCACTGGCAACGATCACGAAGACCTTTTTGCCTTCGAGCATACCGACAGGGCCATTCTCAGTGTAGCGGAAAGTCAGCCTCGCCCTGGCGATCATATCGATCCATGCCTTCAAAGATGCGGGTATGGAAAAATTGTAAACGGGCGCACCAATAACCACGACGTCGGCATTCTTCAGCTCGGCGACCAGTTCGTCGGAAAAGGCGAGTGTGTTCTTGTGCCGGTCTGTGCGGTCCTCGTCAGGGGTGAAGTTGGCTTCTATCCATGCCTCGTCAACAAAGGCCAGCCCATCGCCGAGGTTTCGGCTTGTGACCTCGATCGCTCCATGGCGGTTTTCCAATGCGTCGATGAGATCGCTACCGAGTTGCCGTGTTACAGAGCTTGTCTGTCGACCGCTTGAGCTCAATTCCAGTACATGTAGTGTTTTCGTGTTCATTTCGCTGCCCCTTGGGCTGTTTGTTTGCTGTGGGGTGTAGTTTTACTGTTGACACGACGGATATAAATAGTAGTTTGGGAATAAGATTGTTCAGAAATACGCAACAATATGGATAAATTCGAAGATATTCAGGCATTTATTGCGGTAGTCGACGCCGGCAGCTTCACCGCAGCTGCGGATCGGCTGGATTCGGCGAAGTCGGCTGTTAGCCGACGGGTCTCAGCACTCGAGGAGCGTCTGGGTGTTCAACTACTGCACCGCACAACACGGGTTTTGAATCTGACTGAAACCGGCCGCAGCTTTTATGAGCATGGCACCCGAATTCTTGCGGACCTGGAGGAAGCAGAAGCCGCTGTTCAACAAGAACACGGCGAGCTGCGCGGGACGCTTCGCTTCGCTTTGCCGCTTTCGTTTGGTGTGCGTCATATGTGTGGGCCGATTGCCACATTTTGTAAGCAGCATCCCAATGTGCGATTTGATCTCGACCTGAACGATCGAAGGGTGGATTTAATTGAAGACAACTTTGATGTCGCGCTGAGAATTGGTCATTTGCGGGATTCATCGCTCATCGCACGTCGATTGTTCGATGTACGCGCTGTTGTTTGTGCATCGCCTCACTATCTAAACGTCCACGGTATTCCAAAGTCTCCGGATGACCTTGTCGAACATCAATGCCTGGTGTACTCGAATATTCCCGATCCGGAAACGTGGAATTACGAAGATCGCAACGGTAACAAGGGTGTTGTCAAAGTTAAGCGTGCGATGACTGCGAGCAGCGGCGATTTCCTGTGCAATGCCGCCGCACATGGTCAGGGAGTCGTAATCCAGCCGACCTTCATCGCCGCACAGGCTATTCGCGCCGGCAATCTCGTCCCTGTATTGACCGACTACTCATTTCCGATATCGCCGGCATACGCGGTTTATCCGCCCACACGTCACTTGTCTTATCGCGTACGCGCATTCATTGATTTTCTGGTCGACAAATTTTCCGGTGTCCCTCACTGGGACCGTGATTGCGAAACGCTAAGCGCGAAACAAAGCTGACCTGCGTAGTAGAGCGGCAACCCCCAGACATATGTCGGGAAGTCAGTTTGTACCAACCGCAGAGATGCAACGGACAGGTCCGAAAGGAAAAATAACAGGGCGCCGATAAGTATCAACGAAGAGACGCCCGTTCTCTGCGTTCCGAATGCACTCACAAGCATGACGCTAATCACGAGAATATATAGTCCAACCGGAATGACCATGTCCTCTGGCGTATGAGGGGCTAACCAGATTGCGACGCCGGCTGCGATACCGATAATTGGTAACGCGGCGGCGATAGCGCATCGCCAATTAATGCCGACGACGCTGAATGCAGCGACGTACGCGATGTGTGCCAACAAAAACGCGCCTAAACCCGAGAGAAACGCCAGCCTCGATTCACCGATTAAAAAAGCGTCCCCAAAGAAAGACAGGGCAAGACCGACTAAGAGAACTTTGCCGTACCTTGATTGCAGCGCACCACTGAATATGGCAACAAGAATAAAACCACTTGAGGCGAGCAGCTTCGCTGCGGCAGCAGCGTTAAGCATATCGGCGAGCAATAGCTCGACCAATGCAAAGCAAGCAACGCCTGTAGCGATAACAGCAGTTTTTGTTCGATCTTTCATGGGCCAGCAGTGTACAGCACCTGCCAATGCGGGCCGCCCCGAATGCGTACTATAATCTCCTGACTCCAATGCTGTAGGATGGATATAGAAATGAATAGACTGCTACAACTAATTGCCACCACAAGCATCGTGGTAGCTTTGGCAACGAATGCTCAGGCAGAAGAGCTGGTAAAGGAGTTCCGCGGAACCGGTAATACCACAACAGCGATCTTTACTGTTGATGATCCATGGCTTCTTGACTGGCGTTTGGACGGCGACTTCAACGCGCTGATTGCGCTCGATGTTACGCTTATCGAAGCGCATACAGGTCGGCACGTCGGCCGGGTCCTGCACACAAAACACAAGGGCAATGGCCTGCAGTTGTTTACGAGTGCTGGCCGATATCAATTGAGGGTCAGTTCGACGCTGGCGAGATGGACGCTGAAGATAAAGCAGATCCAACCCGAAGAGGAAGAACGTTACACGCCCAGGAGCGCCAATTGACATGCCGCGTCTTAGGCATGCGAAAGCCTGACTGTTGTGCGATCATCTGACGCGTGAACGATCTGAGTGACAAGAAGGGTAGCGCGCTGGTTACATTTGCGGCGGTAATTGTCGTGGTATACGGCATGCAAATGGCGAAGGTCATTCTCGTACCATTTCTGATCGCATCATTTCTCGCGCTTATCACAGTACGGCCGATGTTGTGGCTGCAACAAAAACGTGTGCCGAGTTTTCTTGCCGCACTAATCATTGTTTCCTCGATCATGCTGTTGCTGGCGATGGTCGGAACGATTCTCGGCAGCTCAATCGCAGAATTCACTGCAGCCCTGCCGGAATATCAGGCGCGCCTGGATATTATTGTTCGCGCCGCCACCGAATTCGTTACTAAACATCTGAGCGACGACGTGCGTGCGGATAATATCGGAGATATGATTGACCCAGGCTGGGCAATGGGTCTTGTCGCCACGATCCTGAATAGCCTAAAGGATGTGTTGACCAATGCGTTCCTGATTATTTTCACAATGATATTTATGTTGCTGGAAGTATCGAGCGTCGGCACCAAAGTGCGTGCAGCTTTTGGGCGCAGTGCCGACTCGTTGCAACGACCGAGGATTTTTCTGCATAACCTGGGACGTTATCTGGGCATCAAAACAGTCGTGAGTTTTGCGACTGGTATTTGCGCCGGTGTCCTGACCTGGTCACTGGGTCTGGACTTCCCATTGCTATGGGCGATGCTCGCATTCCTGTTCAATTATGTGCCAACCATCGGTTCCATCATCGCCGCTGTTCCAGCTGTATTGCTGGCACTTGTACAACTTGGGCCTGGTGCCGCCGGTGCGACGGCTATTGGCTTCGCCGCCATAAATGTAGTTTTCGGCAACTTTCTCGAGCCGCGACTAATGGGCTACGGCGTCGGCATTTCACCGTTGGTCGTATTCGTAGGATTGGTATTTTGGGGCTGGGTCTTCGGACCTGTTGGCATGTTGCTGTCAGTTCCGCTAACAATGACCCTCAAGCTCGCACTTGAAAGCGATGCAAACACCCGCTGGGTAGCCATCTTAATCGGATCTGAGCGTGACGCTCAGCACGCCTTGAGGAACAGAGAGGCCGAGCAAGCCTAGTGTTTCAGGCGACGTCCATGTCGTCGAAGTCGTCGTCGAGCGGCTCGGTTGATTCCAACTGCTCCAGTAAGTTGATCGCCACAGCGACAAAGTCTGTATCGGTGATGATCCCAACCATATCCGCGCCGTCCATGACCGGCAGGCAGCTAATTTTATGCTTCTCAAGGAATAGTGCTGCCTGTCTCAGGCTGGCATTCACACTCACGGTTGCGACGTCCTGGACCATTACGTCCCCAACGATTATTTCATTCGCGTGAATTCGATTTCTGTCATCGCGTAGAAATGAATCCGTCGCAGCCAGAACATTGGTTAATGTAAGCAACCCGGTAAGCTGCTCATTCTTAGTAACGGGTAGGTGGTGGATGCGGTGGTCTTGCATCAGAGTGCGCGCCTCAGCCAATGTTGCGTCTGACGGCACTGTGATCAGGTTGGTACTCATGATTGCGTCGATACTGAACATGATCTCCTCCTTTGATTTCAGTCTAGCTATTCAAGGAAAGGAGACCATTGCGAGAAACACGTATTACCGGCTCATGCTCAGATCGGCAGCTGCGTACCCGACTTGAACGTTTCCATCACAAACGTCGAACTGACGTCGGCGAAATCAACCTCGCGAATCAGTTGTTGATAAACCTGATCGTAGTGGCGCATGTCTTTTGCGACGATGCGCAGCAGATAGTCGAGGTCGCCGCTGGTACGGTGAAACTCGAGAATCTCAGGAATTGAGTTCACGGCCTTCTCGAATTTGGAGAACCAGCCGTCGCTGTGTTGGTTGGTCCGTACCAGTGCGAAAATTGTCAGACCAAAGCCCAGGGCCTCGTTATCGAGCAAGGTCACCCGCTTCTTAATGACGCCACTGTCTTGCAGTGATTTAACGCGCCGCCAGACCGCTGTCTTGGACATGGCGCAGCGCTCAGCCAGCTCATTCATGGATAAATCGGCCTTTTCCTGAATGATTCGTAGGATTTGTCTGTCCTTCTGGTCCATTTGATTCTCTTTTACAAAATATATAGAACGAACGTTCTAATACTATCCGAAATTAGTCAATGAATAGCAACAACCCTCCAGCTCATTCGCGCGAACATTAACGCAACGACAGGAGAGCTGTGACCATGGCCTTGAAAGCGAAATTTACAGAGCACCCCGAAACAGTTGGCGAGAGCTACGGCGAGCACTTCGTATCGGCGATGGGATTCTCAATGTCCATGCTCAAGGCCGCTTTTTGCTGCGGTATCCACGCTTTGTTGCCATTTGCTTTCGAAAAAACAGGTAGTGAATGCATCACAGCTTTGTACGACCGGATGGTCACGAATCGCAGCCGCCTGGCTGTCGTCGATGAGGACATCACGGCCAAAGTTGCGTGAATTCATATTCGTATTACGCGTATAGCTAGCCCGGAATGGATATGAAATACTGATTAGCCTCGTCGGCTGTCGGTCCAACGAATCATGTTCAAGAGAGCCTCTCTCACCCTTCTTTTCCTCACGATCCCGCTGTTCGCGACTGCCGTGGAGTATGACGCGAAAACCATCGTACGAGACGCCATTGATCACTGGCGGGGACTTTCTTCGATCACCGAGATGACGATGCTTATCCACCGTCCGGATTGGGAACGTTCGATGTCGATGCGTGCCTGGACGAAGGGGCAGGATCAGACGCTGGTTCGTATCATTGCACCGAAAAAAGATCGCGGTAACGGCACGCTTACTGACGATGACAACATGTGGTCGTACTCGCCGAAAATCAATCGGGTCATCAGGATTCCATCTTCAATGATGAACCAGAGCTGGATGGGCTCCGACTTCTCCAACAACGATATTGCCAAAGCTGACGATATCGTCGATCAATACGAGCACAGCCTGTTAAGTGTGACTGAGGCTGATGGCATTGCCGTCTTTGAAATACTGGCAGTGCCCAAAGAGGATGCGGCTGTGGTTTGGGGCAAGGAAATCATCCTGATAACCGCACAGCATATTGTCCTCGAACACCGTTTCTACGATCAGGATGATGAGCTAGTACAAAAGCTGACAACGACAGACATCGCTGAAATGGGTGGCAGAATCATCGCGACGCGACAGCGCATGGGTGATGTCGATAAGCCCGATGAGTGGACCGAAGTTTCCGTCGACATGGTCGAGTATGAAGTCGACCTAAACGACAATCTTTTTACCTTGTCGAACTTAAGAAATCCCAGAGAGTAATTCTTGAACATCGTTTTCCGACTGGCGTGGCGCAATCTTTGGAGGCACCCAAAACGCACCTGGTTGACTATGGGCGCGATGATCTTCTCGAATCTCCTGTTGATTCTCATGATGTCTATCCAGTTTGGCATGTACCAGATGATGATCGACAACACGCTGCAGATATTTACAGGCCATGTGCAGGTGCAGGCATCAGGATATCTCGACGACAAGAAAATGCGGCAGACCGTCGCCAATATCGTACCGCTGGCGGAGTCGATTCGAGATGCTCTCAAATCCGAAAAAGTAGCGGCGCGAGGACTGGCGTTTGCTTTGGCGTCCAGCGAGGAGCGCAGCTACGGAATCGCGGTCTACGGCGTGGAGCCGGCTTTCGAGCCAGAGGTATCCACGATTCCCGGATTGCTCATTGAGGGCGAGTATCTGAGTGATCCGAATGCGACCGAAATTATCGTTGGCAGCGTGCTCGCAAGAAACCTAAAAGTTGGCATTGGTGACGAACTAACGCTGTTGGGAAGCGGTGTCGATGGATCTTTCGCGGCGACAGTCGCGACCGTCAAAGGGATTTTCGAAAGCGGCCTGAAGGATATCGATCGCAGCGTGTCGGAAATACCCATTGGTCTATTCGACGACACTTTCTTCATGCAGGGCAGTGGACATCACATTAGTATTTTTGGCGAAAGTCTGGAGGATGTTGCGTATGTGCAGTCGCAAGTTGAGAGTCTGCTGCCTAAAGACTCCGGTCTCCTTGTTCCCGACTGGAATTTACTCCAGCCGGGCGTCAGGCAGGCGATTCAGGCTGACATGGGCAGCGCCTTCTTCATGTACTTTATCTTGGTGGTTTTGGTTTCATTTAGTGTTCTGAATACACAGCTGATGTCCGTGCTCGAACGCACGCGCGAGTTCGGTATCGTGATGGCATTAGGTCTGAAGCCGGGCCGGCTTGGCCGATTGGTCATTTTGGAGACGGCGATAATGGGCCTACTTGGCACCTTGCTCGGAATGATAGTCGGTGCAATCGTGACGCTTTGGGTCGGCCACGTTGGCTTTTCAATTCCTGGAATGGACGATATGGCGGCTCAGTTTAATTTGCCGAGCCGTATGTACCCACGTCTTACACTACTTTCACTGGCAGCAGGCCCACTTATCGTATACGCATTTACGCTTCTGGCTGCGGTGTATCCGGCCGTTCGCCTGCGGCGCTTACAGCCGGTTGAAGCAATGAGGGTGGCCTGATGTTCAAAGTCCTGACGATGCTCGCCTGGCGTAATCTGTGGCGTAACCATCGACGCACAACGATCATGTTGGCGGCGATCGGTGTCGGCGTTTGGGCAATGATATTTATGACTGCTATGACGCGCGGCATGGTTGACCAAATGATCGCAGACGGTATTAAGGCCTTGCCCGGACACGTGCAATTACACCATCCGGATTTCCTGGATGATCCAAGTATTAACAACCTGGTTCCATTCAACGACGACGAGTTGCAGCAACGATTTGGTAATGCGGGTTTTGCCGCGTGGGCGAGCCGCGTTCGAGTTCCTGCGATTGTGACAAGCGAGCGCGATTCTCGCGGTGTCACATTACTCGCGATCGATCCTGACGCTGAAGCAGACGTTTCGTTTGTCAATTACGACGAAGTCGAAGGCCGTTTTCTTGAGAGCGGTGACGATAAGGGAATCGTATTGGGCAGGAAACTGGCTGAAATACTGGAGACAGAAGTCGGCAAGCGCGTCGTAATAATGAGTCAGGACCCAGACAATCAAATCGCTGACCGGGGGTTGCGCGTTGTCGGGCTGTTTACCGCGAGTACCGGTGCTGTCGAAGAGGCCTACGTCTTTATGGGCAAGAATACGGCTCAAAAGATGCTCGGAATTGGCAACGCGACAACAGAGGTAGTGTTTCTTGGCGATGACTATCGGCAGGTTGACCCGTTATATGAGGCCGTTGTGGAGCGGGTCGGAAACAATGTCGAAGTGACCCGCTGGTACGACGTCGACGCATATCTCGGCAGCATGATGCGCGTAATGGATGGTTTTGTCCTTGTCTGGGTCGTAGTGATCTTTCTTGCGCTGTCTTTCGGTTTGGTGAACACCCTGGTGATGGCCGTATTCGAGCGTATTCGCGAGATTGGCCTGATGCTGGCGCTGGGCATGAAACCGGCCAGCATTCTTGGACAAATCGTTATTGAGTCGATGATGTTGCTGGTGGTCGGCCTGTGTATCGGCAATCTACTTTCGTGGGCGACCGTCGTTCCGTTGCAAGACGGCATCGATATTTCTTTCGTCGCCGAAGGCATGGAGATGTTCGGTGCGGCAAGCATGCTGTATCCACGCTTATACTTAAACGACATGATTCTCGCGAACATCGTCGTACTTGTACTTGGCTTTCTCGCAAGCCTTTCACCCGCCTGGCGCGCTTCGCGTTATGAGCCGGTGGAAGCCATAACAAAGGTCTAATGATGACTGCTGTTCGATGTATAGATTTATGCAAAACGTACCGTCAGGGTGATCAGGACATCAAGGCACTCGACCATGTCAGTATCGAAATCACAAAGGGTGGTTTCGTTTGTTTGTCAGCACCGTCCGGAGGTGGCAAAACAACGCTATTGAACGCGATTGGTGGGCTGGATATTCCGGACAGTGGTGAGGTTCATGTTGCCGGACAGCGCATTGATAATTTGAGCAAAGGAGATCTTGCTGATCTTCGATTAAGACAAATCGGCTTCGTATTTCAGGCCTATAACCTGATTCCCGTGCTGTCTGCACGCGAGAACGTTGAGTTCGTAATGCAGGTTCAGGGCGTGCCCGCGGCCGACAGAAAAGACAAGTCATTCGCGATTCTCAAAGAAGTAGGGCTGGCCGGGCTTGAAAGCCGTCGGCCTGCGGAAATGTCCGGCGGGCAGCAGCAACGCGTCGCTGTCGCGCGTGCGATCGCATCAAAGCCCGCGCTGATACTTGCCGACGAACCTACCGCTAATCTGGATTCGAAAACCTCAGACGAGCTAATGGAGCTATTCACCGAATTGAACGAGAAGCACAATTCGACCTTTGTCATCGCCTCGCATGACCAGCGGGTGATGGCCTATGCCAAACGGCTGGTGCGAATGCTGGACGGCAGGATTGTAGAAGACATTGATCAGCGCGCTGCCTAAATTTTCGCTATTGCTGGTCGTTGCGACCGGCGTTTCTTTCGCAGACGAGACGAGAGTCGAATTCGATGGACACGCGAAGTTCCGCGTCGAAGGCCTGAGCTTTCCATCGGACAGCCTGTTTCACGACAGCGTTGGCAGCGAATCGATGGATACGCAGGGCGAGCTTCGCCTGAATCTCGAAACACGCAGGAACGGCTGGACCTTTCAAGCCAGCTATCAGTTAGTGGCAATGTCTGGCAAGACCTTGAGGGTGCCGAGTGATGAGCGACGATTTTTCGACTTGTCCGCAACGATGGATGAGAGTAGTACTTCGCTCGCATTGCATCGACTGGACCGATTGTGGGTCGGATATACCGGCGAGAAAACGGTGTTGCGATTTGGTCGTCAGGCACTGTCCTGGGGCAATGGCCTGTTTTACGCCCCCATGGATCTGGTCAACCCGTTCGATCCCGCTGCAGTCGCCTTTGAGTACAAAGCGGGTGATGACATGTTTTACCTGCAATATCTGCGTGACGACGGCGCCGATGTGCAGGGCGCTTACGTCATTCGGCGCGATATTCGCTCCGGGGATGTCGATGCAGACCAGGCGACGACGGCACTCAAGTACCACGGTTTCGCGGCGTCGTTTGAGTACGATTTGCTGGTGGCAGAGCAATACGGTGACCAGGTTGCTGGTCTGGGACTCGGTCGCGGCATTGGCGGAGCTCAATGGGGTGGTGACATCGTCCTGACGCACACTGATCTCGATACCTACGTGCAATTAGTCACCAATGTCAGCTACTCATGGACAATGGCCGACAGGAACATGAGCGGTACGTTCGAGTATCACTTCAACGGTTTTGGGCTGGAGAATGGCGACTATAATCCGCTGGCTCTGGCGGCAAACCCGGATCTTCTCGTGCGTCTGAGTCGAGGCGAATTGTTTACGTCCGGAAGACACTATCTCGCTGCAAGCCTAATGATCGAATTAACTCCGTTGTGGACCGTCTCGCCGACTTTGCTCGGAAATATTACTGATCCAAGCGCACTGATTCAGCTGGTGACGAATTACAGCCTGTCGGACAATGCGGCGATTTTGGGTAGTTTGAACATCCCGCTGGGGAGTAATGGTAGCGAGTTTGGCGGTATCGAATCCGGCGTGCCCGGACGTTACTTGTCCAGCAACGCGGGTGTATTTGTCCAGCTGGCGTGGTACTTCTAGCCGTTTTCGAGGCTGGCCATCAGCCGCCGAAACGCGGACTCAATCTCTAGCTCAAATACCGGATCCTTAATACGTAATAGCGGCTCAACATCGGGCATCTCCGTATCGTCGTCGAAAACCTCTGAAACTTTCTTGAACAATTCCTTTTCTTCCCATTGCATATGCGTTCGAAGTCGCTGCACATACTTGTCGCAGTCGACAATGAATTGTTCGCGGCGCACAGCCGCTCCGGCGACGATCGCGTCTACGTCGTCACGCAGAGCCGTACCAAGCGCGGCGATCTCCTGGTGGTCCACAGCCACGTTGGCCAGGTCATCTGCCAGCTGCGGCTGTCGCGCCACCATTTTGGAATAGAGGATGTCTTCCTTCGGATGGTGCACCGCATCCGGATAGACGGTCATATAGCGCATGATTTCGTCTATAAGCTCGATATCAGGATCGATACCAGACTTCGCGGTTGCGGTTGCGTCAGCAAGAACGTCGAGCACAACTGCCATGTTGCGATGATCCTCTCGCAACTCGTCAAGGAGCTGGTGCGGGTTGGTTTCCATACCACGCAATGCTGCCGCACCGGAGCTGGACGCGCTATCAGGATTACCACCTACTGGCGGGCCTGCATTACTCCCTAAAAGAACTTTCTCGCCATTCCCAGGAGATCGCCGAGCCCACCAGTGTCTTCGGACGAGTTCTTCTTGCTCATTGCGCCCATCGCCAGCGTTGCCAGTAATGGCAGGGCCTTCTTGATCAAGCTGGCGTCGATCCCGGTATCTTGCCCAGCCGCTTTCGCAACCGCACGACTTGCGTCCTTGCTGCCCAGCAAATGGCCCAGAATTTTGTTGCCATCCAGCCGAGTGTCATCCGACTGCATCAACTCAGGCTTATCGAGGTAACGATCATGCTGTCCTTTCTGGAGTGCGCTCTGCAATCCCGACAGACCACCACCGCCACTTGCGTTCTTGGCCAGCCCGCCCAACAAAGCCGGCGCTAACGCGCTGACGAGTTTGGAAGTATCGCCGGAGCCGAGTCCAACCACCTTCGCCAGTTGCCCAATGCTGTCACCACCGCCGCTGCTTTTCAGTAAATCTAAAAGGTCCATTTCTTGTTCCTGTTGTCAGTAATTATTCGGACGGAATTCGGATTTTTTGCCCAGGATAAATCTTGTTCGGATCCGAAAGAATGTCGCGGTTGGCTTCGAAGATTTTCGTGTATTTCGACGCATTACCGTAAAAGCGCTTCGCGATGCCACCGAGTGTATCGCCACTGACGATTTCGTAAACCTCTACTTCTTCTTCAGGCTCCTCCGGAAGCGGCTCAGGCGCACGAAGATCGTCTGCAATGATTTTCTCAACGCCCTGGATGTTTCCGGCAATCAGAATTGCGCTTTTACGAACGTCCGCGTTAACGCAGTCGCCGCAAATAGTTGCGACACCGTCGTCGAATTCAACCTCGAGATTGCTAAGGCCACTTGTTTTGATCTCCAGATGTTGCTTGATGTTATCTGCCGCTTCCGAGTCGGTATCGAAAACCTGACGTCCTACATCTTTTACGAAGTCGAAAAGTCCCATTTTTTTCTCCCTTATGCTGATTGTTATCGCTTATTGACGCACGCTGTGGCCTTTTAGTCACATATGCCGTCTGTATACTAAGAGCTTAACTAATTCGGGGTTGGTCATGCGTACGTTTGCTTTGTTTTTGACGATTATTTTTCTTTTCCTGACCGGATGCTCAGTTAATCCAGTAACCGGTAAGCGTGAGCTGATGATGGTGAGCACCGCGCAGCAGATCCAAATGGGCAAACAGAACTATTCGCCCATGCAGCAATCGCAAGGCGGCAGCTACGACGTTGATCCCGAGCTCACTCGCTACGTCCAGGGTGTCGGTGCAAAAGTGGCGGCACAAAGTGGTGTGACATTGCCCTACGAATTTGTCGTGTTGAATAATTCCGTGCCGAATGCGTGGGCGTTGCCTGGCGGCAAGATCGCGATCAACCGTGGGTTGTTAACGGAGTTGAAATCGGAATCTGAATTGGCGGCCGTGCTGGGACATGAGGCGGTGCACGCCGCGGCGCGGCATACCGCAAGACAAATTTCTCGCAGCCAGATCATGCAAGTTGGCGTGGCAGCGACGGCGATCGCGACCAGCGATAGCGACTATGGAAATATGTTTGCAGGTGGTGCCAGTCTGCTGGCCCAAATGAGCCTGTCAAAGTATGGACGCAGTGCGGAGCTGGAATCCGATTTCTACGGCATGCAATACATGTCGCAAGCAGGTTACAACCCACAGGGAGCGGTCCGCCTGCAGGAGACTTTCGTCCGTTTGAGCGAAGGCAGGCAATCCGATTGGCTGAGCGGTCTGTTCGCCAGCCATCCGCCATCGCGGGAGCGAGTGAAGGCCAATATTGCGACTGCCGCGACATTGCCCAGTGGGGGTGACGACGGCCGCGAACGATTTGCGGCGGCGATGCGAAATACGATGCGCACAATGCCAGCCTACGAAGCCTACGACGAAGGACGAAAGGCCCTGTCCGAAAAAAAGATCGATGAAGCACTCACTCTGTCCAACAAAGCGCTGAATCAATACGGCGAAGAAGCCCACTTTCACGCCCTGCGTGGTGACGTCAGGTTGGCCGCGGACAAGTTCGACATGGCTTTAACAAATTACAATCGGGCGATTAGTCGACGCGACAATTTTTTCTACTATCATTTGCAACGTGGTATTACCCAAAAAGAGCTCGGACGGACAGATAGCGCGATAACGGATCTGACGCGAAGCCTGGAGTTATTACCGACTGCGCCAGCCCATTTCGCTCTGGGCGAAATTGCAGAAGAACGCAACAACTTGCCAACCGCAATTGAGCACTACAAGGTCGTTGCGAAGTCCGGCGGAGACTACGGCAAAGTAGCGACCGCGGCGCTCGTGAAACTGGAGTTGCCAACAAACCCTGGCGCCTATATTGCCAAAGGCTGTGATGCGGATAGCAATGGCAATCTCGTCGTTTCGGTACGAAACGACACGACCGTACAAATCACTGGTGTTCAGGTCGTCGTGACACAGAACGACACTTCTGGGCGTCCCGTGCAGCAGCGATTTAGTATACGCGGGCAGATTCCTCCCGGTCAGATCGCAAGCGTAAACACGGGATTGGGCCCGTATACCCGTGGCAGCAGTTGTCCGGTCGAGATTTCTGCAGCTCAAATCGCGAACTAAAAGCATTGCGGCGTAATCGAAGTCTTACATAGTCGATATCCTCGGTTACAATGGCGAGCCGACGCACAGATGCGTCGTATTCGAGCCGATGTGGAGACCAGCTTTTGAGCATTTTGCGCTACACAGTACCGAATAGTTTTACGGCGTTGAGCCTGTTGTTGGGTGTTGCGTCGATCGTTACGACGCAATTGGGCGACCTGGAGCTGGCCGCGTGGATTATTGTCTGGTGTGGTCTGCTGGACGTGATGGATGGTGTCTCTGCCCGCATGCTCAACGCGACCTCCAGCTTCGGCGCTGAGTTCGATTCAATGGCCGACCTCGTTTCATTTGGCGTAGCGCCCGCCGTGCTCGTCCTGAATGCGGGAATGCAAATTGGCGGTGTCGAGTATGACAGTGGCCAGTTTTGGGTCCTGTTGGTGGCGGTTGCCGTATTCGTTTTGGCCGGCGCGATGCGCCTTGCTCGCTTCAATCTGACGTCCGAAGAGTCAACAGATGGCTGGTTTGCTGGCGTGCCCATCACTGCCGCTGGCGGAGGACTAATATCGTCGATCGTTCTCGTTATGATTTATTACGAAGAGATTGCCGCGTCGATGCCACTGCGTCTGTACCTGCCTGTGTTGATGTTTGTGCTCGCGCTCCTGATGGTTTCCCGAATACGGTTCCCGAAAGCAACTCGACGCAAGAGTAACTTCATCAACGTTTTTCAGGTCCTCTCGATCTCGGGCATTTACTATTGCGGCATTACACGAACTTACCCGGAATACCTCCTGGGTATCGGCTTGTTTCTGATGATCGCTGGCATCATCGCGGGCCGTATTACTCGCAATCACTAATGTCCACGAGGCATGAAGAGTAGGTGGCGCTGGTAACCGGGGTCGGCGCAGGCTTATAGTAGCGGCCAGTATTTCAGGGGGAAACTATGCGAAATCGCGTATTCATGGCGGTCTTCCTTGCCATCGGACTAGTTCATGTTAGCGAGGCGTCGGACAGTCTCGATCTCGATGCTTACGACCAATTGTTAGGTTTTGTCGATCTCTACTGGGACGAAGACACTGGTCGAGTATTGATCGACGTCGAAACCCTCAATGAACCTTTCATATACCAGGCGTCGCTGGCGCGCGGCGTAGGCTCTAACGACCTTGGTCTCGACAGAGGTCAGCTCGGGAATACCCGAGTGGTTCGGTTTGTGCGAAGTGGCCCGAAAATTCTCCTTGTCGAGGACAATCTCGCCTACCGCGCCGTTAGCGACAATGACGGTGAACGACAGGCGATCGAAGAGAGCTTCGCGCGCTCGGTGATCTGGGGGTTCGAGGATTTGGATCCTTCTGATAACAAAATCGTGATTGATGCAACGTCGTTTTTCGTCCGTGATAGTCACGCAATGGCGAACAGGCTGCAAAGAAGGAATGAAGGCGCGTATTCGGTTGATGCGTCCCGATCTGCGATGTACATGCCCCGGACCAAGGCTTTTCCGGACAATACCGAAGCCGAAGCTATCGTGACGTTTTCTGGTAAGCCCAGCGGTCAGTATTTGTCCAGTGTTACGCCCGATGCTGAGTCGGTCACGGTTCATATGCACCATTCATTTATTCGCCTGCCCGATAACGAGTACGAGCCGCTAAAATACGACCCACGGGCTGGCGTGATCGGCCTGCGTTACGACACGGGCGGCTTCGCAGACTACGCGACAGAAATTGGTGATGACTTGACGGTAGATTTCGGACGGCGTCATCGTTTGAAAAAGAAGGATCCCTCAGCGGCAATAAGCGAGGCCGTTGAGCCGATTATTTACTACCTCGATCCGGGCGCACCCGAGCCGGTTCGATCCGCTTTGCTGGACGGCGCGCGCTGGTGGAATCAGGCCTTCGAGGCCGCGGGCTACAAAGACGCATTTCAGGTTGAGCTATTACCGGAGAGCGTGGATCCGATGGATGTTCGTTACAACGTCATCCAGTGGGTTCACCGTTCGACGCGTGGCTGGTCCTACGGCGATTCCATACTGGATCCGAGGACTGGAGAAATTCTGAAGGGCCACGTTTCCCTGGGTTCGTTGCGCGTCAGGCAGGATTACCTGATCGCAGAAGGGCTGTTAGCGCCCTATGACGGAGACGCTGTGCCGCCAGAAATGCTTGAAATGTCACTGGCGCGTATTCGACAACTGTCCGCCCATGAGGTGGGACATACGATTGGCTTTGAGCACAACTTTGCCGCCAGCACTCAGAATCGGGCATCAGTCATGGATTACCCGGTGCCGCTCATCAAAATTCGTGATGATAATTCCTTCGACCTAAGCGATGCCTACGATGACAAAATTGGTGCATGGGATAAGCGTACGGTGTTGTATGCCTATCAGGACTTTCCGCATGGTGTCGACGAAAATGTCGCTCGAAAAGACATCCTGAAAGAGACTATCGCCGCTGGATTCAAGTACGTTTCTGATACGGATTCTCGATCAATAGCGACGGCTCACCCAGACGGTAATCTGTGGGATAACGGAGAAGATGCGTTGACTGAACTTGAGCATTTGCTTCGAGTCCGGGAGATCGCACTAAAACGCCTGTCCGAACGCAATATTCGGAGTGGTCGGTCACTTGCGACTATTGAGGAAGTTCTTGTACCCATTTATTTATTGCACCGATTTCAAATCGAGGCGGTTGGCAAGCTGATCGGCGGCCAGTATTTCAACTACAATCTTCGCGGCGACGGGCAGGCGATGCCAACAGCAGTAACGGCCAATCGGCAGCAGCAGGCGATCGATGCGCTTGTTGCGACGCTGGACCCCGCGGTGCTGAGGCTTCCCGACGAACTGCTCGCGGCGATCGTTCCGCGACCTCCGAATAAGCCTAAGTCTCGTGAGACCTTTAGCGGAACCAGCGGCGCACTATTTGATGCCAAGGCACCCGCTGCCAGTTCGGTAGCGATGACCCTGCGAGTATTACTGGAGCCGTCACGGGCTTCGCGTCTTGCACAGGCTGGTTCCCCGGGGTTTGCGGCGGTAACGCGTGCTTTGTTGGGGGCATCCTGGTACGCGAAACCGGCGGGCGGAATGACCAGGTCTATTCAACGCCAGACAAATATGCAGGTCCTGTACGCGTTACTCGGTCTTGCATTCAATTCGGACGCAGATGGCGAAGTTCGTGCAATCGCGCTGGACGCTGTGAGTACGCTTGACGATTGGTTGTTCAAACGCTTGCTAAGGTCTGACGTACACACGGCACATTACAAGTTCGCGAGATTTGAAATCGAGCGCTTGCGGCGGGACCCATCAGCGATAGAGCAGCTTGCTCCGATTACGATACCGCCGGGTGGCCCCATCGGTTCGCATCAAAACAGCATTCACTAAGTAGGTAAAACCATGTCAACAACAGTCGTCGTACTCATTGTCTACCTTGGAGTTCTCGCCGCTCTGGCTATCTGGAGTCGCAAAGAAACCCACACGCTGGAGGGCTACTACCTTGCAGGCAAGAAGCTTCCTTTCTGGGTTGTCGCCTTTAGTACCAATGCGACGGGCGAGAGTGGCTGGTTGCTGCTCGGCCTGTCTGGCATGGGATACGCCGTGGGCATGCAAGCCTACTGGGTAGTGGTTGGCGAGATCCTCGGTATTGGCGCCTCATGGTGGATCATTGCCCGACGTCTGAAGCGATTCGGTGATGAGACGGACGCGATTACTATCACAGATGTGCTGGCTGCCAAGTTCGAAGATAAGTGGAACCTGATTCGAGGTATTGCGGTTGCCATTATTCTTGTGATGGTTACTGCCTACGTGACAGCACAGATGGTAGCAACGGGCAAGGCATTCAGTAGCTTCCTCGGAATGGAATACGCCACGGGTGTCATTGTCGGGTCGATTTTTATTATTGGCTACACATTCGTCGGCGGTTACAAAGCGGTGTCGTATACGGACGTCGTGCAAGGCGTATTGATGCTGCTTGGATTGATCGCGGTCCCGGCTGCAGCGATTGTTGCCTCAGGTGGTTGGGGCGAAGTGCAGAGCAACCTGGTATTGCAGGATCCTGCCCTGGTCGACATGTTCGCGGTGAGCGACGGTGGTAAACCGGTGTTGATCGCGATTGTGAGTTTCCTGGCGATTGGTTTGCCATTTCTCGGTGTGCCACAGCTGCTGATTCGATTCATGTCCGCGAGAGATGATACGGAGATCAAAAAAGCGCGTGTCGTTTCACTTTCGGTTTTGCTGATTTTTACGTTTGGCGCTGTCACCGCAGGCGTGGCGGGGCGCGCTTTATTCCCGGGCCTTGAAGATGCAGAAACGATCTTCCCCGTGATCTCTAGCAATCTGTTCCCCCCGATTATCGCCGGCATGCTGCTCGTTGTAGTCCTGTCGGCCATCATGTCGACGGTGGATTCATTGTTGCTGTTGTCTTCTTCGGCGGTAGTCCGAGACGCCTATCAGAAAATGATCGGTTCGGATAAGAGTGAAGAGACGCTTTCCAACTACGGCAAGATCGTCACTGTAATCATCGGCGCGATCGCTGTGGTATTGGGTATTCAGGAACCGCGCGTGATTTTCGACTTTGTGCTCGCATCCTGGTCCGGTCTCGGTTCGGCGTTCGGTCCGGTTATGGTCGGCATTCTCTATTATAAGCGCATCACCTGGGCCGGCGTCGTTGCCGGAATGTTAGGTGGTTTCGTGGCGAGCGTTGTCTGGCTCAGTTTTTTCAAAGCGGACTACCACGGCCTGTACGAGGCGATACCGGGTTTCGCCGTTGGCTTCCTGCTGACCTACGGCATCAGCTGGCTCACCAGCAATAAGGGGTCACAATAAGGGGTCAGGGAAATCGAATGTAACCAAATCGGATTACGCGGCCTATAAGTCAGTATGAAATGAACTTTGAGGGTCTTTTGATGCGAAAACTAAAATTGTTGTTGGTCGGATTGCTGCTTTGCGTTCCCGGGCTTGCGACCGCAGACGCAAGCGATATTCCTGGTACTACAAACTGGTATCTGCACGTTGATTTCAAGCAGATGCAGACTGTGGGCGCTGGCACGGCGATATTCGACTGGCTGGAACAAGAGGTCTTTGCTGAGGTCCGGGAAGAAGCCGGTGTTGATTTCGGCAAGGAAATCGATCAACTGACAGCCTTTTCACCCGTCGGCGGTGGGCCGGTCTTTGTGCTCGACGGCAAGATTAGCCAGGAGTCCAAAGATAAGGTCATGATCTTCATCGCAGCTGAAGGCGATCTGCAGCCGCTAAAGTCCTCCGGGACGTCCTACTATCGGCTTGCTCTGAATGATAGCGACGATGATGAGAACACGCGTGCCGGCGACGGTAGCCTTGAGTTCGATTTCGAGTCGCTCGAACACGAATCCTGGATCAGCCTGGATTTGAAGAACAGAATCATTATCACCGGCAGCGAAGAGCAGATGAAAGCAATGCTCAAGAACGGCGGCAAGATTGCGGGTTCTGGCAGCCACAAAGGCGCGCTTGTCGTCCTGACTGCGGAAAAGACCCTGTTTCAGGCAGGTATGAATTCTGCTGCATTTAGTGAGGAGGGTGGCTCCGACTGGAATTCCAACATCTTCCGCAACACTGAGCAGGTCGCACTTATGGTCGCTGCCGTCGCAAATAAACTCGCGATCGAGGCTAAGTTGATCACCACCGAGCCTGAAATGGCCGAATCGCTGGCAAGCGTCGCTCGCGGACTGATTAGTCTGGTTTCTTTCGACGACGATATGGATCAAGAAGCGGTAGCGGTTTTGCAAGGCACTAAGGTTGAGGCCAAAGGAAATTCTCTTAGCATTTCAGTTGCCATTGATCCCGCACTGCTTGTCTCGACATTAAGTGACTGACGAGACACAGCTGATTAACGCCGCGAAAGCGGGGTCCGCGGACGCATTCGCGGATCTCGTTCGCAGTTACAGGCTTCGTCTGTTGCGATTTCTGCTAACAAGGTGCGCAAGTTATGCCGATGCTGAGGACGCATTGCAGGATACGCTGATCGCCGCCTATCGCTATTTGCATTCCTACGACCCACGCTGGCGATTCAGCACCTGGCTATACCGCATCGCGATTCGTAACGCCCAAAAAATTCGCTCCGAGAACGTCGTGGAGTTCGCTGATCTGGGCGATGAGGAAAGTGATCCCTTACTGCACTGCCTGGCGGCCTCTGAAACAGAGAACCTCTGGATTTGCGCGCGCCGCGTACTAAACGACGATGTATTCGCAGCGACTTGGCTGCGTTATGCAGAAGACATGTCAATAAACGATATATCGAAAGCGCTGGATCGCTCCGATTCATGGACCAAGGTAAACCTTCTGCGTGCGCGCAAGGCTTTGGATCTGGAGCTGAACCGCAAGACTAATGGAAACAAAGCCTATGGATAAGCTCGCGAAGCAAATGAAAGCGGACGCTGCGAAAATTGAGGTTCAGGTCTCTGATGAACTGGAGCAGCGAATTACGGCCTCATTACGCGCTGTCTCACCCGTAAAGCCCAAACCGGCAGTAATTCAGCAGCGTCCTGCAACATTCTGGTGGGCCAGCAGCCTGACAGGGATTGCTGCTGCACTGGTGGTAATCGCGGTTATCAATTCTCATTCGCAACCGCGTGATACAGATGTACCGCTAGCAGGCAACACGACCCCGACCAGTGTGCCGAACGCCATTATGGGGCCCGCAATCGACTGGAAAACCGAGTCGGCAATGGTGACTAGACCATTGCAGAAAGAGCTTCTGGACCTGCAATCTGACATAAAGAAAGCGGAGGAGATCGTCAAGCGGGAAATCGGGCTTTAGAACCTGTGGAAAATACCTACTGATTCCACTATCCTCGGTCGCTGGGGTCAGTTCGCCGCGCTCGAACTGAATAAGATTAAGAACACCGGCGACGCAAATTGTTAGCCGGGTCATAAATCGCTCGACCTTCAAAGGATGCATGCAGTATGCCTTTAGCTGTTGTCTTGATTCTGCTCGTTGTCGGCTCCATTCTTTTCCACCTTTTAAGTCCCTGGTATTTCACCGAGTTGGCTTCCAACTGGGCGATGGTGGACTTGACGATGGACATCACTTTCTATGTCACGGGATTCGTCTTCGTCGCGGTCAACTTGTTCCTGGCGTACTGCGTCATCAAGTTCCGCTTTAAGAAGGACGCACGAGCGACGTATGAACCCGAAAACAAGAAACTGGAATACTGGCTGACCGGATTGACCGCCGTTGGTGTTGCAGCAATGCTAACGCCAGGCCTGCTCGTCTGGAACGAATTTGTCAGCGTTCCCGATGAAGCGCATGTTGTTGAAGCGGTTGGTCAGCAATGGCACTGGACCTACCGCTACCCTGGTGAAGACGGCAAGCTAGGCGAAGTCGATGCTGAACGCATCTCGAATGAAAACCCTTTCGGTATCGATCCGGAAGACCCGCGCGGCCAGGACGACATCATCGTCTACAATCCTGAAGTTCACGTGCCGCTCGATCGTCCAGTTAAGTTCCTGCTACGTTCCAAGGACGTCTTACACAATTTTACCGTCGCACAGTTCCGCGTGAAAATGGATCTGGTTCCAGGCATGAATACATTCATGTGGCTGACACCGACAAGAACGGGTCGCTTTGAACTGCTCTGCGAAGAGTTGTGTGGCATCGGTCATTTCGCAATGCGTGGCGCCGTCGTCGTTGATGAGCAGGAAGATTTCGATACCTGGCTCGCACAACAGCCGACCTTCGCCGAGCAAAACGCCAAACCAGCAGGAAATGCAACCATCGGTGCGGCTCAATACGCAGTCTGCGCGGCTTGTCACGGATCGCAAGGTGAAGGTAATCCTGTGATGAATGCGCCGAAGATTGCGGGGCAGTCTGATTGGTACCTGAAGCGCCAGATCATGAGTTACAAGAACGGTCTTCGCGGTGTTCATAAAGACGACACCTACGGCCAACAAATGATTGGCATGGTTGCGAGCCTGCCGGATGAGGCAGCGGTTGATAATGTCGTCGTGCATATTGCCAGCTTGCCTGACAATGAATCCGCGGCAACGATCGACGGCGACGTTGAAAATGGCGCGCATATTTATGCCGTCTGTGCCTATTGCCATGGCGGCACCGGACAGGGCAATCAGGCCCTGAATGCACCGAAACTTGCAGGAAGCTCGGACTGGTACACGGCCAGACAGCTGGATAATTTCAAAACTGGCGTGCGCGGCGCTCATCCCAAGGATTACTACGGTTATCAAATGGGTCTCTTGAGCATCACGTTGCGCGACGAACAAGCGATCAACGACGTCATCGCATACATCAACACTTTATAGGTCGGTAATCTATGTCTTACGTTGCATACGCAGATCGTGATCACGAACAAGAACACCACGATCCGGACACATTCATCACCAAATACGTCTGGAGCCAGGACCACAAGGTCATTGCCATCCAGTACGGCATCACGGCGATATTCGTTGGACTGATCGCGCTCGGCCTGTCCGCCATGATGCGGCTACAACTCGGCTTTCCCGACGATTTCGCCATGATTAACCCTGAGAACTATTATCAGTTCATCACCATGCACGGCATGATCATGGTGATCTATTTGCTGACAGCACTTTTTCTCGGTGGTTTTGGCAATTACCTGATTCCGCTGATGTGCGGATCTCGCGACATGGTATTTCCGTTCATGAATATGCTCAGCTATTGGGTGTATCTACTGTCGGTCATTATCCTGATCATCAGTTTCTTCGTGCCGGGCGGATCGACCGGTGCCGGCTGGACTTTGTATCCGCCACAAGCGATTAGCCAGGGAACACCGGGAATCGATCTCGGTATATTGCTGATGCTGGCGTCGCTCGCGGTATTCATCGTCGCGTTCACGATGGGCGGTTTGAATTACGTAACGACGGTACTGCAGGCACGCTGTAAAGGTATGACGCTGATGCGCATGCCGTTGTCGGTATGGGGCATCTTCATCGCTACAATCCTGGGTCTACTCGCGTTCCCGGCATTGCTCGTCAGCGCGATCATGATGATATTCGACAAGACGCTAATGACGAGCTTCTTCATGCCCGCCGTTAGTTCGATGGGGGTTGATCCCGGTTATTCCGGCGGTAGTCCGATCCTGTTCCAGCACCTGTTTTGGTTCTTCGGGCACCCCGAGGTTTACATCGTGGCGTTGCCGGCATTCGGTATCGTATCCGATCTTCTTAGCACGCATGCGCGCAAAAATATTTTTGGCTATCGCATGATGGTTTGGGCAATTATTGCTATCGGCGGCTTGAGCTTTATCGTGTGGGCGCACCACATGTACGTCAGCGGCATGAACCCTTACTTCGGTTTCTTCTTCGCGACGACGACCCTGATCATCGCGGTGCCCACCGCGATCAAGGTGTACAACTGGGTACTGACGTTATGGGAAGGTAACATTCACCTGCGGGTGCCAATGTTGTTCTCAATCGGCTTCATTTTTACCTTTATTCATGGCGGCCTGACCGGTCTCTTCCTGGGTAACGTGACGATCGATTTACCGTTGTCGGATACCTACTTTGTGGTTGCGCATTTCCATATGGTGATGGGCGTGTCTCCTGTTCTTGTCGTGTTCGGCGCGATCTATCACTGGTGGCCGAAGATCACGGGCAGGATGTATAACGAGACACTGGGCAAGTGGCATTTCTGGATGACCTTCCTTGGCACCTACGCCATCTACCTGCCGATGCATTACTTGGGCTTTGCCGGCGTACCGCGCCGCTATTTCGCTATGGGTAATACGGACTTCCTGCCGGACTCGGCACAGGACTTGAACGCGGCAATCACGATTTCCGCTTTGTTCGTTGCTGCGACGCAGATCTTGTTCTTTATCAACATGATCTGGAGTCTGAAGAGCGGGCCGAAATCTGACCCGAATCCCTGGGATGCGACGACACTGGAATGGCAAACGCCAGATCATCCGCCGAAACATGGCAATTGGGGGCATCACCTGCCGGAGGTTCATCGCTGGGCTTACGATTACAGCGTGCCGGGCTATGAAGACGACTTCATTCCACAGAATGTAGGGTCGGACGTCGCCCCCGCTGGACGTGACCATGGTGGAGAGCACTAAGTGACTATCGCGTTAGGCTTTCTTGCCATTATCCTGGCGACGCTGCTCGGCTGGTTGTTAAAGCAGACCTTCAATACCACTCCGTGGGAGATGGAAGCGGTGGGCGACACCGCGCACCACGGGCCATTGGGTGGTACCGGTGACAAGAGCAAGCTTATTGCCTTGCTGACCCTGTTGGCCGTCGTTACGTCGTTCTTTGCCTTGATCCTGAGTGCTTACGCACTGCGCATGGAACTCGGTGACTGGGTGCCAATGACTGAGCCACAGCTGCTGTGGACAAATACGGTCATGTTGATCGTTGCGAGCGGTGTTTTTCAGTGGACTCGTAATGCGGCAGTGGCAGGACAAGGCGAGCGATTGAAGCCGGGCCTCTTAATCACGGGTGTGTTGACGCTCGGCTTTGTATTAGGGCAGTTCATTGCGTGGCAGCAGTTGCAAAATTCAGGGCAGTTCATCACGAACAACCCATCGAATGCGTTCTTTTATTTCATGACGGGCGCACACGCGGTCCATATATTGGGCGGTCTGTATGTGTGGGCAAGGGCGACGACAAAAGTCGTTCTCGGTAGCGGTGAGGCGGCAGCGATTCGACGCAGCATTGAGCTGTGCACAATCTACTGGCACTTCCTGCTGCTCGTCTGGTTGGTTCTTTTTGGATTGCTGTTGTCGACCTAACAAATGACCTGAGGGGTCTTTATGTCAGAAGCGGTTTTGGATAGCGGAGCACCAGAGGCTCCAGGTTCACAGGGTCTTGTAGACGATTGGTCGCGAGACAAGCAGGTCTTTGGCGTGCCGTGGGGCAAGGCCATGATGTGGATCTTCCTGCTCTCGGATACCTTCATCTTCAGTTGTTTCCTAGTCGGTTACATGATGGTCCGAATGTCAACCACTGATCCGTGGCCGAATCCGTCCGAGGTATTTGCGTTGGAGGCGTTCGGATATCCGGTACCCCTGCTGCTGATCGCGATTATGACCTTCATCCTGATCACCTCATCAGGAACGATGGCTCTTGCTGTCAATATGGGTTACCGCAGAGACCGGAACAAGACGTTTTGGCTGATGGTGGCGACAGCGATACTGGGTGCATCGTTTGTAGGCATGCAAGCCTTTGAGTGGTCAAAACTGATTGCGGAAGGCGTGCGACCCTGGGGCAACCCCTTTGGTGCAGCTCAGTTTGGTTCCAGCTTCTTTATGATCACCGGCTTCCACGGCATGCACGTATCGGCAGGCGTCATTTACCTGCTGGTCATCGCATTTCGTGTCAAACGCGGATTCTACGAGAATCGCCCAGGCGGTTACGAAATTGTCGAGGTCACGGGCCTCTACTGGCACTTTGTCGACTTGGTTTGGGTATTTATCTTCGCATTTTTCTACCTCTGGTAAGGAACAGGACTAAACGCTATGGCAGTCGAAGGGACACAACATCCGCTAAGAATCTACTGGATCATGTGGATTTCGCTATTTGTACTGAGCTCATTTTCCTATGCAACCGACTTTATGGACGATGGCCCGCTGCGCATATTCCTGATTCTGTTTTTCATGTTGGCGAAGGCCGGCGGCATTGTCTGGATTTTCATGCATATGGGCTGGGAGCGGTGGGCGCTAAAGATCGCCATACTCGGTCCACCGGTCGCTATTATGGTGTTGATCGGTCTGATGTCGCTCGAGGGCGATTACGTTGAAGGCTCACGTCTCGAGCATTACGGCGAAAGCACGATGGAAGTGGCAGGTCCGGAACACCACTAAAAACAAAGAGTTATTACGAGTAAAGGCCCGCTTCGCGGGCCTTTATTATTTGCAGCGATAGCCATTCTGGCCGTATGCTGGTGCTTATCATGATTGACTCAAAAGCCGTAAAAATCGCCATCAGCGACGAAGATGTCTCGAAGTGTTTTGACACAGTCGCAGAGCTCAGGCCGCACCTGAAGAAGGACAGCTTCGTCAGTATGGTGCGTGGAATGGAGGAACAGGGATATCGGCTAGCGTATATAGAAGAAGGCGGCATGGTAGTGGCTGCTGCGGGCTACCGTATTTTCACAAACCTGTTTATGGGCAAGAATCTATACGTTGATGATCTGGTAACCGGTGCCACATCTCGATCGCGGGGGCACGGTAAGGCCCTTCTCGACTACTTGCGCAAACTGGCAATCGCTGAGAACTGTGCCTACCTGCATCTTGATTCCGGAACGCAGCGCCACCGGGCGCACCGATTCTATCTTCGAGAGGGTTTGAATATCGCCAGCTTCCATTTCAGTGAGAAACTGGACACACTCTAACAATGAACGAGAAGACTTCCCCCACACGCGCGATCATTTTGGTCCTCGATTCCTTCGGTATCGGGGCGACTGCCGACGCCGACAAGTTCGGCGATGTTGGCGCTGATACCTTTGGACATATAGCTGCAGCCCGAGCCGCATCGGCCGCAGGCCCGCTAAAACTCCCTAATCTTGCCAAACTAGGTTTGTTTTACGCAGGAAAGGAAAGCACAGGAGCTTTTTCTGCGGGTCACGACGCTGATGTTGAGGTTATCGGGGCCTATGGGCACGCGGCCGAGCTGAGTAGTGGCAAAGACACGCCGAGCGGGCATTGGGAAATCGCCGGCGTGCCGGTGTTGTTTGAATGGGGTTACTTCACCGGCAAGGATGA
The DNA here is from genome assembly GCA_021773075.1 of Woeseiaceae bacterium. Taxonomy (GTDB): domain Bacteria; phylum Pseudomonadota; class Gammaproteobacteria; order Steroidobacterales; family Woeseiaceae; genus UBA1847. The sequence continues at coordinate 346,484 of JAJFKT010000035.1, forward strand.
GGCGTTTCCGAGTGAGCTTCTTGAGGAGTTGATCGAGCGTGGAAACTTGCCGGGTGTCCTCGGTAATTGTCACGCTTCGGGCACAACGATTATTGCTGAGCTCGGGGACGAGCATGTCGAAAGCGGTAAACCGATTGTTTACACATCCGCGGACAGTGTTTTTCAAATAGCCTGTCACGAAGAATCCTTCGGTCTCGACAGACTGTATGAGCTGTGCGATATCGCTCGTGAGCTGGTCGACAAGTACAACATCGGACGCGTGATTGCGCGCCCATTTGATGGTGATAGTGCAAAAACCTATGCGCGTACGGGTAATCGCCGCGATTTAACAACGCCACCGCACGCGCCCACCGTTCTCGACAAGCTCGTGGCCAGTGGAGGCGACGTTGTTAGCGTTGGCAAGATATCGGATATCTATGCGCACATGGGCATCACAAAGAAGGTCAAAGCCAGCGGTAATGCAGCTTTGTTTGACGCTACTTTGGCGGCGATGAGCGAGGCGGGTGATAACTCTATCGTGTTCACCAATTTCGTCGACTTCGACATGCTTTTTGGACATCGCCGCGACGTTGAGGGCTATGCGAACGCACTCGAATATCTCGATAATCGCCTGCCCGAAATCATGGACTTGATGGGCGAGGGCGATTTGCTGGTTCTGTGCGCTGACCACGGCTGTGACCCGACCTGGCCGGGCAGTGACCACACACGTGAACACATTCCGGTGCTTGCGTATGGCGCAGGCGTTTCGGCTGGTTCACTAGGTCGTCGCGAAACCTTCGCGGATATAGGCCAGAGTCTCGCAACGCACTTTAATCTGGAGCCAATGGATTACGGCACCAGTTTCGTTTAGACGAGGCTAGCGATTGCGTTGCTCTAGCGCCGCCTGAATCTTCGCCCCAAGAGCATTGGCTTCTGACCGCACACGTTCAGTGTCAATCGTGAGCATCTCGCGATCTCTCATGAGTACTTTTCCATCGACAATAACCGTTGCGACGTCCTGCTCATCTGTCACGTAAACTAGATGTGAAACAACGTCGTAGGTTGGTATGTGGTGAACGTCGTCGAACGCCACCTGGATGATGTCAGCCTGCTTGCCTACTTCGATCGAGCCAATACTCTCGCCAAGGCCAATGGCCAACGCACCGCCGTTTGTTGCCATGTTGAGAACTGTTGGAGCGGGCAGGACCGTCGGGTCCATGCGGTCGACTTTCTGCAGGAAGGACGCAAGGCGCATCTCCTCCCACATATCAAGATCGTTGTTGCTCGCAGCACCGTCAGTGCCAAGACCAACCCGAACGCCTGCCTTCAGCATGTCTGCGACCGGGGAGATACCCGATGCAATCTTCATGTTCGACGTCGGATTGTGGACGACGCCAACTTTCCTTTCAGCAAGAATTGAAATTTCAGCATCCGTCGGCCAAACCATATGTGCCGCGATAGTAGGGCCATCGAAAAACCCGATCGAATCGAAAAACTCGACACTTGTCTTGCCAAAAGTGTCCTTCGAATATTGCAATTCGAAAGGTGACTCGGACATATGAATACTGATGCCAACGCCATGTTGGATTGCAGCAGCACGAGTCGCCTGCAGCTGCTCAGCGTTGAGCGTGTAGTTTGCGTGCGGCCCGAATATCGGCGTGATGCGGCTGTTCTTGCCTTTCCATCGTTCAATAAATCCAATGCCCTTCTGAACCGAGTCAGCGGCATTTTCAGCATCCGGACTGCGTTGGTCAATGACGGTGGCGGATATCAAAGCACGCATGCCGCAGCTGTCTACCGCCTCGGCGATCGTGTCTGGAAAGTAGTACATGTCCACAAATGTCGTAGTGCCGCCACGTATCATTTCCCAGCAAGCGAGCTCCGTCCCGATTCGCACCAGCTCTGAATCAACAAACTGCACTTCGGACGGAAATATGTAGTTTGTGAGCCAGTCCATGAGCGCCAGATCATCTGCGACGCCACGTAGAATCGTCATCGCGGCGTGCGAATGGCCGTTGACGAGGCCCGGCATAACGATGCGATCTTCGCCTGCCAGAGTTTCTGCTGCACTGTACTCGGTTAAAATATCCTCTGCATTACCGACAGCCAGTATCAGGCCCTCATCGACAGCGACAGCACCATTTTCAATGACGGTTCCAGATGCATCCATGCTGACGACGTAGTCGCCTAATATGATCAGATCAATTTGGTCGGCGGGTGATGCGGTAACCTGGGCATCGTTAGTGCTCTCTGCTTCGCAGGCCACGATTGTAAGGGCCATTGCGATGAGCGATATATTCTTGATAGTAATTTTCATACGTATATTTTGGCACAAAAAAAGGGGCAGCAGTGCTGCCCCTTCGATTGTCGTCCGATAGTCTTCGATTCTAGAATCGGAACTTGATACCGAACTGTAAGCGGTACACGGAAGGAATACGTGCGATCGACGGTGCCGGTGCGATTGTCTCCGGACTTACTTGCGTAAATTGAGAAATTGGCGCGTAGACATACTGGCCGCCGGCGATCGTGACATTGGCGAGCGCAATATTTGACGGTGCGGTGTAGCTTTCTACCCGACCCCAGTCGTCGTTAATCAGGTTGCCGAGATTCTCGACATCAAGGAATAGATCGAATGCCTTGTCCCCAAACACCTTGATTTCCTGCTGCAGCCGCAAGCTGACAATGTTGGTGAATCGTGTACGGCAGGAGTTACGAGCTGCGATCTTTCCACGTTGACCAGCGAGGCACCCGTTGCTGCTAATGAAACCATCCAGGTTCGATAGGAATCCAGCGTCTCCCGTTACGAGCGGGTCGTTAATACCGGTTGGTACGTAGATCAAATGTGAACCGGGGTTGTCAGGCTCGCTGCCAAAGTCGGCCAGGAATGTGCCGCCAAACGCCGCGTCTCCACTACCAAATACGTAGGAGTAGTTGCGGCCTGAGCGCCCTGCATAAACCAGACTTGCACGCGTTGTATTATCTCCAAACAACTGGTGTGACCAGTCGAAGGTCGCGGTGATGCGATCCGGAACTTCATACTTCGACGTCGACAGCCCCTGTTCGTTGAAATCAGAGGTCGCGTCGAAGGCGAAAGACTCAAACGTAACAAATCGATTGTAAGAACGAACTTCTTCAACATCGGTGCTGGTGTAACCCAGTGTGACGTCAATCAGGCCGAAATTGGTCTCCCAGGATTTGGCGAGATTAACCGAAAAAATAGTGCTACTACCCTGGCTGGTATTTTCGAGAATATAGTCGCCGCCTGGTGTAAAGCTGTAGATGTTGCGGCCGTCCGGCGCGGTGCCAGTTACGGTGCGTCGGCCTTCTCTCACGTTGAAGCCATCCTGAACGTCGGTGAAAATAACATCAGCAGAAAGTCCCCATCCATCACCCAGGCCGATCTTCGAGAAATCTGCATCGTATTCCACACCGAGGCTGTACTTCCAGGTGCTCAGCGTATCGAAGTCGGGTGATATTGCCTCAACATCCGAGTCCGGGTTCACGCCATTGGAAGACTGCAGAAGCTCGGTTGCGATCGTCGGGCTTGGCAGGCCAGCCGCGAGCTGTGCGAGTACTACCGGGTCAGCGGCCGTTACGAAGCTGCAGAAGCCACAGACGATATTGCGGGTGACACCGTTGCCTGCATAGCTATTGGACAACATGATCAACGGCACGCCGCCGCCGAACACTCCGGCACCGCCTCTTACCGTCACGCGATCAGTCGGCGTCCAGTCAAATCCGAAGCGCGGCGAGATAAGAACGTTGCCATCAAGATTGAACGTGTTGTCAAAAGAATTTCGCGATGCGAAATCGGGGTTCAGCGGAACCTCATCAGAGTTGCTGTGCTGGTCGTAACGCACACCATATTTGAAAACCCATTCGTCGTTGAAGGTCCACTCGTCTTGAATAAAGAAACTATTGGTTACAAGTTCGAACACACCCGCCGCGTCCGCTACATTTCCGGTCGTCGAGCCACCGAACAAGGTCAAGCCGATATTGCGTTGCTCAAAGTTATCGATACCTGTGCGGTCATCAGCGGTTCCATTGATGCCGTCGGGGCCATCATCAGGGAAAAACAGGAACTGGCCGCGGGTAAACGGTACAAAGGTATTGGCAGTCTCCTTCGTTTCGCGTTCGTAGCCAACGGTGATAACGTGATCGCCGTTCGTATAGTCGGCTTTGAGGCGCAGTTGTTGAGATTCATTGTCGAGTATATTGTTGTGCCGGAATCGGTCGCCACCGGCTGTAATGGTGCCGAAACCGCCGGTCACGATGAGGAAGTCCGGAGTCGTCGAATCAATACTGACCTGGCGATTCTCCACTTCCTTTGTACCGTACTTAAACTCGGTCGACAGATTGTCGGTCCAGTCTGAGAACAATTGAAACGACAGCGTATCGAGTTTTTCGTTAATGTTGTAGCGGTTGGACTGCAGTACGGCCAGGTCCGGGAAGTCATCAAATAGTACGTCGCCCTCGGCACGCTGGTAGCTGAGAATTGCACGGTGTTCATCATTGATGTCCAAATCCAGCTTGATCAGAAACTTCTCATCCTCGTCCACGTCAGTTGCGTCGAAGGCGCCAGGATCGAACCCGTATTCGTTCTGGAAGATGCTGGTAACACGATCAAGATCGGCCTGAGTAACGCCGGAGATGTTCTCGATAGTTTGCGAGTTGGACGGACGGGTGGTCTCGAACTTCTCGTAATTCACAAAGAAAAACAACTTGTCCTTAATAATCGGTCCACCGAGCGTAAAGCCGTAGGTTTCTTCGTCAAAATCACCGATGCCGAGATCGGCGCCCCTGGAGTCATCACCGGTGAAGCTGTCATCAGTCTGAAAAGCGAATACGCTGCCTTCAAATTCGTTGGTGCCCGACTTGGTTACGATATTGATGTTGCCACCAATGAAGGAACCGAAGGTTACATCGTAAGGTGCGACGTTGACGGTCAGCGCCTCAATCGCATCGATTGATATAGGCGAGCGCTGTGTTGCCGACGCGTTTTTTGACAGGCCGAAATTATCGTTCTGTGCTACACCATCGATCGTCAAATTGTTATAGCGAAAGTTAGCGCCAGCAATCGAAACGGCAGGACCGCGGGCAACGCTGTTGTCGACCAGGATCTTGGGGTCGGTCGCGAGAGTAGCGACAAAGTCTCTTGATACCGATGGAATAGCATCGATCGTCGCGCGATTAAAAGAGCTACCGATACCCGTTGTAAGTTGTCCGGACGGCGCTTTCGCTGTTACGACCACTTCCTCGATAACAGAACGAGCGACGATCTCAACGACCTCTGTCCGGTCAAGACTGATAAAGACTTCCTGCAGGACATCAGCTGCATAGACGCCACCAGTAATGGCAATTGTGTAAGGGCCGCCGACTGCAAGTCCACGCGCTGTGGCAACGCCACTTTGGCTGGTACTCGTGGTTTTCATGCGACCGGTTGGACCGTGAACGATCTCAACTGGCACGTCACTAACAGCGGTGCCAGTCTCATTGGTTACGACAACACGGAGAGAGCCCGTGGTGTTCTGTGCATTAGCAATGCCACCGAGCAGTAGCAAAACTGCCATGGTCGCTGCGGATAGCAAATTAATTATGCGTTTGTGATTCATTAGATCCCCCGACGAATCGAATTCGTTGTTGTGGTTTTGTTTCGGACTGTCAGTCTGGTCAGCCGTAATTGATCGATTATAGACTATTAGTTGTCAATCAACACTCAAAGTCAGGTTCGATTTGCGTTACTGTTACAGCAGTGACAGGGCTAAAAAGGTTGAGAAAATGGTAAATACGATCCCGACGGCCAGGGTCGACGATTCTGGAAGACTTACAGCCGACCAATTGAACGCATTCCGTGAAGCAGGTGTGTTAGTGCTTGAGGATTTCGTATCACTTGAGGCCTGTCAGCGACTGCGCGATCGAGCGCAAATACTCATCGATGAGTTCGATCCATCTTCTGTGCGCAGTGTCTTTTCGGCCATGGAGCAAACGCAACTCGGGGATAAATACTTCGAGGATTCGGGCGACAAGATTCGCTTTTTTTTCGAGCAGGATGCATTTGACAGTGGTGGCAATCTCAAGCAGTCAAAAGAAAACAGCCTGAACAAAATGGGTCACGCGATGCACGATCTGGATCCGGTTTTCGATTCGTTTTCACGGACACCGGCGCTCGCTGCGCTGGTAGAGAGTCTGGGGTATGACGATCCCGTGATTTTGCAGTCAATGTATATCTTTAAGCCGCCGCAAATAGGTGGTGAAGTTTACTGTCATCAGGATTCAACATTCCTGTACACGGAACCAGAATCCTGCATCGGTTTTTGGTTCGCGCTTGAGGATGCAACGACGGAAAATGGTTGCATGCACTTCATTCCCGGCGCACACAAAGAACCGCTCAAAGAGCTGCACTACAGGGACGATAACGGCAAGATGTCATTTAAGACACTGGACCCGTCGCCCTGGCCAGAAAATGCGACAGTGGCTGCTCCCGTTGAGGCGGGATCAATGGTTATTTTCGATGGCCGCGCGCCGCACCTGAGTAGCGCCAATCGATCAGACAGGTCGCGGCACGCCTATACACTGCATGTCATAGACCGTAACAGCCACTACCCACCTGAAAATTGGCTGCAACGCAGCGCCGATCTACCCTTGCGTGGCTTCGACTAAGGACCAAAATGCTGTTCACTGATGTAATACGCACAAAGCGCGATGGCGCGACATTGTCCGACGAGCAGATTCAGTTCTTCGTCGACGGATTAGCGGACGACAGTATTCCGGCTGAACAGGTTTCGTCGCTTGCTATGGCGATTTTTCTGAATTCGATGTCATTTGACGAGGCGGCCAGTTTGACGAGCAAAATGGCCGCCTCGGGAACTGTTCTCGATTGGGAGAAAGAGAATCTAAGTGGCCCGGTTGTCGACAAACACTCGACCGGCGGGGTTGGCGACAAGGTGAGTTTTCTGCTGGCGCCAGTAGCAGCAGCGGCGGGATGTTTCGTACCGATGATTTCGGGGCGCGGCCTCGGTCACACGGGTGGTACGACAGACAAAGCCGAGGCGATTCCGGGCTATAACGCGACACCCGATTTTGATCTGTTTCGACGCACGGTCAAAGACGTCGGATGCGCGATCATTGGTCAAACAGAAGATCTTGCGCCGGCTGATCGTCGCTTCTACTCGATTCGTGATGTCACCGGCACCGTGGAGTCAGTGCCACTAATAACCGCATCGATTCTGTCGAAGAAAATTGCCGCTGGCCTGCAAGGCCTGGTAATGGACGTGAAAGTGGGAACGGGCGCTTTCATGGATTCCTACGAGCGCGCCGTGGAACTGGCCAAGAGTATAATTTCTACCGCTGACCGAGCAGGGCTCAAGACGCACGCATTAATCACAGATATGAACGAGGTGCTCGGTACAACGGCGGGCAATGCTCTCGAGATTGCGGAGTCCATGCGCTACCTGCGAGATGAACAGCGTGATCCACGTTTGGACGATGTTGTGTTGTCGCTGTGTGCAGAGATGGTTTTGGTCGGGGGATTAGAGAACGACCGGGATGTGGCCCGACAGCGCTGCGACGATGCCGTTGCCAGTGGCCATGCTGCCGAGATCTTCGGTCGCATGACCACGGCATTAGGTGGTCCTGCAGATTTTGTCGAACGCTTTGATGAGCACCTTGTCAAAGCACCGGTAATTCGTGCGCTGCACACCGATGGCATAGTCACCGAAGTCAATACCCGAGCCATTGGCAACGCCATCATCGAGCTTGGCGGTGGACGCCGGGAGGTTGGACAGCAACTCGATCTTGCCGTCGGTTTTTCCGATATTGCGCCAATAGGAACCACGCTTGATAGTGAAAGACCGCTCGCTATTATTCACGCAGCCAGCGAGGAAGATGCTGACAAGGCAGAGCAAAACCTCCTGAATGCCTGCAAGCGCGGCGAATCGGCACCACAGGAAAGACCCACTGTTTGCGAGATTCTGACGGGCTAGCGGACACTTTGCGGTATGCTAGAGACCGCTGAAAACAACAAAAAGATCCCGGGGGGGACACTATGCAGAACTTGATCGGTTTGGCCGGAATTGCGGTAATTCTTGGTATCGCATTTGCGTCTTCAAGTAACCGCAAAGCGATTAATCTGCGCGTCGTTGGCGCAGCATTCGGCTTGCAAGCCGCCATCGCTGTATTCGTATTGTACTTTGACGCTGGTCGAGCGGTAATCAACTCGATGAGTACGGGCGTCCTCGCGATCATTGGCTACTCGCGTGCAGGCATCGATATGGTTTTTGGACCGCTAGCCGACACTGATGTTATTGGTTTTAGTTTTGCGGTCAACGTCCTGCCAATTATCATCTTCTTTTCAGCCCTCATGTCCGTGCTGTATCACCTGCGCGTGATGGAATGGATTGTCACGATCGTTGGCGGCGCTATTCACAAGATTATCGGTACCGGTTCTGTTGAATCGATGAATGCCGCTGCCAATATATTCGTCGGACAGACTGAAGCGCCGCTTGCCGTTAGACCCTATTTGAAAAACCTGACTGAACCGCAGATGTTTGCCGTCATGTGCTCGGGAGTTGCATCAATCGCAGGAACCGTACTTGCTGGGTATGTGCTCATGGGAGCGGAGCTTAAGTATTTGCTGGCCGCTGCGTTCATGGCTGCGCCTGGCGGTCTGCTGATGGCGAAAATGCTGATGCCGGATGACGAGCTCGCCGGCCCCCGTGAAACCAAAATGCTTAAGCTGGCGAAGAGTGAACACAAGAATGTCATTCTTGCGGCGGCGTCCGGGACAACAGACGGTTTGAGACTGGCCGCCAACATTGGTGCCATGCTGGTAGCGTTCGTTGCATTGATCGCGCTGTTCAATGGCCTGGTTGGCGGTGTGTTCGCCTTGTTTGGCATTGAAGGCATTACGCTGCAGTTTATCCTCGGCAAACTATTTCAACCTTTGATGTATTTGCTCAGTATCCCGTGGGCCGAAGCTGAAGCGGCAGGCGCGCTATTCGGCGAGAAGCTGATCCTGAATGAATTCGTGGCGTTTTCTCACTTGAACGACTACCTGGCGGGAATGAGTCCTCGAACATTCGCGATTTCAACGTTCATGTTGTGCGGGTTCGCAAACCTGTCGTCGATCGCGATTTTGCTCGGCGGTCTGGGCGTGCTGGTTCCCGAAAAGCGCGAGTTGATTGGACGCTTCGGTATGAAAGCCGTCCTGGCGGGTTCGCTATCAAACCTGATGAGCGCTGCGCTGGCCGGGTTGATATTGACGTTCTAGCGATATGCCCGCACGCCCGATAATCATTGACTGTGATCCCGGGCAGGACGACGCTATCGCCCTGTTTCTGGCCATGGCGTCACCGGATGAACTCAATATTCTTGGTGTTACAGCGGTCGCTGGCAATGTACCGCTGCCGCTAACCGAGAGAAATGTGCGCATGATGTGCGAGCTTGCCGGCCGTGAAGATATTCCTGTATTTGCAGGCTGTGCGAAGCCCATGGTTCGTGATTCGATTACCGCCGAATACATTCACGGCGAGACCGGTATCGACGGCATTGACGTTTTTGAACCCAGAACCGTCCTGCAGGACAAACACGCAGTCGATTTCATCGTTGAGACGCTGCTGGCTCATGACGAAGTAACGCTAATTCCCACCGGACCGCTGACCAATATCGCAACTGCATTCGAGAAAAACGCCGAGGTCATTCAAAAGGTCAAAGAGATCGTGGTCATGGGCGGTGCGATGCGAGAAGGGGGCAATCGCACGCCATCCGCCGAGTTCAATATCATGGCCGATCCACAGGCAGCTGACATTGTTCTCAATTGCGGACGACCGGTCACATTGATCGGTCTTGATGTCACTCACAAAGTATTGTCGACCGAAGAGCGCGTAGCTCGAATTGGGCAACTGGGAAATAGTGTTGCGAATGCGACAGTCGGTATGCTGAGTTTTTTCCATCGTTACGACACCGAAAAATACTCGTCGCAAGGTACGCCCTTGCACGATCCCTGCACTATCGCGTATCTGCTGCAACCCGACCTGTTTAAGACCAAGCTCTGCAATGTCGCCGTAGAAACCGAATCGGAGCTGACTATCGGGCACACGGCAGTCGACTTTTGGCATGTGACGGGCCGGCCGAAAAACGTCAATTGGGCCTACGATGTCGATGCGGACGGCTTCTACGAACTATTGACTGAACGACTTAGCCGGTTTCCCCTTTAGGCACGAGGCTCGGTTGAGTACTCGATTCCCAGCTGAACCTCACCACCAATGCCGCAAAGCGGCGAGCGACATACTGTTTACAGGAAATAAAGCGCAGCGAAGCGAGCCATTCCAGTAAACAGTATGTCGCTCGACGCAATTACGCATTGAGTTCGGTTTCCGCCGCGAGCCGCAACCAAATCAGTCGAGATGAAACCCAGCAGGCAATAACTCGGCGATCGAATATCGTTGCCAGTCATTGCTGTCATCCATGGTGATGATTACGGTGCTCTCGTCAGCGAATTCGTGAATACGTTGTCGGCAACCACCGCAAGGCGTGCAGGGCGTGATGTCGCCCGAGCCACCGGCGACGGCGATTCGAACAATACGTTTGCCACCTTCCTGGCACATTGCGGCAATCGCCGCTGCCTCAGCGCAACTACCGAGCGGATAGGCGGCATTCTCGACGTTGCAGCCGACGTGTAGATGATCATTGTCATCAATTATTGCCGCACCTACAGCGTATCCGGAGTAATGGCAGTAGGCGTTCTCGCGGGCATCTTTCGCGGCATTGATGAGATCGCTGTCTGAAATCGTCATGGCCTAGTCCGTTTTGCGCATGGGGTTATTCTCGTGCATCGTCCAGTTTAGTTTTTCGTCGCTGATCGGCTGGCCGGTCCGAGGGTCATTGCCTTTTGTCAGTCGCTCCATCGAAATACAGCTGTCGACCGGGCAAACGCTCACACAAAGATTGCAGCCAACACACTCTTCGTCAATCACTTCGAATCGACGTTCTCCATCAACCATATTCGTGATTGCCTGATGGGATGTGTCCTCACAGACAACGTGGCAGCGTCCACACTGGATACAAAGATCCTGATCGATAACCGCTTTTTCAACGTAATTAAGATTCAGGTATTGCCAGTCAGTAACACTCGGCACGGCAGTGCCAACCAGCTGCTCCAGAGTTAACTGCTTATCGTCCAGAAAGTTACTCAGGCCGTCGACAAGGTCATCAATAATTTTGAATCCGTAGACCATCGCAGCGGTACAGACTTGAACGTTACTTGCACCGAGCGCCAGGAAATCGACGGCGTCGCGCCAATTGCTGATGCCGCCGATACCGGAGATCGGCAGCGACTTCGTGTTCGCGTTGCGTGCGATTTCCGCGACCATATTAAGCGCAATGGGCTTTACGGCTTCGCCGCAATAACCACCGTGTGTGCCCATACCGTCGGTGGTTGGATACATCGTCAGGGTGTCGTAGTTGACGCGCATGATCGAGTTGATCGTGTTGATCAGCGAGACAGCGTCACCACCGCCGTTCTGCGCCGCTTCTGCGGGCGGCACTGAGCTTGCAACGTTTGGTGTGAGCTTGACAATAACCGGTATCGACGCGGCGCTTTTAGCCCACTCCGTTGCCATTTGAATGTATTCCGGAACCTGACCGACTGCCGCACCCATGCCGCGTTCGGACATACCATGCGGGCAACCGAAGTTAAGTTCGAAACCGTCGACGCCGGTGTCTTCGATGATCGGAATGTAAGTGGCCCAGGACTTCTCATTCATCGGCAACATGACAGACGCAATCAGTGCACGGTCCGGCCAGTCTTTCTTGATTTGCCGTAGCTCGTCGAGGTTGGTCTGTAACGGCCTGTCGGTAATTAATTCGATGTTGTTGAGGCCGATGACTCGTCGATCATTGCTGTACAGAGTGCTGTATCGCGGTCCACTCACGTTGACGATGTGCGGGTCCTCACCCAGGGTCTTCCAGACAACGCCGCCCCAGCCAGCTTCAAAGGCACGATTGACGTTATACGCCTTGTCCGTCGGTGGCGCAGAGGCCAGCCAAAAAGGATTGGGCGACGAAATACCAAGGAACTTGCTTGTCAGATCTGCCATAGCTATGCCTTCCTCAGGAATCGGTCAATATCGATTGCCGCGACCTTGCCGTGTTGAACCGCACTGACTGTCAGGTCATCACCGCCAACGACACAGTCGCCACCCGCCCAGACCTTGTCCATCGATGTTTTCTGGTGTTCGTCTACGATAAATCGTCCAGACGAAACTTCCAGAGAGTCGAGTCCGCCGTTATTGAGTTTCTGTCCAATCGCTTTGAATACGATATCGGCGGCGAGGTGCATACCTTCGTCGCTACCGTCGACATTGAAGTCAACTCCGCTTACGTGTCCGTCACCCACAATGGTCGCCGGGCTGGCAGAGAAGTGGAGTGTCACGCCGCTAGTCTGTGCAAGTGCTTGTTCGAAGGCGCTGGCACTCATTTTCTCCGGGCCCCGTCGGTAGACCATATGCACCTGCTCGGCGCCGAGGCGTTTGCTTTGCACAGCCACATCAATAGCGGTCATACCACCACCGATTACAACGATGTCGCGGCCGACGGGAAGTGTACTTTTGTCCTCGGCCTGCCGCAGATCCTTGATGTACTCGATCGCATTCACGACGCCATCGAGTTGTTCACCCTCTATTCCCAGGTCGTTCGAAAGCCCGAGGCCAACACCGAGAAAAACGGCGTCATAGTCGGCACATAGATCGCTAAGCTCAATGTCGTCGCCAAGCGCGGTATCGTGTCGTAATTCGATGCCGCCGATCGAAAGAATGTAGTCGACTTCAGTTTGAGCAAACTCGTCAATGGTCTTGTAGGCGGCTATCCCGTACTCGTTCAGCCCGCCGGCTTTGGAGTCCTTGTTGAACACAAGCACATCGTGGCCCAGTACGGCGAGCCGATGTGCGCAGGATAGTCCTGCTGGCCCACCACCCACTACAGCGACCTTTTTGCCGCTTCGCTCTGCTCGCGTGAAAAGTTGAACGTTGTTTTCAAAGACAGGGTCTGTTGCGTGACGTTGCAACAATCCAATCTCAACCGGTTTTTCTTCGTGCGTGTTGCGGACACACGCTTCCTCGCAAAGGATTTCAGTTGGGCAAACCCGGGCGCACATTCCACCCATGATGTTTTCGCGAAGAATAGTGTCTGCCGAGCCGCGCAAATTGTCGCTGCGAATTTTCTGAATAAAACCCGGGATATCGATTCCCGTCGGGCAAGCTGTCGTGCACGGCGCGTCATAGCAAAAATAACAGCGGTCGGCCTCGATTAATGCTTCAGATCGGGTCAGCGGTGGATGCAGATCGGTGAAATTCTCCTCTATCTCGGCGGCGCTGAGTCGGCCTTTTTGTATGTTTTGATTGCTCATTGCTAGCGCCTGACTGCAACAGGTTCAGCGAGGTGAGCCTGTTTCCTCAGTGCGTCATAGTACGGTGCGAAAGGTGGCCGATTAACGTAACGTCCCGCGCCTCGTTCCACATTTAATTCTCCGTTGGCGTATACGACATTACCCTGCGAAATCGTATGCGACGGAGAGCCTTTTATCTGCATTCCTTCGAAGATATTGTAGTCGACATTCTGATGATCTGTTTTCGTAGAGATGGTTTTGGTCGCCTCCGGATCCCACACAACAATGTCCGCATCTGCGCCGACCGAAACGCTGCCTTTGCGCGGATAAATATTGAAGATCTGTGCAGCATTAGTCGATGTAACTTTCACAAATTCGTTCATTGTCAATCGGCCTGTGCCGACGCCGTGGTGCCAGAGTACTTCCATGCGATTCTCGACGCCGCCGGTACCGTTCGGAATGAGGCGGAAATCATCTTTGCCTGCGGCCTTCTGGTCGGCGCAGAAACAACAGTGATCGGTCGCCGTCGTTTGCAGATTGCCGGACTGCAGGCCCTGCCAGAGTGCTTCTTGATGTGATTTATCGCGAAATGGCGGGCTCATTACATGCGCGGCAGATTTTTCGAAGTCCTTGTCGCGATAGACCGAGTCATCAATCAGCAAATGCCCGGCAAGCACCTCGCCGAATACACGCTGTCCTTCGTTTCGTGCGCGCGTGATTGCTTCAAGGGATTGGCGACAGGAGTTATGCACAATATAAAGCGGCACCTTGAGAACCTCGGCAATACGAATTGCGCGGTTCGCTGCTTCGCCTTCGCACTCGGGGGGGCGCGATAACGGGTGACCTTCCGGGCCTGTAATGCCTTTCTCAAACAACTCTTTTTGCAGTCGAAAAACGAGTTCACCGTTTTCGGCGTGCACGGTCGGAATCGCACCCAGCTCAAGTGAACGCGCAAAACTGTTAACGAGAATTTCGTCGTCCGCCATGATGGCGCCCTTATACGCCATGAAGTGCTTAAAGCTGTTAACCCCGTACTCCTTGACCAGCGTTCCCATATCGTCGTGGACGCTGTCGTCCCACCATGTAATAGCAACGTGGAAGGTGTAATCCGAGGCCGCTTTTTCAGCCCATTCACGCCATTGATGATAGGCCTCGAGAATATTTTGTTGCGGAGCGGGGATGACGAAATCGATGATCATCGTCGTCCCACCGGCGAGACCGGCTTTCGTGCCTGACTCGAAATCCTCGCTCGCAACCGTGCCCATAAACGGCAGCTGCATGTGAGTGTGTGGATCAATACCACCCGGCATTACGTACTGACCACCGGCATCGACGACCGTCGCGTTGCCGGGCGCTTCGAGGTCAGTGCCGACTGCGGTAATCAATCCGCCGTCACACAAAACGTCCGCGCGAACAGACTGATCAGCGTTGACGACAGTGCCGCCCTTAATGAGAACGCTCATGATGTGCTCCTGGCCTCGCCGCGTGCGACGAGGTAGTAAATGATTCCACCGAGTATGGACCCGGTGAACCAGCCGTAATCGTAGAACCAGCTCAAGTAACCCGTCGTGATTGCGATTATCGTCAAGCCGACAGGGATCAGAAAAGCGACCATTCCAGCGATATTCCATGCGGGATAACCGGCATTATCCTGATACAGGGCCAGCAAATCGTATTCCTGATTCTTAACCAAAAAATAGTCGACGATCATGATACCGGCAATGGGTCCCAGTAAACTTGAGTAGCCGAGTAGCCAGTTTGAGTACAGGCTTTCAACGCTAACATCCGACTCCAGCCAACCGAGTTTTTTAAGAAGCTCCCAACTCATCAGCAGGATGCCAATAACGCCAGTGATCAGCACGCCACGATTCTCATTGATGTAGCGAGGCGCGATATTCTGGAAGCTATTTGTGGGCGAGACGATGTTGGCTGCGGTATTCGTCGAGATTGTTGCGAGGATGATCATCAGCATCGCAAGAAACACCCATGCCGGACTGTCGATGTGGCCAATGAGATTCACCGGGTCTGCAATTGTTTCGCCGACGAGTTCCAATGACGCTGCCGTCAGCACGACGCCGAGTCCGGAAAACAGGAACATTGTCAGCGGCAAGCCGATGATCTGCCCAATGACCTGGCTGCGTTGCGAGCGGGCGTAGCGACTGAAGTCGGGAATGTTGAGCGAGAGGGTCGCCCAGAAGCCGACCATGGCTGTCAGACCACCCATGAAGTATTTGAAGAATGATGAGCCTTCCGGACGGTTGGCCGGAACCGCCAGCAGCTCGTCAACCGATATCTTCGGTAGTGCCCAAAACATCAGCCCCAGCGCGACTATCAGTAACAGCGGCGCAGCAAGTGTTTCGAGGAGCTTAATCGACTCGGACCCGCGCAGGACAACCGCAATATTGGCTACCCAAAAAATGAAAAATCCCAGAACCTCACCTGTTCCGCCCAGTGCCGCCCAGCCGTCGAATAGCGACGAGAGCAGAATATGAATGGCTATTCCGCCAAAAAGCGTTTGCACGCCGAACCAGCCGCAGGCGACTACAGCACGAATCAGCGATGGCACATTTGAACCGATAATGCCGAATGACGCGCGCAGCACCACGGGGCAGGGTATACCGTAACGAGTACCGGGAAACGCATTCAGAGTAAGTGGAATTAGGACCACAGCGTTCGCGACAAGAATCGTCCAGAGCGCCTCGGAAACAGAGAGCCCGAAGTAAGCCGTCAGGACTCCGCCCAGCGTGTAGGTCGGTACACAAATAGCCATGCCGACCCACAATGAAGCGACGTTCCAGCGCGACCACGTTCGCTGCGATGCTTTTGTCGGCGCAATATCTTCGTTGTAACGAGGACTGTTTGCGATATCGTCGCCGACTTCAAGCTCTATATGCTCGCCGACCGTTCGCAGCGTGCTGACACGTTCAGACATTTTGCTCCCCTTAATCGTCTGTCAGTCGATTGTAGGAGTCCGGGCGGCGATCGCGGAAAAACTGCCAGGTGTCGCGAACCTGGCGAACCATATCCAAATCTATTTCGTGAACCAATAACTCGTCTTCACCGTAGCTGGCCTGAGCTTCAATTTCACCGCGAGGATTGACGATGTAACTGGAGCCATAAAACTCGCCCATGTTATTCGTCGTCGCCCAGGGCTCTTCTTTGCCGACACGGTTAATGGCACCGATATAAACACCATTGGCGGCGGCGGACGCTGGTTGTTCAAGCTCCCAGAGATACTTGCTGAGCCCCGCGACCGTTGCCGACGGATTCACGATGTACTCTGCGCCATTTAGTGCCAACGCTCGCCAGCCTTCGGGAAAGTGGCGGTCGTAGCAGATGTAAACGCCGAGATTTAGATACGCTGTTTCAAATACCGGATAACCGAGATTGCCGGGCTTAAAGAAATACTTTTCATAGAAGCCGGGATTAACCTGGGGAATGTGAGTCTTTCGATACTTGCCGAGGTACTTGCCATCGGCGTCGATTACCGCTGCAGTGTTGTAGTACACGCCGGTCATGTGTTCCTCGTAAATCGGAACGACGATAACCATGTTGTATTTCTTCGCGTACTCTTGCATGAGTTTTGTTGTGTAGCCGTCGGGAATTTTTTCGGCCGCCGCGTACCACTTTGGATCCTGGCCCGGGCAAAAATAAGGTTGTGTAAAAACTTCCTGGAAACAAAGGACCTGAACACCCTGTTTGCCCGCGTCTTCTATGAAAGGAATATGTGCTTCTATCATGCGATCTCGAATCGCATCCGGCTCCATCGAGCCGTCGCCCTTGAGCGCCATTTGTATCAAACCACACTTAACTTTCGCCATTCCAATCCCCCTTAAATCTTTTTTTTCAACGAGTTACAGGATACTCCCTTCAATCCACAGAAGTCCACGATCCGTACATGGGATTTGGCAGGATATACCAGCCATTGCCCCAGTAATTCTTGTACGTGTCGAGCGCCTCGGCGCGACTCACGCGGGTGGCTGCCTTAGTACAGGGCAACTTCGGTGTTCCCCGAGCGCAGGCGACGAAATCAGCGAAGTCATCACCAAATAGCATAATGACCCGATGCGTTTTTGAGATGTACTCACGCCGGACAACTTTTTCTCGATCCCAACCCTCGCGCTCATTGGCGAAAAGGAGGTGCTCAGCATCAGTTTCAATACCGACCTCCAGAAGGTCATCGATCGTGCCTTGTTCAATAGGACAATTTCCCTCGGCGCCTTCGTACTCCATACAGGGACGATTCGTCACAAAAAATACTTCGACACCAGCGCGTTTGGCGGCGTCAACGAATTCTACACTGCCGCGTATTGGAATCGCGGTGTGACTGAGGCCCCATTCGTACTGTCGCTGGGTTGTAAACGGAATCATCGTTGATTCCATTTCGACACCGCTCAATACCGTTTCATCAACATCGAGAATGACGGCAGGCGGCCTGCTGGTATCAGCTTCGTAACCCGGGACCGCGCTCCACGACTGGTCAGCGAGTAGTCTCGGCAGATCACGAGTGGCCTGTGCGTAAACCTGTGCAGATATGGCCTGGTACTCGGCGGCATTGCTTGCCCAGAGAATTGCCATATCAGGGCCGGCCTCAGGTTTATGGGCCGCCGTCGTGCAGGCCGATAGCGAGACTATTAAAGCGATCATTTTCGGCAATCTTGTGGCGCTCATAAATTCTCCTGATGCCAAAAACCGGCCTTTCAGGTTAGCATGTTGGCCAATTATGAGGGGCCCAACCATGAAAAGTTTATTGTCTGTTCTGCTTTGCTCGTTCTTGCTCGCATGTAGCAGTGTTATTCCGACCAAGCCGGGATCGGCCGGACTGACCTTTATACATCTCAATGATACCTATCGCGTCGGCGCCGTCGAAGACGGTAATGCAGGCGGATTTGGGCGGGTTGTGACGATTGTTCGCGACCTGCAGGCACAGGGCAAGGACGTGCGTATTCTTCACGGTGGTGACTTCTTGTACCCGTCGCTGGAAAGCAGTCTGTGGCAGGGCGAGCAAATGATTGAGGCGTTTAATTTCATGGACGCTATCGCGCCCTTGTATGCCGTTGCTGGCAATCATGAATTCGATCCACGCACGCCAGAGTCATTGATTAAGGCAGTAAGGGCGTCCGAGTTCGATTGGCTGGGTGACAATTACGAATTCGCGACCGGCGACGACGCCGTCGATAGCGCGCTGAAGTCGGCATTCACTTTCGAGCACAATGACAAAACGATTGGCATCTTCTCGATCACAGCCCATGCAGAACATGGCGGTAACGATCGAGCTTACGTGCCAATCGATAAAAACTATTTGGCCATCGCGGAAAAAATAATCACAGAGTTTGAGTCGAAGGGTGTCGACGCAATCATAGGTCTGACACACCTGTACATGTGGCAGGATGTTGAGCTTGCTCGACTGCGTGCGCAGCACCCGAAGTTCGTTTTTATTGTCGGCGGGCATGATCACGAGCCGGAATTCAGCGCGTTTAGTAATAGTTCTGCTGCTGTCATGAAAGGTGCTTCGAACGCGCGAGTGATCTGGAAAATTGAGCTTGACTTCGATGCGACCGGGCTTCCTGTGATCGACACGGGCCGACTGGATCTCGATGAGAATATCGCCGTTGATCCTGAGTACCTGGTTTTGGAAACTAAGTGGCGCAATCGCTTGCTCGAGATATTTCCGTTTATTGAATCTCGTGTCGGAACTGCGGCGGTCGCGCTCGATGGACGTGAGGTCGCGGTGCGAACCGTTGAGAGCAACTGGGGAAATTTTATAACCGATCAGATGCGAAAAGCTTTCGGTAAGCCCGATGCTGATCTGGCTTTTATCAATGGTGGTACTTTGCGGATCGACGATATGATCGAAGGCGACATCCTGTTTGAAGACATCGCTCGAACATTCGGCTTCAGTTCCTATCTCCGAATTACCACCGTGACTGGAGCCGAGTTCAAACAAATAATGCAGGCGGGCTATCGAGGCAAGGGCGGCACACAGGGGTACTTCCCGCAATTCGCAGGCTTTCGTGTGTGCGTCGATCGCAGTCGCAACGAGGGCGACCGAATCGTGAGTCTGCAAGTGCCCAACGATGACGGTTGGAGCGAAATCATCGCCGATAAGGAATACAGCCTGGTCGTCCCAGACTTTCTCTATGGCGGTGGTGACGGTTATCAGGTTCCCAAAGACCGGCCGGTTTCACGGCCAGGTTCTGAACTCATCTACCTGGTTTTGGACGCGGTACTTGATGCACAGGCAGCGGGCCAGGAAGTGGGCGCAACCGTGGAGCCTGAGAATCGTCGCTATCACGAACTTCGAGAAGGGAAGCAGCCCTGTTTCCTGTAGCCATTTATGGCAAAAAAAAGGGCGGCCAATGGCCGCCCTTCGTTTTGCATTGGTGCGTCCAGGTGTATTTAGAAATTGAAGCTGGCACCTAACTGGATTTTCCACAACGACGGTATAGTTAGAACCGTCGGGTTTTGATCACGGAAGCCGTCGAAAACCAGCTCGCCATTCGGGCCCAAATCCCGATTCAAAGTGACTGCTTCTGCGGTGAAAGGGAAGCCGATCAGTTCGCCACGGCCCCAGTCATCGTTAAGCAAGTTACCCAGATTCTCAACATCAATATAGATCTTGAAGCTTGACTCGCCAAGGAACGGAACACTCTTCAACCGGATTGCTTGCGTGAGCCTAAGATCGACGATCGTTGAGTAGGCGCTCGTACAGGCATTCTTCGACATAATTTTGCCACGGCTCTTACTCAAACATGGCGTGCTGTCGACAAGCTCGTCAAATGCGGCGAGATCGAAGTTCGCACCGTAGATGACGTTCGGATCGCTCGGCCCACTCGGCACATACAGCAGTTGCGAATCATCATCGTCAATCGGCTCATTACCGCCAAACGTATCGCCAAGCGCGTTGCGCGGTGCATTAAAGGTATAACCGAAAGGCTTGCCGGATTTTCTTTGAATGAAAACGCTGGCCGTCGTTGGCAGTGTGTCAAAGAACTCCTTACGCCAGGTAACGTTTATTGTGCCACGGTCCTTGGTTTCGTGGCTGCTTCGACCCAGGAGTGGATTATTGCGATCAAAGGTCTGCTCCCGGCCGATCAAGGACGTTGGGGTTGAGCTAAGTGCATCACTGACGACCCTGGAACGCTGGCGGGTATAGGTGATGCCGGTGCTCAGCTCTCCGCCGCGACCCAAATCCCAGTTCTTGTCCAACGAAAACGCATAGGAATGGTTGGTGCCTTTGCCGGTGTTGGTCATTAAAACGTCGTAATTTAAGATACTACGGCATTCAGCGATCGGATCTACGGTCGCCGGGTCGGCCGCACAGCCTACGGCGCCATAAATTGGCCGGCCGTCAGCAGCATTGCCGATGACTTCTCGCCGCAGGTCCTTCCAAACCGGGGCGTCCTGTACGAAACCGAAAATCAAGTCAACTGTAAAATTGAAATCCTGAAGGCCGCCGATATCAAATTGCTGATCCCACGCAAGATTGACTTTCCAGGTTGACGGAACATCGAAGCCAGGATCGATCGCATGGACATCGCCATCGCCGGGTTGTAACTGCGCAAGAAGCGACGGGTCGATGTTGAAACCGTCAACCAGGACTCCCGCCATGTCGCTGCTGCCGAAAAAACCACTCTGGTTTAGAATGCCGACGTTTGAAAAACTATTCGAGATAAAGCCAGAGGGAACGCCGCCAGAGAACAAGCCAGCGCCACCACGGATCGTGGTGCGATCATACGGTTGCCAGTTAAAACCGATTCTTGGCATGATGATGTCGCGGCCGTCCATAGTTCCGGTATTGTCAAAACCATTTCGAGCTACGAAGTTGGCGTTTCGGACCGGAGCTTCGTCGGTGGTGTAGGTGTCAAATCTGAGGCCTGCGATAATGGTCAGATTGTCCAGCATGTCCCAGCGATCCTGAATGTAGAAGCTGTCGATGGTCTGCTCAAACTGGCCAGCCAGATCATCGACGTCGCCCGTTGAGGATATATTGGCAACAAAAACCGAGCTCGCCAGACGGTTCTGAAAATCGGCAATGCTCGCGAATCGGTAGTCGCCGCGCGAAGTGGGTGAAAAGGCATTGAAGACGTCGACACTGTCGCGCTCGTAGCCAAAGGTAAACAGATGCTCACGCCAGCTATAGTCGGCCTTTAATTTGAATTGTTCGTTTTCCGTGAACAGGAAATTCTCATGTCGGAAGACATCCGGTCCGAAGCGAATCGATGAACCACTAGCTAAGTCGACTTCCATTTGCGCGAATTCATTTCCGCCAAGTGGTGCCTGCAGGTTGTCTATATCTTTTATAGCAACCTTGAGTTCAGTCGAAAAGTTGTCGGTCCAGTCCGAAAAGAGCTGTACCGAGTAAGCTGTCATTTCCTCGCCGCGGTTATAGAAGTTCGACGGCAATCCCAGGCGGGCGGAACCCGTACTGTTACCCTGATCGATCAGGTCGTTGCCTTCGACGAATTGATAAGTGAGGATTGCATTGTGAGTGTCGCTGATGCGCCAATCGAGTTTGGCGAGTATTTTCTCATCTTCGATCTGAGTCGCGCTTTCAAACAGGCCAAGCGGATCATAACCATAGACCGTTTGCGAAATACTTCGTATCTGATCGATGTCGGCTTGTGTCACGCCCGAAATTTCGCTTGCACGCCCGGATCCAGGTAAACCAAACTGTATAGCGTCTGGATCAGACCCTTCGAATTTTTCATAGCTGGCGAAGAACCACAGACGATCCTTGATAATCGGCCCGCTGATGGTGGCGCTCAGGAATTCCTCTTCGAAGGACCCGATAGTAATATCGCGTTCTTTCGACTTATCACCAATGAGGCTATCACTGGCTCGGTTGAATAAAACGCTGCCGTGGAAATCGTTTTCCCCCGACTTGGTTACGATATTGATCGTACCGCCCTGGAAACCGCCGTATTCCACGCTGAAAGGAGCGGTTTCAACGGAAATCTGCTGAATGGCATCAACCGATACCGGACCGCGCTGCGTTGGAAAGCCGCTCTGATTCAAGCCGAACTCATCATTTTGACGAACGCCGTCAACCGTGAGGCTGTTGAGGCGGTTATTAACGCCGCCAATCGAAATAGCATTGCTATTTGAGCGGTCAATGGAAACACGCGGATCTGTTCGAATGACGTTCTTGAAGTCGCGTGCGATAGACGCCGTCTCATTCAATTGTTGTTCGCTGATCATGGTCGCGGCGCCCATACTCAGCCCGGTTTGGATTTGGCTCCCGATCACTACAATCTCTTCCGTAGGACCTTCAGCTGCCAGGTACACGTAAGTCGGCGCGGAAATGTTCACGTACACGCCTTGCTCGCTTATACCCGTGCCGGCAATCGTTACGGTATAGGGTCCGCCGGGACGCAATCCGCTTTGATGAAATGCTCCGGCATCGTTGGTCGTTGTGGTCCAGCGCGCGCCGGATCCAACGTGAAGGATTTCAATCGATGCACCGCCGCTGGGTGAACCCGCAGAATCGTATGCAGTACCCTTAAGTTCAGCGGTGGTTTGCTGCGCGTTGGCTGTTGTTGTAACAGATAAAGAGATAATGGCTACTGTTGCAAAAACGCCAATTAGGCGAAATGCTTTGAATAGGTTTCTCATGTGTAGGCTGCCTCTTGAGTGAACTGGGAGATTTGTTTGGCGCATTTTCTCGTTCTTGAAATACACCGTTTGCATCCCCGCTTTGATAAGGACCGCGAAAATTTGAGTCATGAATTTGACACTGAATATTTCGCTTAATTATTGAGTTCGTAAATTAGAGCGTCGCACCGGAGCGCGACCACGAACGTGATTTTTACTTTGTTGCGCCAATCTAACGCAGCGAAATTGCTTACGCAATAAGGGCTTGAGGGGAAATTCACCGTTTGCTTTTAGGGTGCTTGAAACGCGACAGCGGCGTTTCAAGAATCAATCTTATGAAGTGGCTACAAGTTATTGTTTTTGCGCGAATTCAATCTCAGCGACCATTGGCCAGTGGTCCGATACACCCGTGCCTTTTTCGCTACGAAAGCGTTCAGGCGTCCCATTTTCGCTCATCTGCGGTGGGTAAGCGTTGGCGATCGCCACCGAATCCCCGCGAACTTCCGCTGTGGTTTTTTTACCACGAGCAGGCGAGAAGAGAATCATATCGAGGTATGACCAGCTCGAATCACCGTGGTAGAAGTAGCTGCCGTCACACTCGGTACAACCTACGTCGTGTGCGATAGTCCAATACGGGCGGGCGTAGGATTCCAGCAAATTCTCTCTGGCATCTTCTGTACTGGTGGTGTTGAAGTCGCCGGCAGCAAACACATGATTTTCATTGGGCAGGGCGGCGCGTAAAGCCGCCAAATGCTCGTATGCAGCGATGCGCATGGACGTCGGGTGAAACGGGGCAGGAAAGTGCACGCTAAACGCAGTTAGCACAGACCCGTCCGGCAAAACGAAGTTTGCCTGAAGCACACCGCGAGTGTCGCCTTCTCTTTCCGGAAAGTCCGGCAGGGAGAGTGGGTGCAAAGATGGCACATCTGCGAGCGGCAACTTTGAAAGAATGGCGACATCGATGCCACGCACATCACTCCCTTCGATAAGAATTGCCGGTTGATAACCCATTTCACCGAGTTTCTCAGTGCGAAGCCGATCCAGGATCGAGGCGTTTTCGACCTCCTGCATAGCGATGATATCGGCTCCGGCACCGCCATTAACCTGTCGAATTGTGGCGGCGAGGGCCTCGAGTTTGCGTTCGATAGCAGCACCACTCCAGTCCAGCTCAAGACACTCGACACGCCAGCTGTCCACTTGAATTTCATTGCAGGCGGCGATATGTGATTCGTTCTGTTTGGCTTCAATCGGCAGATAGGCTTTGTCGTCTTTGCCAGGGTCGTCAGTGTTGTCGAAAAGATTTTGCACGTTGAAAGTCATGACGGTTACAGACATGGGCTCTGGTGCTTTCGCGGAGCAAGCCGCGATGCATAGAGTAAAAATGAGTAATGTCACACAGGTTTTTACTCGCGTCATGGTTTTTCAACTCCATTGAAATCAATTCGTAGCAGTCGGGAATGCGTATTCTCGCCGGTGACGAAAACGGTCCGACTTTCATCGCCAAAGGCAATCGCCTCGGCGTTTTCGAAGTTACCAAGACTGACTCGAACGGGTTTTGTATTCAGCGCTTCCGGCCATTCTTGCCCGGCCCGACGCTCATAATAGTACACCTCCCGATAGGTAAGGATGACCGCCGCCCGATTGTCAGCGGAGATATCCATGCCAACAGGTTGCCAGTACCAGTCCTTCGTCTTCGGCGCGAACTCAACGTCCTGGCGCGTCGGTTGTTGCAGTGTCGTGACCGGACCCAAAAATCGTGCGTCGACTGTTTCATCGCGATTGAATTGCATCGCAATGCCATACAGCCGGGGTGGCAGGTCTCGTTTGGAGAGAATCAGGACCTGCTGGGTACTCACGTCCACGGCGGCAGCTTCCGCGTCTCGGGGTCCGTCGGGATAGACATAGTCAATTCGCCATCCGAGTTCTGCCTCAGCCTTTTTCTCAGGCTTGGGTTCCTCGACAAAGTACAGAGATCGTTTGTCCCGCTTGGCGGTGTTGTCGCCAATGTCAGCGACCATCAGCATGGGCAAACCATTCAGCCGGAACGACGCCAGGTCTTCCCAGTCTTTGTTGCGGGAATTGCTGAGGTCGAACTCACCTAGACGAACTCCTTCATGATCGATCGCATGCACAGTTTCTTTGGCGCCGTTGTCGTTAATAATCCAGAGGGTCTCCGGACTTCGTTGCGAACGGGCGAGGCCGCTGGCTTCGCGGATTTTTTTATCTTCAAGCTGCCCGGTCACTTCTGGCACAATGGGCTCCGGCGAAGCTGCCTTGCTACACGCAGCTATAATCAGTAGAACAAAACCACTTACAACAAGATCCAAACTTCGCATCGTCGATAACCTCAAGCTGATACCACGATGGTAGTTGCGTGCGGTATTGGCGGCAAGGCGCTGCGGATCATGGTAAAAGAACGTCTATGGCTACTAAACATATGAACGCGGCACCCGGCGACTTTGCCGACACGGTGCTGATGCCCGGTGATCCATTGCGGGCGCAGTACATTACTGATACTTATCTCGACAATGCGCGGCGTGTGACCGACGTCAGAAATATGTGGGGATTCACGGGTGAGTACAAGGGGCAAGCGGTTTCAGTGATGGCGCACGGCATGGGGATTCCGTCCGTATCGATTTACTGCACTGAGCTAATCACCGAATACGGTGTCAAACGCGTTATTCGCGTTGGCAGCTGTGGCACATCGCATCCCGACGTCAAATTGCGCGACATCATCATCGCGATGGGTGCGTCAACAGACTCAAACTGTAATCGTATGCGTTTTGGTGGTTACGATTATGCAGCGCTGGCAAGCTTTGATCTGGTGGCCAAAGCCGTTGCAGCTGCGAAGGCGGCCGAGGTTCGTTATCACGTCGGCAACATATTCTCCGCGGACCTTTTCTATACACCGGACCCGGACATGTTTGAGACTATGGCCAAATACAATGTCTATGGTGTGGAAATGGAAGCCGCCGGAATTTTTCCGATCGCTGCCGAAAACAACGCTGAAGCGTTGGCAATTTGTACCGTTAGCGATGACATCGTGAGCGGTAACGCATTGACTACCGATGAACGTGCGACGACCTTCGACGAAATGATACTCGTGGCGCTCGAAACCGTCGTGGCAGGGACTTAGGCGTATGGCACTTTCTGCAGTTAAAGTCGCGAGACGTCTACCGGATCTCAGCAACGTGCCTGCGGTCGACGAAGTCGGTGTGAACGAACGTGTCGCGCGATTTCAAAGTCGCAGCATCAAGAAGGCGTCCAAAGTTGAGGCGCTGAAACTGATTCTGAGCATGATCGACCTTACGACACTTGAGGGTCAGGACACGCCGGGCAAAGTGACGCAGCTGTGCCAGAAAGCAATTCATTTACACGACTCCATGCCCGGCTTGCCGCATGTTGCGGCGGTTTGCGTCTACCCGACAATGGTCAGCGTCGCCAAAGAAGCACTTGCCGGCCACGATATCAACATCGCCTCGGTGGCAACGGCATTTCCGAGTGGCATGTCCACCTTGAGCGTGAAGCTCGACGACACGCGAATGGCAGTTGATGCGGGTGCGACCGAGATTGATATGGTGATCTCCCGCGGTGCGTTTCTGGCAGGTGACTATCGTTATGTGTTCGACGAAATCGTGGCGGTCAAGAAAGCCTGTGGTGACGCGCATCTAAAAGTGATTCTTGAGACTGGCGAATTGGGAACTCTCGATCGAGTTCGTAAGGCCAGCGTTTTGGCAATGTATGCGGGCGCCGATTTCATTAAGACTTCAACAGGCAAGATTCAACCAGCAGCGACGATGCAGGTAACGCTCGTGATGCTGCAGGCGATTCGCGACTTTTACCGCGACACCGGCAAGATGATCGGCATGAAGCCGGCGGGTGGCATCTCGACATCCAAGCTGGCGATCCATTATCTCGTCATGCTGCACGAAACGCTGGGCAATAATTGGATGACACCCGAATGGTTTCGATTCGGCGCAAGCTCGCTTGCGAACGACGTATTGATGCAATTGATGAAGCAGGCGACCGGTGTTTACCAGTCGCCTGACTATTTCTCCAAGGATTAAAGATGGCTACTCCTGAAAACAAACTGGCTTTCGACGGCGGTTGGGGATACGACCCGGCTCCGGAAAGTACCGATCACATCAATATCAAGAACCGCTATGGATTGTTCATTAATGGCGACTTCGTAAAGCCGGAAAAGGGCAAGTACTTCGATACCGTTAATCCGGCAACCGAAGAAAGAACTAGCCGTGTAGCGGATGCGAGTCAGGCAGACGTCGATAAAGCGGTCAAAGCTGCGCGCGAGGCCTACCGCACGACATGGGGTCGGATGAAGCCGGCTGAGCGCGGCAAATACATGTACCGCATCGCACGTATCATGCAGGAACGGGCGCGCGAGTTTTCCGTCATTGAGTCGCTCGATGGCGGCAAGCCGATTCGCGAATCAAGAGACGTGGATGTGCCGCTGGCGGCGGCGCACTTTTTCTACTACGCGGGCTGGGCGGACAAACTCGAGTACGCGTTTCCCGGACGCACAGCGCGCCCATTGGGAGTTGCAGGTCAGATTATCCCCTGGAACTTCCCGCTGCTAATGGCCGCCTGGAAAATAGCTCCGGCGCTGGCCTGCGGAAATACAGTCGTCCTGAAGCCGGCTGAAACAACGCCGTTGACGGCGCTGAAACTGGCTGAAGTTATTGCCGACGCTGGATTGCCACCAGGCGTCGTAAATATCGTGACCGGCGCCGGCGCAACTGGTGCTGCGATTGTGGAGCACCCCGATGTCGACAAGATAGCCTTCACCGGCTCTACGAATGTCGGACGGCTAATTCAAAAGACAATCGCCGGTACCAATAAGAAATACACGCTTGAGCTCGGCGGTAAGGCCGCGAACATAATTTTCGCGGACGCGGCGATCGATCAGGCTGTCGAGGGCATCGTCAACGGCATCTTTTTCAATCAGGGACACGTGTGTTGCGCCGGATCTCGTTTGCTGGTGCAGGAGTCCGTCGCGGATGAAGTTATCGCCAAGCTGAAAGATCGTATGGAGACGTTGATCGTTGGTAATCCACTGGATAAGAATACGGATATTGGTGCGATCAATTCCTCAATGCAGTTGGAGAAGATTCAGTCCTACCTGAAGATCGGCAAAGCGGAGGGTGGCGAAATGCATCAGAGCAGTTGCCGCGTACCGCGCAAGGGATACTTTTGTCGGCCGACGATCTTCACCGGCGTTTCGCAATCGAGCCGCGTTGTACAAGAAGAAATATTCGGACCGGTGCTCGCAATTCAGACCTTCCGCCGCTACGACGAAGCCTTGGTCAAAGCCAATAACACGCCGTACGGATTGTCGGGCGGAATCTGGACAGACAAGGGCTCCAAAATTTTCAAGATGACGCAGGGCATGCGCGCAGGGGTGGTCTGGGCCAATACCTTTAACAAATTTGATCCGACCTCACCGTTTGGTGGTTATAAAGAGAGTGGCGTCGGACGCGAGGGCGGGCTGCATGGCCTTGATGCCTACGTGAAGCTGGGAGCGAAATAATGTCAGCCAAGCGAATCGCAGTTGCCAAGACCTACAAAATTTATATCGGCGGTAAGTTCCCGCGCACGGAGTCCGGCCGGTATTTTTCACTTGGGGACAGTAACGGCAATGTCATCGCGAATATGTGTCGTGGTAGTCGCAAAGATTTTCGAAATTCAGTTGTCGCGGCGAGAAGCGCGCAGCCGGGCTGGGCAAAGGCAAGCGCCTATCTTCGCGGCCAGATTCTTTACCGCATTGCTGAAATGCTTGAGGGTCGACGTGATCAGTTTGTTGCCGAATTGATGCAACAGGGATCGACGCTGCGCGCAGCGGAAAAAGAAGTCGATGTTTCGATTGATCGACTAATTTATTTCGCCGGCTGGACCGACAAGTATCAACAGGTTTTTAGTTCGGTAAACCCGGTCAATTCTTCACACTTCAACTTTTCGGTTCTGGAGCCAACGGGTGTCGTCTCTATTTTGGCGCCGGATAGCAGCAGCTTGCTTGGCCTGATTTCTAACGTCGCACCGGCAATCGCGGGTGGTAATTCCTGTGTCGTACTGGCATCGGAGAGCAAGCCACTTTGTGCGGTGAGTTTCGCGGAGGTCTTGCATGCATCCGACGTGCCGGGTGGTGTTGTGAATATCCTCACCGGCTTCCGTTCGGAGTTGACCGAATTCTTTGCGTCTCACATGGATGTCAATGCGGTAATTTACTGCGATGGCGGCAAGGCCGTCGCTAGAAATGTGCAACAGCTCGCCGCCGACAATATCAAGCACGTTGTGGAACGAACGCGAGTGGACTGGACGAATGATGCCGAGAATCCTTACCTGATCCGCGATACGCAGGAAGTGAAAACCACCTGGCATCCTATCGGTACATAAGCTGGGCTTGCGTGTATATCGCGCGTCGATCCTCCTCCACGCCATTCTAGTCGTCTATCAGAAAACGTAGATTGCGATTCTCTTTTATCTGACCCAGAATCAATAAAGAGAACGCACATTCTCTTTTTCTGAGGGCAGGAAAGCGTGAAGTCGAACGGACCAAAAAAACCAAAACAAGCGCGCAGCATTGCGACGCTCGAGCGATTGCTTTGCGCTACGGAAGAATTACTAAAGCGTAAGACGTTTAGCGACATCACCGTCGCCGAGATAGTCGATTCTGCGGCTGCCAGCACGGGTGCTTTCTACAAGCGCTTCAGCAGTAAGGCCGAGCTGCTGCCGTATCTGATTGAGAAACGACAAGACATGCATCTTGCTGAGATCAGAGAATTCGTGGCAGACCCAAAGTGGCGCGGTATTGGGCTCGTAGAGCGCATCAGCCTATTCACAAAAATTCTTTCCAAATCATACCTGCAAGACCGGGGCCTGATTCGTGCGCTGGTATCTCGGCAATTTTCTGATCGTGCCGAATTGCCGCCTGATGAAATTCAAAAAGCACACGAGATTATCGACCTGGTTGCCAGGTGGTTACTGGAGTGTGTTGACGAGATCCGGCATCCATCTCCAGCAAATGCGGTCAAAGTCGGGATGTTCATGGCGGTGACAACGCTCCAGTCAGGGCTGCTATTCAAGCCAGTGAGTAAGCGCTTTGGTGACGCGCTGTTGGTTACCGAAGTCACCAACGCGCTGCTCGCTTACCTGGGTGTCGCCCGCGTGCAATGCATTAGCCAAAAACACACTGCAAAAACTGGAGATACACAATGAATACGAAACAGCTTAGTCAGCTTGCGGTTTTGATGGCACTTTGCTGCACTGCAAACGCGAGCAACGAATCGCCGAACGAGAGTGATGAGCTGCGTATCGGTGACAGTCGAATGAACCCGGCATTCATTACGCCCTACACATCGCGCTTTGAGTTGACGCGAATCGATGCCGACGGCCACCGGGAGCCAAACGGGGAATGGACCGATCGTGTTGAGTTTGTTGAACGAGAAGGCGTCCGACTGATGCGACGCGAAGTATCACGGACTACTGCGGCGGGCATCGAAGATATGTGGCGCGTACACCTGGTTGATGCGAATTCCCTCGCCCCGATCGTGACCGATCAGCGTGGTGACGCAGGCTCCGTTTCTCACATCGATTTTTCGGGTAAAGAGCTCGTAGCGACGATACTGCCAAGTTCCGAGTCCGCGAGCATCCGGGTCCCTTTGGAGTTTGACGAGTCGCCGTTCGATCTCTCCATCTGGGCAACGCTGTTGATGAGTGTGCCGTTTGAAACCGGTGCGAGCGTGAAAATTCCGGTTCTTGGAACTGGTGGAGTACTGCAGTGGGAGACTATTACGATTGACGGCGAGGAAGAGATCGAATTGCCGTTGGGAGAGCGCGTAACAACCTATCGTGTTTCTACCAAAGAACGGCCATGGACCGCCTGGCTGAGCAAGCAGCGCTCGCCTTATATTTTCAAAACGCTGCAACGATTCGCCGACGGCTCCACATGGGAGTCCGTTTTGATTGAGTCCGGCGGGCTCTGAGTCGGATTGGGAAATTACTGATGCTGCAAAACTTCGATCATGCATTCTTCGTACTCATGTCGATAGCCGCCCCCATACTCGTCTATCGCAGCGCCCGAGTCGCTCGCTCGACGGCTATGCCGCGCAACAGCAACTACCTGAGAAACGTTGTCGCGTGGACGGTTGCGCCGGCAGTGTTGTTGTTCAAGTGGCACAGTATGGAGCGGCCATTTGAGGAGCTTGGGTTGGCAGCCGGTGTGCTCAATGCGAGTTGGCTGGTGCTTATTTCAACGACGATAGCCGTCAGCGCTTATTTTCTGATAACTCGAACCGTCTGGGGTCAAAACCGATTGCTCGGGCCCGCATTCGACAGAAATTCGCTGCATACGCCAGGCATGCCTGAGAAACCGGCAGAGATTCCTGGCTTCGCGATACTGGAACTGGCGGAAACTGTGTCAGACGAACTTATCTACAGGGCCTTCCTTTGGTTCTACCTGCAGACATTTCTGGGCACCGTTGCTGCGGTTCTGATCATGATCGCAATTTATGTCGGATCGGAGGCATACAGGGGACCTGCTGGTATGGCGAGAGCCGCCGTCATGGCCCTCGGCAATTCCGCACTACTGTTGATGAGCGGAGCAATCTGGGCGGGAGTAGCGGTGCAATTGGGCTGGCGCGCCGCCCGCACCACGGCCGTCGTCAGCCGGTGGTGAGCGAAAATACGCACCCGAGCGGGTGCTTTTTCGTCTGCTCCGTAAGCTCAGATGTCGTCCAGCAGTCCCTTTTCGATACGGGCGCCGAGTTGTTGAATAACCTGGGTGGCGCAATAGGTACCGTAACGGGCGCAGTCGGATAGCGGGCGGTCATTAGCCCATCCGTACATAAAGCCGGCAGCGTAAGCATCGCCCGCACCCGTCGTGTCGACAACCTCATCTACTTTATCGGCCGCCTGTTCGAAAGTTTCCTCGCCATGAATAATGACAGAGCCTTTTTCCGATCGAGTGACCGCAAACAGCACGTCGTAATTTCTGAGTTGTTCGATCGCGGCCGTAATGCTGTCCGTTCCGAGAAGCGCGTGAACTTCGTCTTCGTCAGCGACGACGATGTTGGCATCATTGCGAACAAAATCTTCAAACGAATCGCGATGCCGTTCAACGCAATACGAATCAGAAAGCGACAATGCGACCGCAGTGCCGTTCGTACGCGCAATTTCGGCGGCCTTTTTCGCCAGTGCAGGTCCTTCTGCGATATCCCAGACGTATCCTTCAAGCAACAGGGCCTTCGGATTACCGACAGTCGACTCCGTAATATCTGCGAGGGACAAACCGAGACAGGCGCCAAGATAGGTCTGCATCGTACGTTGTCCGCCCTCGCTGATGAGCACATGACTACGAGCTGTGGCGGCGCCACCAGATGCGGGTTCGAGTCGAATGTCGACTCCGAGTGAGGTCATATCGTGATTGAATATTGCGCCGAGCTGATCATCGCGAACCTTGCCAATATAGGCACCGCTGCCTCCGAGATTCGAAAATCCGGCAATGGTGTTTGCGACCGAACCGCCGGACATTTCTGTCGCGGGACCCATCTTTGAGTAGATGTCCTCTGCTTGATCTGAGTCAATTAGCGTCATCGATCCCAATGGTGCGCCGATCATATCGAGGAAATCACTGTCTACGTGTGCGAGTACATCAACGATCGCGTTGCTGATGCCGAGTAACTGAGTTGAATTCGTCATTTGTCTTTTTAGTAGTTTGAGGCGGCGCATAGATTAGCATCGAAGTGAGATCTTCGCCCACCTTATGCTCTGGCGAAATAGACAGCAGGTCTGTATCGTTCTAGATCGCGAAATTCGGAACCCCGCCATGAGACGATCTGCAAGTTTGCTGATTCCGTTGACACTGATCCTGATGTACTACGGAGTCCTGGTCGGTATCGCGTATTTAATTGTGACTCGCTATCCGTCATTGGCGGATTACCTGCCGATAGGCGGCCTCGATAGTCTCGCTGATGCAAGAATCGATACCTTCGAACCTGTTTACACGAGCGTCGAACGCAACCTGCTGACGGGCGCGGCCCCGGTCCGACTTTTTATTGCAAGCGTCGGTGCGACACTTCTCGCGATCCCTGTGTCATGGGCGTATTTCATCACCAGTCGTGCGCGACGCATCGATCAGTCATTCTTGCAGACGATCGTGATTTTGCCGTTGTTGGTGACCGGCATTGCCATGATCGTTTTAAACAGTATCGCCCTGGCGTTCAGCCTTGCTGGAATCGTGGCCGCTGTCCGCTTTCGGTTTTCGCTGAATCAGCCATCCGATGCGATGTATATTTTTGTCGCGATCGGTATCGGACTTGGCTCCGGAATTGGCGCACTGGGGATATCCTATGTTGTTTCGCTGACATTCGTTCTGGTTACCCTCATCATCTGGAAACTCGAATATGGCAAGACAGTGGCTGGGTCATTTCTAACGATGTTAACCCGTCGCGATGGCGGTGAAGATGAGTATTGATCAGATGAATTTTGCCAATACACGCAGCATGATTCTGATCCACGGGCGTGACTTCAAGCCACCCGAAGAGGCGCACATGGATCTCAGCATGGCGGCGATGCGAGCGGGCGTGGCGCGTGATTTTCCGGACGCGCTGCAGGCCTTCGATGCGATGGAAAAAAGCGCAGCATGGTATGGCGATCTGAATGCAAAAATTCTGCACGCCGCCGGCAAGAACTACGATGAGAAGCTCGATATTGGTGATAGACGTAACGTCCTTGCGGCATTGCGGCAAATTTCAGCGCGTAAACGATTTGGTATCCGTCAATACGACCAGCTGCCAGGCAAGTCAGCGTTGCCGGAGGCGACTGTCGACGTCGTAGCGCCTGTACTCGGCGCGATTGGACTTGGCTTGCCCATGATCAAGATGGTGTTGAAGGACTTTGCATGCTACTTCGATGAAAAGTCGCAATACGGCACCCATGTCCGTCAGCGCCTGTCAGATAAGTTGTGTGAGCGGCTTGATGCGGATAATAGAGTTGTGCTCGTTTCTCATGGCACTGGCAGCGTTGTCGCATACGACGTGCTTTGGCAGTTGTGCCACGACCCCGATCTGAAGGAACGTTACAGCGGCAAGAAAGTGGATCTGTGGCTGACGCTGGGGTCACCGCTCGGCGACACGAATATTCGCAAGCGACTTCTCGGCGCGAGAAAAAAATCCAAAAATCGATTTCCTTCGAACGTGATTGCTTGGCATAACGTCGCGGCGGAGGATGACTACACCTGTCACGACAATACATTGGCTGATGACTTCAAAGGCATGCTGCAACAACGCGTTGTCAGTGCGGTGCACGACCACAAAATATTCAATCTCGCTGTGCGTTACGGCAAGTCTAATCCGCACAGCTCAATCGGCTATTACATACACCCACGAGTCTCTAAGATACTTGCCGACTGGTTGTAAACTAATCAGCAGCCGCGTAAGGCTCAAATACATTTTCGAATGAATTCGCTATTGATGCGTCGTTCCGACTCAAGCGTATCGTAGAACTTTTCGATATAGTTCGTCATCTTCCTGGCTTTCGCGGCACCCAGTATCTCAATATCACCAATCGCCGCCAGTAATTCGTGCTTCTTGTCCTGAAAGTCAGCGATAGTTTGTGGAAGATTTTCGATGTTAAAGCAACGACCCCGATAGAGCCTTTGTGTCACATCTCGCAGCTTGAATCGCTCCGCGGGACGAGCGTGTGGTGCGTTTACAAGTCCCGACTGGTCAAAATCGTAGGGTACCGACCAGACCCTCCCGCCCTCGGTGCCAAATAACACGTGATTGTGGCAACACCGTTCACCCGCGGCAGTCCGGACCTGCGAAAAATCCGTATTGCCGATCAGATAGTGATACAACGAGACTAAGTTCATGTATGCGGGGTCAATAGACCTGTAGCTGGTAGTTGGAATATCGAGAACCGGTTTTCCGATGCGTCTAGCCAGTCGATCCCGGTGCTCGATAATGAAGCCATAGCGCACTTCATCGCCTCTCTTGCCTTCGCGATCGCTGTAGGTGATTTTTAGCATGCGTACTCGAAAGCTGATGTTCGACATCACGTTCAGAAGGCGATATGCAGCAAACTCGCTGAGTAAGGCCTGTTCATATTTTGATGAATTTTGACAGTGAGTTACCAGCTTCACTTTGTCTTGTTTGTGAAACAAAGTGTCCTTGGTTTGCGAGGTTTCAAAATTTAGTCTCAGTGGCGGAAAACGACAGTTGTTGTGATCACGTCGGAAGCGTCCTCGAGTACGCACCTTGACCTCCAGCTCTACCGACTGACCTAGCGCGTTCGTGTACCGAAACGTAGCCGGCAATTCGTCGACAACCGGGCGTTCAGCCAGTAGCGTCGTCAGCGGCGCAGAAAAATTCACGTCGAGCACATCATTGCTTTGGAAGAGCGGGTCTGGAGAAAGCGCTTCGTCGCCGGAAGCGGCCGATATCGACAGGAACAACGTGAATATCGATAGTGTCCAACGAACAATCGACATCGTTCAGGCTCCATTTCTAAGTGCCGGGATCGCGTCGAGTTTAGCATACGGCTACACTCGTACTGTCAATGCATAGAGGACTGTAAATTGCACCGTCTATCCAGACCATTCTTGATCGCTGTGCTTATATTCGTTGCTATTTCGCAGACCGCCTGGTCGCGAGAATGGCGCTTCGATGACGTTAGCCGAATCGTTGCGATAGCCGATATTCACGGCGCTTACGACGCCATGGTCACAACATTGCAAAACGCTGACATTCTCGCAGACGATCTAAGTTGGGCAGGTGGTGAATCACATCTGGTGATTGTTGGGGATATTCTCGATCGCGGTCCAAAATCACGGGCCGCAATGGATCTGCTGATGCGGCTGGAAGGCGAGGCTATGGCGGCTGGTGGACAGGTGCACGTATTAATCGGCAATCACGAGTCGATGATTCTGACCGGTGATATGCGCTACGTGAGTGCGCCTGAATACGCGGCCTTTGCGCACGAATCAGACCCTGGCGAACGGCAACTCTGGTTCGAGATGTATGCACGTAGAAATGGTGGTGCGAGTGGCGAATTACGCGCCACGTTCGACAAGGAATTTCCGCAAGGCTACTTCGCTATGCGGCGCGCGTTTCGCGCCGATGGGCACTACGGCAAATGGCTGTCGCAGAAAAACATAATTGTCGTGATCAATGGCACAGCATTTGTGCACGGTGGTTTGCCACCTGTTGTCACCGAGGTCGGTCTTGAAGGCATCAACGACAAACAGCAAAAAGACATGGCCGAATACATCGAGACTCTCGCGAAACTGGCGGATGCGGGAATACTGTTGCCGACTGACAGCCACTACGACTACGAAAAATTGCTCACGGAATATACGCCCGGTGCAGGCCTGTCACCCGAGGTTCTTCAGGCAGTCAGAGCGGGAATCCGGCTGGGCGACTCCGATCTCCTGAGTACAGATGGACCGCTCTGGTATCGAAACAATATTCTCTGTCCGGGAATTGTCGAAGAGCACAGGCTGGAAGCGGCCCTCACCGCGATCGACGCAACTCGGGTTGTCATCGGCCACACGCCGACACCCAGTCGCCAGGTAATGCAGCGATTCGACGGCCGGGTAATCGAAATCGATACGGGTATGTTGAATTTTTATTATCAGGGCATCGGGCATGCGCTCGTGATTGAGGGCGAGAGCGTCTCGGTGACCGACCAAACGGGAATGACTTCTTTGCTGCCGGTAAACCAGGGGCGCAAGGTCGGTCGACGCCCCAACGATTTGAATGCGGAGGATCTGGCGAGACTACTTCAGATGGGGGAGGCGACCGTCGTGGCCAAAGCAGATACCTTGACCGGGCGCACCCTGGTTGAACTTAGTGATGGCAACAGTACCGTTTCCGCGATATTCAACAAAAACAAAGGACGCGGTTTCTACCCAAATGTCGCTGCGTATCGTCTGGATCGTCTGCTTAATTTGGAGATGGTTCCGGTTAGCGTTATTCGTGAGCTTGACGGCAAGAGTGGTTCATTACAATTCTTGCCAGACAATAGTATCGACGAGGCGGAGCGTTCGGCATCGGCTCAGGGCGGTGGTGCCTGGTGTTCTATCAACGACCAGTGGCCAGAAATGTACGTATTCGACGTGCTGGTTCACAACGAGGGTCGCTCGCAACGGCGAATGCTCTACGATAAGAGCGACTGGCGATTGATTCTGAGTGAGCACGACAGGGCATTCGCTGCGAAAAAGGGACGGCCAGCGCATCTTAAGAGTGCGCAACTGGCAGTTCATGCCGGTTGGAAGGACGCGCTCGTAGAACTTGGCGACGAAGTACTCGACGCCAGCCTAGGTGATGTCCTGGATAAACGGCGCTTGCGCGCATTGAAATCGCGGCGCGACGCGTTGCTCGCTATCCCGTAACGGCGATGCACTCAATTTCAACGCGCGCGTTGAGCGCAAGGCCATTTGCGCCCAATGCACTGCGGGCCGGAGGATTCTTGAAGTAGGTCTTGTAGACGATGTTCATTGCGCCCCATTCGCTCATATCGGCAAGAAACACCGTACATTTCACGACCTCATCCATTGATGAACCAAACTGTTGCAATACGGTCGAAATGTTCTCCATTGTTTGCCGGGTTTCCCCAGCAATTCCGCCTTCAGCCAGGTCGAGCGAATCAGGAATGTTGCCGACATTTCCGGACAGGTACAAAGTGTCTCCTGCACGTACGGCTGATGAGAACGGCAGGTCGAGTTTCTCCGTCCCCGGCATCTGCAAATAGGTGATTTCGGTGGCGCGGTCGTTCTCCACGTCGCAGCCGAAAAGAGCCAACAATGGAACTAGCAGGATTAGTGGTTTCATTACGCAGTATAATCACAGCATTGCAGATCGGTGCAAGCATTGACCACATGAACACTTTAGAGATCCAATATGGGAAGACTGACAACGCATATCCTCGATACAGCGCATGGTGGCCCCGCAGTGGGTGTCGAAATTCGCTTGTTTAGTTCTGGCGAACAGCGAGAACAACTGGAATTGGCAAAAAGCAATGCAGATGGCCGTACGGACAAGGCGCTATTGGAAGGCACGACTATGGTGACCGGGAGTTATGAGCTTGAGTTCGATATAGGTGACTATTTTCGCAGTAAGAATGCGGCCACCGGCGAGCCTGCTTTTTTGGAAACAGTCGTGATCCGATTTTCTGTCAATGGTGACGAGAATTATCACGTGCCGTTACTATGCTCACCCTGGTCTTACTCCACGTACAGGGGTAGCTAAAGCCGATGTCGGATGCAGGCGCAATTCGCTTCATGCTTGATGGTGAGATCATCGAAGTATCCGACGTCGATCCGACGCGAACCGTCTTGCAGTATCTGCGCGAAGACCTGCGGCGAAAAGGCACCAAAGAAGGTTGTGCCGAGGGCGACTGCGGTGCGTGTACGGTCGTCGTCGCCGAGCTCAGTCGTGGTGGTGATGATGTCAGTATGAAAGCGATCAATTCCTGCATTCAATTTCTGCCAACCCTTGACGGTAAGGAACTGATCACGGTCGAGAGTCTGGCGGACGGCGACAAATTGCACCCGGTGCAAAATGCGATGGTCGTCAATCACGGCTCGCAGTGCGGTTTTTGTACGCCAGGCTTTGTGATGTCGATGTACGCGCTTTATGAGACCAACGAAAATCCTGGCCGCCAGGAAATTGATGACGCGCTGTCAGGCAATCTTTGCCGCTGCACGGGTTACAGACCCATTATTGCCGCTGCCACAGAAATGTATGCGGCCGAGCGGCCGCAAGATGTCGAGCGCACAACATCGCTAAAGAGACTGCAGCGCAAGAGTTCCTTGGTATTAGAACACGGCGGTCGAAAATTCTTCGCACCGGCGGGTGCTGACGAGTTCGCGGCGATACTTACGGAAAACCCTGAGGCGACAATACTTGCCGGTGGTACCGATGTTGGGTTGTGGGTGACGAAACAGCACCGGGAGTTGACGACGGTAATCTACACGGGGCGTGTTACTGAGCTTTCCGAACTACGCAGCAGCGACACGCATATAGAAATCGGTGCCGCGACAAGTCTGACAGACGCCGTGCCGCTTGTTGTGCAGCACTACCCGGGCCTTGATGAGATGTTTCGGCGCTTTGCTTCACCGCCAATCCGTAACGCCGGAACCTTGGGCGGCAATATCGCAAATGGTTCACCAATCGGCGATTCGATGGCGGCCCTGATGGTTCTGGATACGACATTGGTACTTCGTTGCGGTGAGGTCGAGCGAGAGATTGAGCTGAATGATTTCTATCATGACTACATGGTGAACGACTTGCAGCCCGGTGAGTTCGTATCACGAATCAGAATTCCATTAGCCACCGATGATGCCATTGTCAGTAGTCAAAAATGGTCGAAGCGATTTGATCAGGATATTTCCGCAATTTGTACCGCATATCGTTTGCTCCTTCGCGATGACGAAGTCGTGTCATTCCGAATGGCCTGTGGCGGCTTGGCAGCTACGGTGCAGCGTGCCCGGAATACCGAAGAAATAGTAAATGGCAAGCCGTGGAATGCGAAGACTATTGATGCTGCATGCGAGGCTCTGAGCCAGGACTTCACGCCGATAAGCGATATGCGAGCGTCGGCCGGTATTCGAGTAACGGCTGTGCAGAATCTGCTAAGACGATTTTTTGCGGAGACGCAGGATAGTGAGCTCGAAACGGTGTACACCTATGGGCGTTAGTAGCGGGGTAAAACGCGTTAAGACCGTTGGTGCGGCGTTGCCGCATGACAGCGCGCACCTGCATGTCACCGGGCGAGCCTCCTATACCGATGATCTGCCGGAACCACGAAATCTATTGCACGTCGCAGTCGGCATGAGCACGATTGCGCACGCGAACGTTAGTGGTATAGATACCTCGAAAGTGCGAGCAGCTTCAGGCGTCATCGACGTCTGTCTCGCCAGTGACATTCCTGGCGTGAATAATTACGGGCCGATCATCAAAGACGATCCAATATTCGCGACCGACCTCGTGCAATACATAGGTCAACCCATTTTTGCTGTGGCCGCAAGCACGGTCGATGCTGCACGAAAGGCGGCGCGTCTTGCCGATATCGAATACGAAGAGCTGGACGCTATTCTCGATCCGCTAACCGCAGTCGAGAAGGAATCGTTTGTGCTGCCGAGCGAAACCCTGGTTCGTGGCGACCCGGACGCGGCGTTGGCGGCAGCACCGCATCGAACGAGCCGCAGGGTTTATGTTGGCGGTCAGGATCAGTTCTACCTGGAAGGCCATATCGCAATGGCTATACACGAGGAAGACAACCGCCTCCTTGTGTACAGCTCAACTCAGCACCCCGATGAAGTTCAAATGCTGGTCGCGCATGCGACGGGTCGTTCGGCGAATGATGTCACCGTCATTTGTCGCCGCATGGGTGGCGCTTTTGGTGGCAAGGAGAGTCAGGCCGCGCTTATCGCGTGTATCGCTGCGCTTGCTGCGGATAAGACCGGTTGTCCCTGCAAACTACGCCTCGACCGGGATGACGATATGATCATGACCGGTAAACGTCACGATTTCGTCATGGACTACGATGTCGGCTTCGATGACACGGGATTGATACTCGGTATCGACTTCGAGCTTGCGTCACGTTGCGGAATGTCAGCGGATCTCTCCGGTCCGGTGAACGACCGGGCAATGTTTAGCGTAGACAATGCCTATTTTCTTGAGAATGTCCGGATTCTCTCGCATCGGTGCAAAACCAATACCGTTTCGAATACTGCGTTTCGCGGATTCGGCGGTCCGCAGGGAATGTTTGCGATCGAGTACGCCATCGAGGACATCGCTCGGATGCTGGGCAAAGATCCACTCGAGATTCGGCGGCGTAATTTCTATGGCAAAGATGACCGCAATATCACGCAGTATCTGCAGCCCGTCGAAGATAACGTCATTGATGAAATTTTCGATCAACTGCTTGCGAGCAGTGACTATGAAGCGCGGCGCAATGCAGTAGGCGAATTTAATGCGAACAGTACGATTCTCAAAAAAGGCATTGCCATTACTCCCGTCAAATTCGGCATTTCCTTTACTAATACACTGCTGAATCAGGCCGGGGCGCTGGTGCACGTATACAAAGACGGCACAGTGCAACTCAATCACGGCGGCACCGAGATGGGGCAGGGTCTGTACATCAAGGTTGCACAGGTTGTTGCCGAAGTATTTCAGATCGACATTGATCGCATAAGAATCACCGCCGCCGATACCAGCAAAGTACCGAATGCGTCGGCTACGGCCGCGTCGAGCGGTGCCGATATGAATGGCATGGCCGCAAGAAACGCGGCTGCAAAAATTAGAACGCGACTCACTGAATTTGCTGCGCAACATTTTGCAGTAGCCGAAGCCGAGATCGAATTCGTTAATAATCGGATTCAATGTGGTAACGAGGATTTGTCATTCACTGAACTCGTTCAGCTGGCGTGGGCGAATCGTGTGCAGTTATCAGCGACCGGGTTTTACAAGACGCCGAAAATCAACTACGACCGAGAGACCTTTAGTGGCAGGCCATTTTTCTATTTTGCTTACGGTGCTGCTGTTACTGAAGTCGTCGTCGATATTTTGACCGGGGAAAATCGTACATTGCGAGTTGATATTCTGCATGACTGTGGCGACTCGCTGAATCCGGCCATTGATCTGGGTCAGGTTGAAGGTGGATATATTCAGGGCGTCGGTTGGCTGACATCAGAGGAGCTGTGCTGGAATGATCGCGGCGCACTATCGACGCACGCACCGTCGACGTACAAGATTCCGACCTGCTCAGACCTCGCGCCGGATTTTCGTGTTCAGTTGATGCAAAGCAACCCGAACCCTGAAGACAGCATTTATCGCTCGAAAGCGGTCGGCGAGCCACCTCTGATGCTAGCGCTCTCGGCGTTTCATGCAATTCGCGATGCACTCGCGACCGACGCCTGTCCAATGCCGGACTTGCGAGCGCCGGCGACACCCGAGTCGGTACTGAATGCAATCAGGGCTGCAGCTGATGAATGAGTGGATCGATCAACTAAGGGATTTGGCGGCTGCGGGCGAAGCCGCCGTTTTGGTAACAGTGGCGGGTATCCGTGGATCTGCCCCGCGCGAAATCGGCGCAAAGATGATCGTTACTGCAAAAGAGACAATCGGCACTATTGGCGGAGGTCAACTCGAGTATCAGAGCACGCGCGTTGCCGTAGGCATGCTCGAAGATACTGCAACAAGCTTGCGCAGTTTTCCATTGGGATCGTCGATGGGGCAATGCTGTGGCGGCGTGGTCGAAATTCTTTTCGAACCCGTTACCGAAACTCAACCGAGCTGGCTGCGTGATCTCGCGGCATTGCATGGTCAACGAGAAGCAGCGGTAATTGCGACACGAATATCGCAATCAGTGCCGGCCAAGCTGGTCGTTACGGCGGAACACGTCTACGGCGATGATGCGACGGAGCAGGATCTCGTTGATCGTGCGCGTGGAATCCTTGAGCACAAGCCTAGGACCACGCGCGACGTACAGGAATTCTTTGAGCCGGTAGTTGTCTCGGATCTAAATATCGCCGTATTTGGCGCTGGCCATGTGGGCTCGGCAGTGGTTAATGCGCTGTCAGTTCTTGATTGCAATATCCGCTGGCTGGACAGTCGGCGAAACATGTTTCGCAAGCTGCCGGCCAACATTCGGGCCATCGAAACCTCCGATCCCGCACTTGAGGTTGCCGCGATGCCTGCGGACAGTTTTTACCTCGTCATGACGCACAGCCATGCAATGGATTTCGAGATTTGCGACCGCATCTTACGGCGCCGCGATGCACGTTATTGCGGGCTGATTGGTTCACTGTCCAAACGTCGTCGCTTTGAAAAGCGCTATCAGCAACAGGGCATGTCTCAGTCCGTAATAGATCAGTTGATTTGCCCAATTGGAGTTGATGGCATTAGCGGCAAGAAGCCTGCTGAGATAGCCGTTGCTGCCGCTGCGGAGATTCTCAAGATTCGAGAGCGAGCAGTTGCACCTGTCGAGGAAGATTATCCCGACAATGTTCAACCAATGAGACGCTGACATGGAAGCGTACTTACTTGACTGGCTCAATATTCTGCTGCGCTGGCTGCATTTCATCACCGGCGTAGCGTGGATCGGGGCGTCTTTATACTTCATCTGGCTCGACAACCATCTTGAAGAACCACGCGATC
Organism: Woeseiaceae bacterium; assembly: GCA_021773075.1. Taxonomy (GTDB): domain Bacteria; phylum Pseudomonadota; class Gammaproteobacteria; order Steroidobacterales; family Woeseiaceae; genus UBA1847. The sequence continues at coordinate 389,612 of JAJFKT010000035.1, forward strand.
CTGCCGATTCGGAAAAGGGCATAGGCGGTGAAGTCTGGTCTGTTCATGGTGGCGGTTTTTATCACGCTCAAAAATACCGGACCTTTCCCAAGGTGCTTCCGGACACCTTGCACTGGTTCAAGTGGGAAGCCTACTCGACCTGGTTGTCCGGAATGTTTCTTCTGGGACTGATCTACTTTCTCGGCGCAGAAATTTATTTGATTGATCGCTCAGTTGCAGACCTTTCGATGGCTGCCGCGATCGGCATAGCCGTTGCCTTTATTGTTGGAGGCTGGATTCTTTACGACTTAATGTGCAAGACGCCGTTGGCGAAGGACGACTGGGTTTTTGCACTCGCGCTGTTGCTACTCTGCAGCGCGCTTGCCTGGGGTTTATGCAATCTTTTCAGTGGCCGAGCGGCCTACATCCTGTTTGGAGCGGTGCTCGGTACCATTATGGTCGCCAACGTGTTCTTCGTGATTATTCCGGGGCAGAAGCAAATGGTCGCCGCTGCAGAACGTGGCGAATCACCCGATCCCGCGCCAGGTCTGCGTGCCAAATTACGTTCCGTTCACAACACCTATTTCACATTGCCAGTCCTGTTCGTTATGACGAGCAATCACTACGCAATGACCTATAGCCATGAATATAACTGGGCAATTCTCATCGGCATCTCGGTTGCCGGTGCGCTGATCAGAATCTATTTCGTTGCCCGGCACAATGGCAAGCCTTCGCTACTTCCAGTCGTGGTGGCTGTTATGTTACTCGCGGTTATCGCGGCGATAATTGCACCGCGCCCCTCCAGCGACAGCCTGCCACCGGCGACATTTTCCGAGCTGCGTAGTGTGATCAACGAACGCTGCGTAAGCTGCCACTCGAGAACACCGACGCACCCGGCGTTTCCAGCTGCGCCACTTGGCGTAATGCTCGACAGCGAGGAACAAATCTTCGACGCTGCGCAGCGCATCTACCAGCAGACAGTCGTGACGCGCGTAATGCCAATAGGTAACTTGACGGCGATGACTGATGCGGAGCGGCTCATAGTAGAGCAGTGGTATCAATCGCTTAGGGAAGAGCAATGAACAGCCGATCAAATGGCGACTATCCGCGAGACCTTCGCGGCTACGGTCAGCACCCGCCCGCAGCCGAATGGCCTGACGGGGCGCGAACAGCCGTACAGTTCGTTATCAATTACGAAGAGGGCGCGGAGAACTGTGTCTTGCACGGCGATACGGCGTCCGAAGCTTTTCTGTCAGAAATTGTCGGCGCAGCGCCTGTCGAAGGGCAACGCCATATGAATATGGAGTCGCTGTACGAATACGGCGCGAGGGCAGGATTTTGGCGCTTGCATCGTTTGTTCACCGGGGCGGATGTCCCGGTCACCGTATTTGGTGTAGCTATGGCACTGCAGCGCAGCCCCGAAGTCGTTACTGCGATGCAGGAAGCCGGCTGGGAGATAGCCAGCCACGGACTGCGCTGGATCGACTATCAGCATGTCGACGAGGAAACAGAGCGCAGGCACATGCGCGAAGCGATCGAATTGCATACGCAGGCGACCGGCCAGCGACCCGCAGGATGGTACCTCGGGCGCTGCAGCCCACAGAGCCACCGCATCGCCGCCGAAGAGGGTTTCTTTACTTATAATTCCGATACTTATGCCGATGACCTTCCCTATTGGGATCACACTTTTGAGACGCCACAACTGATGCTCCCGTACACACTGGATGCCAACGACATGCGATTTGCAACGCCGCAGGGATTCAATTCGGGGCAACAGTTCTACGATTATCTCAAGGACAGTTTCGAGGTCCTGCATGCAGAGGGCGGTCGCATGATGTCGGTAGGTCTGCACTGCCGACTCGCAGGACGGCCTGGCCGGACGGCAGCTGTCGGACGCTTCCTGGATTACGTGTTGACACATGATGATGCCTGGGTCGCAACACGCCTCGATATCGCGAATCACTGGCGCGCGCAGCATCCGCCGAGGACAAAATGAATAAGGACTTCGTCAGTACCTACGGTGGTATCTATGAACACTCGCCCTGGGTCGCTGAGCGCGTGCTGGAACTGCTGGGCGATGACGTCGCGGATTCTGAGCTGCTGGCGACATTGATGGCGGACTGCGTGGACAATGCATCCCTTGAGATGCAGCTCGAATTGATTCGAGCGCATCCCGATCTCGCCGGTAAGGCGCAGGTTGCCGGTGAACTAACAGCCGATTCTACCGAGGAGCAAGCGCGGGCCGGACTGGGTCAGTGCACTGCCGATGAGTTCGGGAAGTTTCAGGCGCTCAATGCGGCCTACAAAGAGAAGTTCGAATTCCCGTTTATCATGGCGGTTCGTGAAAGCACTCGAGTCGAGATATTGACGGCCTTCGAGCATCGCCTTGATAATGAATACGCTGCAGAGTTTGAAACCGCGTTGGAGGAGATTCACAAAATCGCACGTTTGCGACTCGCCGCAATGGAGCATCCATCGTGACTAGTAATCATCAGTTTCATCATTGGGTGCGGCTGGAACAACCGCGTCTCGGCACTCGCGTCACCTATGCAACCGATGATTTTTTCGCGGCCAAGGAACGCATTATTGATTCTGCCGAGCCCGTATTCATCGACGACAAGTACGACGATCACGGTAAGTGGATGGATGGCTGGGAGAGTCGACGCAAACGCATAGAGGGACATGATTTTTGCATCATTCGACTCGGCGTGCCGGGCGTTATTCGCGGCTTCAACATCGACACCTCGCATTTTACCGGCAACTATCCGCCGGCGGCCTCGATCGAGGCCTGTGTTAGCGAGGTGGATCAACCGGAAGACGGCTGGACAGAGATTCTGGGTAGAACTGATCTGAGCGGCGATTCGCACAATTTCGCCGCTATCGACAATGAGCGAGTATGGACGCACTTGCGCTTGCACATTTATCCTGACGGTGGCATCGCGCGGCTGCGGATATTCGGTGAGGTAAAGACGGATTTCACGGGCGTTGAAGGCTTCGTTGATCTGGCTGCTATCGAAAACGGTGGTCGTGCGATTGCCTGCAGCGATGAGCATTACGGCAGCATGCACAATCTCAATGTTCCGGGCCGTGGCGTGAATATGGGTGACGGCTGGGAAACGGCGCGGCGCCGTGGTCCCGGCAATGATTGGGTCATCATGGCACTGGCTGAGCCGGGCGTAATCGAACGCGTCGAAGTCGATACCGCACATTTCAAAGGCAACTACCCGGACCGGGTGTCGCTGGAGGCCGCGGTTTTCGAGAGCGACGATCTGGCGACAGCCGATTCCAGTGGCTGGCAAATCTTACTTCCTGACACCAAGCTCAAAATGGATCAACAACATTATTTCGAGGCGCTCGAGGCAATCGGCAAAGTCTCACATATTCGTATGTCGATATTTCCTGACGGCGGCGTGAGCAGGCTGCGACTTTTTGCTCAGGTGGGCGGGAACAAGAAATGACCATTACGCTAAAAGCGGAACTGCTGACTCAGGAAGGATTCGCTCCCTACGGCCAGGTTGTTGAGGCGAGGCGCGATACGGCAGAGACGATGAACGCGGCGAGATTTCAACGCTTTGATGATCTTTGTGAGGTTGATCTGATTGAGGATGGTCGTGTGTCGGTGAGTATTGCGCGCTGCCGCACGCCAACGTCGTTGCCGTTGCGCCTGGACATGGTTGAGCGGCATCCGTTGGGGAGCCAGGCTTTCATTCCGCTTAGCCCCTGCAAAATGGTGGTGGTTGTTGCGCCGCCAGAGGAGTCCGTCGACGCCAGTGCATTGCGTGCGTTCGTAAGCAATGGCAGGCAGGGGATCAACTATCGACGTGGTACGTGGCACATGCCACTGATCGCTTTTGAGGAAGGTCAGGAATACCTCATCATCGACCGTGGTGGCAATGAGGCGAATTGTGATGAACACACGCTCGACGACGTCATTTTTCTGCAGGCCGACTGAGCGTTATGCGGCAGGCGTTTCGAGCATCTCTTTTGCACTGTCTTGCGGACCCGGGCGAAGCGTCAGCACCTTCGGCGGTCGAGTACTTTGAAGACGGCGTGCTTGTTGTTGAAAACGGCGCGGTGTTGGAAGCCGGTGAGGCAGAAGCACTAATCCCTGAACTGGGTGATACACGCGTCACCGAATATCCCGGAAAACTCATCGTGCCAGGCTTTATAGACTGCCATGTGCATTTTCCGCAGCTCGACATCATCGCTTCCTATGGTGAGCAGTTGCTGGACTGGTTGAGTCGTTATGCGTTTCCGGCAGAAGCCAGATTTTCAGACCTGGGGTATGCACAGGAAATCGCGGGCGTTTTTCTGGATGAGCTTCTTAAGAACGGTACGACAACCGCATTAGTATTCGGCACCGTGCATGCACATTCCGCCGATGCGATTCTGGAGGCTGCCGAGTCACGCGGTATGCGGCTCATCGCAGGAAAGGTACTGATGGACATTAATTGCCCTGAGGAGCTACAGGACACGCCCGAATCTGCATACACTGATAGCAAGGCGCTTATTGAGCGCTGGCACGGCAAAGGTAGGCTGGGTTATGCAATTACACCGCGTTTCGCAATTACATCAAGCGAAGAGCAACTTGCTGCGGCGGGCCGACTCGCGAGCGAGTACCCCGATGTCTGGGTTCATACGCATCTTGCCGAGAACAAGGCGGAAGTCGAGGAAATTGCCTCACAGTATCCGCATAGCCGCAGTTATCTGGACGTCTATGACCAGTTTGGCTTGCTGCGCGAACGCTCGGTATTCGCGCATTGCCTGCATATGAATGACGAGGATAGACAGTGCATGGCGAAAAAGGGTGGTGCGGCCGCTTTTTGCCCGACCTCGAATCTGTTTCTAGGCAGCGGCCTGTTCGACTTGCGCTCGATGTTGGCCGCGAATATTCCGGTTGGTTTGGGCACAGACGTCGGTGGTGGTACCAGTCTGTCCTTGCTCAGAACCGCAAGCGAGGCCTACAAGGTTTTGCACCTGCAGGGTCAGGCCTTGCCTGCAATGCGAGCCTTGTACCTGACAACACTGGGTGCAGCGAAAGCGCTTTGTCTTGATGACAAAATTGGCAATTTCACGACCGGAAAGGAAGCTGACTTTATCGTGCTTGATCCGGCGGGTTCATCGCTGAGCGAGCGGCGCACCAAGCTCGCATCATCGATCGATGAGTCTTTCTTCGCCATGACAATGCTTGGCGATGACAGAAACGTCGCCGCAACCTATGTCGCCGGAAAGCTCGCTCAATCTAGTCTCGCTCACTCTAGTCTCGCTCAATCTGGTCTCGCTGAATCTAAATAGCGTCGATGATTGCGTTCAGCGTCTTACTCGGACGCATCGTGGCAGAAGCCAGTTCTTCGTTCGGCTGGTAGTAGCCGCCAATGTCGACTGCAGCACCCTGAGCTGCGAGGAGCTCGGCAGTGATCGTATCTTCATTTTCTACGAGAGCTTTTGCCACAGTTGAGAACTTCTCAGCTAAAGCGGCGTCGCTGCCATTGTCAGCCAGCGCCTCGGCCCAATACATCGCCAGATAAAAATGACTACCTCGATTGTCGTGCTCGTTGACCTTACGTGAAGGTGACCTGTTGTTTTCGAGGTATTTACCGTTCGCAATGTGCAGCGCAGCGGCTACAAGCTGCGCTGCCTGATTGCCTGCTTTGTCAGCAACGTCCTCGATAGAGACTGCCAGCGCCAGAAACTCACCCAGCGAGTCCCAGCGCAAGTGCCCCTCAGCAAGCAATTGCTGCACGTGCTTCGGCGCCGAGCCTCCGGCACCGGTTTCAAACAAACCGCCACCAGCAAGCAATGGCACGATAGACAACATTTTTGCACTGGTGCCGAGTTCCAGAATCGGGAACAGATCGGTTAGGTAGTCACGCAGAACATTGCCGGTCACTGAGATAGTGTCGTCACCATTGTTGACGCGCTCGAGTGTCACGCGCATTGCCTCGACCGGCGAGAGAATGCGCAGATTCAGACCATCGGTATCGTGGTCTTTGAGGTAGGCATTTACCTTCTCGATCAATTTGCTGTCGTGCGCTCGATTATCGTCGAGCCAGAAAACGGCAGGATCTCCGGTCTGTCGTGCACGATTAACGGCGAGCTTCACCCAGTCGCGGATCGGCAGGTCGCGCGTCTGGCACATACGCCAGATATCACCACCATTTACGCTGTGCTCCATAAGGACGTCGCCTGATTCGTTGCTAACCTGCACGCTGCCATTTGTCGCAATTTCAAAAGTCTTGTCATGCGAGCCGTACTCTTCGGCCTTTTGCGCCATCAAACCGACATTGCAAACATTACCCATTGTGGTTACGTCGAACGCGCCGTGTTCACGACAGAATTTGATTACCTCGTCGTAAATACCGGCGTAGCAGCGATCCGGGATCATGGCCTTGGCGTCTGCCAGCTGACCGTCCGGTCCCCACATTTGCCCGGAGGTGCGAATCGCGGCCGGCATGGAAGCATCAATGATGACGTCACTCGGTACGTGCAGATTAGTGATGCCCTTGTCCGAGTTGACCATCGCCAGTGCGGGTCGGGTGTTGTAGGCGGCAGCGAGATCGGCTTCGATTTCAGCACGCTGAGCATCTGGCAATGTAGTGATCTTTGCGTAGACGTCGCCGATGCCGTTGTTAGCATCCACGCCAATTTCCTCAAACACGGCAGCGTGTTTTGCGAACGCATCTTTGTAATAAACCCTGACCGCATGGCCAAACATGATCGGGTCTGAAACCTTCATCATGGTTGCTTTTAAGTGTAGAGAAAGCAGCACGCCCTGTTCTTTGGCCGCATCCATCTCTTTGCTGTAGAACGCACGCAATGCAGAGCAGTCCATGCGTGTCGCATCGACCACCTCATGTTGGAGCACAGGAACCTGCTCGCGCAAAACAGAAGTGGTGCCGTCGTCCGCGATGAAGGTGATCTTCAAATTGCCTTCGGCGGCGACCACCGCAGATTGCTCACTTGAATAGAAATCGCCGTCGTCCATATGCGCAACATGGGATTTGGAGTCTTTGCTCCAGGCGCCCATTGAATGCGGATGTTGTTTCGCAAATGTTTTCACTGCTGCTGCTACACGACGGTCGGAATTGCCCTCACGCAGAACAGGATTAACGGCACTGCCGAGAACCCTGGCGTAGCGCGCTTTGGCATCACGTTCGGCATCTGTGTCAGCGTCTTCGGGATAGTCCGGTATGTCATATCCCTGCGACTGTAGCTCGGTAATGGCTTCCTGAAGTTGCGGAATTGACGCGCTGATATTGGGCAACTTTATAATGTTGGCTTCGGCTGTCTTTGCGAGGTCGCCGAGTTCGGACAAAGCATCGCTTTGTTGCTGTTCGTCAGTCAGATTTTCAGGAAAATTACTGAGGATCCGAGCTGCCAGGGAAATGTCGCGAGTCTCCACAACGATGCCCGCAGCATGGGTAAATGCTTTGACGATGGGTAGAAATGAATACGTTGCCAGCGCCGGCGCTTCGTCCGTCTTGGTGTAGATGATTTTCGCGGTGCTCATGCTTTTCCTTGCGTTTCAATTGGTTCCGGGCACACAGGTGCGCCGCGGGCCGAGCATTATAATGTGCCGGGCAGGAAATCTCTCACCTGATTTGAACAGACCTTAGTTGGCAGTAATGCGGATGCTGGCTTTTAGGTGTGACTCGGCCTTCAGCGAGTTTGTAATCAGGCAGACTTGCTCGGCTTTTTCGAGCAGGCGCTGGGCTTTCGCCTCGTCGGTTCCTGTCGGAACTTCAAGCGTCGCAGTGACATCGAAGGCGGTAAATTGTGTAACTCGCTCGATGCGGTCGAGGGTGCCCTCTACGCTGCACTGCAGGGAATTCCAATCCAGTTTCGAGGCTCTTGCGATCGCTCGAAATGAGAGGATAAAACAATCGGCAACTGCGGCTACCAGTAATGACTCAGGTGACCACTGATCGCCGGGTCCGCCGAATTCGGCAGGCGGAGCGGAGGGCAGATCGCTAACGCCGGAGCTGGACAAAACAACATATCCGGTGACTTCTGCACCGGCTGATACCGTATAGAGATGGGGGAGGTCTTGCATTATCGGTCCTTGTCTTTGGCGATCAATATCGCCCTGAAATCGTTTATGTTGGTACGAGTGGGGCCGGTGACGATCAGGTCATCCAGCTGCTGAAAGAAATTGTAACTGTCGTTTTCGAGGAGCGCTGCTGTGGCATCTACGCAGTGTGTTTTAGCATTTGACAAGGTCGATGGCGATACAAAGCAGCCTGCATTGTCGCCAGCGCCGTCAATGCCATCCGTATCACAGGCAATGGCATAAATCGAAGGATGACCGTCCAGCGCAATGGCCAAAGAAAGGGCGTACTCGCCATTGCGTCCGCCACGGCCATCACCGTGGACCTCAACGGTCGTCTCGCCGCCAGACAATATGACGCAAGGTGCTTCGACAGGCCCCTGGCCCGCCGCGACCCGTTTTGCGAGCTCAGCATGTTGAACACCGAGGCTACGAGCATCGCCAGACAAGTCGCCCAGCGAATACGGTGTTATTCCATGCTCAGCGGCGAGCGCAGCGGCAGCAAGCAGTGCATCGTCACTGGTCGCGAGGATGCGTACATCGCCATCAGCAATTGCCAATGGACCGTTGTGTTCGATCGCGGTTCGGGCCTCGGCAGAAATACCGATATCGTAGCGCTGCAGAATTTCCAGCGCCTCGCGTGGCGAACTTGGGTCGCCCAGAGTCGGCCCGGAAGCGACCGTGGTGACATCATTTCCGGGTACGTCCGAAATAATTAGCGTGATGACCTGCGCTGGCGCACAGGCAGCGGCCAGTTTGCCGCCCTTAATCGCAGACAACTTCTTGCGGACGCAGTTGATCTCGTGGATAGCGGCCCCGGATCTCAACATGGCTGTAGTGATGTCTTGTTTTTCCGCAAACGAGACGCCGCCAGCGGGCAAACACAAGAGAGAGGAGCCGCCGCCGGAGATCAGGCAAATCACCGAATCGTCCTGAGACAGATCCGATACGGTATCCAGCACGCTCGCAGCGGCCGCGAGGCCAGCGGCGTCGGGTACAGGATGAGCAGCCTGGATGACCTCGATCCAGCGACATTCAGCGCCGTGTCCGTAAGGGACAATTACGCGTCCTTCGAGGGCTCCTGGCCAGAGGTTTTCCAGTTCTTTGGCCATACAGGCTGCCGCTTTTCCTGCGCCTACGACAACGATTCGGCCATCGGGTCTTGAGGGTAGCCACTGCCGCATACAGTTTTCGGGCGTTGCAATTGAGACCGCTGCGTCAAACAGCGAATGCAGGAGTTGCCTCGGTTCGAACATCAGCCCCCGGTTTTGCCGTCCGAGCGTACGTGTGGCTGGAGGCGGTCCAGAAGACCCGCGAGCTCAGGACGATTTTCGCGCAATTCGTCTATGGAAAATCCGGACAACTCATAAGGCAATACCAGCCACTCGTTGGTCTCATGCACGAAATAGTCCGGCGTTCGAAGTGTTTTTTCGGTCGGTCGGTACCAAACGGTCGCGACCCGAATATCCTGCGGCAGATTACGGCGAGTTTTTCTCGCCAGCTGTTTGATAACGGCATTGACGCTCGATCCAGTACTGTACACATCATCGACAATAAGGAGTGAGTGATGAGCACTGAGGTTTTCGAGCAGATATTGCAGGCCATGAACCCGGATGGAGTCGGCTTTGCTGACCATCTGTGTATACCCGGCCGCCCCGGTGTAGGAGGTGCGAATGGCGATGTGGTCAGTCTTGGTGCCAAAGAAATCGAGACCTTCCTGGACCGCAATGCCGACGGCGCTGCCACCGCGCCACAGGCCGACCAGAAAGTCTGGCTCGAATCCCGCTTCGAAAATGTTGGCTGCCAGCTGAAACGAATCTCGGAGGAGGTCGTCTGCAGCGATAAATCGCTCGTTCATTATTGTTATTCCTGGCCCATGCTGCGCTAGAATTGATTCCGGCAGTATACCGCCAGCAATCAGTCCGAACTCAAGAGAATAATAATGGACAAGACCGTACTCTCCGCACAAGACTTGCTCGTCGACTCGATCGACCTCGGCATCAAGGTTCTCGAAAGCGGCTTCAGGCCGACCATGATTATTGCGGTCTGGCGCGGTGGGACTCCGGTGGGCATGGCGCTGCAGGAGACGCTCTCATACTGCGGCATAGAGTCCGACCACATCGCTATTCGCACTTCGTCATATATCGGCGTTGACGAGCGCGGCAAGGTTTCGGTGCATGGCCTTAATTACGTAATCAAGAAAATATGTCATGACGATCGCGTTCTGATCGTCGATGACGTGTTCGACACCGGCAACACGATCGTTGCAGTTATCTCAGAGCTCACAAAACGAGCGCGTGGCAATACGCCGACCGATATCCGTGTCGCTGTTCCCTGGTTTAAGCCAAGCCGCAATGAAACGGAAATTACGCCGGACTACTATTTGCGCGAGACCGCCGAGTGGCTGGTCTTTCCGCATGAGCTTGATGCGTTGACGCCTGAAGAACTCCGTGAGTGTCGTCCTGAAATCGCGGCGATAGTGCAAGGCGTCAAACCGGCCGAGAAATCCGCGTAGCGAGAGCCAATGCAGAGAATTTGCGTTTACTGTGGTTCGAATTCAGGCCGACGCCCGGTGTATGCGGACGCCGCGCGCAAGCTCGCCGATGAACTGATTGGCCAGGATATCGAGCTTGTTTATGGTGGCGCGAACAAGGGCATCATGGGGGTAATCGCAGATGCTGTGCTTAAGCAGGGCGGCAAAGTGCATGGCGTAATTCCAGAAATGCTGCGCGAGAAGGAACTCGCTCATCGGAACCTGACTCAACTTCATATCGTTGTATCCATGCACGAGCGCAAATCGATGATGGCTATCTTGTCAGATGGCTTCATCGCCTTGCCGGGTGGTTTCGGTACCTTGGAAGAAATTATCGAGATCATTACCTGGGCCCAGTTGAAGTTCCATGACAAACCCTGCGGGCTCCTGAATGTCGACGGCTATTTTGACCATCTACTGGCCTATCTCGATCATGCTGAATCAGAAGGGTTCTTGCGGACGGAAAACAGGCGAATGTTGTTGTGTGACAGGACAGCGTCCGGACTCATCCAGAAAATGCGGCAATACACGGCCCCCGTTGTCGAGAAGTGGACCGGCTAATTCTTTGCCGACGCAAAGCCGCAACGGTGAGACAAAAACGTCCATGGGCTCGCCGACCGGAATATCGCCGATTTCGACCCATTATGTTTAACAGATTTGGGACCCAATCGACACCACTGAATACTGCTGCCCTCTTGCATGGTTTGACGTAGCCACCGTAAGCTCTGCTCAGGCTAGCTAGGTCGCTGGCGTTTTGTGAGGTATCCAGCCATGAAGAAGCTAGCCACTGCACTCGTCGCGTTCGTCGCCATCGAGCACCTGTACATTCTGATTCTCGAGATGTTTCTTTGGACCAAGCCCGCTGGACTAAAGGCGTTCGGACTCACCCAGGATTTTGCTGATCAAACAGCCGTGCTCGCAGCGAATCAGGGTCTCTATAATGGTTTTCTTGCGGCCGGTTTGATTTGGAGTCTCCTGCGCAAAGAAGACGGCCATTCGATTCGAGTGTTTTTTCTGGGCTGCGTCGTTGTCGCCGGTATATTCGGCGCGATAACAGCGAAACCGTCAATTCTTTATGTGCAGGCCGCGCCCGCGTTGATCGCAATGATTGTAAGCTTGCTCGCGCGTCGACAGTCGTAAATGAAGAATGGCGAAACTCATACATGACACCTTGAAGTCCGTCGCTGCTGAGCCACCCAACTTCAATCCGGTTCAAGTACAGCTCGCCGTCAACGAGCAGTTCGGTTTGTACGGCAAACTCGATCCGCTGGTCAGTGAACGCGATCAGAATTTCCGTTTGCGAGCCAGCGATGGTCGGAATTACGTCGTCAAAATCACAAGCCTGGCCGAAGACCCGTTAGTGACCGATTTTCAGATCGCGGTGCTTCTGCATCTGGAGAAAACCCGGACGAGCGGAGTGCCGCGCATTATTCGAACGCTATCGGGCTTCGATAGCGGGTCAATGCAGCCCGATGCGGGAGGCAGCGCTGTGCTTCGCGTCGTTACCTGGCTCGACGGCCAGCTGTTAAGCAACGTCGATGTTACTCCCGAGATTGCAACAGATTTTGGGCGCCGACTCGCCGCGCTCGACATTGCACTAGCCGATTTTTCGCATGATGGTGATCAGCAAGTAATGCTTTGGGACATCCAAAGGGCCGCGGAGCTGCGTGTATTGCTCGATCACATTCGCGATCCCGGAATGCAGAAGTTACTCCAGGACGTGCTGGATACCTTTGAAGAACACGTTCAGCCAATTATCCCCTCGCTTCCGAGACAGGTGATACACAATGACGCGAATAGCGAAAACGTCCTGCTCGATTCGTCTGGGCGGGTTTCTGGAATCATCGACTTCGGTGACATGCTACGCGCCCCCCGCGTTGTCGATGTGTCGACGGCCGCGGCATATCTGAGATCTGACGACGAAGACTCCTTGCATCTGATTGCACCGTTCGTTACGGGCTATGGGCAGTGCAGCGAACTCGTCGAGGCCGAATTGGATGTGCTCTATGATCTCATTCGAACACGTCTGGCGATGACGCTTATTATTCTTTACTGGCGGCTTTCGGCCCGCGAAGCCGGCGACCCCTATCGTGAAAAAACACGGCGAAGTGAGGCTTCCGCGTACGGGTTTCTGCATCGGTTGAGCGTGCTTGGGCGGGTCGCATTTCGAGCGCGATTCTCAGCAAATTAAGTTCATAAAAACAGCAACTTGAGCGCATATCGCCGAGCTCCATTCAGGGTGTGAAACTCCAACTATGTGAAATAATGACCACAAGTGATCAATCTAACGCTTAAGTCTTGAGAGACAGGTCGCGGAATCGCTAGCCTGCATTCCGTAATATTGACAGCCGGATATAGTTTAATCGAGCTGGCAATTAGATGAACCTGGATGAGGCACTGTCCCTGTTGCTGATTTTCAGCGCTGCCTGCTATTTCATGATGGGTACGCGACTGCTTATCAGCAAACGTGAGATTGGCACCATGCCAATCGGTGTACTGTTCATCATCGTTAGTATCTGGGTCATGGGCGGCGCGATCGAATTGATGTCGAGTACCTTTGAGGTATTCTCACTCGGCCGCACCGGTCACTTCGTCGGCACAGCGCTGGTTCCGATCGTTGCCTACGTCTGTTTTCGGGAGTACACGGGATCAGATACGGCGCCGCGCGTGCTCGTTTTGTTGATGATTATTCCAGCTTGTTCGGTTTTCCTGGCAGCGACAAACGTACACCACGAGTTCATGTGGTTCTTACCGATCGCCAATGAAGCGGGCCAGTTTCTGACCCGTCCCGAACGATGGGGCCCCTGGTTTCTGTTCATCCACTTGCCCTACAGTTATGCGGTAATCGGTGCAGCAATGTTTACCCTCATCGCGCATAGTTCTGCTGTCGCTCCGGCGCAGCGTCGCGGCCTGTTTCTCCTGATCGCAGCCTGCATTGCGCCGCTCACCGCTACAGCCGCCTACGACATGGGTTTTGGTTCAAATACTATTTCTTATGTGCCGATCGTATTTGCGACGATGTTGCCATTGTATGTGTGGCTGATTCTAGGCGAGCAAATTATCGAATTTACACCACTCGCCTATGAAACTGTTTTCCAGAATATGCAGGACCCGGTAGTCGTTATCGACAATGAGTGTCGGGTTATCGGCCTGAATCACACCGCGGAAAGCATGTTGTCCACCGAGGAAAAGGACGCTTTGCGCGAACCCCTCGAAAAATTGTTCGGAAGTGACTCGCCGGAGGTATTCGAGGCACTGAATTCGGGTGAACCGCAAAAGATGATGACGAACACTGGACGATTCCTGCACATCCAGGTTTCCAAAATCGCGACAAAGAGCGGATACGCTCGCGGCGGTGGGAAAGTTCTCATGTTTCGCGATGTCAGCGACGTCGAAAACGCCCAATCAGAGGTTCGCAAGAGTGAGAAGCTATTGCGGACATTAATCGACCATTCCGTCAACGGAATCGTTCGCCTCCGCTGGGTGCAGGATGACGACGGCCGCAAATCGCTGCGCAGTATTTTCGCCAACGCAGCAGCCGGTCGCTTCCTCGGCCAAGACCCGGATGAGATGGTCAATTGCACCGCTCAGGAAATCGTCAGCGCTGCGACTTGCGGAATGGACGAAGCCGACAGCGAAAAAATACTGGCGCGCTTTGATGGCTCTGCAGAGAAGGGCGAGAGCCTGGATGTCGAAGTTCTGCATCGACACAAGGGCAACAGTCGTTGGCTGAGAATGATCTGTGAACCTGTTGGGGATGATATCGCCGCAACCTTTGTGGATATCACCGCTGGCAAGGCCAAAGAGCGGCACATGGAGTCCATTGCGACATCAGATCCGCTGACGGGTGTACTCAACCGGCGCGGTTTTGAGCGTGATGCTGCCCAGCGTCTGACGGACAGTGCCGACGACGCATCCGGAGCACTGCTGTTCATCGACCTGAATGACTTCAAACTTATCAATGATCAATTCGGTCACGAAATTGGCGACCAGCTATTGACCATCGCGTCGGAACGACTCCGCAAGAGTCTAAGGCCCGGCGACATTATTGGCCGGCCTGGCGGCGATGAGTTCGTCGCATTGGTCCCGGACGTAGACTCGAAGGTCGCGGACAAGCTGGCTGAAAGGCTGACGGCCGCTCTGGAAGAGCCCTACTTGATCGGTCATAAGCGACTTGAATGTGCGGCGAGTATTGGTCTCGCTCTATATCCGAAGAACGCCAATACGCTGACCGGCCTGCTTCGTGAGGCCGATCAGGCGATGTATCGGGCGAAAGCGCGGTGCCGCGATGCATCCGAGGTCGGCAAGTCTGATTTGCTCGAGAGAGCTGTCTAAAGGACTGCAACCTGAGCTGCAAAAATGGTCTAATTGGCGGCCGTTTTCTAAAGCAGGCATTTCATTGCAGCCCCAATCCATCGCTCCCCAGCCTGAATCCAGGGCTGTAATCCGGCTGCAAGGACTGCAGCGTCGCTACCTTATGGGTACCGAATTCATCGATGCGCTGCGCTGTATTGACCTCGAAATTCAGGAAAACGAATATGTCGCGATAATGGGGCAGTCGGGCTCTGGTAAGTCCACTCTAATGAACATAGTTGGCTGCCTTGATCGGCCGACCGCCGGAGAATACTGGTTACGCGACGAGCGAGTGTCAAAGATGAGTGACCGACAGTTGGCCCGTGCACGAAACCAGGCTATCGGATTCGTTTTTCAAACATTTAATTTGTTACCGCGGATGACGGCCCTTGCGAATGTCGAGGTGCCTCTTATTTATAGTGGTTTGAAACGCAAGCAGCGCGTTGAGCACGCAAAAGCAGCACTGGATACAGTTGGTCTGAGTGATCGCATGCAGCATCGCCCGTCGGAACTGTCGGGTGGCCAGCGACAGCGTGTGGCGATTGCTCGTGCGCTCGTAACGGGTCCGAGCATATTGTTGGCCGACGAGCCGACGGGAAATCTCGATTCGAGTACGGGCGCGGAAATCATGAGCCTGTTCGATAATTTGCACGAACAGGGAAATACGCTCATCGTTGTAACACACGAACAACATATCGCCGATCACGCAAATCGCGTAGTGCGTCTGAGTGATGGCGACATTATTGAAGATACGAAATCCTGAGATCATTCGTTTTGAACAAAAATAGAAAAAACCTTGTCCTGTTATTTAGCGCGTTCTTCCTTGTCGCCTGCGCAAAGGAGGAATCGATTGGGCCAGTTTATGATACCGCCGGAGTTGAACGTCGCACGATTGAGGTAGCCGTTAGTTCGGCTGGAATCGTTGAGCCACTGGCGACGGTCGAAGTGAAATCAAAAGCATCGGGTGAGGTGCTGGATCTGCTGGTTGAAACCGGTGACCTGGTTGCAGAAGGAGCGTTGATGGTCACTATCGACCCACGCACTGTCCGCAATCGACTGGCTCAGTCTGACGCAGAGCTCAAAGCGGCATTATCGCGGCGCGAAATTGCGGAGACTCAGAAATCCCGGGTCGAATCACTGGTCGCTGCTGGCACGCTGACGCAATCAGACCTCGAGCAGTCGGTATTGGATCTGGCGAACGCTGAAGCGCAGGTCGTGACCTCGCGAGTGAGCGTCGAGAATGCTCGAATCGCAGTAGATGATACCGATATACGCGCGCCGATAGCGGGAACGATCATTTTCAAACCCGTCGAAAAGGGCCAGGTCATAACGTCTCCGACTCAGGATTTTTCGGGCGGAACGATGCTGATGCAAATGGCGGACCTGAGTGCCGTGCAGATTCGATCGCTGGTCGATGAGACAGACATCGGCAAAATAGGCGCTGGAATGATGGCCAGCGTCACCGTCGCGGCTTATCCCAATCAGCCGTTTCCCGGTGAAGTGCTCAAAATCGAACCGCAGGCGGTGTTGGAACAAAACGTCACTATGTTCGCTGTTTTGATCTCTATTCAAAATCCCGACGGGCTACTGATGCCCGGGATGAATGCCGAAGTTGAAATATCCATCGCCAGAAGTGAAAACGCGATGAGCATCCCGGTCATGGCACTCAGGACCAATCGCGATTTAGCCTCGACCGCCGGCATTCTCGGTCGATCAGAGGATGATATTCGAAACGCGTTAGGTGCAGCGGACAGCGAGCCGGTTAACGTGAATGCGCAAGCAAGTTCTGGCGATCGTCGACCACGGCGCGAAGGTGGGCGACGACCGGCGTCCGGTTCGCAGCCGAAAACGGATTATCGATTCGGCGGTGAGTTCTGGGTCGTCCTTGATACCGCGGAGCAGGAAATCCGCAAGGTCACGACGGGTGTAACCGACTTAAGTCGCGTCGAGATCGTCCACGGACTTGATGAAAACGATCGTGTACTGATATTACCGAGCAGCCACTTGATAGAGACTCAGCAAGACCTGCAGAACTTTATTAAGCGTCGCGGCGGAGGCGTGCCGGGAATTAGCTAAGATGTTGATCGCAGAAACAATTCGAATTTCACTTGCTTCTATCCGAAGTAATCTGTTCCGTGCGCTATTGACAATGCTCGGGATTATCATCGGTGTGGGCGCAGTGATCACGATGGTGGCGTTGGGTACCGGAGCGCAGAGAGCTATCGATGAGCAAATGGCTGCATTGGGCGGCGACATACTGTCGATTCAATCGTCCAGTTGGTTTAGTCGCGGCGTAGCGCGCGATCAGCAGACATTGACAACGGACGATGCGAAATCGCTGGCGACCGGCTCTGTACATCTATCCGATGTTGTGCCGGAAATAAACAGTCGCTTTCAAATGAAGTACGGCAACAAGAACTTAAATTTGTCGACCATAGGCACAACGCCAAACTATTCTTCTGTACACGGTTTTACGCTCGCGCAGGGAAGATTCCTGTCCGCGGCGGACGAGGCAGCACGCTCTCGAGTCGTTGTTCTGGGCTCGGAGATTCCCGCGATGATAGAGGCTGATGCAGCTGCGCTGATCGGTCAGAGACTGCAAATTCGATCAATATCGTTTCAGATCATCGGCGTATTCGAATCGAAAGGCGGGTCGGGATGGCGTAATCCTGACGACGATATCTGGATTCCGTTGTCGACTGCACAATTCAGGGTGACGGGTAACGAGTTCGTACAAACAATCAGTGCCAAAGTTCGCGATACGTCAACGGTTCCAATGGCGATGCTCGAAATCGAACGCGTATTGCGCCGTGAACACGGTGTATTGCCAGGTAAAGACAACGACTTCGCGATCATGAATCGCAAGCAGTTCGCCGAGTCACGACAAGAAGCAACGCAGGTCTTCACCTACCTGCTTGCTGGAATCGCAGGCGTCAGCCTGATTGTCGGCGGTATCGGCATCATGAATATCATGTTGGTAACTGTTACTGAGCGAACGCGTGAAATCGGCGTTCGCAAGGCAATGGGTGCTACGAAAGGCAACATACTGCTGCAGTTTCTGGTCGAGTCGACGATTCTGTGTCTGCTCGGTGGCCTGGTTGGCCTCGCTCTGGGAGCGAGCGCATCGGCGCTGCTGGCGAAATACGCTGGATGGCAGACCATGGTAACCGCGAGCTCTGCGATGATGGCGTTCGGTTTTAGTGCGGCGGTTGGTATGACATTCGGGATCTGGCCCGCGAAACGCGCCGCGGCCCTCGATCCTATCGACGCGCTACGACACGAATAGTGAAATAAACACAGGTATTGCGCGGTCTCTTATCCAAATCCATTGGAGTAATCAAAATGACCGTACGTTGCATCCCATATGTCCTGTTTATCGCGCTTTTGAGCGTGAGTATTGCCTGTAGTGTGGCCATTCAGGCAGGTCATGCGGATGTACCGGTCGCGGAATCAGCAGACCTGATCAAGCCGCTCGCGAAAGGCGATGCTGCACCGCGCTTTATCGTGAAAACGGTCGACGGTGAGGATTTTGATTTCAATCCCGCGAAGCTGCAGCGACCAGCCGTTCTCCTGACATTTCGCGGTGGATGGTGCCCGTTTTGCAATATGTACCTATCGGACATGCGCCACGCTATTCCTGAAATACAGGAAATGGGCATCGACGTACTGTTCCTGAGCGGCGATCGCTCCGAGTTGTTGTTTGAGAGCCTGAGCACGGAGACGCAAGAAGACATCGCGGGTCTCGATTACACCATATTGTCGGATGCCGATGCTCAGGCCGCGATAGCGCTCGGAATTGCATTCAAGGCGTCGCAGAGGACGATCAATGGGCGCAGGAAAAAGTCACAGGATATTGAAGGGTCGTCAATGATAAATCATGGCGTACTACCCGTGCCTGCTGTATTCGCCATTGATCGGGATGGCATGATTCGCTTCGCCTTTACGAACGCCAACTACAAGGTTCGCCTGCCTGCAGACCAACTGCTGGAAGTCGCGCGCGAGATTGCTGCTGCAGAATAAGCCTCGCTAATGATAGTCTTCACGCACTGAATTGGAGTGCAGAGAGGCCGGCCTCGAACCGTGCCTTGACTACTAAGGAGACATTGTGGGGCTTAAGAACACGCACGCAGAATACGGATCATTGGCGAAATCGCTGCATTGGCTGATTGCGATCGGCCTATTTGCACTGCTTTACCTGGGCCTCGAGCAGTCCGGCATGGAACGCGGCGATGAGAAGACCAGAATCCGCTTCATCCATGCATCTATCGCGGCGATAACACTCATCCTCATGACGATCCGGATAGTCTGGCGCTTCATGAACGAGGTGCCGGCACACCCGCACGATATGCCAGCCTGGCAAAGACTGGTGTCTTCGCTGGTTCATTGGGGTCTTTACATCACTGTATTTGCTCAGCTTTTTGCAGGCGCGATGGTGGTCGGCACTGGCGGTCGCGGGATTCCAGTCTTCGGTTTTTTCACTATCCCTGTGCCTGTCGCTGAAGATCACGATGCACATGAATGGTGGGAAGGTGTCCATGAATTCGTGTGGAAGCCGATAGCCGTACTACTAGTCCTGCATATTCTGGGCGCACTTTATAATCACTTCGTGGTCAAGAATGACGTCGTCCGACGTATGACGGTAGGCGTTAAGTAATTCATGGCTGAGGCACTTATCTGCGATGCGGTTCGCACGCCGATAGGACGTTACGGTGGTGCATTGTCATCCGTTCGCACAGATGATCTCGGCGCGATTCCGATTTCCGCTTTATTGCAGCGTAACCCGGGCCTGGACCCGGCACTCATAGACGACCTTGTCTACGGTTGCGCCAATCAGGCCGGCGAAGACAACAGAAATGTTGCACGTATGTCGGCGTTGCTGGCTGGCTTGCCTGTTTGTGTACCGGGCGTGACGGTCAATCGATTGTGTGGCTCAGGCATGAATGCCGTTGGCAATGTTGCTGACAGCATCAAGGCGGGCAGCATTCAGATGGGCATCGCGGGCGGCGTGGAATCAATGTCACGTGCGCCGTTCGTAATGGCGAAGCAGTCGACGGCTTTTGGCCGTAACGCCGAGTTGTACGACACAACGCTCGGCTGGCGCTTCGTCAATAAGAAACTCGAACAACAATACGGTGTTGATTCGATGGCTGAGACTGCAGAAAACGTCGCTGTCGACTTCGGTATTTCCCGCGAAGACCAGGACGCGATGGCACTGCAGAGTCAGCTGCGCGCCGAGGCAGCTGCGTCAGCCGGGCTGTTCGACGACGAAACCGTTGCTGTTTCGATGCCACAGCGCCGTGGTGATCCAGTTACGTTTGACAAAGATGAACATCCACGAGCGGGATCGACAATTGAAGGATTGGCGAAGCTAAAGCCGATCGTTCGTCAGAGTGGGTCGATAACGGCCGGCAACGCGTCGGGTATTAACGATGGTGCGTGCGCATTGTTGATCGCAAGCGAGTCTGTGGCGAAAGCGCATTCACTCGAACCGCTGGCGAGAATTGTTGCTTGGGCTGTTGCGGGAGTTGAGCCTCGAATAATGGGCATCGGTCCTGCACCAGCGTCTGAAAAAGTGCTGCAGCTGTGCGGACTGAACATAGAACAGATGGATGTCATTGAGCTCAATGAGGCATTCGCCGCACAAGGTTTGGCCACATTGCGTCGGCTGGGTGTCGCCGACGATGCAGAGCACGTGAACGCTAACGGAGGGGCAATCGCGCTGGGTCATCCCTTGGGCATGTCCGGCGCCCGACTTGTCACAAGCGCCGCGTACCAGCTGCGCCGCAGCAATGGGCGCTACGCCTTATGCACTATGTGCATCGGCGTTGGGCAGGGTATCGCCATGATTATTGAGCGAATATAGTGAAGCAGCCGCCGAGTTACGAGACGCCGGCGCTGCGAGAATTCGGCGAAGTATTGAAAAGCCGCCGAACGATCGAGCTGTTTCTGCAGACACTGGTGCCCGAGGCGCTCATTGATGAGGCCATAGAAACAGCAATTTGGGCACCCAATCATCACGTTACTGAACCATGGCGTTTTTATCGCTTGGGTGACGCGACCAAGCAGTACTGCCTTGATCTATGCAGGGATATTGTTGCTGCGAAAAAAGGCGAGAAGGCTGCGGACTTCAAACGGCAAAGCTGGTCGGAAAAACCCGGTTGGCTGGTTGTGACCTGTGCGCGCTCAGATAACGAGTTGTTACAGCAAGAAGACTACGCTGCGTGTTGCGCCGCAGTTCAAAATCTGACCCTGTATCTCTGGAAGGCAGGTGTCGGTACAAAATGGACGAGCGGTGATATCACACGTCACCCACGCTTTTTCGAAATAATCGGTATGGATGAACACACGGAGTTCGTCGTTGGTCTTATATGGTACGGCTACGCGAAACTCACGCCGACACAATCACGGCG
Source organism: Woeseiaceae bacterium (assembly GCA_021773075.1). Classification (GTDB taxonomy): domain Bacteria; phylum Pseudomonadota; class Gammaproteobacteria; order Steroidobacterales; family Woeseiaceae; genus UBA1847. Next base: position 410,934 of record JAJFKT010000035.1, read on the forward strand.
TGATGTGAATGATGTGAAAATTGAACTCCCGTAAGCACGGATAAAGGATGCAGGAATGAACAAGAAACTGATGGTGGTCTGCTTGCTCGCAGCAAGTGCATGCGCCGCGGCTGACGACACGGCCCGCAGTATCTCAGTAACCGGTACGGGTTCGGCCGAAGCGACACCGGATCGAGCGACAATAATCATGTCTATCGTTGCTCGGGACAAAGCCTTGTCAGTCGCGCAGCAAAATGCGGCCACCGTAACGGCGAAAGTATTGAAGATTACTGATGGATTGAAGATAGACCGAAGCCGCGTCGATACCACCGGCGCATCTGTTCGTCCGGATTATCGGTATAACCGCCAAACTACCGAGCAGGAACTGCGAGGCTACATCGCGGAACGGAGAATCAAAGTTGAGTTTCGGAATCTGGAGAACCTGGCGAAAGTGATCGAGGGAGCAGTGGCGGCAGGCGTCAATCAGGTATTGCCGCCGCAATTATTCAGCAGTGAACGCCGTGAGGCGCACCGGAATGCTTTGGAGAACGCAGCCCTTGATGCACGAGCAAACGCAGCACGGCTTGCCGACGCGCTCGACATGAGTCTGGGGCCGGTCATCAGTATCAACACTGGCGGCGGGGCGACACCGTTTCCAGCGCAGCGGGGTTATGCTAATGCAATGGCTGTAGAGTCGGACGCAGGTGCAACTTACAATCCCGGTGACATGAGCGTGCACACGACGGTCAGCGCGGTATTCGAACTACACCCGAAGCCTTAGTCCCGAGCCAGTTCGTCCGGGTGATGAACTAACGGCCCGGGCGCTATCCACGGGCGCAACAGGAAAATGGCGGTCGTCAGTATTCCTGTGAACGCCATGATGATTACGGCATTACGCACTGTCCCGTCGTAGATTAGAGCGGCGAGAATAGCGCCTGAGGCGCCGACCGCATTTTGTGTGGTTCCGATGATGGAAGAGGCTACACCCGCAATCTTCGGCAAGGGGTCCAGTGCAAGAACTGTCGTATTAGCCATCAGGATCGCGATGGTAAACATATACAGGCAGACGCAAGACCAAACCCACCAGAATGGAGCGGAATCCATCCACGCGATCAGCATTAACTGGGCGCTGCAGGCAAAAATAAGTGCAATACCGAGCTTGATGAGCTGCATGATGTCGAAGCGAATCACGAGCCATCGATTCGCCGCTGATCCAGCGAGTATTGAGAGTCCGGCGAAGGCGAAAATGAGGCCGTATTGAGTGATCGTAAAACCGTAGATTTCAACCGTCAGTGCGGCAGATACTGCGATGACCGACATGAAACCTGCGGGCGGTAAAATCAGCAACAACAAAGCGAACACGCTTTGGCGATGCGAGAAGTACTCCCTGAAGCTCGACCGCAGTTGTCTCAGCGGGTTTTCGGACGCGTTTGGCACGTGCGTTTCGACCAGGTTGCTGCGAATAGCAAAAAGTAAGGCAAAGCCGCAGATCGCAATGGCGATAAATGGGGCGCGCCAGTTCCACTGTGCGACGAGAAATGCGCCGATGCTTGGCGCGATGACCGGAGCGGCCGTAAATATCATGGTCATTAACGACATCAGTCGCGCCGCATCTTTGCCAGAAGAGATGTCACGGACGACCGCTCGCGATACGACAATAGCCGAGGCGGCACCGAAACCCTGCACGAAGCGGGCAACGAGCAGCACGTCCATATCCTTAGCAATGGCAGCGATCGAAGCGGATACGACAAACAATCCCATGCCTGTGTATATCGTCGGCAGACGACCGAAGCGATCCGAGGCGAGCCCGAATGGAATCTGGCCCACCGACATTCCGAACATGAAAATCCCGACGATTTGCTGGCCGCGCGATAGCGTTGTTCCGAGCGCATCGACCATTGCCGGAATTGCGGGCAAACTGAGATCCACAGTTAGCGCAGCCACGGCCGTGAGGAGGCCGAGCGTGATGATAAATTTTCGGGATTTTGCGAGGTGCGTGTTCAAGGCCGGGTAGTGTGCCCGCCTATGATCGATTCCGCCAGTTGCGGTGTCCCGGTCCAGTACGCCAGTTCACGTGGATGGCTGATATCCCAGATGGCGAGATCGGCGCGTTTGCCGGGTTCCAGAGTGCCGCGGTCCCCCAGGAGACCGAGGGCGCGGGCGGCGTTTCGTGTAACACCTGCCAGGCATTCCTCGGGTGTCAGTTTGAACATGCGGCATGCGAGCATCATCGCTGTTCGCAGTGAGCAGATTGGTGAAGTACCCGGATTGCAGTCGGTGGCGACCGCAATTGGCACATCGGCCTCGCGTAGGTCGAGCACCGGTGGAAGCTGCGTTTCTCCCAGTGTCAGGAAAGCGCCAGGTAGCAGCACAGCAACAGAATTTCCGTCGGCAAGGGCTCTGACGCCTTTTTGCGTGGTGTACTCAAGGTGATCGGCGGACAAGGCGCCGAAACGACCTGCGAGTTCAGCGCCGCCACCGTCGCTGAGTTGGTCTGCGTGTAGCTTGACGGGTAAGCCCATTTTTTGCGCTGCGGCAAAGAGTTTAGCGACTTCAGGCCCGCTGAAAGCGATCGACTCGCAATAGGCATCGACAGCATCCGCCAAATTGTCTTCGGCAACACGTGGCAGGAGTTCTTCACAGATTTGATCGATGTAAGCCTCGGCGTTGCCGTCGAATTCAGGCGGTACGGTGTGTGCCGCGAGCAGCGTCGTCCGAACATCAACGGGTGTCGCATCGCCCAGCCGCCGTGCGACCGCGAGCATACGTATCTCGGTTTCGATGTCGAGGCCATAGCCGGACTTTATTTCGACCGTCGCGACGCCTTCGCTTGCCAGTGCCATAACGCGTGGCAAAGCGGCATCGAACAGGTCGTCGGCAGATGCCTCTCTGGTTGCGCGCACAGTCGACATGATGCCGCCACCGGAGCGGGCAATATCTTCGTAACTAGCGCCTCGCAAGCGTTGCTCAAATTCAGCGGCCCGATCGCCGCCAAATACGAGATGCGTATGGCAGTCGATGAGCGCCGGTGTGACCCAGCGATTTTCCATGCCCCGTTCTTGACGGGTTTTTTTGTCGGGCAACTCGGACTGCGCACCTATCCACGCAATACAGCCATTGCTGATCGCGATCGCAGCGGGCCCGGGGATGACGCCATAGTCAGCGACACCCTCGCGCAGCGTTGCGACGCGTGCGTCAGTCAGCAATACGTCCCAGTCAAACATCCAGTTGTCCGCGGCAGATTCGTGCTAGTTGCAACCGAAATTAGCATGGTCTAGCCTGTATATACAACCTACTGGAAACAGCATGAATTCGGTATACGCAAAGAAAGCATTATTAGCTTCGGGCTGGGCGGCGGGCGTCCGGCTGGAAGTCGCGGATGGGCTGGTTTCGAGCATCGAAACCGGTGTCTCAGCACGGCCGCAGGATATCGCTGTCGGATTCGTTATTCCCGGACTTTGCAATGCTCACAGTCATGCCTTTCAGCGCGCTTTGGCCGGTCATACAGAGCAGCGTTCGCCAGAGGGTCGCGATAACTTCTGGACCTGGCGTGAGCGCATGTACGATCTCGCGGGTCGCGTTGACGCACAAATACTGACTGCGATTGCCCGTCAGGCCTATTGCGAGATGCTCTGTAGTGGATACACATCCGTAGCGGAATTTCACTATTTACACCGTGACCCTCAGAACACCGAAGAGACCGACACGATGTTTGCGGCGATTTCGACAGCTGCCGCCGAGAGTGGCATCCGGCTGACCTATGTCCCTGTGCACTACCAGCGCGCCGGATTCGACAATGCCGAACCGCTTCCTCATCAACGCAGTTTCGCACTGAGTATCGAAGAGTTTCTTGCCCATCACGAGCGTGTTGCCAAGCTTGGTGCAGCGTCAACAGTGGTCGGAATTGGCGCCCACAGTTTGCGCGCGGTTAGCAAGGAGTCGCTGGAGGAAATAGCGAAGGTTGCCAGTGACGCATTCGTTCCAATGCATTTGCATATTGCGGAACAACAGCTCGAAGTCGATCAATGCAAATCCGCCTATGGTGATGCACCGGTTCGCTGGTTATTAGAGAATTTCGACGTCGCGAGCAACTGGTGTCTGGTACATGCAACTCACATGGAGGCTGATGAAGTTGAGGCGTTGGCCAAAACGGCTGCGGTCGTGGCGCTGTGTCCCAGCACAGAGGCAAACCTTGGTGACGGGCTGTTTCCGCTGCACGACTTTCTAAGCCACAACGGTCGTATCGCTATCGGTTCAGACAGTCACGTATCGATAAATCCGTTCGAAGAATTACGCTGGCTCGAATATGGGCAGCGCTTGGTAACGCGCACTCGCAACGTTGCCTCCTTGCGGCACAGCCATGTTGGCAGCGAACTATTTCTGCGGGCGCTGGAGGGTGGTGCCGCTGCCAGCGGTCAGGAAATTGCCGGCATTGAAGTTGGCGCGGCCGCCGACATTGTTGCGCTTTGCGATGATGACCCGATGCTCGCCGGACACGGTGATGATTCGCGCCTCGATGCTCTGGTTTTTTCGGGTTATCCGTTGCCTGTGGAGCGCGTCATGGTGAACGGCAAATGGTGCGTCGTAGACGCAATGCACGTCCAGCGCGAAGCAGCGCGGCATGCCTACCTCGAAGCGATTGCGAAGCTGGGAGAGGTCGCATGAATACGGCCAAACCGCGCTATCAGAAACTGACAGGGCACTACACACCACCTGGAACATCACGAACGTCGTCGGCAGACGTCGTTCAACTGGAGAAATTGCGTCAATGAAAAGAATCATAAAATCACCGACTGGCACGAGGCTTTCAGCCAAGAGCTGGCTTACAGAAGCGCCGTTGCGGATGCTCATGAACAATCTGGACCCCGAGGTCGCAGAGCGCCCGGAGGATCTGGTCGTATACGGTGGAATCGGCAAAGCGGCCCGCAACTGGGAATGTTTTGATGCGATTGTAGCGGCGTTGAAGGAGCTCGAATTAGACGAGACGCTGCTGGTGCAATCGGGCAAGCCGGTCGGTGTGTTTCGGACGCACGCAGATGCACCACGAGTGCTGATCGCAAACTCAAACCTGGTGCCTGCGTGGGCCAACTGGGATCACTTTCGGGACCTCGATAAGAAGGGCCTCATGATGTACGGCCAGATGACAGCGGGCTCCTGGATCTACATCGGTAGTCAGGGAATCGTGCAGGGCACCTATGAGACCTTCGTAGAGATGGGCCGACAACATTACGATGGTGACCTTGCTGGCCGCTGGATTCTGACAGCCGGACTTGGTGGCATGGGTGGCGCACAACCGTTGGCTGCGACGATGGCTGGGGCATCCATGCTCGCGATCGAGTGTCAATCGGATCGAATCGAGATGCGTCTGGAGACGGGTTATCTGGATACACGGGCGGAATCGCTTTCCGATGCGATGAAGATAATCGAACAAGCAGCGCGAGACAAAAAGGCGATTTCCGTGGGTCTGCTCGGCAACGCGGCAGAAATTCTACCGGAGATGCTGCGTCTCGGCATCCGGCCCGACGCCGTAACAGACCAGACCTCCGCTCACGATCCGGCGAACGGCTATTTGCCTGCAGCGTGGTCGGTGGAAGAGTGGATCGAGAAACGTGAGAGCGATCCGGACTCTGTCGTGGCGGCCTCTGAAAAGTCGATGGCCGTTCATGTTCAGGCCATGCTCGACTTTCAAAAACAGGGCATTCCCACGTTCGACTATGGCAACAATATCCGTCAGGTTGCGTTTGACCAGGGTGTTGCTGACGCGTTTGACTTCCCGGGTTTCGTTCCAGCCTACGTGCGGCCACTTTTTTGCCGTGGTGTTGGTCCGTTCCGCTGGGTCGCGTTATCTGGCGATCCTGAAGACATCTACAAGACGGATGCCAAAGTCAAAGAGCTGATCCCCGACGACGAGCATTTGCACAATTGGCTCGATGCAGCGCGAGAACGGATTCACTTTCAGGGCCTTCCTGCACGCATTTGCTGGGTAGGACTGGGACAACGGCACAAGCTGGGGCTGGCATTTAACGAAATGGTTCGCAGCGGCGAGCTGAGCGCGCCCGTGGTTATCGGTCGCGATCACCTGGACAGTGGTTCGGTGGCGAGCCCGAATCGCGAAACTGAAAGCATGAAAGACGGCAGTGATGCTGTGTCCGACTGGCCATTGCTTAACGCACTTCTCAGCACCGCCGGTGGTGCAACCTGGGTGTCACTGCATCACGGTGGCGGAGTCGGCATGGGGTATTCGCAGCACGCGGGTCTGGTCATTGTTTGCGACGGCACTGAAGCGGCGGACAAGCGCATCGAACGGGTCCTGTGGAACGATCCGGCCACTGGCGTGATGCGACACGCGGATGCTGGCTATGACATCGCGATCGAATGTGCGAATGAATTTGACCTGAATTTGCCGATGCTGAAGCCGTCAAACAACGGACAAGGAAATGCGAAATGAAGCTGACAATAGACAACCAGCTGATAACCCTCGATGTGCTACGCAAGGTGTGGCAAAAGCCGCTGACGGTTTCAATCGGCGACAATGCGAAACGGCGCATCGCTGAAGCGAACGAGCTGGTCAATGAAGTCGTTGCAGGCGGCGAACAGGTTTACGGAGTGAACACGGGTTTCGGACAGTTAGCGTCTGTGCGTATCGGAAACGATGAACTCGCACACTTGCAGGCGAACCTGGTGCGTTCGCACTCGGTCGGTGTCGGTGAAGATCTGGATGATGAAATCGTGCGCCTGACGATGCTGATGAAGGTCGTTGCCCTGGCTGAAGGATTCTCCGGCGTACGAATTGAACTGGTTGAGGCGCTGTGCGCCATGATCAATCACAATATCTATCCGTGCATCCCGTCACGTGGCTCCGTTGGCGCCTCTGGAGACCTTGCACCGCTGGCTCACATGACCAGAGCACTAATCGGGGAGGGTGAAGTGCGGGTCGGGGGCAAGATCGTCGATGCAGCCGTTGCGCTCAAGGATGCGGGCATAAGTCCTGTGCAGCTTGGGCCGAAGGAAGGGCTGGCCTTGTTGAACGGCACACAGGTGTCGACAGCATTGGCTGTTGCGGCGGTTTTTCGTACTGAGAACCTGATGTCAGCAGCGATGGTGGCGGGCGCCATGGCATCTGATGCGATCAAAGGTAGCGATACGCCTTTTGACAAGCGCATTCAAATTGTTCGGGGCCATGGTGGGCAGATTGCTGTCGCTGGCGTGTTGCGAGGCCTCATGCACGACAGCGACATTCGTGCATCGCACGAAGCCTGTGAGCGGGTTCAGGATCCGTATTCGATACGTTGCCAGCCGCAGGTCGTTGGTGCTTGTCTGGATGTGTTGCGACACGTTTGTACGGTGCTCGAGACAGAAGCGAATGCGGTTACTGACAATCCGCTCGTGTTCACAGATTCGAAGTCGATATTGTCGGGCGGTAACTTTCACGCCGAGCCCGTAGCGTTGGCAGCTGACTATCTGGCGCTCGCAATCGCGGAGATCGGCGCGCTGTCCGAGCGTCGTATAGCGCTGCTCATTGATTCCCATATGAGCGGCCTGCCGGCGTTTCTGGTCAAGGATGGTGGGCTCAACAGTGGCTTTATGATGGCGCAGGTTACCGCCGCCGCACTGGCTTCTGAAAACAAGTCGCACGCCCACCCGGCAAGCGTAGATAGTTTGCCGACCTCCGCGAATCAGGAAGATCACGTCAGCATGGCAACCTACGCTGCGCGGCGATTGCACGAAATGCTCGACAATGTTTTAAATATTGTCGCGATCGAGTTGTTAGCTGCAGCGCAAGGCATCGAGTTTCATCGACCGAAAAAAAGCTCGCCGGTTATTGAACAGGTCATCGGTGGTATTCGAGAAATCTCGGCAGCGTATGAGGAAGATCGATCGCTCTCTAAGGACATCCGCCAGCTTGCGGCCAAGGTCGATCAAGGAGCCTATTGCGAATATGCCGCGTCTGTCTTGCCCAGCCTGACTTCATGACAGCGGTTTTTCAGCTTCAGCCCGGTCCGGCACCGCTACTGATCAGCGTGCCGCACGATGGTCGAGAATTACCTGCGGACATCCGCGACCGAATGACCGACGCAGGTCGTGCGATTCCGGATACGGACTGGCATGTTGCCAAACTGTATGAATTCGCGGCCCACCTGGGCGCGAGTTTTATCGTTGCAAACTACTCTCGCTACGTTGTCGATCTAAATCGCTCTGCTGATGATGGTGATTTGTACCCTGGTCAGGTTGCGACAGGATTGTGCCCGGAGCGGACCTTCGCCGGAGATGCTATCTATCGATTCGGCGGCGTTGACGAGGTGGAGCGCGACGCGCGAGTGCAGGATTACTGGCGTCCCTACCACGACAAAATCCGGGCGACGCTCGATAGCATGCGTGCGGCGCACGGCTTCGCATTATTGTGGGACGCGCATTCGATACCAGGCGAGGTGCCGCGACTGTTTACTGGCGAATTGCCGACGCTGAATCTCGGCAGTAACGACTCACAGAGTTGTGCTGGCAAACTGGAAACCGCAGTTGCTGCCGTTGCAATCGGCAGCGATTACACCACTGTAGTAAATGGGCGATTCAAGGGTGGCTACATTACGCGTAGTTTCGGCGCTCCAGCGAACGATACACATGCGTTGCAACTCGAAATTTCACAACGTGCATACATGGACGAGAAGTCGCTGCAGTTCGATTCGGAAAAGGCTGAAAAACTTCGTGATACTCTGCGCCTGATGTTGCAAACATTTCTGGATAAGGCCAAAAATGACTGAGAAAAAAGGACTCCACGAGCTCTACGCCAAGAATCCCGAGCAGGCCGACGACTTGATGTGGGGTCGCAAAGTTAAAGTGGTTTCCCGTCGCGGCTTTATGACAGGGTCCGGGCTTGCAGCAATGACCGCTGTACTGGGTGCCAGTATTCCCTTTGCACGCTTTATGCCGGGTGGTTTGATACCGGCCGCACTTGCGCAAAGCGAAGAGACGTTTTCGATTCCCGGAAAGTCAGGTCTGACGATTCTTAATGACCGGCCGATAAACGCAGAGACGCCGGCTCATCTTCTGGATGATCCGGTAACGCCGGCGTCGCGATTATTTGTTCGCAACAATGGAATTCCACCATCGACATGGGACATCGATCCGCTTGAGTGGCAGATCACGATTGAAGGTGAGGCCTGCGAGCGCCCGCAGTTGATGACACTCGGCGATATTCAGCGGCGATTCAAACATCACACCCTGCAATTGCAGATCGAATGTGGTGGTAACGGGCGATCGGAGTTCAATCCGCCTGCGAAAGGAAACCAATGGAGCACCGGTGCGATCGGCTGCCCGGAATGGACGGGCGTACGGCTGCGCGACATTCTGGAGGAGTGTGGCATCGCGGATAACGCGGTCTATGTCGGCTACGAGGCGGCGGATTCGCATCTGTCAGGCGACCCGACCAAATTGCCAATCTCGAGAGGCGTTCCCGTTTCTAAAGCGCTTGAAAATGAGTCGATGGTTGTCTGGGCGATGAATGGCGAGCCATTGCCGGAATTGCACGGATTTCCAGTACGCATGCTGTGCGCCGGGTGGCCGGCCTCGGTAAGTGGCAAATGGCTGACGCGAATTCTGGTTCGCGATCGTGTTCATGACGGTGCGAAAATGACCGGTCAGTCGTATCGAGTACCCTGCAAATCAGTAGCACCGGGAACTGCGGTCGCTGACCAGGACATGTGCATTATTGAGTCCATGCCCGTTAAGTCGCTGATCACTTTTCCGAAGTCGGGTGTCGAAGTGAGTCTTGGAAAAACGCTGCAATTACGTGGCCATGCCTGGGCCGGCGATTCGCGCGTCAAGTCGATGACGGTCTCTATCGATTTCGGTGCGACCTGGAAAAAGGCAAAACTCAAGAAGCCGGCAAACCGACTTGCCTGGCAACATTGGTCTGCGAAAGTCGATTTTCCCGAGGCCGGTTATTACGAGATCTGGGCTCGTGCTGAAGACGACGAAGGTCGTGCCCAACCAATGGTCCTGCCGGGCTGGAATCCACGTGGCTACCTCAACAATGCCTGCCATCGCCTCGCAGTGATGGTTAAGGCATGAAATACGCCCTGATCCTTTTGCTGCTGCCGGCAATGGCTGCGGCAGCAGATATCGACGCGGCCTCCGGTTTGATCAAGAACCCGGGTTGGGAGCAGGTACGGGCGCATTGCGGTGGCTGCCATTCGCACGCACTGGTTACCCGCCAGCGGGCGGATCGTAAGACCTGGCTGGATATTATTCGCTGGATGCAGGAAACCCAAAATTTATGGCAGTTCCAGACACAGGTAGAGACGCAAATCCTTGATTATCTTGCAACTAATTATCCACCACAGCCAAACAGGCGCCGCGCGCCGATACCGCCGAGCTTAATGCCAAAGATCGCGGCTCCGGTTCAGTAGGCGTTCAGGCTTGAGGCCGTAATCTGCCGCCTTAATTGGGCTATCATAGCCGCATTCACGGTCCGCCAGACGGGCCGAAATCTCACAGGAATTCTACGATGAAGAAGTACCGCAAGATTTTTCGAAGCTTTGGCATGATCGTGGCTATGTTGTTCGCAGGCTCAGTATTGGCTGCGTCAGCGGCCAAACTCGATCGCGAGTCGGACAAAGCGCTGCAGGTCTTTCAGGACGATGTTAACGGCGCGCACGTTTTCTTGAATCAGGCTGCTGGCTATCTCATATTCCCGCGCGTTATCAAGGTTGGAATCGGCCTCGGTGCCGAGACGGGCGAGGGCGTACTACGTGTCGGCGGCCAATCAGTTGACTACTATCGAACCACCGCTGGATCCATCGGATTGCAGCTTGGCGCGCAGGCGAAGTCGATCGTAATTGCGTTCATGACCAAAGAATCCTTGCAGAAGTTTCGCGATTCAAGCGGCTGGAAAATTGGTGTTGATGGTTCTGTTGCCCTGATCGATCTCGGTGCGGGAAAAACTATCGATAGCACTAACATCAAGGACCCGGTTGTTGGCTTTATCTTCGGCTCGAAGGGTTTGATGTATAACCTTACGCTCGAAGGGTCGAAGATCAGCAAACTCGATAAGTCCTGAACAAAACGCCGCTAAGAGAACGCCTTAGCCAGGAAGCGCGAGCGCTTCCTGGAAAGTCTCATGGCCGTCTACGCTCCTGGTTTCGGAAAGTCTGGGATGTACGCGGCGGCGGTTTGTACGCATGTGGTTTCGCCGTGACCTTTCTTGTATTGGAAGCCGTTTCAGTCATCGAAGACTTCAAAGAGATCGGTTTGTTATTGGACGGTGAGGTTATTGCCTTCGTTCTGAACTTCATCATCGATTCGTTCCAGAACACGTTGCAGGCATTCATGTGGCCTGTGAACATCGTGCAAATCGCTCCGCCGTATGGTGCTATTGGCCTTGGCGTCGCTTTCTGGCTGTTTCCGATCTACGTCAAGAAGCACATAGAAGCATGGTTGTTCGAAGGTGCGGACGAAGAGCAATTGCCAAAGGGCGAGTAGCCGCGCGAAGCTCAGGACTGGTCTCGACGTCTAAACCCCGTCATTTTTTACGTCACAGCTCACTGAACCCAGACGGTCGATTTCGGCCAAAACTTGCAGGCCGAGATGTCTCCTTAGCGTCCGAAACTTACCGCTCAGGTGGGCTTTTTCGGCGTATCATGTACTTCCGTTTTTGACCCAAACCGGAAGTTCGTGAAATCGGTCGTTGCGAAACCGTAACGGTTCTTTGACGGTCAGCTTCCGCCTTCAAGCGGCCGACCAGATCGTAGCATTTCGGCAAGTGAGTAAGTGCGGCCTTACTACACTGACCTTGACGCAAAATCTGCGGAACTTAACGGCAAACTCAGGGCCCTAAATAGAAGCGCCTAAACCATGGTGTTTGGCTGATGAGATTTATTCAATATTTATCGATGATGTGTGGCCTGCTTCTAGTCACGTGGTTGGCTACCTGGCCGGGTATTGCGGTAGCTACGAGCTGCAAGGGTACCAGCCTACTACTAGAGGGACGTTATGCAGCCGCCGATGCAATTGTCGTTGCGCAAGCGAACGGTTGTATGAACTCGAAATTGCCAACCGAAGATCATTGCTCGGAAGATCTTTACCAGTTGGATGTCACAGAAGTTTTGAAGGATTCAATTCCGTCGCGCGACCACAGCGGAACCTTCCAGGGGGACGATCATATGGGCTGCGGATTGGTGTTTCGCGTAAGTCAGTCTTATCTATTGTTTTTCGACGATGAAGGCCTTCCAATGCATGACCTAAGCGGCTACCTGAGCGCGGAGGATTGGAGATTCCCTTCGGCAAAAGAGAGCCTGGAGATACTTCGTCAATTTCGAGATCGCAAAATCAACGATCTGTCCGGGCCCTGGCGATTCACAGATACTGGCTTATCCTGCGACATTGAGCACCGACTTGACGGTGCATCGATTGGGTTGAAGTATGACTACAGTGACTACTACGGTGTCCCAATGATGGGCCTTGAAGGAAACGGACCGAGTGGCGAAGCGCGTTACCAGGTGATGAATTCAACGTCACAAATTGCCGATATAATGGGCGAGGTAGAAATCGACTATGGGGGGCCAGAAAACGGCAGCCATTCCCTGGTGATCAATGTCTCGTTTTACGAGAGAAAGAGTGCTGCAGAACAGTTGGTCACTATTTCCATCGGCGACCAATCTTGGCCACTGGATCCTATGACTGTCAGATGGACGGGCAGCCGATCACTTGATCCCTCAGAAAGCGTAAGCGATCTGCTGGGGGGGCCATCCGCGGCTGAACTACTGGAGGCGATGATGGTGCCGACGGACATCGTTGTGTCGGTCGTGGATACACCATCTAATACGAATTATACCGCGCAAGGCTCGGCTTCAATTCCCCCACTTCGATTAAAGACCCGGTCTACTCAGTTGGCGGCGTCAAGAAAACAATTTGATGCGTGTATACGTGGTGACATTCGGCGCGGGGCGATCGTGAATCATTAAATTCCTGCGACAGCTTTCCGCGGAGGCCGCCGGTGAAGAATCTGAACTTTCCTTGATCCGATCGGCCGCTTTTGGGCCGCTCCCGGCGTTTAGAATTACCGCTGAAATCCGAATTGTGCAATTCAATCAACTTCCGCTTCTGGCCGAACAGCGTCGGTCACCCTCTTTCATGGCCAGGCGGCTGCTTAGCGCTCGGAAGGAGCCGGTCGCAAATGTTAAGCTATGATTTCTGCTGGTGACCCAAAGCGGGCATTAACCTTTATCGACCCACTTCTGTGGCGTGCGGCGATGGTTTTGGCTACGTCGGTTGTTGTTTTGATCAAACGAAATGCAGTCCTACAGCATCCAATATTTTTGACTATCTGCAGTTGGCATCAATGAAACAAATATTTGAATCGACCCATTCGCCATCAGAGCGCATGCCGGCGCATCGGCATCGTGACTCGTATGCTGCGCTGGTACTCGATGGTAATTATGCTGAAGCAAGTATCGACGGTCGATTTTCTTGCTCGCCGGGCGTATTGACGGTGCACCCTCCTTGGCACGCACATGCGGACGAGTTCGGCGCGAATGGGGCCATTGTCCTGAATTTCCCAATGCCGGTAACTGATTGCTTGGTCTCTGTTCGAATACCGAACCCAAAGGCGTTAGCTGACCTGGCGCTCAATTGTCCTGTCGAGGCCGGACATGCCGCACTGGAAGAGGCGATATGCCATCCGCCGGCTGCACCTGCAGCGTGGCTGTCAAGGTTGGTTGCGCTGATGTGCGACGAAACGGGAGATGACATTACCAATCTTGCGCGGCGCTGCGGAGTGACACCGGAGCATGCGAGCCGGGCGTGCCGGCGATGGTTCGGCGTCAGCCCATCGGAATTACGCCGCGAAGGCCGACTGCAGCGGGCAATGTCTTTGTTGCAGCAGGGTGTGCCCCCCTCGATCGCTGCGGTTGAAGCAGGGCTCTGCGATCAGCCGCACTTGACCCGATTACTGAAACGGTCAACAGGTATGACTCCGGCCAAATTTGCCGCGTACTGATCAATTCTGTTCAAGACCTGACGATCGTTTCGTCGCCTACTGTTGACGAGAATTGGCTTCCCATACTCAATGGTGCGTTATATATGAATATCACTGATACATGGCGTCGGTCCGATGACGGTCGCTTCTTGCCGAAAGCCGCCCCCCAAATTATTCGTCTAAGGGACTGCAAACTATCCGAAGCCGATGTCCGAGCATTCGGACCAAGGAAATCGCGATGACATTCGAAGGGCTAGCGAATAACCGCATATCCTTAATCTGCTCGGCACTCTTTCTACTATTGTCAGCGTCGTCTTGTTCGAAATTACTTGCGAATGACGAACCGCTTAGCGATGCGGTCGTCTTCGTCGGCGTGACGGTCTTGACGATGGAAGATGGCGAAGTGCTAGAAGACCAGACACTAGTGACGCAGAACGGACGCATTTCTGTCATTGGCGCCCGCGATTCGGTTGCCATTCCTGAAGGTGCGAATATGATCGAAGGGCGTAGCCGCGTGCTGATGCCGGGTCTTGTGGATGCACACATTCACTTGCGACATGCGGAGACTGACGATCTGCTTGAATATGTAAAGGCCGGTATCACCTGCGCGCGAGAAATGAATGGGCGGCCATTCCTTCTCGAATGGCGGGAACGCATTGACGCGGGCGAATTGGTTGGGCCCTGTCTCAAAGTTGCAGCGCCGACGATGGGAAATTTCAGCTCGCCGAGAGAAGGGTTTCCGACGCCGCAATCGCAGGCAGAGGGTGCGGAAGCCGTCAGGCAATTTCACCGACAAGGTTACGATTGGGTAAAGGTCTACACGTTTCTGCCAAGAGACGCTTTTGTCGGTGTCGTGAACGAAGCTAGCGCCCTGGGCATCCCAATTGGAGGACACGTTCCGATCGAGGTCGGACTGGCAGATTTTCTATCGGCCGAAATTCATTCAACAGAACATATGACGGAGTATGTAAGTAGCTCATTAACCGACGAGGCTACTGTTCTTGATAAAGTGGATTTCCGGTCAATATTTGGTGCTGGCGATGTCGATTGGGAGAAAATGGACTCGCAAGTAAGATCTACGGTGAAGGCGAGGATCTGGAGCGTGCCTACGTTAGTGTGGTTTGATCGAAACTTGCCCGCGCCATTGGCTGCTGACGCCTGGGCCGACACGAACTTGCGTGAACAAGGCGCTCGAAATCGAAGAGAGATCGTCCGCAGACTGCACGAGGCAGGTGCATTGTTGGCTGTGGGCACTGACTCCGACGCCGGCGACGACCTCGCGGCCTCTGCAATTCATGATGAACTCAATGCGTTGCATGAGGCAGGAATAAAGACAGAGGACGTCCTGGAAATGGCGACAACCGGTGGCGCCAAACTTCTCGGCCTGATCGACGAAATAGGGTCGGTATCCACAGGAAAGCGAGCCGACCTACTTCTTCTTTCATGTGACCCACGCGATGATCTGGCATGTCTTCGTCAGCCCGACATGGTGGTGGTTCGCGGTCGACATGTTGTCGAATAGTAATTCGAGTCTTGAGTGACTGATACGTGTGGCACAGCCAACAGTCAAACGACCTGAGGTAATATGTAGGCTGATGACTCAAAAGCGACACTGAGTAAAAACGCAATTCGAGGGGTGGATGAATGCGCGAGATTAAGCAGGTAGTCCTGTCTTTCGTTGAAGAAATGAATGATTGGGGACACAAGATGTACCTTGTTAGCCGGCGGGAATCAGGACAAAGGATAAACCATCAACGGGATCGCGACATTATTCCGGATGATTCTTATGAAGATTACGTGAAGCACTATTATTCGATCTTCTCTAAGTTTTGCACGGAGCGAAAAAGAGCCTACGGAGGGTTTCCGAGCGGGTGGGCAAGGAACGGCCAGTATCAAGGCATTGATGAAGAGTCGATTACGTCGGTAGAAACCCCGAAAAAGAACAGAGCAGAGCTGGTGGCGAGGGGCGGCGTGTTGCCCGACTACGAATACATGTTCGTGCTGCTTCGCAAGAATGGGCGCTGGCTGATTGATAGCGCGAAGACTAGATACATTGGTGATAGCAAGTGGGAGACGCATCATCTATAGGGTCATCGAAAAGTAAAGCCACTTAATTCATAGACCCGTAAGAGGCCGCTATTGGCCGTACCGAGAAGTTCAAGTGCTCACAGAGCGATTGGCTGCTTCACTTCGCATTGCAGCCGGTCTCGAGTCTTAGGCTATAATTTCTGCTACTGACCCATACCGGCCGGTCGTAATTTCCTAGATATTGTGTGACTTCGCAAGCCGCACATGCTGACCTCAGCGAATAATACAGAGTGCCGTCAGAAATTGGGAGGCGAACGGATCATGACACCTGAAACGTTTAAATTTGTAATTGTCGGTTTTGCTGCTGTAGGTATTCTAGGCGCGATTGTCTTGGTGGTTACGGGAATATCTAAAGATGGATTCAGTCTGAGCGGGGGCAAGCCATTGTTTAGAGCTCAGTCTGACGAGGAGCGTACCCGAGATTTCAAAACCGATTTCATCATTGGTATTGTTTTGGTGATCATCTTATTGGTCGTGACACAGTGCACAAGTTGAGGAGCTTTCGGCGTTCGGTACGACGTTACCTAGTCCCGGTGAACAGCCGCTCTTGGCCGGACCACGTCGATCACCGATGCTGATACCGACGAATCCTCGGAATAATTGACCCTCAATGCGATGTAAGGCCAAAGAACTCATCTCAATCTATGTCTTCGCAAGCATTGCTTACGGGCTGTTCGCACTCATACTCGCATTTCCATTTCACCCGATAAGCGTACTTGGCTGGATCGTCTGGTTTGTGGCCACAATCCCAATAGCAATGATTGGCGAGGCGATCGGTTCCGTCATTTTTGACAGAAAAATCGCAGAGGCGATAAGCGACGATTCAGACAGCGTTTCGGCGGGCCGAATCGCCTATGGCGTAATTGCCGCACTCGGTTTCTTGACGATGATTCTATTTTTCGTTTGGTTGCTCGACGTTGGATGGGGTGACTTTTGGGATGCGCATTTCTCCCGCAATTGGTAGAGAAACACCGGGACGCGAGCGACTCCTTCTGGCCGTTTTCTGCCTGTTTGACTGAGCAAAAACTTGGCGCTCCAACGGCAGGTCCTGAGAAAAGCTGCCACTCAGCATGTGAGGAAAGAATGGGTCAGCACTGATCATTGCCGGCCAGAAGTTATCACTTGCGATATCCGCGTTCCGCCCGAATCTCACCGCTCGTGAAGGGCTGATTTGTTGAGCGTAGCAGTCGATTTAAGGCTGCTCCCGGCGCTGGCCGACATCCAGTCGCGGCCGTTCAAAACAGGTCATTTTGCCCGGATTTGATGCATTGGAATTGTCGTTAACTCGCTGTTTTAGATGATAAAACAGGGCTTTACTGCGGTATAATCAAGGTCTCTCCAACCCCACCCTGAGGCACCTGACATGGCCACTGATCTCACCCCCATTGAAGCGCTCGATGAGCGCATTTTGAACCTCTGCACACACATCAATGCCGCCACCTATGAGCTGCTGGTGATGATCCGCGAGTTCGATGAACGTGGGGCTTGCCTCAAGTGGGGTCTCGATTGCACCGCGAAATGGCTTGCCTGGCGCTGCGACCTG
>JAJFKT010000036.1 GCA_021773075.1 Woeseiaceae bacterium
TTCAGACAGGGTAAGGACCCGTTTAGATCGTTTGCGAATGGGCGGGCGAATGCCACCCGTTGGTGATAATATATTAAAAATAGAAGAGGATGGACGATCAAATAATCGACCGATAGAGTTTAGAGACTCGCCTTTTTTCCAACGATCCCATATCTCTTGCTTCTCTGCAGAAGTATATTTAATTCGGGTTCTGTAGGCCATTTACAACACTCCATCTTTTTATTAAAGATTATAGTGTTGCGTTGACCGGTTGAGACCGCCGTCGAAAATAGACATTCCGTTCGTGTGTAATATCCCGGCAGTATATATTCTCAATTTAATCTGAATCATTAACTACCACTCTAAGCTAAAATAACAAAAATATTGCTCTAACTTCTGAACAAGTTAGCCAATCCAAATTTATTAATTTTTGGACATCCCCATCGATATTCTTTATTCCCAATAGCCCAAACCCCGGTGGCGCGGGGAAGGATGATTTTATGGGACTTATTGAAATTTTCCTTGAAGTTTTTAGGGAGGGAGAAAATATTATTCCAAGCATCCGCAGGCAATTAAGCATATCTGTTGCGGTCTTAAATATAGTATGATCGCAAAAAAAATCAAAACAGTTTTCCAGCATAAGAACACCTGGAATTTTTGGATTGGACCTTTTAGCCCGTGAGGAACAGTAAATGAAAGTTGCAGTAATTTACAATAAGCAACAGGACGTCGAGGGAGTCCTCAACGTTTTTGGAATGCAAAATCAAGAAACTTACAATCCTCAAACGGTTGAAAGGGTTGCGTCCGCTTTGGAAAAAGGGGGACACAATGTCAGGGTCATTGATGGAAATATAAACGTCATCGAGCAACTGCAGGAATTTATGCCCAGAGTCGTTCAGGGAGAACAGCCTGGAATGGTTTTCAACATGGCGTACGGTCTTCAGGGAGTGAGCCGTTATACTCATATCCCCTCCCTACTTGAAATGCTTGGAGTCCCCTATGTGGGATCGAGCCCAGCGGGCCATGGTGTTGCGCTCGATAAAGTGACCACTAAAGTAATGGTTCAGGCGGCGGGACTTTCCACCGCGCCGTATTGGGTTTTTTATAATGCCGATCAGATTCCTGATGATTTACCTTTTCCGGTAATCACCAAACCAAAAATGGAAGCCGTTTCCATGGGCATTCAGGTCATCCATGACCTCCCTTCTTTGAAGACAGCAATCGTCGACTTGGTAGCTCAGTTCAAACAACCGGTTTTAGTCGAGCAGTTCATTCCTGGAAGAGAATTTGCCGTGGGATTATTGGGCAACCGTGATCCAGAGATTTTTCCAATATTGGAGATTGATCTCGAAGGCAATCCGGATGCGATTCAAAGCCTTGAAGATAAGCTTAAAAAACCTAAAGGGAAAATATGCCCATCCCAGGTAGATGAAAAATTGAGTGAAGAAATTCGTCGTTTGACAAAAGAGACCTTCCGTATATTGGGAATTTACGATTTTTGCCGGGTGGACTTTCGAATGGATAACGAGGGCAAATTGTATATTCTGGAATTGAACTCCATGGCCAGTCTTGGGATGACCGGCTCTTATGTTCATGCGGCAAAAGTAGCAGGCTACACCTTTGAGTCAATGGTAAACAGAATGTTGGACGTTGCGGTGGAGCGTTATTTCGGAGGTGAACAAATAGACCAGGTTTTGGTGCAAGAGCCGGAATCAAAAGCCAAAAAAGATCCGCTTCGTATCCGTCTAAGAAGTTACCTGCGGGGAAACCTTAGAACGATGGAAGATGACCTCGAGAAAATGGTGGACATCAACTCCTATGTTCAAAATATTGAGGGCATTAACTCTCTGGGCCGTTGGATTGCCAACAAACTCAGCGCCATTGGATTTCATCGTCATGTGTATTCACGAGCCGAATTTGGAAATATTTTGTATCTTACAAATCACATGGAAGAGACCAACGATATTTTAATTGTTGGGAACTTAGACAACCCTGTGGATTTTGAAGATTATAATGCGTTCCTTGAGGAAAAGGGCCGGTTATACGGTACAGGTGTGGCCAGAGGAAAAGGAGGCATTGCCGTTTTGTTGGGAGCGATGAAAGCCTTGCGATACACGCGGACTTTGAAAAGGGTCAAGTGCGGGATCCTGTTAATCACGGATGAGTCTATGGGAGAGCGATCCTCAAAACCGGTCATCGAGGACCTTTCAAAAAAATCCAATTATGTGATCGGGTTAAGGGGGGCAGGATTGAGTGGAGAGATCATGACATCCTGCTCTGGTACCTTAAGGTATGAAATTGAAATTAACCGCCGCCAGAATAAACAAGGGCTGAAATCTTCTTCTGAGGTCAGCGATCCCATACTTTTTGCGTCACAAAAAATAACCGCGTTAAGAAAATTAAACTCCGAACAAAACGGAGTTTTTATCACTATTACCGGATTGCAGACCAAGGGAATGGAAGACCAGCCCACCTACCATGCGGCGTTGTCATTTGTTGTTCGCTATAAGACTTTAGATCAAAGAAAGAGCTTGGAAGATCAGGTAAATCATATATTTGCTTCCAAGCAGCAGGATAATATTAAAGTCCACGTTACCAAGGGATCGCAAAGAAAGCCATTTCTGGAAACCGAAAATACTATTCGATTTTATGAAAAAGTAGAAAGCATGGCTAAATTACTGGAAGTCCGGGTTAAAAAAGCAGAAAACAGCGTGATCTCCTGCATGGCAAATGTTGCGGCAGGGGTTCCCGCTCTTGATGGATTTGGCCCGGTTACGGGTGGCTATGGTTCCAATAATGAGCACGTTGTTCGTGACAGCCTCATTGACCGAGGAGTTCTCCTCGCCTACCTCATTTATCAGTCCTCTAGAAATTTTGATTTATGAAAATTGAGAAAATCGAAAGCAGTTTTTCCTCTACTGAAGACGGGAAATGTGCCACTTCTGAAAATGGGATGGTCTCAACGGCTTTCCCTGAGGCGACGGAAGCTGGCGTGGAAATGCTACGAATGGGTGGCAATGCCGTTGACGCCGCTTGCGCCGCAGCCCTTGCCTTAGGTGTTTGCGAGCCGCAGGCCAGTGGCCTGGGGGGCCAGTCCATGGCCATGCTTCATATCGAGGGAAAGACCATAGCTCTGGACGGTTCCAGTCGCGTACCTTCCCTTGCTCATATGGACCGCATTGATAAGAAGACCCAAAGGTTTCGAGGTTATAAGGCTACGACCGTACCCAGCACTCCTGCTGTTTTGGGCCATTTAAATTTCCGTTACGGAAAATTGGAATGGTCACAAATTTTGGAACCTGCTATTCGTATTGCCCGTGAGGGGTACGCTATCACTCAACTCCAGCATGACCTGCAAAACCGGGAAGCTGAAAACTTTCTGCTCATGGACTCTTTATCAGGAGCAAAATACTTTTTAAAAAATGGTCAAACTCCTTACTCTGTGGGAGAACGATTTGTACAGGAAGACCTGGCGCAGTTATTGGAGCACCTGTCCCGACATGGGGTGAAGTCATTTTACGCAGGCGATATTGCCAAGAGCATTGATGAGGATATGCGTTTTCACGAAGGATTCTTACGCGCCGAAGATTTAGCCTTGATCCCCTGGCCTGTTGAAAGAAAACCCATTAGTAGAAATTATCGGAAATTAAAAATATTCACCAGCCCGCCTCCAGGGGCAGGTAGAACGCTGCTTTTAGTTTTACAAATATTAAAAAATCTTCCATCTAAAGTCCTAAAGAGTAGAAGCGCTCAAGCCTACCATTTCATGGCTGAAATTTTTAGAAAGGGACTATTAAATCATAAAGAGCGTCCTTTCGATCCAAACATCTACCCGCAATTGCCTGACGATAGAAAAATCCTGAGTCAGACATTTGCAAGAAATATCTCTTCCACCATTCGAGATGACATTGATCCTTCCCTGCCTTTGACGGAATTATTTTCATTGCCCAATGACACCACTCACCTTTCGGTAATGGATAAGGAAGGCAACGCCATTGGTATCACTCAGTCCATTGAATTAGTGTATGGATCAAAAGTAGCGGCGCGTGGTCTGGGTTTTTTATACAACAATTACATGAGTTCTCTCGATACGGTTGATCCTTCCCACCCTTACTATTTAAGACCCAACGCCATTCCCTGGAGTTCTGTCGCTCCAGTAATCGCTTTTTACAAGGACAAACCCTGGATGGTTGCGGGAAGCCCTGGAAGCGAACGTATCTTTTCATCCATGAGCCAGTTTCTTTCTCATATTGTGGATTCAGACCTTCACATTGGGGAAGCCATGAAAAAGCCCCGGTTTCATTGTACAGTGGGAGGCAAATTGAGCATTGAAGCCGAGAGATTTGACCCGGAAATCATCCGGTATCTTGAACAGGTAGGATATAAAATTGATCCTAGGGAAGCCTATTCTTTTTACCTGGGAGCCATTCACGCCGTCCTCAAATGCCAGACCAAGAATCAGTTTCAAGGTGTGGCCGAAATCCGGCGTGACGGCACGGCGGCAGGGCCGTAAATCATGGCGAAACTTCCCATTCTGATCTCCATTCCCCATGGGGGAACAAAAATCCCGGAAGAACTATCTGATAGAGTTTGTATAACAAAGAAGGATATGTTTGAGGACGGAGATGCATGTACACGAGAAATTTATGGAATATACGATCACGTCGCTGCGATGGTGGATACCCCTATTGCTAGGGCGTTCATTGATTTAAATCGTGATGTGGACGACCGTCCCCCCAAGAACCCTGATGGAATCGTTAAATCCATGACCTGCCATGGAAAACCGATTTATAATTCTGACAACCACCCTGATGAATTGTTGACTCAAATTCTTATTGAAAATTATTACCATCCTTATCATGACAAGATTCAAAATCTTCTTGCGGACTCTAGTGAAATCCAACTTTGCCTAGATTGTCATACCATGGAGGCAGTGGGACCTAAGATTGCTCCGGATTACGGCAATGAAAGACCATTGATTTGTTTGGGAACCAACTACCATAAAAGTTGTTCGGAAAATATCGTCGAACACCTGGCTAAGTGTTTTCAAACGGCTTTTAATTTAAACAAAAGCGATATTACAATTAACCGTCCGTTTGCTGGGGGTTATATCACGAAAACCAATGGAAATAAGCCACTTCCTTGGATACAGGTGGAAATGAACCGCAGGCTCTATTTGTCCGACCCTTGGTTCAATAGAAAGACGCTAGAAGTAAGCGAAGAGAGGTTAATGGAATTAAGGGAGAAATTTTTGGGAACTTTGGACCAGTTTTTTAAAACTATATAATTTTAGATTTCAACCAATTATTTGTTTAGCTATAAGCTTTAATTTCACTGACAGACCATTTTTTTAATGTCCGCTTCTGGCCAAAAGCGGACAGTGCAAATATGTTTCAATCATTTGGAGGGCATGGTCCTAACGCACAGATAGAATTGTTTGCATTCCCAACCTCGCTCACAGCAAAATCAAAAAACTCATCTAAGCCCTCTTTCATAGCTGGAGACAAGCATAATAATTTTGATCGGGAGTCTTTGGGGTTGTCCTCCTCAAGGAAAAAACCATGCTGTATTGCATTTTGAAGAAATTTTCCTGCCGTTTGCGCGCTTTTAACTCTTTTCATAAATTTTAGCGCATCCGTCTTTCTAACCGGCTGATCGTATCTCCAGGCCATGCTAAATAAATCCCAATAAGATGCTGAATAAAATTCGGTGTCCTCGTGGAATATCTCAAGCCACTTTTGGCCAATGCGATCTTCCATGTTTAGATATTCTCTGCGTTGCTGATCGTTATATTTAAGACCCATATTTATCTTGATATTCAGTTAATTATTTAAAATTCAATGCCTTATAAAAATATATTCAATAAAATCCGAAATGGTAAACTTGTTTTTACTGTTAATATTACATGTAATTTCAAGGGCTATTTAACATAAAATTATCTAGAAGTCAAAGTTGAGGTCTTTAATTTTTATTTATGGAAAGGATAAATGAGAGGATGGCAAAAACTTAATAAAGGAAAGCGGTCCTACTTAAAACACGGAAGGTTTCTGCATAACGCAACAAATTAAAACTCAATGTCCGCTTCGGGTCGAAAAGAGACGGTCGGTCTGGAAATTCGAACGTCCGCTTTTACACAATAAGCGTTATCACACACCCAAAGCAGACATTCGACTAACTGCTCCGACCGGCAGGAACCGGCTAAAAGCGGACATTAAGCTAAGGAAAAGTTTATCCGAAAGTATCTCTCAACTTTTACCTCAAACGTTCCACTTTTAGCTGACGTCAAACAGGTTGCTCTTCAGAACGTGGGTCCAGCATATTTACTTCCGGTGACGTTTGGGCGATGGATACAAAATTTTCCCGTTCCTCTATTGGCACTCTTTCTCGTTGGGTAATTCGATAAAATGCAAAAAAACCTGTCAAACCATGAACAGTAGCAGTAAATAGAAATAGAGCGGATTGCCCTCCGTGTTGAATTAGTTTAGCAGCCAAGAGAGATCCTATTATTGCGCCAACACCGAATATTAAAAGGAGCCCACTGCTAACCTCAACAAAATCTTCACAACTCACCGAGTCATTTGTGTGAGCAACACATAAAGAATAGAGAGGAAAGGAAAATACACCAAACAGGAAAATAAAAATCCACATTCCTGTCACTGAGTTCCCATGGACCAAGGTCAGGCCAAGTCCCATAATTCCTGAAAGAAAACAACATATACCAATTACCTTGCGCCGGTCCATCGTGTCAGAAGTTTTCCCCAGAGGCCATTGTGAAAGCGCACCTCCTATTACAGCGACACTCATAAAAATAGCCACCGATTGAATAGACATACCACTTTCTCGGGAAAATACGGGCCCGAGAGTCCAAAAAGCACCGTTAGCCAGCCCCACACTAAAACAACCTACACAACCCATAATGGAGGTGCTAAACAACCACCGAAGGCGAAGTTTGACCTCTAAAAGTGGAGGTGGAGCCATCGACACTGTCAATGCTACAGGAAGAATGGAAATCGATATTAAAATAGATACTAATATGAATAAAGTAAATCCGGAGGGGGGAGACCAACCCACCATTAATTGTCCCAAGGTAATGACAGTTAAAGTTATAATAGTATAGACTGATAAAATCTGACCCCGAGTTTCGTTGTTGGTTCTATCATTAAGCCAACTTTCGATAACCGTGGCGTGACCCGCAAAACAAAACCCTAAAACTATCCTACAGCCTCCCCAAGTTAGCGGATCGATAATAAGGGCCTGGACAAGTATCGTTGCAGAAGCAATTGCCGCAAATACTACAAAGGAACGTATATGTCCGACCCGTTTGACAATATGAGGGCTAAGCAGACAGCCAATTATATAACCTGCAAAATAAACAGAGCCTAAAATACCAATGGCAATTGTCGAAAACCCCTCAATATTTGCTCTGATGGGGGTGAGAATGCCTTGCAACCCATTGCCCGTGAGAAGAAGAGCTGATGAGAGCAAAAGAGCAAACAAAGGGGAAAGTGTGGCTTTCATTTTTTCCTCAAAAATAATAAATTTGCTTTGCCCCTAAGGCCGAGATCAATTGGTTTTAATAATTTCACAATTGTAATTTCTATGTTTTGACCTTGTATTCATTAATACTGCCTTTATTCCTTCAAAGCTTAAAATTTCATTACAATGTCCGCTTTGGGTGGCGGTCTCAATCGGTCAACGCAACACTATAATCTTTAATAAAAAGATGGAGTGTTGTAAATGGCCTACAGAACCCGAATTAAATATACTTCTGCAGAGAAGCAAGAGATATGGGATCGCTGGAAAAAAGGCGAGTCTCTA
>JAJFKT010000037.1 GCA_021773075.1 Woeseiaceae bacterium
AGGTGCAGGTATTTATGATTACGATGAAGGCAGCAGGGTGCCCAAGCCATCGCAATTGGTGATGGACATCATCGAAGAAGAAAGCGCCAAGCTTGGTATTGAACGCACCGGTAAGTCCGACGAAGACATTGTCGAACGCAGTGTGTTGGCGCTGATCAACGAAGGGGCAAAAATCCTGGGGGAGGGTATTGCATACCGTGCCAGTGACATTGATGTGGTCTATGCCAACGGATACGGCTTTCCGCCTTATCGCGGCGGTCCCATGCATTACGCCGATCAAATGGGTTTGGCTGAGGTTTATGCGAAAATATGCGCGAATGCTGAAAGATACGGTGACCGCTGGTGGAAACCAGCGCCGCTGCTTAAGAAACTAGCGGAAGCGGGCAGTTCATTCGCTGAGTATGATCGTAAAAACGCCAGTTAGGCTGCCGATTAACGCAATTTGAAATCAAGGAATTATGAATGTCTGACTATCTGAACGAAAAATTTGGACTTAAAGGCAAGGTGGCAATGGTTGTTGGTGCATCGTCCGGCATCGGTGCGCAGTTTGCCCGCTCGCTCGCTCGGGCCGGTGCTGATGTGGTACTGGGGGCGCGGCGCGCGGAAAAAATTGAAGCGCTGGCACAGGAAATTGCAGACGAGACCGGTGTCCGCACTCTCGCCGTTTCGATGGATGTGACCGACGCAGAAAGCGTTGTTAAAGCTTTTGACGCTGCGGAGCAGGCAATTGGCACCTGCACGGTGGTATGCAATAACGCTGGGTTGGCGATTCCCAATTGGGCGCTCGAGGACACTGAGGAAGATTGGGACATTACAATGAACACCAATCTCAAAGGCATGTGGCGAGTTGCCCGCGAGGCGGCAAAACGGATGATGACTGCAGGCACTGGTGGTTCTATTATTAATACGGCGTCCATATTGGGCTTGGGTGTCGGCCCCATGCAGACCACATATTCGATCAGCAAGGCGGGTGTTGTGCAGATGACGCGGGCTTTGGCACTTGAGTGGCAGCGTTTTGGTATCCGGGTCAACGCCATTTGCCCTGGTTATTTCAAAACCGAGATCAATGCTGATTTCCTTGATAGCGAACACGGACAGCAGATGGTGAAGCTAACCCCAGCGCGGCGGGTCGGTAAACTGGAAGAGCTGGAAGCGCCTATGTTGATGTTGGCTAGCGATGCTTCAAGCTTCACCACAGGTGTTGCTTTGCCGGTGGACGGGGCCCACACGGTGCGCCTAGCCTAACATATTGCGACAAAATGATTTAAATGCCCTGCCAGAGTGCGGGGCATTTTCGTTTGCGCACGCGATAAACTGTGGCAATTTTAGATTAAAAATACACTTTAACGTTAATAAAACAACTTATGCACGATTTCGACATAATCTCGTATGCTTTTCGCCACAATTAAGTGTGATATTTACAATTCCTTTTAACAAGACCTTGGGGGTCATTATCATGAAAACGCTATTGTTATTATCAACTGTATTGATTGGAAACGCGGCGCTGGCTGCCCCGCCATCAGGTGGTGATTGGAATCAGATATGGAACGACGAATTTAGCGGTTCTTCACTTGATAGCTCGAAATGGGACACCGGTTGGCTGAAACTCAGAGCGACTGATGGTTCATTCAGTGCATATCATAGAGCCGCTACAAACGCCCGGGTGACCGGCGGAAACTTGGAAAGCGTATATACACGCCCAAATACAAATAATGCCTATGCTGCATATGCTACAACCAACGGGAAATTCGGTACTACATATGGGTACTTTGAGATTCGTATGCAGGTTACGGATCAGGCGGGGTCTCAATCAGCTTTCTGGATGATGCCATTTGTTGATGCAAACAGTGACGGCCAGTCCGGCTTGCCGGAAAACAATACGGTTAATAACTCAGCCGTTGACGGCGCTGAAATTGATATTATGGAATCCAAGGGACTACCTAACGATTATAGCGCAGGCATTATCTGTGATGGTTATGCAACGTCGCCGCCACCTTGTTCAGATACCCGCGATGATACAATCAGTGCGACAGGTTTCAGGAATGGCTACAAGACATGGGCGCTGAATTGGACACCGGAAAAAATGGAGTTCCTATACGAAGGGCAAGTGAAACATACTTTAACGGCTAATAATCGCATTGTTCATGTTCCTGAGCGCCTCATTCTTTCTGGCGCAGCCAACGCTGGTCTCAAGAACAATTTGTCGGTTGGGCAAGAGAATGCTTCTGGTAAAACTGACTGGATACGTGTTCACAAAGACAACGAGATGGATTGGGGTGATGGCTATTTCAAGATAATCAACCGTGGTACTGGAAAGGCTCTTACAGGGCAATCGTCGGGTTATGCAATACCAGCCACATTCCAAAATGGCAATAACGCGCAGTTGTGGCAGGTGGAAAAAGGTGGTTCCTGTTCTCGGGATTTATACGCCCTTAAATCGAAAGCACATGGAAATTATGTAAAAGCGGATGACCAAATAACTATAATCCCGCAGGGGTTTGATCCTGAGGTCAAGATGGCGGGTAATGCCGTTTGCGAATGGAGCATAACATTTGAGGAAAATGATTCAGGATCAGACTATTACTACATTACTTCATATGATGGCGTATATAGTTCGTCTCTCTACATGAGTGATACTCATACAAGTTCCACTCATATTACGCAGGCTCCTCAAGTCACTTCGGGAAACAAATCGGAATGGCAGATTATTTGGGTGGAAAATTGACCTGATCTATTGAAAGAACAAAAAACGGGGGCATTTGCCCCCGTTTTTTTATGTCTTTGGTACCTCGTCTTCTTAGAAACGGTAACGAATACCGAACTGAATGCGGTAGGCCGATGGAATGCGCGCAATGTTTGGATTTGCCGCAGATGCCGTTGCTGAGCCAGATGGGCTGTATATATACTGCGTACCATCGCCGCTAATGGCTACGTCCGCGAGTGGAATGTTGGACGGCTGGAAGATAGCATCCAAGCGACCCCAGTCACTGTCAATCAGGTTGCCCAGGTTTTCGATGTCGAGGATAAGTTCGACCTTGTGGCCGTCCATCACTTCGATTTCCTGCAGGAATCGCATGTTCACTTGGTTAACCCAGCCGGTTTTGCAAGAATTGCGTGGGATAATTTCGCCGCGGAAATCAGACAGGCAGTCATCACCATCAATCAACTGGTCAAGGCTAGAAAGAAAACCTGCATCGCCGGTTACAATAGGATCATTTATCCCGGTAGGCACATAAAACAGGTTGGGGCCGGGGTTGTCAGGTGATGCTGCATCTGCAAGGCCACTACCGCCGAACGCGCCTGTGCCGTTAAAGATGTAGCTGAAATTCCTGCCGGACCGACCAGTGTATACGAAGCTCAATTTGGTTTTGTTTTCGCCCCAAATTTCGTCTTCCCAGGCCAGCGTTGCGGTCACTCGGTTTGGAATTTCGAATTTAGATGCCGCCAAATCAGGGTCGTTCAGGTCGCGCTGTGGATCGAAAGCAAAGCTTTCAAAGGCAACAAACCGGTTGTAAGAACGCGTGTCTTCAACATTTTGGTATGTATAGCCCAGCGTTGCAGTAATGCTGCCCCAATCGGTTTCAAAGTCTTTGGCAACATCGGCTGAAATGACAGTACTTCCACCGAGGCTGGTATTTTGGACGATATAATCCGAATCGTCAAAACCCTGGCCGCTGTATATGGGGCGACCGTCTGGCGCTGTACCAACAACTGTGCGCCGGCCTTCACGGATGTCATAGCCGTCTTTAACGTCGGTGATGATAGCTTCCAGTGTGAAGCGCCAGTCATCGCCCAAGCCAAAGTCACTGAAGTCGGCAACATAATCGAACGCCAGGTTATATTTCCAGCTGGACAGCAGATTGAAGTCAGGGTCGATGGCCTCAACAGCAGTTGTCGGCGTTGCCCCAAGGAACTGTTGGAAGCGCGACGAAATGGCATCTGCATTTGGCAGATCACCAACTGCGTCGTTAAACAGCGTAGTGAAGGGTTCGCCGAAGAAAGGCGCAAAGAAACCTGCAAATGTGCGGGTTACGCCGTTAGCTGCATAGCTGTTGGATAGGAAGATCAGCGGTGTACCACCACCAAACAGTCCTGCGCCACCACGAACAGTAAGACGGTCTGTTGGTGTCCAATTAAAGCCGATGCGCGGCAGAAACAGGTCCTTTCCGTCCAGGTTTTCGGTATTATCAAAGCCATTTCGATCGGTGAAGTTGGTGTTCAACGGCACGTCATCGCTGTTATTCATCCAGTCGTACCGGAAGCCGAATTTAATCGTCAAGTCGTCTGAAACCAGCCATTCATCCTGAAGATAAACCGTGTTGGTGTCGATCTGAAATACAGCATCAGCGTCTTCAACTACGCCAGTATTTGAGCCACCAAACAGCAAGAAGTCAGCTTGGCGATTTTCCAGATTGTCGAGGCCGGAAAAGTTGATTTGCCCGCGAGAGAAGGGCAGGAACACGTTGTTAACCGAATTATGTTCCTGCTCAACACCGAAAGTGATCGTATGATTGCCAGTCGTGTAATCGGCTTTCAGCTTGACTAAACGAGACGTGTTATCAAGCGTATTGTTGTGACGGAAACGATCACCACCCGCGCCAATAAAGCCGCCGCTAGGGAGTGTGATGCCAAAATCAGGTGTTGAACTGTCGACACTCACCTGCCGGTTCTTAACGTCCTTATAGCCAACCTTCACTTCGGTGGAGAAATTGTCTGTCCAATCAGAAAACAGTTGGAAACTGTAACTGTCCAGCCGTTCGTTAATATTGTATCGGCCAGAGTTTAGAATCGCCAGTTCAGGGAAGTCATCGAAAATAACGTTGTCGTCCGCACGTTGGTAAGTGGCTGATGCGCGGTGATAGTCATTGATGTTCCAGTCGATTTTCAGCAGAATTTTTTCACTGCTGTCATCGTCGGTCGTTGCAAACGGACCAGCATCAAAACCATATACGTCCTGGAAAATCTGTCGTGCTCGGTCCACATCCGCTTGCGTAACACCCGGAATATTATCGATTGTCTGGGTGTTGGCAGGGCGGGTTGTTTCAAACTTCTCATAGTTGGCGAAGAAGAATAGTTTATCTTCGATGATTGGACCGCCCAGCGTGGCACCATAGGTTTTTTCGTCGAAATCACCGATCGCCAGGTCTTCGCCCTGGCTGGTGTTGCCGGTCAGGCCGTCGTCAGTATAGAATCCGTAGGCACTACCATGAAACTCGTTAGTACCTGATTTGGTAACAATGTTGATGTTACCGCCCAGGAAATTACCGTAGGTCACGTCGAAGGGTGCCACATTCACGTTAATCGCGCCGATTGCATCGATTGAAATTGGTGCGCGCTGCGTTGCAGATGCGTTCAGTGACAGGCCAAAGTTGTCATTTTGGGCAACGCCGTCAATTGTCACGCTATTGAAGCGGAAGTTTTGACCCGCAATAGACACGGCAGGGCCGCGCGGTACGCTATTGTCGACCAGGATTTTCGAATCTGTCGCCAGAGTACTGACAAAGTCGCGCGAGACTGAAGGGGTAGCGTCGATTGCATCGCGCCCGAAGTCCCGCCCGGGGCCAGTGCGCAAGCCTGAAAAGGTGCGTTGACCTGTTACAACGATTTCTTCCAAAGTGTCAGCAGAAGCGCCGCTGGCGCGTGCTACCAGAAAGACGACTTCTGTTTCGCCCAGTTCAAGGAAAAGATCGCTGACATTGCTGACAGTGTTAGTTACTGCCCGACTATCATCGGTTAACCTTACAATATAGGGACCGCCCACTGGCAAACCCTTGGCGCTTACCAAGCCAGCGGCGTTGCTAGTTCGATTGACCACGCGGCCAGTCGGCACATGTTCGATTGTAACGGAAACGCCGGCAAGATTGTCCCCCGCGGCGTCTTCTACAACAACGCGAATATTGGAGGATGTGGATTGAGCGATTGCCGATGTGCTCATCGCTACGGCAGTGGAAGCCACCGACGCTAGCAACGCAATTCGTCTAATTGTTTTCATGTCATTCCCTTGAGCTTTATGCGTTAAGTTTCTTCAGGCCTTATTGGTTTCACCCGGTAAACTTTAGTTATTAGTGTGTGTTTAGGTTGTCACTCGGAACAGGCGTCTAGGCAAGGCAGAACAGGGCCTAGCTATGATTGGAGTTCATTCTATGTATCTTGACCAATGAGTCAAGAATGTAGCGTAAAAAGGCAAAAAAAAGCAGGGGCAGCTGCCCCTGTTTTCGAAATCTTGGCTATGTAATTGCCTTAAAAGTCTACGCGGAACGCTGCGCCCATAACCCGTGGCTCGTTAAAAAAAGCTGTCAGGTTGTTG
This sequence comes from Woeseiaceae bacterium, assembly GCA_021773075.1. GTDB lineage: Bacteria > Pseudomonadota > Gammaproteobacteria > Steroidobacterales > Woeseiaceae > UBA1847. The sequence goes on from JAJFKT010000037.1 coordinate 6,308, forward strand.
AAGTCAATGCCGCCTTTGATGTTGGCTTCGTTAGTGATGTTCCGCCCAAAGAATGCCAGTTCATACTTGCCTTCTTCCCAGCGGTAACCAAGTTTGACACCGCCTTCGAAGTCGCCGTTTGACGTATATTCAATTGACTCGTAAAGGAAGAAATTGGTGCGTCCCTGGAAGGCCCAGTCAGTAAAGAAGAACAGCTCGGCGCCGTCACCAACTGATTTGGTATATTCAGCGGTCAGGTTCAGAGTCCATTCTGGTGCCTGTGGCAATGGGTTGCCATCCACTAGGGCGCGCCCATCAGCATTTACAGGGTCAAGTACTGTACATTGTGCGCAAACACCAACCGCCAGGCCGCGATCTTTAATCTCGGTGTTGTTGTATGCAAACCCGGCAGTCAGCATCAGATTTTCGCTGGCGAGGTATTCGATGTCAGTTTCGATACCATAGCCAACCGCGTTTTGAGAGTTGATTAACTGGATAAAGTTACCTCCACCGCCAACGGCCGAGATCTGAAGGTCATCAACGTCCCAGTAGAACACAGAAGCGTTCCAGCGTAGCCGGTTGTCAAACAATTGTGCCTTGAAGCCTGCTTCATATGAAATGATGGTTTCTTCTGTAGCCACTGATGGCGAACCACCAAATGCAATATCACGACCCTGAATGGTTGGGGCGCGGAAACCGCTGGCAACGCGGGCATATACCGAAACATCTTCGGTCGCGGCGTGGTTGATTGCTACGTCCCAGCTCAGTCGGTCAGCTGATACTTCTTCTACAAAGGTGGTAGACCCAAAACCGAATCCGGGGAATACGGAACGCATGTCGCGCTGGTCATCAGTGTAGCGGCCACCGATGGTTAGCGTAGTTTCTTCGCTTAGATCGTAAGCAACCTGGCCAAACACGGCCCATGCTTCGTTGTTATGCGTTGCGAACGTTGGGTCGACAAACCCTGGATCGGTGCCGAGTATGTTGGTGCTGTCAAAATAATAAAAACCAGCCTGCCAGAAAATTTCGTCTGTCGCTTGCTGCGAGAAACGCAATTCCTGCGTGAATTGTTCGGCTTTGTCGGTGATGCCAGCTGTCGTTGACTGGAAAGGAATAAATCCGGGTCCAGTTGGATTGCCGCCGTCAATGTCGCCAAGGCTGCTGCCGTCGGCGTCCTCATATGCTGTAACCGATGTAAGCGTGATGTCGTTGCCGAAAGTATAGTTCATCCGCAGCGAAGCACCGTATTGCTCATAAGCTTGCGGGTTGTTGTGAGTGTCGCCGAAGAAAACAACATCGCGAACGAAATTATCGTTCAATTCGTTGCTGCCCTGGGTCAGTACATTGGCGCGGAATAGCGCTGAAGTACCTGAGTTGTCGCGGTAGTGAAAGTTTACCAGTGCATCAAAATTGTCTGTTTCATAAAGAACCTGTGCGCGTGCGGCTTTCTCAGTGTATCCGCCAAGTGCGTCTTCTGTGCCGAGGAAAGCATTGTCGATATAATCGTTGCGATCCTGGAATAGGGCGGACAGTCGGAACGACACGGTATCAGACACGCCTTGGCCAAAAGCTGCCTCAACATTTTTCTGGCCCAGTGAACCATAGCTGGCTGTAAGATACCCATTTGGCTCTTGTGATGGCTTTTTGGTGTCGAATTTGATGATGCCGGCTGGTGTATTGCGACCGAACAGTGTGCCTTGTGGGCCGCGTATTACTTCAACGCGGTCAAGGTCGAACAGCGGGAAGCTCTTCAGCACCACATTTTCCATAACAACATCGTCCATAATGATCGACACAGGCTGTGATGCGATCAGGTCAAAATCGGTGTTGCCAAGTCCGCGAAGATAAAAGCGCGGCGCAACACGACCATTTGACGATTCTGCGTTCAATCCGGGAATGCGGGCAGACAGCAGGCGAATATCAGAGCCGCCGGTGGCGAAGTCATTAATTCTTTCGCCTTGCAGGGAAGAAACAGAAATTGGAACGTCGCGTAAGCTTTGCTCGCGCCGTTGTGCGGTTACGATAATTTCTTCAAGAGCAAATTCGGTGTCCGCATCCTGTGCGTTTGCGCCAGCTGATAACGCCAGCATTGAACAACCGGCAACAAATTTTGCACTGTGGGACAACAGGCTTTTGGGGGACAGTAGGTTTTTTGTCATGGGTAGTTCCTCGTGAAGGGGTTCTCTATGGGCTCGGGAAAACAAAGGAATGTTACTCGACGCCAACTTTCATTTTTAATCACCGTCATTTACGTTAAGAGCGGAATGAAAGGCGATAGGAAACGAAGTATTTTGAGCCCAATAGTCCTCACATCGTGGCAGGGTGTTGCAGAAGCGCAACCAGATGGTCTAGGTATCCTCTAGTTCGTTTAAACCAAGGTGTGAATGTGAAGTTTCCTACCAAGTTGACCAAAGGTCGTTTGATCAAGCGCTATAAGCGTTTTCTGGCGGATGTGGAGCTGGAGAATGGCGCAATTGTTGTGGCCCACTGCGCCAACAGCGGATCAATGCTGGGGTGTATGGAGCCCGGCAGCACGGTTTATCTTTCGCCGAACCAAAACCCGAAAGCCAAACTGGATTGGCGTTGGGAAATGATAGAAATTGGTGGTGGTCTTGTTGGCATTAACACATCACACCCTAATCGGTTGGTCGAAGCTGCAATTGAAGACGGGACAATCACCCCGTTGCAGGGATACGGCTCTATGCGGCGCGAAGTTAAATACGGTCAAAACAGCCGTATCGATATTTTGCTAGAGGACCCGGTGCTTTCAGGCGTGCCCGGGCTTTGTTATGTGCCCGGGCTTTGTTATGTGGAAGTGAAGAATGTTACCCTGAAAATAGGGGACGAAGCCCGGTTCCCGGATTCGGTCACGGCGCGCGGTGCAAAACACCTGCGGGAATTGACCCAAATGGTCGCAGACGGGCACCGTGCTGTTATGGTCTATCTTGTTCAAAGGTCAGACTGCACGCATTTTCGTCCTGCTGCTGATATTGACCCGACTTATGCCAATGAATTACAAGCCGCTTACAGGGCAGGCGTGGAAGTTTTATGCTACCAGTGTGCGCTATCGCCTGCTGCCATTGAGGTGACAGGGCCAATGGCGTACACTGTTGACCAGAAAACCAGAATTGATGACCGCGAGTTGAATTGATATGAATTACATTGACGGAATGTCCGCCCCGGAACTGCGCACAGGCGCGATTAAACTATACGGTGCCGAGGCGATGGACGGCATGCGCGCCGCCGGGCGGTTGGCTGCGGAAACGCTGGACTGCGTGACCCCGCACCTACAGCCAGGGATCACCACGGAAGAGCTCAACACAATCTGCCACGACTTTATTGTAAGTAACGGTGCTGTTCCAGCGCCGCTTAACTATAAAGGTTTCCCGAAATCGGTCTGTACTTCAATCAATCATGTAATTTGCCACGGTATTCCGGGTCCGAAAAAGCTCCGTGAGGGCGACGCCGTCAACATTGACGTGACGGTGATACTGGATGGCTGGTTTGGTGACACCAGCCGTATGTTTTATGTTGGTAAGCAAAAGCTGTTGCCGCAGCGGCTGTGCAAGGTAACTTTTGACGCCATGTGGAAAGGCATCGAAGCCGTCAAGCCCGGCGCGCATTTGGGTGATATCGGCGCGGCAATCCAAAAGCATGTTGAAGCGCACCGTTATTCTGTAGTGAGGGACTTTTGCGGTCACGGTATTGGCCGAGTGTTCCACGATGAACCAAGCGTAATGCACTTCGGCAAGCATGGCACTGGCCCCGAATTGAAGCCAGGGATGTTTTTTACAATTGAACCGATGGTCAATGCCGGAAAGCCAGGCGCTAAGGTGCTGGGTGATGGCTGGACAGCTGTAACCCGTGACAAATCACTTTCCATGCAGTTCGAGCATACGCTGGCGGTAACTGACGAAGGGTACGAAGTGTTTACCAAGTCACCCAAAGGGTGGGAATTCCCGCCCTATGAGCAAGTGGACTGAGCGATCGCTGACTTGTTCAAAGACGAAGGTACCAATGATCATCCGCCCAAGGACCACCGTCACGGGCACCGCGCACGACTGCGCGAACGCTTCCTCAAGGGCGGCGCAGACGGGATGGCGGACTATGAGCTGCTTGAGCTTATTCTTATGCTTGCAATCCCGCGCCGGGACGTCAAACCGTTGGCGAAATCACTGATCGAAAAATTTGGCGGTTACGGCGGGGTTTTAAGCGCCGACATCCAGGTGTTGCTGAAGGCCGATGGTTTGGGCGAGACCGCTGTTGCAGCGATAAAATCAGTTCAGGCATCAGCGCTTGTGCTGGCTCGCTCGCAGGTAAAAGAAAAGCCGGTTCTGTCAAATTGGAATGCTGTGGCGGGCTATCTGCAAAGCTCGATGGCATCGCTTGTTCGCGAACAGTTTAGGCTGTTGTTCCTGGACAAGCAAAACCGATTGCTGGCTGATGAAATATTGAGCGACGGCACCGTTGACCACACGCCGGTTTATCCGCGCGAGGTTATCCGGCGCGCGCTGGCCAACAATGCATCAGCGCTTATTTTGGTTCACAATCATCCGTCAGGAGACGTTAGCCCAAGCAAGTCAGATATCGCTATGACCAATGACCTTAAGGATGCTTGCAGTAAAATTGGGATACAGATCCATGATCATATCATCGTTGGCAGCACGGGGCAGACCAGTTTTCGGGATTTAGGCTTGTTGTAACACGCGGGTCTTGATATGAAACCGCCAACTTGGGAGACAGGGTGTGTACTGGCAGCAAATTGGTTCAGCAAAAAAATCACTAAAGAAAATGCCAATTTCCGCGAAAGCGGTGCTGGTATCCAAAGATGGCCGCGTTTTGCTGATGCGCAAGTCGAGCGGACTGGTTGACCTGCCGGGCGGGAAGGTCGAAGAGGGCGAAGACCTATATCTTGCACTGGAGCGTGAAATACTTGAGGAAACCGGCCTTCGGATCAAAAATTACGAGTTTACCGCCTCGTGGGTTAAGCATCACGCGGAATTGGGTGATCGGCTGGTGATTATTTTTGAAGCACGCCTGAAGTCAAAGGCCAAAAAAATCGATATCGAAATGTCTGCGGAGCACGGCTGGCATGATTTTATATGCCCAACAATTGTTGACGAAATTGGTGACATGCCGCCCGGTTACGGCAATGCCATCAGAATTTGCCATGATCGCTATCTGACCCGGTCACACAGCTAGCCCGTCAATGTGTGTCAGCGGGCAACATCAGCTGAGATTGTGTCCAGCCGCGCGTCAATGTCGGCTCGGCTGTACCATTTTCCGGCAGCCATAACGCCCGCTTGGTCAAACACAGCTTCAATGTCTTCAAATGGATTGCGGTTTAGCAAAATAAGATCGGCTCTGGAGCCTGCGGCCACGGTGCCAAACGTATCTTTGTCGGCAAAATAGCGTCCGGGTGCGCTGGTGCCGGACTTCAGAATTTGCGCCGCCGTCAAACCTGCAGCCTGCATTGATTGGATTTCACGCCATATGGAAAAGCCCGGCACCGAAAATAGCTGTGGTGCATCGCTGCCAAGCGCCAGATTAACCTCGGCATCGGCCAGCGCCTTTAGAAGGCGATTGCGGTTTTTGACAGCCAAGGGATTAGCGCTTGAATTCGCATTTGCGGCCCGGCGCTGATAACTGGCCAGTGCATCCGGTGTCAGGTAACGGTTTTCCGGCCGTGCGGTCAGCGCCGCCACGTCGCCGCCGCCGATGAGAACATTGAACAGTTCGTGCGTTGGTACCACCCAGGAACCACTGTGTTTGGTCATTTCAATCATTGCCCTGAAATCATCGTCGGTCATCTCGCGTTTGTCGCCGCCGACCATTTGCAGGTAACCATCCATATGGTCGATGGATATTTGGCCTGCTCCCAACGCGCGCTCAATCCCCACATCGGCGGGCACATGGCCACCAAAAGGAAAGTTCAATTTGTTGGCTTCATTGGCAATGGCCTCATATTCCGCGCGGGTTAGCCCCGGGTGAATTTTCTGCAGGTCCCAACCCTGCGCGGCGTAGCGCTGTATTTTGGCCCGGCCATCTGCAGGCGAAGAGACACTGTTGCCGTTCATGCTGGGTGCCGCCAGGTAAAGGACAGGGCCGTCCATGGTGCCTGCGGTAATTTCCTTGCGCAGCTCAAATTGGATCGGGTCGCCCAGCATGCCGCGCACCGTTGTAACGCCGCCCGCCAGATAGAGGAACAGGATGCGTTCCTGACGTTCGCGTGACCACCCGGATGACGGCAAGTGGCCGTGCATTTCAGCGAGGCCAGGCATCAGAAATTTGCCAGTGCCATCAATGATATTGTCTACATTTCCTGGCATTGGGGCTGCTGCCGGTGGGCCTGCATAGGTTATCCGGTCATTGACCACCACGACCGTCGCACCGGAAAGAACTCCCTTGTCGTCCATGGTAAGCACGGTGACGTTGTTAATGACTGTATTTTCTGCATTGGCAGACAGCGAAAACAGAGTGAGAAAAATCAAGAAAATGATGCGCATGAAACCCTCCCAAAGATGTAAGCACCGCAGATGCTCAACATCGCAGGCGAACTTGTCAAGGGAACTTGCGATTAGTGGCGGTATCTGCTAGCAGAACCGCAGTTTCGTTTCATATTCCAAGTTAGGAAATTGCCTGATGATCGCACGTTATTCCCGCAAACAAATGACTGACATTTGGGAGGCCGAAAACCGGTTCCGCATATGGTTTGAAATCGAAGCGCACGCCTGTGACGCTAACGCCAAGCTGGGCCGTATTCCTGAAGCAGCCGCCAAAGCCGTGTGGGAACGCGGCAAGTGGGAAATCGATCGTATCGACGAGATCGAGCGCGAAGTGAAGCATGATGTGATCGCGTTTCTGACCAACCTTTCCGAGCATGTAGGCGACGAAGCCCGCTTTGTGCACCAGGGTATGACATCGTCTGATGTTCTCGATACCTGCCTGTCGGTACAGTTGATGCAAGCCGCAGACATTATCATCGAAGACCTTGAGACGCTTCTGGTGGTGCTGAAACGCCGGGCGGAAGAGCATAAATATACCATCTGTATTGGCCGAAGCCACGGTATCCATGCCGAGCCGGTCACCTTCGGCCTGAAAATGGCGCAAGCTTACGCCGAGTTTGATCGCTGCCTGAAGCGCATGAAGGATGCGCGGGCGGAAGTGGCAACCTGTGCGATTTCAGGTGCGGTTGGCACTTTCGCCAACATTGATCCGTTTGTGGAAGAACATGTTGCCGAAAAAATGGGGCTTACGGTTGAGCCTGTTTCCACGCAGGTGATCCCACGTGATCGCCACGCCATGTATTTTTCTGTTCTTGGCGTGATTGCCAGCTGCATTGAACGCCTGTCTGTTGAGGTACGGCATTTGCAACGCACAGAAGTGCTGGAGGCGCAGGAATATTTCTCAAAAGGGCAGAAGGGTTCCAGCGCGATGCCGCATAAAAAGAACCCGATCCTCACCGAGAACCTGACCGGGCAGGCACGTTACATTCGCGCCATGTGTATTCCAGCGATGGAAAATGTGGCGCTGTGGCATGAGCGGGATATCTCCCACTCAAGTGTTGAACGCTATATCGGCCCTGATGCAACCGTAGCGCTGGATTTCAGTCTCGCACGGCTGACGAACGTAATGGATCAGTTATTGGTTTACCCTGATAACATGTTGAATAATATGAATAAAATGGGTGGTCTGCCTAATAGTCAACGTGTGCTCTTGGAGCTTACTCAAGCTGGTGTAAGCCGCGAGGATGCCTACCGGTTGGTGCAGGAAAACTCCATGAAAGTTTGGGATAGCAAAGGCGATCTGCATTTGCTGGACCTGCTGAAAGCTGATCCGGTTGTTACCGAGAAAGTTTCGGAAGCTGAGTTGGACGAGTTGTTCAATATGGATTACCACACCAAACATGTGGATACGATCTTTAGCCGGGTTTTCGGAAACTAGATTCTAATAACTTGGCGGACAATGTATTGAACGAAAGAGTTTCAAAAGAAAATATCAGCTCAACAGCGATAGAGCTGGATGCACCGACGCTGCCGGTAACGCGCGGATTGCATGAACACTGGTTGCGGGCCAAAGGCGATGGTGTGATGCCGAGGCACCGGGACATGCAGCCCGGTCAGCTCATGGAACTGACACCCTTCGTTTATATTCTGGATATTCTGGATGACGGCGCGGATTTCAGTGTGCGCTTCATGGGCTCTGCTATCGCACAGTCGATTGGCGCTGACTATACCAACGCGAAAATGAGCGATTCCGCCAACCATCCTTCTGCCTGGCGCGCCGACGTGTACCGTGAAGTGATGTCCCGAAAAGAACCGATGGTCACCGCGGTTGATTTAGGCGATTTCGAACGCGATTTCACCAAGACGGAGTGTATTTTGCTGCCGCTTGCCAACAAGGCGGGGCAGCTTGCGATGATAATCTGTGCGGCGGAGCAATATTAGGCGGCGGCAGGCGACAGTATGGCGATAGGAATTGCGACAAGCAGGCAAGGATGAATTGGAATTAATATGGTAAGCGCGTCTTTACTGATTATTGGTGATGAAATCCTGTCTGGCCGCACCCAGGACAAGAACACCACCTATATCGCTGCCTGGTTGAACGAAGCAGGCATTCAATTGACAGAAGCGCGTGTGGTTCAGGACATTGAGGCGGACATTGTGGCGGCGGTGAATGCGCTGCGCACACGGTTTGACTATGTTTTCACCACTGGCGGCATTGGCCCTACGCACGACGATATTACCGCAGAAAGTGTTGCCGCCGCATTTGGCCTTCCGTTGACCACTCACCCCGAGGCCTACTGCCTATTGACCGACTATTACGGTGCGGAAGATTTTACGGATGCGCGGCAACGCATGTCGAAAACCCCTGAAGGCGCGCAGTTGATCGACAATCCGGTGTCTATCGCACCGGGCTTTCAGGTCGAGAATGTGTTTGTGATGGCCGGGGTGCCCAA
>JAJFKT010000005.1 GCA_021773075.1 Woeseiaceae bacterium
AAGGGCGAAAGCCCCCCGGTTAAGGCAGCCGAACACCAAGCACCCACCTGGCTAGCCCGGGTCCGAGCGACACGCCTCGACGGCACTAATGGGGGCCCTTTCATTCGGCGTTCCCGGCTGTGATGGCCGGGCGCCGCGCGGGATCGAATCCACGAGCGAGATCATCAAAGAGGCCAAAGCTGGAATGCGGGCGTTGGCGCGCGATCGCGTCTCGGCGATGAGCGAGGAGGCGCGTACTCGCGCCGATCAAGACATTTGCGAATCGGTCTTGTCGCTCTCGGAGTATCGGGATGCCGAGCAGATGGTTGCGTACCTTGCTCTCGCTGACGAGGTCTGCGTGCAGCGGGTGCTCAAGAACGCGATTGCCGCAAGCAAGCGCGTTCTCGTTCCCGTCGTCGGCGATGACGGTCAGCTTTTTTTCGCCCGCTGGTTGCCGGCAATGCATCTGGAGAAGTCGCAGCTCGGGGTTCGCGAGCCGACGGTGACCGAGGCGCCGGCAGTGGTGCCGACCCTGAGCCTCATTCCCGGGCGTGCCTTCGATCGGGACCGTAACAGGCTCGGTCGTGGGGGAGGGTACTACGATCGAGCGATGCAAGACCTCGAGCGGCTCGGTCCCACGGTTGGCGTGGGCTACACCTGCCAGTTGGTCGATCAGGTCCCGCATGGCGTCGGCGACGTCGCGGTTGGACTGCTGGTCACAGACACGGCAATCTATCGTTAAGGTGGTCGTCGGTGCAGTTCGTTACTACGACCGTGATCGGTGGCGATCCATCGACTCACACGCCGTGAGGCCTCGTCGATCACGTCGACTACCAGGGCGGCCGGCTATCGCACTTCCAGTTTGGCGTGCGTCCCTATGAACCAGTAATGATAGGAGCGACGTGAGCACCGCCATCGACGAACAACTAGGCCTTATCAAGCACGGCGCTGCCGAACTCATCGGCGAGGACGAGTTGCGCCGCAAGCTCTCGCGTGGGAAGCCCCTGCGAGTAAAGGCGGGCTTCGATCCGACCGCCGCCGATCTGCATCTCGGGCACACCGTCGTGATGCACAAGCTACGGCACTTCCAGGAACTCGGACACCAGATTCTCTTCCTGATAGGCGACTTTACCGCGCGCATCGGTGACCCCACCGGGAGATCTGAAACGCGCCCGACGCTCAGCACTGAGGAGATCGCGGCGAATGCTGCGACCTATCAAGAGCAAGCGTTCAAGATCCTCGATCGTTCCAAGACCGAGGTGATGTGGAACAGCACTTGGATGGACGCGATGAACGCCGCGGATCTCATTCGACTTGCCGGCGAGTACACCGTCGCTCGCATGCTTGAACGCGACGATTTCGAGAAACGTTATCGGGCGGAGAAGCCGATTAGCATTCATGAGTTCTTGTATCCGCTGGTTCAAGGGTACGACTCGGTAGCGATGGAAGCTGATGTAGAACTCGGAGGTACCGATCAGAAGTTCAATCTTTTGGTTGGCCGTGAGCTACAACGCAGTCACTCGAAAGAACCGCAGGTGGTTTTGACCATGCCGTTGCTCGAGGGGCTCGACGGCGTTCAGAAGATGAGCAAGTCGTTGGGCAATGCCGTCGGTATTACGGAAAGCCCGAGCGAGATCTACGGGAAAATGATGTCGATCTCCGACGAGCTCATGGTGCGCTACTACGAGCTCCTCAGCGAGGCCGGCCCCGATGCCGTTGCCAGCCTCAAGGCGGGCCGCTTGCACCCCATGGAAGCCAAGAAGGCGATCGCGGCAGAGATCGTCGCGCGCTATCACGATGAGGACGCCGCGACGCAGGCACGTGCCGACTTCGAGGCGCAGTTTCAGAAGGGCGGCTTGCCCGAGGAGGTTCCCGAGATGGATTGGCCCGACGCAGGTGACGGCGAGGTCTGGATCTGCCGGCTTCTGAAGGAAACGGGCCTTGCGAAGTCCAAAGGTGAGGCGCGACGCCTAATTAGTCAGGGCGGTGTGCGTATCGATGACGAACGCGTGACCGATGCCGAGCTACAGGTCGCCGCGATCGGAAAACCGTTGATTCGGGTTGGAAAGAGGCGTATTTTGCGAGTCAACTTCGGCGGCTGAGCACGCTGAGATCTTGACCTCGGAGTGCGTGAAGCGAGCAAGCGCACTCTTTTCTAAAAAAGGTGCCGATCGTGCCCCCCGAAAGTTGACTCGTACTACAGGGCTTCCTATAACCCTCTGGCTCTGGCGAGAGCTCACCGGGTCTTTGAAAACTGAATAGTGGCTGTTTCGGGCATTCCTTTGGAATGGTCGGGACATAAAGCCTTGTCTGCAGCAGAGCGGACAACCGTCCATTCAAGAGCGTGGGTGAGACCTTCGGGTTTCATCTACATCAAACTGGAGAGTTTGATCCTGGCTCAGAACGAACGCTGGCGGCGTGCCTAACACATGCAAGTCGAGCGAGAAAGTTACCTTCGGGTGGCGAGTAAAGCGGCGCACGGGTGAGTAACACGTAGGTAATCTACCTCAAGGTCTGGAATAACTGGAGGAAACTCTAGCTAATGCCGGATAAGACCACGGCCTCCTCGGGGGCAGTGGCCAAAGGCGGCCTCTTCTTGAAAGCTGTCGCCATGGGATGAGCCTGCGGCCCATTAGCTTGTTGGTGAGGTAACGGCTCACCAAGGCTGTGATGGGTAGCTGGTCTGAGAGGATGATCAGCCACACTGGGACTGAGACACGGCCCAGACTCCTACGGGAGGCAGCAGTGGGGAATATTGCGCAATGGGGGAAACCCTGACGCAGCGACGCCGCGTGAGTGATGAAGGCCTTCGGGTCGTAAAGCTCTGTCGTAAGGGAAGAACGGGTTGCAGGTTAATACCCTGTAGCATTGACGGTACCTTACAAGAAAGCACCGGCTAACTCCGTGCCAGCAGCCGCGGTAATACGGAGGGTGCGAGCGTTGTTCGGAATTACTGGGCGTAAAGAGCGTGTAGGCGGCTAACTAAGTCTGGTGTGAAAGCCCGGGGCTCACCCCCGGAAGTGCGCTGGAAACTGGTTAGCTAGAGTATGGGAGAGGGAAGTGGAATTCCTGGTGTAGCGGTGAAATGCGTAGATATCAGGAGGAACACCGGCGGCGAAGGCGGCTTCCTGGACCAATACTGACGCTGAGACGCGAAAGCGTGGGGAGCAAACAGGATTAGATACCCTGGTAGTCCACGCCGTAAACGATGGGCACTAGGTGCCGCGGGTATTGACCCCTGCGGTGCCGCAGCTAACGCATTAAGTGCCCCGCCTGGGGAGTACGGTCGCAAGGCTGAAACTCAAAGGAATTGACGGGGGCCCGCACAAGCGGTGGAGCATGTGGTTTAATTCGACGCAACGCGAAGAACCTTACCTGGGCTAGACAACACTGGACACCTCTGGAGACAGAGTCTTCCCTTCGGGGACTGGTGGTTCAGGTGCTGCATGGCTGTCGTCAGCTCGTGTCGTGAGATGTTGGGTTAAGTCCCGCAACGAGCGCAACCC
>JAJFKT010000006.1 GCA_021773075.1 Woeseiaceae bacterium
CGGCAACGGTCGCTCAAACCTCCCCATCGAAAGTGTCAAACGACTGTGTTGTAATGGTCATGCGGTGGTTCTCGGTGAAGATGAGAATGGCGAGCCATTGAATATCGGTCGCAAGACCCGAACCGTGCCAACGGCCATCAAACGTGCCCTGATTGCCAGGGACAAAAGCTGTGCGTTTCCCGGTTGTCACCACACGCGTTTTGTCGATGCGCATCACATTGAGCATTGGTCTGCTGGTGGTGAAACGAGTCTCGATAATTTGATGCTGCTTTGCTCACGGCATTACAAGCTCGTTCACGAGGGCGGTTTTACAATCCAGCGTGACTATCAGAACCACTGGTTTTTCAAACGTCCGGACGGACGGGCCGTGCCTGCCTGCGGTTACAGAGCGAACGACATGATCGATGAGGATATTGAAGATATTTCCAAATTGATCAATAATCCCCCAGCGGGGGGATTGTTGAGCGGGCCGGACAATTTCATATCCGAGCCATCGCCGCCTGTTTATTGGCACTAATTAGAATTTTGGGTCACCGGCGTTCTGAGAATCCGCATGTCGGTAAGGAAGGGTGGGAAGGCGCCATAACGGCCCGCCATGAGTGCGACCAGCCCTAATGATCGCTCCTGGCGAACGGCTGCAGTGTCTGTTGGCTCCGATCCTGGCAGGTGTTAGTTTGTAGTTCCTTTCGATTAACAGGCAATCGGTATGATTTGCATCAAGAGCGTTGGGCCGACTGGCCTCGTTTTGGCCGCCGCGCTGCTTCTTACCTCCTGCGGAAAAGCCAGTGATGAGGCTCAGCCCGTGCAGGACGAGACCGCCACACGCGCTGCGGCCCTGGCGAGCGAAAACGCACCATCCTATGGTGACGCGGACGCCAAAGTGCATATCGTCGAGTTTCTTGATCCAGCCTGCGAAACTTGCGCCGTGTTTTTTCCGATGGTCAAAGAGTGGATGTCCCGGGTGCCCGGCGAAATCCGCTTATCTGTTCGCCACGTCGCGTTTCATTCGGGTGCCGAATATGCGGTCAAGGTGCTGGAGGCAAGTCGCCAACAGGGCAAGTATTGGGAAACCTTAGAGGCGTTGCTTGCGGCGCAAGGGCAGTGGACCCAACACCACACTGTACTGCCGGAAAAAATCGGACCGGCAATTGCGAGCGTAGGTTTGGACATGGATAAGTTGATGACCGATATGAACTCAATGGAAGTCCTGGTGCGTGTGGAGCAGGACAGAAAGGATGCCGTACTTTTGAAGATCAGCAAGACGCCGACGTACTTTGTCAATGGCCGACCGTTGCCAAGCTTCGGTGCGCAGCAGCTGGCGAACCTGATCAGCGAAGAGCTACAGAAACACGGCGCAATACCGCAACGTTGATTTGCGTCAGTAAGCCAAAGGTCGATGCACTGCCATTCTTTGAACCAAGCGGGTCAATTGACGAGACCTCCATGTGATTTCACAACCGCGTTGGTGTTGATAATTAGGAACTTTTGTCGTTTGCCTTGAAGACAACGACGGCACTTTCGTGACCATGGTCTATAATTACCATGAGTGGTCAATTTTTGGTTTAAAATCGGCCGCCGCAACGACTGGAGAACAATAATGAAGAACGTACCCATCGTTTGTCTGACTGTCGTGATTGTTGCGTTACTATTTGGTTGCAATCACACCGCCACAAAACCCGGCAAGGGTGTTCATGCGTCCAGCTTTACCTACGCGCTCCCGGAAACCAAGCTGAAGGTCTCGGTAACCCTCGTCCTAGAGAGCTGCGCAAAACGACCAGTTGCTCGGGCGACGACATCAATTACGCCTGTTGCGAACACGACAGATCAGAATGTCTTTCAAATAGACGGAAATACCTTAAAGTCCTTTTTCGAAAAGCGCGAAATTAAGGTTGAGCTGCACGAGAATGGGGCGTTGAAAACCGTCAACACCACAAGTACCGACGCGACGGCAGGGATCATAGGCGGCGTGATCAAGTTTGCGTCAGTTTTCTTCGCACCAACGGGCACTATAAATGCCGGGTCGTGCAATCAAGATATTCTGGACGCGATAACGCTTCGGGACGACCTCAGGAAACGCCTCGTCACTTTGCAGGGTACTCAGGCCACATCTGCAAATCCGTCCGACGTGGAGAAGAATATAAAGGCGATCATTCAGGAGATCGCACGATTGGAGACCGGCCCGTTGCAGACAAAACTATCGAAGTCCATACCGATTCGATCATTGACGAATATGCCTGAGGAGGACGGAGGCGTAGTCCGGTGGACATACGGCGATTTCTGGAAGTGGTATAACGTCGCAGACGCCGACAAGAAGACGGGAACAGACGCGTTTTCGCTGAACTACTGCGTGACAGCGGCCACGGCAAGTGCGTCAAGCTGCGACTCCACAGTCATTGCGGGCTACACGGGAATCGCGGCATTAAGCCCGGCGGTGACTCTGTCGTGTGGTACCTGTGATAAGCAGCTCGTTTTCCGGGAGCCCCTGAAAGGAGCCGTCATTCTATCCGCAGCACGCGACGGCGATTATTTCTCACCAAAAATAGCAACCAGCAATACTGTACGTGGCGCGGTGCTGAAGAAAGACGCGTCTCTCGGCAGGAAGTCGGTACCGGTTTCTCAGTGGGGAACGGCCGACTTCATCGATTTGAATGTGGGCTTTGGCGAGAGCCGGTCTTTATCCGCGTCGTTCGACGCGTTTGGAAAGAAAACCAAGTTCGGCTGGACGTCCAATGCACGCGGCGAAGGTATTGTTGGCGGGCTAAATACAATTGCCGACGCCAGGCAGACGGCGCTATCAGCGGGTGACGGCGAAGATATTGCCAATGCAAAAGCCAAGATCGACGAATTGGAAACTTTGCAGAAACTCAACAAACTGGAAAATTGCCGGTCGATTCTGGAGAACGGTGGATTTGTATGTCCGGAGGAATAACGCCGTGGGCAGTCATAAGAATGAAGACACCGATCTAGAGGAATTCCCGGCGGAAGGAATCAAAACGTCAACAATAGTGGAGCTTCCGTTTGCCGGCGGCCCCAGGGAGGTTATTTGTCTACTGTCGGATGATCGACTCCTGTTTGAAGGGGATATTGTCGTTCATCCCACATCACCACTTCCAAAAGCGCTCGAGAACAACAACGTTGTTTTTGGGCATGGTGTAGATGATAAAGAACGCTTATGGCAGAACGGTATAGTGCCTTGTGTCGTTAATGCTGCGATTAAGGATGTTGTAACTGACGCGTTTCGATATTGGGAGGACCGCACGCCGTTTCAATTTGTGCCCAGACACCGACATCGACATTACGCCGCGTTCGTTCCGGACGGTTCCAATTGGTCATCAGTCGGTTGCCAAAAAACAGGAAGACAAGAACTCGGAATTTCGCCTAACGCGTCAGTTCTCAAGGTAGTCCATGAGATAGGGCACCTGTTAGGTCTATGGCATGAACACAGTCGAAGTGATCGCGATCAGCATGTGCAGGTAGTTAATCGCCACATTAAACTCGGGTTCGGGTTTCAGTTTCAGCAGGTCGTCAATAATGCGCAGCTGCTTGGCTCGTACGACTTCGATTCAATAATGCACTATCCGCAATTCGCTTTTTCAATTCAGCCCGGCGTGAAGCCGACTATGGTTCGAAAGGACGGCGATCCGCTTGGCCCCCGGATGGGACTGAGCGCTGGCGATCTACGGGCATGCCGAAAACTTTATTCAGCCCTAGCGTGGAGTTAGACGATAGCAGCCGCATTTGCAACGGGCGACCTGTCGTATTCCAAAGTTCGAGCGATGACACGTGTGGTTGTTAATGATTCGGAACTCTTGTCGTTTGCCTTGAAGACAACGACGGCTCGCGTTGAAGAACGCTGCCGGGAGTTGCGTTGCGGCACGGTGGATTCCCTCGATGGCGCGCAACGTGCGTTTGCCAATCGATCGCTGCGCGTCAGTCGCAACGTCGAACGGGGAACGATGACCATCACCGTCGAACTCCCGATAGAGACTGGCGAGTTGGTGGCCAAAGCGCTGGACAAGACACGCGACGATTCAGCGGCAAAGGTCGAGTTTGTCGATGACTCCTTCTCAGCCCGACAGGCCGATGCGATGGTGTCGATGGCGAGTGGGTATCTGTCGGGTAATGCAGAGCGATCGTGTAATTCCTCGCGTAACACGTCGGACGACTACCTGGTGACAATCCACGTCGATCAGTCGGCACTCGCTTCCGGCAACGGTCGCTCAAACCTCCCCATCGAAAGTGTCAAACGACTGTGTTGTGATGGTCATGCGGTGGTTATCGGTGAAGATGTGAATGGAGAACCGTTGAATATCGGTCGCAAGACCCGCACCGTGCCAACGGCCATCAAACGTGCCCTGATTGCCAGGGATAAAAGCTGTGCATTTCCCGGTTGTCACCACACGCGTTTTGTCGACGCGCATCACATTGAGCATTGGTCTGCTGGTGGCGAAATGTAGGAGCGGCCCCTAGGCCGCGAAGCGTAGCGGCAGCCGGCAGGCTGCTTGAGACATCGGTATGTATCGCGGCCTGGGGCCGCTCCTACAAAAGACCGGACGGACGGTCCGTTCCGGCCTGCGGTTACCACGCGAACGACATGATCGATGAGGATATTAGAGATGTTTCCAAACTGATCAACAATCCCCCAGCGGGGGGATTGTTGAGCGGGGCGGATAATTTCGTGTCAGAGCCTCCTCCGCCAGCCTATTGGCATTAATTTGAATTTGGGGCACCGACGTTATGCCTTTCTCCGGCTCGATCTTTGAAGTCCGGCTTGAGAATGTGCGGATCTTCGGCAGATTCAACAGTGGAATATGCCGGAATGTCTTCAATAGAATCAAAGGATGTACAAGAATTATCATATCCAGCGATTAGTTACGCTTTACGTAACTAGTTATGTTTGGCATAATTAACTAAATGGCGATCAGGACCTGGGCGTGCAGTGCGACTCAGAGCATTTTCGAGGGCAGGAGCCCTGTTCTATTGCCACGAATCGCAATTTCGCGAGCACATCGTAAGTTGCTGATGTTACACGCGGCGACGGATCTACGAGATCTTCGTATTCCGCCGAGCAACCGATTGGAAAAGCTCCGAGGCTCACGCAAAGGCCAGTACAGCATCAGGATCAACGATCAATACCGGGTGTGTTTCTTATGGCGAAGTGGCGATGCTTTTCAGGTCGAAATTGTCGACTATCACTGAATTCGAAGTGAGAATTATGGCGAAATATTCACCAATACATCCGGGGAAAATACTGTCGGCCGAGTTTCTGAAGGAACTGGGTGTTACAAGCTATGCGCTAGCCAAGGCGGTTGGTGTACCGACAAACCGGATCACAGGCATCGTCAACGGTGACCGGGCGATTTCTGCAGATACGTCGCTTAGGCTGGCACAGTACTTTGGTAATTCGCCGCAGTTTTGGATGAATCTTCAGATGCACTACGATCTCGAATTGGCGAAGCGTAGCGTCGGGCGGCAGATCGAAAAAGCCATTCGGCCGATATCGGAACGTGCTGCCGCTAGCTAACCCGCATCAACCTCAATCAACTCACACTCAAAGATCAAACTATCGCCGGGTTTGATCGCTCCGCCATGCCGCGGTGAATTGCCGTAGCCGGTGCGCCGCGATCGTAGGAGCTGTCGAACTGGGTGCCGTCGATCAATGTGCCCTTGTAGTGCACGAGTACGCTATCGGCCATGCTTGGTTTGTCACCCGTGCCGGCGTCGAGGTATTACGAGGCTGCTTGACATACCCAAAAAAGGTACTAAAATACCCATTTAGGGTATATATATGATCCATATGGCCGTTTCAGTAAATAAATCGAGTTCCAGCACCTCTGAAACATCTCGGAGTAGCTCGCTCGCGGATGCACTCTTTACCGCTACTCAGCAGAGGGTGCTTGGTGTTCTGTTTGGTCAACCCGACAGAAGCTTCTTTGTTACCCAAATAATGGAGCTGGCCAAATCCGGTCGCGGTGCCGTACAACGAGAGCTCGAACGTTTACACAAGGGCGGGTTGGTTAAGGTGCACAAGGTCGCTACACAAAAGCATTTTCAGGCTAACGCTGCGTCACCGCTATTCGATGAACTCTGCGGCATTATCCAAAAGACGGTTGGCCTTGCTGGTCCGATTCGGGAGGCACTTGAGGCACTGCCAGTAACGCCGAGGCTTGCTCTTATCTACGGTTCTGTCGCCAAACGCACGGATACGTCCAGTAGTGATATCGATCTTCTCGTTGTTTCAGATAGCGCCGAACTCGAACAGGTTTATGCTGCGATGATGCCGGTGGAGCGCGTGCTGGCGCGTCCGATCAGTCTGACGCTGTACACAGAAGCCGATTTTCGAGAACGATTGGATAATGAAAATCCGTTTGTCTCCCGAATTCTGAGCTCGCCTACGATCAACCTGATCGGATCCGTTGATGCCAAATGAGTATCTCGAAAATCTCGTCGAAATAGGAAAACTAAAGGTTGATCAGTCAACGGGTGATGAGGTCATGGGTTTGATCCAACGTGGGCTGGTCAAAATCGAAGACTTCAAACACCCCGGTCTGAGTATTGATACTCGATTCGATATTATTTATGGCGCAGCACATGCATTCTGTCTTGCAGCTCTTAAGAATGCAGGGTATCGATCGGAGAGCCGGTACATTGTATTTCAATGTGCACAGCATACGATGGGTCTTGAGCCGGAGTACTGGCGTGTGATGAGTGACGCACACCGGCAGCGAAACGTCGCAGAATATGAGGGTTACATCGAGGTAAATGAGCAACTTCTTGAGGCGCTAGTCCGAGTCGTCGGTATCGTCGCCGACCGTGTACAGGAGTTAGTGAGCGGATCTCGCCCTCAACCTGACGAAACTGGATCCTAACCCGGATCAACCTCAAGCAACTCACACTCAAATATCAAACTATCGCCGGGCTTGATCACGCCGCCAGGCCGCGGTGAATTACCGTAGCCGAGCTCGCTCGGCATGTAGAGGATGATCTTTCCGCCCGCACCGATTTTCGTCAGGCCTTCGCCAAATCCCTTCACGACCTGGTCGAGTCGGAACGTTATCGGGGCGCCGCGATCGTAGGAGCTGTCGAACTGGGTGCCATCGATCAAGGTGCCCTTGTAGTGCACGAGCGCGCTATCGGTCAGGCTCGGTTTGTCACCCGTGCCGGGGTCGAGCACCTTGTAGTGCAAACCTGACTCGCTTATCTCAACATCGGGATCTTCAGCGAGTTTCGCGAAAAAGGCCTTTCCGGCAGCAATGCTTTCAGCGGCGGCAGCCCCGGCCTCGGCCTCGGCAATAGCTTGTGCGGCGGCCGTGCGCTCTTGCATGAACGCATCAAAAGCAGGCATCTTCGCCTGTATCGCAGGATCAACCTCGGCAGCAATCGCGCCCGCGATGAAACCCCTGGCGATGGCATCGGCATCGTCCGGGCCAAAACCGAGCTGCTTAAGGCCGGTTTGCGCGACCATCACAAGACCGATCGCTCGCAAGGCCTCGGTATCGATCTCCGGGATCTCCTCGGCTCCGGCTTGCAGTGCTTCGGACCTGGCTTGCGCCTGGCCAAAGGCAGCCTGGATGGCTGCCTGATCCTGATCCTCCATATTCATTGTTCCGTTCAAACCCTTTTGCACGCCGTCAGCAATAGTAGCGATCGCCTCTTGATCCAACTCGAGGGACGCAAAGCTACCGCGCTGGGCGGTGAGATAGCCGACCATCTCGATCATCTCGGTCGTTTCCGCAATCTCGATTGCTTCGGATGGGGAGACTTCGGCGGCAGGGGCCGTGTCCGCGTCTTGTCCCTGGCAGGCAGCGATCAACAGCAGAATCAGAAGAACCGGGAGATTGGATATTTTAAACATGCGGATGGAGCCTTCAGGACGTTCGAAAAGTGGCGATAGGCTACGCTATTGTTTTGTTGAAACCCAGCCCATGCAATCAAATCGTACTCAGCTCGCGAAAGACCGCATATACCTTTCAAGCTCGCTGGCCGTTCCGTGCGACAACAACAGATGTGGCTCATTCGCACCTCTAAACAGGTCGCGGACGGTGCCCTGGACAACAAGATCGGCATCGTCGAGTTCGCCAAGACCAATCGTCATATGACCGTCGAAAATTCGGGTCCAGCCTGAGACGGTGTCGCCGCAATATTGCACAGAGAGGCTCAGGTCTTCAGCCAAGCCTGGCTGAAAAAAAGCCTTGAGCGCGAGCAGGTCCCAGTCGTCGCGATGATGACCTTTGTCGGTGCCGGGTTCGCTATCGGTATACCCCCAACGAATCAAACCGAGAATGGCTGGCTCCAACGCCCGACCGCGGATGGTCAGGCGGTAGCGTTTCGAACCGTCACCAGAGGCATACGGCTCGATGACGCCGTCCTGGTCCAGTTCCTTGAGGCGCGCGGCGAGCAGGTTGCTCCCTATGCCCTTGAGGGATTTTTGAAGCTCATTGAAGCGGCGAGGGGAGACCAGTAAGTCCCTGATTAACAATAAAGTCCAGCGTTCCCCGATAAGGTCGGCGGAATGGGCCAGAGCACAGTCCTGTTGGTAGCTTCGTTTTGTCATGGTTGACAAGTTTAGCAAGGAGCTATATGTTTTTAAAGCACTATATAATTTTAAAGTTAACTTTATTAAAGCGAGAGATAACCATGAGCAAAGAACACCCATTAATCCGTGCGCTCTGGATGAACGCTGTTTTCTCCGGCGTATCCGCCCTTTGTCTGTTTGCTGCGGCCAGCTGGCTCGCCGCCCAGTTAGGGCTGGCTGACGCCACCCCGGTGTATATCGTCGCGGCGTTACTGACGGTATTCGCAATCCAGCTAGCGGCAATCGTTCGTAGCCGGAAAATACGCTTCCTGGAAGTTGCCGGTATTATTGGCGCCGACATCGCCTGGGTGGTTGCCAGTATCGTCCTGGTCGCGCATTACTACGAGTCGATCACGACAACGGGACTCGTGCTAATAGATGTCGTCTCGATCACGGTACTGGCTTTCGCCGTACTTCAGATCCGTGGCCTCAGGGCGTATCGACGAAGACACCCGGATTAGTTCCGGCTATTCTGTCGGAAGCGTAGCCTTGTCATTCCGTAATGATTATCGATTATCTGCTGGACATTGTTATCCTGCTGGCTGCGGCAGTGCTTGCCGTGCCGCTATTCCGGGCAGCCGGCCTTGGTGCGGTCCCCGGTTTTCTTATTGCTGGTGTGCTGGTCGGACCCTATGGTCTGGCGCTGATCGATAACGTCACCGAAATCGGCCAGCTGGCCGAACTGGGTGTCGTACTTCTGCTATTCGTGATTGGCATCGAACTCAAGCCGGCACGACTATGGTTGATGCGACGACTGGTCTTCGGGCTCGGGGCTTTGCAGGTAGTTTTAACGGGCGCTTTGATCACGGCGGGCTTTTACTTCTTGTTGGAAGTTCCGTTTCGCACGGCTATTCTGATTGGACCCGCACTGGCGCTTTCATCTACCGCTTTCGTGATGCAGCTCCTTGCTGAGCAAAAAAAGCTGTACTCCGAATACGGCCGGGCATCCTTTGCCGTGTTGTTGTTCCAGGACCTGGCTGTGGTGCCGCTGCTGGCGCTCGTGCCGTTGCTCGCGGCCCCCAAGTTTACAGTCGGCGCTGACATCGCGCTTGCCATTGCCGAAGCAATCGGGATTCTACTATTCGCCATCGTAGGCGGACGTTACTTGCTGCGTCCGATCCTGCATCGTGTAACGCGCGCCCGCAACCGGGAAGTATTTACGGCGCTGGCCGTTTTACTCGTGCTGGGCAGCGCGCTTTTGACCGAGGCCGTCGGCTTGTCAATGGCGATGGGGGCGTTTATCGCCGGCCTGTTGATCGCGGATTCGCCTTTTCGTCACAGCGTCATCGCCGAGATTCAGCCGTTTCGCGGCCTGCTATTGGGTCTGTTTTTCATGTCCATTGGCATGTCGCTCAATCTCGGTGAATTCATCGCACAGCCGCTTACGGTGCTGGGTATGCTCGTTGCCCTGATCACCCTGAAGTTCGTTGTGTTGTGGGCATTGGCCCGGTCTTTCGGCATTCAGGCCAAGATCGGCGCGGCGGTAGCCATGCTGCTGTCGCAGAGTGGTGAGTTTGGCCTGGTACTGTTTGCCTTTACGCATCATGCGCAACTGATGAGCACCGACCTGTACGTGCAGCTGCTGCTTGTCATCGTCCTCAGTATGCTCGTGACTCCTCCGCTCGCTTACGTGGCGAAGCGACTGTCCGTCGCGCGTGCTGATCGACAGAAAGCGAACGATGAAGTACCGGCACGGGCACCCGTAGTCCTGGCAGGCTTCGGCCGCGTCGGGCGTCGTATCGGCCAGATATTGACATTGGCCGGCGAACCGTACGTAGCCATTGACCGCGACTCCTCGCTCGTGCTGCGTGAACGCGCAAACGGCCATCGTATCTTCTATGGCGATGCGTGCCGCCCCGAGGTGCTGCGCGCTGTCGGTGTCAGTCACGCGAATCTCGTGATTGTTACCGTCGACGATTTCGAGGCCGCCGAGAGCATCGTGGCGGCAATACACCAGGCGTATCCGCACGTCACGATTCTGGCCAGGGGGCACGATGCAGACCATTGCCGGACACTGCGAAAACTCGGTGCGAGAATCGCGGTATCGGAAACTCTCGAGGCAAGCCTGGAGCTGGCACGCGAAGTTCTGATCCACGACGATAGTGACACCGCCAGGGTCGAGGCACTGCTGCGACGCTTTCATCAGGAGCACTACAACAATCCTGATGCGGCCAACACGCAAGAGGCCTCGGATCAAACCGGGGCGTGACTGATCTGCCAGGCGATCATTCTTTTCGGATGCGGAGCAACCTGGCGCGGTGCTTGTCGGCCCGCAGCACCTCGATCTGATAACCCTTCCAGTTGATGATGTCGCCGGCTCTCGGAATTCGCTCGAGCTTTTCGGTCGCGAATCCACCGATCGTGGATGCCGTGACCTTCGGGTCCCAGGCTACGGCGAGCTCGGTGCTCAGCTTACGCAGGTCGATCCCCGCGCGAACGACGAACGATCCGTCGGCCAGCGCATGGAACTCTCGCATTGGCAGGTCGCTCTCGTCGAAAATGTCGCCGACAATCTCTTCGAGCACGTCTTCCAGTGTTGCGATGCCCTCCACGGTGCCATACTCGTCGACGATGATCGCAAGATGGCGGCGCTCATTCTGATACGTGCGTAGCAGCTGTATCAGCGGAACGCTCGGCGGCACGATCATCGCTTCTTTTGTCAGGCTGCCCCAGTCGATGTTGTCTTCGTCATGGTGCAGCAGCCAGTAAAGCAAGTCTTTTGCCAGCACTACGCCGGAAACATCTTTTAGATCACGGGTCGGTGAAAACGGAAAACGACTGTGCCCGGTTTGCCGAACAAACTCCATCGCTTCGCTGCGATTCATTTCTCCTGACAGGAAACACACCTTTGCGCGCGGCAACACGATGTCATGAGCGTTCAAATATCTGAGCTGTGTTGCGCCAACGACCATCCCTGCCGTATCGACACCGACGGCGCCCTTGCTGCGGCCCAACGTTGCGAGCAAGCGAATTTCCTCGGAGGTCGTTACCGGCATTTCAACATCGCTCCGCAACGACCGCGAGACCTTCTCACTCAGTGCGACGAGCGGCCGCAAAACTATCGTCAGCCATCGAATGCCGTACGCGACAGGTGACGCCAGCTTTGGCGCATAGGTGATACCCAGTGTCTTGGGAATGATTTCCGTAAAGAAGAGAACAGCGATCGTGAAGATGATCGAGAAAAGCCACAGGGTGCTGGCAGCGAAGACATCCTGGTAACTCGCGCCGGCAACAGCGGCGCCAATCGTGTGTGCCGCCGTATTGAGTATCAGGATCGCCGCTATTGGCACGTCCATGTTCTCTTTGAACCGTGACAGCAGTCGTCCGGCATGTTTGTCGCGTTGCACGAGGACTTCGATCTGCGGCCTGGTTAGTGATAACAGGACAGACTCGAAGATTGAGCAAAGGAAGGATACGATCAGTACGACACTTACGGCGGTGATGAAGAGCAGCATGGGGTCTCCAAAAGTGAGGCTAGAAAGTTGGAGCGGGTGAGGAGAATCGGTGAGCGGATTTCGATTTCACAGACACCCTCCGTTGTATGCCTCGCATTATACGTTCACCAGCCTCCGGGCCAAAGCATCGACGGCCAGTTCACCTTCGATAGCGATCAATTGAGTTGCTGTTGGGCTTCGCTACCGTTCGACGAGCTACGCGCTCCTCAAAACCAAAGGAATCCCTGAATTCTTGGCGCGATGTTTTGCGCGAGTCAACATGCAATTCAATCTAATCAAAGAGGTGGCAGGGTTGGATCCGAGTATGTGCGACCGCTTTAAGACATTCATCCAGCACTAACGAACTAATCGTTAATATCCCGCATGACATGACCGAACGGCAGCAGCGCCATCGGTACGAGCTTCATGTGCTGTACGGCGAGTGGAAAGCCTATGATCGTTAGCGCAAAAAACGCCGCGAGCAACAGGTGCATGATAGCCAGCTCGAGCCCCGGCAGGATTATCCAGATGATGTTCATGATCAGTGAGATCGGTCCGCCCGGCGGTTCAGTTTCGCGGACCTCACGCCCAAATGGTGCGATGACGCTGCCAGCGAGTCTGAAACACATGAGCCCGAACGGAATGCCGATGATCGTGAGGCATAGCAAGATGCCGCCCAAAACGTAGCCGAGAAAAATTAAGAACCCGCCAAATACGAAGAACACCAGATTGCCAAGTAACGACATGATTAAAAGAACTCCAGCCTATTTCCTGCGACTCACATGATACCGCGGCCACTGTGTTCTTTTTCTCACGGGTAGTTTTCAATTCGCGCCACCGGCACATGTCGCAAACTCGTAGTCGCCACCGAATTTAGTGCCTGGCACGTCAACGAGCGCTTTGTAGCTTGGGTATGGACCGTTGATGCAGACTTGCTTTTTCTCATGGCTTATCCACACCGGCACGAGAATGCGTGGTTTGGGTGGTAGATCTTCGTGAACCTGGAGTTCGAGGTGCTGGTGCCATGTAAACCCACCGACCGATCCCGCCTGATCTTTCAGTACAAACCCATGTTGCAGTTCTTGCCCATCTACCGCGTCGTAAGTCCAAAGCCCAACAATTTCCCAAGTCGGGCGGGGTGGTACGTCGGGCTTCTTAGGCTGTGGCGGAGCTGTCGGTCGGGCAGCTACAGCAGGAGTTTTGGTGCGTGTACTGGGAGTCGTAGTCGTGCTGCGCGGTTCCTGAGCCACCCGATCCTTGCTGCAATACGAGCGGAGGATGTCCACTATGCGTTTGTCGGCCACGTTCTGAATGTAGAACTCGCAAACAGTAATATTCTGTGGCATCAGTTGTTCCGACAGCCAGCGGCCGTAGCCACGATCAAGCAAGGCCTGCAGCTTAGTATGGCCTCCTTTTGTGTTCGGTCCCGGCATAGTTCCTTCACCCAGTATCATCGGTCCGACAAACGGATGAGCGACGGCCTCAGGGTTTTGATCAAGTATGTCTTCGTATATTTCCGTATTACCGTAACGTCGAAAGGATCTCTTATCGGCCTCGCTTTCACCCGCGCGTCTGTGGCGGAGCATGGGCATCATGCTGTGGGCCTTGTACTCAGCGAGAAGTTCGCCATCAACACGTTTCCAGGAGAACCCTGGCTGTTCAGACTTTTTCCAGGAAACTTGCTTTGTTCTGCACTTGGGAATCGGCAACACGTCGGCACTGGGTGTTTCCCAGGCGCAAACTGAAAACGGGAAAAGCTCAAGCGTGTCGCCGTTCATACTTACGTCGAAGAGATGTCCTTTTACTGTCAGTACACCATCGCGAATGCTCCAATGGTCGCGATTATACGCAACTCCACTTTCGTCCGAGTTCAAAGGCAAGGTAAAGGCGCCGTTATGTACGCGCATCACGACCGCGAGTCGTGATGCGTCGGAATTGTCGAAGCCCTCGCCTTCTTCCGGGAGCATTTTGTTCCTGTTAAAAATGGACAGTATGTGCTGACTTATTTTGCCGTTGGCACTAATTATCGCGGTCGTTTGCATAATTTCGTAGAGGGGAAAGTCATACCGTAAACCGTCTATCCACGGACGGTCCTCGGTGATCGTCCGTTTGAAGAAATAGACAGCACCACCGGGTCGGATATCCATAAACACGCCCGGCCCGGGTAGGCCATCGATGGACCCCGCCCATACGCCGATCAGTTTTTCTTCGCCTAGTTCGGGCGATGACACATTGTTACCCGGCTTTGCGCCAGGAGGCGGTGTCGGAGCGCGCATTGGTATGTCATACAAAATGAACAAATCCCGAAAAGAGTTTGCTCGCCCACCACGCATGTCGACGCCGATAACGACAGCTGAAACCGCCGTAGCCTGCGTGGAAACATTATTTGCTATTACCTTGTGAGTGAAGCGTTCGCCAGGATAGTACTGGCGGCTTCCGTAGCCGGGGTTGATGCTGGCACGATACTCCTTACCAGTATCATCGCGTATGTCGACTGAATTTATGTTTATGCCTTTACTCTGATTGAAATTCGAGATAGTGACATCGCACTCAAATTCACGACTCGGAAGCAAAACGCAGTAGTTCACTTCGTAAGTCATCTCGCCTTTTTCGAGTTTGTTGCCGTGAACAGGACCGCCCGCATTTGTCAATTCATTGAGAACGCCCGCCATTGTCTTGCAGCCGGTGAGGATGCTCATGAATGCACATGCGGCAACGACCCAATTAGTCCTGTTCATCAAGTGATATCTCCCTGCAATCAAAATCTCGAGTGGCGGTGAATGTGCCGAACTGGTTTTGCCCGGAAAGACTGTTGCCGTCAGTCGCCACTACAATCTCGTCATGAATCGGCCAGGCGATCTGGTAGTCCTGACCTTGTTTGGACCAGCGTCCGGAATAGAAGGCGAGCGTCATCTGCCCCTCAGGCGCAATGTTGACAGCGCCGCCGTTCTCCCACTGCCATATTCCGACGAAATCATTTGGATCGCCCTGAACCCTCGCGGCCGAGGATTCGACGCCGAACATATCCAGGCTGCGAAGCGTCTGTCCGTCAGGGGACAGGGTGACTTTGGCTGTCCAGTCCGGCCACTCGATTCCAAACTGATTTTCTTCGGTCGCTATCCATGGACCTGTGCCATAACCGTTGTTCGCAATCTTGTTTTCGCTAACGACGATCCGCATGTCATTCGACCATTGCCAACAGCCGACCAAAACGGGCGTGCGTTCTGGTTCATCCTGCTGCAAAACCACATAGCCTGCGGCACCCAGCGCAATCGTGATCGCCGCCCCGAAAGCAAATGTATTCAGATTCGATCGACCTTTGTCAGCAGGTGAATTCGCTGCATTCCCCATTTGTGCAAATAGCTCAGAGACCGGCATATCCAGACTCATTGCGATCATCGAAGCGGTGCTTTCGGCAACATCCGGCCAGTTCCCCGACTCAATCGCAGCCAAAAACAACGGCGGCATCTGATTCGCCTCGGCGAAGGCTTCAATACTGAGTCCTGTCATGTCTCTGGCCCGTCGCAGCGCATCAGCATTAACTGCCAGCCGCACAACTGTGGAGAGCGGTTTGTTGCCAGTACGGGTAGAGATACCTTCTCGTCCGTCATAGCGCGACTGATGCTCGACCAGTTCCTGCCAGGGCAGCAAGAATGCACTGCCGCTGGTCTGCGTGTAGTCGCAGTACTGCTGGATAACCGGGCGCTGGTGTCGTCCCCACTGGCCGGCTTCTTTGCCCGCATGAATAGCGACGGCGCGGCTGTGCAGTTTCTTCGCGCCTTTCTCCAGCATGCTCGATGAAATACTGAACACGTCGGCTGAGCGAAGTACCAATTCGGGGCGAACTGCATAGAAGTCTCTGTCCGTTGTCGTTGCCGATACCATTCCGGAATTCAACCTCCCTGTCATTCAGTTCGCAGAACCCATTAGTACTTATTGGTTGTTATTGTGACTGGAGCAGCCCGGGAACAGTTATAGCAAACAAGTGAACTATCTCACAGCTTCGACCAACTCAGGTTTGGCTTTAGCCGGCACAAAACTATGTGACTGTGCCATAGGCCAGTAGGCCTGAAAAACTGGCAGGTCCACATCGCTATCCACGAGTGCGCCCGGCTTCACGAACGGCAGCAGGTTGGCCAACAGCTTGGTGCTGCCTTGTGAATGTCGACGAACAATGTGCGATGCCGACAGCTCACTGGGGTGGTTAAGCCCCGCAGCTTCAACGAGTTCCTGCAGTGCAAAAAGCGTCTGCTGGTGAAACTGGTAAACACGTTCGCTCTTGTCCGCTACCACCAGCGCGCGCTGACGAATCAGATCTTGTGTTGCCACACCGGTTGGGCAGTGACCCGTGTGACAGCTCTGTCCCTGAATGCAGCCGAGCGCGAACATGAAACCTCGTGCAGCATTGCACCAGTCTGCTCCGATCGCGATCATCCTCGCAATATCAAATGCACTCACGACTTTACCGGCGCATCCGATACGCACCCGATCACGCAAGTTCAATCCGATTAAAGTGTTATGCACCAGCAGCAACCCCTCCTGCACGGGGGCGCCAACGTGATCGCAGAACTCGAGCGGTGCTGCCCCGGTACCACCTTCCGCACCGTCCACGACGATGAAGTCCGGCGTTATGCCGGACTCGACCATAGCCTTGGCAATGGCAAACCACTCCCATGGGTGGCCGATACACAACTTGAATCCGGTCGGCTTGCCGCCA
Source organism: Woeseiaceae bacterium (assembly GCA_021773075.1). GTDB lineage: Bacteria > Pseudomonadota > Gammaproteobacteria > Steroidobacterales > Woeseiaceae > UBA1847. The sequence goes on from JAJFKT010000006.1 coordinate 16,727, forward strand.
GAGAGATCACGCAATTGGTCGATGAACTGCAGCAGCTCAATCGGGGAAGTAAAAGCACTGTGGCTTGCAGGTGAAAGGCAATCAACGCCAGCCGGGACACCGCGAGCCTCCGCAATCTCAGCGGTTACCTTTGCGCCTGGCAGTACGCCGCCGTGTCCGGGCTTGGCACCCTGGCTGAGTTTCACCTCGATCATCTTGACGGAGTCCAGTGCCGCCAGACTTTCGAAACGCTCCGCGTCGAATTTGCCTTCAGCGTCACGACAACCAAAGTAGCCGGAGCCAATTTCCCAAATCAGATCGCCGCCGGACTCCAGGTGATGACGACTAATTCCGCCTTCGCCCGTGTCATGCGCGAAACCACCACGACTCGCGCCTGCGTTCAGCGCAAGAATCGCGTTCGCACTCAATGCGCCGAAACTCATAGCGGAGATATTAAAGATGCTTGCGCTATACGGTTGTGCTCGATCAGCACCAATCACAACACGAAAGTCATGCGATGCCATTCGCGTCGGTGTCAATGAGTGATTGATCCATTCATAGCCGATGCGGGTGAGGTCTTGCTGCGTGCCGAATGGTCGTTTGTCCGGATCACCTTTTGAGCGTTGATAAACGAGCGAGCGTTGCTGACGGGAGAAGGGCGCCGCCTCCGTGTCGCTTTCGAGAAAATACTGGCGAATCTCCGGGCGGAACGCCTCGAGAAAATAGCGTATGTGCCCGATAACAGGATAGTTTCGCAATACAGAGCGAGGCGACTGACGCATATCGCGCAGACCGATTAAAACCAGAAGACTGAAGCCCAACGCCAGCCAGCCGCCCGACCGCTGCGTGATCCACCAGAGTCCCGAAGCCAACGCGGCCGCCGCACACAGCAGCCAGACCGCGTAACGAAAGGGTACATAGTGATCGAGTTTTTTCAACCAAAGAAACATTGCAACGCTCCATACAGCGTCCGTCGAAAAACGGCCGTCCTCACTAAGTCATCGGCTGAACGGACTTAAAGTTAAGTGCGGGATCGTCAGCCGTCGTACAGGGCGCAAGTATTTGCAGATTGCAACACATCTGGAATACTCTTAAGACTCGATTCTGCGCCGTGGATTGCGCCGGGGCCCGCCTTATGCTCAACATCCTGGGTTTTGTATTTCTGGTCCTCATTGGACTGCTCGTCGCCTTTGGCATATGGCTATTCGTCAAAGTGAAAATCGGCATGGCGCAGCATGCACGCGTCTCGGCCATTGAAGAAGGTATGCACACGCCGGAAATCGTCCTCGAGCCGAACGAACATCCCTTATTGGTGCAGCCCGAGAACGTCGCAATGCTGATCCGGCAAGTCACTGACCTGGGTGCGATCAGTTGTGGCAACTATGACGCTCCCGCGGCCGCAGCGAGGGTGTGCGCGTACTGCCTTGAGACGCCACCGGTTTACATCGCCATCTATGACCACGATCAGATAGACCCTTGGGCAGATGTTGTATTACGTCTCGATCAGGACAGGTCGTTTACGGCATCGACGGTTCCGGAGATCGCCAGAGGAGCTCCACGCCACCCCGATGACGAAGCCTTGCACTTTGCTCCTGGTACAAAGATGGGCGTCCTCGTTCAGGAAGCGGCCGATCACGCGAATAATCAAGCGACCGTACGCGCAGCGCCCGAAGCGTTCAAAGACTACTTTGAGGCTGCGGCTGAAAAGTCGAGACAGTACATCCAATCGCAAGCTGCCAGCCAGGATTGGCTATCGTCAATAGCAGAAGATGCAGGCGTGGAACTCTCGGGAGACGAAGCAGAATTCATCAACCTCATGCGCGAAGATGACCAGGTGACTAAGACGGAAACCGACTGCTTCGCCAGTCTCGCCGAAAGCGGAGATTTCACCGCCGCGCAGTGGAACGAAATTCGCGACAATCTCGCGGCCGTCTGGGACGACATGCCAGGTGAGTACGTATCGGGCGTTTTCTATAACCACATCGACGACATACCCGAGGAACTGGAGTCAGCCGTCGATGCGCTGGAGCATGGCCGCGGTCGTGCTCGCGAGCGAGTTGCAGAACTCAACGCAAGGCTCCCGGAGGAGAAACGTCTGGTTCTCGCAGGATCCGTTTCCTCGCCGGTTGAGGCAGATATCTACCGTGGCGAGATTCCTGTCGTCTGATTGACCTTGCACGATGCGATGCTTGGTCTATTCTTACCAATTAAGACGATTGCAGCCACTTACGAGGACTGACCCATGCTAATGGACATAGTAGGCATCGTTATCGCATTTTCGGTTGTCATGTTGCTGCTGAGCTTGATGGTTACGACCTTGGGGCAGGCCACGCAGGCAGCGTTGCGGCTCCGTGGCCGCAATCTAAAGAAGGTTCTGGGCGTTGTTTTGGACCCTGAACTGCAAGGTGGACCGGCAAGCCGCAGTCTTGCAGCCGACATACTGAACGACGACGAAATCGCTTCGATCGACAAGGTTCCGAATCCACACTCTTCTGTCGCGAAGATGCGCGGGCCGGCGGTGAGTTGGGTCGATCCCGATAAACTACAAGAGGTGCTGACCCGGGTCTCGGACTCGGATTCTCAGTCCGTCGAGTCCGTCGTGAGTCGCTTTCGTGGTGTGGACAAACACTTGAGCAAACGCTTTACCTTTATCATGCGCCTGGTGGCCGTATTCTGGGCGCTGGTCATAGCCGCTCTGTTCCAGCTCAGCGCGCCGAAATTGATTCAACAGCTATCCACTGATCCGGTGCTTCGGGAAAAAACTGTAGCGCTAGCCCCGGACGTCCTGCGATTCGCTGAAGATACCAACCGTATGATCGCGGAGTATCAGCCAATGTTCGACAATGCATTAAAGATCATGGCCGAACGGCATCCGGACCTCGCCAGTGATTTTGCTGCCGTGGATACGGCGACACCTTATGTCGGGGATGTCTCTGAAGAACTCTCTGATATCATTGATGGTGATGAGAATCAGGACCAGATTCTTGCCGAACTCGAAGACGTTATGTACTCGGACGTGCGGCGGCACCGGGATGAAATGTTGCAGCGTGCGGCAGAGTCGCAACGCTATCTAAGCCTGATCGACATCACGCCGTATCGCTATGGCAGCAGCTTTTACTATTCACAGGGCGTTATTCAGTTCGCCAATATACTGGGCATGCTGATGACGATGGTTCTGATCACCTTGGGCGGTCACTTCTGGTTCAATATCCTGAAGACGGCGGTCTCGTTCCGCGACTTGCTCGCGCCGACAAGCGCTGAAAGCAAGACGACAGAGTCCGACGGGATTAATCCATGAGACATTTCCTGATCGGGTTAATCCTGACCGTGGCGACGATGTCGTTTGGCCCAACGTCGATTGCGGATATTGTCGTTCCAAAAGAGATAAACGAGACCGATATTACGATCCGCAGGACGGGCAGCAGCCAAAGTGATGAGATCGGCGTCTTGGCCTTTGGTGAATCACGCGAATGGATCGGCAGTACCGCCCGGTGGTACGAAATTCGTATGCTGGATGGACAATCTGGGTTTGTGAGTAAGCGGTCCGCCCGGCTTATACGCACGCCTCCCGAAAAAGAAGTCGACGAGCTGCGTATTCATTACCTGAATGTCGGTTCCGGTGCGTGCACGCTGGTTGAATGTCCGGGACCGGCCGCGCCACCGATGGTGGTTGATTGCGGTTCGGTGGGTGCCTTCAGTTTTGATCTCGACGGGCCTAAAGCGGCAAGCTATATACGCAACGTGCTCTCTGGTCATGCAACCGCCCCGAACGTTGTCATCAGTCACCCGCACACGGATCACTACGACCTGATTCCTGACGTTCTTGCCGGCATCCAAACACAGAACATCTGGTTGGGCGGCGACGAGGCGGGCTACAGGCAGGCGCAGTTCCCGGAATGGATGGAGGCACAGGAAAATGGCCATGCGAATCCGCACGTCGGTCACTCCGCGAATTTTCACAACAACGAGCAGCCGATGGATCCGCAGGTTCTGGGCTGCGGACTTGCGGATGTTTTTACACTCACCGTCAATACAGGTGATGGCCCGAATCCGAATAGCCACGTGATGGAAATTCGTTATGACGACTTCGGTGCCACGTTCACCGGGGATGCCGAAGGCATCACCGAGGAGCAGGCGGACACGAATTATGACGGCAATGTAAAAACCACGGTTCTCAGCGCCTCGCACCACGGCGCCAGTTCTCATGGCAGCAATGATCCCGACTGGATCGATGCGACGGATCCGGAAATCGTGATCTTCAGCACAGGTCCGCGTTTCGGCCACCCGCGCTGCAATATCGTTGATCGCTACGAAGACAAACTGGCGACAGCGCCACCGCACCCAACCCACTGTGGCGATAATTCAGGCTTCAGGCGGGAGAATGCATCACAGCTTGCCAAGTACGTTACTGCCACGAATGGGCTGATCGTAATTACGTCTGACGGCACCGACCCGGCGGAGCTGTACTGCGACGGACAAACGAACTGCACGGCCGAGATCGAACATTAGGATGGCGACTATTTTAGTTCGTCACCACCGAACTTGCCGGTCCATGAAAAGCAGCCGCCGTCGCTGCGACTGTAGTCGGGTCTTCAATGGGCAGTGAGCACATATCCGGGTTGCAGATGTACATGACCGGCTTGCCGCGATCGGGATATCGACCCGGCTCTTCGTAGTGCAACAATTTTCTGGGCTCGTATACATCGCGGCCGGCCGCGAATAGCGCTTCGGCGTTCGGGTGATCTGTATCGCCAACGATAGAGAATTCAACATAGGCGGTTGTCACTTTTTCCAGGGCATTCGCAAACTCACCGGTTATCTTGCCTTCGTTACGAATCATTTCGGGTTGGGCAACCGAGCGGACCGTTCTCGTAGCAATGTCTTTGTAAATTTCGTCCTTCGTGTAAATAGAAAGATCGTAGAAAAAACTGGCCGCCGTGCCATTTGCTTCCAGGGGTTTTCTGGTTGCGATGATGGCTGATGTCGCGTCAGGAACGGTAGCAAAGAAGCCGCCGACTTTTTCGTCCTGCAGCGCCGCGAGCGTTGCCTTGCCAATGCCGTCAGCCGACTTAAGCCAATGATCCTCACCAGTGGCACGATGCAGCGCCAATAACGCAGTGCCGAACCAGACTTGGGCGCTTAAGAATGGCCTTTCGTCCGTAATGAGTGTTCGCATTCGGGAATCCCGGTCAGACTCCTTGCTGTCTTGGGCCTGAATGACCCAGCCATCCTCATGCAGGCGACTGTCCAAAATTGCTGTAGCGGCTCTCTTTGCCGTTGCCAGGTATTCGCTGTTGCCGGTTGCCTCAAAGGCGAGAACGTAGGCCGTGATGACCTCGCCATTACGGTCGGTATAAACGGCATGGTCGATTGGCGGAATGCCAAACTTGCGGCGTTCTTCGTCAGTGGGTAACAACCAATAGCTTCCGGTGCTCATTTCGCGAGGCAGGTTAGGTGGCTCGCTTTTCTGGTTGGTGTAAAACGTGCCGTCCGCTGCCATCATCCATTCTTTCAGGAATCGATCGATCTCCTGAATACCGTCGAGATACTTCTCGTCATTCGTGTGTTGGTAGCCGAGCGCGAAGGCCGTTATGGCGTTTGATTGCACGAGGATTCTTTTCTCGGGTATGGCTCGCAGTTCTGCGAACTTTCCCGGCGCTTCCATATCTTCCGGGAAAGCTGCGCTGTAGGCGCCACCCCAAACCGGGTCGATGGTGATGAGAAAACCGGAAGAACTCTTTAGTGCGAGGTCGTGCATCACCGCGTTGTCATACAAGTGTGCCCGGAGGTATATGTGGCGCAATCGTGAGCCGCTTGTCTCGCCGCCGATACCGCTTCTTCCCCAGCCGCCGTACTTTCGATTCAGTGAGCGATCGAGCCGCGCGCGTAGAGCATCGCGGATACCGGAAAGCTCTGTCTTCGCTGGCTCGGGAGGTGCCGAGTAGGGTGAGCGTGGGTCGGGTTCGAGCTCGCCGGCCGCGTGTTTGGCGATCAGGTCATTGAGAATCGGGATGAAATTTCGTGGCAGCCGGTTGCCGCGAACACCCAGTACTTGCGTGGCATCGGGTGCAAGAAACATGGTCGCCGGCCAGGCCCAGTCTGAGTAGCGTTCACCAATATCCGGCCGTGCTTCCGCGTCAACCTCTATAGCAATGAAATGTTCGTTAAGCAGAGCGATAACGTCACTATCCGCATACGTTATGGCCTCCATTCTCCCACAAGCCGCACAGCCCTCCATGCCAACATTGACAAGAATGATCTTGTTTTCCGCCTTGGCTTTTTCAAATGCATCCAGCTCCCAGTGATGCCAATTGACGCTTTCAGCGGCGTTGCATCCAGATACTTGCAAGAGGGCGAAGCAGGTGAACAAGGCGGAGCTAATTTTCATCGTTTATTCCAATATGAAAGGGTTGGGCCATCTTAAGGCTTGATTAAGATGACCCGTGTATCTCGAAATATATTTCGGACGGCGTCCATGGTGGCGAAACGCCAGCCAGGTTTTAATTATACGTTTATATTGACATTTACGACAATATAAACGCATAATTAATCATGTTTACTGATACTCAAATTCGCGAGGCCTTTCATTTCTGCTTTCTGGACAGGCTTCTGAAGCTGTCCGATCCAGGCCTTTACATCCTGAAGGGTGGGGTCAACCTGCGTTTCTTTTTCTTAAGCCCCCGGTATTCCGAAGACATGGATATCGATGTATTGGCTGGTAATGTTGAGACGCTGAAGAAGAATGGCTACAAAATTCTCAATGATCGTGCATTCAGGCGCAGTTTGCGTTCTTTTGATATAGCAGACATTGAGGTAAACGACCCGGCCAAGGCCAAACATACCAATACAACGCAACGCTTTCGCTGCCGCTTAGTTACGACGGCCGGCAACCGCTTGCCAACGAAAGTCGAGTTTTCGCGGCGCAAAGATAGTGAGGACGGTGAATCCGAGAACGCTCTGGTCGATGCGGAGATCGCACGTCAGTTCAGAAAATTGGCGTATCGATGCCCGCATTACACCGGTGCCGCAGCCGTGGCACAAAAATTACGGGCACTGGCGGGTCGACCGGTAACACAGGCTCGCGACGTATTTGACCTGGGAATACTGATCCGAGGCGGGTACGGCCCACCGGCACCGTGGTCAAAACTGCTGACCAAAAAAGAACACTCAAAAGCGCTGGATTGTCTGATGAGTCTTGGCTGGGAAGACTACGCGGGGCATGTCGTGGAATTCCTGGACGAAAATGGCCGCGAAGAATATGGCCACAGGCCCACCTGGGAAATGCTGCAAAACCAGGTACAGAATAATCTCGAAGCCAATGCTTGATCTGTTCAACAGCGAAGAATTCGTCATATTCACGACGCGAGAGTTTGCCAATCAGGGCGGCATGACTATGTCGGCTGCTACGAAGCGACTGGCGAGACTATCGGAAAAGAGGCAACTGACGAAAATTACGAAAGGTATTTGGGCGAACGTCGCGCATCCGTATTTTCATCCGCTATCCTGCGTGCCCTACTTGTTGGGGAAGGAGCAGGGCTACGTTTCATTTCTGACGGCGCTGCATTTACACGGCGTGTTGTCGCAAATTCCCAAGACCATTCAGATCGCGACAACCGGCCGGGGTCGTGTGCTTGACTCGCCCGTGAGTAAGTTCGAGTTTTTCCAGATCAAGCCCGAGCTGATGCGGGAAGGCGCGGACTGGAGTGAATCCCAATTGCCGTACCTCATCGCCAGTCCGGAAAAAGCACTGCTTGATACCTTGTATCTATCAACGCGCAAGAATCGCCGCTTTGCACGTCTACCGGAACTGGACCTGGATACGTCTGGATTTCAGCAACGAACGTTCAAACGGCTTATGGAGCAGCTGCCGATTCCATCGCGTGTCTTGTCGGCAATGCATTCACGATGGGCATTGTTGCGTCGAAATTCTTCGGGCGCTAATTAATTCACTTGCGCCCGAACGACAGCATGCCCGTCGCGAGCGCGGTCCCAAGAAAAATGATCGAGCAGCCAACAAGCATAGTCGCGGTAACTTCTTCGTCAATAAAAACAGCGCCCCAAAACATGGCGAACGCTGGAATCAGATAGGTAACCGTAATTGCTTTCGCCGGACCGACGTTGCGGATGAGTCGAAAATACAGGATGTAGCCAATACCGGTGCTGGCAATGCCCATTATAATCGCGGAGACCCAGGCTCGGGTCGAGACGGGCTCACTCGGCCAGAGATAAATGGCAACAGGAAATAAGATAACGGTCGCGGCAATCATGGTGCCTGTTGCCAGCGCGAGGGGGTTCACTCCGCTCATGTGTTTCTTAGCGTAGTTTCCACCGATTGCATAGAAAACTGCGGCGAGTAAGCCGGCGAGTATTGCAACAGTGGTGCCGTCGAAAGCGAGACTCACTTTGTTCCAAACGAGAGCCAGCACGCCAACAAATCCGATCAGAAGACCGACAATTCGGCTCGCGCCAAGCCTGTCCGACAGCCACAGCCATGCGATTATCGCAGCCCAAATGGGTGCGGTCGCGTTCAGGATGCCTGCCAAGCCACCCGTGATACTGAGTGTGGCAAACGTCAGGAGAAAGAAGGGGGCGACGGAATTGAGGACGCTCAATAATGCCAACTTACTCCACGGCATTTTAAGTTCAGAGGCATCTGCGCGGTATAAAAAAATAGGCAGAAGAAACATCGTGCCAATGGTCACACGGACCGCGACCAGTACGATAGGCCCAAACTCGGGAGCGGCGATGCGCATGAATAGAAAAGAGGCACCCCAAACCGCACCCAATACAACGAGATCAACAATATCGCTAATTTTCATGCTTGATTTCGCTCGTGCCCCGGGCTCGAAAATGCTGAGTGGCGATCATAGCCTAGGTTATGATCCGGGATATGCGAAATGCTTCGATGAGACCTTACCTCTCCAAATCCCGGCTTATCTCCGCCTGGCAATGTTCTAAGAAACTGCATCTTGAGAAGCACCACAAAGAATTGGGTGTTATCACGTCGCAAATGGAGTCGGCGTTCGCCGGTGGTCATCAAGTGGGTGATATTGCTCAGCAGCTTTATGGCACTGATCAGTCTGTTGAGGTCCAGTTCAATTTCAAGACGATGGTGGCAGAAACAAAGCGCCTCATTGATAACGGCGCGGACTTTCCCATTTTCGAGGCGACGTTTCGTCACGAGAATGTGTTGATCCGCGCGGATGTGATGATTCCTGACGGAGACGGTTGGCACGTCATCGAAGTGAAGGCTTCCACTTCGGTGAAGGACTATCACGTTCTCGATTGTGCGATTCAGGATTGGGTCATCAGGAACTCCGGGATCAATGTCCTGTCGATTTCGCTAGCGCATATCAACAATCAGTTCGTGTACGAGGGGGATGGAAACTACGACGGCCTGTTGCTGGAGAACGATCTAACCGAAGAAGTGCGTGCCATGGAGTACGACGTGCTCGAGCTCGTCGCCAAGGCGCGTGAAGCGGTTTCCGGGCCACCGCCTGTCATCGACGTCGGTCCGCACTGCAACAAACCCTACGAGTGCCAGTTCATCTCGCATTGTTGGCCAATGGATGCCGAATACCCGGTGACGGGTCTGGGTGGTGGTAAGGCCAGGGTCGCGGGATGGGTCGTCGCCGGTTACCGGGATATTCGTGATGTGAAGCGCTCGGAGATTAGTTCAGAACAACAGCAACGCATTCACCGCGTGACCGAGTCTGGCGAGGCCGAAGTTCTGCCTGGCGGCAAAGAAACTCTCGAGGCGTTGCCCTATCCACGCTACTTCCTCGACTTCGAAACCATTGGACCTGCAATACCGGTCTGGAAGGGTACCCGGCCCTATGCTGCGACTGCCGTGCAGTGGTCCTGTCATATAGAAAGCGAAGATGGCGGCATTCGGCACGAGGAGTTTCTGGACATCTCTGGCGGGCCACCGATGCGGGCGCTGGCAGAGAGTCTAATCGCCTGTTTAGGCACCTCAGGTCCCGTCTTGATGTACACGAGCTACGAAAAGACAGTGATCAAAGGCTTGGCAGAGCTGTTTCCGGATCTGACTGAAGCACTGAATGAAATAATTAGCAGACTCATAGACTTACACCCGATAGTTAAAAACCATTACTACCATCCGGCGATGCTCGGATCGTGGTCAATCAAGGCCGTTTTACCTGCTATGGTGCCGGACATGCGTTATGCAGGCCTCGAAGGGATCAATGAGGGAATGGGCGCTGCGGATGGCTTTCTCGAGGCCATCAATCCCGATACCGATGTGGCCCGTAGAGCTGAGCTTGAAGAGCAACTGCTGCGTTACTGCAAGTTCGACACTGAGGCGATGGTGCAGATCGCACGGTTCCTGGCTGAACAATCGTAGACCAGCAGGCGTACTATGGCCGCAATGAGGTATCCAGCCTCAATTCATCACAAAGGCCAAACCCATGGGCAGAGAACAGAAGAGCAACAAAGAGAACAGGAAGCAGCCGGCCATGACACCCAAAGAGAAAAAGGCTGCAAAGAAAGCGAAGAAAAACGAAAAGGGCCGTATGGGCGAGTAGCTTATAAGCCGGAGGTACGCCAACGGGCGCCAGGAAAGCCTTAGCTTTCTACATCTTGGGGAGACTGGCCGCCCGTCAGCGTAGCAACACAGACCGGGATGCACGTCTATTTATCACAAGTGCCTTCGATTATTTTGGAATGCATGATTGCGTCTGAAATTTTTTGCGCCGTGGAGCGGTCGTAGTTACGGAGGACTGAACTATGCAATGTTTCCGACATCAAGAGCGCGCAGCGATTGCCGTGTGCCAACACTGTGGTAAAGCGACATGCGCCGAATGTAGTGACGATACCGGGCAGGGAATCGCCTGTAGTCAGGCCTGTGCAGCGGAGATTCAGGAAGCGTATCGCCTGACAACGCGGCTCAAGCAGAGTTTCGGTATCGGATTGACGCCGCCCATGCCTGCCTCGGTATCGATGTACGCATTTTTTGGTGTGATCCTGGCTGCGGTGGGGGCGTATCTGTCTTTTAGTCGCGATGTTTTCGACTATCTATCATTCGCAGTCGCCGCCGTTTTCTTCGTCATGTCATGGTTGTCCTACAAACGATTCAAGGACGCGTGTTTGATCTGCTGAGAATGGGCGTGCTTACCTGATGTCGGGTCGCGCGCGCTTGATCAGGTCATAAGCCGAATTGATCTCCCGCGAACGCTCTTCTGCAACCGGACGCATGCTCTCGGGTAGTCCTCGCGAGGCCAGTTTGTCTGGATGATTCTGGCTCATGAGTTTTCGATAGGCGCGTTTGATTTCAGCCGCACTCGCGTCTTTCGCAATGCCAAGCGCGGCATAGGCATCCTTCAGTCGGTCTTGCGGTGCCTGGCCGCCGGTCGCTGCCGGCCCGCCCATGGCGGCACGCAATAATGCCTCCAGTTGTGAGACGTCTGCTTCGGTTAAACCGAGACGCTGCGCGATACGCACCAGCATCGCGTGTTCCGCAGGATCAATCCGTCCATCCGCGGCAACCGCCATGCATTGCAGTTGCAGGAATAACTGCAACAACGGCCCGCGTCGCCGACTGATCTTTGCGAACTGATCAACCGCGGCATCAAGATCAAAACCGGCTTGCTTGCCGCGATCAAAGGCGGCCTTGGCTTGCTCGCGCGACTCGCCTTGTAGCTTGAGCATGCCAAAGATCTGCTCGACGGCTTTGATCTCTTCACGCGATACGACGTTGTCTGCCTTGCACAGCGCTCCCATGATGGAGAACGTCGAGTCGAGCAGTTGCGATTGTGCGATCTGCAGACCGCCTACAATGAGCCGCGGCAAGGCATAGTCAATCGCATAGCCAATGAGTGCGCCGATAACCAGACCGGAAAATCCGCCGAAAACTGCGCCGAGTAGGCCGCCGATAAAAATAAACATGGGCGTAGTCTACGCGCTGAACGCGTCCAACTGAACAATCAGGAATAACTGGCGTACCATGAGCAATCGAATCAACCGGGCCGTTAAGGAAAAGATAATGTCTGGATTATTGAGGAGCGTCGCCTTGTGCGTCGCGTTACTTATCTTTGCTACCTGGAGCCATGCTGCCGATGACACCGGCGCCATGCGAGAAATTGGTGCAGGCGTCTACAGTTTCACGATCGGCGAGGGCAATCACTCAATGTTCGTTGTTGGGGCCGACAACGTGGCGGTATTCGAGCCCTTCCATTCTGGTCACGCCCAAAAACTCCTTGCGGCGATTCGGAGTGTGACGGATAAGCCGGTCTCTCACGCCTTCATCAGCCACAACCATTGGGACCATTCCAGCGGTGGGCAGGTTTTTACCGAAGCCGGAGCACGGACCGTCATGCATGAATTGGCCGCAGCATGGGTGGAAGCCAATCCTGGACGCGACAGTGCACCGCCAGACGCAACCTGGTCGGGCTCGCGCAAAGATATCGATATGGGCGATTTCAGTGTTGAGATGCGCTATCTGGGCATTAACCACGGCCTCGGTCTGACGGTCTTCACTATTCCCGAACGAAAGGCTGCCTTCATCGCCGATCTGGTGACGCCCAACCGAGTGATGTTTTCCGTCGTGCCGGACTTCAATATCGGCGAGTGGGAGCGCAGCCTCGGCGAGCTTCTGAATCTCGATTTTGATATCGCCGTTTGCTCACACAATGAACGCCCTGGAGACGAGGCATTGAACGGCTGTACGAAAACCCACGCCGAGGAAGAGCGTCAATTCATACGCGATTTGCGTAATGCGATAATCGCAGAGTTCGCGAAGGGCACCCGCTTCATGGCGATTCCCAAAGCTGTCAGGTTGCCGCAATACGAGCACTGGGTCGGGTATGACGAGTGGCTGGAAATGAATACGTACCGTTTGATGACCGATCTTTTTATGGGGCCGTTTCCCTGGATCCCGGACGCGCAGTAAATCAGATTGGAGTATTCTATCGGCCCGTGTAATTCAATTGAGATTCGGCTGTGCCTACAAACTACGTCCTGATCGACTTCGAGAATGTCCAGCCAAAGAACCTGAACATTCTCGCGAATCATCCATTCAAAGTATTTGTGTTCATCGGCGCGAGCCAAATCAAGGTGCCGAGGTATGTGGCTGTTGCCATGCAGGCGCTTGGGGACCGGGCGAAATACGTTGAGATCGACGGCAATGGGCCGAATGCCCTGGATTTTCACATCGCTTATTACATCGGTGAACTTGCCGCCGCTGATTCGGCCGGACACTTTCACATCATCAGCAAGGACAAGGGATTCGATCCGCTGATCCGCCACCTGAAAGGCAAGAATATTCAGGTCCGGCGCGAGAGTGATCTCGCGGAGATCCCGAATCTTCGAATTCCGAAGAAAGCCAAGAAGGATGACAAGATCGATGCGATTGTGAAGAACCTCGTTAGTCGTGGCCAGTCACGACCCAGAAAGGTCAAGACACTACAAAATGTGATTAGTAATCTTGTCTCGGAGACCCTGGACGAAGCGGGGCTTGCCGCACTGGTTGACGAGTTGCAAAAGAGAAAACTCATCGTCGTCAATAAGGGCAACATCAAGTACACGCTGCCGACCTAAAGCTTGTTGAATGACTAAACCCTGGTTAAGATTTCTGAGCGTCTCATTGGGACTGCTCGTGATCGCATACGCGTTTTTTGCGGGCGCGGTTTACTTCAAGCAGGACGATCTGATCTTTCAGGGTTCCTGGTTGTCCGCCGACCACCAGTTTAATCTCAATGTTCCCTTCGAAGAGCGCAGCATCGTGGTTGATGGCGCGAAGCTGAGCGGAATTCGACTCACGCAGGAAGACCCACTCGGGCTGATTTTTTTCCTGCACGGTAATGCGGGCAATCTCGAATCCTGGACCAGTGGCGCCGACTACTATCAGCGCGTTAATTACGACATGTTCATGTTCGACTATCGTGGTTACGGCAAGAGTACGGGTAGCGTCTCAAACGAAGCACAACTGCACAGCGACGTGCGAAAAGCCTGGGATTCAGTTGCTCCGCAGTACGATGGAAAACCGATCATCATCTATGGCCGCTCGCTGGGCGCCGCATTGGCAGCTGAGCTAGCCACGCACGTTGATGCCGAGAAAGTAATCCTGGTTTCGCCGTTTACGAGTCTGGAGGCGATGGCGAAGTCTCAGTACCCACTGTTGCCGCTGGCGCTGGTTAAATACCCATTGAGGACTTCCGAAATTATCGGAGAAATCAAAGCGCCGGTTATTCTTGTGCATGGGGATCGCGATTCGCTGATTCCAATAGCGCACAGCGAACACCTCTTGAAACTGGCAAATACGAACGCGAAAATCCTGATAATCGAGGGTGCTGGCCACAACGATATCCACCACTACAGGAGCTATATCGAGGGCCTCACCAGTGAGCTACCCGGAATAAGGAATTACTCACAATTGCAGCTGTGTCAGAAGGTAGCAGAAACGGGCAGTTCCGAGCTATGCTGAACAAAATCGCGCAATAACAATACAATGACAATGACGATGACCAAAGGGCGAATACAATGACGAACTCCCGAAATCCCCTGATCCAGGGCTTCCGTTTTCTTCTTGGCGGCATTCTCGTGCTGGGTTACGCGTCCATCAGCCTCGCGCAGGACGCACCCATTATTCAGCCCGGTGCGATCGGTGATCCATCGCGTGAGCTGAGCGCTGAAGACGCTATCAAGGTTGCGAAGACGGGTTATTCCCCAGCGGATGTCACTTTCATGGCGGACATGATCCCGCATCACAATCAGGCGGTGCAGATGTCCGAGCTGGTGGCCGAGCGCACCAATCGTCCGGAACTCGTCGATGTAGCAGGGCGTATTGATGTATCGCAGGCAGACGAGATCGAGTTTATGCAGCAGTGGCTGCATTCTCGCGGCGAAGCGGTACCCGATCCTACCGCCCATGAGGCAATGCACACTTCCCACACGATGGCCGGCATGGCAACGCCCGAACAGATGGCAGAGCTCGCGGCGTCCGACGGCACTAACTTTGATCGCTTGTTCCTGCAACTGATGATCACGCACCACGCTGGCGCGGTAACGATGGTTGAGGAGCTGCTGGAACAGCCGGGTTCGGCATACGACTCGATATTGTTCGAGTTCATCAGCGACATCACCAATGACCAGACTGCAGAAATCGAGCGCATGAATGCGCTGTTAGTCAGTTTGTCGGATGACCCTCGCGCGGGGCTGTCTGCCGGCCTGCACGACGCGGGCGAGGCGATACTGAATCTGCGCAAGCTTGCTTCGCTTGGCAAACCGCCGGGCTTTGTTGATCCCAAGAACCCTGCACAATTGGCGGCGATTCAATTGATCGAAAAGGCCGACACATCTGAGGAAGAGGAACAGGAAGAGGAAAAGAAAAAGCCCAAGGATGAAGATAATCGTTCGGCATTCTTAAGTTTCTGGAACACGGACATGGCGTTCTCGGGTGACGTTCTGGCGGCCGGAAGTTACCACGGTTTTAACCTCTACAAGCTGAAGGAAGATGGCATACCGAATCTTTTCAGCTCGATCGTTTGTCCCGGTGGCCAGGGTGACGTTTCGATCGTTGGTGATCTCCTGATCATGTCTGTGGAGCAAACGTCCAGTCGTATCGATTGCGGGCTCGGCGGTGTTACTGAGGATGTTAGTGCCGAACGCTTCCGCGGTCTTCGCATTTTCAATATTAGCGATCTGGCACGACCTGTTCAGGTCGGTCAGGTGCAAACCTGTCGTGGCTCGCACACACATTCAGTCGTTTCCGGACCGGGTAAAGACGGCAAGATTATCGTCTTTAACTCCGGCACCTCCTCTATTCGCGAAGAAGAAGAATTAACCGGTTGTTTCGACGAGTCGCCTGGTGATGACCGAACCGCATTATTTCGCATCGATGTCATTGAGATTCCCGTCGACGACCCGTCGAAATCGCGCATTGTTAACAGCCCCACTGTATTCGCGGACGCGGAATCGGGCGCACTTGCCGGACTTTGGAAGGGTGGCGACCACGGCGACGAAACTCAGGAGACCAACGAGACGGATCAATGCCACGACATTACCGTCTTCCCGAACAGCAACATTGCCGGCGGTGCGTGCTCTGGTAACGGTATCCTGTTCGATATTTCCGACCCATTGAATCCGCAACGCATGGATGAAGTCGTTGATAAGGGATTCGCGTACTGGCACTCGGCAACCTTTAACAACGATGGCACGAAGGTTATCTTTACCGATGAGTGGGGCGGTGGTGGTCGGGCACGGTGCCGCGCACACGACCCATTGGATTGGGGCGCGGATGCGATCTACGATATCGTCGACGGCAAGCTCGAATTTCGCGGCTACTTCAAAATTCCAGCGCCACAAGTCGAGCAGGAAAATTGCGTTGCACACAATGGTTCTATTGTTCCTGTCCCCGGTCGCGACATATTCGTGCAGGCCTGGTATCAGGGTGGTATCTCGTTGATCGACTTCACGGACTCTGCGAACCCCGTCGAGATCGCGTACTTCGACCGAGGCCCAATTCATGAGGAGTATATGAGCCTTGGTGGATACTGGTCTGCTTACTGGTACAACGGTCGCATCTACGGCACTGAGATTCTTCGCGGCCTCGACGTTTTTGCGTTAACGCCCAGCGAGTTCATGACGGAGAACGAGATTGCAGCAGCTTCCCTGGCCGACGAGGGTGGCGTATTTAATCCGCAGCAGCAATTCCCGGTCACCTGGCCTGCACAACCGGTGATTGCCCGAGCGTATATGGATCAGCTTAAGCGTAGCGACGCGTTGTCGGATTCGTTGCAGGCCGATGTGAATGCGGTACTGACGCAGTGGACAGAGCAAGTCGAAACTGGCGGGCGTCACAAGAAGCTCAGGACCAGGCTGAATTCTCTGGCGAAATCGGTCAAAAGTGGTGCTGGCGATGCCAGCGCGGCGAGACAGCGAGCAGGGCTGGCCGAGACGCTGAAGGGCCTGGCAGCTCAGCTGCGTTAGTCAGAGAGTGAGCGTATCGCCGGCCTGTAATCGGTCCATGAATTTCTCCGCATTTATGAGCACGTCATCCTGACCGATTTGGTCGAAGGGATTTTCGAGGTGCGCCTGGATGTTGTCGAGGCTAACGAGGATCAGCGAAAACAATACCGGCATAACGTAGATGAGCCCTTCTGGATACTCTATCGCAATGTGTGCGAAGTAAGGACCGTAAAGAATCGGCAGCACTGAAATAAAGAAGTCACTAAAGGCACGCAGCGTTCGCGGCGTTCGGTACTGATAGATGTGCTTAATCTGCTCAAACGCAAACATCATCTTCGACAGATATTGGTTGCAGCGGGATACCTCGCCGGATGCGAGTCCTGCTCCTCTGAGCTCCGTTTTGATGAATTTTGAAATGTTGCAAAAGCTCGAGTAAACACGCTGTTCATGCTCGTCCATCTCATCGCGCTTTGCGACGAACAGTGAACGAGTGGAAGCGAGTACTTCTCCAAGCAGTTTGCGACACCGTTCTTGTTTGCTGGCGTCCGTATCCTCTAGCCAGTCTCGGGTCGCGTAGTAAATCGCACGACCGTGTGCTTTTAGCGCGGCGTAGTCGTCCAAAACAGCTTCGCGGCGCTTGTAGGCGCTATTGATAGAAAACACGATGGGGAACACAATCGCTGTGGCGATTAACGTCAACGGAAAGTTCGCGATGATGCCGTATTCGCGACACGCCCAGGTCGAGACAACTGCCAATCCGGCGATTGCCAGAGTCTTGAAGTTGATGATCAGGGCGAAAGTTTTCAGTCGACGAATCATGTGCATGCCTAAAACAGTGTTAATCGTGCCCTGATTTTGGCGTTTTCGCGCAACAACTGCCCGGTAGTCGGTCACGTTTTGCGTTTCTGAGAGCTGTCGCACGCCACCAAGACCTCGAAATCCTTAGTATTTTTCCGTATGAACTCGAATGTCCATCCGCTTGTCGTTGCGCTGGTGCTGATTCTCACCGGAATCGCCATCGTCACGTGGATGTGGGGTTCCGGCGAAGCCGCGAGTATTGGTGGTCCTGCTGAGTTGAAAGCCGATGGACGTGGCCACAGTTACGTCCAGATTCAAAACGAGCTCGTAGAGCACGACGCCAACGGCCAGTACCTCAAAACTCACGACCTTCGCGATATGGGTGTGGAGTTGTTTCTGGGGAGCTTTGACTTTTTCTCTAACGGAGACATTCTGCTGCGGCGCGGGCCGGACCCGCGGTCTGTCGGCGACAATATCCGGGCCTTTCAAAGAAAGACCAATCTGGAATCGATCGAACCTGACTCACCAGAATCAGGACTCTTTCGATGCGAATTGCAGAGCAAAGAATGTACGCGCTTTGGCGTGAGCGGTATTGATTTCAAGGCGGCGCACGGTACATTTATTGATCGGACCACGGACAATGTGTACATCTCCGATACAACTCGCCATGTTCTCCGAAAATTTTCAGACGATGGTCTGGCGCTGGCTGAACCGGTAAGTGGTTTCAGGTTTCCGAACCAAATACTCATTCTTGATGACAAACTGTTTATAGCAGACACGAATCACCATGAAGTACGGGTCGTCGACCCGGCGACCGAAAACTTCGCAGCGGAGCTTGCCAGAAAAAACGTAGCACCAGCAATCGCAACGGCGGCAGGGCAGACCTGGCCCAGTCACTTCACTCGTGTTGGCGATGGTTGGTGGGTCAATAACATGCGCAGCGGCATGAATCAGGGCGGCGTCTACCTGTTCGATAACAATTGGCGTTTGGTGCGAAAGCTCGACTTGCCAGACGGTGCCGATCCTATCGCTTTGCTCGCTACAGGTGACGAGGTCTGGATCAGCGATTGGTACAATGACAAGGTTCGACGCTTTACGAATACAGGTGAACCACTCTCCGATCTAGATTCAGCGGGGCTTGAAACGATATTGGCGCGTGCCCGCACTGAGCGCACGAAGTTCGAAATGATAAGTTACTCGGGCATCGCATTGATTCTGCTTATTCTTGCAGGGCTCGCTGTTCGGGGGTTTGCCGTAGGAATGTCAACGGACACCGTAAAAAGCGCTCATGACGAGCGAAGCTCAAGAGCGCAGTCACCTGAGCGGGCACTGGTTCTGACGCCGGATCGTAAAGTGTTGAAACGAATGACATTGGCACTTCGTTTCATCATCCTAATGTTGCTGTTCGCTGCAGGACTTGTTGCTTATATTGCAGTGGCTTACGACAAACTCGAATTTGGCGTCGAATTCGTTTTTCTCGGAACAGGGATATTCGCATTCGTTATTCTGATTGCCTGGATCAATCGCTCGAATTGCGGCACGTCAATCCGCGTTGACGGCGCAACAGTGACGCTACGTAATCACAACGGTCGGGAGTCGAGTTGTTCTATGCGAGAGCTTCGTTATGACGATACGACAATCGCAACACGTGATGTCAGTGTGTTCCTCGGCCGAGCACCGGCGTCTATCTACAATCGAGATGACCTGAAGGAAAAACTGTTCCCACGCCTCGTGGGTGCACAAAAGGTATCACCGATTCAAATGCAGAAAATATTGATTCAGCAGCAGCACCCGCAGGGCATTACGTTGATTATGGTTGTCGTTGGGCTTCTGATTTACGGGGTATCCGTCGTTTCTAACTAGCGTCGCTGGCCGGGCAATCTGGTAGATTAGCGTCTCAGCGCTTCACGAGTAACGAATCCGATGCAAGCAATTCACAGAACGTTGCCCATGCCATGACGACGAAGTTGCGGTAGAGGATGATTTGAAACCCGAAATCATTGCCGTACTGGTTATTTTCCTCGCGTATTGTGTTGCGGAGTTCGTGCGCACTGATCTTTTTCATAAGAATGGTCAGCAGCGCAAGGACGTTGTAGTCGAAGTCGTCAGCACTCTGGTGTTGAGCGTATTCACTCAACCGTTCGTTTTGTTTTGTGGTGGTCTGCTTGCCGCGTTTGCACTCCCGGAACAACAGGGTGCGCTAGCTACCTGGCCGTTATTGGCGCAGGTCGGTTTGCTGCTTTTCTTCGACGACATGACGCAATACTGGTGGCATCGGATGTCACACAAGGTCAAATGGCTGTACGAGTTGCATCGGCCACATCACGATGCTGAGTACATGAGTATTCGTATCGTGTATCGAAATAACCTCTTCTACTACCTGTTGATGCCGGGTCTCTGGTTCTCCGGTGCGTTGATCTATCTCGGTTTGGTTAAAGTCTATGCGGCCTATATCGTCGTCAAGATGCTGGTAATTTTCGGCGCGCACTCCGACGTTCGATGGGATGAAGGCCTGTACAGGATTCGCTGGCTATCGCCCGTGATGTGGATAGTCGAACGCGTCATTTCCACGCCAGCCACGCATTCCGCCCATCATGGTCGGCACATTGACGACGGTGTTACCTACTACAAAGGTAACTACGGGAATCTGTTGTTCTTCTGGGACGTGCTTTTCGGCACCGCAAAGATTACGCGGCGCTATCCGGATAAGTTTGGTGTGGAAAACCTGGAGCCCGTAACCGCTTCGCGGCAACTACTGTGGCCATTTATTCGGGACTAGCCAAAAAAAAAGCCCCGCATGCGGCGGGGCTTCGAATGGTATTTCTTATCGCCTTACTTGCCGAAGTAAAAACGTCCGCCTACTGAGTAGGTGCTAACGTCGTCGCCAAAGCTCGCTCCGAGAGCCAATGCAAATGCATCGCTGAAGCTGTAGAGACCGCCGACTGTTAGGGCGGTATCGTCGCCGATGTCATCAAGGTCGACGTAATCGATTGCACCGTGCAGCTCGAGATCCACGCTAGCCGCGAATCGAAGTCCAACGCCGAAGCCGAGACCATCGTCGTCGAAGTTTCCCGGACCGGGCGCATCAAGATCGATTCTTTGGTACGAAAACCGCGCGAATGCGTCTACTGTTTTTGACAGCTCGGTGTTATATCCGATGCCGGCGCCAAAGGTCGTTGCGTCGAGACCGAAGTCGAGATCGACTCCCTGATAGTCAGCGAATACATGCCAGTCCGGATTGATGGCGAACGATCCTGTAATTCCGACGCCGTCTCCGTCAACGTCGATGTCATCGAAGTCGATTCTGCCGTAGTCGAGTTGCAGATAGTTGTAGTCGAATCCTTGCGCGCTAACGGAAGCCGAGAAGGTGAGAAGTAGTAATACAAGTGTTGTACGAATCATGACTTAATCCTGTTGTTGCCCAATTGTGCGCATGCTAATCGCGCCCGCACACAAAATGGTGCCGCAGGTCACAAAATCAAGCAACGCGGGCTTATTGTCTTATACTGAATGTGAATGGGGGCTGAAGTGGGACGGCGTTATGTTGAGGTTAGGAGCTGCTCATTACCGGTCTGTTCGGCCTTCTTCTTCGGAATGGAATCGGTCTTGCGGGTTCTCAGGACAAACAAATTACCAACAAGCACAAACGCGGCGCCGATTATAGTTGTCGCAGTGATTTCCAGCCCTTCGAACAACACGGACAGGATGAGGGCGACCAAAGGAAACGTGACCATCGCGTAGCCGGCCCTGTTAGCGCCGATTCGCCCGAGCAGAGTCAGGTATGCACCGAATGCGACAATCGAGCCGAATATCGTCAGGTAGGCGAGCGAACTGACATACGCGATCGACGAATCAAAGTTGAATTCGTGGCCGTCATAAAGTGCGATCGAGCCTATCAATAGGGTGCCGTAAAACATACCCCAGGCGTTTGTTTGCACAACCGGGAGTTTTTGTTTTTGTGTGGACTGCGACACCATGTTGCCAAAGGACGCTGTCAGTGCTGCAAGCAGCGCGAGGACCGAACCAAAGAACACTGAATCCGAGAATGAGACTTCCTTGATTTGCGGTGCAAACAGAAAGAACATGCCAATAGCGCCGAGCGCAGCACCGATCAGCACTCCGCGGCCCGCTTTCACACCAAAGAATAGGCGTGAATTTAGAATGTTCATCCATACCATCAATGAAAACGCGATCGCATTCAATGCCGACGTAATGTGAATTTGTGCATGGTAGGACAGGATGTAGTTAATACCGAACAGCAGGAAACCGAGTGCGAGAAACCACAAGTGGTGTCGTGGCGCGAATCTTAATCGCAGGCCACGGTATCGACTCCAGCCAAACAACAGCAGTGAGGCCGCGGCATAGCGATAAACCAGCGACACTTCCGGGGCAACGGTCCCGAGCTGAAACTCGATAGCGAAGAATGTCGACCCCCAGATCAATACCGTAATGACGAATAGAACCGCATTGTTCATTTGCGGCCTCCACAATATCGCTCATACATCGTGTCTTCGACGATACGTCTGCTTAGATCACGATAGTGATGGAGTCGCGTCGCCGGCGCGAGGATCTGGTCCACGATGACACGCCAGATCGACGGATGACAGACCGGCAGGTTGTGGCGCTCTGAGCGGCTTTCCTTGTTGCTGTGAATTTGAGTTGTCATGGCTGGTCCTCCGGTCTGAATTTGCGTGAGTTGACTCTACGGATTTTCTGGTGATATAACAGACACAGTTATCACGAAATAAGACCTATACAGTTATGCTGAACGTCGACAAACAATGTGACACCTTTCTCTACCGCCAAGTTATTGATTTAATAACGGAAAATATGGAGAGCGGAACGCTTCTTCCCGGTGATCGCTTGCCTTCCTTAAGAAAAATGAGTAGGACAGCGGGTGTTAGCATCCCAACTGTTCGCCAGGCCTACGTTGAATTGGAGCGCAGGCGGCGGGTCGAGTCGCGGCCCCAGTCCGGGTTTTATGTGCGCCATCTGGCAGCAAACGAGCTCGTCCTGCCAACCCGCACGACTGCGGCAAGGCCGGCCCATTTGCACTGCCGCTCGCTGATGGAGCGCGTCTACGATGGCATTAATAATCCGGATCTCGTACCACTCGGAATTGCCAATCCCTCAATGGCCAAGTCAGCAGCGAAAACGCTGCACCGAGCGATGAAACGCGTGATGGCCAGAGCGGAAGAACGCAGTCTTGGTTATGCCTCTACCCTGGGTGAGCCATCGTTGCGACGCCAAATCGCGTATCACTACCTCGATACAGTTGGCGCACAGGTTGAGCCCGATGAAATTTGCATTACGAACGGCGGCCAGGAAGCGCTGCTGCTAGCGTTATCCTCTGTGGCATCAGCGGGCGATGTCATCGCCGTAGAAACGCCGACCTATCACGGCATGCTGGAATTGATCGACAGTCTCGGCATGTTGGCGGTAGAAATCGAAACCTGTCCTGAGGAGGGCGTAACCCTCGAGCAGCTTGAACGTACTTTCAAAAAACACCCGGTGAAGGTGTGTATGTTTTCGACAACTCTTGGAAATCCACTCGGCGTAAGCTTGCCCGACGAAGAGCGAACGAGGTTGGTGAAGTTACTCGAGGACTACGATGTCGCATTAGTGGAAGATGACGTGTACGGCGACTTGCGATTTGACGGCCAGCGACCAATGCCGGTGCAATTTCTAGGCGGCAAAGCGCGCATTCTAACCTGCGGTTCATTTTCCAAAACGGCCGCGTCGGGCTATCGAATTGGTTGGGTCGTCGCCGGTGAGCGAATCGACGAGATTGCGCGGCGCAAGCGCGCCTTCTCATGTTCATCAGGCTACCTGCAGCAACTAACGCTCGCGGACTTTCTGGCATCAGGCGACTACAACCGTCATTTGAAATCTCTGCGACCCGTCCTTAAGCGCAACTCGGAGCGCATGCAGGCGTTGGTCGCGGAACACTTCCCTTCAGAAACACGAACATCCAGGCCAGCCGGCGGCTCTGTTCTCTGGCTCGAATTGCCAAAGATGGTCGATGCAGAAAAACTCTTCGACGCTGCGATGGCCGCTGGTATTAGCATTGCACCGGGGCATATTTTCTCTCCGTGTGCCTGCTATTTAAATTTTATCCGCTTGAGTTTCGGTCATCCCTGGACGGAGAAGACGGAAGAGGCCATCAAATGGCTGGGCCAGCAAGTTGCCAAGCTGGCCGCCTGATACTCAATAGCGAAACGAAAACTCCAACCCGGCCTGTCTGGGTTTGCTTGGCCACGCGATGTCAGCGGGCAGGCCGATGAAACGTGCGGCAAAAAACCACTCGATGTAGTCCTCATCGAATACATTGTTTACATACAGCCGCGTCGTCCAGCGTTCACTTTCCAGTGCCAGACTCAGATTCGTCAGGTCGTAGGCAGGTTGAATGTCGAGGTTGTCGAGGGTCCAGTAGGTCTTGTCACGGTGTTCGTAATCGATGCGGCTGACAATCGCCAGATCATCACTTAGAGATAGCGTGTGCTGGGCTGAGAGATTCAAAGTCCAAACCGGCGCACCTGGAACGTTGCGACCAACAATCTCGCTGGCCGGTACTAATACTCCCGGTACGGCTTCGTACTCCTTGATTTCACTGCTGGTGAATCCGAATCCGAGATTGAGTTGCAGGCTGTCTATGGGAACTGCCGTGACTTCAATTTCACCGCCCGTGATTTCGCTTTCGGGAATGTTTATGTTTGCCTGAGTGCCTGTCTGGTCAAACAAGAAAAACTGCTGATCGGTGTAGTCGATGAGAAACAAAGACACGCCGGCACGCAATCGGCCGCCCAACGCGTTGCCTTTCAATCCGGTCTCATAGCTGAGCAGCGATTCCTTATCAAAACCGGGCATGAAGTTGCTACCAGCTGAGAGATTGTTAAAACCACCCGCACGGAATCCTTTACCAACCGTAACGTAGCCAAGCAGTCCTTCGCGGAAGCTGTAGGCGAGGCTGGCTTTCGGTTGTAGTTCGCTGAACGTACTACTGCGCCCCTGGGTTACATCCTTGGGCGTTTCATCGTCGTAACGGAATGCGAGTGTGAGTTCGAGATCGTCTCTGATGTCATAACTGAAATTACCAAACACTGCGAAGTTCTCGAGCTTCAAATCCTGTGCCGCAGGTGGAACTGGAAAACCCAGGAAGGTTGTTGCGAGGGATCGGAACCGGTCCTGACTAAAATACTGCAGCCCGGCGGCCCAGCGGAACGCCGTATTGGAGTTTGATACCAGTCGGAATTCCTGTGCGACGGTTTCGGACTCGTCGATCACGATGATGTCGATTGCTTCGAACAGCGTTTGATCAAGGTCCTGATCATTGCCCGAGTCCACATCAGTGTAAGAGGTGATAGAGCTCAGCGTTCCCCAGCCGAATTCATAGTCGATCTTGGCCGACACTTCCCGTGCGTCGACAAAAGACTCACCGATTCGATTTGACTGAATGATGTAGGTCGGATTGCCGAACAGAATCGGCGCCGCGGGCGGCGGCAGCGGGAGGAAGCCCTCGCTGCCGGGCATGAAATAGCCAGAACCACCTTCCTGATCCAGTAACTGTCCGCGCAGGTCGATCGATAATCGCTCGCTTGGCGTGAATAACAGGCGACCACGAAATGCGCTGGATTCCTTGTAGTCGACATATTGATTGTCGAGAAAGGTGTTGCGGAGCTGGCCTTCGCGGTCCTGTATTCGAAATGACGCTCGGTAGAGCAGCTTGTCATTTACCAGTGGTCCCGAGGCACTACCTCCGACAGCGTAGTCCTGTCCTTCAGCGGCAGAGATGCGAAAGTTGTACTCGGGGGTAGCTGTGGGCTGCCGGGTAGAAATTAGAATCGCGCCACCGATCGCGTTGCGTCCATAGAGGGCACCTTGCGGACCGCGAAGCACGTCGACGCTCTCGATGTCGAAGAGCTCTTGCGTCGTCAGCAGGTTATTGGTTGCGCTTATTCCATCAATTCGGAACGACACAGGGGGCTGACCGGTGCCGCGGTTTTGTCGAACGCCACGAATCACGAGCGTACTGACACCAACTTCCTGATCATCCGAAAAGCGGAGATTTGGCGTGAGTTCCGCCACTCGATTGATACGTTCAATTCGGTGGCGTTCTATATCAGCGGCGGTGAACGCAGTGATTGAGTCGGGTACGTCGGAGAGTTTTTCGGCACGGTAACGGGACGTAACTATGATTTCGTCGATGTAGGAATCATCGAAGTCAATCGATTGAGCGAGACTGAAGCCAACAGGCAGGAAACTGAGGCACAAAACAAGCGCTGTAGCGGCACGGAGCGCACGGGCCGATTGGTGAGACACGATATTTCCTTTTATTTCAGGTAATTGTTTCTGCAACGAACATACCAGTCTACCCGTCCGGTTCCATACATACATTCCGCAGGTCCGTTTCGGATGTCTGAAAATAATGAGAATTACTGGCGCTGATAGTAGTCTCAATCCCCAAGGATTAGAGCAGATAGCTCGAACAACGGGGGTGAAAATGAAAAATCTACTTTTGAGCGTGGCAATTCTCAGTTTTCTTTGGACGGGTGTCGGCGTAGCTGGCCCGACAGGTCCGGCCGAAGGCGCACCGCCTGAGCTAGCGCACTTTGTGAAGCTGGTTGGCGAGTGGTCTACGACCGAAGAGGGGCTGAAGCCAGACGGATCAGCTT
The DNA here is from genome assembly GCA_021773075.1 of Woeseiaceae bacterium. Lineage (GTDB taxonomy): Bacteria > Pseudomonadota > Gammaproteobacteria > Steroidobacterales > Woeseiaceae > UBA1847. Next base: position 43,099 of record JAJFKT010000006.1, read on the forward strand.
GGCAGCCATCCAAAGGCGCTGACTGGAATTTCTATTGGTCATTTGACGGCTGGGGTATTCGCGATGACTACATATCGCCACCGATGTCCGAGGCAGTTGATGACGAGAGCAAACGTCAGCGCGGTACGAATCTGCGGATATTCAATACAAGCGATAAGCATTGGGTCATGACCTGGTTAACGCCGACGCTAAAAGAACCAGCATCGTTCACGGCAGCATCGACAGATGAAGAAATCGTCATGCTTTCGGGCGTCGTGAATCCTCAGGGGTTTTGGCATCGGATTACCTTTTTCGATATGACCGAATCGTCATTCGAATGGAAGCTTGAGTGGTCGAAAGACAAAGATCAGTGGGGCGAGGTGTATCGTATTCACGGCACACGTAAAACGGAGTAGCGTTCTAATCGCCCGATATCAAGAGTGGCAATCTGGCTTCGTTTCCAGCAAAATCGCTGCCCTGCTATCGACAGATCAATGCGCCCGTAGCTCAGCTGGATAGAGTACCTGGCTTCGAACCAGGTGGTCGGGAGTTCGAATCTCTCCGGGCGCGCCAATAAAATCAAGGGTTTACCGACTTCGGTAGGCCCTTCGTTTTATCAACGTAGAGAAATCGTAGAGTCGTTTTCTACGATTCCCAAGCCCCGTTCAATTCGTGCTGCCGCCGTTGATAAATGCTCCGGTGCCAAATGCGCATACCGAAGAACCATCTCGTACGACTTCCAACCACCCAATTCCATCAGCTCTTGTAAACTTGTTCCGTTCATTACGTGCCAACTTGCCCAGGTGTGGCGCAAGTCGTGAAATCGAAACTTCTCGATTCGGGCACGCTTCAATGAGCGTTTCCAAGCAGAGCCAACTTTCAACATATGCTTCCCTTTGTACGTAAAGCACCACCGGTCGTGCAGCCCTTGAACACTTCGCAGCGCCAAGATCGCGTCCCGGTTTAGGGGAAGCCCGCGTCCATCTCCATTCTTTGTGGTTCCTGGGTCTAGCCAGGACACACGCCGATTGAAATCAACACGGTTCCATTCCAGTCGCAGGATTTCCGTCATCCTGCAACCGGTCGCCAGAGCAAACTGTACCACCGGTACTAAATGCTCGGGCAATGCCAACATCAGCCGATCCGCTTCCTCTTCCGTGAGAAACCGTACGCGACGTTTGGGTTCTTTCAACATGCGGATTTTCGGAACCCGCGTGATCCATCCCCAATCGTCACGTGCCAGGTAGAGAATGCGCCGAACGATCTCGAGTGCGCGATTGATGGTTGAGTTTGCCACCCCATCCTTCTGCCTTCGATCCTGGACAAACGGTCTGAGAGCACTCATGTTGAGATCTCGCAGTCGATGTCCACGGAGATACGGGTCGAGTTTTAGCAGGTGTGCTTTGTCGTCATCTAAAGAGCGTTTATCAACGCTGTCTTCGATGTATTGGACAACCGCTTCCTGCCAATTGTGCTCAGCCGGTATCCCGGTTCGGGCAGCCTCGTAGGCGTCAGCCTTCAGGCGTACTAAAAACTCCTCAGCATCCTCTAGGACTTTAAGCCGAGTACTTTTGCATACTCGGCGTCCGTCCGCGAGGACTGTGTCGACCCACCAATACGGTGAATCCTTCCTTCTGTAGAGTCCTTTTTCTCGGGCCATAATTCCTCCTTTATGGCCCGCCCTCGGGACTTATAGTCATCCAGCCAGCGGTCGAGGTCAACCCGGTCGTAAACGCGTCGTCTTCCCAGGCGAATCGGTGGGGGGCCGATTCGCGACAGCAGGGTTTTTCCGATGCCAAGATAGGCGGCGGCTGCCGCTCGATCCAGGCAGCGAACGGGGAGGGGATAGGGAGAGGTTGGCCGATCATCGGTGCTCACTGTGAAGCTCTAGAATCGCAGCCCGCGAAGCACGCTAGTGAGGTTGATCACAATCGCGCTGGCCGGTCCACCGAGGCCACTTTCCGCAGCAGGGTCCTTCAGCATGAAAAGCTCCGGTTTGCCGACCGCGATGTTCCAAACGGTGAGTCCGTCGCTCCAGGTCATGGTCACATAGATGTCTTTCTTGCCGTCGATGGCGAGCAACCAATCCTTTTCGAAGTCGACTGTGAACTTGCGAAACGTGTCTGTCAGCACCGTGACCGGTACCCGCCACTTCGCGAGTTCCAATAGAGCAGCCGCACGATAAATCTCCTCGACGCGGTACTCTCGGGCTCGGCCGGTCCCGGTGTGTTTGTCCCCTTCGGGAATCAACAAATCGATGGAGGTCCAGTGGCGGATATGCCGGGTAATGCGGGTCGCCTCGTCCGCCCCACCGGATCGATGCAGGATGGTGACCGCTTCTTTCAGGGTGTAGGTGCGGGGTTCCACGGGAGGGTCCTGGAGAATAAGGACTGGCCATAATAAGACATACGATGTCCTTATGCAATAGTACATCCAATATTCAAGCCGAGCGAAGCCCCATCGGGACCGCCAATGCCTGGCAGGTCCCGTGGGACTTCATTTGTCTTTTATGTCGATGTTGGTGGTTCAGAGTTATACGGTGCTTCTACCAATTGGTAAGTGATTCTGACCTCCCTGCAGCATTATCTGCAAAGCCCACCGAAGTGGTAATGGTCGTGGGACACCAGCCCCATTCTGAACCTGCCTGATCGCAGGCATGCCGGGAGTTCCTGTAGGAAAGCGCCCGAGCAATATTCCAAATGGCCTTAATGGCCTGAGTTAACGATTGTTATTAAATACCTCCTTATTTTAGATGCAGTTAGCTGAACTGCTTGGTTGAAGAAGCGGTACACCGGATCGAGACAAGCAATCGCCTGCCAAACCCAATACCACATACGTATGAAAGCCAGTTCTAGTAAAGAGCCTGGCACTGCCGTAAGAAAAACGGCTTAGTCTAAGATGGACTCACGATCATTGATCGCGGTGCTTGAAACG
>JAJFKT010000007.1 GCA_021773075.1 Woeseiaceae bacterium
TGACCTCGGTGCGATGGCCGTAGGTGCCACCGTCTATTTCGGTTCTCAAGAATCGCGTCGCCAAATTCAAGAAATCAGTGAAGCCTTTGCCCATGCCCATGAATTGGGACTGGTAACGGTTCTGTGGGCCTATCTGAGAAACAGTGCGTTTAAAAAAGGAGGCGAGGATTACCATAATGCGGCAGATCTCACGGGTCAGGGGAATTACCTGGGCGCGACCATCGGGGCAGACATCATCAAGCAAAAGCAGGCAGAAAAGAACGGCGGGTATCCCGCCATTAACTTTGGCCGCACTGATGATCGAGTGTACAGTGAACTGACCAGTGATCATCCCATCGACCTGGTTCGCTATCAAGTGGCCAATTGTTTCATGGGTCGGGTAGGCATGATCAACTCGGGAGGCCCATCCGGCAAGGATGATTTGCATCAGGCGGTTCGGACCGCAATCATAAACAAGCGGGCTGGCGGAATGGGGGTCATCAGTGGCCGAAAATCATTTCAGAAACCGATGAAAGAGGGCGTGACGCTGTTGAATGCAATCCAAGATGTCTATCTGTCAAAAAAGGTGACCGTGGCCTAAGGCTCCAGACTATCAAGGTTGGCTTTCATGGATGAAACGAGACCCTGGTCATTCGCTCTCCCTTAGTCTGCACCCGATAATATCTAAGGGGGGCTTCGCATTCATTCCGAAATCATTGAGCCTGCGCAATGGCTTTATAAGGAGCCAAAAACCGGATGTATGCCAGCACATCCCACATCTCATGATCCTGTAATCGCCCCATCCATCCATGCATGGGGCTGTAGATGCTTCCATGGGCAATAGTCATGTACAACTCAAAATCTGACTTCACTCGCGATCGCTCGGACAACAGGTTTGTGGGAGGAACCGTCAGAAAGGCGGCTTCTGGTCCATCACCACTCCCGCTTATCCCATGGCATCGCACACAATGTTGCTGATAAATCCCGTTTCCGCTTTTGGGATCTCCCTGTCGATCCTGTGCAAACACCAAAGATCCTGTCATGCCCAGCAGCATGATCCATGACAGAAGAATGACAATTTTTTTCATGAGAGACCCCTTCAACGGTTTCATGGTAGATGAGAGGTTAACAACACCCTTCTTCCAACACTTGGCGTTCAGCCTCCAACCAATCCTCTAAATCCTGTCCATGGTGTCCGCCTCGATGCGTGTAGAATTCATGTGCTCTGTCTGCAATACGAGCCTGAAGATCGGGTGGGTCAGGTGGCGGACCGTTTTGACCCTGAGCAGAAATGGTTGGTAGATTTTTCCTCGAACGAGAAGCCACCGGTGATGAGGAAACCTTTTTATTCATCACCAGGATTTTGGTCTTCCCAGAAGCCGGGGAAGTCACCTTGGGTTTTTCGGAAGTTGAAGACAATCTTTTGGCCGTCACTTCACCTCCATGAACTGTTCTATTGGGATATCGAGCGGTTCGGAAGGCAAAAAATGCTCTCGCCCAAAGGAAAGCCTTTTCCCAATTTGGCGAAGTGTTTCGGCAATCCGTGCTGGCTGTCCCCAATCACTCCACATCACGTCTTGCAGTTCAACCACCCCGACTCGCTCAGGAACTCGTTGCAAAAGATCTGAAGAAAAATTCCGTTGCGGCATATCACGATAAATCTCATTTAAAATGACACTTTCAAGTGGAGTGCCAATGGTTTCACCCAATTGTTCAAATTGCACCATTACCTCCGGAAAACAGTGCCACCCCAAACTCCAAAAAGTCTCGATCTTCCCAGCCATCACCATCGTATTCCACAGCGCTCCTCCAGCTAGGGCTGTCAGCGCCGCCAAATGTTCAGGCTTTTCGAGGAAGGTCTTGACCGCTTTGACTGAGATCCCCTCGTACAACCCGAGGATTTCACCTGGTTCTATCCATCCGTATTCCATTTCAACGTTCGTCGGAGTAACCCCTAGGAGAAACACACGATCAGCAAGCCAATGACTGACATAGGCCGTTTTTCGCACCTGAGCCAAAAATTGATCTTCTGGAAAGATAAAATGATCGGACGGGAAAATAACGACAGTCGCCCCGGGATCCCATGCACGCACATAGGTCAATGGAAGAAACACCCCTGCAGCCGTGTCACAGTTGTGTGGTTGAAAAATCACATTCCCCGCTCTTTGCTGTTCAATTTGACTCCTGGCTATGAGATGATGCTGCTGGGCCATCACGGTGACTTTTCGTTCAGTGCCAGTCAGTCGATCCGCGCGATCCCACGTATGTTGAAGCATCGACCGTGTCCCGACAAATGAACAATATTGTTTCGGCAGATGATACCCCAACCAACGTTCAATGAATGGCCGAGTACGTTCGCCCTCTCCACCAGCCAAGATGACAGACCAGAGCCTGAGATCTGAATGATGGTTCACCATAACAACTCCTCGCTCATTAGAGATTGGGCCAAAACCCAATAACTTCCGGAGTTCGTGTATGATTCTTTCATCAAGAAACAAAAGCGAGGGTTGGCCTGGCTTCCTTGGCCAAATTGTTCTGGTCTCTCTTCATGGCAGGGTCAGGGATAATTGCACCACATTCCAAGCAGACTAGGAGTTGAGAGTTTGCCATTCCTTGAGATACCAACGTATCCACCACCCTCCGATGTAGGCACACAGTATTTCCCTTCTTGGCCTTCCAATTTTCTTGGAGATGTCGGGCTTTATCAGTCGTCATGGTCTACCTCCTGATTGAATTGGAGAATATGAAGCGGTGTTGGATGGCTTCCTCTCTCTTATTGAAGCCTGAAACGGAACACGCGCCTTCTCTCTCCGCGGTACTCCAAAAATCTGAAAACATTTCTTTTCGAGAACCCCAAATGAAACTGGTTTGGGTAAAACCCCTTGAGCGCCTTCGCGTAGCAAACTCCGCATGGACTCTACAGGCACACCACCTGACATCACGATCACCGGCACGTTATCATTTCCCCATCGAAGCTCATCGAGCATGGTCCATCCATCCATCACCGGCATTTCCAAATCCAGAAGGATTCCATCAATCACATGTTGTTTAACCATGTGAAGGCCCTCTTGCCCGTTTAACGCAGAGAACACTCCATACCCACATTCAGTGAGGAGTTCGCCTAGCGCTTTGGCAATCGAGGGATCGTCGTCAACAATCAATATATGTTTTTTGAGGTAAACGGACTGATCTGAAAATGTATTGTCTCTTTTTTTAGTGAAGGCCGTTGTCGGAACTAAATGCAATGAAGGTTTGGATAATTTCATGAGTCCATTACCATTGGTGACCCTATGATCTCGGTTCATCCTGTTGGCCCTCCTTCTGTTTAAAAAAACTGGCTTCAAGAAAACGGGATAAAGGTAACCAGATTTTCTGCCGGAGGAAACTAGGAATGCCCCTAGTTTTTCATTCAATTCCCCCTAGGAAGCGCAAATTGCGAAGAACTAGATGAAGACTCTATGAGACCATGGTTGAGGGCATATTGGGTCAATTCCGCAATGGTATGAAGACCAAGCACTTCTCTAATTTTTGTTTTGTGAGACTCGACAGTCTTCACAGAAATAGCCAAAATCGTGGCAATGTCCTTCGTGGAATGTCCTTCGGCTAGGAATTGCAGCACTTCCCATTGCCTAGCAGTCAACTTCCCTCTGGGGGGGCTTTGTCGTGACTCTTCCCCGAGAATACGGAACCCTGGTGTTTTAATATCGGAGTCAGATATGGGAGCCCTCCCAAGACGGTGGCAATCGCTTCTTGCAGTTCCGTTGCCGCAGAAGATTTCACCAGATAACCAGACCCGCCAGCCCTGAAAGCTTCACTGGCATACGTGGTATTGAGATGCATCGAGAGGAAAATGATCTTACACAGGGGATCTATTTTTTGAATTTGCCGCGCCGCCTCAAAACCATTCAGCCCCGGCATCGAAATATCTGTGAGGATGAGATCTGGCTGTAATGTTCTGGTAGCCTCGACGAGTGCTCGACCATCCTCAACCGCACCAATGACCTCTCCGCCCCCCCAGTCCAGCTTTTCCACAAATTCTTTGAGTTGCCCAAGAAACATTGGGTGGTCATCGGCAATAAGAATTTTTATTTTTCTCATAGGCCTCTTCCCTTGCTTTTTCATTGACGAATTCCCATCTCCAGACCTTTCGGCCCAGGGACGATAAATGATTATCCGCTTTTTTATAAAGGAAAAAGGCAAAAGGAGAACTGGGGAAACCCCTAGTTCACATCAGTAGCTTCCCTAGAGGGAAAACCATTCACCCAAATGTGGAAGGAGTTATTCCGGAGAGACCAGGCCGTGGGCCATGGCGTATTTGGTTAATTCCGCAGTCGTATGAAGATCTAGCTCTTTCATGATGTGGGACTTGTGAAATTCCACCGTCTTTACAGAGATGTTCAATACCGTGGCAATTTCTTTAGTGGATTTCCCCTCAGCCACTAACTGGAGAACCTCTCGCTGACGAGGTGTCAGTGTGACTCCCTTTGGAGGAGATTGGGGTGAGACCTGAACAAGAGGAGACAACAAGTCTTTCGCAATAATCGGTGTCACATAATATTGATTCTTCAACACCGCGTGAATGGCCTGCGTCAACTCCGAGGCAGCCGACCGCTTCAGAAGAAATCCTGAAGCACCGGCCTGAAAGGCTTCGGTCGCATAGGTGGGATCGGCATGCATGGTGAGAAATATCAGTTTACTGTTCGGCAGAAGCTTTGTAATCTGCCGCGCGGCTTCAAGACCGTTCAACAGGGGCATGGAAATATCAAGGATAATCACCTCTGGCTCAAGGCGTTGGGCCGCTTCGACGAGCGCCCGGCCATCTTCCACCATCCCAATGACATCAAAATCATCCTGTAAGATTTTGTGTATCCCTTCCAGAACAAGCGTATGATCATCCGCTAAGAGAATACGTGGCCGCGTCATGACGCCTCCGAGGAGAGAGGAAGCCAAGCGGAGATTTCCGTCCCCTTCTTCGGTTGAGAGGTGATCTTCAACGTTCCATGCTGAAGGCGAATGCGTTCCTTCATACTCAAAAGCCCTAACCCTTTCTGCGCAGACTTCGAATGGGGATCAAGCCCGATTCCATTATCTTTCACTGACAGATAAAGACCGTTATTGGATAACCCAAGGTCAATCTCAACTTTGGAAGCTTGGGCATGTTTGGCGATATTTCTTAACGATTCTTGGGCAAGCCGGTACATACAAGTCGCCACCTCCTGAGGCAATACCGCCGGCATATCGTGTGATGTAAACGAAATGGGAATTCCCTCCCATTTCGAAAAATCATCGCTCAGGGCCTGCATGGCTAATTTCAAACCCAGATCATCCAGCATAGAAGGATGAAGCTGGTACGCGAGATGTCGAACATCATCGGATAATTCGGCCACACCGTTATACAAATCCCCAAGTTCCTTGAGGAAAGGATCCGACTCAGCTAATTTTTTTTGCGCGGTTTGGATTTTCAGAGCCAAGACCGCCAAGCGCTGATTCACATCATCATGAAGATCCCGGGAGATTCGCCGCCGTTCATCTTCTTGTGCCGTGAGAAGCTGTGCGGTTAACTCCTGAAGTTGTTCGCGGTGGCCGCGTAAGACCTCTTGAACCCGTGTTCGCTCGATGGCGATCCCCCCTAAATGGGCGGCAATATTCAAGAGTTCAAGATCATTCGGTTGTGGAGTGCAAATGGTTGTGTGGTAGAGACCCAACACCCCAAGAACTTTTCGTTTTGAGGAAAGAATAGGTATCGACCAACAGGCATGAAGACCATGTTGAAGCGCGATCTTGTGATAACCTTTCCACAGAGAATCTTTCGCAATATCCGAGACCACCACAGGCTGTTTGTAATAGGCAGCCGTTCCACAAGACCCAACCTCCGGACCAATCGGTAGCCCATCGATGGCTTTGAGGTAGGAATCCGGAAGGTTTGGACTCGCTCCAAGGCGCAAGCTCGAGCCATCACAAATTAAAATGGAACTCAAGGTATTCGGCGCTTGTTCTTCCACCATCAAGCAAACCTGGCGAAGAATATCCGAAAGTGATGATTTGGTGCCAATCATTTCCAAAGTGGTCTTTTGTTGGCTGGCAAAGATCTCGGCTCTCTTCCTGACCGTGATATCACGAAAGCTCACCACCGCGCCCGTGATGCGGCCATGGTCGCCCCGAATCGGAGTGCTCTCATATTCCACGGGTAAACAGGTTCCGTCTTTATGCCAAAACACCTCGGTATCGACGCGATGGACCATGCCATCAAGAAGCGACACATACACAGGGCATTCTTCGACGGGGTACGGTGCGCCATCGGCATGAGAGTGGTGAAACATCTCGTGCCGATCTTGGCCAATTAACTCATCGACCGTTCGACCGACCATCTCAGCACCGACCGGGTTGATGAACGTGATTTTTCCTTCGGCATCTATTCCATTAATTCCCTCGCCCACCGAATTCATAATCTGCTGGGTCTGGTGAGTCATGGATTGCAGATTATGAAGGATCGATTGACGTTCGGTGACATCTCGAATGACCACGGTCATCAATTTCTTTCCCTTTATATCAACGAGTGAAATGGCGGCTTCGGCTGGGAATTCAGTGCCATCACTTCGTAGGCCAACAATCTGAACCAAATCCCCTATTCTTCGATTGTCAGCTTGAGATCCGGCGAAAGTCTGTACATGTTTCTTCTTAACGTGATGAAACCCCTCAGGAATAAGTCGGTCTAGTGGGGTCCCCAGGGCTTCCGAAATCTTGCAATCAAACATGAGTCCGGCGGCAGGATTAAACTGGACAATATGTTGCTGCTCATCAATGGTAATAATGGCATCCATGGCGGTTTCGAAAACGTCACAGAACAAAGCTTCATGTTGCTGTTTCTCTCGCTCAGCCCTCTCCTGGGCTGTCAAATCAATCAACGCCATTCGCACGGTCGTGTCATCTTGTGTGGGGTGATTGGGGTCAAGAAAACTTTCGAGCCGGATCATACAGAAAGTGCGATCCTGTGTGAGTCGAAAACTATCAGAAACCTGTCGGATCTGGCAGGTAAGCGTCTTCTGGAAATGCTGCCGATACCGAACCTGGTCGGGCGGGGAGAAAAACCTATCCAGCTTTTTCCCAAGGAGGGATGGTCTTTTCGTCCCCAAGAGTTGACAGGCCGTGAGATTGGCTTCCCGCACCGTCCCCTCCCTATCCAGCGTGAGAAATCCAACCGGGGCGAAGTCATACAAATCGGTATAGCGATCCCGGGCGGTTTCGAGGTCGAGTTGAGTGCGACGCAGTTCTTCATTCTGCATCTCCAGCTCGATCTGATGCACTTGAAGCTCATGCACCAATGTTTGAATATCCTCGCCCGACATCGCATTGATCTTCTGACGGGTCGTGGTGAGGGCTGTTTCCGCCTTTTTGCGCAAGATTTTTAGAGTCGGCGCGGTGCTGCGTTGTTTGCTCACACGACGCCCTGACGGGTTTTCGTTTTTTCCCTTTCGGGAAACTGGGACCTTTTTCTTCACTCAGCCTTCTCTCTCTTCACGAGCCGTCATATCTTCCATGGCCAAAAGAATCAGTGGCGTCTGCCCAGATTCTTGAACAATACGACGAGCATTCAACAATAATTTCCTTTTCCCCGTTCGCGAAAAGGTATGCTCCACAAGAAAATCCTGCATCACGGTGGATTGAGGCAATACCTCCTCTAACAGATGACGTAGCTCTGGAATGTCCCATTCCCCTCTTCCGAGTCTATAGAGGAGTTGCTGTTCCACTTGAGGGGATGCGAGAGAGAATGTCTGATAGAAGGCCTGATTCGCTGACACCACGCGTAATTCGCCATCTAACACCATTAATGGTTCCCGCACGGTTTGAATGATACTCTGGGCAAACTCCTGGGCTTCTCGGGCAACGATCTCGGATTGTTTGACCTGCGTAATGTTTAAAAAAGTCAGGACGAGACCCTCGATAGAATTCCTGGACGTCCGATAGGGCAAAATTCTGAGATAAAACCATTGTCCCTCTCTAGTCTGGACTTCTTGCTCTTTAAAGACCAGCGTCTGGAGCACTTCCCGAGCATCTTCGATGAGAGAAGATTCCATCAAGTTGGAGACGATATCTGCCAGCGGACGGCCCACATCCGTGGGAATCAATTTCACCACTCGCTTGGCTTCCGGCGTGAATCGTTTGATGTTCAAGTCGTTATCCAGAAAAATTGTGGCCACTTCCAGACTGTTGAATAAATTGTGGAGGTCGTCATTGGTGTCAGAGAGCTCGTTGAGCTTCTCTTGCAATTCTGCGTTGACCGTCACCAGTTCTTCGTTCAAGGATTGCAGTTCCTCTTTGGACGTTTCGAGTTCTTCATTCGTGCTTTGCAACTCTTCATTGGTGGACTGCAACTCTTCATTCGTGGATTTCAGCTCTTCGTTCGAGGTCTGAAGCTCCTCATTCGTGTGTTGCAAGCGTTGCTTCGTGTAGTGCAGTTCTTGGATGAGACCGGGATCGGGCGCCGGTTCGGATTTGGATTTCTTCCGTTTGGTTTCTTTCGAGGAACTTGCCAGCCCCTTTTCCTTGACCGCAAACGTCACAAGGAATAGTCCTCGCAGCGCTTCGGGTTCATGAACTCGCTTCACTGTTACGTCCACCACCTGATAATCTCCATTGGTCTTCACCCGCACACCAGGGCTGACGACGGGTTCTTCTTGACCGATCGCTTGATGCAGGGCAGCGGCCAAGGTATACCGCAATCCCTCCCGTGCCATATTCAACAAAATCAGATTGGGCTTGCCTTGCGCAGGTTCCAAATAGGTCCCGGTTCGACCATGAACATAGACGATCTCGCCTCGTTCATTCACGATGACACTGGCTGGAGCGTATTCCTCCAATAACATGGTTTCGATCAAATCAGTGAGAGGGGGCGCTGGCAGGGCAAGGGAAGGGTCAAAGTCCCCAACATAATCAGGTACAAGCTTAGCTTTGCCCACCGAAAACCCTTGCAACAGGGGGCGATCTGTTTCACCCACTTTTCGTTTAAATAATTTCCATTTCCGATTCACCGTCTCGAACAAATTTTCTTCATACTCCCCAATGGTTTCGGAAGATCCCAGAAACAACAACCCATTCGGATCCATGGCATAGTGGAAGAGGGGAAAGAGCCTCCGCTGCGTGCGCGCTTCTAAATAGATGAGAAGATTTCGGCATGAGAGAAGATCCAATTTGGTAAAGGGCGGGTCTGCGAGCAGATTATGCAGGGCAAAGATCACCATATCCCGAATCTCTTTCTTAACGCGAAAACTATGGTCCTCTTGGTCGAAAAACCTCTTCATTCGCTCTGGGGCCAGGTCATTGGCGATGCCCGCGGGATACAAGCCCTTCCGAGCAATGTCGATGGCCTGCGCATCCAAGTCCGTTCCAAAAATTTGTACCTGCAACCTGATGTGTCGTGAGGCCATGTATTCCCGAATCAATATGGCCAGAGAATAGGCTTCTTCACCGGTGGCACAGCCAGGCACCCACACACGCACGCAATCCCCATCCCGCTTGGAATCGAGCAGAAAAGGGAGCCCCTCCTTAGCCAGCACATCGAAAGCCGCCGGATCGCGGAAAAAACTCGTGACGCCGATGAGAATTTCCTGGAATAACGCGTCCAGCTCATGGGGATTCACACTTAAATAGCGAAGATACTGCTTGGGGCTCTCAATCTGGTGGACGTTCATTCGCCGCTCGATCCGTCGACGAAGGGTATTGGTTTTATACAGGGAAAAATCGTTGCCGGTTCGGTCCCGCAGGAGGACAAATATTTTTTGCAGAATCTGGCTGGTCTCTGTCTCCGGAGGTTGTGGAGAAGGCGACGGAGTCAGGTATGGCCCTTTGACATAGGCCAATAATTGCTGGGGCATGTCTTCAGGCGGACACACATAATCAATGATCCCTGTCGCAATCGCGCTCTGTGGCATCCCACCATATTTGGCCGATTGAGGTTCCTGCGCGATGGTCATGCCCGACTCGCCTTTAATGGCCTTCAACCCCAATGTTCCATCAGACCCTGTTCCCGATAATACGATCCCAATGGCCTGGTGTTTTTGATCCTCGGCGAGAGAACGGAAAAAATAGTCGATGGGCAAGGGCACTCGTACTTGGGAATCCACTTCCATCACATGCAGCGTCCCATTGAGTATCGCTAAATTCATTCCGGCCAGTGAGAGGGACACGGTATTGGGTTTCACAGTCATCCCCTCCTTGACTTCCAAGACCGCCATCGGCGTACACTTTTGTAAAAGTGAGGGGAGAAGACTGGCATGCCCTGGATGCTGATGGGGTACCACGATAAAGGCCATACCACTGTCAGCAGGCATTTGCGTAAAGAATTCCTCAAAGGCTTCCAGCCCCCCAGCCGAGGCGCCAATCCCCACGATGGGAAAGCCTTTTCCCAGGCGTTTGTTAACTTGAACCTGGCTCTTCTTGCCCACCCTTGGACCTCCAGGTTTTTCTGAAAGAGAAGTTATCTGTTTTTTGGTGAGTCTCTTTGAAGTAGATGTGTTCCGTTCCACAGTCTTCTTCTGGGGTTTCTTGGAACGGGCCTGCGGTTTTATTGCCTTAGATTTGTCTGCCATCACCCAGGATCCGTAGATTTTTAATCGTGACTTTCAGTCAAAGGCACATCATATCCTTTTTTTATTCACTAGAGATACCCTGCATTTTTCCTTTCTCCTCCATAGATAACAGGCAAGAGGAAACCAGGGTAAAAACTTCTCAAAGCTAGGAAAAAGCCTGGTTCCTTCTGAATCATCCTCTTGATATCCTTCTTATGCCGTTCTTCTCAATAGAGGGAGATGATTACAGGGAGTTTTTGATCGACGGGTCTTGCGGGACAACGATGAAAGAGGATTTGCCATGATCGACTTTGCCCGACAGCGTAAACGGATGGTGGTGGAGCAGATTGCCGCACGCGGTGTGCGCGATAAGAACGTGTTGGAGGCAATAGGTAAGGTACACAGAGAGGCATTCCTGCCCAAAAATCTGCAAGAGCAGGCCTATGAGGACACGCCTCTCCCGATTGCGGAAGGACAGACGATCTCGCAACCCTACATTGTGGCGTACATGCTCGAAGCGTTGGCGCTTCAAGGTGGTGAAAAAGTCCTCGAGATCGGAGCCGGATCCGGTTACGCGGCGGCTGTGCTGGCTGAAATCGCCGGACAGGTGTACACCATTGAACGTATTGGCCAGCTCGCCGAAAAAGCAGCCTCTCATCTTATTGATGAAGGCTATAGCAACGTTCATATCCTTCATGCGGATGGAACGCGAGGCTGGGTCGAACACACGCCGTTTGATGCCATTCTCGTGTCCGCCGGTGCCCCTGACGTTCCCGAATCTCTGAAAAGGCAGCTGGCCATCGGTGGGCGAATGGTCATACCCGTGGGCACTGATGCGCGTGCCCAAGAACTCATTCGCATCACCCATCGGGCGGACGGGCAATACGACCGCGAAGACCTAGCGGATGTGCGTTTTGTACCGCTCATTGGCGAAGAAGGCTGGGAATTGGAAGAGCCCCAGCCTGAGACAAAACGGCCTCGCGTGGTTCAGACCAGGCCACGGGTGAGCGAAACCTTGCCTGGCCTCATTTCGCGCAGGAGCGAGACCTTCGACACGCCGGAGACCGCCGATCTCGATCCGCTTTTGGAGCGCATTGGGAACGCCCGTGTCGTGCTCATCGGCGAGGCGAGCCACGGGACGTCGGAATTCTATCGCATGAGGGCGCGTATCACGCAGCGGCTCATCGAAGAAAAAGGCTTTACCATCGTTGCCGCCGAAGCCGACTGGCCCGATGCAGCAAGGATAGATCATTATGTGCGCCATCTCGATGTTCCTCCATCGGAATGGACGGCGTTTGCTCGTTTCCCGACCTGGATGTGGCGCAATGAGGAGGTGCGCAATTTTATCGACTGGCTCCACGAGCGCAACGCGAGCTTAGATATGTCGAAGCGTGCCGGGTTCTATGGGCTTGATTTGTACAGCCTGTACAATTCCGTGCGCGCCGTGATCAGCTATCTGGACGATGTGGATCCTGATCTGGCGACGATTGCCCGCTGGCGCTATGGCTGCTTGA
>JAJFKT010000008.1 GCA_021773075.1 Woeseiaceae bacterium
AGAGTTGCTCAGTCCACGACCCATCTTATCTCGACGTCGGTACGTGCTGTGGAGGTACGGTTCGCATTTTTTCTCATACAGTTTGGAATCTTGTGGTGGTGGGTTATTCGGTTGATCCTCGATCTGATTCACTAGCAACAAGTTCCATTTGTCGACTGTCCGCTCATAGGCGATAGCAGACATCGAAGCTATTCGAGTTTGCGGCAGAAACATTCTTTGGTGATCGGCTGCATCTGGCCGAACCGAGAAGTTCAAGTACTCACAGAGCGATGGGCTGCTTTACTTCGCATTGCAGCCGGTCGCGAATCCTAGGTTATAATTTCTGCTGTTGACCCAATATAGATAGTCGCTCGCCAAAATGGCAATTGCGCGGCGGCTGAGAATTTTGGACGAGTTTTTCTTGTGATATCTTTCTGCTAATGGGTGTTTCCGGGTTAGGACCATTTGACAACGATTGTGCGCTCGACTTTGTCGATGAATTCATCGAGGTCGGGTCACCAATTCGCAGTATCCGTGCTGCACTTGCACGGTTAGACGAGGATTGTTATCACCAAAATGACGAGGTGTATCAGGCTTGGGCCGCCTGTGAACTTGTGGCAATCGTCTTAAGCGGCGGAGAGGGGTATGACGCTGACGACCCCCAATATGAAGCGGCATCAAGGCTGCGACCGAACAAGAAACTCGTCGACCAGTGTCTCACGACGCTGACACACATCCTCGACAAAAATTCCGAACTTTCTGACCTCGTTGACGCCGAACAACGCGTCGGCGTCGAATCAAACCTGGAGCAAACTCGTGCCCGTCTCGAACAGGGCCTCGTTCTTGACAAGTTCCCACGGCTGAAAGTACCCAAAATAAAGGCTATGCAGGCCTATGCGGTGGCGACCGGTGGAAAGTGGATTGTCGCGCTGTACGACTATTCGAATCTGATCGTCCTGGACGCCGTCTATGACCAAAAACCTGAGAGCGTCGAACAAATCCCATTGGGCCACATGGCCGTTCTATTCAACTGTCGATACCTTGGCCCTATTGACGACTTTGCAGGCCTTGGGCGATTGCGACCCGCAGAGGCCCTTACAGAATCTAATGAATATGTAACTATCATTCGCCACGCATGCTCATCTAGCAGTGACATGGCGAGCTTCGAGACCAACTATTGGCTGAATCGTGGTCGACAGTTTACCCAGCAGCACTACGACGACGTTCGAGAGTATCCGTTCGGCCCAGAGTTTTTGCCCGATCAGTTTGCGGAAGCCGTTGAAGACTTTGTTGCTAGCGGCACGCTTGAGCTTCCACCGGTACCGACACCCACTGAGCTGCGCGACGAATTTCTAGAGCGTTGCCAGAGCGAATGGGCGCGGTATCTGGAGGGTGATGGTGGTGGACCATTCTCGTTTCCGCGTCTGTATGAATTGGATGTCTCAAACTACATAGTGCCGTGGATCAAGCTTCACCTACGGACCAACTGGACTAATAGCGGAATGTGTCTGCCTGATGACCTATTTCGTTATTTTCTCGCTGGCGTTGTTGCCGCAAGCATTGGCGCCTGCGCCGAGAGCGAGGTACCCGAGAGCCTGGTGCCAATTCTGAAACCCCTCAGAGCGCACATCGGTCACCCGGAAATCAGTAGCGCGATCCATATCCTGTCGTGCGTACTGGACGAAGCCAGTGTCATCCCTCGCGTCTTGCGTAACGATCCGCCGCGCCGAGTGGCGTTTCTCAACTGGGCCAATGCGCTCCGCGACGCGCTTACGGCGACGTTACCGAATTGAACACAAAGAACGTGGGAACAGGCGAAACGTGATGAACCAGGTTCTAACCGTACCACTCTGACTGTCCGCTGTTGGCCGGAACCTGTCATCCAGGTGTTAAACTGCTGAGCGACGGCTGCTGACCCATTGCGGCCGTTCGAAACACGTCTGCTATATATCATATTTCCAGTTGAGTCTCGAGTTTTGTGATGCTGGCATTGAAGGACAATGATTTGACTGTCGCCTCCGAAAAGGACATTTCCATGATGAGCAAAGGTCTTGGCTTACTGACAGTCCTGTTGCTTGCTTTTCCGACAGGTCCGTCCTTCGCCCTCGAAATACAGAACTTCAAATTTGGGCTAGTGTGTGAGCTTGAAGTTGAGCTGGAATCTGCTGAAGTCGATCTTCCGGTCGAATGGATTTGCTTCGAAACCGAAACGGTATACATAACGGGTCAAGGTCGGTGCGTTTACAACCGCCAAGACGAGCATTGCACATGGTATGGATATGAATTTGACTATACGGGGGCAGTCGATGGGGACGAGATTTTCTGTAGATCAGCCTCAGTTCTGCCGGGCAATCTAGGTACGCCGAAGGGCGTTGACGAAGAAGGCGTCACCGTTAACGAATGGTCATACTCGCTGCCGCCGGGAGACGGCCATCACTACAACCCCCAATATTCTGTCTTCGGTTATCAGGACGAAACCGAGACGGTGGATTCGGACCAGACAGTCTGCACGTTCAACGGGGAGGAACTCTATCGGTTCCAGTACACGAAGGTCTACCCGGCGCTAAAAGAGAAGACTGTTAAGGACTCGATACAAAGGATTATTTCAGACCGCGCTGATGCAGAGGAGGAGTAACTTCTCAGTCTGCTTGTGGCCGAATCCGGCCGGTCAATGCGTCCCGAAACCGGCCATTGGAACGTCCGCTTCTTGAGATATCCCGCCCTTCGTCTACGGACCGCAGATTCGCGTTTCCCCGATAGGTCCTTTGGCCAACAACGGCAAGAATAGTGATAGCCTTTCTGTGAATACATAGTTGCCCTGAGAGGTGGCGCAATGCCGGATCGCTGGACCAAAAGACAGAGGCGGGAACTTCGCGAGCTTCAAGGACTTGCCTGGGAGCGGGAGCTAAGCGCCTCGCTCGAGAATTTGCAGAAAGATTTCCATTCCTGGCGGAAGGGTGACGTTTCGCCGTTTGAGCTCAATGACCGCATACATCGCTTCCACAATGGACGGTCTCGCGAGTTGTTCAATACCTATGCCGGCAGCCTAGATATGTTTTGGCTCGAATCGGTTGTTGCGCGAGGTGTCATCGAGGAGTCCGAAGTATCAGAGGACTTGCTCGCCGTGTATAGGCCCCACATCGATAGCTGCCGCGAACGACTCCGGAGTTCTGAGGACATTGCCGGCGACGACGAATGAGTATCACGGATACGAATTTGTACGAGTTAGCTGGGCCGGGCGCCTTCGATCGTGGCTACGACTACTACCGGGAAGGGCGTGTCGTTGAACTCGAAATGCGTGGCGATCGCACTATCGGGATTGTCGATGGCACGACTTTGTACCGGGTCGAGCTGCGGCATGAGCACTCGGAACTGGACGGGAGTTGTGATTGTCCTGCTTCTGATCACATTGTCTTCTGCAAGCACTGCGTCGCGACTGCCTTGGCACTGCGGGACCAGTTAGCGAACAGTGTGCTCGCCGCGCAGAATGACGGCGGCGATTCACTTCGCAACTACCTGGTAGGCCTGGATACAAAGACGCTAGTTTCGCACCCGATGACCGTTGTTCACAAAGATTCGGCATTGTACGATCGACTCAGGAACCGTGCACAGTTGGAAAAAGGAACTGTGAACGTCAGTGAATTCAAGAAGGCCATCACGCGAGCCACGCCGCTAAGAGATGTGTTTGATCCGGCGAGTGTCAGTGCGTTGTTTCGAAACCTGGCGGCGACGTTGCGGGGCATTGTTGAGATTGCTGAGCAATTGCCTGCTACCGACTTACTCAATGTGGCCTTGCACACGATTAGGCGACTCGACAAAACCTTGGAGCGCGTCGACGATTCATATGGGTATCGCTACGAGCCGCAGGAATGGGCGCGCGAGCTTCACAATCTGGCGCTGCAACGCAGTGAATGGCCGCCGGAAAGACGGGCGGAACATTTACTGGAATTGGCGCTCGACGATCCTTGGGATCAGTTCGCCGGCGCCCCTTTCGATTATGCAGGCGGTCTCGGCGAAGTGGGGCTGGAGGCTTTTTTCGAAGCAGTCGAAATGCGTCTGGCAGCGTTGCCCAAATTGCCTGCTGATGCGACGTACGATGACAAGATACCGTACTTGCGTCTGTCTCGTTACCCGCGGGCCAGAGCGGAGCAAGCGGAGGCCTGGGACGATGTTGCTCGCCTGGACGAATTGACGGCGACGACGGCTATTGATTTCGAGCGTCTCGCCGCTCTAAGCTTGAAGGCGGGGAAACCGGAGTCGGCGGCGGAGTGGTTAGCACGAGCCGACGCACTTGATGAGCGTGGTCGAAGGGGCCGGAACGAGCTCTGGTCAGAGGTTCATGCCGGACTCGGAGACTGGAATGCGGCGGTGTCGACGCGCGAGGCAGCCTTTCGGCGGGATGTGAGTTTCAAGGGATTTCGACGGCTGATGCACTTTGCAGAGCAGGCCGGAGGCGTGGCCACTGTACGCGACTCGGTCGTGGAGTATCTCCAGGAAGGCAACAGGCCAGGCGGGTGGCCGGACGAATTGCATGCACTTACTCTAGTGCAGATTCTGCTTGAAGAGAAGGACTATGCGGGAATGGCCAGCAATGCCGTAGCCCGAATTGGGAACTCCGAGAAATTGCTGCAGGTGGCTCAGTGGCTTGCAGGACCGGCACCGAGTGGTGCAGCACCGCTCTATGAAAAGGCGGCGGCCGTGCTAATCGCCAAGAAGACCAATCGCTGCTATCGATCCGCGGTCCGTACATTATTCGCAGCGAAACCAGTATTTGACGCGTGTGGTGCCGGCGCATTTGACGATTGCCTGAGCAGGATTCGGGAAGTGCACTATCGAAAGCGCAATCTCATGGCAGAACTCGATAAGAGGCTCGGCAAGGCGTAATTCGTTGCGATTCATACTGAGGGCCGGGCGGTCGGCGGCGCGGAGGCAATTGCGATATGTTGACGAGAATCCGTAATTTCCGTATTATCCGTATTTTACGGTTACTTGGAGAGCTTCGATGGTTGCGACCACCGCTACCGAATTCGCCAAACGATTTGGACGCTACAAGGAAGAGGCGCAGCGTGAACCGGTGGCCATCACGAGCCATGGGCGGGTCAGTGGCTATTTCGTATCGGCCCGTGAGTATGCTGAATTAGAACGCCTGAGAGCCTTTGAGCGGCATGTCTACCGTCTCGACAACTTGCCGGATGAGATTGCCGAAGCCATCGCGGCAGCCCGGATGGATCCTGCGCACGATCATCTCAATAAACTCTTGGAAGACGACTGATACGTCGGCGCGGCAGCAGCGATGGAATTTCCTGAGCCGGAAGTCGGCCTTGTTATTTCCTACTCGTACCTTTGGAACGATGAAGCAGCGGACGGCCATGTCGAGGGTCGCAAAGCTCGACCGTGCGTAGCGGAGCACCTGGGTCTTGATAGCGATACGGCCTGGGTGGTGCTCAAGGACGTCAATGTCTTTGGCTGGCCGGGTTACGACCTACGGCAAGTACCGGAACAGGCGGGCCGTTACGACTATGGCCTGTTGCCTCCCAGATTCTTCCAGATGATCGTGCAACGATTTACAGAGCTTCGGCATGCTGGACGAATCGTCGAGACGTCCCGCGATGATGACACCTGATTGACAACAGGTCTAAGCCACACTCTGTGCCCGGACAGTTACTTGACCTGTAACTAAGGGAAGCGACGGTCATTCGTAAATAGAGAGTTTAGGTCGCAACATCAAGTGCCGTAACCAATGCTAGATAGCGTTGGCAGCAAGCCCCAGCTACCACTCAGTTCTACACTTGCCCGACGGCTCTCTTGATTAGAGCCGCGGGGCGAGTGTGGTATTGAGGCTAAAGACTCCCGTCCTTACCTGGACACATCTGAATCGGCCCCAACAAATATTTCAATAAGACGCGCGCCTTTGCAGCGGCTTTCGGATCGTTGTCCAGACCTCGTTCAATCTGCAGGCGTGGACGTTCAAGATAGTCTCAAAACAGGTCTACGACGACTGGGCGAGGGCGGTGGGTATAAAGGAGCAATCGGGCCCTCGCTACCAAATGAATTATGGCCCCCTAGTGGAGACCATTTTCATTTGGAAATGGAGAAGGTTTGAACCTGCAAAGCCGCGTCAGCGGCGCAGGTTCGTGTCGAGGCCGGCTTGCCCTTTCTTGAATCCTTACCTCCTTGCGCAAATGAGGCGTTTTTGGAGGTCCGTTGTTAACGGGATTTCACTATCGAACGCGCCCTTTGATCCTCCCTTCTTCAACGCTGAATTGCGTGCTGCTGAAGGGAAAACTCGAACTCAGTGGAACAATCTTGTCGATCGTAATATGGAAATCACCTTCTGCGTTGGCGAATCTTCTTGTGCCACCCGTCCAAACACCATCGATGGACGCAAACTGTTCGCCGGTGTCGAAATTGATGCATACCGTGCCGTTTCCGTCACCGTGCAGGAGTGTGAGGCTACCGAACGTCAGTACGATGTTGTTGTCAGTGATCGTGGCAACCTTTAGGAAACCCATCGGGCACACTGGATCGGGAGCCGGAAGGACATCCTCGGTTTTCGATACGACTTGAATCCTTGCCCGACCGAGTGTCCCGATCGCTGTTGTTTCGACCAAGGTGATTAGTTCAACCGTGTCGTCAGTGGGATCCGTCGGATCGTTTCGTAACCGCTGTTCAATACCATCTAGCAGCGTGCCTACGAATTTCATATCGACTTTTTTTCCGTGATCCGCGTAAGAGGGCGTTGCGCCGATCATTATGAGCGCCGCCGGCATTAGGGTCATCAATAATTTTCGTACGTGTTGAAATGTCATTTCGTTATGCTCCACTCGATTACTCTTTCCACACCCGCCGCGCGCAATTACATCGTGGATTCACATTTATCGGTGTCTCGGCGAACCATTGTTCGCAAAACGGGTCTAAATCGCTGTTTTTACAAGCTTGTGTGCAGTGTCTGCCGATAGCATCGACATCGCTTTAGGAAGACCTTAGGAATTTCTTATGATTGTCTGTGGACGCGTCGTTACCAACAAAAACGCGTGAGGCAGTAGCGATTGCACCGGGTCGCCGTGTGACGAAAGGCCAGCCCCGATTCGATGCGGCCATGCCACCCAAATACGAGGTTGCAGAATGCAGGATGCGGGTAATGTCAGGATCGGTGACTGGATACTGGAACCGAGCCTCAACCGGATCAGTCGCGGCGACGAAACCGTTTCGCTGGAGCCGCTGTCGGCCCAGGTGCTCGAATACCTTGCGCGAAACGCGGGTCAAGTCATTAGCGTCGAAGAACTGACTGAAAGACTTTGGCCGCGCCGATTTGTTGGCGACAGTCCCGTTTATAGAATCGTTGCTGATTTGAGACGCGCGCTAAGTGATGACGCACGTGAGCCACGTTATATAGAGACAATCCGGAAACGCGGCTACCGCCTGGTCGCGCCCGTTGACGAATTGCCGCGATCGTCGGCGCTTCGAGATTCGACAAAGTCGCCCACGGACGAAAATAGCCTCAGCAACCCGCAGTCACGTGGTCATCGACTGCGGCTGGCCGTCGCGGCAATTGCACTCGTCCTGATCGTCTTTGCTGTGTCCTTGTTCTTCAGACAGGACGCGGGCCAGTTACCGACTCGAATCGCCGTCATACCGTTTGAGAACATGTCGCCGGAAATCGCCAACGAAGCATTCGTTGACGGGATCACTGAGGTAATAATCCATGGTCTCGCCAACGTTGATGGCCTCGATACGATCGCACGGACCTCGTCGTTCGCGTATAGGAATGCACCTATTGACGTGCGGGAAATCGGCCGCCAGCTCGGCGTTGACGTGCTGCTCGAGGGCAGTGTGCAGTGGTCGGTGGACAGAGTGCGCATTGCAGCCCAGCTGATCGACACCGAATCGGGAGGGCATCTCTGGTCAGGACTGTACGACGAGCAGAAACAGGACATATTTGCGATTCAGGATCGAATTGCCGAAAGCATTGTCGGAACGCTCAAGCTCAAGTTGATTGACGGGCAACCGGACCAGGTTCGACAGACAGGTACGCGGAACTACGCCGCGCTGGAAACCTATTTGCGCGGTCGAGGTGAGCTTGCGACTGCCAGCATTGAGTCACTGAAGCGCGCGGAGCAGCTGTTCGAGGAGGCGTTACAGATCGACCCGGACTACAACGATGCGCGATACGCGCTCATGGATACGTATGACGCAATGATGTGGGCGGGCATGACGTCGTACCGTGAGCCACTTCAGACCAAGGCGACCTTGGCGCGGGAAATCCTCCGCTACGATCCGGACTCGGCGCCGGCACTGGCCCAACTGGCGTGGCTGGATTTAGGTTTACATTTCCCGCCCGGTTCTGGCGAAGCAAAAGCGTACTTCGAGCGGGCGTATGCACTCGCGCCGGGGGACGCCGACGTCGCCTGGCCATACGCGTACTATCTGACGTTCAACGACCAGTTTGAGAAAGCGCGAACTGTCTTGACTGACGCACTGACGCTGGACCCGCGATCCTTGCAGCTGCTTGGTTTCCTTGCGCGTCACGGTAGCAGCGAGCATACGCGACGATTGCGAGAGATCTATCCTGAGAACCCGACAGGCTGGGCGATTGAGGGGCGTCTTCTACATTCCCGCGGCAAAATTGCCGCTGCGTACGAGCATTTCCAGATAGCAGCGGAAAAGGATCCGAGAAGCCCCGATTTCCCCGCCTGGTCTGCCATGATCCTGCTCGATGTCGGCATGCTGGAGGAGGCTGCAGACATGGTTGGCCGTGCCGAACAGAATGGTCCCGACAGTCCACTGACCGTAGCCGCCAAGGTCGCGCTGGTTTACCGGCAAGGAGACTGGCAAAGGGCGGGTGAGATGGCCTTCAGTGCCCTGACAGCAAATGCGTACCCACGGCATTTCTCGCACAGGGTGTTACAACTGGTAGCGCTCGACTACGCGCTGCGCACGAATCAGGCTCAGCGTTACGTTGATGTGTATGTTGGCTGGCATCATTTCGCGTTCGCGAAAGGCCAGCGGCCTAAAGTCCCAGTCCCCTCAGTGCTGGACGCGCCCACGTCGGACTGGCCCGATTACCTGGTCAAGATCGGTGTTATTGCTGCACTCCAGTTCCTGGTTAAAGAAGAATCGGTGGAGAAATTGCTCCGCGCCAACCAACAATTTTTTGAAAGCGGAAGTCAGGCGTTTCGTGCCAGCTCATTGGATATTGAATGGCATATCCTGGCCGGGAACATTGATGCCGCCATTGCGGGAATCAAAGAGCTGCAGGGTGGAACGCGGGCGCTTACGCTGTTCGACAGCGAAGGACTGAGGTCGAATTGGTGGTGGCTGCGATTCGAAACGAGGCTGGGCGTGCCGCTGCGCAGTCACCCGGACTTTGAAACGCTTGCGAACCGAGCGGCGACAAATCGTTCACTCGCGCGTGAAGCGATTCTCCGTTTATAAGCCTCACAGGAGCGTGAGACGTGCTTACACGTCGACAATCTCTTGCACGCCTTGAGATCGAAGTTTCACCGTAGACTGATGAACTAAATCTTTTCCATAGGTGCTGACGGCGTACATGTTTTCCGCCGAAGTGAGACGGCCATCTCAAAGAACATCGTCGCCCAAGACTACAATTCCAATTCGTGTACTAGCTGCGAGTATGAGCATGTCTCACGCCTTACATTACAAATCTCTTTTGGCGGTAATCTTTGTTGCGCTGTCTAGCGCAGGCTGTAGCGGCGGCGGAGGCACTGCGGCAGCGACCGACAGCGACGGGGATGGGCTCTCCGACAGCATCGAGGTAAGCCTTGGTACAAATCCGAATAATTCGGATTCTGATGGCGACGGCTTATCTGACGGCAGCGAAGTCAATACGCACGGTACCGATCCGCTGGCAAGGGACAGTGACGGCGATGATCTCTCTGACGGCGACGAAATCAATACAACTTTGACTGATCCTAATCTCGCCGATTCGGACGCTGATCGAATCTGGGATGGTGAGGAAGTCGCTATGTTCGGCACCATCCCGACCATGGGCGATTCCGACGCTGACGGTATGAATGATGGCGAAGATCCCCAACCGGCCACGCCGAATGCGGCGATACCCACGCAGGAATACGCAGTATTTACCGACAATGCTCTCGGTGGCCAACGTGTTCAGCTCACGTCAACACGATTCTCAGAGAACCACGTCGTATACGCACCGCCTAATTCGCCGGGCGCTCCATTTTTCATTTATCAAACCTATCTTGCAGATGGCGCGCTTGGCGGCGGCACAGACGGACGGTTCGATGAAACTGATTTGCCTAACAGCGCTATTGCCGTTATGAATATAGATGGTACTCGACCGCGATTGCTCACGGATCTGAACGGCAATGGAATGCGCGCGAACAACGGGGCGATTGATGCCACACCGGAACCGTCGCCCGACGGGCAATTCATCATCTTCGTTTCCAATCGACACGACCCAAGTAGCGTACAGCTGCGTCTCTATGTCATGGGCATCGATGGTAGCAATCCTGTACAGCTGACTTTTGCCGACAATGCACCGTTGCCAACCGAGCTGGATAGCGATCCGGAGTGGGGGCCGGGCAACAAAATTGTCTTCAAGCGCGAGGCTATCAACGTCACCGATCGCTTTAGCCGAGTTCACACAGCAACGATCGATACCAATACCATGACGTTATCTAATGTTGTCGAGCGCACGAACGGTGTGCCAGGAAACTTCGCCTTTTTTCCCCCAGGTGACTACGATCCAAAGATATCGCCCGACGGCGATCTGATCGCATCATATCGGGTTCTGTCCGACCCGGCAGATCCCACAAATCCCGCAGATTTCGGCGACTGGGATGTGTGGGTAGGACAATACTCAGATCCTGATCAACCCTCTGTCGGCTCAATTACATTCCTTGATGTTGACCCGAATTCAGCCAATCTGTTTCCACGCTGGGATAGCACAGGGACGCGTCTGGCACTGTGGCGGACCACGCCGGCCTCGTTGCCAGATCCGATAGACATATTAATCTTCGAACTTGATATCCAGGGCTCGCCGTTTTCAGTTACGCTGCTGAATCAAACTAACATTACCGCCAATGCCGGGTGGATTGAGTCCATGCCTTCCTGGAACGCCGATCCATTGCAGCCGGATTCCATCGTGTACTCTGCGGAGCGATAACGGAAGCGGGATAAACACTGTTGTGAATTATAGTGATTCGGTTGAAAGGTCTCCCCCCGAGACTCTGACTTATTGTCGCGCTTAAGTGGCGGCAGCGACGAGCGTTTTTTCCGAGTTGCACGACGGCTGCAAGCCCGCTATACCTGTGGCAGTAGTCCTGGTCGATATGTGAGTGCATTGATGAAAAATCTCAAAGCTGCTCGTAGCGGTTTTGCCGCTGTTCTCCTGTTTGCAATGGCATCGGTATCCGCTCAGGAAGTCGTAAGCAACCCTAATGTCGTTATGGACCTGGAGTGGGAGATCGAGTCCTGGACGGATATTTGGCAAATTGAGCAGTTCGAAAGCGGAGCAGTTGGCGGCAAGGTCAGTTACTACATTTACTTGCCACCCGGATATGAAGCTGGGGATAAACGCTATCCCGTCATTTACTGGTTCCACGGTGCTTATGGACGCCCATACAGTGCTTCGCCGGTCGTAAAACGACTCGATGCCGCAATTAGAGCCGGTGAAGCACCTGAGATGATCGTTGTCAGCTGCATCGACCCGACGGGCTTGAGCATGTGGACTGAGTCGAAGGACGGGCGGCTGCCAATGGAAACGCTCCTGATCAAAGAGCTGATTCCACATATTGATCGGAGTTATCGTACCGTTTCAGATAGAAGCGGAAGAGGCATTGAGGGTTTCTCGATGGGTGGATATGGCTCTGCGTACCTTGGCATGAAATACAGTAATACGTTTTCGTCGATCTCCATTCTGGCGGGGGCATTGCATACGCCGCAGACCTTTCGCGAACGGCGCAAGGCGATCTTCGAGAACGTATTCTCAAGCGATACCGAGTATGCGAATGAGCGATCGCCATGGACATTACTTGGCGACAATGCCGGCGCTGTACGCGGCAATACCAGTGTGCGTATCTTTGTTGGTGCCGATGACGGTTTGCTTGAATGGAACCGCGATTACCACGACAAACTCAAAGAACTCGAGATCGATCACGAGTGGGGCGTCGTACCGGACAGCCCGCATGACCTCGAAATTATCATGCAGAACTGGGAAGGTAATTTCTTCGATTTCTACCAGCGCGTGTTTGGCGACGAGTGATCAATCTGTAGCCGTTGGAGAGATCAGAGGAGATGATGTCAACGACCATTTTCTACGCGCCTCGACTCAACTACGTGACATGACTTCCTAAACCCTGACCTAAACGATTATCTTGAGGCCGCCGCAATCATGACAGGCATAGACGCTAAATGCAGCGCGCTGGTGAGCGACAAAACATTGCAAACCAGTCGCCATCCAACGCTTTCGCCGGACCCGAATCTGAGCCGGGAGCTGCTGCCGCCTGATACAGCAGAGCTGAAACAGGTCGCAGACCGTTTTGCCGTGGCCATAACGCCGGCCATGCAAGATTTGATCGACCCAACTGACCCAGCCGACCCGATAGCCCGGCAATTTGTGCCGGATGTGCGAGAGTTGACAGATACGAACGACGACGTATCCGACCCGATAGGCGACAGCCGTCGCTCGCCGCTACTCGGCATCGTGCATCGTTACCCCGATCGTCTGCTGCTAACACCTGTCAAAGTTTGTCCGGTTTACTGCCGCTTTTGTTTTCGCCGCGAAACGGTGGGTAAGAATGACAGCGGTGCATTGACGGCAGACCAACTCGACGCGGCACTGAACTACATTCGTGAACACTCGGAGATATGGGAAGTCATTTTGTCCGGCGGTGACCCGCTACTACTGTCGGCAAGGCGTTTGCAGCGCATCCTCACCGCGCTGGACGAGATAGACCATGTTCGAGTGGTTCGCATTCACACGCGGATACCAGCGGTTAGCCCGCAGCGGATTGATCGTGATCTGGTGGCGGCGCTGCAAATTAGCAAGGCGGTTTTTGTCGTGCTGCACACTAATCATGCTCGCGAACTCACGCCAGCGACTCGCGAAGCCTGCGCCCGATTGATCGACAACGGCATACCCATGCTTAGCCAGAGCGTTTTACTAAATGGCGTTAACAATGATGCCGCGACGTTGGAGGATTTACTGCGCACATTGGTCGAAAATCGCATCAAACCCTATTACCTGCATCACGCAGACCGAGCGCCAGGCACCGCGCATTTCCGCACCACGATTGCTGAAGGCCAGCAGCTGCTGCGGGAGCTGCGCGGCCGGGTGTCCGGCTTGTGCCAGCCGGAATATATGCTGGATATACCCGGCGGCGCGGGCAAAGTGCCCGTCGGACCTACCTGGCTCGAACCACAGGATAACGACGTATACACAGTGACGTGCCCGTTCGGTGAACAGCATCGGTACCATGAGCCCTAGCTCGCAGTATTTGCGACGCATAAGGCCTATGATGACGTCCGTTAATACATTCGGAGAATGACTTGTCGAGCCTTACCTTGGAAAGAATTGAGCACGAACTGCAGTTAATCAACACCAATTTGGCTGAAGCGAATGACATTGCGATGCTGGGTATATATAAGGCAATGCCCCCTGAGCTTGATAATGAAAGTAGGAAAGCGCTGGCTGAGCTTCGTAACAAGATGATGAAACGAGCAAGAGTCCGGGCTGACATCTAAAGCTGCTTGTAGAGCAGGCTCGAAGGTGCGCCCGCCAAGCATCATCCTTCCGCAGTTAGAAAATGCAGTGGGTCCCTAAGGACTTGAAGTGCTCGATAGAAAAATAGTCGGTTAGGTCGTTTGGTCGTAAACTTGAGTTTGCTCAAGAACTCGAGTTCCTCTTTGGAAAGATCGTTACACAGCACGGAATCCTGCAGGAAGTCAGTGAACCCTGCCTCATCCCCGTGTCGACTGTCATGTTCTTTCTCTACAAATGCAAATTTCTTCGGTTCGCCAGGGGCGAGCCTTTGGTTCAGCGTAAATTCCATATCGAAGGTCGTGAGGTCGATGTCCCAACGAGCGAGTAGCGGGTCCAGAAAAGAAACGCAGTCTTCGTTTGAAATATTGAAGATATCTGTATCGAGGAATTCCAGAATAATGACACGCATATGCTCATGGCTCTTATCACCTAGCTTGGCGACCTCGTTAAGCCACGCCTGATTATCCAACTCTGAACGTGCGACCCCGCTGACGACGTCCAGGAGCTTCTGCGTTACGAGCTGTTCGAGTTCGCCAAATGGTTGCCTCTCGAAAATTGAGCGAACGTCCTTTTGTCTGGCTGCTACGCACTTGCGCAGGATCAGTTTACGGGTTTCCTTTAGAAGGGCGCCTCGGGGTTCCTCGAGATTGCGCTTCAGCGCATAGAGGCGCTGTGCGAGTGCCAATTTCGCCAGCTCACCGTTTGAAAGCTTCAAAGCCTTATCGAGTTTCTCGTAGATGTCTGTTCGATCCGGCGCCGGCGGCAATTTTTTCCGCGTCAGCAGTTGCGATATGTAGGATTCCGTGACCTCGGCTGCCGCCGCCAGATCCTTCTGCTCCAACTTCAGCTCCAAAAGTCGTTTCTTGATGATTGAACTAACGTCCATTTGTGCTCTCTTGGGTTTACTAAATTAGTTAATTAAAGAAATAATGTCAGATAATAATTGACTATTCAAGTTAATTAACCGACGATGGTTAACTAGTTGACAGACCTCAGTCTGGATTAATCAAATGGCTTATCTGGCATGGCCTCCCGGCCAGTCACGAAACCTGTACATCGGTCGATCGAAATGAATAAAGATGACAATCGGAGCAACGGCGGCATTTCCGTTATTCGCAAACGCGGCGCCACTGCAATCGTTTATTGCGAGGCAAACTTCGGTGCCATCGATGGTAAGACCGCGAATGGGCTCGTTCGACACTCAGAGCGATACGAAATTCTGTCGGTAATCGATAGCGAAAAAGCGGGCCTCGATTCCGGTGTGGTGCTCGACGGAAAATCCAATTCGATTCCGATTTGCCGCGATCTGGCGGAATCTCTGCAGAAGGCCGTCACGGTACCTGATTACTTCATATTTGGCATGGCGCCGTCCAGCGGCATGCTTTCCTTGTATGAGCGGGGCCTGGTGCTTGAGGCCATTAGCCGCGGGATGAACATCGTAAATGGTCTTCACGAATTTCTTGGTGATGATCCTGTCTTCAAAGCCGCATGCGCGGTGAGCAATGTCGAAATCCTCGACGTACGCAAACCTCCAGCCAAGAAAGACCTGCACATGTTCACAGGCGACATTACTCAGGTAACGTGTCCCGTCATCGCTGTGCTGGGTACCGACTGCGCAATCGGCAAGCGCACGACCACGACGATATTGAGCAAGGCGCTAAATGACCGCGGCGTGAAAACAGTAATGATAGGAACAGGGCAGACCGGTTTGATCCAGGGTGCTCGCTATGGTGTCGCGCTCGATGCAATACCGTCGCAATTTTGTGCTGGCGAACTCGAAGCGATGGTCATCAACGCTTTCACGGTCGAAAGCCCCGACGTAATTCTCGTCGAGGGGCAGGGGGCTCTGAGCCACCCGGCCTTTTCGACATCGTCGTTTATTCTCCGTGGTGCGTGTCCCGACGGCGTTGTATTGCAGCATGCGCCAGGGCGCGAGTCTCGCTGCGATTTTCCGAAGATGCTCATGCCAACGCCGGCAAATGAAATAACTCTCATTGAAATGTTCGCCAAGACCACGGTAATTGGTGTGACGATAAACCATGAGAATATGAGCGACACGGAAGTCAGTGCGGCAATCGAGTGTTATGAAAGCGAGCTCGGAATACCGACAACCGACGCACTTAGCCGTTCTCCAGAGCGGCTGGTGGACATGGTTCTCGGGGCCTTCCCAAAACTCGCGGAGATACTGCCGGCGGCGGCGTGATGTCAGCACCACGCCTGGAGATAGACCTGGGCAAAATACATCACAATGCACGCACCGTGGTCGATCGGCTGGCCAAGCGTGGAATCTCGGTGACTGGTGTCGCCAAGGCGGCACTCAGTTCATCTGAGATTGCACACGAATTACTGCTGGCTGGCGTCAGTGATTTGGGTGACTCCCGCATCGAAAATATCGAGGCAATGCGACGTGCGGACGTACCCACGCGGATGTCTCTGATTCGTTCACCGATGATCAGCCAGGCAAAGCGCGTGGTGGCGAGCACAGATATCAGTTTTAACACTGAGATTGCGGTTGTGAGGCGACTATCACTTGAAGCGCAGAAGATGGACCGAATGCACGCGGTCGTTCTCATGGTTGAGCTTGGAGACCTGCGCGAAGGGATCATGCCTGACCATCTGGTTGCTACCGTCCGCGAGACGCTTGGTTTGCCAAACATCGTGCTAAAAGGTCTCGGTACTAATCTAGCCTGTCGAAGTGGGGCGTCGCCCGACGACACCAATATGGGAGAGTTGTCAAGACTCGCCGAGTTAATTGAAGCGACGTTCGATATTTCCTTAGAGATCGTATCGGGCGGGAATTCGGCAAATCTGCAATGGGCCTTTAGTGGTGCAGATACGGGGCGGATCAACAATCTTCGACTAGGCGAATCGATTCTGCTTGGCCGTGAAGCGCTCCAGCGGCACGTTATAGATGGTTTG
Source organism: Woeseiaceae bacterium (assembly GCA_021773075.1). GTDB lineage: Bacteria > Pseudomonadota > Gammaproteobacteria > Steroidobacterales > Woeseiaceae > UBA1847. The sequence goes on from JAJFKT010000008.1 coordinate 16,646, forward strand.
CACACGGATGCGATTACGCTGGTTGCCGAAGTGATCGAGTCGAAAATCAAACCGACGCAACCCTGGGGCAATCTTGCCGAAAACGCATTTGGAAAGTGCCCTGTTGTAAAAGATCGTGGCGCTATCCGGCAGTCTATTCTGGCAATCGGTATTCAGGATGTCGACCCGAGCGGCTTGTCGCCTTCCAAAGGAATCGAGATCCTCGGAAGCAGTAGTGATCATCTCGTTGTTACATCTTCCGTCGGTGGAGAAGCCGTCGGTGACGAGATAATGTTCCAACTCAACTACAGTGCATTGCTTCGTGCAATGACATCGCCATTCGTGGCAAAGTCCTACGAATGGGGGAGCAAAGTCTCCAAGCTTCGACAAATTGCCTGATCCGATCCGGAGGGTGCCGTGATCAAGAAAATTCTAATTTGCTTTTATTGCATCGTATTGGTGTCTTGCGAGCCAGAACCCAATGCGGTACCTCAACCCGACGACAACCGCATAACGATTGGGCAGAGATTTACGATTGAGTCCGAAACTTTGGGCGAGGATCGACCGTACTCGGTTTATCTGCCGGCATCCTACAACAACGGCTCTGCGCAGCGTTATCCAGTAATGTACCTTTTGGACGGCGACGGTCATTTTCCATCAACCAGTGGTGTCGTTCATTTCATGAGCAGCGGAATTAACGGCAATGTTCAAGTTCCCGAACTGATCGTTGTCGCTATTCCGAATACGAATCGCACTCGGGACCTGACACCGAGTCACTCTACTACTGGTTTTGACGGTGAGGAGGCACAAGGGTTGGCGGAAAGCGGTGGCGGCGATGCATTCCTCAATTTTGTTCGTGACGAGCTTTTTGAAAAGATCGACGCGGATTATCGGACTGCTTCGCATCGAACGCTCGTCGGGCACTCCTTAGGCGGATTGCTGGCGTCATATACCTTATTGAATAGGCCGGATATGTTTCAAGCCTATATCGTTATAGATCCAAGTCTTTGGTGGGATGAGCAGTCGCTCGTGCGCCAGGCACGGAAAATAGGCGCAAAAGGCCACGATATAAGGGCTTCTGTATATATCTCGCTGGCAAATTCCACGAATGTCGAGACAGGCGAGACTAGTTTAATGGAAAAAGCCGGTAGGGAATTTGCTGACATCCTGGCAAGCGGTGAATACCCGGGTGTTCGATCTACGCTGCAGTACTTTGAGGCAGAGGACCACGGGTCAGTACCGCTGTTGAGTATTTACCACGGCTTGCTAGCCACTTTCGACGGATACAAATTTGGTTTTGGGGACTTCATGGCGAATCCCTCAATATCTTCCGTGAAGACTCACTTTGATGGTGTATCAGAACGAACCGGAATCGACCCGGAACCACCCGAGTCATTGGTAAACATGCTCGGCTACCTGCTGTTATACACAGTTGAGGACCTGGATATGGCGACGGAGATGTTCGAGCTGAATGTGACCAACTATCCAGCTTCGCCAAACGTGTATGACAGTTTGGGAGAAGCGCATATGGTCAATGGTGACAAGCAATTGGCCATCGATAATTACGAAAAGGTGCTGGTCCTTGATCCAGACAACGTGAATGCGACGCAACAGATCGAGCTTCTTAAGGGCAAGGAGTAGCGACGTATCAGGCTGCAGCCGCAGCCGCCGACGATCGAAACGAGCAATTAGCCCCGCCGCCACTTCGTGTTCGGAACGTTTAATCGGCAACGACCTCTAACTCCCTCTGAATCAGCGAAACGACCAGAAGCGGGGATCGCCAGTGAAAACGCCTTCTCAATGTGGGTGGAAATTCAATTCGGCAAACGCCGGACGTCGATCTCTGTATCGATCCCTGAGTGTTCAATTCATTGCACTAATGATCGCAGCGTGTGGCGGTGGCGGCGGCTCCAGTGCGGTTCCGGATGCCGGTGGTGCGGGTGACGGAGATTTAGCGTCGGTTCTGGAAACAGCGCGCTCCGGGCACAACGTGCCGGCGCTCGCGACGGTTCTAATTGAAAATGGTGCCATTGTTGAAATTGCTGCCGTAGGCACTCGCTCCCTCAATGGGCAGCAATCTGTGACAACGGCGGATCAATGGCACCTTGGGTCGATAACGAAGTCGATGACCAGCACGCTCGCTGCCGTTCTGATAGAGCGGGGGGTCTTCGACTGGAACACTACGATCGCCGAAGTTCTCTTGGCCGACCTTCCTGGCATACGCAGTGAATACCGCAACGTCACTGTGGAGCAGCTGATGTCGCACACGGGTGGGCTGCCTGTTGACATTACCCGGTCGCCGGCGTTTCAAGCAGGTGATGTCAACGACAATTCTGCACTATCGATGACCGAGAGGCGCCTGGCGTGGTCGAATGACTTGTTACAGTTGCCACCCGATGCGGCCTTGGGTACTCATCTATATAGCAATTCGAACTATATCGTCCTTGGTGCCTTGATTGAAAAAGTCACCGGCGAGCTTTGGGAAGACCTGGTGGCGCGTGAATTATTTGCTCCGCTGGGAATGATCGACAGCGGCTTTGGCGCACCAGGCATCGCCGGCACGCAAACTCAGCCGTGGGGACACGTAAATGAAGGTGGATCCTGGCAATCGGTCGATCCCGGCAGCACCGATGCGGACAGTGCGCTCGCGCTGGGTCCGGCAGGAACTCTCCACACTACGTTGCGTGACTTTTCCGGGTACATGGCAGCGCACCTCGCAGGTGAGCGCGGAAGCGCTGGAATTATTTCGGCATCTACCTTCGCCAGGCTGCACTCACCGAAACCGGGCGCCGACTATGCGGGTGGTTGGGTTGTAAATTCCAACGGTTGGGCCGGCAGTCCGAGTTTTTGGCATAACGGCAGCAACGGTCGTTGGTTCGCCCATACAGTGGTGGCTCCCGACCGCAACGCAGCAGTATTGGTCGTCACCAATTCGGGTAGCCGAGCGGTCGTCGAGGACGTGATCGAGGTTATGATTCGACGTTTCGAGGCGATGTCGAATTAGTCGGTGATTGCACAATAAACGACACGCCGCGTAGTATGGCAACGATGAAGAGCGTCCGTTACCTCGCAATTGCACTGACAATTATCGCCGCTCTTGGAATCACTAGCTGGGTCTTGCGAAACTCGCTCGTGCAGCGGATCTCGAACCCGATACTGGCCGATTATGACATTGAGTTAGTTGATATCTCTCTCGATGCATTGGCGACGAGTTCGGCAAGTATCGGATATCTGAAGCTCGTTCATGCCAAGGGCACAACAATCATAGTCGAAGACCTGATGCTGCCTATCGGCACTGCGGACGACGCAATCAAAACCTATTCGGCGCGAAGCGTAACTGTCGTGACATCAACACGGAACGATGATGCGCCATTCGAGCTGGCGCGATTGATCGAGCAGTTCCTCTCATTGTCTGACAGCCTTACTGGCAATACGATAAAAGTCGCGGAGTTTAACCTGCCACCTTACCCGGGAATTCACGATCTTCGATGGGCCGTTTTCGATGATAAGCAATATTCAAGTTGGGCAATTGAATCTGTCGAGATGTCTCTGGCTGTAAGTCGCCTTGGTGGCGATACCTACGATTTCAGATTCTCTCTTCCGAGTCAGAGCGGACCCGATGATGTCGTGAGCTCGATTAGCGGGAAGCTGCAACAAGGTGAGCACGGTATTGCGATAAACGCTCACTCGATGCTTGAGTTATCAAATTGGCAGACGTTGGCAAAGTTGGTTGGCATTCTTCCGGCCGCTGTTGATCTACATTCAGGGACAGCTGAACTGCAGTTTGAAGCTGAGGTTCCGTTCGACGTTTTGCAGTCGCCTGTGGCACTCGCCACTTTAGATTCCACCTCGCCGTGGAAAATCGGCTACGCAGATGAGACCAGCGACGTGACTGAAGTACTGGTCAATAGCGGCAGCACGATCAATATACGGTCCACATTTCCGAAAGTTGACTGGTCGTTACAGCGGACAGGCATGTCGGTACTTGTCACGAATCGTGCGTGGAGCAATGTGCCACTGACAGTCAATAATCTTGCGTGCCAGTCGGGACCAAGTTGCTCAATGGGTGTCGACATTGCCTGGCTCGACGCAGAAATGCCGATCGGAAGCGCGGCGAAGGTCACTTCATCTTCCGTCGTCGACATTACGTTTCCGGTTGATGGGATTCATATCGATGTGCAGCCGAATGCATCACTTGAGTTGTCTGCGCTCGAAACCCCAGACAATTCGATCAATCGTCTCGCTGTCCACCTGATAACTGCGGCATCCATGCACTATGAGGGTGCTGACTGGCAGTTTTCAGCCGATTCAATTGATACGGACTTTGATTCATTTTCGCTCGACGCTGATATCGCGATCAACTCTTCTATTTACCTTGAGAAAATCAGGGCTGGTAGCAGCCATGGTATTGTCGAAGGGTCTGCCGGAGTTTTTACGCCATCCATCCGCTTGGCGCCAAAAAAACGGAGCGTCGCGGTGCCGGGCATCAAGGGTCAAATCTCGCTGCAAAACTCCAATATCGTGTTTGATTTTGAAACTGTTGATCTGCACAGAAACGGGTCGGTCAGTGGGAAGCACAATCTTGACAGCGGCATCGGTAATCTCGCTGTTCTGGATACGGCCATAAGCTTCAGTGATTCGCCACTTTCAAATCGGGTAACCCCCTTGGGAAGCAATCTCGATATTAATGCGGGCAATCTGGCGGTTGATCTTCGGGCCAATTGGGCGCAGGCAAAATCGGGGTCCAGATTTGAAGCTCAGTCGTCCCTGCAATTGGATGGCTTGGCCGGTTTCTATGCGGACATCGCCTACATCGGTTTTTCGACGAACGTTGATCTCGACTACAGCGCAACTGGAGTCAGTGTCGGAGAGACCGCCATTAGTGTTGATTTGGTCGATATTGGCATACCGATTGAAAACATCAGCGCAGATATCGAGGTCGATCTCGATGAATTGACGGTTGTTGTCGACAATCTGCGGATGACAGCCTTCGATGGCGTTATTAGTGCGGCTCCTTTCATCTTTGGTACAGGTAGAGACAGTAATACTGTAATCATGACGGCTAGAGGAATCGAGTTGTCGGAGATGTTGAGTATCGAGGATTTTGCAGCCGTAGACGTGACCGGCAGAATCGCTGTAATTCTGCCGATAACAGTTACGGACGATGGCATTTCAATCGAATCCGGGACGCTAAGCGGTGAGTCACCGGGTGGTGTCATTCGGTACCTGGGCGGTGATCCGGACAGCACCGACATGTCGGGCCTTGGTCTGGCAACCACGGCGCTCAGTAATTTTGAGTACGAGTCATTGGAGGCGGATGTAAGCTACAGCAAGGCTGGCGATTTGAAACTTCAGATGCAGATCAAAGGTCGTAATCCGGAGTTGGATGAGGGTAGGCCAATCGTTTTGAATCTAGGTGTGGAGAATAATGTGCCACAAATGTTGAAAAGCCTGCAGGCGGCACGCGCTGTCGAGGAGGTCCTGGAAAAGCAGCTTGCCGAATGAGTGGTCGGTCGCTATCGGCTCACAGGCTTATGAGCTAAGCTTATTTTGAACATTTCGCTAAACGCGGTGAATTTATGAAAAGTTTTATTTTAATGATGGTACTGCTTCCCTTCGTTGCCGGCTGCAATCCGACAGTAAAGATCGAGGCGCCCGATAAACCAATCGAGATCAATCTCAATGTCAAAATCGAGCATGAGATTCGATTACAGGTCGACAAGGACCTCGAAGGTCTGTTTGACGAAGAAAGCGAGGTATTTTAAGGATGATGATTTTAAAGAAAAGTCTTGTGGGCATTGCTCTGATCATGCTTTTGCAAAATGCCTGGGCGATTGATATTCGTAGCGCCAAAGCTGAGGGGCTTGTCGGCGAAGCCAACAGCGGTTTTATTGCTGCTGTGCAGACGCCAGCCAGCGCCGAAGTTCGCGCTCTGATCTCAGACGTAAACCAAAAACGCAGGAAGCAATTCAAAAGCACAGCCGTAAAGACGGGCACGACGGTGGCACAAGTCGCCCACCGTTTTTATGAATTGGCCGTACGGAAAACTGCGCCTGGCAATTATTACCAGGATGCTGGCGGTCGTTGGAAAAAGAAATAGAGCTGCACCGAATTCGTTCGTTTTTGATTATCTTCCTACTGATGGCGCTGCCAGGCGCTATGTAACTGCGCTACGCTATCGAGGCCTATTTTGCCGGGGATCGCGAGGCACAGGTTGAGACCATGGCGGATCGAATCCAGCAATTGCAGGCGGGAGATCTCGGCGCATTGGTTAACTACTACTCAATCTATCGATCCTTAAATTAAAGGCCACTGGCCCTGACTGTCAGGGCCGCATCAGTTTCGATTGCTTTCTGTCGACACAGTCATCATTGCCTGCTTATGTTCAGCCGACGAATATGTCCATTTCGGAGTGATTATTGTTTCCATTTATCCGGCGGATATCAATGGCAAAAAGCCCTGTGATATTGCATGATAGGCCGATATTGCTAAACCAATTTATCGATTATTCGTGGGGGCCACATGACTATCTCAATCATCAATCGGGGAACGCTCGGTATTATCGCAGCCATTCTCGCTGTTCCGGCACTAGCGCAAGACGATGCTTCTTCTTTTCTTGAAGAAATCGTCGTTACTGCAAGTAAGCGTCAAACAACTCTGCAAGACACACCGATTGCTGTTTCGGTCGTGTCAGCTGCGGACCTGAAGGAATCGCAGGTTCAGGACATCAAGGACTTGCAATTTCTTGTACCGTCCTTGCGTGTGACGCAGTTGCAATCTTCCGGTAATACCAACTTCCTCATCCGTGGCTTCGGCAACGGGGCGAACAACGCCGGTATTGAGCCATCAGTAGGCGTCTTTATCGACGGCGTCTATCGTTCGCGTACGGCCTCGGCGCTTTCTGATTTGCCAAACCTCGAGCGCATCGAAGTATTGCGCGGACCGCAAAGTACATTGTTCGGGAAGAACGCATCGGCTGGCGTTATTAGCATCGTAACGGCAAAACCAGGTCTCGATGAAATGACGGGCTCGGCGTCGCTGACCGTCGGCGAGTTTAGCCAGATTTCTGTCAAGGCGGATATCAACGGGCCACTGTCCGACACGGTTGGTTTTAGCCTCTCTGGTAGTTACAGCGAGCGTGACGGTTATTACGACAATCTCGCCGGTGGCGATGCTCTTAATGAGCTAAATCGCTATGGGGTGCGAGGTCAGTTGTTATTCGTGCCGTCCGATTCACTCGAAATACGCGTGATCGCAGATTTGGATGATTTTGACGAAGCTTGTTGCGGCGTTGCCAACCTTCGAAATGGTCCGACCGGGGCAATCGTACAAGCGATCGGCGGAAATCTGGTGCCAGAAGCACCGTTCGCCTACCAGGGCTTTTACGATTTTACGCCGACGAACGAGTTCGAAACCAGCGGTGTATCGGTGCAATTCGACTATGATATTAACGATGCCGTAGCGCTCACTTCAATCACCGCATTCCGCAACCTGGACAGATTCGACAATGCCGACGTCGACTTCACCAGCGCGAGACTGTTCGACCCCAATGCAGCGAACCGAACTGAAGCCGAGATTGATACGATCACGCAAGAGTTTCGTCTGGCTGGATCTACCGACAACTTTGGTTGGATGGTGGGAGCCTACTTTTTTGATGAAGATGTAGAGCAAGAAACAGGCGTTCTATGGGGTGCTGCTGCTCGTCCCTATGTTGACTTCCTGGCAACCGTATTGGGGGGTGGAACGCCCGGAGTTGATCCCTCCCCGTTGGGACCAATCGAGGCTCTTTATGGGTTACCTCCGGGCACATTCCAGACGCCTGGTGACGGTCTTGTCGATATTTCGACTATGGATGATCAGGCGATTTCAATCTTTGGACAGGTCGATATTGATCTGGGCGATCGGGCGACTTTGACGCTGGGCGCCAACTATACGGAAGATGAGAAGGACGTAACCTATGATGCGACGTCGACCGACGTTTTTTCGGGCATTGATCTAAACAATGATTTGACGGTGTTCGGTGTGCCGTTACCCACCGTGTTATTCGGCCAGGCATTTACAGATGCAACGGGTTTGGCGCCTACTCCGGCGAACATTGGGTTCATCGAGTCCATCATGCCGGGGACGTCAGCAGCTATTAATGCCGGTGTTGCAGGAAGCATCGCCGGTCTGCAAACCATACAGTTCCTGCCGCAGAACGTTGACTTTCCGAATGCCGTGGAATCGGGCAAGACAAAAGACGACGATACAACCTGGACTGTGCGGCTTGCGTTCGAACTCAATGATGCTGTTAGTACCTACGTCAGTGCCGGAACAGGATTCAAGGCGAGTTCATGGAATCTTTCGCGAGATTCGCGTCCGTTCCCGCAAGACCAGGCGGCTATTGAAGCCGCGGGTCTGAGTGTGCCAAATCTCGCATTCACGACTCGATTTGCGACGCCCGAAGAATCAACAGTCTACGAAGTCGGCTTGAAGGCCCTGTGGGATACTGTCTCCCTGAATGTCGCGGTCTTTGATCAGGAAATCGAGGGTTTCCAATCGAATATCTTTACAGGCACGGGATTCAGTCTCCAAAATGCCGGCAAGCAATCGACAACCGGTCTGGAGCTTGATGTTCGCTGGCAACCCTCAGATCGATTCGAGGGAACGTTTGCCGCGACCTTCATGGACCCGACGTTTGATTCATTCCCGGTGGCTGAGAGCGTTGATGATGATCCCAATTCTCCTACCTTCCTGCAAGGGATTAGTGCCGATCTCAGCGGCACGCAGCCGCCGGGCATACATGAGCTCAGCCTCACGGCTGCCGGCCGCTTCAGCTTCGACGTCGGCAATGCTGCCGGTTATATTCGCGCCGAATACATTTACGAAGATGATATCCGGGTGATTGAAAACACGCCGGAAAGCATCGCTTCGCGCGAAGTTAGCACGATTAATGCGAGTGCAGGTCTGGCCTGGGATAATGGTCTTGAAGTCATGCTTTGGGGTCGAAATATCAACAATGATGAATACTTGTTAAGTGCGTTCCCGTCAGTCGCACAGGCAGGGAGTTTCTCGGGCTACCCGAATCAGCCACGTACCTACGGTCTGACAGTACGTAAGTACTTCGACTGATTACGTCTCTGGATGAGCCCCGTCAGACACCCGTCTGGCGGGGCTTTTTTATTGGGCACCCAATATTCTGTCGCAGATGTGCCTGCTAATGGGTATCGCGGAGGTGGCTGCCGGCGAGGGCGCGCTGCAAACATGCAGGCTTCGCGCGGTTTGTTCGAACAGAAAGTCCTGAACCAGCGTGCCATCCTTAAGTACAGCCGTTGCTCGCAAGCCGGTTTCGTGCGGCGACAAGTCGGCGTGAGAAATTGACGGGCAGTATTTTTGTACCTGTTTCAGATAGCCCGGTTTCCAGCAGGAGTTCCATAGTTCTTGAAACCCGGACTTGTAATTACCGCGCAGCGCGTGCCAAAAGCCGGAGAAACGGACCATTGATGAAATATCACTGAGGCTGATATTGACTCGTCCGTAGCCCTCTCGCTTCCAGCCTTGGAGCGCATTGGGTCCCACGGTGACCGAGCCGTCGATCATTCGCGTCAGGTGTATGCCGAGAAACGGCAGTTCGGGATCAGGAACCGGATAGATGAGGTGACTGACGATGTTATTCATTTCGGCCGGCAACCGGTAATACTCGCCGCGGTAAGGGATTACCTGAAAACTGATATCGATTCCCTGCATCAATGCCAGGCGGTCTGCCATGAGTCCGCCACACGCGACGAGGAATTTGCTTTCGATTTGTGACCCGTCAGCGAGTTCTACCGTGATTTTGTCGGGCGTTTCGACGATGTCGGTGACCTCGCAGTCGAGGCGCGTTTCGCCGCCCATCTCGCTTAATTTGCGTGCCATTGTCTTACAGATGGCGGGATAGTCCGTAATACCTGTGGACTTAAGGAATATGGCAGCTGTGCCGACTATATTCGGCTCGCGGTTCCTTAGTTCGGCTGCGGTGAGCAATTCGACATCGAGTTCGTTTTCAAGTGCGCGTTCGTAAAGCTCGAGCATGCGTTCATGCTCAATCTCGTTGGTCGCAACGATCAGCTTGCCGCATTGCTCGTAAGAGATCCCGTTGTCGCGACAGAATTCCAGTGTCGCTGCGGCGCCTTCTTTGCAAAAGCGTGCCTTGAGGCTTCCCGGCGCATAGTAGATACCGGCGTGAATTACGCCGCTGTTCCGGCCTGTTTGGTGGCGGGCAACGGCACTCTCTTTTTCAAGTACAAGAATCGAACTGTCCGGGTTTCGCTGTTGCAACTGCCAGGCGGTGGAAAGTCCAATGATCCCACCGCCGACAATCACATAGTCATACATTGCTTCTGACTATTACTCGATGCCGCCCATTGAATGGAACTTCGTTTCAAAAAATTCGGCAATACCCTCGGCGCCACCCTCGGAGCCGATTCCAGATTCTTTCCAGCCGCCAAAAGGTGCGACCTCAGTTGAAAATACGCCTGAATTTGAGCAGACAATGCCGTACTCGAGGCGTTCCGCCACCCGAATAACACGACCGATGTCGCGTGTTGCGTAGTAGGCTGCCAGACCATACTGCGTATCATTCGCGCGTTCGATTGCCTCATCCTCGGTATCAAATATCTGTATAGCGGCGATCGGCCCGAAGATTTCTTCGCGCGCCACTCGCATCTCTTGCGTCACGCCTGTCACCAGCGTTGGTTCGAAAAAGCAGTGACCCAGAGCGTGTTTGTTACCGCCGGTGACAACGTTGGCCCCCTTCGATCTTGCATCGTCCATAAAATCGACCATTTCACCAACGGCCGTATCACTCACGAGCGGCCCGATTGTGACGCCGTCGGCGAAGCCATCCCCGACGCTGAGTGCCTCAATGGCAGCCTGTAACTTGGCCGTAAATTCATCCGCGACACCGCGTTGAACGTAGATTCGATTCGTACAAACACAAGTCTGGCCGCAGTTGCGAAATTTGGTGGCAATGCAGTCGGTAACCGCAGTATCGATATCAGCATCATCGAAGACGATGAACGGCGCATTACCGCCGAGTTCGAGAGAGACCTTTTTCACGCCGTCAGCACATTGCTTCATCAATATCTTGCCGACCGGTGTTGAGCCCGTGAAAGTGAATTTGCCAATCCTGGGGTGCTGCGTCAGTACTGCACCGATTTCGCGGGAGTTATTACCAACGACCACACTGATTACGCCCTTCGGTATCCCAGCCCGATCCGCGAGTTCACACATGCTCAGCGCCGAGAGCGGGGTTTCTGTGGCTGGTTTAATAACAATCGTGCAACCAGCACCCAGGGCCGGACCGGCTTTGCGAGCGATCATTGCATTTGGGAAGTTCCACGGCGTAATGCAGCCAACTACTCCGACGGGCTGTTTGTAAGTCTGCAGGCGGCGGTCATTTGAGATGGTCGGAATCGTTGCACCCTTTACGCGCTTGGATTCCTCGGCGTAATACTCGATGAATCCGGCACCGTAGCCAACTTCGCCTATAGACTCGGCCAGCGGCTTGCCTTGTTCTGCGGTCATAATTGCGCCCAGATCGTCCGCATTTTCCATCAGCAAATTGAACCAATTGCGCAGGAGAACAGCCCGCTGCTTGGCCGGTATGCGACTCCAGGTCTTAAAAGCAACGGCAGCCGCTTCGACTGCGCGTGTCGCGTCTGCGGCGTCCCCGTTGGCTGTAGTAGCGACGATCTCGCCATTCGCAGGGTTGGTCACATGGATGGTCCCGGCACCACCGTCCACCCATTGTCCATCGATAAAATTCTGTGTTCTTAGCAGCGTTGGGTCTTTCAGATTTAGCATGTATCCAGTCTCATTTAGTCGGCGCGAAAAGCGGGCAGCTTATCATTGCCGGAGCGAATTGAAATAGCCTGGATTCAGCGTTGCGTGTGTCGATACCTATGCCGTATAATCCCGCGCCAGCGCCCCACCAAAGTATCGGTGGGTAAAGACCCCGCTTAGGGGTTTTTTGTTGCCCGGAGTTATGGCACGGGCAGAGACATAGCGCTGGGTATGAATGGGCCATTGGCCCATTTTTTTGTTTTAAAATAGATGGTTAGGTGAGATGACAATGACCGGAGACGAGCTTCAGAAATTGCTCGAGCCGACCATCGAGCGGCTTGGTTACGAATTGACGGACCTTGAAGTCCGCTTGGGTGGCAAAGGAGGCCTCGTGCAGCTCACGATCGATAAGCCCGAAGGGATCGATCTTGATGATTGCAGCAGGGTCAGCGAGGCGGTAAGTGCGCTCCTGGATGTTGAGGACCCGGTACCGGGTAACTACAACCTTGAGGTTTCGTCGCCTGGTTCGGATAGAAAGTTGACAAAAGTTGAGCATTTTCAAAGATTTGAAGGCAAAACCTTGAAAGTGTCTACGCGCTTCCCGATAGCGGGTCGCAGACGATTTCGGGGCATTTTGAAGTCCTCGGATAACGAGAATATTGTCGTTGAGGTGGATGGAGAGTCGCACAGTTTGCCGCTGGCGATGATTGATACCGCTCGACTGGTACCAGAATAGGCCTGATCCCGCAGGGATATTTGGAGTTTTGCTGAGATGAGTAAAGAAATTTTGATGGTTGTTGACGCCGTTTCGAACGAAAAAGGCGTCGAGAAGGACATCATATTCGAGGCTATTGAAGCCGCACTGGCGTCTGCGACTCGCAGAAAGCACGGTGAAGACATTGAGGTTCGCGTACAGATCGATCGCGAGACGGGCGAATATGACACGTTTCGCCGTTGGCTGGTTTTTGAAGACGAGTCAAAAGAGTTGGAAACGCCTGATCGTGAATTGCGCATGATTGATGCAGTTGACGTTGACGCGGCCGCGGAGCCGGGTGGTTTTGTTGAAGTACCGATGGAATCAGTCGAATTCGGACGCATTGCTGCGCAAACCGCAAAACAAGTCATCGTGCAGAAAGTACGCGAGGCCGAGCGCGAGCAGGTCGTCGAAGAATTTCAGGGCCGCGAGGGCGAAATGCTCTCCGGGCTGGTCAAGCGAGTTGATCGAAACGGTGTGTACATCGACCTCGGTGGCAATGCCGAGGGATTTGTCGCCCGAGATCAGATGGTGCCACGCGAGCCTGTTCGTCCTCAGGACCGAATCAAAGCAATGCTTATCGAAGTTCGTTCGGAAGTTCGTGGGCCGCAGTTATTCATGACCCGGACTTCGCCGCAATTTCTGGTCGAGCTGTTTAAGATCGAGGTTCCGGAAGTTGGCCAGGGCCTGATCGATATTCTCGGCTCTGCTCGCGACCCTGGTCTGCGTGCGAAAATTGCTGTTCGCAGCAACGACAGCCGTATTGATGCGGTTGGTGCGTGTGTCGGCATGCGCGGATCGCGAGTGCAGGCAGTTTCCAATGAACTTGCAGGCGAACGCGTCGATATCATTCTCTGGGATGACAATTCGGCTCAGTTTGTCATCAACGCAATGTCCCCCGCTGAAGTCGTGTCTATTGTTGTAGACGAAGACAAACACAGCATGGATATCGCGGTTGAAGAGGACAAGTTGTCCCAGGCGATTGGTCGTGGTGGCCAGAACATTCGTCTCGCGAGCGAATTGTCAGGTTGGGAGCTGAACGTTATGACGGCTCAGGATGCGGAAGAGAAGAGTGAGTCCGAGATGAAGGAACTCATTGGTCTTTTCTCCAAGCAGCTTGACGTTGACGAAGAAGTTTCCCTGATCCTGGTGCAGGAAGGTTTCTCAACCATCGAAGAGGTTGCCTACGTTCCGGCATCCGAGTTGGTTGAGATAGAGGAATTTGACGAAGGTATCGTCGATGAGCTGCGAAGTCGTGCACGTGATGTACTGCTGACGCAAGCCATTGTACAAGAAGAAAAAATCGACGAGGTAGAGCCTGCTGAAGACTTGCTAAGCCTTGAAGGTATGGAAAAGGGCCTTGCGTACTTGCTGGCCAGCAAAGGCGTTGTAACGCGCGAAGATCTTGCGGAGCTCGCCACGGATGATCTTGTCGAGATCGATGAAGAAATGGCTGAGGAAGACGCCGCTGCGATGATTATGAAAGCGCGCGCTCATTGGTTTGAAGACGAACAGCAGGCGTAGCAGCCTTATATTACGGAGTTTGGTATGGCTGATGTGACAGTTGCACAATTTGCTGAGGTTCTGAAGGTTCCTGTGGACAAGCTGCTATCGCAGCTCGATGAAGCAGGCATCAAGGTCAAAGGATCTGACGATAAGATCAGTGAAGACGCGAAACTGGAGTTGTTGACTCATCTTCGGCGCGCGCATGGTCAGGACGATACGCCGGCTACGGCAGCAGCGCCGCGCAAAATTACGTTGAAACGTAAATCGCAGTCGGAGCTCAAACTTTCCGGTGCCCAGGGTCGTTCGCGAACGGTTAATGTCGAGGTACGACGAAAACGTACTTACATCAAGCGCGATGTGCTGGAGAAACAGGCGCAGGACGAACAGGATGCTCTCGATCGTCAGCGACAGGAAGAGGAAGATCGAGTAAATGCCGAAGCGCTCGAGCAGGAGCGTCTGGTTGCCGAGAAAGAGGACGCTGCGAAACGTGAGATCGAAGCTCGCAAGAAGGAAGAGCAAGCGCAGAAGAGTGCAGAAGACGATGCCCGTAAGGCTGCCGAAAAAGCAGTAACTGATGCTGCTGAGGAGAAATCACGGCTCGAAAAGGCAGAGGCAGACGCACGTGCACGCCGAACCAAGGAAAAGGAAAAGGCCAAACCGAAACCCAAGCACGGCGAAACGCGTTATGGCCGCAAAGAGCTGCACGTTGCCGGCGACAAAAGCGGTCGCCGCAAACGCAAGTCTCCGACGCGTCGTCGTCCCGTCAGTATGGGTGGCGATGCGAAGCACGGTTTCGAGTTGCCGACTGCACCGGTAGTTCACGAAGTAGAGATTCCGGAGAGTATCTCGGTTGCTGAGCTCGCTCAGAAAATGACAATTAAGGGCAACGAGGTCGTCAAGGTCCTTTTCAACATGGGCGCGCTGGTCACGATCAATCAGGTTATCGATCAGGATACTGCCATGCTCGTTGTCGAAGAGCTCGGCCACGTTGGCAAGGCAGTAGATTCGGTCGACGTTGATGAAAAACTGCTCGCCGAAGAGAGCAAAATTATTGGCGATGCAAGCGCACGTGCACCCGTTGTAACCATTATGGGGCACGTCGATCACGGCAAGACATCCTTGCTTGATTACATTCGACGCACCAAGGTTGTGGACGGCGAAGCTGGCGGTATTACGCAGCACATTGGCGCGTACTCAGTCGATACAGACAAGGGTCCGATCACGTTTCTGGATACACCGGGACACGCGGCCTTCACAGCAATGCGTGCTCGTGGAGCACAGGCGACAGACATTGTAATCCTGGTTGTGGCTGCCGATGACGGTGTGATGCCACAGACAATCGAGGCCATCCAGCACTCCAAGGCGGCTGGCGTACCGCTCGTCGTCGCAGTAAACAAGATCGATCGAGAAAATGCTGATCCGGAGCGCGTTAAAAACGAGTTGTCACAGCACGAGGTCATTCCTGAGGACTGGGGTGGCGAGCAAATGTTCGTCAACGTGTCAGCCCTGAAAGGGACCGGCGTCGATGAGTTGCTGGATGCTATTTTGCTGCAAGCCGAGGTGATGGATTTATCGGCTGTCGCAGAAGGACCCGCACAGGGCATCGTGATCGAGTCGAGCCTCGAAAAAGGGCGTGGCGCGACCGCAACCTTGCTTGTTCAGAGTGGCACGATGAAGCAAGGCGATATGATCATCGCTGGCGAAGAGTACGGTCGTATTCGTAATATGTTCGATGAAACCGGCGCGTCAATCAAAGAGGCCGGACCATCCCGACCTGCAGTTGTTCTCGGACTCTCGAAGACACCCGGCGCCGGCGACGACTTCCTGGTCGTGAAAAACGAGCGTAAGGCACGTGAAGTTGCCGAGTTCCGTCAGACCAAGACGCGAGACGCGAAACTGGCCCAACAGCAAGCCTCGAAGATGGAAGACATGTTTTCGCAGATGCAGGACGGCGAAGTCTCTTCTGTTCCAGTCATCATCAAGTCTGATGTGCACGGTAGTGCTGAGGCGCTGCGTGATGCTTTGACAAAGCTCTCCACAGAGGAAGTTCGCGTCAAAGTGCTTGGCTCGAGCGTCGGTGGCATCACCGAAACGGACGCCAATTTGGCGGCTGCATCGAACGCGACCATTATCGGTTTTAACGTTCGCGCCGATGCTGCGGCACGGACCGCGATCAAGGAATCGGGCGTCGATATTCGCTACTACAGCATCATTTACGAAGCGATTGATGACGTTAGGGCAGCGATGAGCGGTCTTTTGGCACCTGAAGTTCGCGAGCAAATCGTTGGATTGGCCGAAGTCAAAGATATCTTCAGTTCGCCGAAGTTCGGCGACATTGCGGGCTGTATCGTGAGCGAAGGCTACGTGAAGCGCTCAAGCCCGATTCGTGTATTGCGTGATAACGTTGTGATCTACGAAGGTGAACTTGAATCATTGCGTCGCTTCAAAGACGACGTCAATGAGGTCCGCTCAGGTACCGAGTGTGGTATTGGCGTTAAGAACTACAGCGACGTAAAGGTCGGCGATCAGATCGAGTGTTTCGAGCGTATCGAGGTTGCCCGTACGCTGGACTAGCGTACAGGCTGTGAAATATGGCGCGTGAATTCTCCAGAAATCAGCGACTCGGCAATCAGGTGCTACGCACGCTGAACGAGTTATTGCATTTCGAGACCAAAGATCCGCGATTGAAGCTCGTATCTCTGACAACGATCGAGCTCGCGAGAGATTTGAGTATTGCACGCGTGTATTTCAGCCTCCTGGATCCAAACGGGGACGCCGAGCCTGTTAAGGAGGGTCTACGTCGCGCCAGTGGCTTCTTGCGCGGTCGACTCGGTCGCGAGGTAAAGATGCATCATGTTCCGGAGCTGCGCTTCGTGCACGACGATAGTGCGGCCGAGGCGCAGCGAATCAGCGAACTGATCGATGGTGCGCTTGAATCCGAACAGAACGACGAGCAGCAGTAGGCAAGATGGCACGTGGAATGAAACGCGACGCCGATCCGGTGGATGGACTGTTGTTGCTGAACAAGCCGTCCGGGATGACGTCAAATCGAGCCTTGCAGGTAGTGCGGCGATTATTGAACGCCAGAAAAGCCGGCCATACGGGTAGCCTGGATCCTGCAGCCACGGGCATGTTGCCGCTGTGCTTCGGCGAGGCGACCAAGGTCTGTGGCTATTTGCTAAATGCGGACAAGAGTTACCGGGTGACGGTGAAGCTCGGGTCTGCGACCGACACGGGCGACGCGGATGGTCAGGAGATAGAGACCGCACCGGTGCCTGACCTGTCGGCGGAAGAATGGAACGAAATCTTGCAGGGTTTCTGCGGCGATTCAACGCAGATACCGCCGATGTATTCAGCCTTGAAGAAGGACGGTAAACGGCTCTATGAACTGGCTCGAAAGGGCGAAACCGTAGAACGGGAAGCGCGCTCGATCAGGATCGACGAGATCAGGCTGCTCGAGTTTTCAGGCAAACGGTTGGTTTTCCGTGTGACGTGCTCAAAGGGCACCTACATACGGGTGTTGGTTGAAGATATTGCGAAGGTGGCCGCTACGGTCGCTCACACGGCGCGTCTGCACCGCGAATCGGTTGGCGATTTCGCCAGCGCGAAAATGATTGATATGGCGACTGTGGAAGCACTGGCCGAGGATGGACCGGGCCCTTTGAGGGAAGAATTATTGCCCGCTGACGTGGCTTTGGCCGATTTTCAGCAGGTTTCGATCAGCCTGGAGGACGCACAGCGATTCTGTGGTGGTCAGGCTGTTGCTGTTGAGGTTGAGGAACAGGAAGGGCTCGCCAGAGTATACGAGGCGGGGCAACGATTTTTGGGTGTGGGCGAGCTGACCGATGACGGCATGCTGGCGCCACGAAGAGTGTTTTTGACACGAGAAGAAACCCCGTAATTATTTGATTTTGGGGTGTTAATGGGCTCGAACAGGCGCTAGAATACCGCGCTCAAAAAAGGGCTATAGATAGAGAACTTGGAGTTTTGAAAAATGTCACTTTCCAGTGAAGCAAAGCAGGGCGTAATCGCCGATCATGCACGCGGCGAAGCCGATACCGGCTCACCTGAAGTTCAGGTGGCACTGCTGTCAAAAAGAATTGCCGAACTTACCGATCACTTCGGTGAGCACAAGAAAGATCACCACAGCCGTCAAGGTCTTCTGAAGATGGTAAAC
The DNA here is from genome assembly GCA_021773075.1 of Woeseiaceae bacterium. GTDB lineage: Bacteria > Pseudomonadota > Gammaproteobacteria > Steroidobacterales > Woeseiaceae > UBA1847. Next base: position 34,864 of record JAJFKT010000008.1, read on the forward strand.
AAGCGTCGCAAGCTGCTTGACTACCTGAAATCAAAAGACAATGAACGCTACCGCGAGCTGATCAAGAAGCTCGGTCTGCGCCGCTAATCCAGCGAGCATCCAAAGCAATGTAATCAACCGACGTGCCGCTCCCTTTTCCAGGGGATCGCCGTCGGTTGCTATTGCTACAACGATTTCCATTCAGAGTATATAACGTGAATTCGACAAAGAAGAGTTTCCAATTCGGGGAACATGAAGTAACACTCGAGACGGGCGGAATCGCTCGTCAAGCCGACGGCGCAATCATGGTTAGCATGGCTGACACCACGATTCTCGTAACCGCTGTTGGCAAGAAAAAGGCTGATCCGGGCAGAGATTTCTTCCCGCTGACCGTCAACTACCAGGAAAAGACCTACGCTGCTGGCAAGATCCCGGGTGGGTTCTTCAAGCGCGAAGGTCGTCCAGGCGAGAAAGAAATTCTGACTTGCCGCCTAATCGATCGTCCGGTCCGCCCGCTGTTTCCAAAGGGTTTTAAGAACGAAGTTCAGATCATCGCCACGGTGATGTCATTGAACCCGGATGTCGATCCCGACATACCTGCCTTGATCGGTGCCTCTGCGGCGCTGGCTATATCCGGAATGCCATTTGCCGGCCCTATCGGCGCTGCCAAAGTTGGTTATAAAGACGGTGAGTACGTTTTGAATCCCGGCCGCGCAGCGGTTGCCGAAGGTGATCTCGAACTCGTCGTCGCCGGCACCAAGGACGCCGTATTGATGGTCGAATCGGAAGCCTCAGGCCTCTCTGAAGAAGTCATGCTGGGCGCGGTCATGTTTGGCCACGAGCAGATGCAGATCGCAATCGATACGATTAGCGAGTTGGCAGCCGAAGTGGGCAAACCGGCCTGGGACTGGGTCGCACCGGCAGTTGACGAAGATCTCGCCGCTGCAGTAACAACGTCAGCCACCGCTGGTCTTTCAGACGCCTACCAAATCACTGACAAGCAAGACCGTCAGGAAGCTGTTGGCGCAGCAAAATCAGCTGCAGTTGACGCACTGGCTGACGGCGATGATGCGAAATGGTCTGCCGAAGAAGTTAAAGGCGAGTTGTATAAGCTTGAGAAGAGCATCGTTCGCCAGCGCATTATTAAGGGTGAGCCGCGTATCGATGGTCGTGACAAGAGCACCGTTCGTGCGATTGACGTTGAAGTGGGTACGCTACCTCGGGCACACGGTTCCGCTGTATTCACACGTGGCGAGACGCAGGCGATTGTTGTTGCGACGCTCGGCACCGGTCGTGACGCTCAGATGATCGATGCGATCGAAGGCGAGCGCAAAGAGCCCTTCATGTTGCACTACAACTTCCCTCCGTTCTGCGTAGGCGAGACTGGTTTTGTTGGTTCACCGAAACGTCGCGAGATCGGCCACGGCAAACTGGCACGTCGCGGTATCGAAGCTGTAATGCCGAATATGGACGAATTTGGTTACGTCATTCGCGTTGTATCAGAGATCACGGAGTCCAACGGTTCCAGCTCTATGGCATCGGTCTGTGGCACCAGCCTCGCGCTGATGGACGCTGGCGTACCGCTGAAGGCACCAGTTGCTGGTGTTGCGATGGGTCTCGTCAAGGAAGGCGACGATTTCGCTGTCCTGACCGACATTCTCGGCGACGAAGATCACCTCGGTGACATGGACTTCAAGGTTGCCGGTACTGAAGACGGTATCACTGCACTGCAGATGGATATCAAGATCCAGGGCATCACGAAAGAGATCATGAGCACAGCGCTTGATCAGGCGCGTGACGGTCGATTGCATATCCTCGGTGAAATGAACAAGGTTCTTGGGGAGACTCGCGGCGAAATGTCTGAGTGGGCCCCGACGATCATGACCATGAAGATTGATCCTGAGAAGATTCGTGACGTTATCGGTAAGGGTGGTGCGGTTATTCGCGCGATTACTGAAGAGACGGGTGCGTCAGTTGATATCGACAACGATGGAACGATCCGAATCGCATCTGTTGATGGTGCTTCTGGTAAGGAAGCGCATCGTCGCATCGAGTTGATTACAGCTGATGTTGAAGTCGGTCGAATCTACGACGGTAAGGTTGCTCGCTTGATGGATTTCGGCGCATTTGTCACGATCCTCCCGGGAAAAGACGGTCTCGTGCACATTTCGCAGATCTCTAACGAACGGGTCGAGAAAGTCAGCGACAAATTGGCAGAGGGCGACGAAGTCAAGGTTAAGGTCCTTGAAGTTGACCGCCAGGGCCGTGTTCGCCTTTCCATGAAGGAAGTGGAAGCCGAATAGCACGACCACATGATGCAAGTACCAGGGCCAGAGTCTTCTTCGAACGAATAAGGCTCTGGCCCTTTTTTCTTCATAGTCCTGGTTTTGCGCTAAAGGGCTCCAGGAACTCAAGTATTCGACCCGGCAGGTAAAACGTCGGCTTCCAGAGTGTTCCCCCGTTGATGAAACCTACATGCCCGCCGTTTTCGGCGACCTCGATCATTACGGAATCTGAAAGCCTGTCAGCAGCGGGAATTACCTCCGGCGTCATGAATGGGTCGTCCAGCGCGTTAATTATCAGTGTTGGACGCTCAATCGTGTCCAGGAAGTTCACAGCGCTACAGCGATCATAGTAGTCCTGCTTGCCGTCAAATCCGTGTAGAGGGGCCGTGACCGAGTCATCGAATTCGGCGAAAGTCGTTGCGCCCATGGCTCGATCCCAGTCGAATGCCGCTGTGTGTTTGTCAAATTTGCGCGCCACTGAGCTCTTCATGCGTTTTAGAAGGTGAGTTTGGTAACGTTTTGAAAAACCACTATTTAGTGCTTCCGCGCAGATGTGCAGGTCGAGCGGAACGCTGACGGCAGTCGCGGCGGTGAGTGGCGTGTCGTTTTTTGACTCTCCAAGGTATTTTAGGAGCACATTTCCGCCCAATGAGTAGCCCACTGCGAGTATCGGGCCGGGGTTGGGAGAGCCACTTCTTGCCGCCTCTAACTGGTTCAAAAAGAACCTGAGGTCATTGGTTTCGCCGGCATGGTAACGACGCGGCAGACGGTTCCGATAGTCTCCGCAGTCGCGAAAATGCAACACACATGAGCGCCATCCGCGCTCGAATGCGGTGTCCATAAGCATGCGAGCGTAGGACGAGCCCGCCGATCCTTCGAGACCATGCAGGATGACCAGTAATGGCGCGGCATCGGGTAGCTCATCTGACCCGATCATCCAGTCGATCGCAGTAACGTCGCCATCGGGAAGCTCCAAAGACTCGCGCCGTAATGCAGGCCGCGATCGCCAGGCCCAGGGAAGGCTCGGAAACATCGTTTGCGCGTGCGGATTGAGCAACCACCAAGGCGCCGAAAAATCGCTTTTCGTGATCTGCGAATCGTGAAGGTCAGTTGTCATTGTCGCGATTTTGCCACGTTTCTTATGTGACTTCTTCAAGCAAAAAAAATGGCCCCCCGCTTGCGCGGAGGGCCTGCCGTGGAGTTGTTACACCTTCAGGCTATTGCAACAGGGGGCGGGGGAGCGTATCCCCGTTGCAGCCTTCAAGCTATGGCAGAGCGCGTATCTTGTCAAGCCGAATTGAAGATAGCTTTGCATTCAAAAAGTTTTCCAAGTTGCCAGTTTTCTTCAGCCCAGGACCAAATAATTGCAAGGCTGGACTGCTCGATATTTGGTGGTGGTTCCTGTCGTAAATCACGTAGCGCGCGAACCAGTGTTTTTTTGGGTTCGCGAAGTGATATTCCCGGGGCACCGGTTAGCTTGCTAAGTTTACTGCCATCCTGATGCGTGATGACCGGTATATGAATGTAACCGGGTAAACGATAATTGAGCTGTTGCTGTAAGTATATTTGACGGGGCGTGGAGTCCAGCAAATCAATACCTCGGACGACCTCTGATACACCTTGAATCTCGTCGTCTACAACGACCGCCAGATGGTAAGCGATGAGTCCATCACGGCGACAAATAACAAAGTCTCCACCCTCACTCTCGAGGCGCTGAACAATGCGTCCCTGCAAAATGTCATCAAACGCGATTTCAGAGTTGTTTGTTCGAAGCCGGATAGATGATTCGCCGGGCTCGGAGCCGGCCCTGCAAGTCCCCGGATAGATGCGCCCCAGGGGTCCTCTTTTCGCATCGGCAAGATCACTTCTGGAACACCGACAGGGGTAAGCAGACTGCTGCTCGACCAGCAACGCAAGCGCCTCTTCATGCGACTCGAAACTTGTACTTTGGAAGATTACATCACCATCCCACTCGAAACCGTAGTGTTGGAGTGTCTCGATGATCTGCTCGCTGGCGCCGGCCTGTTCCCGTGGCGGGTCGATATCTTCGATGCGTAACAGCCAGCGGCCGCTGTTCACGCGGGCTTGCAAATAGCTTGCAACCGCGGCCACCAGAGAGCCGAAATGTAATGGGCCGGTAGGCGACGGCGCGAACCGACCTACATACGGGACCGGCTCGCGCGTCTGCATCAGATGCTTCGGTTACCGATACCTATCGTCCCGATCACGATATTGGCGTTCGGCCATTTCGCGGCGTTCCTGGGCCTCAAGGCTCAAAGTTGCCACCGGTCGCGCTTCAAGTCGCTTGAGGCCGATCTCTTCACCGGTTTCATCGCAAAATCCGTAGGAAGCATCGTCAATTCGAGCTAAAGCGGAGTCGATCTTGCGAAGCAATTTACGCTCGCGATCACGAGTTCTGAGTTCAAGCCCGAATTCAGATTCCTGCGTAGCGCGATCATTCGGATCAGGGAAGTTCGCGGCTTCGTCCTGCATATGGTGAACAGTTCGATCAACCTCGACGATCAACTCATTCTTCCAGGCACTCAAAATGTCCCGGAAGTGCTCAAGTTGCTCATCGCTCATGTACTCCTCGCCCCGTGCGGGCTTGTAGGGAGCTATGCCGTGAATAGGGCCTGAAAGAGCATCGCCCTTGCGCCTGACGGTGCGAGCCGGAGCCTTTTTCCGGACAGGGGTCTTTTTCTTTACGGCTGGCCTCTTCTTGCTGACCGTTTTCTTTGCGGCCTTCTTTTTCACGGCTGGCTTTTTCTTGCTGACCGCTTTCTTTGCGAGCTTCTTTTTCGCAGGAGCTTTTTTCTTCGACACTTTCTTTTTGGACACCTTTTTCTTGGTCACTTTTTTCTTCGTGACCGGTTTCTTTGCAGGTGCCTTCTTCTTGCTCACCTTCTTCTTGTTCACCTTCTTTCTTGCGACTTTTTTCTTGGTCGCAGTCTTTTTGGCGGCAACCTTCTTCCGATAAGTTGGCGCTTTTTTCCGCTTTTTGTTGGCGGCTTTCTTTGCGGGCATCTTTTGACTCCTGCCGGGGAAAGAAAAGGCCGGGATTATACATCTCCTGACGGCTTAGGGAAGCCCTATTTTTTGAGGCTAAATTGGGCTAATCAGATCTCGCGGAAGCCCGCGCCTTTATTGGCCTTGGCGGCCAATTGTCTTTTTTAGGCGACAATCGTTTTATTGCCCAAATTCGATTACACTAGCCCGATTTGACGAGATACCGGCCTTAACCACCAATGCGATTAAGCAAGATAAAGCTCGCTGGCTTCAAATCCTTCGTCGACCCCACAACGATCACCTTCCCGAGCAGCCTCGTAGGCGTGGTCGGCCCTAATGGTTGTGGCAAGTCAAATGTGATTGATGCCGTGCGATGGGTAATGGGTGAAAGCTCAGCCAGCCGCCTGCGTGGCGATTCAATAACAGACGTAATTTTCAACGGATCCAGCACGCGCAAACCGGTCGGTGCTGCATCAGTTGAGCTCCTGTTTGATAACAGTGAGACGACGCTCGAAGGGCAATATGCCAAGTACTCAGAGATCTCGATTCGCAGGGAAGTCAGCCGCGATGGAATCTCCAACTACTATTTAAACGGTACCCGATGCCGCCGAAAGGATATTACGGGCGTTTTTCTTGGCACCGGACTTGGGCCGCGCAGCTACTCGATTATCGAGCAAGGCATGATTTCGCGCTTGATTGAAGCCAAGCCGGAAGAGATGCGCGTGTTCCTCGAGGAAGCGGCCGGTATATCCAAGTACAAGGAACGTCGTCGCGAGACGTCGAACCGGATCAAACACACCAAAGAGAATCTCGACCGCTTGCTGGACGTGCTCGATGAAGTCGAAAAACAGATCAAGCATCTTGATCGACAAGCCAAGACTGCGGAACGTTACGGTCGCTACAAAGACGATGAACGTCGTACTAGCGCTGAATTGTTGGCATTGCGTGCAAAAGACCTTGACGTACGGGGCAGTTCAGCAGGTACGCTTTTGGCTGAACGCAGGACAGCCCTTGAAGCCGCGATTGCGAAACAACGCAATCTTGAGGCCTCTCTTGAGGATGCACGTGTACGGCAAACAGAACGGACTGATGAATTTAATGTTGTGCAGGGTCGCTACTACAAAGTGGGGTCCGAGATTGCTCGCCTGGAACAATCGATTGAACATGCTCGAGAGCTACGAGAACGTCAAGAGAAGGACCTTGAGCAGGCGATCAGCGGTGCCGGGGAAATCGCGGTTCATATCGATCAGGACGAAACCGAGATTCAGCAGCTTGAAATGACGCTCAGCGAACTCGTACCGGGCCTTGAGCTGGCACGCCAGGGTGAGCAAGCCTCAGCAGCATCATTGCAACGCGCGGACGATGCTTTGGCAGATTGGCAGCGCCAATGGGACGAGCACGCGCAACAACACAGCGAAGCTCTGCAGATGGAAAGCGTGGAGAGCACGCGCTCCGAGCAACTCGAATCCCGTTTACAGAGTTTTTCCGAACGCGTTAAGAAGATCGCGGAGGCGCAGGATGACGCCAGTCCTGAAGAATTGAAATCCAGACACGATGAACTGGCGGAGCAAGAACTCAGAAAACGCCAGGCTCGTGATGAATTCGATCGCCACTTGACTGACATCGCTGAAAAGATTCGCAAGCTGCGAGAACAGGACAAGAAGCTAACGTTGCTGGTCGACGAACGTCACTCATCGGTACAGGACGCGAAAGGCAAATACGCCTCACTCGAGGCGTTGCAAAAGGCGGCAATGGGTGAGGGCGATGCGGGCATCAAGAACTGGTTGGAAGGATCAGGTCTGTCGCAGAACCACCGGGTTGCGCAGAAACTGAGCGTTGAGGCTGGCTGGGAAAAAGCCGTTGAAACAGTGCTTGGGGAATATTTGCAAGCTGTTTGCGTAGCTGACATTACGCCTGTAACCGAAACAATCGCCAGCTTGAAGACCGGTGACATAAGCATTTTTCGCGAGCAATCGAAAGACGAGGATGTCGTTGACGTAGCAAATACATTGGCAGAGAAAGCATCCGGCGCTCCCGCGGCGGCGGCAACAATTTTGTCCAGGGTTGTTATCGCAGATTCCCTGAGCCATGCGCTCGGTATTCGTGAGTCACTGTCTGCCGAAGCGTCAGTTGTGACTGCAGATGGCGTCTGGATGGGAAAGAACTGGCTGCGAGTATCGCGCGACAAGGAAGGTAAGGCTGGAGTTCTGGCACGTGAACACGAGATGCGACGCTTGAAGTCCGACATTCGCGAGATGCAGGTTCGCTACGATAGTGCTCGAAAACTTCTGCATGATGGCCGTACGCGGCTTACACAATTCGAGGAACGTCGCGAATTGATGCAACGAGATGCATCGTCGCTGCTAAACGAATATTCGGAAATCAAGGGTTCACTTGAGTCTGCTCGTTACAAGATGGATCAGGCAAACGCTCGTAAGCTTGCCCTGGCGGAAGAATCAAGCGAGCTTGACAGAGAAAAGATATCTGCCGAGGAACAATTGCGTGAGTCTCAACGCGTGCGTGCGCAGGCGGCCCAGCTTTTGGAGCGATTGCGGGCGGATAAGGATGCTCACGAAGCACGCCGTGAGGAGTTGCGAGCAGAATTGCAGCGAGTTCGAGCACAGGCGGCTGAAGATCGCCAAAGCGTTCAAAACATTGCGATTCAGTTTGAAAGTCGCCGAACAAGCAAAGAATCTGCGGCGCAAAATTTGCAGCGTATGAAGTCTCAACTCGGTCAGTTCCGCTTGCGAGAATCAGAGATTCGCGAGCAGCTTGAAAACAGCCAGTCACCATTGGAAGGCAACAAAACTGACCTTGCGACTCAGCTTGAGGCACGTCTTGAAATCGAACAGGAGCTTTCGGCAGCGCGGCAGATAGTCGAAAAGGTCGAAAATGAATTGCGAGAGCTCGACCAGTCTCGCATGCAGATCGACCAATCAGTTGAAGAGTCCAGAGGGCAGGTGAGTGAGGCCGAAATGGCTGTTCAAGAGCTTAAGGTTCGCCGCGAGGGCTTTGCAGAACAGCTAGCTCAGACCAGTTTCGAATTGGCGACGTTGCTTGAAGAAATGGATGACGTAGCGAATATCGATGCCTGGGAAGAGAAATCAGAGAAAATTCGTAAACGCATTGACCGGCTCGGCCCAATCAACCTTGCTGCTATCGACGAGTTTAAAGAGCAATCAGAACGCAAGGAATATTTGGACGCTCAACTGGCGGACTTAAACGACGCCCTCGCAACCCTGGAAGGCGCTATTCGCAAAATCGATAAGGAAACCCGAACGCGTTTCCGAGAGACATTCGACAATGTGAATGATGGCTTCAAACAACTGTTTCCGAAACTTTTCGGTGGTGGGCATGCGTACCTGGAACTGACAGGCGATGATTTGCTGACCACTGGTATTACGGTTATGGCAAGACCACCTGGGAAACGCAACAGCACCATCCATTTGTTGTCCGGTGGCGAGAAAGCACTGACGGCAGTTGCACTGGTGTTTGCAATTTTCGAACTCAATCCGGCACCTTTCTGCATGCTCGATGAGGTCGATGCCCCGTTGGATGACGCTAACGTTGCGCGCTTCTGCAATATCGTCCAGGAAATGTCGGATAAAGTGCAGTTTGTCTTCATTACGCACAACAAAGTGACGATGGAACTGGCGCGTCAGTTGTCCGGCGTGACTATGCAAGAGCCTGGCGTATCGCGACTTGTATCAGTCGATTTGGATGCAGCGGTGAAGATGGCGGCGAGTTAGCCGCATAGGTGAGTTAGAAAATGGACGGTCTGCGTTGGTTGCTGTTGTTATTTGGACTCCTGGTGATCGCAGGCGTCTATTTGTACAGCCGTCGACAAAAAGAGGCGTCGACTGAAGAAACCGGATCGCAAGCGCGCGTCGAGCCGCGCCTCGATGGCGACGACTCTAAGGATGGGACCGGTGAAGAGTCGGACGATTATTTCGACGAAATCGGCGACGTACCCATGGCGAGCAATTCTGCATCGGAGAATGCTGCTGTTGTAGTTGATGGCCCGCAGAAAATCGTAACGGTACGTATCGTTGCAAAGGACAAGAAATCTTTTGCCGGAGATGAACTTGTTCTTAGTATGCGCGGCCTCGGTCTTCGGCATGGCAAGTTCGGTATTTTTCATCGCTATGATGGAAACGATGAAGGCAAAACTGTCTTTAGTGCTGCGAGTCTCGTCGAACCAGGTAGTTTTGATCTGCAAAATATCAAAGGGCAGTCCATACCCGGGATCAGTCTGTTTCTGGTTCTTCCTGGCCCGGTTGAAAGCGTTGAGGCGTTCGACTTGATGCTAGCCGCAGCAAGAACTCTGACTCAGTCGCTCGACGGCGAGCTTCTCGATGAATCTGGTAGCACATTGAGCATTCAGCGTGAACGCTATTTGCGCGAAGAGATTATCCAGTTTCAGCACAGCAGTCTGATGTCCTGACCTCAGGTTGTTCGCCGTAGATGACTCTCACAGCCGCTACTCGCAATAAAGCTGAATCGCTTCGCGATCAAATTCGGCATCATAATTATCGTTATCACGCTTTGGACGATCCGGAAATACCGGATGCGGAATACGATCGGCTAATGCGTGAGTTGCAGAAACTCGAACAGGACTTTCCGGAACTTGTATCGTCCGACTCGCCGACGCAACGCGTTGGCGATGTACCTATTTCTGCGTTCGGTACGGTGCGGCATGAGTTACCTATGTTGTCGCTCGGAAATGTATTTGACGAAGAAGAGCTGCAGGAATTTCATCGCCGCGTCCTCGCGCGCCTCGAACTCGGCACCGACACCGAGCTTGCATATGCCGCTGAACCGAAACTCGATGGGGCCGCGGTCAGCTTGTTATACGAAGATGGCGTGTTGGTTCGGGGGGCAACTCGAGGGGACGGATCGAATGGTGAGGACATTACGCACAATGTTAGAACAATCGAGTCCATTCCCTTGCGCCTTCTGGGGGCGGGTTTTCCCACGCGACTTGAAGTGCGTGGCGAGGTCTTTATGCCAAAGGCGGATTTTGAGGCTTATAACGACAAGGCGCGTTCAGCGGGAGAAAAAACATTCGTGAATCCACGCAACGCTGCCGCAGGAAGTTTGCGTCAGCTCGATCCGAAGCTAACGGCTGCTCGCCCCCTCGACATGTATGCCTATTCGGTTGGCATTGTAGAAGGCGGATCTTTGCCTTCAATGCACAGCCAAATAATTGATCAACTTGGTGAATGGGGAATCAAAGTTTGTCCTGAACGTCGCGTGGTCAGCGGCGTGAATGCTTGTTTCGAGTTTTACCGGAGCATTGGTGAACGCCGGGATGATCTTAGTTATGAAATTGATGGTGTTGTATACAAAGTAGATAGTCTGAAACTACAGCGAGAACTGGGATTCGTATCGAGAGCCCCGCGATGGGCCGTCGCACACAAGTTCCCGGCACACGAAGAGCTGACTGTAGTTGAGGAAATCGAGTTTCAAGTCGGTCGAACGGGTGCAGTGACGCCGGTTGCCAGGTTGAAGCCAGTCTTTGTTGGTGGCGTTACAGTTAGTAATGCGACGTTGCACAACATCGACGAACTGCACCGCAAAGATGTACGAGTTGGCGACTCGGTCATCGTCCGAAGAGCCGGAGATGTCATTCCAGAAGTGGCCAGCGTCATAGTCAATCGACGGCCGAAGGGGACGCGCCGCGTTCAATTACCAAAGAATTGTCCAGTATGCAATTCGCGGGTAACGCGAGAGGAGGGCGAAACTGCTGCTCGATGTACAGGTGGTTTGTTCTGTGCGGCTCAGCGTACCGAGGCGCTCAAACACTTTGTATCTCGGCGAGCACTTGATATCGAAGGACTGGGTGCAAAATTGATCGAACAACTTGTGGCAGGTGATCGACTCAAGACGCCAGCCGACATATTCCAATTGACGAAAGATGAGCTTCGTGAACTTGATCGTATGGGCGAGAGGTCCGCCGAGAAATTGATTCAGTCTGTCGAGGCAAGCAAGACGACGACTCTACCGAGATTTCTTTTCGCACTGGGAATCCGTGAAGTTGGCGAAGCGACTTCGGCGAGCGTTGCATCTCATTATGGACGCTTGGCAAATGTTCTCGCAGCGACGGAAGAAGACCTGCAAACGGTAGCGGACGTTGGTCCGGTCGTTGCGGCACGCGTAAAGGCCTTTTTTAGTGAAGAGCACAACCTTGACGTAATAACGCGATTGCAGGACTACGGGGTTGAGTGGCCAGAGTCGGCCCCCATGGCCAGACCGGCGGACGGACCGCTGGCGGGCAAAACCTTTGTAATCACTGGCACGCTGCCAACTTTGACGAGGGATGAGGCGAAGGACCTGATTCAGAGCCTAGGCGGAAAGGTAACCGGCAGCGTTTCGGGCAAGACCGACTACCTGATAGCCGGGGAAAAGGCCGGGTCAAAGCTGGCAACGGCGGAAAAGCTGAATATTTCTGTATTGGACGAATTGGGGCTGCGTTCGCTAATTTCAGATTAATTTGAGAAACAACTCGAGTTTCTAAGTAGTTTGCCGAATAACACATGTGGCAACGCTGGCACAACTGACGTAAGACTTGGGCTATTTTTCCCAACTCCGATAATTGTCTAGCGATTCCCCCGACTGATCAATATATTGCCTGCCCATGCAAGAAGACCAACAAAAGAAAGTCCTGGATGCCTTCCAACTGGTTCTACGACCGATCGTAAAAATATTGCTCCGTTACGGTATTGGCTACAATGAATTTGCCGAAACCGTAAAGTCAGCGTTCGTTGATGTTGGCAGTACGGAGTTCGGAATTCGAGGGCGACCCACCAACATCTCGCGCGTCGCCGTAATGACCGGGCTTACCCGAAAAGAGGTACGTCGTCTCAGGACGAAGACTGACAGTGGTAGCAAAGCAATCACAGTAAGGACAACGCCGATTACAGAAATCGTGACACGCTGGTATTCGGAAAGCGAATTTATCGACCGCGATGGACGTCCATCGGTGCTACCTTTTACCGGCGATTCAGCGTCATTTTCCAGTCTTGTCAAGAAATTTGGCGGGGACGTTCCGCCAGGCGCCATGCGAACGGAGTTAAAAAGAATGCGCCTTGTCGATGAGGGCGAAGATGGAACGTTGACTGTCAAGTCGCGAGCTATTGTGCCACCAGACGAAACAGATAACTTGATGTCTTGTCTGATTCATGGCGTCTATCCGCTTTTGGCAACAACTGCATCGAATACAGATCCGAACAGGGCCGAAGGCTTGGGCCCTGCCCAGTTTGCAACTTATTCGCTATCGATCGAACAGGAAGACCGTACGAGATTGAAGCGAATTAGTTACGACAGGCTATCCGAGGTCGCTGTCTCATTTGATGACTTATTTGCGACTTTCGAATCTAGATCGAAAGGAAAAATGCCTGACATTGCAAACCCTGTGGTATCGGTGGGGCTGTATTACTTTGAAGAAAACGATCCCCATGCTAGATACAAGTGGTAAAACCTTAGTCGAGACGTGCCGCTAACGACTCAGCTAGGATTTTCGCGCAGTTTGTCAATTTTCTGATCCGATATCCGCGGGCATAGATATCCCTCTGCGGATATTCCGGCAAGATCGGCCCTTTTGCGTGCCCGAACCGCTACTGGGTATATTCGGTCAATCGCCGCCAAAAAAAAACCTAATAATCAATGCTTTACATAACTCCGTTGTGGTTGTTCGGTAACTTGACGTTGTAATAACTTGACATAACAATTCTTCATACCACAAATGGTGCAATCAACCCACTTATAGGAATTGACAGGAGGTTGCATAGGCCAGCGACGCAAGATACTTTACATATTGTCAAAGCGGTCTGGCCATGAATGGGACAAGAAGTAAAAAACCACTTACGGCATGCATTATCGCTAATGTTGAAGCCTTTGGTGCGGCTTTTGATAGCTCAGGGCGTTACACACGCGGAGTTTTCTGAAACTGCAAAAGAAGTGTATGTCGAGACCGCATTAAGGCATTTCGAAAAAGAGGGGAAAATTAACAAGTCGCGGGTAGCCATATTGACGGGTTTGACTAGAAAGGAAGTGAAGAACGTCGTCGATAGGGCGCTGACGACATCAGCAAATGATAAAACACATTCAAGGCCGGCTCGAGTACTTACAGGGTGGTATTCCGACCCAGCGTATCAAGGGCCATATGGAATTCCATTGGAGTTACCTTACGAGACTAGCGGTGACGGTGAGCCGAGTTTCGTTGCCTTGGTTAAGAACTACAGCGGGGACATGGCGCCTCGTCAAATGCTGAATCAATTGTTAGAGGCAGGATCAGTTGTTGAAGTTGATGGACGCTACAAAACGGTGAGTAGAATTTTCATGCACACGAAGCTGTCGTCATCAGCGCTCAATAGGCTTGGAAAGGTTGGCTACAGATTTTTCTCAACGGCTGCGAAGAATACCGATGCGGATAAAGATGCTGGGGAAAAAACGCTTTTTGATCGGATGGTATTCGCGGACGATGGATGCACAGATGAGGTTATCGAGTTATTTGCAGAATACTTACGGTCTAGAGGGCAGTCATTTCTTGAAGACTTGGATGTTTGGTTTTCATCTAGAAAGGACTTAAACAAGCCTGGTCAGCCACGTAAAGAAACTGGTGTCTACATGCTTCACTACGTCGAAGAACAAGATGACCTAGGTTCTCTGCAGATTCTGTTACAAGAAAGAGGTATTAGCAAAGTTAATTAAACTCGACTCGATTTGATGAGTGTCTGGCGATGGAGCGTCAGCGTTCAAAAGTATTTTGAGACGAGGGTTGGAGTTCATAAAATAAGGAGCGAATAATGTTTAACGCAAAAAGCGCCAGGGCATGGTATGCCTTGGGAGCGACGCTAGTTGCACTGTCGAATTCTGGGATTGCAGCGGAAACGCAAAGTGCATCTCAAGGAATCGATGGCATGGGTGTCGCCGGAATTGACGGTATGGGTGTCGCCGGAATTGACGGTATGGGTGTCGCCGGAATTGACGGTATGGGTATCGCCGGAATTGACGGCATGGGTATCGCCGGAATTGACGGCATGGGCATCGCCGGAATCGACGGCATGGGCATCGCCGGAATCGACGGCATGGGTATCGCCGGAATTGACGGTATGGGCATCGCTGGAATCGATGGCATGGGCATCGCTGGAATCGATGGCATGGGCATCGCTGGCATTGATGGCATGGGTATCGCCGGAATCGATGGCATGGGTATCGCCGGAATTGACGGTATGGGC
>JAJFKT010000009.1 GCA_021773075.1 Woeseiaceae bacterium
CAACGCGATTCTTGATGTTTGGCTTTCTGCGATTATTCTCAATCAGAGCATTAATACCGCCTTGGTCAACCAGTTCCTGATAGCGGTAAAAGTATCGCGTGAAACACCCATCACTTTGCAAGCCCTGGATACATTGCCCAGTTCTTCTGCTAAATTTAATAAGCCCGCTTTGTGTTTAATGATTGGATTGTTAGTATGTCTCATTGAGAGTTACCTTTTTTAGTTTGATTAAGATTCAACACCTATATCAAATCGGGTAACTCTCACTTTTGCAAGTGATGTGTCAGATTAAGTCGGAACTAATACAGTTCAGTAGAACATTGACGGGACGGATCTAGAGGGGGTCCTGTGGAAGAACTGCCCAATTTGACAAGTCTGGCAAATTCGTCCAATAACATGAGTAAAAGCAATTCTCTCAAAACGACTCTTGACTTGATCAAACTCAAGATTTTTTCTTACTCCGAGAATATTGTTTTATATAATCATCCAATATCCACGCCATATCTTTAAAATTGATCTTGGTTACAACTCCAAAATATGGCAAGTTTGAGATAGCAGTATTATCTAGCGACGCCCGTTATACCAAATGGGTAATTTTTTCTTGTCTTGCAAGGTACGGCGTGGACTGAGCAGCACCTGTAAAATCTGATCTGCAACTTCTCGACCGGTATAGAGCTGTACTTTGCGAGATGAGGTAACTAAAGGATGGCGGGTTAGAATTGTGAATTTCAGGTTGCGTTTACGCCCCCATTTTTTTAACAATTGGCTTAAATCAATCTCTTCCGCAGCAAACATATCCTGATTAAATCCGCCTACTTCGCGAAATGCGTCGGTACGGCACACAACCAATGCACCGGATGCCCAGCGACACAACACGGAAGTGATTGTCCATAAATGCAGGGCAACTGCAGCCCACCACGGTAATTTCGGCATGTGTATGACACTACCACAACCTACATATTTTCTCGTTTCAATCAATTGTAAAATATCAGCAACCATATCGGGATTCAGCAAACTGTCCGCATCCACAAATAGCAACCAGTCGCCCGTTGCAACTGCTGCGCCTGCATTGCGTGCAAGGCCAATCTGGTTGACCGGCTCAAAAACAACCTTTGCGCCGGTTTGCCTGGCCAGCTCTGCTGTTTTATCGGTTGAGTTATTGTCAACAACGATAACCTCATAAGTAAAATCGAGTTTCTGGTTTGCAGCCAATGATTCAGTGATGGAGTCTACGCAATGCGTAATCAAGCGTTCTTCATTAAAAGCAGGAATAATGATTGAAAGATGCATAAGTCGACCTGATTAGTAAGATTCTTCAGCTTGGCGAAGCCACATAGCGGGGCGCGTGCCGCAAAGCGGTAGTCTGGGTACTGTACACATTCGTACGGAAATACACGCTAAGAGATGAGACACCCCATAACCTATTGAAATAGCAAGAATGCAATCTCTTAAATGGTTCCTTTTATGGATTGGTTCTTATATCTCTGCAAAGTTAACAAAACCTGTCTATAAAATATATCTCTAAATTAGTGAGCTGGGTCCGCGTTATTGGACGGATAAGTCGCTAGCATTATGCAGCGATTTGTTTTTGATTGTAGAACTGTTCAGCAAAGTCGGCGGGTATTTGATATACCGATTTTTGCATGTCGCCTATCGCGATTATAAAACACTTCGATATAATCAAAGACAACCTGTTTAGGGCTGTTTCTTGTTTTAAATTGATAATGATGCAAGCTTTCAGTTTTTATCGAACCGAGTTAGATCATCAAGACTTTGATGAAAACGTTCCTGATTATACCAGTTGAACCAAACATTTAAACTTTTTCTTACCTCCTCTAGATTATTGAATTCCCGAGTGTATAGTTGCTCGTATTTGACTGTACGCCATAGTCGTTCAACAAAAATATTGTCATAGTAGCAGCCCTTGCCATCCATGCTGATCTGTATGTCACTATTTTTCAGCGTTGATGTAAATGCCTTACTGGTAAACTGTGCTCCTTGATCACTATTCATGATTTGTGGGCAGCCATAATCCTGGATGGCTGCTTCTAAAGCCTGGACACAGAAATCAGTGTCTAATGTATTGGATAAACGCCGGCTCAGTACTTTACGCGAACACCAGTCCATGCTGGCAACAAGATAGCCAAAACCTTTTTCCATTGGCACGTAGGTGATATCAGTCGCCCAAACTTAGTTGGGACGATTGATGGTCTTGCCTTTGAACAGATAGGGATACTTCTTGTGCTGCTTGGCCGGAATACTGGTTTTGGGCTTTGGTGCTGTGCTAATAATGCCCAGCTTCCTCATCATTGAAGTTGCTTTCTTGCGGCCTATCATCATCCCCTGACGCCTGAACCAAGTGGCATAACTGCGTGAACCATACTGTGGTGTTTTCAAATATTACTCATCCATTTGACGCAGCAGAATCAACTCACTCTCAGCTGTGGGTTGTGGGTTGTGGGTTGTGGGTTGTGGGTTGTGGGTTGTGGGTTGTGGGTTGTGGGTTGTGGGTTGTGGGTTGTGGGTGATAATAATACGTCGAACGTGCAACACCCAGCAAATGGCATAGACGGGATTGACTTGGTTTCTCGTGCCGCCCAATCATCATTTTGCGTTCGCCAACACTTAATGATTGAGCTTTCTGGCTAAAAAATTGCGTTCTACCGTCAATTCTCCAATCACGCGATGTAAGTCGTCGATACTGTGACCGCTTTTAGTATTGGCGTCATTATTCTTGCCAAACAAATCACTGGCTGAGACCTTTGCAAAACACGCTCGTTAAGGTTTAAGCCTAAGGTAATGCAGTTTTTTACTGCAAATTCCGTATTTTCAGCCGATTTTAATCAAATAAATTGAGCAAGTAGCGTCTTCTATTGCTATTTACTGCTTAAAAGGCGCACGTTTCCTGCCTTTCTAAACTTTGTATGAATAATTTAGGCAATCTTTTTAGTTTATATGCCATAGCCTGCAAAATGTGCCAAGTATGAGCTTTGGCCAGACCTTGGTAACGTAGAACCTTGCTTCCAAACCAACGTGCTTGACTGCCAAAAGTGCGCTCCACAACGTAACGGGATTTTGTAATCAGGCGATTGCGTTGCAATTGCCG
>JAJFKT010000010.1 GCA_021773075.1 Woeseiaceae bacterium
GGTGATTTTTGGGAGCCCACACGATATGCCGGTATAGGCAGTTGTTGCAGGCAGGCGCGTCTTTTCGCTTTGGACGCGGATAAACCAAAGTATTTTTCACATACCCGCTGTAGGGGAATTTCCGCTTCGCCGAACTCGGCAAGCAGGCCAAAGTATGTGGGAGTCATCACGTAGTTCTTCTCCCAGATTGCCTGACAATCAACATGAGACTACGCACCCAAGTAAACGCTGACGACTTGGCGCCGCTCATGACCTAGCTCGCGACTGACAATGAGCCGCACCTCGCGGTCCCGATCTCGCTGTTCTCGATTGAGCGCTTTGGGGATTGGCCCACCAACACTCGGTGATTTCCAGCCGGTCAGCTCCTCATAACGTCGCTGCGCATAGGCATGCCGTAGCCCATGCATCTTGGACAGCCCCGCCCGAACGGTATTGCCTTCGTAGATGCGAAGCTGCTGCACATAGTTTCGTGAACTGGGAATCAGTGATCCCTTGCCCACCAGCTTATGGGCGCGATCTAGGACCGCCCGTTGACTCTCGGTCCGGATCGGAATGACCCTGGCCTTGCCTCCTTTGGTCCAGGAGGGCTTCAGAGAGAGATGATCCCTCTGATCGGCGTAGCTGGGAACGAATTTTATCGCTTCCTCTCGTCTCAGACCAAAGGCCTGCTGCAGCTCGAGGCTCATTCGGACGTGCTCGTCCCGAACCATCGCCAAATCCACCTTTGAAATGGATTTGGCCTTACTCGTGTTGGTCACGAATATCCGATTGGGTATCCCGTAATGGTCATTCGATCGCGCCACGACATTCTGGCGATTCACTTTCCGGGCCCACCAGCGGAATGCCGCCATTCGGTTCTTGATTGTTCCTGCAGCAACTTCTTTTTCTAACCAGCGCCCAACCAAAGCTTCGACGTGCTTCGGTTTGAGCGAATGACTGTTCATGCCGCGGTATCCCAGTTGGTGCAATTCATTCGCCATCAGGGTGAGCTCTCGCTCTCGACGGACTTGTGTGCCATAGCTCCCCTCACGGTTGTTCCGGCACAGTGTTTTCAGTTGGTGGTTCAGGCCTCTCACAGTGTATTTAGCAAATTGGTTAGTGTTTCCGACTGCCCTGGGGTCGTAACCACCAGAACTCACTGAATGTGAAAATAGTCTTGGGACACGACTCCCATAAAACCTGAAAATGCCTGATACTCAGGCAACGCCGTTTCTCACCTTTTGGCAGAGGATCCCGGCGCAGGACCAACAATGGCTCAAGATCGAGCTTGAGTAGAACTTCGTAATACCTCCTTTGAAGTAGGCGGAGTAAATCCGCATGAATGGAAGATGGACCAGGAGCGAGATGCTCCCGTGCTTTTCGAGTGGCCCGCAAAAGCACTGTTGCCACGTTATACGCAGTGGCTGCGTCTAAATTCGTTCTCACGGACGAACAATAGGACCGCATCATTCGCGTGTCATCGGAAAAGCCCACCGGCATGCGTTGACCTTATTGGCACCGACGCGCGCGTCATTACAGCGTTGCGGTAATGACGCGCGGGCTTCGCAACGGACGCTGAGACTGGCAAGCGTCCGCTTGCCAGTCTCAGGCCCCCAGCACCATGCAACACCGTCGGAGCGATTCGGGTGTCAATTCGCAGATTGAGGAGCCGGATCAGCTCCCAATAGTGGCCCCAGGTTCGTCATTGCTGGCCGGAGGGCCAAGTGTTATAAAATATAACGTCTGTCTCCACTGTAGACAGACGTTATATTTTATAACACTCAGAATTCGTGCGGCGACTCAAACTGTCGCCAGTGATGTTAATGAGATTAACTCGTGTGGACCGGGTCCACACGAGTTAATCTCATTAACATCTAGCTGTGTGGCTCGTACAGAGGATCTGGCGAGTTTTCAATACAGGCAACAAAATGTATCGTAACGCACCGAAAAAACGGCCAGCACCTGACATAGCCTGTCACCAAGATTTGTTTAAGATCAATGAGAAAGTCCGACGATTGCTGTTGGCCTTATCGGGAACCTACGGGCAAACACGCAAAATTCCCGCAAGAGCGTTATCCACGCCAGCGCTGCCGGATTGGATAACCGGGATAGTTGCCATGTCATCGTCCACACGCAGTCGGCGTGTCCGGATTCGTTTGTCATCGTCTCGTGGACTCTGTCCGGAGCGGACAGTAACCCCCTTTAATGAGCTCGAAGGTATGCAAGCATAGACATTCGATTCGTCATGCTTGCATTTAAGAGCCATGGGTTTTAGTATGCAAGCATATTTCGCAATATATGGATGCTTGCAAAAATGAAAGACAAATCCAAGGCGATCGGCGGAAAGGCTCGCGCTGCGTCGCTGACCGACGAGCAGAAAAGGAAAATAGCCAGCGATGCAGCCAAAAAGCGCTGGGGTACAGATTTACCGAGAGCAACCCATGAGGGTGTCGTTCAGGTAGGTGAGTCTTCAATACCGTGTGCCGTTTTGGAAACAGGAGAAAGAGTCCTGACGCAAAGCGGTTTTATGAAGGCTCTCGGCAGGGCTCGGCAAGCAAAGGGACGGCAACATTACGACGGTGACGTCAACCTGCCGGCGTTTCTGACGGCGAAGAACTTGAAACCGTTCATAAGCAACGATCTTGCTGTGACGTCAAGCCAGATAGAGTTTCGCTCGGCAAAAGGGGCCAATGCTTTCGGATATGCGGCAGACCTACTGCCAAGCGTATGTGAAGTCTTTCTCCAGGCGCGTGATGCGGACGTTCTGGCACACAATCAGATTCATATAGCTAGGCAAGCAGATATTCTGATGCGTGGCCTTGCTCGTGTTGGAATAGCGTCGCTTGTCGATGAGGCGACCGGGTATCAGCACGTCAGAGACAGGCTAGCTCTTCAGAAGATTCTCGATAAATACATAACTGACGAGCTATCGAAATGGACCCTGACTTTTCCAGATGAATTCTACCAACAGCTCTTCAGGTTAAAGGGGCTTGACTATCCAACGGCAAATGGCAGGAAACCATCATATGTTGGTCATTGGACAAATGACATTGTCTACGATCGATTGGCTCCTGGCGTTAAAGATGAGTTGAAGAAAAAAAATCCCAGGCAGGCGAAAACTGGTCTGCGTAAGCACAAGCATCACCAATTTCTGACGAAGGACTTTGGACACCCGGAACTACGCGAGCTTCTATCTAACGTTATTTTCATGATGAAGGGCTGCGCTGACTGGGACCAATTTAAGAGGCTTATTGACAAGTCTAAGCCAAAGCGCGGAAAAAACATTGAGATGAATGTATAGGAAGCGGTCGAGTCTGCCTAAATCAATGCAACTGTCTGACATGGACAGTGTGCTGGCAATGAGGAGGAGTCCATATACGGGCGTTCACGGTCTGTTGGCTTGAAACTACGCCTGGCGGGTCCTCCTTAGACCGCACCGGTGGCATTCAACCGTCTCGATACCTCCCCCGCCAAAGCTGAAAGTCTCAGTGATGACGTGGAAATCGTGGAATCCCAGCCAACACAGAATGCCGCCGAACAGCCGATTTGCCATATGCATTCCCTCCGATCCACGTGGGATTCTGAGTGATCTTCTTCCTTCTTCCAAAGTGGTGCCGGGAGCAGGTGCCAATGACCGGTAAGGGTAATCTGCAGCCTGCCGCAATCTTATCACCTGTCCGTCCGCTTGCGAGCGCAACCCGGCCGTTCAGGTGCTACTGCCTGCTGAAGTCACGGACTGGCAATGCTTATGTGAAAACCTCATGGGTCGCGCAATGCACATTGACCACGAAGATTTGACGGAGTTTCAACGCCTCTCGCATGTAGCGGAGACAGTCTCAGGTAGACCCAAGCATTTCGCCGAAGGTGTACACGGCAGTTGTTCTGAGGAAGGTGGCCTCAGCGAAGATACGCTTGCCGCAAAGAACGGTGTCGACAGTAGTCAGGAATCCGCGGACATGGTTGTCGATGCTCGTTCTTATGAGGCAATTCTAGAGGATCGCGTCAAAATTTTAGAGGCGACGCTATTGCAACAAGCGTGTCTGATCCCGAGGGAAACATTGGAGGCCGCGCTATTCGAGCAAGCGGTAACTGCCGACTCAAGACAGTGCCAACACGCGGACTGTTGCTACCCGAACTGCCCATGCCCGCCCGCCGAAAGCGAGCACGGGTCATGAAATATCTTTTTCAAGCAATCGGCTGCCTAGTGCTATTCGTTCTGGCGATGCCGTTTTTCATTCTTGGTGCCCTGCTCTACGTACCAATCGGGTTTCCGTTTAGCGCTGGCTGGGCATACGGACACGATAGTCTTAGTTCCGACGATTTTATTCGTCGGAACTAAGACTATCTGTTAGATATGCCGCCGTATCAAGCGAAAATACTTAGTAGACGCAAATCCATGGCGTACCTGGACCGCACCAGTTGCCATTTCCTCCATCACCATTAATCACAACTACAGCGCCAGGCGGAAAGGATAGCGCTGGAAATGCTGCTGCGAATAATTCAAGGGCGCCCGGTGGACCTTCTTCACCGGGGTTTATGAGCAGGTCTTCGACCTCGTAGTCCAATAGACTAACTTCTTTAGAGTTGCCGCCGGCGTCCACAGCTTCCTCCCAAGTCTGCTCCGCCGATCGGGAAAGCTGTATTTTTACAGTGTAGACTTCAATAAAAAGATTGATTTTTACGTAGACGTTTACAAAAACATCTTTCGGGCTGGCAGGATCATTCGAGGGCCACTGTTCCTCAAGCGATTCGTCTAGACCACCTTGATTCAACTGGTTGAAAATCGTACCATCAGCAACAGCCTGCATAACCCCGGCTCTAGTCCCAGAGATGACGAATCTCGCAATTCCTATTTCATCATCTGCCCTAGCGACGTTTGCGAAGTTCATGAGGACAACCACACCCGTCATGGCCAGAAGGATTCGGTGCTTCATTTTTTCTCTCCCTATCTAGAAATTGACTCACAAAGTGGCGAAGAAATATCTAAAGAATCGATTCGACTATCATCGTTGACCGAACTATCGCCCCATCGCGAAGTTCGTACAATTTCAATGTTATTTTTGACCTCCAACCCTAGTGCACAAATACGAGCGAGGTTGTCGGGATAACGTGTGAGATCATTCGCCAATATATGATCATTCAACATTTCTGTTCCTACAAAATCACCGAGCATCTCCGCCGCAGCGTAGTAACGAAGAACCTCCAAGTAATCATCCGAGATTCGACCGCTTTCGTTAGTCAACTCAAACCCGAAGCCTTGCAGATCATTTTGTCGGACGAGTCGACTGGACGCCATGTTGACAAGCGCCGCAGTCTTACCATTAACAGCAGCCTCTAGGTACATCGGCATGGCCTTCTCTATATCACTGTTCGATAGTCGATCCGCGAGTATTAGCTGAGCCAATCCATCTTCCTGGTCAGCGAGTGCTTGTAATGCTTCGTCGTCCATATACTCATACGCGTGTTTCGCGCCAATATCATTTCCACCAGACCCGTAATAGCCTCTAGCCTCACGAAATGCTCTAACATCTAATGGCTCCATTGTTAGCATTTTTTCGACGGTCGAATCCGCAAGTTCGGTAGAGTCTCGCGTTTCGCGTTCTTGAGTATCGGTCCCAGTTTCCGGCAGAGGCACACCAGAAAAAGCATCTGCTAGATCGACCCCCAAATTATCCAAATGGTCGTTTTCTTGCAGAAACATCCAAATAGCGATTCCGGAAATTAGCAGAACCGCGAAACCAATTCTTTTGCTGTTTCTCATAAACTCATCGCATTAATAGGCACTTGCATCTGACTCCAGTGAGCGCCGATCGCGTAATTTGTTCGGTTGAAGTTCAGATTCGATAATACGAAAACTATGCGACGCACAAACCGTCTGTCAAATTGGGTATTTTCTTCAGATTAGACTTGTTCCTAGGACTCAACTCCTAGATTTGCGCCACAGCATCTTCCTCAGAATGAAGAATTTGTATGCGCGCCCTCTAAACCATTGAAATGTCCGGGTTACTGCCGTACTTGGTAGAGAATTGGTTGACATATATGTTTGAAAACGGAATTCTGATTTGTTATCCGCCGGATATGCTGTCCGTTCGCAGTCGCCCAAATACCGACTGATTCGTACTGACCCTTTCCACATATGATCAAAATATCTTGTATATGGTAATGATTAGAAATCCGATCTTGCGCAAGAATATCGACTTCGCAACCGTCTGCTTTGGGTTGCGATATTAAGCGGACGGTCACCAAAATCAGATGCGCTAAGAAACCAAAACGCAAGTGCGTGAGTTCTATGTAAAGGCCTCTCGGTTTTCGGGAGCGGTAATTGCTGTTGTCGCGGCGTGGTATTTCGGTCTTGTTAGTTATGCGACTCCTGACGCAGGAGCCGTTCGGCGAAGAACTTGTGATGATGGTATTTGCCGGGCTTATGGCTGCCGTGCTCCTCAGGACGCAACTCCAGCGAGTAGTATCCAGTGAAGGCTGCTAGGACGAATTATGACGATTGAATCAAATGGCGAGGTAATTGCACGGCGAACAAGGGAATCGAACGACAAGAATCACTATGAAGGATGCTGGAAGCGGTCCGGGCATCACAATTGTGCAGTTGCCGAAATTGAACGATTGACGGAGCTGGTTACGGAACTTGGCGGTACTCCAGTTTGCGAGGGACCCGAGTCGTGAGCAGACAGTGCCCCGAGGGAGACTGCCTAACGTGGGCGCGGTCGAAAACGGACAGTGGCACACGCTGGTACAATCATGTTTCGGACTGCTCCATATCTTGAGGGAAGCCATTGACTGAATCAAACTGGCCGTCAATTTCACCTGAAAAAAGACTTGCTTCAACTGTTATCCAAGGTGCGGCTGCAGAATTGAGCCGAAACCTCGATCTATTTTCAGGTTGGCTGCTTGCTGGTTTCGGTGCGGTGCTCGGATTAGTAATTGCCAATATTGATTCAATATCTGTGTCCCTGCCTCCCGAACGTGTGTTCGGTGCCACTAAGATATTTATTTGGGCAGCCGGATTAGCGCTCGTTGCAAAATACCTTTCTCTAATTGTTGTTACAGCACGCTCGGTCGGTGATCAGGCGGCGGCTAGTACAGAAAAGCTACTATCTCAGGAGCCACAGGCGCTCGCGCAAAGCAGCTTTTCTGCCCTATTTTCTGAGATCGAAGGAGCTTTTTTTTATCCAGCCAAATGGTATATGCGTTGGAACTTGCGAAAAATTCATGATGGGGATTTCGTACACGGTGCACGGCTTCTCATGAAGATAGCGCAATTTCAAAGCGTGCTTGTTTTAACCCAATCAATTCTCCATTTGGCTTCAGCCGTATTTCTGATCAGCGGCGAAGCGATCTAGCCAGCGGTGCGGCCAAATAGATACTGACCGGAGCGGACAGCGATTCTTAGGTATGATTCGGTCTAACGTGGGCAACATCAAGTTTGGAGGTTCGTCATGTGGGACACGATACTAGGCGGGTTGCTGGCTATCCTCGGAGGCTGGGGTGCAATCTGGTATCAATTCAGGGCTACTACAAAGCGTCGGATGAATGAGCTATTGGCCGATCGGAAGATTGAAGCCAACGCCCAAGCGTACTCGATAGTCAAAGAAATTCAGGGTCACTTAGTCCAGAGTGATATGGAGACAACTCATCAGCGAATCCTCGACAAGGAAGAATGGTTTTTCAGCAACCGTCTGTTCCTTCCTGGTCAGTTTCCGGAAAAGTGGCTTTCGATCCGAAATGACGTAGGAACGCTTAAGTTTTGGGAAAAAGCATCCTCAAAGACCCCAGAAGAGATGGCAACGCTATCAAGGCAGATCGATTCGACCGTCACCGACGCCGTCCTTGAGATTTACAGTGACATGGGCCTCAAACCTATTGACCTTTCGCAACGCGGCGACTGACTGACATGGACTCACGTATTACCGTCGAACTGATTCGTGAACTGATCGAATACCCGCAAATCTCCCTTAGCGCAGCAGTCGAAGCTTTTACATCCTGACGAGACGACCCGGTGACGAGCCAAGTCGGTTAGGCCTTGTCGAGGTGTCCAAAAACTGGAGTTGCCTTGCTCAGACGGCCACAGCTCCGCTGCATTTGGACTTCCCACGGTATATATGACACTTCCGGGCTATGATCCGAACATAGGAGGAAGTGATGAGTAACCAACGTTATACACCAGAATTTAAGGATGAAGCGGCCCGACAAATAGTTGATCGTGGATTACTGCCGTTCTTGCCGCGAAAAATAACTGGTCTCACGATATCCGTTTCTCAGGGTGCGCCAATTGAGTCCTTGTGAGGGACTGCTTGCTCTATTTATATGAAATGTTATCGACTTCGTATTCGTTGTTATTCGCGCGTATCTCACCTGTGTTCTCCATCACGATATCTTTAATCACCGTAATGGGCTCGCCGTTGGTCAGGTAGAGCTCTAGTGGGGCGCTCTTGTTCCAACTTGAGTCGGATATATGCAGTTTCTGTACACCGTGAAACTTGAGGGAGGCTTCGGTTTTGTTTCGGGAACCGAGTCCTGTGTTCGTGAACTCATTTCCTTCAATTACAACGATCGGCCCAAAGGTGCTCTCATCCGTCCCACCCCTGTAGATATTAGCTACTGATCCTTGAATATCTTTGAACTTGCTTCCCTTGATGCTGACATTTTCAACGTTGTAAATACCCAGATCCTCCGTTTCCTTATCAAGGGTCAGAATCGACCCAGTGATGTTAGTCATCTCCGTGTCGAGAATCTCAATTGAATCAGCAAAAGTGTTCTTGTACACCTTGAGAAAATCAAAGCTGTGGTTCACGTCCAGATTGGTGACCTTGCAGTGGCGGACAGCCAATGAATAGTTTCGATTCATCGAATACCTGCTCGTGCTGATGACATTGTTGCCGGCCTGATCGGGTGATTCTGCTCCGTCAATCCACAGGTTCTCCAGTTCCAGAGCACCCCCGTTTTCTAGAATAAAGAAGCTCAATTTTTCGGAGCGGACTACTGCTTTGTCACC
This sequence comes from Woeseiaceae bacterium, assembly GCA_021773075.1. Lineage (GTDB taxonomy): Bacteria > Pseudomonadota > Gammaproteobacteria > Steroidobacterales > Woeseiaceae > UBA1847. Next base: position 8,987 of record JAJFKT010000010.1, read on the forward strand.
GCTCTCCGTCTTTATCGTGATCGGGTGATTGATGACAGCATACTTCGTCAACAGGTATTCCCCTCCATTTTCGAGGATCAGGGTATCGCCCGACTTGCTGCTATTTAGCGCTTTCAGAATCGTGTTCGTTCCCGCCTCGACCGAAAGAGTGTCACCGCTTTGGAAAGTTGGGATATCGTCAACTTTTGGATAAAAACCCGCACCAGTGTCATCTTTGGCGACCGGCAGTTTGACCTCGCCAAACTTAATCTCATCGATTAACGATTGGGCCGGCACAAGCAATCCGTTTTCGTTTTTTGCAACGGAGTAGGGCACTTTGCTGAAGCCGTTCTCTATAGGACTACTGGCTTCTTCGTTGAGCACATTTCCCTCAAAGCTGATGCCGGAAATATCATCGTAAACGGTAAAAGGATTAAGGTTCGTTTTGCTCATGAAGATATTGTTGTGCATTGACGAGCCGGTAGGTGCTGCTGAGCGCTCCGCATCACTACCGGCACACAGCTGGATGTAGTCGCTGTCTACTACAATGTTGTTATTCATATTCGAATCAACAACTGGGTCGTATCGATTGATTGGACCGTCTGGGACGCCATTCATGATTACCAGCGCGGCGCGGAATCGGTGGCCGGTCAATCCATACAAGTAGTTATTTCTGACAGTTTGGTAGCCGTTGATAATTCGAATACCACCTGTATTCGGTTTCCTGTTGCCCAGAAAATAGTTGTTTTCCACCAATGTGTGGTGACCATGACGCATCGTTAATGTGCCCTGGCTTTCAAAAAAAACATTGTCGCGAATTTCATTGCCACACGATTTACTCGAGATGATCTCAAGTTCTCCGCTGGTCCGATCAAAGTAATTATTTCGGACTATCGTATTCGAGTACTCCCTCGAGTAATGACTTGTCCCGATTCTCAACGTTTCACCACCGTTTGAGCCGAGAGTCCCTCGTGGGCCAAAGTAGTTGTATTCGATTACATGGTCATTTTCCTGGCTGCCCTCTGTCGTCATCTTTACCGCAAGAGTTACTCCTCGATTCCCTTTGCCCATCAACGAGTTGTGGTCGAACTGATTGTTCTTTCCGTAAATCGCTACCCAGGTATCAGAGTCGTGTCGTTCCGGGTTGCTGAAATTATCAATGACGCTATTGGTTACCCGTGAATTATTCGCCAGCTCCGCCTTTGACGTTCGAAAGGAGATAACCTCACTTGTAGGGGTATATCCATTCTTGAACACCAAGCCCGAAACGATGATGTGCGAACCGGAGAAACTGAGATTGGACTGACCGCTTATGATCACCTTGCCCGGTTCTTCAGCCGTCAGCTCGATTGGCTTATCCGGCAGACCTTCGGCCTTCAATTTGAACTCGACATCGATCCATATGCCATTCGCGAGAATGACCTTGTCACCCGGTTGCAGCGTCGCGACGACGTTGTCGAATTCTTCGATAGTCCTTACGAGATTGGGGTTCTCACTCTGTGCGCATGATACTAGTGCCAGAATTAGTGCAAAGGTGATTAAGCGCAATTTGGAGGTCATCCGCATAGTTGGTACTCGCAATTCTTGTGTTTGATTGATTGGAATATTGCTATCGCCGCACGCTTACAACTTACCTCTGCACACGCCCTGACGCGTCGCCGCCCATCAAGTGCTCAACTTCGGCAACCGATACTCGGTTGAAGTCGCCCAATATCGAATGTTTGAGACAGCTGGCGGCTACAGCGAACTCGAGCGACTCTTGCCGATCCTGATAGGCGTTCAACCCATAGATCAGAGCCGAGGCAAAACTATCGCCACCACCGACCCGGTCGATGATGTCGGTAATCTCGTACCGCCGCGACAGTCGAAAACCACTTTCGTCGCGTAGACACGCAGACCAGCCATTGCGGTCGGCGCTGTGGGATTCTCGAAGGGTAATCGCAATAACCGACATGTTCGGGAATTCAGTCAGTACTTTCGCGCTAAGCGCTTCATACTTGGCCGTGTCGAGTTCGCCACTCTCGACATCTACATCAACCGTGATCCCTAGCGATTTCTGGCAATCTTCCTCGTTGGCTATACCGATATCGACATACCTGACGAGATCCGTCATTACTTCCGGTGCTGTCTTGCCCCATTTCCATAGTTTTCCGCGAAAATTGAAATCACACGAAACCGTTACGCCTGCCTGCTTTGCCGCTTTTACCGCCTCCAGGCTCAGGTCGGCCGCCGACTCACTGAGTGCTGGTGTGATGCCGGTTATATGGAGCCATTTGGCACCATCAAAAACTTTTTGCCAATCGAAGTCGCCCGATTGTGCTTCGCAAATTGAAGAGCCTGCCCGATCGTATACAACTTTCGATGGTCTTTGATTCGCGCCCGCTTCCAGATAGTAGATGCCGACTCGTTCACCTGAGCGCCTGACATGCGTTGTCTCGACACCGAATCGCTGCAGCTCACGTACCGCCGATTCACCAATGTCGTTTTTCGGTAGTGCGCTGACAAACCCGGCGCTAAGGCCATAATTCGCCAGCGCAACCGCGACGTTGGCCTCACCACCACCAAACGTAGCCTCGAATGACGGAGACTGGAAGTACCGCTCGTGGCCCTGCGTCTTGAGGCGCAACATGATTTCGCCAAAACTTAAGAATTCAGCCATGGACTATCCCCTTACTTCTTTCGCGATGGCAACGGCTTCCGCCGCCAGCTCGGTGATTCGATCGTAGTCACCTTTTTCAATTGCGTCTGCTGGCGTCAGCCAGCTGCCGCCGCAGGCCGCTACTGCGGGTAATTCCAGGTAAGCGCGCAGGTTTTTTGGCGACACACCACCGGTCGGCATGAACACAACGTCTCGAAAAACAGAGGCGAGCGCTTTGATCATCTCGATTCCACCCGCCTGACCGGCAGGAAAAAATTTCAGCGTCCGTAGTCCGAGGTTCCATGCATTTTGCACCTCGGTCGCGGTGGCAACTCCCGGAATTATCGGAACGGATAATTCGTTTGCCACAGAGACGACGCCATCGTGTAGGCCTGGCGAAACTATGAACCTGGCTCCTGCGGCCACGATCGCGCCGGCTTGTTCGCCGCTCAATACCGTGCCGGCACCGATATGCGCGTTGGGTACTTCAGCGCTTATGGCTGCAATAGCATCGGCCGCAGCTGCAGTACGCATCGTAACTTCAATAACAGAAAGCCCACCCGCGACCAACGCATTGGCTATGGGTACAGCCTTGGCTGCGTCATCGATAACCACAACCGGGACAACTGGCGCTTCTTGTAAAAGATCCTTCATATGCCGATCACGAGAAGAACATTCCACCATTGATGTCGATATTTGCGCCAGTGATGTACGCGGATTTCTCAGAAGCAAGATAGGCTACCGTATTCGCGCAATCATCCGGATGCCCCTGACGTCGCAAAGGCACGCTCGCTTCGACATTGCGCCGCACCGCGTCTGGCGTGAATGTATCGTGAAAATTTGTGTCGATCATTCCTGGGCAAAGCGAGTTGACGCGTATGCCCTGTGGGCCAAGTTCTTTCGCCATACTCCGCGTGAATGTCATCACGGCGCCTTTCGCAACCGAGTATGCCGACGCCCCGCCACCGCCGCCATCGCGACCGGCCAAAGACGCCAGGTTCACAATGGCGCTACCCGGCGGCATGCTGGGCACAACTGCCTGAGTCGTCAAGAACGTTGAGTTCATATTTAATGCCATGACGTGGTTAAGAAATTCTTCGTCCATTTCTGCGAGTGTCTTACGCGCCACTAAGCCGCCAACATTGTTCACCAGTATGTGGATATCGTCACCGAAGGCGTTTTGCGTTTCCGCAACGAGATTGTCGACATCAGCTTTCTTAGTCATGTCGCCCTTTATCAGTACCGCAATTCCACCTGCCTCTTCGATACGCGCCACTGTCTCATCGCCCGCCGCCTTGTTGTTGCAGTAATTCACTGCAACCTTGGCACCTTGGTTCGCCAGTATAATTGAACATGAACGTCCTATGTCGCGGGTGCCACCTGTGACGATCGCGACTTTTCCTTCAAGAGTTTTCATTACATTTTCCTATGCTAATCGCGTTAGGCTGAGCTAGCCGAGCGCGGACTAAGAGGTTGAATTTTTCCACAGAAAATCCAGACTGAGAGGACCGTCATAATTGCCAGTCCGGCCCCGACTGCAAACGCTGGGGCGTAACTATTCACTGTGATTACTGGAATCAGGAAGTTCAGACCGACAACCGCAAGCTTGGCCGCTGTTCCTGCATAACCCGCGAGCGAGCCAACTGACTCACCACTATAAAAATCACTCGGCAGTGTCTGAATGTTCCCAACAGCGGTTTGAAAACCAAAAAGAATAGCGGCCATCAGCAACACAGCGATCATCGGCGTTGACGCTTTCATCGTCATCAACAGCGAGACCAGCATGATGAGGCCACCCAAACTGATGACAAATTTTCGTACCTTATTGACCGTCCAACCGGCGCTGATTCGATTCTGCGCCAAAAGTCCACCAAACCAGGCGCCGAACATGGCTCCCACATACGGTATCCAGGCATACTTGCCGATTTCTGCTACTCCGAATCCGTATGTTTCTGAAAGATACAAAGGCAACCAGCCGACGAATAACCACCAAATGGGATCGAGGAAGAAGGAGGCCATAATTACGCCCCAGCTTTCCTTGCGCGTTAATATCTCCCCGGCACCTGGCGCGTAAGTTGCTACCTCGTTCGTTTCAACGTTTCTTTGTCCGGTCAGTATATATTCGCGTTCAGTCTCTGATACCCACGGATGTTTGTCCGGTCCCGACTTGTAAACGATGAGCCATGGAATCAGCCAGAGCAGTCCGAGCGCGCCAACCGAAATAAACGTGGCTCGCCAGCTATCAAGATAGACAAACAGATACGCGATTATTGGAGCCGAAATAATTCCACCGATGGCCGCGCCGGAGTTGAAGATGCCTTGCGCCAGCGCCCGCTCTTTGATGGGAAACCATTCGGCATTCGCCTTGGTAGCACCGGGCCAGTTGCCTGCTTCGGAAACGCCAAGTAAACCGCGGAAAATAGCGAAGCTAGTCAAACTTCCGGAAATAGCATGCAGCATTGTTGCCGCCGACCAAACAGTTATCGATAAAACGAAACCAAGCCGCGTACCGATCCAGTCGAAAATCTTGCCGAACAGCGTCTGACCGAAGGCGTAGGCGAATGTAAAAACGTTGAGAATAATCGCATAGTCTGTCTTCGACAGTCCGAGGTCATTCGAAATTTCCGGCCAGAGAAAACCAAGCGCGCCGCGATCGATGTAGTTGATTATGGTGGCAATCGCAACCAAGCTGACCACGATCCATCTAAAACCAGGTCTTTTCATTTTTGGTCCTCGTTTAGAAAGTCTTCCCGTATAGGACTGAACACGTCGAGCAATACGCCTGCTTTGCGACAAACCGCACCATGATCGAGATTGGGTTGTATGAAAAAGCTGTCGCTAGGTCCGAGGCGTTTCTCTACGCCATCAATGAAAACGTCAAACTCACCGCTTTCGACGTAACTGACCTGCGAGTGCGGATGCGAATGAACATCGCCGACGGCACCTACTTCGAACTGGACCCTTACCATCATGATTGAGTCGTTGTAACCGTACATTTGCCGTTTAACGCCATCGCCGACTGCCTCAGTCGGGGTAGAACCACCGAGCATAAAGGCTCCACTGTGCTTCATGTGCCTTGTCCGAGGTTGTCAGAGCCAAGGCCTGCACCCGCTGACAGGGTGATAGTGCCGATCACGGCTAGCGTTACCAGTGGGATTATCATTGTTGGACAGCCTTTCATCGTTCGCAAGACTAGATTGGGCTAGCGAAGATGTCAACCAATATAGTAGACCAAATGGAGGCCTGCTCGAGTTAATTGGTAGGACCTATGTACGAAGGCAAAGCCGCACAAGCGTAACAACCTGGAATCTCACGGCGCTGAAACAGGCGTCTGAGTCCGGTTTATCCGGTTCCGTCGGCAGTGAGAAAACGCTCCCGACTCTCGCTCGTTTTTTGTTGGAGTTCTCGCAGCGCTTGTTCCTCTGTGACATTTATCATTGAAGCGAGCAGTCGCTGGAAATGTGACTGCATTGCACTGCGTGCAGCGGCAGGATCACGATTTTTCATCGCTTCAAGAATTTCGGCATGCTCAGAGCCACGGTAGGTGGCGTCCTCGTTCGCGCAAATCGCAGCATGCACTGTGCGGACCGATTCAATTTCTGTGCGCATCTTCCAAAGGGTTTCAATGATGTACTTAACCGCCGCGTTCTTGGAGGCGGCGGCAATAGCCAGGTGGAATTCGCGATCTGCCTGCTGCGAGTCCTCTTCGTCAGCCGGATCTGCGCTCGACATTCTCGCGATCAGGCTTTCCAGTTGGCGCATATCAACGTCATCGCCATTTCGTGCGGCAAGTGCTGCGGCCTCCGATTCGAATAATAGTCGCGCCTCAGTGAGCTCAAAGGCACTGAGGAGTGGCCAGCCTTCGCTGCCGTTGCCGTTCGGACTTAGTACATAAACCCCGGACCCGGTCTTGATGTCGATATGGCCAAGCGCCTGCAGCGCTATCTCTGCCTCGCGGACGGTGACCCTGCTAACGTCAAATCGCTCCGCAAGTTCCCTCTCACCTGGCAGTCTACTTCCGGTGGGGAATGCACCGCTGTTGATCATTTCCATTATCTGGTCGGCAACGGTATGAAAAAGTCGTTTGTCAGTCATAGTTCTCTTCCCGCGTAAACCGGTATGGCTAAATTGGCTGTCCGAACTTAATACCAATAGTTTACGCAATCGGAACAAATATCAAGTACAACCGAAAAAAAATAGAGCTACTTCATAGTTGTGACACTTTCCTGTGACCAAGCGATCTACAAACATGAAATGGACAGAGACCTCTGCAGGCCCCAATCCACAATGCATCACATTGACTTGATTGAACTAGAATATACTATTGGTCCTACCAATTAGAATAAATTGGAATAGAATTTCGGTTGACAAATATGGCTGAATTGGTTAATAAAGCTCAACGCCATCTAATTTTAGATTCCAACAGGGGGAATCAACTGTGAAATATCAACGAACTTTTACCCACTTAGTGCTAGCCGCATTCGCGCTAACGTCAATAACCGTTGCCAATGCGCAAAGCGCTGCAACCGACGACGAGGCCATCGAAGAAGTTGTCGTAACGGGTATCCGCGGATCTCTTAGAAACGCTATTGACCAAAAGCGAAATTCAGACAAGTTGGTCGAAGTCATAATTGCGGAAGATATTGGTAAGTTGCCTGATCAAAACCTCGCGGAGGTTCTTGAGAATGTGACCGGTATCCAGATTACCCGTACGGCAGGTGTCGGTACTGGCGTTCAAATCCGAGGTACCAACGCAAATCGGGTCGAAATCAATGGTGTCTCCACTGTAGGTTCGGGTGCCGGTCGCAGCGGTATCGATTTTGAAGACGTCAATGCGTCAATTATCTCAGCTGTTGAAGTGACGAAGGCACCGGACGCCAAGACCATTGAGGGTTCTGTCGGCGGCACCATTAACCTGAAAACAATCCGACCGCTCGATCTGACAGAGACGTTGGGCTCGGTCAGAGTTCAATTTGAAGACAGCAGCCTGAGCACTGAAAGCAACAAACCAAGATTCTCAGGCGCTTTCGGCGATAACTGGGACACCGACGCAGGTAGTTTCGGCTTCGTTATTAGCGGTAGTTACACTGAACAAGAAGCGGTGTCATTTCGTCCTCGTACGGACCGAGACAATGTCGCTTCGCCACCAGGCGCTAATCCGTCTGAATTTCTTGGTATTCAATTCCTGCTCCAGGAACAAGAAAATGATGACTACGAAACCACCAATATCGCGACGACGTTTGAGTGGGCACCGAACGACAACCTGAAGTTTAATTTCGATGCCATTATCAATGAGCAAGAGCGCAGCCGAGATCAGTACAGGCTTCAGGCATCGGGTGTGAGCTCATTAAGACAGATTAGTGTTCCTACTGGATTTGAGACAGTCGATTTCGGTGTCGGCCCCGGCATGTTCCCGGCGGCATTGCAGGGCACACTTGAGCCAGATCTGGCCAATGATGATGACGATCCAAACTTGCGTTTTTCAAGTGAGACGGGGTCTCGTATTACAGATAGTGATATATTCGTACTTGGCGGCGAATGGACAAACGATGTCTGGACCGCGAGTGTTGAGTTCGCCTCGACGAGTTCTGACACGGCTAGCCCCACGCTCAACACAACTCTGAACTTTATCAACCCGAACTGCCCACTTGACGGGGCAGCGACTGGTGACCCAAGTACCAGTAACGATAACTGTGTGCCATTCGTCTATGATTTGAGCGGTCGCTCTTTGTCATTCGGCATCAATTTCAATTCCCCATTCGCGCCGTCGGTTGCGGACCTGTTGAATCCTGCCAATGTCGTTCTGGACCAGGTAGACATCGGTCGCAATACACAAGAGAATTCGGAAGATGCCTTCCGCGTTGACTTTTCACGCGAACTTGACTGGAATGGCGTAACTTCGGTCGATTTTGGCTATCGCTTCAATGATTCTTCAGCCGAGTTCGATGACATTGGTGACCGTATTGGAGGCTTCAGCAGGCTGGAAGACAGCCCTAGCGGTTCCCTGTTTGCGGAGCTTCTTGTTCCGGGCCCGTCTAACTACGGGACTCAAGACGGCAGAACACTGGCAATCCGCAATTTCCTTCTTATCGATCCGGATCGCTCCTTCTCAGACCCGGCAGGAACGCTGGCTATACTTGAAGCCGCACTCGCTGCGCACCGCGTCAATGAACCTCAGGCGGACGGCGATCTTGTTGCGAACCTCTCATCAGACGAGAATCAGTTCTACGATATCAACGAGGAAACTCACGCTGTGTACGGGCAGCTGAACTTTGAGTCAGGCATATTCCGCGGAAACATCGGTGCGCGATATCTGGAAACCGATATTGACTCAACCGCGTTCGGCCCTGAGGACGCTAGTGGCAACAGGTCACTACAGACAATAAGCGGGGATTACAGTTTCCTCCTGCCTCGTTTGAACCTGGTCGCGCAACCGACAGAAGAGTTGGTCGTTCGTTTCGGCTACGGCAAAGACATCCGGCGCCCGGATTTTGACGACCTGAATACAGGGTTCGAATTTGATCCAAGCGAGAATGCGGTGGTTGCATTAGGCAATCCGGGCCTGAGCCCTGAAGAGGTTGTCTCGATAGACTTTTCGGTTGAATGGTATTTTGCACCTGCTGCGGTGGTCAGTGTCGGTTACTTCGAAAAGGATCGTACAGATATATTCGGAATCGATTTCAACGGTGCTTTGATCAGAAGCGGGCCGACTGACGAGGGCTTCGTCACTACCGGTGGATTTTCCCGTGAGACAAGTGCACCCTGCGCGGGGGGCGGTCTCTTCAATCCGATCGTAGTGCCTAACCAGTTGGGCGATCCAAACAGACTAGGTATGTGTGTCGATTTCACGAGCCCAGGCAATGACCCTGCAACGACTACGCAATCCGGTATTGAGCTTGCCTTCCAGTACGACCTGTCAGAATTTGAAGATCGATTGGGCTGGGCATCCGGCTTCGGTATCCTGGCCAACTACACGATGCAAGACTTCAGTGGTGGTTCAATTGAGGATTGCACATCCGGTCGAGGACTAAATGTACTCGGCGATGTTTGCCAGGATCGAGGTTTGCTCGACTTCTCAGAAGACGCGTACAACTTCACCCTGTACTACGAGAAGTTCGATCTGTCAGCAAGGATGCGTTACACCTGGCGCGATGGATTCCGCACACAAGACTTCGCCGGCGGTGCGAACACGAGTGGCAGCAGTACGTTCAGCTTCCCGGTGAATACAGTGGACAGAGGTCAGCTTAACGCAAGTGTTAGTTATGATGTGCCCATGCTTGAGGGCCTGACCCTTTCTCTGGAAGCTGTGAACATTACCGAAGAGGAAATTTACCAACATTGTGTAAGCGAATCAGGACCGCTTTGTTTTGTGGGATATCCCGACCGCCGAGTCGTTTTCGGTGCTGCCTACCGCTTCTAGGAAACGATACATCGAACATTGCCCCCCACAATGGCATCGATGTTCGAAGAAAAGCCCTGGCAATTGCCGGGGCTTTTTTTATTCTCGTGACAGACTTTGCGAAACGAAAAACTTGCGGATCTCGTCCAGGCTACCGAAGACCTGGTTTGCAATAGCAAGAGAGCTGCTCTCTGCCGTCGCCTCCAAAGCAAAAACGGTCATGTTTGCCGAAATGCCGGCGCTGACACCGACACCGCTGTCTTCAATGACGATGCAATCTGCTGGCTCTACGCCAAAGTGCTTCGCCGCAGCCAGAAAGAGCCCAGGATCTGGTTTCCAGGAACCAACTTCATACGCGCTGAAAATCTTGCCGACGAATTGTGGTAGCAGACCCGTGATCTGCAAATTTTCCTCAATCTTCTTTCTTGGTCCGCTGGACGCAACGCAAAATGGGATGCGTAGCGACTCAACGAGCCGTCGCGCACCATCGATCGGTTGAAGATGTGTTTGAAATACAAACGACATTCGTTGCCTGAATTCAGTTTCAAATGACCCAGGCAATTCTATCCCGGTCTCACGCTCCAGAATTTCCAAGCATCTCGCGAGTTTCATTCCCCGGAAACGAGCTGCTGATTCGTCACCGGAAATCTGATGTCCATAAATCGCCAGCGTTTCCGCAAGAACGTCGTTGCCTAGCTTCTCGCTATCAACTAACACCCCGTCACAATCAAATATGACTAACTTAGAAGCCAAGGTTCAGGACGCAATGAGTTGCCAAACACCGCGGATTCCCATCGACGACGTGACGAGGGAAAACAGCAATATTGCAGCGAGTATGACGTTGGACGCCATTGTATTTCGATGCTCGCCCATGAGGTCACGCCGATTTCCGAGGTACAGAATACAGGCAACCGTCAAGGGCAGAATCACGGCGTTGAAGGCCTGAGATATGATCATAACGAATACGGGTCGTGCCTCGAAGATCGGCACGACCAGCCCGAGCAAGGAAATGACGAGGACGATGATGCGATATCGCGGCAACGTCATGTTCCGTTCTGACTGGTTGTAATCGCATAGCAGCCAGGGCAACATCAGAACATTAGGGAATTGCGACGAAACGCCGGCAGCAACAATACCGACCGCGAATATTGTTGTGGCGAAGGAGCCTGCCAAAGGCTCCAACAAGCCGATCATTTGCGACGCATTCTCAAGGCCGAGCCCTTCCACGTACAACGAGCCAGCCGCTGCCGCCATGATCGATCCGCTAATGACAAACATCATGGCAACGGCCACAATCGCGTCATTGCGCTGCTTCTTGCTGTCGGCGATCGTCCAGCCTGCCTCTTTTACCAACGTGGTGCGGATGATGAATAGACCGGAGAATACCGTGGTGCCCACCATAGACGCGATAACGAGAAACGGTCCTCTGCCTTCGTCGAGCGCAACATCCGGAAGCGATGGCACCAAACCTCTCGCGATTTCAATCGGCGGTGGCATTAAGATAAAGAAGTTCAGAATGAAGCAGGCCGCCATGATGGCAACAATGACCGCCAGGCTGCGTTCGAAGAACTGCGTATTGCCATTCCAGAAGATGAAGTAAACCAGTGAGATGAAGAGCGCGGCAAACCAGACAGGGCCGATTCCGCCATCGACCATCGTCTTCGACCACTCGGCACTGATCTCGGCAACGATACCCATCACGCCCATGACGCTGCCACTTACCCCGGCAGTCAGGGCGACGATAAAGAAGATGCCGACCAAAGGATGAATGTGTCGGCGGAAGGATTGTAAGGCCGTTTCCCCGGTCACCAGAGTAAACCGACCGTAGACGTTGATCATGAAATAGGTTGCCAGGCATGATGCGACGATGGTCCACAAAAGCGACATACCGTAGGTCGCTCCTGCCTTGGCCATGGCAGTAACACTGCCGGTGCCAATATTGAATCCCAGCAGAAAAATTCCGGGAAGAAAGAGCGCAAGTGTCTTGGAAAATTGGCTTCTCATAGCGCAACACAATAGCAGACTTGGTAAGCTGGCGTGATTGCCCTAGCGGGCGACGCGAAGGGTCGAGGACTCGCTGCAATGGAAGAAACCTGGCGCTGGTTCGGGCCTGATGACACGGTCACGCTCCAAGAAATCCGACAAGCCGGTGCCACCGGCATTGTAACTGCGCTCGATAATATTTCGACGGGTGAGGTCTGGCCTGTTGCCGACATTGAGGAGCGTAAGCGCCTGATCGAGGATGCCGACCTTACCTGGTCGGTCGTCGAGTCTGTACCTCTGCATAACGATGTAAAAATGCGTTCAGGTGAGTATCGCCGCTATATCGAAAACTACCAACAAAGCATTCGCAATCTCGGTGCTGCCGGCGTCCATCGTGTTTGTTACAACTTCATGCCGGTGGTCGACTGGACGCGCACAGACTTAAGCTACGAGTTGCCGAACACCGTACAGGCGCTGCGTTTCGAAATGACGGACTTCGCGGCTTATGACTTGTTCGTTCTTAAGCGCGACGGGGCGAAAGAGAGCTATAGCGACGACGTCGTCGCACGTGCCACCGAACGATTCAATGCGATGTCGCCGGAGGCACGAATGGCACTCGAGAGAAACATTATCGCCGGGTTGCCGGGTGGCGAAGGAAGTTACGACCGCGACAGTATCCGTTCCGCGATCGAACAGTTTTCTCAGCTCGGCAACGAGACGTATCGTGCGAACCTGATCGCGTTCCTTGAAGAGATCATTCCAGTGGCTGAAGACGCTGATGTCGTCATGGCAATTCACCCGGATGATCCACCATTTTCCTTATTCGGTTTGCCGCGCGTCGTATCGACGGCCGATGACGCACGAGCGTTACTCGTCGCAGTGCCAAGCCCGGCGAATGGTCTGACAATGTGTGCTGGTTCTTACGGCGCTCGTGGCGACAATGATCTCGTTGCAATGATTCGCGAATTCCATGACCGCATCTACTTTGTGCACTTGCGTAACATCAAACGCGAGGTTGACGGTTCGTTCTACGAATCTGATCACCTGGACGGCGACAATGACATCATCGGCATCGTTAACGCGCTGCTCGATGAAGAAGCGGAGCGACGCGACCAGCCGCCGGGGCGTTGCGCTATTCCGATGCGACCTGACCACGGTCATACGCTGGGTGCGGAAAAGTCCGACGAGCGCGTGCGGCCAGGTTATTCATACGCGGGCCGTATGAAGGGTTTAGCCGAGTTGCGCGGTGTAATTCATGCGCTCACGGCAATGCGCCGATAAATGAATCGATTCAGAAATTGTGATTAAAGTTCTTAAGAGGATGTGCAACGAATGAAAGCAACAAGCAGATTGGCAATTATCCCGTTGATTCTGGTGCTGACAATTGCGGGAGTAGCGCAGTCAGCCGACCATCCTCGTTTGATAATGACCAAGGCCGGCGTCGAAAAGATCCGCTCAGAACTGGGCAGGGTGCCGCTGTTTGATGCTGCGGTGGAAAGGGTTAGGGCGGAAGTTGATGCAGAGATAGAGCTCGGCATCGACACCCCGGTTCCGCTGGACTATTCGGGTGGTTACACGCACCAGCGTCACAAGCGTAATTTCTTCATCATGCAAAAAGCCGGCGCGTTGTATCAGATTCTCGAAGACGAAAAATATGCCAATTACGTTCGCGACATGTTGTTCCAGTATGAGGGCATGTATATGGACCTGCCGGTGCATCCCAAGGAACGCTCCTATGCGCGAGGCAAGTTGTTCTGGCAGTGCCTGAACGATGCCAACTGGCTCGTTTTCGTAAGCCAGGCGTATGACACAATTTATGAATATCTGTCGGCGAAAGAACGACGGAGACTGGAAGATAATCTTTTTCGGCCATTCGCCGATCACATATCCGTCGTCAATCCACGCTTCTTTAACCGCGTACACAACCACAGCACCTGGGGCGTTGCGGCGGTTGGCATGATGGCGCTGGTTATGGGCGACGATGAAATGCTTGAGCGCGCACTAAATGGCCTGCCGCGCGAAAGTCTTGATCTCACCGCCAAGGATGATGATGGCGGCCTGTTCTGGTCTGAACATCAGAAATCGGGATTCTTCGCCAACCTTGAGCAGCCGTTTTCACCGGATGGCTACTACAACGAAGGACCTTACTACCAACGTTACGCGATGTATCCGTTCCTGGTTTTCGCCCAGGGTCTGCACAACGTGAAACCCGAACTGGAGGTCTTTGCGCAACAAGATGGCGTCTTGTTGAAGGGCGTCAATGCACTGCTGAATCTGTCTGATGCGAACGGCGATTTTTACGCATTGAATGACGGCCAAAAAGGAATGTCTTACCACGCCTACGAAGTGGTGACAGCGGTCGATATTGCTTTCCATGTCGGTGGTAATGATCCGCGCTTGTTGAGTATTGCTGAAGACCAGGGGCAGGTACTTCTCGATGATGCCGGTTTTGCTGTTGCTCTCGCCATTCGCGACGGCAAGGCACAAGCTTTTGACAAGCAGTCGCTCAATCTCTCTGACGGAGCGGATGGCCAGCAAGGTGGTGTGGCGGTTCTCCGCGACGGGGATGAGCAACTGGATCTTGTTTATAAGTATGCGTCGCAGGGACTGGGCCATGGGCACTACGACAAGCTATCTTTTTCATTCCACGAAAAGGGCGACGAAATTCTGCAGGACTATGGGATGGCCAGATGGGTCAACATCGAGCAAAAAGGTGGTGGCAACTACCTGCCCGAAAATAACAGCTGGGCAAAGCAAAGCATCGCGCACAATACGCTTGTCCAAAATGAAACATCGCACTTCCAGGGCAAGTATGAGATCGCGAGCCTGCATCATTCAGATCTCTATTTCTACGATGACACTAACAAGCAAGTACAGGTCGTTAGTGCGACCGAGACTAACGCCTATCCGGGGACGGAAATGCGACGTACCCTGGCGCTGATCAAGCAGGACGGTTTCGAAAAGCCATTCGTGCTCGACATTCTCAAGGTTGTCTCGGCAACGAAGAACCAGTACGACTTGCCGTTCCATTACCTGGGACACGTCATGCAGACCAGTTTCGAACATGAAGTGCCTGCGTCCCTGATGCCGTTGGGTGAGGAGCACGGTTACCAACATTTATACCTGGAAGGTAAGGGCGAGCCGGCCTCTGGCAGCGCTCAATTTTCGTTCTTGAATAATCGCAGGTTTTACACACTCACGTCGGTCGCTGATGAATCCGACGAACTGTTACTCGCGCGTCTCGGTGCAAACGACCCGGCATTCAATTTGCGTCGAGATCCGGCGTTCATTATTCGCAGGCAGGACTCAGGTGACACAGTGTTCGTCTCGACGCTGGAAGCTCATGGCAGCTACAACCCGGTTTCGGAATCAGCCGTAAACTCGTATAGTAATATCGACGAGTTGAAAGTGCTTCACGATGACGAGGATTACACCGCCGTGTCGATAGAGGATCTCGGCGGAAACGTCAGTCTGTTCATCGTCGCGAATACGGGTCCGGGCGAGTCGACGGATCACAAACTCGAAATCGACGGGAGCGTATTTCGATGGTCAGGACCTTATCACTACACAGACCTGAAGTAGTTTTCTCCTGAAACAAGCGCCCCGTTATTTGCGCAAGAATCTGTCACTCGCCTGGCCGATGGCACTCAATGCGTTGCTGATGCAGTCTATGTTGATCATAGACACTTTACTGGTCTCGCCTCTGGGTGAAATTCCGCTGGCGGCTTTGGGCATTGCAACAACCATCATTGCCTTTTTTCTCGGTCTCCAATTCGCCATCGGTAATGGCACTCAAATGATTGTGGGTCGTATCGCAGGGGCGAGAGACCAAAAGGGTTTGCAACGAACACTAAGCGACGGAATGCTGATTAGTCTGACAGCTGCTTTGCTATTCGTTTTGGCCATCGGAACAATTGGCGACAATTTGATAGCACTGCTCACCGCAGATCAGCAACTTCGAGAACAAGCCAACGTTTACCTGGCGATTTCGAAATATTTGCTGCTTGCAAGTGCCATCAGTCAGACCTTCACAGTGTTTCTAAACGGGCAGGGTGACACCAAAACGCCGTTCAAGGTCTACTTACTCGAAGTCCCTTTCAATACGCTAATGAGCTACTTCCTGATTTTCGGGGTTCAAAGCCTTTCCGTCGAAGGCCTGGGCGTTGCAGGTGCTGCATTTGGCAGCCTGGCCGCTGTGCTGTTTCGTTTCTTCTTTCTGTTGAGCCACATTCGGAAGCTGCCAGCTATGGATGGTTACCGAATCACGGAGCAGATTGCTGCCGGAAAAGTCAGCACGCATTTTCACGAGGTGTTGCCCATAGCGACCAATTTTGTCGTGCTTTCTCTTGGCGTAACGGTTTACCAATTGCTGTTTTCCCAGCTGGATATCTATTCGTATGTGGCCGTAACCTTGGTTTTTCCGTGGTTGCGCATTGCCACTCAGATCATCGTGGCCTGGGCACAGGCGAACTCGATCAGTATCACGCAGGCCATAGGGCAGGGCAAACATTCACATGTGAAGCCGATAGTGGAAAGCTGCATTCGGTTGGGCTTAATAATGGCCGGTGTCGTTAGCCTGGCGCTGTTCGGATTCAGCCAGCTCGTATCTGTGATTTACCCTAAAGTCGAACAACAAACGCTGGTGGCGATGGCCAGCATCGCGCCGCTCTACATTTCGTTACCGCTGGTAAGAACCTACAATACGATCGCCGGAAACTCGTTGCGAGCCATGGGCAAAAGTTTTCAAGTGTTACAGGTCCACTTTATTGCCCAGTGGCTTGTAGTCCTGCCGTTGTGTGGGCTGTTCGTTCTCTATTTGGAGCTACCGCTGTATTGGGCGTTCGCTCTTCTTCCGGCAGAAGAGATCATTAAGGCAATCCCTTTCTACCGAATGCTTCGGCAATCGATTAATCAAGCAGCTGCTTGATCGTCCGATCAATCACCGAATGATTTGTCGACTCTACGAAGCCAATGGAAAACGTCTGGGGAGTGGTCAGGAATTTATCTTTTTCATGACGACCAAAACCCAGCACGGTCATGTCAGGCCGACTGACATAGTCATCCGGGTGTTCATCATCCTCGTGATGCAGCACATAAAGTACGCGAGGTGAATTCGGGTCACCGAATGCCATCCACTCCGGCGAGGGCAGGTCGCGAATCGACTGCTCCTCGATCGGGTGTTGTTGGCTGTCAGCCGACGAGTTCCAAAAATCGGTGGAGTCCATTTCTCCGCCCGGTACTCCTTCGTACTGCACCCAGTATTTGTAGCCAGAGCTGACTTTGCTCATCGTAAAGTCGCAGCGATCAGCATAGAAGTTCCATTGCCCTTGCCATAGACCATTGTCCGAGATGAATGTGATACGAACATGTTCTCCAGACTCTATACTCACTACGGAACTTGACGGGTCAGTGCCGGCATTCATGGCGTGAAAGTAATTACCGTCCTGACGATGAACCGCGTTGGGAAAGCCACGATATTCACCTTTGTGGCCCGAACCTTCTTCGTTGTGAAAGCCTAGCCAGTCCACGCCATCGATGTCGAGCATGCTCGACAGGCCACCACCTTCTTTCTCCAGGAAGTACGTCGCCGACGGAGTGCTGATGATGTATGCAGGCCCACCACCCGCCGAGTCGTCTGTACCTTGGGAAAGCTGAATCGCGGTTTCGACTTGCGCATTGCTGACGCCGAACGATGCCAGGAGTAGCAGAGTAATAGTCGTTCTCTTCATTGTTACTCCATCCCCATGGATTAGCCGGCGGTCGCTTCCGTTGCGGCATTTCGTTTCAGCATGAAGCCGATAGTCAGGATTGCCAGCGCACAGAGCAAGAAGATCAAACGGCCCCAAAGTGGGTTGGGTATCAACGTCATCAACATGATCCCGGTCCCCATGTACATGACCATCAATCCAAGTTTGCTTCTCTGTTGGCGATCGTAGTCATCCTGTTCGTCGTCTGCGATCACAGGCCGCTCCAGGTCCTCAAAGAAATCTTCTGTCCGCGCTTTATGCATGTCCTTTTCTTCTTTGTAGAAGAGTGAAGTGGACCAGAAGAAGCCCGCCGTAATGAAAAGGTGCGCAGCGAGAGTCAACATCAAATTCATGTCGACGACTTCTCTTGCGGTCAGTTCATTGAGTCCCATCCAGCCTGCGACGAGCTGCGGTGTGATCACATCTTTCATGATCCAGGACACAAACAACCCAAGGATCACTGTCATCCAGGGCGCCCACTGCGGTGTCCTTTTGACAAAGATGCCAACGATCAGCGGGATCAGAAGCGGCACCTGGATCATGGTTGACACCGACATCATGAGATCGAACAGGCTGAGTTCTTTCAGCGATTTGAAGAACAACGCCATGAAAATTACAATTACTCCGCTCATCAGGCTGAGCATTCGACTGACATTCAGCAGGTGCACGTCCGAAACGGGGCGGTTCCGCTTGGCGAGCAACGGTTGATACATACTGCGCACAAATATGCCCGAATTCTTGTTGAGCGCAGAATCCATCGAAGACATAGACGCGGCAAACAGACCGGCCAACAGCAAACCGACTGTTCCAATCGGCATGGCATTGCGGGCGAACACGAGGTAGATCGCATCTGCGGCCTTGTTGCCGAGTTCGGGATAGGCGGATGGGGCGTCCGGATACAGTGTTGCAGCAGCCCAGGGCGGAATAAACCAGATCAGGCTGCCCACACCCATCAGGCCCATTGCGAGAAGAGCGGCTTTCCTCGCGTTAACCGAGTCACGAGCATTCAGGAATCGAAACGAGTCGTGAAGGTTCATGATGGTGACAAGTTGCTTGACCAGGAAGAACACAAATGTGCCTACCAGCAGCAACGGGTAGTTCATGTTCGGACCAATCAGGAAATTGGACGGAAAGTTCTGGACCAGCTCTACCGGACCGCCGACTTTTACGAGCGCCACAACCGCACAGGCCAGAGAAACAACGGCGACAGTCAGTGTTTGCACAAAGTCGGATGCGACTACTCCCCAGGCGCCAGAAACCACCGATACAAAAACGACGGTGAGTCCGGTGATGACTATGGTCAGGGTGATATCGGCTTCAAAAACAGCGCTTGAAAATACGCCGAGGGCGTTAAGCCAAATGCCGGCATTGATCAGGCTGAAAATGATCAGCGCCCAGGAAAAGAAGAGCTCATTCTGGTGTCCGAATCGGCGACGTATGCCTTCTGTTGGCGTGTCCACGCGCATCTGGCGAAAACGATGCGCAAAGTACGCCCAGCCGCAAAAATAGGAAAAGGTGTTGGCGATGAATACAAGGCAAACGGCAAAACCATCGGTAAATGCTTTTCCCGCAGCACCGGTAAACGTCCAGGCGGAGAATTGCATCATGAATGCGGTTGACCCCACCATCCACCAAAGCATACGACCACCACCACGGAAGTAATCGCTCGTCGATTGCTTCGCCATGTTTTTAAACGCAAAGCCGATCCCTACTACCAGCAGGAAATAGCCGCCTATTACCAGGTAGTCATAATTCAAGTGGATTATTCCTTGCTGAGGTGGCTGACGTCAGTCCAGGGGCCATTCTGGCGAATGATGTCGATCAGCTGCTGGTACTGGGCGCCTTCTTTGAAGGTCTGGTACGGAGCGACCGATTCGCCATTGATATCTTTAACAAGTTCACGAATCAGGTACTGCCAATTTCTTTCGGTGTCGCCTTCGATGTCAGGAACGTCAGCGGCTATGTCAGCAGGTAATGGCTGTTCTTGCCATTCCTTGTCCGCACCGAACATGTAAAGTGGCCCGCTGCCGTAGTGGCCCTTGATGTAGATCGCGCCCTTGCTGCCGTAAAAAACGAGATGGTCTTCATTAAAGCGAGGGTTCAGACCACCGTGCTTGAATAGTACCGAAACTGGTTTGCTCGCATACTTGCTCGCAAGTTTCGCCATGACGGTGTAAGTCCACTCCACATTCGACTCACCCCACTCGAGCGACGGGTCGTTGAGATCTTCAGGGATCAACTCGCGCCGCGTCTTGAAGTTATGGACACCATCGACAATGGGTGCCTTGCCGAGATCGTCGCGCACCTCGGCCATGATTGAGAGAATGTCCTCACCAATTACCGAGGTCACGATCGACAGCATGTGCGTAAAGTTGTTGTTTAGCCGTCCACCGCCATCTTCCCTCCTGTGTGACCATCCGAAAGGAATATCGCGTTCGAGATTGAAGTGCGAAATACACTCAACTTCGAGCGGCTCACCAATGGCACCTTCAGCGACAAGTTGCTTCGTCTGCATGACGTGCGGCATGTAGCGAAAGCTGGATGCAAAGGCCGTTTTTACGCCTTTTGCTTTTGCAAGCTCGTAGAGCTCTTTCGCGGTTTCCCCGCTTTGTGTTAACGGCTTATCGCAGAATACGTGGCAGCCTTGTGCGATTGCCTGCTTGATCGGTTCGACGTGCGCTCCTCCCGGCGTGCCAATAGAAACAACGTCCGGCTGACACTCTTCCAGTGCCTGTTGCCAGTTGGTTCCACCATAGGGAATTCTCATTTTTTCCGTCACTTCTTTCACGACGGATTCGGTCCGACCGACCATGCCAACGACTTTGGCACCTACGTTTCTGAATGCGTCCGTATGCCCCTGGCCGGCGAAGCCCGTTCCGTGGACCAGAACTTTTATTTTTTCGCTCATGTTTTTTCTCAGTTACTTGTCAATTTCTCGACCTGATCCGCAAGCCAGGTCTCATATCGGGCGCGCGTCTCATCATTCATCGGGTAAAGCCCGATAATTGACGCACCGGCTTTCACCTGGTCCACGACCCATGCCTCGTACTTTTCCATTCCCTTGGCCTCGATCGCGATTTCATCCGCCAGTTCTGCAGGAATGATGATCACTCCATCCCCGTCGCCAACGGCAATGTCGCCGGGGAAGACCGCCACGCCGCCGCAGCCGATCGGTACATTCAAATCCAGCGCCTGGTGCTTGGTCAGGTTGGTAGGGGCAGAGGGTCTGGCACAAAACGATGGCATGTCCAACTTGGCAATCTCGTCCGCATCACGCAGGCCGCCATCGGTAACGACGCCGGCGCAACCGCGGACTGACAGGCGCGTGACCAGAATGGATCCGGCAGATGCGGCAGTCGCATCAAGACGGCAATCCATGACTAAAACATGTCCTGCCGGGATTTCTTCGACAGCCCTGCGTTGCGGATGGTCAGGGTCGCGAAAGACCTCGACCTGATTAAGGTCTTCGCGTGCCGGGATGTAACGGAGCGTATAGACGGGACCGACCATGCGTTTCCACGCAGGGTTCAGGCGAGCAGCATTCTGCACAAACTGGTTACGAAGTCCGCGTTTGAACAGCATTGTGGCGATGCTGGCAGTGCTGGTGTTTTCCAAGATGTTACGGGTTTCTGTTTTCATGGCTCATATCCTGTCGTCCCGGCCTACCAGGGGTGAGGCGGTGCGGGCTTTGCAAGAAATAAATATATCAAAGTTTCGTCTAATATATTACATTACTTTCCATGTCTGAGCTTACATTCAATGTTCGCCCGTTATCCGAGGTCCTGAATGCCGACGGGTTACCCGGCCGTGGCAGCCTTGTTGATCAAATTTACGAGCTGTTACGTAAGCGAATCGTCGACCTGTCTCTGCCGCCCGAATCTGCACTCGTAGAGCAGGAAGTCGCCAGTGTTCTCAAGGTCAGCAAGACGCCTGTGCGAGAAGCGATTATTCGACTGTCGCGAGAGGGACTGGTGCAGGTTGTCCCGAAAAGTGGCAGTTACGTGACTGCGGTTAGTCTGGACCGTTATCTGCAGGCTTGTTTCGTCCGGACTCAGCTGGAGGTGGGATGTGTAAAGCGCCTCGCAGTACAGGGCGTGGGTATGGCTGACCAGGTCAAACTTAAGGCGCTATTGACGGAGCAGGAAACGGCGATGGAGCAGGGTGATGATGTCCTTTTTTTTGAGCTGGACGAGGCCCTGCACAAACGTTTCTTCTTGCTCGCCGGCCTGTCCGGCGCTTGGGAAATAATGAATTTCGCCAAGGCTGAAATGGACCGGGTACGTCATCTAAAACGCCAGTTCGGAATTCGCCAACGCCATCTGGTTATCGAGGAACATGCCGCTTTGGTAGACGCAATAATTGACCGCGATCCGGATAGAGCTGAGCGGGCAATGATGGATAACATCGGAGCCGTTGAAGATGAAATGGTGTCCATCTCAGAGAATCCGCTGCTCCTTCGCACCATCGAAGACTTGAACAAACTGGTCGCCCTGGACCGAAGGTCCCGCGGTAGTAAGAAGAACTCTACGGCCTAGTTATGGATCTGAACTTATCCGTTGTCATCATCTACTTCGTGTTCCTGATCGTTATTGGTTGGGCATTTAGAAACATGACATCCAACACCAGCGACTATTTCAGGGGCGGTGGCAACGTGCTTTGGTGGATGGTAGGCGCCTCTGCATTCATGACGCAATTTTCTTCATGGACATTCACAGGAGCCGCGGGAAAGGCATATACAGACGGACTCGCTGTCGCGTTTATTTTTGTTGGCAATGCCATGGGGTTCTTTTTCAATTACCTTTATTTTGCCCCTCGATTTCGCCAAATGCGCGTGGTGACGGTTATTGAGGCGCTACGCCTTAGGTTTGGAAACAAGAACGAGCAGGTATTCGCCTGGGTGAGTATGTTTACAACGTCAATCACCGCAGGTATCGGATTGAACGGCTTGGCGATTGTTACGTCTTCTCTGTTCGACTTCAGTATGGAAGCGACCATTATCGCGACCGGCCTTGTCGTAATAATCATGTCAGTAACTGGCGGGGCCTGGGCGGTAATCGCGTCCGATTTCATGCAAATGATAGTCATCATGGCGGTGACCATTTCTTGCGCAGCAGTCGGGATCTACCACGCTGGCGGCATCACTCCGATCATCACTAACTTCCCAAGCGATTTCGTAGCCGGTACTAATCTCAACTACATGAGTATCTTTTACATCTGGGCATTCAGTATTTTTCTTAAGCAAATCGGCCTGACCAACAACATCATCTATTCCTATCGATACCTCGTTGCCAAGGATTCCGATCACGCACGTAAAGGGGCGCTGCTTGCCTGCGTATTGATGACCCTGGGGCCGATTATCTGGTTCATTCCGGCCTGGTTTATGGCGGGCTCCGGCGTTGATCTGGCAAGCATGTACCCGGAACAAGGCAGCAACTATTCTGAAGCCTCATACCTGGCTTTTGTAGCGCTGTACATGCCCGCCGGCATGGTTGGCTTGCTGGTTGCAGCGATGTTTGCGGCGACCATGAGTTCCATCGATTCGGGATTGAATCGAAATGCCGGAATAGTCGTCAAGAATTTTATTCAGCCCGTACTATTTCCGAACATCTCCGAAAAACGATTGATGATCGTATCGCGGGTGGCGTCAGTGTCTTTCGGAGTTCTGATCATATCGTTGGCCTTGTTCATGAATTCTCTCAAGGAATTGAGCCTGTTCGACGCGATGCTCTACATGAGCGCGCTGCTGGGTTTCCCGCAGATGATTCCCAGTTTTCTAGGGTTTTTCGTACGTAAAACGCCGGATTGGGCTGCGTGGGCAACAATACTGGTGGGCGCCGTTGTGTCCTATATCGTTGCGATCGTTTTACAACCAGAATATATCGAATCCTGGTTCGGGCTAAGCACCGCATTGACCAACCGGGAATGGGTCGATCTGATAGTTGCGATAAGCCTGATCAGCCATGTCGTTATCACCGGTGGATTCTTCTGCCTGACGACCATCTTCTATAAACGCTTGCCGAAGGATCGCGAGTCGGCCGTTGATCGCTTTTTCACGAACATCAATACGCCTTTACGGAAGGCCGAGGGTGATCATGCGCACTTGGATAATCGCCAACGAATGCTGCTCGGGCGAATGGTCGCCATCGCGGGAATTCTGATTATGGCAATGATGGCATTGCCCAATCCTCTGTGGGGTCGACTCGTTTTTCTAAGTTGTGGTGCCGTCGTGTTTGTAGTGGGCTTCCTGCTGTTCTCAGCCGTAACCGACGTTCCCGCCGGTCACGATTCCGATGCTGACGACATGGACGATGCCGCTGATATTGAGAATCCTCCAACCATTCAGTCGTAACGATTTAAGTGAACAAGACAATGAATATTAGTGGTGAAATGTTGCTAGGTAACTGCGCTGTAAAAGGATCAGGTTCTCCTACATATGCACAGAACCCGGCGACAGGTGAAAAATTGGAGCCCGCTTACCTGAGCGGAACCAAAGATGATGTACAAACCGCATGTGAACTTGCCGACAAAGCGTTCGATGCATACCGAAACATACCGCTAGAAGAACGAGCAACGTTCTTGGAAACCGTTGCTACCGAAATACTCGTATTGGGTGATATCTTGGTTCAGCGCGCAGTCGCTGAAAGTGGATTACCGCAGGCGCGCATCGAGGGCGAGCGCGGCAGAACCATGGGCCAATTGAAATTGTTCGCAAGCGTTGTTCGGTCGGGAAATTGGCTCGACGCGAGAATAGATCCGGCGATGCCCGATCGAACGCCGTTGCCGAGATCGGACCTCCGTTTACGCCATATACCACTCGGCCCCGTTGCCGTATTCGGTGCGAGCAATTTTCCCTTGGCGTTTTCTGTTGCCGGTGGAGATACAGCCTCAGCCTTGGCAGCCGGTTGCCCAGTCATTGTCAAAGCACACCCGGCTCACCCAGGTACAAGTGAGCTGGTAGGTAAAGCGATAATCAGCGCTGCGGACAAGTGCCACATGCCCGAAGGCGTCTTTTCTCTAATTTTTGATAGCGGTCACGACTTGGGTGCAGAGCTGGTGGCGAACCCGGCGATAAAGGCCGTGGGTTTTACGGGTTCGCGGGCGGGCGGACTCGCTCTGATGAATATTGCTGCAGAAAGAAGAGAGCCAATTCCTGTCTACGCGGAGATGAGCAGCATTAATCCCGTGTTCCTGTTACCCAATGCGCTTAGAGAAAGAGCCAGCGCGCTAGCAGCGAGTTTTGTAGCCTCATTAACCATGGGGGCTGGCCAGTTTTGTACGAATCCAGGCTTGGTGGTAGGACCAGCGGGCGATGACCTGTCTGATTTCATGAACAATACGAGAGCTGCTTTGTCAGAAAGCCAGGCTCAGACCATGTTGACCGCGAATATCCATAATTCATACAACAACAGTATCGGCGAACTGTTGACCAATCGTGCAGTCAGTGAGGTAGCCACTGGTTTGGAATCAACGGAGCCAAACCGTTGTCAAGCAACCTTGTTCAGTACGACGGCCGCTCAGTTCTTGACAGACGACAGTCTAGGCAATGAAGTATTTGGTGCATCAGCGCTGATCATCCAATGTGACTCGATCGATGAATTCATCAAAGTAGCCGAACACCTGGAAGGTCAGTTGACCGCAACAATGCAGCTCAATGATGATGATTTAGACCTTGCCACACGCTTATTACCGGTCTTGGAGCGCAAGGCAGGTCGCATACTTTGTAATGGCTATCCAACAGGAGTCGAGGTTTGCCATGCAATGGTTCACGGCGGGCCGTTCCCCGCAACTTCTGATAGCCGAACAACATCGGTAGGTAGTGCTGCTATTTTACGCTTTCTGCGCGCGGTCTGTTACCAGGACCTACCGGCGCCTTTGTTACCCGTCGAATTGCAAACCGAAAATAGCTTAGGTTTAACGCGACTTCTTGACGGTACCTATCAAACATAGACGCTAATGAGTTACTCAGGTTAGCAACACTCAAGTGGAGCAACAGAATTGAAAATCACAAGCGCTAAAGTCTTTGTTGGTGGCCCAGGTAAGAATTACGTTACCTTGAAAATAATGACTGACGAGGGTGTCTACGGTCTGGGCGATGCGACTCTTAATAATCGTGAAACATTGCCAGCCAAGTTCTTGGAGGACTACCTGATTCCCTGCTTGATTGGCAAAGATCCGCGCAATAGTGAAGACATTTGGCAGTATTTTTATCGCGGCGCGTATTTTAGGCGAGGACCGGTTGCGATGGCTGCTATTGGTGCTATTGACATGGCGCTATGGGACATAAAGGGCAAAATCGCGGGTCTGCCTGTCTACCAACTATTTGGTGGAAAAAGTCGTGAGGGTGCCCTGGTTTATGCACACGCTACGGGCAGCAATGTAGACGATCTCTTGGAGTCTATGGCGCACTATCAATCCCTGGGCTACAAAGCTGTGCGCGTACAATGCGGTATCCCGGGTATGTCAACGGAGGGCTATGGCGTAGCGAAAGAGGGCGAAAGCTCGAAGCAGTTTATTACGCAATACGGATCACTCCCCAACGAAGAAATATGGAATACCGAAAAATACCTGCGGTACATGCCGACCGTATTCGAAAAAATACGTGAGCGTTTTGGCGCCGACCTAAAAATATTGCATGACGTGCATCATCGATTGTTGCCGCGAGAAGCTGCGGCATTCGGCAAAGAAGTGGAGCAATACGATTTGTTCTGGCTGGAAGATCCAACGCCGGCGGAAGATCAGTCGGCACTAAGGCTTATCAGGCAGCATACGACGGTTCCTATCGCTATCGGCGAAGTCTTTAATTCAATTTGGGATTGCAATCAACTGATAGAAGAGGAGCTGATCGATTTCATTCGTGTTTCAGCGACCTACGCGGGCGGCATAACCCACGTCAAACGTATTGTTGAACTCGCCGCGTTACACCATGTTAGAACTGGCTTTCACGGAGCGCCAAGTCACTCCCCAATTTCCATGGCGGCACAAGGTCATATCAACGCTTGGGCTCCAAACTTCGGAATTCAAGAATATCTGGTCTTAGGTACATCGGATTGCGATGCACTGTTTCCGTCCGGTCATTCTTGCCAAGATGGGATGTTCCATGTGACTGACGCGCCAGGGCTTGGCGTGGACTTTGATGAGAAAGAAGCGGAACGCTATTCTTACGAACGTCGTTACCATCCCGTAGTTCGCTTGGAGGATGGTACGCTATGGAATTACTAGGTGAATCAGCAGTTTACTAGCAAAGTCGCCGCTATCCCGTACTTCTAATCGCGACTCCTTCTGGGCGCAAATTGGTATACCGGCTAAGCGTTCCCCAGCTGTCATGCAGTGTGAACTGCTGTACTTCGACGATCGAATATCCGGTTTCGAATAAGCGGCTAGTCGCCTCATGTCTGAGGTCGTGGAAATGTAGATCTTCTATTTCCAGTACGCGACATGCGCGCGTAAAAGCAGCGCCAATCGTTTTCGGCTCAAAAGGGAAAACCCGATCATTATTGTGCTTTTGCCGAACGATGATTTCCCACGCTTCGTGTGTGTACTTAAATCTTCGAAATAACTCCCTGTCTGAAGGGTGCTTCAAGTTCCGAACAATGCCGGTTCGAGTTTCTTCGTCATTGTCGCCGACTAATAAATTGGTGATCTCGCTTTGCCGGCGTGCCGAATGGACGGCAAACCAAATAATGTCTGACATTGGCAAACTCGAGCGGCGTTTTTCCTTATCGAGAAAAAACTCCGTGAGTTTGGAAAGTTCGGATTGCGACGGACGACGGGACCTTACTTTCGATTTCGCGACCAGTTTCTCAGCCCTGAGGACTTCGTACGCGTCATCAATCACAGATAGGTCGACAGAAACGTTCCACGCTGCGCGTGCGTAACGCAAGATAATCCGTAGCCAGACCAAGTCATTATTTACAGTTGATGGCCCGGCTCCTGATTTGCGTCGAGCCCGAACATGTTCGATCAAGTCAGACGATTTGATGTCACCCAGGTCAATGTTTGCCAGGCTCGTTTTTTCGAGGAATTTTATGTGCGCTGATTTGCTTCGGCCCATTGGGCGAATTTCAGAGACTTCATTGCGATACTTCAATAGAATCTTGTGCAGTGGGCCCCGCAAGGCGAGTTGTTTTCTTTTGGGTACGGCATCCGGTTTGCCGAGTTGGTTTTCAAGTTGCGTGGCCCACTCAGTGGCGAGTCGGCGTCGATCAAAGGTCCTGGATTCTCTGTGAACCAGGCGACCTTCACGTTTAATTCGAACTTCGGCCTGATAGGCTAGTTTGCCATCACGACGTCGGCGCGGTCGAATCGTGGCCATTTAGTTTCCATTTGGGTAAGAAAAGTGCGTCATTTGCGGTGCGTCATTAGCTATATTTGGTACAAAATAGATAACATTAAGTACAGAATGAGTTGAAAATAGAACAACATAAGTTATTGAAAAAAATAGTAAAAAGACGATAATGCTAGACTACTCAACAAAAAACAAAGTGTCAATTGCGCCGATGATGGACTGGACGGATCGACACTGCCGCTATTTCATGCGACTCCTAAGTCCTTCGGCATTCCTCTACACCGAAATGATCACCGCAGCTGCGATTCATCACGGCGATAGCGATCGCTTTCTGCGCTTTAATAAAGAAGAGCATCCGCTGGCATTGCAATTGGGCGGCAGTGATCCTGCCTGGATGGCCAGCGCGACGGTGAAAGCGAACGAATACGCTTACGACGAAATCAACATCAATGTCGGTTGCCCCAGCGACAAAGTGCAAAGTGGTCAGTTCGGTGCCTGTCTAATGGCGACACCTGACGTTGTCGCCGAGTGTTATCGCGCTATGCAGGGCGAATCCGACATTCCGATCACTGTGAAAACGCGAATCGGCATTGATGACAAGGACAGCTACGAATTCCTGGTCGACTTCGTGGGCCAACTGGTCGAGGTCGGTTGTCGCAAGTTTATCGTGCACGCCCGCATAGCCATTCTGGACGGCTTGAGCCCGAAAGATAATAGAACCATCCCACCGCTCAACTATGAGCGCGTCTATCGGCTGAAGCGTGATTTCCCGCAGCTCGAGATTGTCTTAAATGGTGGTTTGGCGGATAGCGAACAGGTGGATGAGGTGCTGCAGCATGTTGATGGTGCGATGATCGGTCGGCAGGCTTATCACCAGCCGTATTTTCTGGCGGAACTGGAGCAGCATTTCGATCCGAACTGGACCTTGCCAAAACGCAGCGACATTGTTGAACAGATGCTGCCCTATGTAGAGTCAGTTCTGGCGGTGGGTGAGCCCCTCGGGCGCATCACGCGTCATATGCTTGGCCTGTATGCCGGACTGCCGGGTGCGCGTGCCTGGCGTCGTTATATCAGCCAGCATTCGCACCTCAAGGGCGCCGGGCCCGAGGTGTTGCTAAACGCGATCGCGGCGCTTCCATCTGCGGCTTAAATAAATAATCACAGCGATGAACACGACCGGAAGTAACAGGTGGTGCGCGCCAAAAAACTGATGACTGAGTGACGTAACGACGTTGCCATCCACCGAGTGAGCAAGCGCCGAACTGGTCGCGCCGGCCAACAAAATCATCCCAATTGTCTTTTGCATCGTGAATTCTCCTGGTACCTGAAATCGCACAGGTGCAACTCCCCGCAAGTTAAAGATAGGCCCACTGCAACCACAACGAAATAGGCGTAATTACGTAGGTTACCGCGCCAAATCAGGGCCTATGATCAATGCTAAGGGAGTAGCTATGTGCCTCGCGGTGCCAATGAAAATATCGGCGATTGACGGCTTTCTGTGCACCTGTGAGGCGCGTGGAATTGAGCGTGAGGTTAGCCTGTTCATGATGCAGGACGCCGCTCTAAAAGTCGGTGATAACGTCCTGGTACATGTTGGCTACGCCATCCAGAAAGTATCCGCTGACGAGGCCGCCGAATCCTGGCAATTGTTTGATGAAATGCTGGCGGCGGAAGGCTGAGCGAGGAGCGAAATTATGTGTGGTACCTGTGGTTGCAATGTTCCCCATGCCGACAGCCACGTTCATGAGTCTGTTGTTGTCCTGAAAGGA
This sequence comes from Woeseiaceae bacterium, assembly GCA_021773075.1. GTDB lineage: Bacteria > Pseudomonadota > Gammaproteobacteria > Steroidobacterales > Woeseiaceae > UBA1847. Next base: position 38,787 of record JAJFKT010000010.1, read on the forward strand.
CTGTTGGACGAAAATGATCATCAGGCGGCTCATAATCGGGAACACTTCAAACGTCACGGCGTACTCGCCATTAATCTGATGTCATCGCCCGGTGCGGGTAAAACGGCACTTCTGGAGGCGACCATTGAAGCACTCTCCGGCCGCGTAGCTGTTGCCGTTATCGAGGGCGATCTCGAGACAGAAAACGACGCCGAGCGCATTCGCGCCAAGGGCATTCCCGCAGTGCAAATTACGACAGGCAGTGCCTGTCATCTGGACGCTCACATGGTGCATGACGCGCTGCACAAGATGGACCTTCAGGACATCGATATCTTGTTCATCGAAAACGTCGGTAATCTGGTTTGCCCGGCGAGTTTTGACCTCGGCCAACACGCGAACGTCGCGTTGCTGTCGACGCCGGAGGGCCACGATAAACCAGCCAAGTACCCGGTGATGTTTCGTGCGGCAGACCTGATGTTGATCACCAAGTCGGACCTGCTGCCCGTGCTTGATGACTTCGACCCGGCGATTGCGGAGCGCTGCTTGCGTGAGCTTGCGAGTTCCGCTCCAGTGATCGATTTGTCTGCGAAGACCGGCGAGGGCATGCAGCGCTGGTTCGATTGGCTGGACACGGCATTGAGCTGATGAAGAATGCGGCGCAATGGCTGGACGCGCTGCGAGGTCTCGACATCGACGAGCCTGTGCGCATCATGAATGTGTGTGGTGGACACGAACGGTCCATTTCTGTCGCCGGTTTGCGCACCGCGCTACCGCAAAAAATCGAACTGATACCCGGCCCGGGTTGCCCCGTCTGCATTTGTCCGGAAGAAGATGTTTATGAAGCAATTCAACTCGCGCTAAACGAAGACATTACCTTGGTAGCGTTCGGCGACATGCTGCGGGTCCCGGTGAATGTTCCTAAACGCGAGCCACGTTCACTGGAGCAGGCCAAAGCAGCAGGCGCCGATATTCGCCCCATCGCATCGCCAGCTGAAGCAGTGCGAATTGCCCGCGCCAACGCAAGCCGACGCGTTGTGTTTTTCGCCGCGGGATTCGAAACCACAACGGCACCGGTTGCTGCGATGTTGGCAGAGGGTGCACCCGAGAACTTGCTGGTTCTGCTCTCGGGACGACTGACCTGGCCCGCCGTGGCGATGTTGCTTGAGTCCGAAGCGCCGGGATTTGACGCGCTGATCGCACCGGGCCACGTTGCGACAGTCATGGGCCCCGAGGAGTGGCAGTTCGTGGTCGACAAACACGGCTTGCCGGCTGCCGTGGCGGGTTTCAGGCCGGACACTTTGCTGGCGGCAATGTACTCGGTACTCGTGCAGCTGCAATCGGGCCGCAGAGCACTCGACAATTGTTATCCAGAGGTAGTGCGAGCGGGTGGCAACGCCGTTGCACGGCAGCAGCTGGATCAAGTAATGGAGGTGTACGACGCCAACTGGCGTGGCGTTGGCGTGATCCCCAAATCAGGCTATCGACTGCGTGAAGAATATGCCGCTCACGATTCGCGGCGAGTATTCCGATCTTATGCCGATGAATCGCGCAAGCGCGTCGGTGAAATGCCGCCCGGTTGCGATTGCGCCAGAGTGGTGCTGGGCAAGATCTACCCCAATCAATGCCGCTTGTACGGCTTAGCCTGTACGCCGCGAAAACCGATCGGACCGTGCATGGTTTCGGACGAGGGTGCCTGCCGAATCTGGTGGTCGTCCGGTTACCGGGACAATCAGTGGGAAGGCCGCAATCAGGAGCGGGCCGATGCCTAATGCCGCCCAGATTACGCTGACGGGTCATGTGCAGGGCGTGGGATTTCGTCCGTTCGTATATCGGCTGGCCCGCCAGCATCAGTTGACAGGTTTCGTGCAGAACCGCTTGGGGGAGGTTGATATCCTGGCTTGTGGTCGAGCGGAATCGCTGCAGCAATTTCAGCAGGACCTGATCGATCAGGCGCCGCCGCTCGCGCGGCCGAGCGTGTTGCGATTCGAGGCAGTTAATTCCGTCACTTTTGACGACTTCAATATCGTTGCAAGCGCGGGTGACGCCAATGCTCGGGTGTTCGTGCCTGCTGATCATTTCATGTGCGATGACTGCAGGACGGAACTGAATGATCCGGCCGACCGGCGCTATCGCTATCCATTCATTAACTGCACACAATGTGGACCGCGCTACACGCTAATAATGTCGCTGCCCTACGATCGCGAAAATACAAGTATGTCGAGCTTCGCACTGTGCGCGGAATGTAGAGCGGAATACGAAAACTCGCTTGACCGTCGTTTTCATGCAGAACCGATCGCGTGTCCTGCGTGCGGGCCCGGTCTGAATTTTGAAAAAGGTGGTCACTCTGAATACAGCGACTCGGACAGAGAGCTCGCTGCGGCCGTTGCCGAACTGAAGTCCGGCCGAATTGTTGCGGTAAAAGGCATCGGCGGTTATCACCTGATGTGTGATGCACGCAACGAATTGGCGGTCGCCCGACTGCGATTGCGAAAACAGCGGCCGGACAAACCGCTGGCAGTCATGTTCCCGATGACAGGTGACAACGGACTCGGCGAGGTACAGAAGTCGGCGCGCGTCGATGCAAAGGAAGTGGAGCGATTGATAAGTCCCTCGCGCCCCATCGTACTGCTTCAGAAACGAGCCAGCACCGGGCTGGCAGACGGTATTGCGCCCGGCCTTGGCGAGATTGGAGTTTTTCTGCCTTACAGTCCTTTGCACGACTTGTTGTTGTGCGATTTTGGTGGCCCGTTGGTCGCCACATCGGCGAACATCAGTGGCGAGCCGGTGCTGACTGAAAACGATGACGTGTCGTCACGGCTGTCTCATATCGCTGATTCTTATCTACACCACGACAGACCGATCGTCAGACCGGCGGATGATCCGGTATGCCGCAAAATAGCCGGTAGAATTCGGCCGCTGCGCATGGGACGCGGTTCAGCACCGTGTGAAATCGAGTTGCCATGGCGATTGCAGGAAACCGTACTCGCCGTCGGTGGGCACATGAAAGGCTCGCTCGCGCTGGGTTGGGAAAACCGCGCAGTGGTTTCGCCGCACATTGGCGAAATGGACAACAGCAGGAGTTTTGCGGTGTTCGAGCAACTCGTCGATGATTTGCAGGCGCTTTACGGCGTGCATGCCAAGCGCATCGTCAGTGACGCGCACTCGGGATATACCACACACCGCTGGGCACGACGGTATGGTTTGCCGTTTGATACCGTGTTTCATCATCAGGCGCACGCGTCGGCGCTTGCAGCGGAACTCGGCGGCACTGAGCCGTGGCTTATGTTCACGTGGGATGGCGTAGGTCTTGGAGAAGACGGTTCGCTATGGGGTGGCGAAGCGCTATACGGCGCGCCGGGTCACTGGCAGCGGCTCGCAAGCTTGCGTTCATTCCGGCTACCCGGTGGCAGTTTGGCGGGCCGTGAGCCCTGGCGCAGTGCGGCAGGAATGTATTGGGAGTGCGGCGAGGATTGGGGCAATTGCCCTGACGACGGGCTTGCAAAAGCAGCGTGGCAAGCGGGAATGAACAGCCCGGTGAACAGTGCCGTCGGACGCCTGTTTGACGCGGCTGCCGCATTAATTCTCGATCTGCCAGTCGTCAGTTTTGAGGCAGCGGGCCCGATGTTTCTGGAGTCAATTTGTAAGTCAACACGAGCACCGATTTCATTGCCATTGACGGCGGATGATGAGGGCATTCTGCGTACGGATTGGGCGCCGCTCTTGCCAATGCTGTCAGACGCAGCTTTACCCGCCAGCGAACGTGCGGAGATTTTTCATTCCAGTCTGGCGAGCGCGATTCTGCAGCAGGCCAGAGCAGCCAGATCTCTGCATGATGTGAATCGCGTCGGACTCACCGGCGGCGTTTTTCAGAACAATGTGCTTGCGTCGCAGGCTGTCGGTCTACTGAGGCAAGACGGATTCGAGGTTCACCTGCCACTGCGGCTGCCGTGTAACGACGCGGCGTTGAGCTTTGGACAGATTGCCGAAGTTGCAGCGCGGGACGAGCGGGAGAATATTGATGGATGACACCAGGATTTCGCTGGCGCACGGCAATGGTGGCCGCTTTATGCGTGAGCTTATCGAGCAAATATTCGCCAAAAATTTCGGGTCGTCGGAGCTCAACGTTGAAGCAGATGCGGTTCCGATCGCACTTGGCGAAGGCGAAGTCCTTATGACCACAGACGGATTTACGGTACAGCCTCTGGAATTCCCTGGTGGCGATATCGGCTCGCTTTCAGTGCACGGAACGACGAATGATCTTGCGGTTGCAGGCGCGCGCCCAATGTTCCTGACGCTGAATGCCTTCATCGAGGAAGGTTTCGAGATAGAGCGTCTGGATCGAATCGTCGCAAGTCTGGCAAAGGCGGCAAAGGAGTCCGGCGTCAAAGTCTGTGCGGGCGACACGAAGGTCGTTCGGCGCGGTGAGGGCGGCGGCTTGTATCTGGCGACGACCGGCGTCGGGGTGCGTTTGCCTGGCGTTGTTCCAGCCATGAACAAAATTCGAAACGGCGATGCCGTCATTGTCAGCGGAACGGTTGGCGACCATGGTACCGCTGTGATGTTGGCGCGCGAAGAGTTCGGACTACGAGGCGAACTCATATCTGACGCAGGGCCGGTGATGGCGTTGACGGAGTCATTGCTGTCACTCGACGGCTTGCGATTCATGCGCGATCCAACGCGCGGTGGTATCGCCTCGATTGCGCATGAAATAAATCGCGCAACCGGATTCGGCGTGCGCTTTACAGCGGATATTCCTGTCAAGGAGCAGGTGCAGTCAGTTTGCGACATGCTTGGATACGACCCCTATTACCTCGCCTGTGAGGGTCGTGTTGTTGCTGTCATTGCAGAGGAACAGGCGGAACACGCACTGCAGTTGTGGCGGCTTCTCCCGGAAGGTGCGGCAGCGGCCCGCATAGGTCGTATTACTGGAACCGGTGATCGCGTTATTCTTGAAACAGCGCTGGGTGGGGAACGTTTTCTGGAAGAACTAGAGGACGATCCACTGCCGCGGATTTGTTAGTGTGCGGTACTCAGTTCGACACGCTCGAGAATCATTTCATCGCCGCTGATAATACGGGTACGAAAGTCACCACAGGATGCGCACAACAGTCGATTCGGTTTCGCTGCTGATTCAGATCCACATTGCGTGCAGCAGATGATCACCTCGCCATCGTCAATAAACAGCTCTGCATTTTCGGCGATCGTGCCGATGGCAGCGAGTGGGTAGGCCTTACGAATTAGATTGGGCTCCACTCCCGATAACGGCCCGACTTTCAAATACACTTGTTCGACAGCCGTCGCGTTGTGTTGCTTTGCGATGGTCTCGACTTGCTGCATTAGCGCGAGGCAAACGGATAGTTCATGCATCAGGCTGTACTCGCGCCGGAAAATAGCGCGCGACGACTCATGACATGCTTTTTGTGTGTCTTATTGAAGACCTCGCACATAACTTCATCCGCCAGCATTCGCGCAGTTTCCTGATTCGGAATATCGCTAACCGAGCTGAACAGCACCGCGCTCAGGTAAGTACCGAGTACCTCGTCGCTGGCGACGGTGAACTCAATCGGTCCGGACGGAAACTGAATCGTTATTTTTGCGCCTGCAGAATGGGTGGTGCTGAGATCTTCTACGGGCAGGATGACGAGATTGACGAACCAGGGCGTGATCAATACGCCGAGCTGGTGTTCCTCGAATTCTCGAAAACCTACGGCTTCGACCGCCAGTGCCGCGTTAACGAAGGGCATGTCCTGCATTTTCTCACGGTGTATGGATTCGAATCGCGCAAGCAGATCGTGGGGTGAGTTTGTCAGGTGCGTACTCACGTTAGCGAGTCACCGGAATAAAGGCGTTGGGACTTGCGTCGCATTGCGGGCATCGCCAATGGGCGGGCAACGCAAGAAAAGCTGTACCCGGTGGCACCTGTTCGACCGTGTCACCGATTTCCGGGTCATACACATACCAGCAGATCCTGCACTCAAGCTTTGCCCTGTCATCAAGACGGTTCACGCGGTTTTTGGCCAATAGGACAGGAGCATTTCGCTAAGGCGGACGGCTGAATCGCTTATATCCTCGTCTGCCGCCGCAACGACCTGCGGCACGCTGGTGATTTCGATCGTATTCAGTATCAACGTTCCCATCGAGTTGAAATATCGTACCCACCAGATGTTCGGTGTTAGTGTGCTGATAACTTCGCACTTGCCATAGGCTCGCGACAGGATGTCGACGGGGCCTCGACCGAGGAAGGTATCAAGGTACTCGAGCTCGGTCTGTGACAGTGGCAGCAATGTTAAATTGATTGAGTGCGTGTTGCCGTTGGCAGCGAACAGTCGCGCGCGATCGTCCAGTTCCGCCAGTATGGGTAGTGCATTCGGGACGTCGGTCGCCGTGGCACAGTTTGCCAGATCGATCGACCGCTGCTCATCGTTGGCTGCGAAAACCACATGGGGTACCGCTGCGATTTCGAGCAGATCTATGGCCATTTCGTCGTTTTCGTCGTAATACACCGTGCGCCACACTCCGGCAAGGATTGACTCTTGCACTTGCGCCTTTGGCGTTCCTGAAAAATTGATACTGACCTCACCTTCGCCAAGAATTTGATTGATTAACTCGCGACTGGCGTCGTCGATCTGATTAAGGTTGGCGAGCTGCATTTCCTGACTGACGTGGTAGTTATATAGCGCGGACTCCAGCCACGCCATTGCTTCCTTCGCGCCCGCTAAATGCTGCACGTCCTCGGGCTCGGGAATAAGCGGCGGGTCGTATTGCTGCATCTCCGATGGCATGTCGATATAGGAGGGTCCTTCACCCAGACCAGCCGACTGGCTGCCGGGACCTACGACGCGAACCGGAATGTCATGGATAGCCATCGTCATCTACCCCGCGACTACCGGAATACTGAATCCCGGTGCACGGCGTACCGGTGCCGTGAAGAAGCTCTGTATTTTCGACAGGTAATCGGACCAGTCCTGAATACGGGATATTGTTCCAACGTATTCGCCATCACGCACGAAGACCAGCGAAGGATAATGGGTGAAACCGTACTGCCGTTTCAATGTCATGCCAGCGCCGAAGGTATCCGTAACAACGCCGGGATTGAATCGTTGATCAAATGCGTCAACGAGTTCGGGAAGAATGACCGCGACATCGGTCGCATCTTTGACCGTTTCCGCGTCTCCCGGAAAGAACAGTACGACTAGCCCCTGCTGGTGAACGAACTCATCATGATTGTCGAGCGAAATCTCCGGGTAGTTAAATTCCGTCAGCAGACGATCGATTAGTACGTTGCTCATCGCAACTCTCCTTTGTCGCTAGGGCGGCCAGTTTCGTAGCCGCGTATGTCCAGTGCGCCGGGTCCAATGAGATCGCTCGCACGGGGGGCGTTGTCGCGAACGATGGCCGGAACCCCCCATTGTTCGAGCACCTCAAGTGCCAGGGTGATTGCCGACGGGATTTGCGCCCTGATGCTGTCACGCAGGCTGCCGCCGTAGTCGTCCAGTAATTCGGGCTGTACACCGATTAACGCAATTTCTTCCGGCAGTTCGTCCGCGAGTTGTGCCGACGACAGTACTTCCTGAAATCCTGTCTGGTGCATGCTCATCTTCTTCACGCCCATGAATCGTGGCACATCATCATCCCGAATTAGTTTTAGAGTGGCTGGCGGCAGACCGAAATCAATCGCATCGAAAATTAGCAGACGTCGTGCGTTACGGACCCAGGGCAGAAGGAAGATCCCCTGCGTTCCTCCATCCATAATTCGAACCTTGTCCGGGAATGCGTACTCCGCGTGCAGCGCCTCTACCGCGCGAATGCCAAAACCTTCGTCGGCCCAGAGGATATTGCCAATCCCCAAAATGAGCGTTTCGTAAGCGCCAGGATCGCCGTCGGCAAAACAACTGCTTGACGTATTCATCGACGTGCTCCTACTGCGGCTCCAGTGGTCCATCGTCCTTGAATCTTCGCCAGCCATCGATCATGGCGCTGGTGCCGTTTTGCCGGGATGCGACCCCGGCGCGGATCGCCATGTAGACATGAATGATGATGAACACCAGCATCAACCACATGCCCATCAGGTGCCACATACGCACGGTTTGTGAGCTGGCCTCGACCACAAATACCCAACCAAAAAGAGTATCCGCCCAACTGCCTGCTCCTGTTCCCTGGCTGTACAGAGCGAAGCCCGTGCAGATCATGAACAGCGCGAGCGCGATGTTGGCTAACCACATGGCAAATTGCGCGAGTGGATTGTGACCGATGTGCTTGCCGGTCTTTCTCGTCACGAAGGTATAGAACTTAATCTCATGCCAGAGGCCTCGCCACCACTTGCCACTCCATATCGGTACGATGAATAATTCCCGAGAGTATTTGTTGCCCACGAACGCCAGATAAAACCGGACAATCAAGGCGATCGCGAATACGAACGCCGCAGTGAAATGTGCGAATCGAATATATCCCATCAAGAAATGGTCACTGGCCTCGCCGCTGACTGACGGCAACGGAACGGCAATGAGGTAGCCGCTTACAATTAGCGTCGCAATGGCAAGCGCGTGTAGCCAATGCCAGATTCGGACCGGCACCTCGAATACGTAGATCGGACCCGCAACGCCACGTTCGTCGCTGACTTGCTCATCGTAAATCGTAGTCATCGTCGTCTCCTTAGCGCACCTTCACTGTGCAGAGTTCATCGCCGTCGTTTGACATGACGTGCGTCGAACATGCCACGCAGGGATCGAAGCTGTGAATGGTCCGCAGAATTTCCAGCGGTTGTTCCGCATTGGCCATCGGTGTTCCCAGAAGCGCCGCTTCGTAGGCGCCTATATTCCCATCCGGGTCTCGCGGTGATGCGTTCCAGGTTGTCGGGACAACGCACTGATAGTTCTCGATCTTCGTATCCTTGATATGCACCCAGTGTCCAAGGGCTCCACGCGGCGCCTCACCGAATCCGACGCCTTTCACATCTGCCTCCCAGGTTGCCGGGTCGAATTTATCCATGTTGGCTGTCGTCGTATCACCCTGTTTCAGATTGGCCATCAGCTCGCCATAGACTTCGACCATCTTGTGGGCCGCCCACGAGCTTTCGAGACCACGTGCCGCCGTGCGACCCAGCGTCGAGAACAAAGCCGTAATTGGCAAGTCGAGTTCTGTGAGGAGTCCGTTCACTTGTTCCTGAATATCCTCCTGACCTCGGGCGTAGGCGACCAGGTAACGTGCCAGTGGTCCCACTTCCATCGCGTTGCCACGCCATCGCGGTGCTTTCAGCCACGAGTACTTGCCACCCTCGTCAATATTTTCGATATTGGTTTTGCTGCCCTTGGTGTTCGGGCCGAGTTCGAATTTCGGTTCCGTGACGCCGTCCCACGGATGTAAGCCGATATTGTCGTCGGAGTACTGGTACCACGAGTGAGCGACGAACTCCTGTATCTGCTCCGGGTCGGTAACGTCAACGTCATGCACCGTGCTCAAGTCGCCATTAAGAATCGCGCCTTGCGGGAGCATCAGACTGTCATTGCTGTGGTTGTTGGCAATGGCAGGAAATTCACCGTAGGCAAGAACGTTCTGGCCGGACAGGCCGCCGCCAATTGCGCCCCAGTCTTTATAGAACGAGGCGATGGCTTTCAGGTCGGGCAGGTAGACCTGATCCGTGAATGTTATGGCCTGGTCAATGATGTCCTTAACCATGTTGAGCCAGACCATATTGACGGCGCCAACGGCACCGCTATCGTCCACATTGATGGAACAGGGCATGCCACCAACAACCCAGTTCGGATGTGGATTGCGGCCACCAAAAATTGTGTGAATCTTAACGATCTCCTTTTGGAAATCGAGCGCTTCCAGGTAATGCGTTGTTGCCATCAGGTTGGCTTCTGGTGGCAATTTGTACGCGGGGCTTCCCCAGTAGGCGTTGGCGAAAATGCCCAGTTGCCCTGACTCAACGAATCGCTTCAGCTTGTTTTGCACAGCACTAAAATAACCCGGTGACGAATTGGGCCACGGACTGATCGACTGCTGCAGATCCGATGCTGCTTTCGGATCCGCACTCAGCGCGCTAACAACATCGACCCAGTCCAGTGCGTGCAGATGGTAGAAATGCACGATGTGATCCTGAACATACTGCGACAACATCATCAGGTTGCGAATGTGGTTGGCGTTCGCCGGTATGTCGATATTCAAAGCATTCTCAACGGCACGCACTGACTGCAATGCGTGCACGCCGGTGCATACGCCGCAAATACGCTCAGTAAATGCCCACGCATCGCGCGGATCGCGTCCCTGCAGAATCACCTCGAGGCCGCGCCACATGTTGCCGGTAGATACCGCGTTTTGAATTACGTTGTTGTCGTCGACGTTAACCTCTATCCGTAAATGTCCTTCGATACGGCAGACGGGATCAACGACAATTCGTTGGCCGCTGTCGTCAATGTCAAACCCATTCGCTGTGGTTACGCTAGCCATTACTAATCTCCTCGGGCGCACGCGGTTTCTTGGCCGTGGCTTTTTGAATGACGGTGGCGGCCGCATGCGCTGCAACGCCAATTGCTGCTGCGCCAGCAAGAGTGCCGCCGATTTTATTTGCCGTTGCCTCAATATTTCCTGTGACATTCAGGTTGCTGACAGGGCTGTAGAAGCTGCCTTTATCCCAGAAATTCTCTTCGGCACAGCCGAGGCAGCCGTGACCGGATTTCACTGGCCACGAGAGACCGCCATTCCACTCAATGGTCGAGCAGGCGTTGTAGGTTGTTGGTCCTTTGCAGCCCATCTTGTAAAGGCAGTAACCCTTGCGCGCGCCTTCGTCGTCAAATTTCTCGACAAACTGGCCGGCATCGAAATGCGGGCGTCGATAGCACTTGTCGTGCAGACGCTGGCCATAAAACATTTTCGGCCGGCCCTGACGGTCGAGCGGTGGTAGTTGGCCAAACGCGATCATGTAGGTGATGACGCCGGTCATGACCTCAGCGATCGGTGGGCATCCGGGTACTTTGACAATCGGCTTGTCCAGAATCACTTTGTGAATTGGCGTTGCCCGAGTTGGATTCGGGTGCGCTGCCTGCACGCAGCCCCAGGATGCGCATGAACCCCAGGCGATGATGGCTTTGCAGTGGTCCGCCATATAGCGCAATTTTTCGACGTAGGGTTTGCCGGCCTGGATGCAGTACATACCATCTTCATTCAAAGGTGGATTTCCCTCGCAGGCGAGGATGAATTCACCGTCGTATTTATCGATGGTCTGTTGCAGAAGTTCTTCGGCCTGATGACCTGCAGCAGCCATCAATGTGTCGTCGTAGTCGAGCGAGATCATCGACAGGACAACATCGCTTGCGAGCGGGTTGCCGGAGCGAATAAATGACTCAGAACAACAGGTACACTCCAGACCGTGTAACCAGACAACCGGTGTCCTGGGTTTGGTTTCGAGAGCGTAGGCGATGCGGCCAGCGAACTCTGGCGCGAGGCCGAGTCCGGCTGCCGTTAGGCTACAAAACTTCAGGAAGCTTCGGCGCGTAATACCGTGCCGTCGCATTACGTCGTAGAAGGTCTCGTGAGCAGGCATAACAACTCCCCTTTTGCTGAGTAATTTCAGCTGCTTGCCTGCCAAGCATTGAGGGTCACTTCCTTGTGTCTGCGTTTCTTCAAAACCGAGGCAGAACTACGCAGCACTCCACATAGTGCTCCCGCCGTTAAGTGTTGTTTATTGTGGTTGTTACTTACGGTTGAACGGCAAGCACGCGGTGGCTGTGTGTAATAGATGGCCTATTCGTAGTGGCACCGCTACAATGTACGGTCGCAGCAAAATAACAGTAGAGGATTCGATTCCAGAATGAGCGCCAAATCCGCTAGCAGACAACAGACGATGGCCGAAAAGGCCGACATTCATGAGCTCTACGAGCTGTCCGTGCAGAATGTTGAAAATGAAATCAAGTTCTTGCAAACCACTTTCAAAACCCTGACCGGACGAACGGCGTACTTGTTTCGGGAGGATTTCTGCGGGACCGCGAGCATGTCTTGCCAGTGGGCGCGACAGGGTGGCGAGTTTCAGGCCATTGGTGTTGATATCGAACCATCCGTACTTGAATGGGGTCGTAAGAATAGAATCAGCAAGCTCGATACGGCCGATCAGACCCGTGTCAGTCTGATTGAATCTGACGTCATGACGGTTGAGACGCCCAAGGTCGATTTGCTCGCTGCGTTCAATTTTAGCTACTTCATATTCAATACTCGTGAGTCGCTGCGCGCCTACTTCGAGAAAGCGTATGCCGCGACCAAGGATGACGGCGTTTTCTTTTGCGATATGTTTGGCGGCCCGGAAGCCCAGGAAGAGACCAAGGAGAAGACCAAACACAAGAAGCACGGTTTCTCCTATATCTGGCATCAAGCGAAATTTCATCCGATCACGAATTTCATTCGTTGCCACATTCACTTCAAGTTCAAAGACGGCTCGAAGATAAAGAAGGCATTTACCTACGAATGGCGTTTATGGTCCGCACCCGAGATTCGAGAATTATTGCTGGAAGCGGGCTTTCAGAAGGCGACCGTGTACTGGGAAGGCGAAGATGAGGACGGCGACGGAAATGGTGAGTTCACACCCGATGAGAAGGGCGTCGCAGATCTTGCATGGATTGCTTATATCGTTGCAGAGAAATAGGACGATAAATAGTAGTATTATTAGCTGCTTGGGCCGTTAAGTTATGAATCGAGTTATGGCAAAAGATCTTGAAGTAGCAATTGTGTTTGCTGACGTCGTCGGCAGTACACAACTGTACGACAAGTTCGGCGATACCAAGGCCAGCGAGACCGTCGCGATCTGCCTCGATATCATGAAAGATGCGACCTACCAGTTCAATGGCACCGTCATCAAGACGATTGGTGATGAGGTTATGTCCACTTTTGAGTCTGTCGATGAGGCTATGGGTGCCTCAGTGATGATGCAAACGCGAATCTCGGCAGAAGGCAAGAAAGAAGATGGTATTCCCGTCTCGATTCGCATCGGCTGCCACTATGGACCTGTGGTGCAGGAGCAAAACGATATATTTGGCGCAGCCGTGCACACAGCGAATCGCATGACCTCGCAGGCCAAGTCGAGGCAAATCGTTATTTCTGGCTTTACGGTCGAGAACATGAGTCCGGAATTGCGCAACCAGACGCGCCAGATTGATGTCGCGACCGTTCGCGGTCGGCTGGACGAGGTGGCGCTGTTTGAACTGGTTTGGCAGCCAGAGGAAGCGACCAGCATGTTGCCCACTATCGAGTGGGAAAATAAGGGCCGCAAGGCATCCAAGTTATTGCTGAACTTCAAAGACTCGACCGTCGAGGTTTCAGATCGGCGCAAGAGTATTAATCTGGGCCGGGCAGACGACAATGACGTCGTGGTGAAGGGCAACCTGATCTCGCGCATTCACGCTAAAATTGAAATGCGTCGTGGCAAATTCGTTTTGATCGATCAAAGTACCAACGGCACGTTTGTCCAGAACGTGCAGGGGCAGGACTTGTTGGTACGCCGGGATTCAACCGAATTGGGTGAGGAAGGTACGATCGGGCTTGGGCGAACAGAAGAGCCTGGTTCGCCGCTTGCGATTTATTTTAAGACGATCGAATAGAGAGCGGAGCAATAAGGGCGGGAAAACTCTGTTTCCGCTTCTCAACCCACAGGAGCGGAAACAGAGTTTTCCCGCCCTTATTGCTCCGCACTTTTTATTATCGGTTAGCCAGCAAGTTCGGCGGCGATAGCCTGTTGTTGTTGCTTCAGCGCATCTGGTAATCGATCACCATAAGTGTCCAGGTACTCGCCAACGGAATCCAATTCAGCTCGCCACTGGTCGGCATCAATAGAGGTCAATGCGTGCAGATTTTCCTCGCTGATATCGAGATCCGTTAGGTCGATGTCGGTCGGATTGGGCAGGAATCCAATCGGTGTTTCATTGGCATCGACCCGCCCTTCGCAGCGATCTATAATCCACTGCAATACACGCAGGTTCTCGCCAAAACCAGGCCAAAGAAAGTCGCCGTCCTTATTCTGACGGAACCAGTTGACGTGAAAGACCTTCGGTAACTTGTCAGTGCGCTCTGCGAACGACAGCCAGTGCGCCCAGTAATCGGCGAAGTTATAGCCACAGAAGGGCTTCATGGCCATCGGGTCGCGGCGGACAATGCCAACTTCGCCGATATTCGCAGCCGTAGTTTCAGACGCTACGCCAGCACCGATCAGGACACCGTGTTCCCAGCTCTTGGCCTCGTAGACCAGTGGCGCAAGTTCCTTGCGGCGACCACCAAATACGATGGCGGAAATGGGGACTCCTTCTGGAGCGTCTGCAAGTTTGGAGTAGCCCGGATTATTACTCGCGGCGACGGTAAATCTAGAGTTTGGGTGTGCGGCCTTGCCGTTGGCTGCGTCGAAATCACGGCCCTGCCAGTCGGTCGTCGGCGCGCCGTCCTGTTTGCCTTCCCACCATGGCTCGCGATTATCGGTCGTAGCAACATTGGTGAAAATTGCGTCGTGCGTGATCATATCGTAGGCGTTCTTATTGGTTTTCTCGTTCGTGCCGGGGACGACACCGAAATAACCCGACTCCGGATTGATAGCACGCAGCTGGCCGTCCTCGTCGAGATGTAGCCACGCGATATCGTCGCCGACCGTCCAGATTTTCCAGCCCGGGAGAGACGCAGGCGGAATCAGCATTGCGAGATTGGTTTTTCCACAAGCAGACGGGAAAGCGCAAGCGACGTAATGAATGTCTCCGTCGGGACTTTCAAGGCCTGCGATCAACATATGTTCGGCAAGCCAGCCTTCCTGACGAGCCTGGTAACTGGCGATTCTAAGTGCATGGCATTTCTTGCCGAGCAACGCGTTGCCGCCGTAACCGGAGCCAATGCTTTTGATCGAGAGCTCATGCGGGAAGTGCATAATCAGACGTCGTTCCGGATCCAGGTCACCCGTTGAATGCTGCCCCTTAACGAATGTTCCTTCGCTTTCAATGCGTTGTAATGCTTTGTCGCCCATGCGTGTCATCAATTTCATGTTCACAACGACGTAGGGGCTGTCGGTGATCTCAACGCCACACCGAGAATAAGGCGAGTCAATAGGGCCCATGCAGTAAGGAATGACGTACATCGTACGGCCCTTCATACAGCCATCAAACAGCGCATCGACTCTGCTGTGCCCGTCCGCTGGTTTCATCCAGTGGTTATTCGGGCCTGCATCTTCTTCCTCGTCGGTACAGACGAAAGTCAGGTGCTCAACGCGTGCCACATCGCTGGGATCCGAGAGGTGCAAATAGCAATTCGGGTACTGCTCTTCGTTCAGCGTCGTCAGAGTGCCGTCAGCCAGCATTTTTTCGATCATTTCCTGATATTCAGCTTCGCTACCGGTACACCAGTGAATAGCGTCGGGCTGAGTCTGGCTGGCAACCTGGTCAACCCAGGATTGCAAAGACGTGTTTGTGGTCATTTGAGGGGGCTCATCAAAAGTGAATGCAGAGGTTGGATTCCTCCGAAACAAGTGGCGCATTATACTGTTTTGGAATTAAAAAACAGCCCTCCTAATGCGAATCGTGACATCGCAAAGCGGTAACTGCCGAGTATCGAGAAAATCGCGATTTCAGCCGTTTTCGCGACGTAATTTCAGCAGCGGATTTGCACTCAACCGTGTAACCTTCTCGCGGTGAAATCCCTGACTGACTTCTTCGGCGACCAAAGCCCCCTCAAAGACCTGTTACCCGGCTTTCAGCCACGTGCGGGGCAGGGCTGGATGGCCGAAGCGGTCGCGGAGGCTATCGCCAATTCGGGCAAGCTGGTCGTTGAAGCCGGCACGGGCACTGGCAAGACTTTCGCTTACCTGATTCCAGCGTTGTTGAGCGGCCGTAAGACCATAATCAGCACCGGTACAAAGGCATTACAGGACCAGCTATATCATCGCGACCTGCCGTTAGTCGGCAAGGCGATCGGCAGGCCCGTCTCTACTGCACTCCTTAAGGGCCGCGCCAATTATCTCTGCCCACAACGGCTTGACCAGGTGACTGACGCTGCTTCGGCATTGCGCGATGACCTTCACGATATTAATGAGTGGCGTTACCGAACGACCAGTGGTGATAAAGCAGAGTTAATCGAAGTACCCGAGGATTCCCCGGCCTGGCCGCTGGTGACATCGACAGCCGATAACTGTTTGGGCCAGAAATGTCCCGAATATTCAAAGTGTTATGTCGTCAAAGCACGAAAGGCTGCGCAAGAGGCTGACCTTGTTGTGGTCAATCACCATCTGCTGCTGGCTGATCTGGCGATGAAGGAAGAAGGCTTTGTTGAATTTCTGCCGGGGGCGGAAGCCATCATTCTCGACGAGGCCCATCAGATCCCCGATCTGGCGGTGCAATTCTTCGGCGTTTCATTGAGTAGTCGGGAAATTGAGCGACTGATTGACGAAACACGTGTGGCGACGTTGCCGTACTCGCAGCCGGAGCTCATACGTCGAATCGATGCTTTGCAGACTGCGATCCGAAATGTACGGGCTGAAGCGCCACGCAGCGAAGGGCGCCATGAGCTCGGCGAAGTAATGACCGAACTTCGCGAGCCACTCGATGTTTTGGCGCACACCCTACGCGACGTTCAAATCGCGATTGCTGAGATGGGTGATGCATCGATTGAGCTGGAGAAAATTCATGAGCAACTCCTTGGTCTAACGGAGCGCTTGGCTATCCTTACAAACAATGACTCCTGGGATGGTCTGCGCTGGCTTGAGATTCACTCGCGGAGTCTGCGTTTGCACCTCACGCCCCTCGATGTTTCTGCAAAGCTTAACGGCCTGATCGACAACGGTTTTCAGTCATGGATATTTACCTCTGCGACGCTGGCGGTGGGGGAGGATTTCACCCATTTTGCTTCGCGGATGGGTTTAGCCGGCGTTGCAGGACTGTCGTTTCCAAGTCCTTTTTCGCTCGAGCAGAACGGTCTTATCTATTTGCCGCAAGACTTGCCGCAGCCGTCTGACCCGGGTCATACAGACGCGATGCTGGAGGCGGTCACGCCGCTGCTTGATTTCACGACTGGCGGGATGTTCTGCCTGTTTACGAGCCACCGGGCGCTTAACAATTCGAAAAAGTGGTTCAAGAGCAATAAGTCGGTCCTCGGTGGCCGGACGCTAATAGCGCAGGGTGATGCGCCGCGCGACGACTTGTTGCGCCGCTTTCGACAAATCGGCGATGCCGTTTTGCTCGGTACCGGTAGTTTCTGGGAAGGCGTTGATGTTCGCGGGCCCGCGTTGAGTATCGTCGCGATTGACAAGCTGCCGTTCGCGTCGCCAGCCGATCCGTTGATAATGGCGCGACTGGAATTTCTACGTCGACAAGGTGCGAACGGTTTCATGGACCACCAGTTGCCGCTGGCCGCGCTATCGTTGAAGCAGGGTGCGGGCCGTTTACTACGCGACCAAACCGACTACGGTGTCGTCGTTTTGTGCGATCCACGCATCACCGGAAAGCGCTACGGAAAGATGTTTTTGGAATGCCTGCAGCCGATGCCCTCGACTTCGGCATTGAACGAAGTATCCAGTTTCCTCGCCGCGCATGAGCGCAAGGGACGAGTTGCGTGAACTTGCTGGCGATCGATACCTCCTCGATCGCATGTACGGTCGCGATCCAGGTTGACGGCACTTTGCTTGAGCGCCACGAGGAGCGACCACGCGAGCACACCCAACTGTTGATGCCCATGCTTAAGGATGGGCTGCGTGAAGCCGGCGCCGAACTGTCGGACCTCGACGCCATTGTATTGGGAAATGGCCCCGGCTCGTTCATCGGCATGCGGATCGCTGCCTCTGTATCTCAAGGCCTCGCCCATGGCGCGGGACTGAAAATTATACCGGTTTCGTCGCTGGCGGCCGTAGCCGCGGAAGTTTTCGCGAGCAGCGACGCCACTAAGGTCGCTGTGGCCCAAGATGCGCATATGAACGAAGTCTATCTGGGTCTATTTGCTCGGGGGAACGACGAAAAGCCGATGCCGCTGATTCCAGAAAGGCTGCATGGACAAGAAGTCATCTCTGAGTTCAGTGGGGAGAGCAACACTTTACGCATCTCCGCGGGGCAGGGATGGCAGCGGTATCCGGAACTATGGGCGGTCAACGAACCTTGTTTCTCCGCAAGTTCTGGAATTCTGTATCCGCGCGCGAAGTATCTATTGGCTTTGGCTGACCTGGGGGAGGCTGTTCATCCCAAAGACATAGAGCCAGCGTATCTGCGGCAGAAGGTCGCGGAAAAGCCGGCGGCGTCCATACCGTAACAGTCCTGTAATATTGGGCTGTTGAAATACGTGGCGGCACAGAATCAACGGGACTGCAGAATAATCGTGACCACGAAAAAAATACTTGTTGTCGAAGACGAAATGGCGATTCGGGAAATGATCGTGTTTCATCTGACGCGCGCAGGATTTGAGACCTTTGAAGCCGAGGACTGCAAGACCGCACGCGCGATATTGGTGGATCGTCAGCCCGATCTCGCGTTGATCGACTGGATGTTGCCGGATATGAGTGGCCTGGAATTAACGCGAATGTTAAAGCGTGACAAAGCTTTCGACGACCTGGCGATCATCATGCTAACGGCACGTGCTGAGGAACGGGACAAAATATCGGGGCTCGACGGTGGTGCGGACGACTACGTAACGAAACCGTTTTCGCCACGGGAGCTGGTTTCTCGAATTCAAGCAGTGTTGCGGCGCTCGCAGGGTGATGGAGACGAATTACTGTCGGCAGGAGTTTTGCAGCTCGATGCTGCAGGACATCGCGTATCTGCCGCGGGAAATAAGGTAAAACTCGGCCCGACCGAGTACCGTCTCCTCGAATTTCTAATGACCCACCCTGACCGCGTATACGCTCGGCCGCAATTGCTGGACCGCGTCTGGGGTGCCAACGTTTACGTTGAGGAGCGGACCGTCGATGTACACGTACGGCGGCTTCGAAAATCCTTGTCTGATGCCGGGGCAGATGAGTACATTCAAACCGTGCGCGGTGCTGGCTACCGCTTTTCCGTTCGAGGTGTTGGGTAGGTGTCTGAGCCTGCAAGGAAGTTTCTAATCGGAGTGTTGCTGCTTCTTGGTGCGGGTGGACTGGTGGGCTGGTTCTATGGGCATGCCGCTTGGGGGCTTCTGGCTGCCGCCATGCTCGCGCTGCTGTGGCAAGTTCGACAGCTGCTTAATTTCGAACGCGCACTGCGTACAGATGATTTTATCGACTTTCGCACTGGCGAGGGGATCTGGGAACAGATTTTTTCGCGCGTTCGATTCGAAAAAGATCAGCGCTTGCGCTACAAGACGGCTTATCGGCAACTGCTTAAGGAGTTTCGAAAGTCGACCAACGCAATGCCTGATGGTGCTGTGATTCTTGATGCGAGCAACGAGATAGTCACGTGCAACCGCGCGGCCAAGGCTCTGGTCGGACTGAAAAGAAAGAAGGACAAAGGTCAACGCATTGACAACATGCTGCGTGATCCGGAAATTTCTGCTCTGGTCAATAGCAACGACTTCGACGGTGATGTGGAAATTGAGTCACCTATTAACCACGATCAGTGTTTGAATTTTCGCGTGGTTCCCTACGGTGCAGAACAGAAATTACTGCTAATTCGCGACGTAACTGAACGATTCAGATTGAGTAAAATGCGTCGCGATTTCGTAACGAACGCGTCGCACGAATTGCGTTCACCGCTAACGGTAATCAATGGTTATCTGGATACCCTGGCTGAGGATGCGGAGGTGCCGGCAGTATGGAAGAAGCCGCTGTCGCAGATGCGTAATCAGGGGATGCGAATGAGCCAGATCCTGAACGAAATGCTGGAATTGTCGCGACTGGAAAGTTCGGGGCCAGCAGGGATTGAGCAGTCTGTCGACATTGCGGACTTGCTGCGACGAATAAGTGATGATTTTGTGCGGCCCGAGGCGGCAGCTGAGATCGTTATCGTTACCGAGACCGATGCCAGTCTTCTGGGTATTCGGACTGAGATCGAGTCAGTCGTTAGCAACTTGTTATCCAACGCAATTCGTCACACCTCAGTCGACGGGACAATTACCATGTTCTGGAGATCGTTACCAGAGGGCGCTGAATTGATCGTCTCCGATACCGGTGTTGGCATAGCAGCTGAGGACATTCCGAGATTGACGGAGCGATTCTTTCGCGCCGATCGTGGTAGGAGTCGCGACGAAGGTGGCATCGGTTTGGGCTTGGCTATCGTCAAGCATGTACTGGCACGACACAATGCCGAACTGGTGGTGTCCAGTGAGCCAGATAGTGGTAGCGAATTTGCCTGCAGGTTCCCGGCTGAGCGGCTTGTCGGCCAAGAGTCCTCACAAATGTCATAAAACTGCAACAAAGCCGTAATATAAGGGCAACACGACGCGGCTATCTTGCGGTTTTAAATATTGGCATTTGAAGAAGGGAAAGTATTTCAATGAAGGCACTACCAATCGCAATATTGCTGTCTGTATCAACATTATTGCTTGGGCAATCAGCCCTGGCTACGGACGAAACCTGGGTCGATCGAATCGACTTTAAGGGCGACTTCCGACTTCGCTACGAAGGCATCGATGAGCAGTTTGAGGAGAATCGAAATCGCATGCGATTTCGGGCTCGATTCGGATTCACTGCGGAGCTCAGCGATGATGTAAATGTCATTTTGCAGCTGGCGTCAGGTGGCGATAATCCTGTTTCGACGAACCAGAGTTTTGATGATGGCTTCTCAACGAAGGACATTAGACTGGACCTTGCATACGTCGACTGGAAGGTGAACGACGTGTTATCAATAAACGCAGGCAAGATGAAAAACCCGCTGTTCCGCGCGGGCAAGGCACCGCTAATCTGGGATGGTGATTTGAATCCCGAGGGTTTTGCCGCCACGTTTAGCTCCGGCATGCTGTTTGGTACGATCGCTGGGTTTTCGGCCGAAGAACGTAGTTCTGCTGACGATTCACTGTTGTACGCCGTGCAAAGTGGGGTGAAATTTCCAGTCGGTGATGCCGCCAAGCTGACAGCGGGAATTGGCTATTTTGCTTATACCGACACTATCGGTAATGCGCCTTTTTTCAACGGCAGGTCAAAGGGCAATTCCGTCGATCTGAACGGCGACTACATTTTTGACTACAAAAACACTGAAGTATTTGCACAATTTGATACCAAGCTTAATGATTGGGCGCTGCAGGTATTTGCTCAGTACACGCAAAACAACGAAGTAAGCGGACAAGATGCTGCCTATGCGTTTGGCGCCAAGATGGGCTCTGCGAAGAAAAAGGGCGACATGGAGTTTGCGTGGATTTACGAGGACATTGAAGCGGATGTGGTTATTGCTACGTTTAATGACTCCGACTTTGCCGGCGGCGGCACGGATGCAAAGGGCCACATCTTGAAGGCGAAGTACGGCTTCTCAGACAAGATTTTCGTGAGCGGAACGTTTTTCGTCAATGACAAAGACCGATTTCAGGACGTAGAGCATGACTACAATCGAGTTCAGATAGATCTGGAATTCAAATTCAACTGAGGCTGCACTATGGAAGCATCTGACCTGACTGATCATATTTCGAAGCGCTTCAATAAGGACATTGAAGACCTTAGGAACATGGTGCTTGCCATGGGAGGACTGGTCGAGTCTCAATTGTCGTTGGCGATCACTGCCGTTGTTACAGGAGACAGCGAGTTAGGGCTGAAAGTTGCCAATGATGACTACAAAGTCAATAACCTCGAGGTCAGTATCGACGAAGAATGCGGGCAAATTTTGGCGATGCGCGCGCCTGCTGCGGGTGACCTCAGGTTGATCGTTGCGATAATCAAGACAATTACCGACTTGGAGCGCATTGGCGATGAGGCCGAAAAGATCGGCTACCTCGCCTCGAAGCTGGCTGGCATGGACCGACCCGCTGACGCATACCGTGAATTGAAAACTCTAGGCACGCATGTTTCACACATGGTCCGGGATGCGATGAACGCATTCGCTCGTCTCGACGTTGATGAAGCATTTAAGGTCGTGCGCGAGGATGAGCGTGTAGACGAAGAGTACGAAGCGATTCAGCGCCAGTGTATTACGTTCATGATGGAAGATCCCCGTACGATCAAACGAGTGATGAATGTGACCTGGATGGCTCGTTCGCTTGAACGCATCGGGGACCACGCCAAGAATATTTGCGAGTACGTTATCTATATGGTGCGCGGCAGGGATGTGCGTCATACTGGAATTTCCGACGCATCTGAAATTCCGAACGACTGACAACGCCATGACATTACCGAACAAACGAATCCTGAGCCTCGCAGGAGCGCTGGCCTGTGCTGGCATGATGGGCTTCGCCCTCTACGCGCAACACGTCTTGCTTCTTGACCCTTGTCCACTATGTATTTTGCAACGCATCGCTACCATTTTGATGGGCGCTCTGTTTCTGATTGCGGCCTTGCACGATCCGGGGACATCAGGTTCCCGAATCTACGCGGGTTTTCTCGCAGCATTTGCTTTAGCTGGCGCCGCTGTCGCGGCCTGGCACGTGCGTTTGCAGAATCTTCCACCGGACGAGGTGCCTTCTTGCGGGCCTGGCCTGGAATACATGGTTGATAATTTTCCGTTGCGCGATGCGCTGGGCATGATCTTTAAAGGCTCGGGTGAATGCGCCGAGGTTGCCTGGCGCTTGCTGGGCCTCTCAATGCCGACCTGGGTGATAATCGGCCTGGGCGGGCTAGGTATAGCTGGCGTCTGGAATTTTCTACGCCGCTAAAGCAATAGCTCAATTAACCGCCGATACATACTCGTTAGCTGAACTACATCAGCGACGCGAACATGCTCATCAATCTTATGAATCGAAGCATTTACGGGTCCGAGTTCAACAACATCGGTTCCAGCTGGCGAAATGAAACGACCGTCGGAGGTTCCGCCGCCGGTTGACAACTCGGGAGCGTTGCCAACGTGCTCGGTCACCGATTGAACGACAGCGTTGATCAATGTTCCTGGTTCCGTCAAGAATGGTTCGCCTGATAAATGCCAGTTTAGCTCATAGTCAATGTCGTGAGCGTCGAAGACTTCGTGAACCCTCTTCTTCAAGGACGCGTGGTTCCACTCGGTGGAGTAACGAAAATTAAAACGAGCCGTCAATTCCGCTGGTGTGACGTTTGGCGCCCCTATACCACTTTCGATATCAACGACCTGAAAGCTGGTCGGTGGAAAAAACTCGTTGCCTGCGTCCCACTCGATTTCGTGCAGTTCAGCGAGTACGGGAGAAAAGCGGCGGATCGGATTATCAGCGAGTTGTGGATAAGCGACATGTCCTTGCACGCCGTTCACGGTCAGCATACCGCTCAACGACCCACGTCGACCGATGCGAACGAGATCGCCAAGCGACTTTTCGCTTGACGGTTCGCCAATAACACACCAGTCGATTTTTTCGTCACGAGCCATCAACGTTTCCATGACCTTCAGAGTGCCATCACGCGCACGGCCTTCTTCATCACTTGTAATCAGCAGTGCAATGCTACCTTTGTGTTCGGAGTTCTCGGCCAGAAACTGCTCGATCGCGACGGTCATGGCGGCAAGTCCGCTTTTCATATCCGCGGCGCCACGTCCATACAGGAGTTCTCCGCTGAACGCAGGTTCGAATGGATCAGTGCTCCAATCTGATACGTCGCCCGGGGGTACGACGTCGGTGTGTCCTGCGAAACAGAGAAGCGGTGATTCCGTACCACGGCGTGCCCAAAGGTTTCTGACCTCGCCGAAGATCATGGTCTCAGCTTTGAAACCCAACACCTCCAACCTGTCGATTAGCAGCTGCTGGCAACCGGCATCGTCTGGAGTAATTGAGGCGCGTCGAATCAAGTCGCAAAGTAATTCGATTTCAGGCTGTGCGAGGTCATCGATCATGAATTTCAGATATCCTGTAACGTATTGAAAAATAACGAAAAATGAGAATTATAGACATACTTTAAGCTGACCTGATATTGCGATCGTTTTGCAACAATTTGGTAACAATTCACCGCTAAGCTTTGCATCATTGATAAGCCAGTTGGAGATCACCAGAGTGAGTCCCATTCGTAAAGCCATAGCAACGTTGGGTGTCGTTTTTGCAGTACTGAGTTTCGCTGCACCATCCTATGCGCAATCAGGACGAGACTACGTCTATGTCGTCGGTTCGTCGACAGTTTATCCGTTTGCGACGGTTGTAGCCGAGCGATTTGGCCGTCGCAGCGACTTCAAAACGCCGAAAATCGAATCGACCGGTTCTGGCGGTGGTCTGAAATTGTTCTGCGATGGTATTGGCGTTGATTACCCTGATATCGCGAACTCATCCCGGGCTATCAAGAGTTCGGAGGTTGAGTCTTGTGCAAGTAACGGCGTAACCGACATCATCGAAGTCAAGATTGGCTACGATGGAATTGTGATCGCGAATGCGATTGCGGCACCCGCATTGACGATCTCGCGTGCCGATATCTTTCTGGCACTCGCCAAGGAAGTGCCGAGTGATTTTGAGGGCGTACTCGTCGCGAATCCTTATCGAACATGGGCTGATGTGAATCCGGAATTACCGGCTATCCGCATAGAAGTTCTTGGACCGCCGCCAACGTCGGGAACTCGAGATGCGTTCGTCGAGCTGGCAATGGAAGGCGGTTGCAAGTCGGTCGCCTGGATCAAGGCGCTAAAATCCAGCGACAAGAATCGCTACAAGGCTATCTGCCATACGATCCGCGAAGACGGCGCGTTTGTCGAAGCGGGAGAAAACGACAATCTCATTGTGCAGAAACTTCAGGCTAATCCTGATGCATTCGGAATCTTCGGGTTTAGCTTTCTCGACCAGAATATGGAGAAGGTCAAAGGATCGAAAATTGACGATGTCGCCCCGTCATTCGATGCTATTGCGGACGGCAAATACCCTGTGTCGCGACCGCTGTATTTCTACGTTAAGAAAGCCCATGTCGATGTGATCTCTGGATTGCGCGGCTATCTTCGTGAGTTCACGAGTGAACGTGCCTGGGGCGAGGAAGGCTATCTCTCCGAGCGCGGATTAGTTCCGATGCCTGATGTCGAGCGTCGTCAGGTTGCCGCCGATGTTCGCGATCTCAATCCATTGAAGTTTGCTAAAGAGGAATAAATGCAGAGCACCACACTAATCCTGCTTTTGGGCCTGATTGCGACAGCCGCGTTCTTTGTCGGGCGCGGCCGTTCACTCGCATTGGTGGGCGGGCCCGGGCATGGTCCAGCTCTTCACTCGTTGCCGGGTTACCACGGTTATTTTGTCGTTATCTGGTGTGTGCTGCCGGCGTTGATGTTGTTGTTTGGCTGGATTCTCATCGAGCCGCGAGTGGTTGCTGCGCTGGTTGTTGGCCGTCTTCCCGAGGCGCTGCAATCGCTTCCCGAAGGCGCGCTCAATCTGCTTTTGAACAATATACGCAACTTGGCATCCGGCGATGCCACAAGCGTCGTGGTCGATGAGAACCTGCAAAGCGCTGCAACGCGATTTGCGCATTTGACCGAGAGAAGTCGCCAGCTGCTCGCAGCTCTGGTACTGGGCACGGCTGTCCTGGGTGGAAGTTTGGCCTGGCGTCGGATTCGCCCTGACTTTCGCGCACGCAATCGCGTAGAAGCTGTTGTCCGTTGGCTGCTTATTGCTGCGTCGAGCATCGCCATTCTTACGACGATCGGTATTGTCTTGTCCGTGTTGTTTGAAGCTATCCGATTCTTTCAGAAAGTGCCTGCGACGGATTTTCTCTTTGGCACGACCTGGAGCCCGCAGACAGCTATACGAGTGGATCAAGTGGGATCTTCGGGTAGTTTTGGGGCTGTGCCCCTATTTGCCGGCACGATGCTGATAACCGGCATCGCGATGTTTGTTGCGGTACCCGTTGGTCTGATGACCGCCATCTATCTTGCGGAGTATTCGAGCTCCAGGGTGCGTGGCATAGCGAAACCGCTATTAGAAATTCTGGCTGGTATTCCGACTGTCGTTTATGGCTTCTTCGCCGCGCTAACAGTCGCACCCTGGGTGCGGCGCGCGGGCGAGTCGATCGGCTTTGAGGTTGCGTCCGAGAGTGCATTAGCGGCGGGGCTGGTCATGGGAATCATGATCATTCCGCTGGTCTCCTCGCTCGCCGACGACGCCATCAATGCTGTTCCATCATCGATGCGAGATGCTGCCCTCGGACTGGGATCGACTCGATCCGAGACTATGACGAAGGTCATTTTGCCTGCGGCGTTGCCCGGTATCGTCGGCGGGATTTTGCTGGCGGTATCGCGCGCGATTGGCGAAACCATGATTGTCGTCATGGCAGCAGGCCTTGCCGCCAATCTCACGGCCAACCCATTCGCAGCTGTGACGACTGTTACTGTGCAAATCGTGACTCTTCTGGTTGGTGATCAGGAGTTTGACAGTGCGAAGACGCTTGCGGCCTTCGCGCTTGGACTGATGCTTTTCGTAGTCACCTTGTGCCTAAACGTCATCGGTCTCAGCGTCGTTCGTAAGTACCGTGAAGCGTACGACTAGGTATTGATGCGATGGAGACCAATCTCACGACTGCAGAAAAAGTTACAGCTGGCCTGGCCAAACGCCGCCGCAAGGAACGACTGTTTCGAATGAGCGGCATATTGGCAACCGGCGTGGGTATTCTGTTCCTGCTGGTTTTCTTTTCCACCCTGATCGCGAAGGGCTCGTCAGCGTTCACGCAGACCTTCTTACAGCTTGAGGTCGAATTTAGCGCGGAGATCATCGCACCAGACGGTGAGTTAGAACTCAATTACGCGGATTTCGATGGCCTGGTGCGCGAGGCTCTGCAACGTGAGTTGCCGGAAATTTCGGGGCGAAGCCAGCGCCGAGAAATGAACCGGCTCTTGAGCCCTGGCGCCGGCTACCAGGTGCGCGAGCTAGTTGCCGCGGAACCGATTCTCTTGGGAACGAGACAGTCCATGTGGGTACCCGCGGCGTCGAACGTGGATATGCTGATGAAAGGCAACATCGATGCAAGTGTCGACGAGAGCCTGCGACCACTTTCGGACTTGCAGATCTCCTGGATTCAGACGCTTCGCGACGCCGGGCGTCTTGAGGCGAAATTCAACACCGCATTGTTTACCAATGGTGATTCGCGTGAGCCAGAACTTGCAGGCATCAAAGGTGCCATGATGGGCTCGCTGTACATGTTGCTCGTGACGATGGCACTGTCATTTCCGATCGGCGTCGCCGCGGCGATCTATCTCGAGGAGTTTGCGCCGAAGAATCGCTGGTCAGATCTGATTGAGGTCAATATCAACAACCTCGCTGCGGTTCCGTCTATCGTATTCGGCCTGCTGGGTCTGGCAGTCTTTATCAACTGGATGTCGTTGCCGCGTTCAGCGCCTCTGGTTGGTGGACTGGTCTTAACACTTCTGACTTTGCCCGTGATTATTATTGCGTCCCGTGCGGCCATCAAAGCCGTGCCACCGTCTATTCGTGAGGCGGCACTGGGTCTGGGCGCATCGCAGATGCAGGTTGTGTTTCATCACGTCCTGCCATTGGCTATGCCTGGAATGTTAACGGGCGCGATTATCGGAATGAGCAGGGCGCTCGGAGAGTCTGCGCCGTTATTGATGATTGGTATGGTGGCCTTTATTGTCGATGTACCTGCAGGTTTCACTGATCCGTCTACAGCGCTGCCCATACAAATTTATTTGTGGGCGGATAGCCCGGAACGTGCGTTCGCTGAGCGTACCTCGGCGGCGATTATTGTGTTACTCGCCTTCCTGCTCCTTATGAATCTTGCGGCCGTTATTATTCGCAAACGAATGGAGCGCAGGTGGTGAGTATGGATATAAGATGACAGCTATGACACAGGAAAAACAAGAGCAAACAACGGTGACGGAATTACCGACTCGCCCATTCCATCAACAACAAACTGATGTTGGTCGCGAAGCGGTCGGCAATGCGCGCTGCGACGATGCGTTTATCGTCGCCGAGGACGTGAACGTTTATTACGGCGAAAATCATGCCATCAAGAATGTGACGCTGGAGATCAGTAAGGGGCAGGTTATCGCACTGATTGGTCCGTCCGGATGCGGCAAGTCGACATTCTTGCGATGTTTGAATCGTATGAACGATTCAATCGAATCGGCGAGAGTAAGCGGCAGTATCACACTGGACGGCAAGGATATTTACAGTAAGACGCAGGATCCAGTGGCGTTACGCGCCCGCGTGGGCATGGTTTTTCAGAAACCGAATCCGTTTCCGAAGAGCATCTTCGATAACGTCGCGTACGGGCCGAGAATTCACGGTCTGGCGGGTGATCGCGCTGAACTGGACAGCATTGTGCATGCAAGTCTGGAGCGGGCAGGCTTGCTTAAGGAAGTCAAAGACAGACTGGAAGACCCGGGTACAAGTCTATCCGGGGGGCAACAGCAGCGGCTTTGTATCGCTCGAACAATCGCGGTCAACCCTGAGGTGATCTTGATGGATGAGCCTTGTTCAGCCCTGGATCCGATCGCGACGGCGCGCGTGGAAGATCTAATGGATGAGCTCTGTGAAGACTACGCGATAGTCATCGTTACTCACTCGATGCAGCAGGCCGCGCGAGTTTCTCGTCGGGTGGCGTATTTCCATCTGGGATATCTGGTCGAAGTTGACGATACCGAAAAGGTCTTTACGAACCCACAGCACAAACTCACCGAAGACTATATTACTGGCCGGATCGGTTAACAGATTTCCAGAACTCGGAAAATCGCTTTTCGGAGAATCCAACGGCGATAAATACGTCGGATTCCAGAACAGGTCGTTTTACTAGCGTTGGGTTCTCAATCATGAGTGCAAAAGCCTTGCTTTCTGTCATTCCACTTCGATCGACTTCGGGAATTTTTCGCCAGGTCAGGCTTTGTTTGTTCAATAACTTCGTCCAATCGATTCGACTCGCCCATCGCTCCAGCATTTGAATGTCCAGCCCGTCGTCACGTACGTCGTGAAAACGAAATTCAATATCGTTTTCAGCGAAAAACTTACGTGCTTTTCTACACGTGTCGCAGCTCTTGATTCCAAATACGGCCAACATGCCAGCTAGTCCAAATTTCTGAGTAGATCGTTTAAGCCGGTTTTCGCGCGGGTCCTGGCGTCAACTTGTTTGACGATGACCGCACAATACAAAGAGTACTTACCATCAGCAGACGGCAGGTTGCCGGCGACGACTACCGAACCGGCGGGGATTCGACCGTAGCTTATCTCTTCAGTCGCACGATTGTAGATTCTCGTGCTTTGACCAAGATAAACGCCCATCGAGATCACAGACCCTGCTTCGACGATGACGCCCTCAACAACCTCAGAGCGCGCGCCGATAAAACAATCATCTTCAATGATCGTCGGTCCGGCCTGAACGGGTTCCAAAACGCCGCCGATGCCGACGCCGCCGGACAGGTGCACGTTTTTCCCGATTTGAGCGCAGCTACCGACTGTTGCCCAGGTATCGACCATCGTACCGCTATCAACGTATGCGCCAATGTTGGTGTAGCTCGGCATCAATACGACGTCCGGAGCGACATAGGCACCGCGACGGACGATTGCATCCGGTACAACTCGCACTCCGTCTGCCGCGAATTGTTCGGCCGAATAGTCCGCGTATTTCATGGGGGCTTTGTCGTAGAAACGACTGTGGCCGCCCTCAATTACCTTGTTGTCATTGAGCGCGAAACTTAGCAAGACGGCCTTTTTCAGCCACTGATTAACATGCCAGTCGCCATCACGTTTTTCTGCAACACGTGCAGTGCCGCTATCCAGCATAGCAACCGCAGTATCAACGGCTTCAGCGACCGTTTTCCTGTCTTCGAATCCGTCCGCTCTGCTCTCAAACGCCTGTTCGATTATCGCTTCCAAGTCCCGCATCGTTTTTTCGCTCTTATTCGTCATTTTGGTCTAACTTGCTGCGCAGCGAATCTGCGAGCGCATCCAGCGCTGCATCACTGAGGGCGCGTCCAGCGAGATCGCTAATATAAAACACATCTTCGGCACGTTCTCCAATTGTCATTATCTTAGCCGACATGATGTTGATGCCTTGCTCAATAAATACCTGGCCAACGGTGCTTAACAGCCCTGGTCGATCTGCCGTGGTGAGCTCAAATACCGATTGATCGCTCGTACCGACGGCACCAAAGTCGACGCGCGTTGGCGTTGTAAACATTCGTGCCTGACGTGTCAGCACACGCGTTACCTTCGCTACGGACTCGTCGTCGGCGCTCAGGATACGCGTTAGCGAGCGCCGAATCTTGTTAATTCTGTCCTCGTCAATATCAATTCGCTTGTCCGACTCCATGAACACATACGTGTCGATGCTGCGGTCATTGTCCAATGGAACGATGCGCGCATCCATGATTGTCATACCCAGCTCATCGAGAACGGCGGTCACGTGCGCGAATGTTCGTTTGCTCTGCGGCGTAAAAAGAACGGCCTCAACGCCGTCTCCGCTACGTCGTCGCCGTACGTTGACTATTCCGATTTCATCGCCAGTATCCGAATCCGCGAGCCATTTGGTATGCCAGGCGATTTCCGAGCTTCGATAACGCAGGAAATAGTTGTCGTCGAACAATTGCCAGACATCCGCAATAACTTGTTCGCCAACGCCAGCTGAATCGAGGTAGAGACGCGCTTTCTCTTTCTTCTCGAGAACCAACTGTTCTCCCTCGAAAGGGTTTTCAAGACCGCGGCGCAGCGCACGCTTTGTCAATTCATACAGATCGCGAAACAGTTGCGCCTTCCATGAATTCCATAGTTTGGGGTTAGTACCTCTGACATCAGCGACTGTCAAAACGTATAAGTAGTCCAGACGTTCGCTATCACCGACGACTTCGGCGAATTCATTGATCACGTCCGGATCGCCAAGGTCTTTCTTCTGTGCTGTCGTTGAGATAATCAGGTGATGGCGCACTAGCCAGGCAACGGTCTTCGCATCGCGAGCACTGAGTCCATGTTCAAGACAGAATGCCTCCGCGTCAACGGCGCCGAGCTCCGAGTGATCGCCGCCGCGGCCTTTGGCGATGTCGTGAAACAGGCCCCCCAGGTAGGCGACCTCGGGTTTTTCAAGCGATTGCATGATTTCGCTGCAATGTGGAAAGTCGTCGTCGTATCTCTGCAGCGCAAACTTGCGCAGATTACTAACGACGAAAAGTGTGTGCTCATCCACCGTATATGCGTGGAACAGGTCGTATTGCATGCGACCAACGATTCGACCGAACGCCGGTATATAGAGCCCCAAGACGCCGTAGAGGTTCATGCGGCGCAACTCATGGGTAACGCCTTCTGGCGCCCGCAGAATATTCAGGAACAGGCGATGGTTGCGCGGCGCTTGTCGAAACTGATCGTCAATCAGATGCAGGTGGCGTTTGATCGAGCCAACGGTATAGGCACTAACTCCACGCAAATTGGGGTTTTGCTGCAGAAGCAGGAATAATTCCAGCATGGCCGACGGGTCTTTCTTAAAGACTTGCTCATTCACCGTCTGCAGGAAGCCGTTCTTTACCTGAAAGCGTTCGTTCAGTGCTTCAGCCGGGGCGTCCGGATCCATCAATATGGCTTCTTCGAACTGCTGCAATAGCATTTCGTTCAGGCGACTGAGTTCCATCACAGTGCGGTAATAGCGCTGCATCATCTGTTCGACGGCCAGTATGTAGGTCGCGTCCTCGTAGCCCAGCATTTCTGCAAGTCGGGTCTGGTGGTCGAAAAGCAGTCGATCTTCGCGTCGGCCGGTCAAAATGTGCAGCGCAAATCGAATACGCCAGAGAAATTGCTCCCCGTCCTCGAGACGCTCTAACTGGCCAGGGGTCAAGAATTTGTGCTCAACGAGTTCGGCCAGCGTCGTCGCGCCAAAATGGCGTTTGGCCACCCAGCCAATCATCTGGATATCCCGCAGGCCACCCGGGCTGCCTTTGACGTTCGGCTCCAGGTTGTAGGCAGTGTCGTGGTAACGGTGATGGCGACTGATCTGCTCTTTCAGCTTTTCCTCAAAAAAAACCGACGATGGCCACATTTGATCGGGTTCGATGACGGCGAGCATGCGCTGAAACAAGCCGGCTGGTCCGATCAGTAGCCGAGCCTCCATCAGCGTCGTTGCGACTGTGAGATCCGCGCCGGCTTCTTCTACGCATTGCTGCACGGTGCGAACGCTGTGCCCGATTTCCAGGCCGACATCCCATAAAGCCGTGATAAATGCAGAAAGTGACTCTTCGGCGTCAGCTGGCATCGAATCCGGTAGCAAAATCATTACGTCGACGTCCGAGCCGGGGTGCAGCTCGCCACGACCATAGCCACCGACGGCCATCAGCACGGCGCTGTCCTGCGCGACATGCTCACTCCATAGCTGAAGCATTATTTCGTCGACCTGGCTGGAGCGGGCATGGACTAATTCGACGATTGAATCGCCCGCTTCAAATCGCGTCTTCAGGTCATCACCAGCCTTGGCCAGTTGTTCGCGAATAAGTCCGTAACTCATTGTTTTTTATTAACTACTATTTCGAGAGTCCGCGCCCAAGGTTAGCACTTCGAAGCCGTCGCTGGTCACAAGACAGGTATGCTCCCACTGTGCCGAAAGGCTGTGATCCTTGGTCACGACGGTCCAACCGTCAGGGAGTAATCTAACGCCGGCTTTTCCAGCATTCACCATCGGCTCTACGGTTAAGGTCATGCCTTCGCGAAACGCCATACCGGTGTCGCGCTTGCCGTAGTGCAATACCTGCGGCTCTTCATGGAAAACCAGGCCGATACCGTGCCCGCAATATTCGCGGACGACAGAAAAACGATTCTTCTCAACGTGTTTTTGAACCGCCGCCCCAAGGTCGCCCAGACGTTTTCCCGGTGCCAACTCTTCTATACCTAACCACATGCTTTCAAAGGCAATTTCGGAAAGCCTAGCGGCCTGAATATTGGGTTTTCCGGCAAAAAACATACGGCTGGTGTCGCCGTGGAAGCCGTCTTTGATCACGGTAATATCGATATTGATGGAATCGCCATTTTTCAACACCTTGTCGCCGGGAATGCCGTGGCAAACCACATGATTTACAGACGTGCAGACGGATTTTGGAAAGCCGCGATAATTGAGTGGGGCAGGGATAGCGTCCTGCTCCTTGGTGATGTATTCGTGGCAAATACGGTTCAATTCGCCGGTCGAAATACCTGGTTTTACATAATCCTCGATCATATCGAGGACATCGGCGGCGAGCCGACCGGCGACGCGCATTTTATCCTGCTGTTCAGGTGTCTTAATCGTTACTGACATGCTGTTTTATTATTCGTTGTTGGGGCCGGCCGGCTATGGTATAAAGCGCGCCCCTCAGTAGCAAATTGTTGTTATTAGAGGGGTAAATACTTCACACGTATACCGACACGTCTTACTGGGTGCCCTATTAAAAAAGGGGTTGTGAGATGGGGTATGCGGAGGCCTAACCCGGAGAAATTGATATGGCAGACGTAACCATGCGCCAGATGCTAGAGGCTGGCGTGCATTTTGGTCATCAGACCCGTTACTGGAATCCGAAGATGTCACCCTACATCTTTGGCGAACGTAACAAAATCCACATTATTAACCTTGAAAAGAGCCTACCGCTCGCGCGAGAAGCTGCTGCCTTTGTTAAGGGCACAGTAGCCGACGGCGGCAAAGTCCTGTTTGTTGGCACTAAGCGTGCTGCACGTGAGGCGGTGCAAACGCACGCCAAACGTTGCGAAATGCCATTCGTCAGCCAACGCTGGCTCGGCGGCATGCTGACCAACTACAAGACAATTCGGCAATCTGTAAAACGTCTCACGACGCTGGAACAGATGGCCGACGATGGGACTTTTGAAGGTCTTACCAAGAAAGAAGTCCTCGGACTCAGCAGAGAGCAGGAAAAACTGGAACGCAGCCTTGGTGGTATCAAGGAAATGCGTAATGTTCCTGACGTGTTGTTCGTCGTAGACGTTGATCACGAAGATATCGCGTTGCGCGAAGCCAGAAAGCTGGGCATCCCTGTGGTTGCTGTCGTTGATACGAATTGCTCACCGGAAGGCGTTGATTACGTGATTCCTGGTAACGACGATGCGATGCGTGCGATTGAGCTTTACACGGCCTTGGTTGCTGATGCTGTACTTGATGGTAAGTCTTCATTACCTGATGTGGCACTTGGCGATGATGATTTCGTTGAGCTTGACGAAGACGGCAATGTGAAAAAGAACCGCGCCAAGAAGAAAGCGGCCAAAAAATCGGGCAAGAAAAAAGCGACCGTAAAGAAAGCAACCGTCAAGAAAGCGCCAGCGAAGAAAGAAGCGGCTCCAGAGGCTGATGAAAAAGCGGCAGAGCCAGCCGCTGCGGTAAAGGCTGAAGAAAAGGCAGAGGCGAAATCTGAAGAGACAGCTGAGCCAAAATCTGAAGATGCGGCTGAGCCGCCCCCATCCGGGGATAAGAAAAAAGCGAAGAAAAAGGCAGCCAAGAAGACCACTAAAAAAGCTGAACCAGAAGTAGACGAAAAAGCTGACGAAAAAGCGGAGGACTGAGCCATGTCTATTACTGCATCAATGGTAAAGGAACTTCGTGAGCGCACTGGTGCTGGCATGATGGAGTGCAAAAAAGCACTCGTTGAGGCTGACGGCAACATCGACGCTGCAGCGGAGGCGTTGCGTACAGCGGGTGCGGCAAAGGCTGACAAAAAAGCGAGTCGAGTGGCGGCCGATGGTCGCGTCGTGATTAAGGCAAATGGTAGCAAGGCGGTTATCGCTGAAGTCAATTCGGAGACCGACTTTGTCGCCAAAGATGAGAACTTCATCAGCTTTGCAGACGCCGTGGCCGCCGCCGCGTTGTCTTCAGGTGTTACTGAAGCGGCCGACCTGGCTGGCCTTTCGTTGGGTGACTCGACGGTTGAAGCTGCACGTACCGAGTTGGTCCAGAAGGTTGGTGAAAACATCTCTGTTCGGCGTGCTGAAATCGTTGAGAACGGCGGCCCGATTGGCTTTTACACACACGGAGCACGCATTGGTGCTGTCGTGGCGCTCGAGGGCGGTGACCAGGAGCTGGCACGGGACATCGCGATGCACGTCGCGGCGATCAATCCCACCTGCATCGATGAGTCGGGTGTACCAGCAGAGACTCTCGAAACCGAAAAGCGTATTTTCACGGAGCAGGCCGCAGAATCCGGCAAGCCACCCGAGATCATTGAGAAAATGATCGGCGGACGGATCAACAAATTTCTCAAGGAAATTACCTTGCTTGGCCAGCCATTTGTCAAAGATGACAAGCAAACAGTCGGTCAGCTGTTGAAGAGCGCGAACGCCAGCGTCGTGTCGTTCACCCGCTTTGAAGTGGGCGAAGGCATCGAGAAGAAAGTCGAGAATTTTGCGGATGAAGTCATGAAACAGATCGAAGACGCAAAGCCCCCCAAGGGGACGTAGAAATACGACTGACTTTAGGAAATCGGCATAAGCCATTGATTTTAGTAAGGACCTATACGAGGGAATACGCTAGAATCAACGGCCGCTCTGGCCCAGGCCAGGGCTTAAGCTAAAGGACAATGTATGAGTGACAATCCGGTTCAATACCGTCGTGTATTGCTGAAACTCAGCGGTGAAGCGCTGATGGGGGACCTGGATTACGGTATCGAACCGAAAGTTATTCAACGTATTGCTGCCGAAATCGCAATAGCCCGCAAGACCGGCGTCGAAATAGCGATTGTTATCGGTGGAGGCAATATATTCCGTGGGGCCGGTCTGGCACGTGCCGGGATGGACAGGGTCACAGGTGACCACATGGGTATGCTCGCGACCGTCATGAATGCATTGGCCATTCAGGATGCACTTGAATCGATGGATGTGTTTGCACGCGTGATGTCTGCTTTGCAGATAAACGCGGTCAGTGAAGATTACATTCGCCGTCGCGCTATTCGGCATTTGGAAAAGGGTAGAGTGGTTATTTTGGCTGCTGGAACGGGAAACCCGTTTTTCACGACGGACACCGCAGCAAGCTTGCGTGCCATTGAGATAGGGGCCGACGTGCTGTTGAAGGCAACCAAAGTCGATGGCGTGTACGACTCGGATCCGATGAGCAATCCGGATGCGAAGCGATACGAGACCGTTTCATACGATCAGGTTTTGGCGGACAAGCTTTCGGTGATGGATGCGACCGCAATCGTAATGTGCCGGGACAATGACCTGCCGTTACGCATTTTTGATCTGACCAGAGCTAATGCACTGGTGCAGGCAATGTCAGGCGATAATATTGGGACCGTAGTCACTGCCTGAACAGGCAGACAAAAGAGGGCTGTAAATCGTGTTGGATGAAATCAAGAAAGATGCCAGTAGCCGAATGGCTAAAAGTGTCGCTTCTTTGCAGCAGGAGCTGACCAAAATTCGAACGGGCCGGGCTCACACGAGCCTGCTCGATCATATTACCGTTGAGTATTACGGCAGCCAGATGCCACTGAACCAGGTATCCAATGTCGGCGTTGAGGATTCTCGCACGTTGATCATTACGCCCTGGGAAAAAGACATGGTTCAGCCGATCGAAAAAGCCATTATGTCGTCCGACCTGGGATTGAATCCGGCTACAGCCGGCACTGTTATTCGTGTGCCATTGCCCGCGCTGACGGAAGAGCGACGTAAGGACATGATCCGCGTGGTTCGAAACGAAGCTGAAGGCGGTCGAATTGCAATTCGTAATATTCGTCGCGACGCGATGCACGACGTCAAAGAATTACTCAAAGAAAAAATGATCGGCGAGGATGACGAACGTCGTGCCGAGGGTGAGATCCAGGCGATAACAGACAAGCATGTTGCCGAGGTCGATGCAGTCTTGGCGGACAAAGAGTCTGAGTTGATGGAGATATAGGGGTTCGTCACCTTATATATACACGTCTAACCATGCCCGAGCCATCTATACAGCCAACGACCAATAACAGCAGCGTGCCACGGCATGTTGCCATTATCATGGATGGCAATGGTCGCTGGGCGAAAAGTCGCAATAAACCGCGCCATTCAGGGCATCGTGCCGGCGTTAAGTCTGTGCGTATGTCTGTCGAAACGGCCGCCCAAAGAGGAATCGAATACCTGACCCTGTTCGCGTTTAGCAGCGAAAACTGGTCGCGTCCCGAAGATGAAGTCAGTTCGTTGATGAAATTGTTTGTTGAGGCCTTGCGACGAGAAGTCGACGAGCTGCATCGTAATAACGTAAGGCTGCTGTTTGTCGGTGCGCTGGATGAACTGAGCACGGGCTTGCGCAAGAAAATCGCGCAGTCCGAGCAGAAAACAGCGGCCAATACTGGATTGCAATTGACCGTTGCAATCGCTTATGGCGGGCGTTGGGACATTATTCAGGCCAGTAAATCGATTGCTCGCAAAGTGGCAGACGGCTCACTGCAGCTCGACGATGTGAACGATGAGGCGTTTTCAGCTGAATTACAGCTGTCTGCAGTGCCGGACCCGGATTTGTTGATCAGGACTGGTGGTGAACAGCGCATCAGCAATTTTCTGCTGTGGAATCTTGCCTATGCCGAGCTTTGGTTTACCAACATTCTGTGGCCGGAGTTCGATCAGAACGTATTTGATGAGGCCTTGTCTTTTTACGCCGGCAAGCAGCGACGTTTCGGACACACAGGCGACCAGGTAGAGACGACCGGATGTTAAGAACCCGAGTCATTACAGGAGTGATAGCACTCGCCATCCTTGGCGCGGTGTTATTCGTCGTTCCGCCGGATTTCGCAATACTGGTGTTTGCATTTCTGATCGTGGCCGGTGCCTGGGAATGGTCTGGATTTCTCGGCTTGTCATCAAACACTGGCCGTTATGCATATGCTGCGCTGATTGCCGCATTGCTGGCGATTATAGTTTTCGTGGTTCCCGAGTATTCGGTAACGCTCTTGCAGTTGGCGTGTCTTTGGTGGTTCATCGCGTTTCTTTGGACGTTCTTTTTTCCAACACCGATACCGGTCGTTATTCGATGGGTATGTGGCGCTCTTATTCTGGTACCGCTCTTTATCGCCATGATATCCCTGTACAGCTACTCTTCGCAGCTTCTGTTATTCGCGCTAATTCTCGTGTGGGCGGCTGATAGCGGAGCCTACTTCAGTGGCAAACGCTTTGGGCGGGTTAAGTTGGCACCCAGTATCAGCCCCGGAAAAACCTGGGAGGGTGTTTTCGGTGGGCTCGTGCTGGTCGGCTTATTGGCAACGGGTTTTGCCTATTACGCGGATATTAACGTCGCGGTATTGCTGCCGTTTAGTCTTGCGGTCGGTGCAATATCCGTCGTCGGCGACCTGACTGTGAGCATGTTCAAACGTACTGCCGGCGTGAAGGACAGCGGCAAGCTGTTTCCTGGGCATGGCGGCGTTCTGGATCGTATCGATAGCGTGGCAGCGGCGGCGCCATTGTTTGTTCTGGGACTTGACTGGCTGGATCTGGTTTGATGCTTCGTTCAGGCAACATTCATGGACTGACACTTAGTGTGATGAGCGATGCTGCGGGAACTGCAGCTATCGTAAGCAGTCCACAAGTGAGGGGTGACTAACTTTGACTGATTTCCTGATCGATCTGCTGGCATTCATTGCTCTGATCAGTATTCTCGTTGCTGTGCACGAGTACGGGCACTACATTGTCGGGCGTTGGTCGGGTATGAAGGTGTTGCGCTTTTCAATCGGCTTCGGCAAGCCAATCTGGACCCGTGTTGGCGGCACTGATCAAACTGAATATTGCATCTCGGCTGTACCGCTGGGTGGCTATGTACGTTTTCTTGATAGTCGTGACGGTATCGTCGAAGCGGAAGATGAAGGTCGTGCTTTCGACCAGCGTCCCATACCGGCGCGTATCGCAGTGCTGCTTGCAGGACCGGCGTTCAATTTCATTTTTGCCATTCTTGCTTACTGGCTTTTGATGGCCGGTGGCGTGACCGATATTCGGCCTGCTGTTGGTGTCGTTTCTGCGGATTCGTATGCCGCTAAAGCCGGCCTTCAGTACGGCGACAAGATCATCGCTGTCGGCGATGTTAAGACCAGTGCCTGGGAAGAAACGCTTGTGGCAATGCTCGATGAAATGGTCGACGACGGACGCATTCCGATGACGCTGGAGTCAGATGATGGCCGACTTCGACAGGCGGTGATAAATGTTGCTGATGCCAGAACTCAGCTAACTGAACCCGGCGCCTTATGGGACGGGCTGGGCCTGCACCCATGGCAACCGCCAGCCATTGTTGGAATCGTAAGCGAAGGCTCAGCTGCCGAAAAAGCAGATCTACAGCCAGGCGATCAAATTACGGCAATCGATGGTGAGGAGCTTGTCCTGTTCGCGGATTTGACGGCAATTGTCGAACCGAAAGCCGGCCAGCAGGTAAGCATTGATTTCCTGCGTGATGGCTACGAACGTTCGGTTTCCGTCATCCTGGGAAGCCAGGAAAAGGATGGCGAGCGTGTTGGACTTCTTGGCGTGCGTCGTACTGCAGTTCCAGAACACATGATTTCGCGGCGATCGTTTACGCCGGTCGAATCGTTGCAAGCCGCGGTGACTAAGACCTGGTCAACGACAGCCTTTACCGTGCGAATGCTGGGACGAATGGTAACCGGTGATGTGTCGATGAAAAACATCAGTGGCCCAATAAAAATTGCACAGATTGCAGGCGATTCGGTAGAAAGAGGCTGGCGGTATTTCGTCGGAATTTTGGCAGTGATAAGCATCAGCCTTGGTGTATTGAATCTATTGCCAGTGCCTGTCCTCGATGGTGGCCAGATCGTGTACCAGGTTGTCGAGGGCATCAGGGGTGGGCCGATGACCGAACGCGCGCAGATTCTTGGTCAACAGATAGGCATACTCGCCTTGCTTATTTTGATGACTTTCGCCTTTTACAACGACCTGACTTAAGTCCTCGAGTCACAGGAACCAAGGGATTATTTTTCACATGAAAAAGACGTTATTCACATTGCTTGTATTCCTGCCACTGATTTCGATTGCGAGTGGAGATTTCGTTGTTAAGGATATGCGCGTTGAGGGCCTGCAGCGTATTTCAGAAGGAACAGTATTCAACTACCTGCCAATCAATGTTGGTGACGAGATTGATAACGTCCGTATCGGCGAAGCTATTCGTGCGTTATATGGACAAAACCTGTTTGACGACATTGAAATTCGACGCGACGGCGAAACGCTGCTCATAGTCGTAAAGGAACGTCCCTCGATCGAAAACTTCAGCATCGATGGCAACAAGGACATCAAGACGGAAGATTTGATGGACTCACTGCGCAATGTTGGACTCGCTCGCGGGCGAACTTTCGATCGCTCAGTTCTGGATAACGTCGAGATGTTTCTGCGTGAACAGTATTACGATCGCGGCAAGTACGGTGTCGACATCAAGACCAACGTGGTGGATCGTCCGAATAATACTGTTCGGGTCAGCGTTGAGGTGAAGGAAGGGGATCGTGCGAAAATCCGCCAGGTAAATATCGTCGGAAATGAAGTCTTCGATGAAAAGGACATTCGCGAAGACTTCACGCTTGATACCGGAAACTGGTTGTCCTGGATCCGGCAAGACGATCGCTACTCAAAAGAAGCACTGGAAGGCGATCTTGAAATACTTCGCTCTTTTTATATGGATCGCGGCTACGCCGACTACCGCGTCGACTCCACGCAGGTTGCCATCTCTCCAAATAAGAAGGACATCTTTGTTACGATTAACGTACACGAAGGTGATGTTTATACGATTTCCGAAGTCAAACTCGTTGGCGAAATGGCTGTGCCCGAAGAGTATCTGCGCAGCTTGGTGTTTACGGCACCGGGTGCCGTGTTTAGTCAGACCGCGTTGACGCGCTCGGCTGAGTTCATGCAGTTCCGACTGGGAGAGGAAGGCTACGCGAACGCGGAAATCGAACCAGTTCCTGAATTGGATCATGAGACAAAAGAAGCCGCTGTTACCTTTTTCGTGAATCCGCAGAACAGAGTCTACGTACGCAATATTCATTTCACCGGTGTCGGTGAAGTCGAGGACGAGGTTCTGCGTCGTGAGGTCCGACAGATGGAAGGATCCTATTTGTCGAATACGCTCATGGATCGTTCGAAAATTTTGTTGCAACGCTTACCGTATGTTGAACCCGGCGTCGACTATCGCACCTCTCCCGTGCCTGGCAGTCCGGACCTCGTGGATGTTGATTTCGATCTTCAGTATCGAATGCCTGGCCAGTTTTCAGGTGGCCTTGGTTTTTCTGAATCCCAGGGCTTGCTATTGAACGGCAGTGTCGTGCACACCAACTTCCTGGGAACCGGAAATAGAGTAGCGCTTGAGCTGAATTCCGGCCGCTTCCAAAAGCTCTACAGTATTTCGCATACGGATCCCTATCGAACCATGGACGGTGTGCATCGGACCGTAAGCGTAAATTTTCGCGACATTACGCAATTCACATCCGCGGCCTCCGATTTCTCGACAACAAGTGCGGGGGCGACCGCGGACTACGGTTACCCGATTTCGGAGTTTCAGCGAGTTTCGTTCGGTTTGACGTTTCAGCACTCTGAGCTCTTGTCGTCTTCCAACAGCACGCGGCAGGCGCAGGAATGGGTATCCAATAATGGTAATCCATTCGTTGAGGACCTCGGCAACGGCCTTACTTTCTTCGGATCAGAGTTCGATACATTGGAATTTATCGCTGGCTGGTCATATGACAGCCGTAACCGCTCACTATTCGCAACTCGGGGCACACGGCAACAACTTTTCCTGAGTGCGGCGGTTCCCGGCAGCGACATCGAGTTTTTTCAGGCACGTTTCAATTTTACCAAATATGTCCCAATTACGTCGCGGTGGATAATACGTCTTAATGCAGAGCTCGGCCTAACTGAGGCGCTCGGCGATACGACGGCGGCCCCGCCGTATAAGCAATTCTTTAGTGGTGGTCCGGAATCGGTACGAGGCTTCAAGGAGTCATACCTCGGTCCACGTGACAGTTTTGGTCGTCCCTATGGCGGTAATATGTTGGTTGCCGGCCAGGTAGAGCTTATAATCCCGCTGCCGGGTAAGTTCGCGAGTCAGGCGCGGGCGAGCTTGTTTTACGACTTCGGCAATGTATTCAACACGGGTGAGGTTGCTTTCACGGATAAATTGGGCAGCCCAATTGAGTACAAACCAGATATTGATGAATTGAAAACATCTGTCGGTATAGGTGTGCAATGGCTTGCACCGTTAGGATTGTTCCGATTCAGTTATGCGTTACCTTTGAATGAGTTCATTGGTAACGACCGATTTTACGGAGACGAACTGGAGCGATTCCAGTTCTCCATTGGACAAGCATTTTAAGGGAATGGGATAGATGAGTTTTATGAATAAGAAGTTATTTAGAGCAGTACTTGGTGTCACGATGGTGTTTGCGTTCGCAATACCTGCGGCGGCTCAGGAAGCGAAGATTGGATTCGTGAGTTTGCAAGCAGTTGTTGAACGTGCGCCGCAAACGCAAGCGGTGATGGAAGCATTGACCGAAGAGTTTGCGCCACAGGAGCGCGAAATCGTCTCGAAGCGAAAAGAGATCGAAGACTTGCAGGCGAAGGTTCAAAAAGACCTTGCAGTAATGGGCGAAACTGAGCGTCGTAATGCAGAAAAAAACCTGCGTGAATTGGGCCGCGATTTCGAGCGTCTTCGCACGGAGTATCAGGAAGACAGCAATCTCCGTCAAAACGAAGAAATTGCTCAGTTGCAACGCGCTATCCTCAAAGAGGTTCAGGATTACGCTGCAGCACAAGGCTATGATCTGATTTTCGGTGATGGCCTTCTGTATGTAAGTAATGCCATGAATATTACGGAAGATGTGTTGAAGGCCGTGATTGCCAACTACGAGGCGTCGCAGTAGGTCGGCGCGGCGACTCGAATGCCGATCAGTCTCGGAGATCTGGCCACAAGTGTTGGTTGCGAGCTGATCGGTGACCCGGACGTTACGGTAAGTGACGTCAAGTCGCTGCAAAACGCGACTGCCGAGTCGCTAACCTTTCTTTCGAATTCCGCCTACAAAAAACAGCTGCCTTCGACGAAGGCAGCTGTCGTCGTCTTGCGCGCGGAAGATGCAGAAGATTGCCCGGTCGCAGCGTTTCTAAGTGACGATCCCTATGCGACGTATGCACGAATGGCCACTTTGGTATGTCCGGAGCCTGGCTTCGAAGCAGGTGTTCACGCGACAGCAACGGTAGCCAGTTCAGCAACGATAGCGGCGTCAGCCTGCATTGCAGCATCGGTGGTTATTGGTGAGCGCTCCTCTATTGGAGAGAATACCTACGTCGGTCCGGGAAGCGTGATTGGGAATGACTGCACTGTCGGCTCAAACTGTCGTTTCATCGCCAACGTGACGC
This sequence comes from Woeseiaceae bacterium, assembly GCA_021773075.1. GTDB lineage: Bacteria > Pseudomonadota > Gammaproteobacteria > Steroidobacterales > Woeseiaceae > UBA1847. The sequence continues at coordinate 81,996 of JAJFKT010000010.1, forward strand.
TTGTCAAGAGAGTCGCCATCGGCGATCGCGGCAGCTTTCATCCCGGCGTTGTCATTGGCGCAGATGGATTCGGTAACGCGATGACGACGGAAGGTTGGGTGAAGGTCCCTCAGCTTGGCGGCGTAAGGATTGGCGACGACGTTGAAATTGGTGCCAATACAACGGTCGATTGTGGTGCCATAGGCGATACGGTTTTGGCGAATGGCGTCCGCATCGACAATCTTTGCATGATTGCGCATAACGTCGAAGTCGGTGAACATACAGCGATGGCGGGATTCACGGGCATAGCCGGAAGTACCATTATCGGTAAGCGTTGCTTATTTGCAGGCAAGACCGGTGCCGTCGGGCACATTAGCGTTTGTGACGATGTTGTTGTTGCGGCAAAGACCTTTCTTAGCAAGGATGTAACCGTGCCGGGAACTTATGCCGCCAGCTTTCCGGCTGACAACGCCAGATCCTGGGCAAAGCAGCTAGCTCGATTCCGCAGGCTTGGCACTCTGTTTGATCGAGTAAAGAAATTGGAAAAATGATTCATTCAACAGCGATTGTTTCCACTTCAGCAGTTATTGCCGATGACGTTGAGATCGGACCGTATACGATTATCGGCGATCACGTCGAAATTGAAGGTGGTACCAGGATCGATAGCCACGTTGTGATCAACGGTCCGACGAAAATCGGTAAGGACAATCACATCTATCAATTTGCATCCATCGGTGATGATCCCCAGGACAAGAAATACGCTGATGAGCCAACCGGGCTTGTCATAGGCGATCGAAATACGATTCGTGAATTTTGTACGATCAGTCGCGGCACGACGCAGGATGCCGGTGACACTATCGTCGGCGACGACAACTGGATCATGGCGTATTGCCATATCGCACACGACTGCGTCGTCGGAAATAAGACGATATTGGCGAACAACACCACGCTGGCTGGTCACGTTCACCTCGGTGACTGGGTTATCTGTGGCGGATTTTCGGGCGTCCATCAATTTTGCCATGTAGGCGCACACGCGTTCCTCGGAATGTATTGTGGGGTTAACCGCAACGTTCCAGCCTATACCCTGGCTTCCGGAACACCGGCCGTTCCGAAGGGCATCAACAGCGAGGGCCTGAAACGCCGTGAGTTCACCACGGAACAAATTCGCAATATTAAGAACGCCTATCGGGTCGTGTATCGAAAGGGCTTCAAACTCGCCGAAGCGATTGAACAAATTCAAGCGGTCGTAGCAGAGCAACAGGAGCTCGTCCCGTTTCTTGAATCGCTGCGTTCCACCGAACGCGGCATAATTCGCTAGCAGTCTGTTGAACAAATATTTGGAGGCTCAGCGATGAAATTCGCGTTGGTCGCTGGTGAATCGTCTGGTGATCTACTGGGCGCAGGTCTGGTTCGAAAACTAAAAGAGCGCTACCCGGACGCAAGCTTCGAAGGTGTTGCCGGGCCCGAGATGGCCAGAGCCGGGTGCGCACAACTTGAGCCTGCCGAATCTCTCGCCGTCTTTGGCCTGATCGAACCGCTGTCACATCTGCCGCGTCTGTTACGCCTGCGTAAACGTCTTGTCCAACGATGGACGGCATCGCCACCGGACGTGTTCATTGGCATAGATGCACCGGATTTTAATCTGGGTCTCGAAAAGAAGCTCCGCAGGGCAGGTGTGAAAACGGTGCACTATGTCAGCCCGTCAATCTGGGCCTGGAGACCAGGTCGCATAAAAACGGTAAAAGCCGCAGCCGACAAGGTGCTGTGCATTTTGCCGTTTGAAGAAAAACTGTACGAAGATGTCGGTGTCGATGCGACATTTGTAGGTCATCCTCGAGCCGACAGCGTGCCAGCCGTTGTTGATATGGAAAGCGCCCGACAGACCCTGGGTCTTGACGCGCGCGAAGTAATCGCCGTATTGCCAGGCAGTCGTGCAAGTGAAATAGCAATGCTCGGGGACATATTGGTAGCAGCTGCCGGTCTTATTGCCGAGTCTCGAGAAAGTGTGCAGTTCGTCACCCCGGTCGCTACGCCCGCATTGAGGCCGGTAATCGAGGCACAGGTCGCCGCAGCTGGGCTCGCCAATCATTTTTTGTTGCTCGATGGCGATTCCGAGCGGGCAATGACGGCGTCGGATATCGTTTTGCTTGCGTCGGGAACTGCAGCGCTTGAGTCGGCATTGCTGTCAAAACCGACCGTCGCCGTATATCGGCTTGGGAAGTTGACGCACACCATCGTATTTGGGCTGGGTCTTCTGAAACTCACGCATTTTACATTGCCGAATTTGCTAACCGAGACACCACTTGTGCCGGAGTTCATGCAGGATGATGCGCGCTCTGAGGATATCGCCAGATCAATTATTGAACTACTGGACGATCCGGAACGAAGACGAATCATTAGCAACAGGTTTGCTAAACTGAGAACTGAGCTGGCACAGAACACAGACCAGCGCGCGGCCGATGCGGTGGCCTCGCTCCTCACCTAATAATCTGGAAATGCAGCAAACGAACTTATTCGAAATTGACGGCTTAACTGCCGGCGTCGACGAGGCAGGCCGCGGTCCACTGGCAGGCCCGGTCGTCGCGTCCGCTGTTATTCTTGATCCGAGCGCGCCCATTGACGGTCTTGCAGATTCCAAAAAACTGACAGCGCATCGGCGCGGATTTCTGGCCGTCGAGATCAAGCAACTTGCGTTGGCGTGGTCAGTTGCATGGGCCGATCCAGCCGAGATTGATGCGATCAACATTCTTGCGGCCACGATGCTCGCCATGCGGCGCGCGATAAAAGGACTGGAGACGCCTCCGACTCGCGTGCAGGTTGATGGCAACCGCTTGCCAGATCTCTGTTTTGATGGCACCAGCATTCCTGGCCAGGCAATTATTGGTGGTGATGACATCGTTCCGGCAATTAGCGCTGCGTCGATAATTGCCAAAACGACCCGTGATCAGATGATGGTAGAACTCGATAAAGTCTATCCGTGTTATGAATTCGCGCGACACAAAGGCTACGGTACGGAAATTCATCGCGACAAACTCCGTGAGTTTGGGCCATGCAGCGCACACAGGCAGTCCTTTGCTCCGGTTAGGGCGGCGTCAAAGTGAGTGCCGGTTTTGTACACCTGCACGTCCACACCGAGTATTCAATGGTGGACAGTACGGTGCGGATCCCGGCGCTTGTGGCGCGTTGTGCGAAGGAGAAAATGCCGGCCGTGGCGATCACTGATCAGAATAATTTGTTCGGTCTTGTCAAGTTCTACCGCAAAGCAATAGCGGCGGGTGTAAAGCCGATTATCGGGCTGGACCTGCGGATCGAAAATGACGGCGACCCGGAACACCCGTTTACCTTATTGCTGCTGGTGCAGAACAACGATGGCTACCGAAATCTCTCCGAGCTGGTCACAAGGAGTTACATAGAAGGCCAGGTCGGTGGCGAACCTATGGCTAAACGAGAATGGCTAACGGCACAATCCTGCGCTGGATTATTGGCGATCTCCGGCGGACGGGAGGGCGATGTCGGTCGTGCCATGCTCAGTGCTAATGACGAACAGGCTGAAACCCTGGTGCAGCATTGGCTGACGATTTTTGGTGATCGCTACTACCTGGAATTGATACGCACAGGTCGCGTTGGCGAAGAGGAGGTCGTTCAGAAAAGCTTGAAGTTGGCGCAGGCGAGACGGGTCCCGGTCGTTGCAAGCAATGACGTACGTTTTCTGGATCGGGATGGATTTAATTCTCACGAGGCGCGTGTCTGTATTCACGACGGTCGGGGACTGGCTGACGTCGACCGACCCAGGCACTACAGTGATAATCAATATCTACGCTCACCGCAGGAAATGGCGGTGTTATTCGCTGACGTTCCGTCCGCGCTTGAAAATTCACTTCAGATCGCACGTCGTTGTAGCCTCGACCTGCAACTCGGCAAAAGTGTGCTGCCGGCATTCCCGGTGCCTGGCGGTCAAACCGAGTCACAATTTCTTGAATCTGAAGCACGTGCCGGATTAGAGGCAGCGCTGTCGACGAAGTTTGAAATCGAACAGATACCTGAAAAACAACGTGACGCGTACTCTGCGCCCTATCTCGAGCGACTCAGGACAGAGTTGAGCGTTATACAGTCCATGGGATTTCCGGGCTACTTTCTGATCGTCGCGGATTTCATTCGCTGGGCCAGGGAAAACGATGTGCCGGTCGGTCCGGGACGTGGTTCGGGCGCCGGTTCACTGGTTGCCTGGGTATTGGGTATTACCGACCTCGACCCGTTGCAGCACGTGTTGCTGTTTGAGCGTTTTTTGAATCCCGAGCGTGTTTCCATGCCTGACTTTGATATCGACTTTTGCATGGAGGGCCGGGACCGGGTTATCGACTATGTTGCGGAGCAGTATGGTCGCGAACGCGTCTCTCAAATCATTACGTTTGGCACCATGGCCGCAAAAGCGGTCATACGGGATACTGGCAGGGTGTTAGGCCAGCCATACGGTTTCGTCGATCGCATTGCCAAGCAGGTGCCATTCGAAATCGGAATTACGCTCGACAAAGCGCTGGAAGATTCAAACGAGCTGGCCGAGATGTATCGCGATGATGAAGAAGTCACGGCGATTATCGATTTGGCGAAATCCCTCGAAGGCCTGGTGCGAAATGCCGGTAAGCATGCCGGTGGTGTCGTTATCTCACCGGGGCCGCTGACCGATTTCGCACCACTTTATTGTGAAGAGGGCGGCAACAACGTCGTTACCCAGCTCGACAAGGATGATGTCGAAGCCGTCGGCCTGGTCAAGTTCGACTTTCTGGGCTTAAAAACACTGACCATTATTGACTGGGCAGTGCAAATTGTTAACGACACCAATCCCGGACTCGAGCTCTCGATCAAACGCATACCGGATAACGACCCGAAGACATTCCAGTTGCTGCGTACGACGCACACCGCGGCGGTGTTTCAACTCGAGTCCAGCGGCATGCGTGACCTCATCAAGCGGATGCGTCCCGATCAGTTTGACGATCTGGTCGCCCTGGTCGCCCTGTTTCGCCCCGGGCCATTGCAGTCCGGCATGGTTGAAGATTTCATCGTCCGAAAACACGCAACAAATAAATCGGATATTGACTACCTGCACCCTGAATTGAAGCCGGTGTTGGAAGAGACCTATGGCGTCATTCTGTATCAGGAGCAGGTGATGCAGATTGCACAAGTGTTAGCCGGTTACACGCTCGGCGGTGCGGATCTTTTGCGCCGTGCCATGGGCAAGAAAAAGGCCGAAGAGATGGCGGAGCAACGCGAAATCTTCGTGAACGGAGCAACCGACCGTGGCGTTGCTGAAAAGACGGCGACGCGCATTTTTGACTTGATGGAAAAGTTCGCCGGTTACGGCTTTAACAAATCACACTCCGCCGCGTATGCCGTGCTGTCGTATCAAACGGCCTTTCTCAAAGCACATTACCCGGCGGCCTTCATGGCGGCAGTGATGAGTGCTGAATTACACAATACTGATCGGCTTGTAACGCTGAAGGATGACTGTCGCCAGCTAATAATCACGCTGCAGGCCCCCGACATCAATACTTCGGATTATCATTTCAGCGTACCCGATAACGTGACCATTCTTTATGGCCTCGGGGCGATCAAGGGTGTGGGCCGCGCCGCTGTCGAATCGTTGATCGATGAACGAAAGGTGAATGGGCCATACAAAAGCCTTAGCGAGTTTTGCAGGCGCGTCGATCATGACAAGATAAACCGGCGAGCGCTCGAAGCGATGGTCAAATCTGGCGCGATGGACAGCTTCGGTGAATCGCGCCGCGGCATGATGCAACAGGTTCCAGAGGCATTAAAAGGCGCCGACCAGGAAGCGAAGGCCGCGGCAGCAGGGCAGAACGACATGTTCGGGCTTGCCGAACCCGCCGCCGAAATCGAAGACAACAAGCCCGCACAGTTGGCCGAGTGGCAGGAGCGCTTATTGCTCAGCGCCGAGAAAGAGGCGCTGGGTCTGTACCTGACCGGGCACCCGTTCGATGCGGTGCGGAGTGACGCGCGGTATCTGGCCGACGGCAAGCTAGGCGATATGATCGCTGAACCAGCCCCGCAAAGCAGTAAGGGCGAACGAAATTTTGCACAGGCGAAACGCGAGGCGACGGTGGCCGGCCTGATCGTTGATGTACGCAAGCGTGGTAACAGGGTTAGCGTGGTTCTCGACGACGATACGGGGCGCATGGAAGTGAGTCTTTTCAGTGAGGCATTTCAGGAGTTTCGCCACTTGCTGGTAAAAGACGAGATCGTCATTGTGACGGGTGGAATGCGCTACGACGATTTCATCGGCAGCTGGACGATTAACGTTAAAAACGTCCTGCATATCGACCGCGTAATTGAGTCGCGCGCGAAAAGCATGGTTCTTTGCCTGACACCCAATGGACAGGGTGAGAAATTATTTGCCCGCCTACACGATCTGCTGTTGCCGTTTCGAGAGGGAAATTGCGACGTTTCGGTGCGCTACATCGGTGACAATGCCGCAGCCAGACTGTCGTTGGGGCCCGAATGGGCAGTGCGGCCCAGTCGCGAATTACGCGATAAGTTGACGGAATTGCTTGGGAATAATAATGTCCGGCTGCTCTACGCCCCCGGGCGTGAAATCATGTAGGGTTAGGGGCCCGGGTCCCAAAATAACAAGCTATGGATTTGAAATTTCTGGATTTTGAACAACCGATCGCCGAGCTGGAAGCGAAGATCGATGAGCTGCGTTACGTCGGTGATGATTCTGAAATCAACATCAACGAGGAAGTTGCGCGGCTCAAGGACAAGAGCGAATCGCTGACAAAAAGCATTTTCGCCAAGCTGTCGCCGTGGCAGGTTGCACGTGTCGCCCGGCACGAATCGCGCCCGTACACGCAGGACTATCTGGACATAATTGCGCCCGACTTCCAGGAGTTACATGGGGATCGGATGTATGCCGACGATCCGGCGATAATTGGCGGTGTCGGGCGTATCGATGGCCACGCCGTCATGTTCATTGGACACCAAAAAGGGCGGGACACGAAAGAACGTGTACGTCGCAACTATGGCATGCCCAAGCCAGAGGGCTATCGCAAAGCGCAGCGACTAATGCGTATGGCCGAGCGGTTTTCGATGCCCATCGTGACCTTCATCGATACACCCGGTGCTTATCCTGGTGTTGGCGCTGAAGAACGCGGCCAAAGTGAGGCTATCGCACACAGCCTTTACTTGATGGCAGGACTCAAAACGCCAATTGTTTGCGTTGTGATTGGCGAAGGAGGATCGGGCGGTGCGCTGGCCATTGGTGTGGGCGACAAGCTCATAATGTTGCAATACAGTATTTACTCAGTCATTTCGCCAGAAGGTTGCGCGTCGATTCTCTGGAAGAGTGCTGATAAAGCTGAAGAGGCTGCAGAAGCAATGCGCATTACGGCCGCAAACCTCAGCGAATTCGGATTAGTTGATGAGGTTCTCCCTGAACCTTTAGGCGGCGCACATCGAAACCCAAAGGGCATGGCGGAGCTTATCCGCAATGCTCTTTTGAACAGTCTGGACGAGCTGACCCAACTGTCTACCGAGCAATTGCTTGAAAAGCGCCAGCAGCGACTTGCGAGCTTCGGTCAGTTCAAAGAGGCGTGAGCTTTAGTGCCGCGATTCTCGCGGACCAGTTGGTCGAATTCGAAGATACCGCGGGCAGGCCCACGCGATTCGTGGTTGCCTTTAGTGGCGGGCTGGACTCGACCGTTCTGACGCACATACTTTCCACACTAAGTGATCACGATAAACGCTACTCGGATGTGCCCATAATCGCGATACACATCGATCATGGCATGCAAAAAGACTCAGCCGACTGGGGCGAGCAATGTGCGGCAATGGCGGCAAGCTTCGATATCGAATTCAAGTCTCTTCCGGTCAACGTACAGCTCGAGTCCGGTAAGGGTCCGGAAGCCTCCGCGAGAGATGCGCGTTATTCGGCCTTGCATGCCGAGCTGCATACCGATGACTGGCTGATTAGTGCTCATCATCGTGAGGACCAGGCTGAGACGCTGCTCTTGAATTTGATTCGTGGTAGCGGCCCTGCCGGCGTCGCCGGTATCGGAAGCGTGCGTCGTTTCGGACCCGGATGGCTGGTTCGGCCAATGCTGAATATCGATCGCGCCGATATCCTGCAATATGCGACCAATGCGGGCCTCACCTGGCTCGAAGATCCGTCGAATGCAGATCGCCGTTTCGATCGCAATTTCCTGCGACATGAAATTCTGCCACGGCTTAAGTCCCGTTGGCCGGATATCGCAGCGCGATTGCAGCGTAGTGCGGGTCATGCAGGCGAGGCGTCGGCTTTACTTGTCGATCTCGCAAAAATCGATCTCGAAGCGCTTGGGTCTAATAACGCGCGACTACCCATCGACGGGCTGACACAGTTATCGGCGGCACGGCAACGCAACGTGATTCGATTCGCATTGCGTGAGCTCGGACTGTCAACGCCGACCGCCGTGCAACTGGAGCGTATCCTGAGCGAAGTCATTCCTGCACGGGCGGATGCGAAACCGCTTGTGAGCTGGCCGGGTGCGTCGGTCCGGCGCTATCGAAATGGACTTTATTTGTTGCCGGCAAAATTGGCTGACCTAATTGAGCCTGCGCCGGTCGATGGCAAAGAATTCCAGCTTGGCGCCGGGTTGGGGACGCTGCGACTGGAATCGACGACTGACAGCGGACTCTCTCGAGCACTGGTCGATGCTGGCCTGATCGTCAGGTCTCGAGTCGGCGGTGAGGAGATTCGTCTTCAAGATCAATTGCATACGAGTAAACTGAAGAAATTACTTCAAGAGGAGGGCGTTGTGCCCTGGATGCGGGACCGTCTCCCGTTGTTGTATTCAGGCGATCGTTTGCTTGCTGTGGGAGACCTGTGGTTGGCCGCCGATGCTGTCGCTACCCCGGGCGTTTCGATTCGCTGGATTGACCGTCCTGCATTGCATTAGCCGTCGTGGCCAGTGCCTGATCAGACTAACGGTATCAGAATCGGACAAACACGAATGCCATCTGAATTGCGCAGTAATGCGGCTGATAAACCAGTGACTTCTCCACGACCCACAGTCAAAATCACTGGTTTATCAGCCGCATTTCGAGACTCGCTAGCGTATTTCTCTCAAACTGGCAGCGTTGATCAGGGGTTGATCCGGGATAGTCGGCACTGTCGACTGTGGGTCGTGGAGACGGTGCCGACTATCCCGGATCAACGCCGGCTTAAAAACTCCGCATTTCACTAGTCATCGGTCGCGACGACTCTTAAGACCATCTGTCAGATCAGGCATTGACCACGACGATTGCCCGACTATTGGTCGTGCTGCCTGATTGTCAACTTGACTGAGCACTAGGCTCGCTGTTAACGTTTAACACCGTCTCTAGTCCAACGACGGTGCGGAATTCGAAGGGTTGGAAGAAAGCAGCAGATTGATCCGGTTGCTTTCGATCCAGCCCTTTCCTGTTTCTCCCTTCCTGATACTAGTTGCACCCATGCAATGCGCCTAAAATCACGGATTCTCACATGACATCGTATGTTTTTATCACTGGCGGTGTGGTTTCTTCTCTAGGGAAGGGAATCACGTCGGCTTGCCTCGGGGCTATATTGGAGGCGCGCGGATTGACTATCAGTATGATCAAGCTCGATCCGTACATAAACGTCGACCCCGGCACAATGAGCCCGTTTCAACACGGTGAGGTTTTCGTAACCCACGACGGTACCGAAACGGATCTCGATTTGGGTCACTACGAGCGTTTTGTGCACACGGCAAAAGGTGGGCGGCACAGCAATTACACGACGGGGCGAATTTACGAAAGTGTGATCGCCAAAGAACGCCGTGGTGATTATCTCGGCGCGACCGTTCAGGTGATCCCGCACATCACTGACGAGATCAAACAGGGCGTGAAGAAAGGCGCCGGCGATGCCGACATCTGTCTGGTCGAAATAGGCGGCACTGTGGGTGATATTGAATCGCTGCCGTTTCTTGAGGCGATTCGCCAAATGGGCATTGAACTTGGCCACGATCGCGTTGTTTATGTGCACTTGACGCTGGTGCCTTACATTCCGACGTCATCCGAGATCAAGACCAAGCCTACGCAGCACTCCGTGAAAGAGCTGCGCTCGATCGGAATTCAACCGGACATTCTCGTGTGTCGTTCGGAGAAGCCCTTACCGTCAGAGGAACGGCGCAAGATCGCCTTATTCACAAATGTCCAGGAGAAGGCGGTCATTTCGGCCTGGGATGCTGACGATCTCTACAAAATACCGGCGATGATGCATGACCAGGGGCTTGACGGTATTGTCACGCGCCAACTGGGGCTTGATTTGCCCAAGGCGGACCTGCATGAATGGGACGCAATAGTCGATGCGAAGCAAAACCCCACGGCAGAGGTCAATGTCGCTATGGTTGGCAAGTATATGGACCTCAAAGACTCGTATATTTCACTGGTTGAAGCGCTGCAGCATGGCGGTATTCACACACGTACGAGGGTCAAGATTCACTACATCGAGTCCAAAGATGTCGAAGAAAAGGGTGTCGACTGCCTGCAGGGCATGGATGGCATCGTGGTGCCGGGTGGTTTCGGTGATCGTGGTATTGAAGGCAAAATTGATACGGTTCGATACGCGCGCGAGAACGGTATTCCTTATCTCGGGATTTGCCTGGGTATGCAGGTTGCGGTGATAGAAGCCGCTCGAAATCTGGCCGGCCTCGAGGGCGCAATGAGTACCGAGTTTAACAAAGAGACGCCGCATCCTGTTGTTGCGCTCATTACCGAGTGGCAGGACCAGACCGGTGACACCGTTGAGCGTGATGAGGAGTCTGATATGGGCGGCACGATGCGTCTTGGTGCACAGGCAGTATCGTTGCAGGAAGGTTCCCTGGCGGCGAAAAGTTACGGCAGCATGGAAATCGAGGAACGTCACCGGCATCGCTACGAGGTCAACAACAACTACCGCGAGCGCCTGTCGAATGCCGGCCTGAGATTCTCGGGATTGTCAGTGGATGACCTCGTGGAAATGGTCGAACTGCCGGAACATCCGTTTTTCCTTGCAAGCCAGTTCCATCCGGAGTTCACCTCCAATCCGCGCGACGGACATCCCTTGTTCAAGAGCTTCATCAGTGCGGCGCGTAAGTATAATGCCGGCGAATTGCCGGAGGCGGCCGAAGCATGAAACTTTGCGGATTTGAGGTGGGCAATGACCAGCCTCTGTTCTTGATTGCCGGTACTTGTGTGGTTGAGAGCGAGCAAATGACGCTCGATACTGCAGGTACGCTTAAGGAAATCTGCAGTGAACTCGGCATCCCGCTCATATACAAATCATCGTTCGACAAAGCGAATCGGAGTTCGCGCGACGGATTCCGTGGTCCAGGTATGGAAGAGGGCCTGAGAATCCTGTCGGAGGTGAAGAAACAACTGGGCTTGCCGATTCTCACCGACGTTCATGAGGATACGCCGATGGGCGAAGTTGCTGAGGTCGTTGATGTATTACAAACACCGGCATTTTTGTGCCGGCAAACGAATTTCATCCTGCGCACCGCGGCGACCGGTTTGCCGGTGAATATTAAGAAGGGCCAGTTTTTGTCGCCGTGGGAAATGCAAAACGTCGTTGATAAAGCAAAGTCCACAGGCAATGACGACATCATGGTGTGTGAGCGTGGCTTTAGCTTCGGCTACAACAACCTGGTTTCCGATATGCGCAGTCTTGCGATCATGCGTGGCACCGGGGCACCGGTCGTCTTCGATGCAACGCATTCGGTGCAGCAACCGGGCGGTCTCGGCACGGCGTCCGGCGGCAAGCGCGAGTTCATTCCAGTATTGGCGCGTGCAGCTGCCGCGGCGGGAGTTGCGGGATTTTTTATGGAGACGCATCCGAATCCTGAGAAAGCGCTCAGTGACGGACCCAATGCCTGGCCTTTACAAAAAATGCGTCAACTTCTCGAAACGCTGATGTCGATCGACGTTTGCGTCAAACAAAGTGCTTACATCGAAGCTGACTACGGCCTCGGCGTTCCGGACTAGCCAGATAACAGGTATTAAAATGATCAAAATTAGCGACATTCGTGGTCGAGAAATTCTCGATTCACGCGGCAACCCAACTGTGGAAGCTGATGTAACACTGTCAGACGGCAGTACAGCTCGAGCTGGAGTCCCGTCCGGTGCATCGACAGGTACGCGCGAGGCCGTCGAACTGCGTGATGGCGACAAGTCTCGCTATCTTGGCAAAGGGGTGCAAAAAGCCGTCGCGAATGTCAACAGTGAGTTGCGCGATGCGCTGCTTGGAGCCGAGTTTGCAGATCAACGCGCTATCGATCAGTGCATGATCGATCTTGATGGCAGTGATAACAAAGGTCGCCTGGGTGCGAACGCGCTGTTGGCGGTATCGCTGGCGACCGCGAAAGCCGATGCCGCCGCGAATGGCGTGGCACTGTTCCGCCATCTTGGTGACAACACGACGATGCCGGTGCCGATGATGAATATCATCAACGGTGGAGCGCACGCCAATAACAGTGTTGATATTCAGGAGTTCATGATACTCCCGGTGGGCGCTCCGACGTTTAGCGAAGCACTGCGCTATGGAACGGAAGTATTCCATAGTCTGAAAAGCGTCTTGAACAGCCAGGGCCTCAATACCGCGGTGGGTGATGAGGGCGGTTTTGCGCCGGACCTGCCGTCGAACCGGGCAGCTCTTGATACCATTATGGTCGCAATCGAAAAAGCCGGTTACAAGGCGGGCGAAGACATTTTGCTGGGCCTTGATGTCGCGAGTTCGGAGTTTTACAAGGACGGTGTCTATGACCTTGAATCGGAAGGCCGTCAATTTGACGCCGCTGGTTTTAGCGCATATTTGGCGGAATTGGCCGATGCCTACCCGATTATCAGCATCGAAGACGGCATGGACGAGGGCGACTGGGATGGCTGGCGTTTGTTGACGGATGCCCTGGGTGACCGGGTGCAGCTGGTTGGCGATGACCTGTTTGTTACGAATACGTCGATTCTACGCCGCGGCATTGATGAGAAAATTGCAAATTCTATATTGATAAAACCTAACCAAATCGGTACCTTAAGCGAAACTCTTGATGCGATTACTATGGCAAACGCAGCAGAGTTTAGCGCGGTAGTCTCGCACCGTTCGGGGGAAACCTCAGACAGCACGATTGCCGACATCGCAGTAGGCACGACAGCGACGCAAATCAAGACCGGCTCATTGTCCCGATCGGACCGCATCGCGAAGTACAACCAACTGCTGCGAATCGAAGAGGAACTGGGCGCAGATGCACGATATGCAGCCCGTGACGCGTTTTCGGTCAAGATTGCGTAGGAAGGCGGAAGGCGCGCGTAGTCGCTGAATTGGGGTAAGTGCTTGTTAGGTTCACGCTCATTACTGGTCGTATTGGCGATTGCCGGGCTCAGCCTTCAGGCTGAACTCTGGTTTTCCGGCGACGGCTATCAGAAAACCTTGAATTTGCGAGCGGCTGTCGCCGAGCAAAGCGAACTCAATGATTCACTCCGCGAGCGCAATGCGGCACTGGATGCCGAAGTTATCAATCTCAAACAAGGGGTCGACGCCGCTGAAGAACGCGCGCGCACGGATCTGGGCATGATTGGTGAGCGCGAAACTTTCTATCAGGTTGTACCCGTCGCTGACGCGAGCTGGTAGTCCCTCCAATGTCATTGCCTGACTGGCCTCGCGCACACGGGGCGCCGCTCATTGCGGCAATAATTCGCAGCAAGCCGGAGGACTTTGATGTCACTGAGGAACTCGGGTTTGAGCTTTCCGGCGATGGCGAGCACGATTTTGTCTACGTTGAGAAGACCGGTACCAATACACAATGGCTATCGCGACAATTGGCGGGGTTCGCGGGAGTAGCGCCAAAGGAGGTGGGCTACTCGGGCCTCAAGGACCGACATGCGGTTACACGACAGTGGTTTAGCGTACCCCGCTGGAATCAGCCCGACTGGGCCGCATTTGATGTAGACGGCGTCAGAATTCTCGACCTTGGCCGCAACGCCCGCAAACTGCGCCGTGGCGCACACCGCAAAAACCGCTTCAAAATCGTCCTCCGCCCCGACGAAAAGGGTCTCGAAAAGGGGTCAGACCCCAGTTCTGCTGCCTCCATTTCCGAAGATGCTGTGGTCGCTCGATTGCAGGCGATTCGCGAGGCGGGTGTTCCGAATTACTTCGGCCCGCAACGCTTCGGCCGCGGCGGTGGGAATATTGAGTTGGCGAACAGTTGGGCGGCCGGGAAACGCTTGCCACGGCATAAGCGCAGTATCGCGATTTCGAGTGCTCGCTCGTACCTGTTCAATCAGTTATTGGCCGCTCGTGTAAATGATAAAAGCTGGGGCGATTTGGTCGCGGGTGATGTCGCGAACCTGGATGGGTCGGGCAGTGTATTTGCCGTTGAGCAGGTCGATGAAGACATCAAAGCGCGCTGCAAGTCCATGGACATTCATCCAACTGCAATAATGTGGGGCGATGGCTCGTCTGAGTCCGAGATTCCGACCGGACGCGAGAACTGGCTGGATGCGCTTCGCAGTGCGCGAGTCGCGCCGGCGCGAAGAAGTACCCGGCTCAAGGTTGACGGACTTAGCTGGCAGTTCGAGAGAGATTCGTTAGTGCTGGAATTTTCACTGTGTCGTGGAGCATTTGCGACTTCGGTGCTGCGAGAAATCGCGAGCACCGGTTGACTCTACAATTCTGCTCCAATGTTAGACTGCCCGTCTCACATGCAGAGGAGGAATCGATGTCATCGTTGGACGCTTTGAAGGGCCGAATATCCAGTCTGTTCGTGGTCGTAGCCCTATTGTTTCTGGCGGGACCGCTCGCGGCGCAACAGACGGTCGTTGTTGCCGTCATATCGGACGGGCCGTCAGACCGCCTGGCCGAGCAGCAGCAGAAATACGTCGACGAACTACTGACGCTGACGCGAAACGACTTCGACGTCGAAATTCGCCGCTTCGAAGCGGACTGGGACAAAGTGTCGATTGAGTCTGAGCTTGAGAACGCCTACACGGATGCCGCGGTCGACTACGTTCTCGTTCTCGGATTCGTCGCCAATCAAATCGCCGCCACGCGGCGCGAATTTCCGAAACCCACTTTCCTGCCCGTGATCATCGATACGGGTTTATTCGCGTCCAGCGCAGTCAACGGCAAGTCTGGTATTCCCAATCTCAATTATCTGAGCGCCTACGCCAATTTTTCTGATGATCTCGATACGCTGTCGCGATTTGCTACCTACAGAAAACTGGTCCTCTTTGTCGATGACAGTATTGCCTCCGCTATTCCTCAGTTGCGGGAGGCGGCGCTCGCGACGAGCGAGGAGAAGGGCATAGAGCTGCAAATGGTCGTGCACGACGGCACAGATCACCGTTTGATGAATCGTGTGCCAGCGGGCACTGATGCGATATTCATGGCGGCTCTGCCTCGAATGCCGGCGGCCGATTTTGTACGGCTTATTGATGCGATCAATGCTGCAGGACTGCCGAGTTTTAGTTTCACCGGCGTCGCTGATGTCGAACGCGGCCTTCTCGTAACCGACCGCGAGCCGCGGGATGTTGATCGCCAGGCCCGTCTCAATGCGCTCAACATGCAGGCGGTGATGTTGGGAGGTCGGCCTGAAAATCAGCTGATCGCCTCGCCACAAAAAGAACAGCTGACCATCAATATGGCAACAGCCAGAACGATCGGTTTGTCGCCTAGCTTCGACGTATTGGGTGATGCTGTCCTGTTGAATCGCATCGAAGAGGCCCGGGGCAAGGAATTTGGTCTTGTCGAAATCGCGCGACTTGCCATTCAGGAGAATCAGGACCTGCTGGCGGAGTCATATGGTGTTCAGGCGGGGTTGGAAGAGATCGCACGTGCGCGCGCGAACTTGCTTCCGCAGGTCAGTGCATCGGCAAGTCAAACTGTGCGCAAGGACACTCAGTCAGTATCGCTAGGCCTGCTCTCGGAGCGCTCGACCGATTCGGCATTGAACCTTGATCAGCTGATCTACTCCGACGCTGCGAGCTCGAATCTGGCGATACAAAGAGAATTACACAAAACCCGACTTTCCAGTTTGAAAGAATTCAGGCTGGACGTTATACAAGCGGCGTCCAGTTCGTACTACGCGGTTTTGAATGCACGTTCGCAGCTGGCCGTGCAGGAGAATAATTTACGTTTCAGCAAGGCCAATCTGGAATTAGCAGAGGACC
Source organism: Woeseiaceae bacterium (assembly GCA_021773075.1). Taxonomy (GTDB): domain Bacteria; phylum Pseudomonadota; class Gammaproteobacteria; order Steroidobacterales; family Woeseiaceae; genus UBA1847. The sequence goes on from JAJFKT010000010.1 coordinate 98,163, forward strand.
GTGTTCGCTTAGGGTCGTCTACGGCTGCCGATGTCTATCGTTGGCAAGCCGAGGTCGCACAGGCACAAATCGTGGTATTGAATGCGAGAGCCGCGGAGGGACAGTCCTGGGATACCTTGAACCGAATCCTGCATCGCCCCCAAGGTGTCCGACTGGCGCTCAGGGAAGCGACATTTGATGAGCCGTTCGTCATGACGCGCGCCGAATTCGATCAGCTTATCGCCAGCCCCGCTGATTACGCGCGGTTTTCCCGATTCTATATTGACCGGGCACTCAGGCAAGCGCCGGAGTTGGCGCAACTGGACGCGCAAATAAGTGCGAAGCGGCGTGATCTCGTCAGTCAAAGACGATCGTATTGGTTACCGGACTTTTCGGTCGGTGGGCGCTACACGCGAAATCTGGGTCAGTCCGGGATTGGTGCCGGACCGCAGGCGGGAGAAGATCTCAATGACTGGAGCGTCGGCTTGCAGGCAACCTTACCGTTGTTTTCGGGCGGTCTGAAAAGGGCGAACGTTTCCCGAGCTGCCTTCGAATTGCACCAATTGGAGTCCCTGCGAATTTCGACCGAAGAACGCGTGGAAGAACGAATTCGGAGTCAGCTACACGCAGCCCAGGCAGCCTATGCACAGATCAATCTTTCAGCGGTTGCGGCAGAGGCTTCACGAAAGAACTACGCGCTCGTGAGCGATTCGTACGCTCGTGGAACGCTTACAGTCATTGATTTATTGGACGCACAGGATGCCAGCTTGTCCGCAGAAGCGGCGTCGGCAGAAGCGCTCTATAATTTCTTGACAGTAATCATGTCAATGCAGCGCGCGGTCGGTGGCTATGACTACCTGCTCAGCGCGGACGAAAGAAACGCACTGGCGTTGGAATTCCGCCAATTTGTGACAGGAACAAGATAATGCACCTTAGAACAGCCGCGATCACTCTGATCGCCATTAGCGTAATACTCACCGCATGTGGCGAACCTGATGCACCGTTTCAAGAACGATTGCGTCCGGTGCGATACATCACCGTAAGTGATGACAGCGTGTTTCGCGATCGCAGCTTTTCCGGAACTTCCAAGTCGACTCGCGAGTCGCGCTTGAGCTTCAAAGTTTCAGGCACGGTAATGAGCGTGCCTGTGCAAATCGGTCAGCGATTAAGCAAGGGTGATCTAATTGCCGAAATCGATCCAGCCAGCTATGTACTTCAGGCGCAGCAGGCGCAGGCGAGTTTGGTCGAAGCACAGGCAAATGATCGTCGAGCAGCGACCAACTACGAGCGCACCAAGGGACTGTACGCCAACGACAGTGCCTCCTTAAACGACCTTGACGCGGCCCGTGCACAAGCTGAATCGTCTGGAGCCGTTGTCGCGTCCGCAGGTAAAGCACTGGAAATTGCCCGTCTCAATGTCTCATACACGAAGCTCACGGCCGACTCGGATTGTTCGATCGCTTCTCTCGATATTGAAGTGAATGAAAATGCATCGGTAGGGCAACAGGTAGCGGCCGTCAGCTGCGGTGACAGGTTTGAGGTTACGCTCGATTTGCCGGAGAGTTTGATCGGTCTCGTCGACGAAAGTACACCCGTCAGCGTGACGTTTAACTCGATTCCTGATCGGACATTTGATGGAGATATTACAGAAATCTCTGTGGCTTCGGCATCGGGCTCCGCCGGTTTCCCGGTCGTCATTGAAATCGCGGGTGATCACTCCTCGTTGCGTTCGGGCCTGGCTGCTAACGTCATTTTTCAATTCGATTCCGCCGCAGCGAGCGGCAATGGCGTAGTCATTCCTGTGACCGCGGTCATTAACGATCCTGAAGGCACTTTTGTGTTCATAGCCAAAGCGGATGGTGCAAGTGGGGAGGCGACGATAGAGCGTCGAGCAGTATCAGTAGGCGAGTTGTCACAGTATGGCATTGAGATTGTTGATGGCCTGAAGCTTCGCGATCGGGTTGTAACGGCGGGTGTCTCGGTCATTCGTGACGGGCAGCGCGTTCTTTTGCTGGCCGAAAAAGAGGTGCCCTAAGACGTGAACTTAACGGCCGCCTCAATCGAGAACAATCGAGTCACTCTAACGGTTGTCGCTCTCCTGATTATTGCAGGCAGTATCGCCTACAAAAGTTTGCCGAAGGCACAGGATCCCGGGTTTACAGTCCGAACTGCTGTGATCACCACACGATTTCCAGGCGCAAGTCCGGAGCGTGTCGAGTTGTTGGTGACCGACAAAATCGAGAAGAAGATTCAGGAGATGCCGGAGATCGATTCGATAATCAGCGAATCGCGTACCGGCATCTCGGTTATCAATGCAAACTTCAAAGAAAGCTATAAGGTCATGCGGCCAATTTTTGATGATTTGCGGCGCAAGGTCGATACCGTTACACCGGATCTTCCACAGGGTGCGGAAACGCCCGAGGTAAATGACGAATTTGGTGACGTTTTCGGCAGTGTTTACACGCTGGCCGGCGATGGATTTTCCTACGCAGAACTTAAAACCGTTGCGGACGAACTCAGGGATGAGCTTCTGAAGGAGCCGGATATTGCGAAAGTTTCTATCCACGGCGCGCAACAGGAAGTTATTTTCGTCGAATACAATAACTCGCGCCTCGCCGAATTAGGGCTTTCGCCGCAGCAGCTATCGGCTTCACTGGCAAGCGTCAATATTTTGTTATCCGGCGGCGACATTATTAGCGGCAGAGAACGAATCGCGCTGGAACCGACCGGCAATTACGAATCGGTTGAAGACTTGCAGCGCACTGTAATTCAACTGCCTGGCGGTGCGCTCGCGTATCTCGAGGACATTGTTAACGTATATCGAGGATACAAGGATCCGCCACAAAGTATTAGCCGGGTAAATGGCGAGCCAACATTGGCGATCGCTATAGCGATGCGTGACGGTGGTGACATATTGAAATTGGGAGAACGTCTCGATTTTCTGATGCCGCAGTTGGTGGACCGATACCCATGGGGTATCGAAATTGAAAAAGTCTGGTTTCAAGCGAGCCTGGTTGAGGACGTTGTCGACTCATTCACGTCGAGCCTGATTCAGGCGATCGTCATTGTTATCCTGGTCATGATCGCTTTTCTTGGCCTGCGCACGGGTCTCGTGGTTGGTTCATTGATACCGACGACGATGATTGCATCGTTTTTTGTGATGCAGTTATTTGATATCTCAATCAACCAAATATCTCTGACTGCGCTGATCATCGCGCTCGGACTCCTTGTTGATAACGCAATCGTTGTCGTTGAGTCGATCCTGGTCAAACGCGAGTCGGGAAAAGACGCGATCACTGCGGCGATCGAATCTGGCTTGGAGCTAAAGACCCCGCTGCTGGTCTCTTCATTGACCACGGCTGCTGCGTTTATGCCGATCGCAATGGCGAAATCGGCAGTCGGCGAGTACACCGCCGATATTTTCTATGTTGTTAGTATCGCATTGTTGATGTCGTGGTTATTGGCCATGACGTTCGTGCCTATGCTGTCCACGGTGACACTCAAAACGAGGTCAAGAAGTGCGAATAGCGAGGAGTTCGGCGGACGCTGGTATCAGTTCTATCGCGACCTGTTAATTTTATCGCTGCGCTGCAGGGCACGATTCGTCGGAATCATAGTATTACTTTTCGCAATTGCGGTTTTCGGCATCGGGATGGTCCGTCAGGAGTTTATCGCGCCATCCGAGGATCCGGTATTTTCCGCCAAGCTCGAGCTGCCGTTGGGCACTTCCATTGAGGCCAGTCAGGAAATTGTTGCCCAGATCGATACTTTCCTCCGCGAAACCTATTTTGCACCTTCCGAAGGTGATGCAAAAATTCGCAATTGGCTGACCTTTATTGGCGAGGGTGGCCCGCGATTTCAGCTTAGCCTGAATCCACCGAGTCCAAACCCGGCCAATTCCTTCGTGATTGCGAATACCGTTAGCGGCAGGGACGTTGAGCCTGTCATTGCAGGGCTGGAACAATACATTAGAGACAAGCTCCCGGACCTGGCGGCCCAGGTGAAACGCCTGGATAACGGTCCACCTGTCGAGTTCCCCATCATCATTAGAATCTCCGGCGATGATATCGACACACTCTATAATCTCGCTGAACAGGTGTCGGGCTTCCTGTACGGGTTACCGGAGGTTTCTGTTGCACAAAACTCCTGGGGACTGCAGACCAAGAAGTTGTTGGTCAATGTTGATCAGGAGTTGGCGCGGCGATCAGGCGTTACAAGTGAGGATGTGGCGTACTCGCTGCAAGCAGGATTGACCGGGATCGAACTTACGCAGTACCGGGAGGGTGATGACCTGATTCCGGTAACCCTGCGAACAGTCGCAGCTGACCGGCAGGACTTCAGCAAACTGGACGGGCTCAGCGTTTATTCACAGGGCACTGGTGCCAACGTACCTTTGAAGCAAGTCGCAGACGTCGCGCTGTCCTTTGAGCCCGGCATTATCGAACGTCGCGATCGCGATCGAACATTGTCACTCAATGTCCAGATTCATCCATGGGCGACAGCGGCCGAAGTGGCTGCAATACTCAAGCCCTGGTTGGCAGAAACGGCATCTGGATGGCCGGCCGGTCACAGTTATGAAATCGGTGGTGAAACAGAGGAGTCCGGCGATGCGAACGCATCAATCGCCGCTGAATTGCCGATGGCCGGAATGTTGATCCTGTTGTTGCTGGTGGGTCAATTCAACTCTCTGCGACGGCCGGCGATTATTCTGTCGACTATTCCTCTGGGGCTAATTGGTGTGACGTTTGGACTGCTGATCGCAAATTCTTCGTTCGGTTTTTTCACAATTCTCGGTCTAATCGCACTGTCCGGCATCATTATCAACAATGCGATAGTTTTGATAGACCGAATAGCGATCGAGATCCGGGATTTTGGGCGAAGTGAGGGGGATGCAATTTTGACGGCATGTCAGCAGCGTTTACGGCCCATCCTACTAACGACGGCAACGACTGTGCTCGGTATGATGCCACTATTGTGGGGCGGCACAGCGATGTTCAAGCCGATGGCGATAACAATCATATTTGGATTGGCTTTCGCAACTGCGCTGACTTTGTTGGTCGTTCCTGTTCTGTATGCGATATTTTTCAGGGTGTCGCTCGAAATAGAGCACAGCTGACTCTATTCTCTTCGCAATTTGCGTCTTTGCTGACGAGTCAATTCACGCGGATGGCCGACCTTGCGGAATCCATCGAGCTGATGTGCAAGGGTTAATAATGGATGGCGCAGCAACATTCGCGGTCCTGCATAGCGCATTATTTTTCTTGCATCCTCTCTGCGCGCTGGCTTGTAGCAATGAACCGGGCAATTTGCGCAACTTGGTTTGTCCTCACCGTAGGGGCATTTTCGTAGCCTGACATCAGTATAATTCAGGAATTCCGCACACACTGCGCATACGGTCTCTGCTGAATGCCCATGATGCGCGGCACAATAGATGCCGACCATCTTTGCTATGGTCAGTTTTTCGCGAGCAAGCCGTCTTCTTCCTGAGTGCATGCCGAGTCTCATCGAGCGTCCCATGACAGACTAACGCTGCGCAGTTGCAGCTTCGATAGCGGCTTTCCGAGAGCTTGTTACGCTACAGCGAAGCCTATGTGCGTTGTAACAGAACGTAGACAGCGCCGGTGCCGCCATCGATCTGGCGGGTCGAAACAAACGCGAATACATTGTCCCAACGTCGCAGCCATGAATTGACAGCACTTTTCAAAACCGGACCTCGCTCACCCGAGCCGAGTCCCTTGCCGTGTACAATGCGCACGCAGAGACGGTCCTGATGAGCGCTGTATTGGATAAAGTCACGCAGCCTTGGTTTGGCTTCTGCCAGGGTCATGCCATGCAAATCGAGCTCCGCCTGAACGCTATATCCTCCGCGCGCCAGTTTTCGTAGCGTGCGGCGGCCAACGTGCTGGCGATGAAAGCGCAGCGCCCCTCCGGATTCATGTTCGAGAACATCGATATCGTCTTCCAGACTTTCGGCAAGTACCGCTTCTTCATCGGCGCGTCTGAACCTCGCCCTTGGTTTGGGTTTCGGTTTTTCCTTCGGAACACGTTGTTCCGCTGACAACGGCTTCGCGTCCGACATCGCATTTCGAAATTCTTCTGAGTCGTCGTTAGTCACTGCTGCGTCTTTGAGGCTATGGTGCGCGGTAAACATTGAGTATAGTGAGCGCGTTCCAATCCTCCAACAAAAATCGGTCACCATGAAAATCCTCGTAAGCAATGACGACGGGTATCTCGCTACTGGCATCAACGTTCTCACAGCGGCTCTTGAAGAGGTTGCCGATGTCGTTGTGGTTGCGCCAGACAGGAATCGCTCCGCGGCCAGCAATTCGCTAACGCTAAAGAACCCTCTACGTGTTTCCGAGGTCGCCCCTAATCGCTACAAAGTTGATGGCACGCCATCGGATTGTGTGCACCTCGCACTGACCGGATTTCTCGATTTTGAGCCGGACCTCGTTGTCTCCGGCATTAATCATGGCGCTAATCTCGGCGACGACACGATTTACTCCGGAACTGTCGCTGCGGCGGTGGAAGGACGATTTCTCGGCTTGCCGACTATTGCTGTGTCACTGGTTGGGCAACATCTTGAGCATTTCGACACGGCGGCAGCGATCACGGCCCAGCTCGTGCAGAAAATTGATCGGGCTGCACTGGCGTCCGATGTTGTCTTGAATCTCAATGTGCCTGATGTTGCTTTGCGGGATCTAAAGGGTGTGAAGGCGACACGTCTTGGATTTCGACATAAAGCGGAGAAACTCCTGGAAGACAGGGATCCCTACGGCAGACCTATTTACTGGATCGGGCCTGCAGGCGAGGGGCAGGAAACCGGTGTCGGTACCGATTTTCATGCCATCGAGCAGGGATACGCATCGGTCACACCGCTCAAAGTGGATCTGACGCGGCACAGTGCCGTGCAAGACCTCGCTGACTGGCTAGGGTCGACCTAGATGTCGCAGCTTCGGCAGGGTATCGGCATGACCTCGGCGCGAACGCGGGATCGCCTTGTACGACGTCTCATGGAGCAAGGCATTCGATCGGAAGCTGTGCTGAGTCAAATCAGAAACGTCCCGCGGCATTTGTTCGTTGATGAGGCCCTGGCAAGCCGCGCCTACGAAGACACGGCCCTACCCATTGGCCTCGGACAGACAATTAGTCAACCGTTCATAGTCGCTCGTATGACCGAGGCACTTCTGGCGGGATTCGAGGGCCAGTCTGTTCTTGAAATTGGAACTGGCTGTGGCTATCAAACGGCCGTACTTTCGCCGCTGGTAAAGAAGATTTACACGGTAGAGCGAATTCCCGAACTCTTGAAGAAGACCCGGCAGCGACTGCGCGAGCTCGATATCTACAACGTCCAGTTTCGTCCTGGTGACGGTTGGGAGGGCTGGCGGAAGTATGGGCCCTACGACGGGATCATCGTGACGGCTGCCGCTGAGACGATGCCACAGAAGTTGCTGCAGCAGCTTGCTCCAGGCGGCAGATTGGTCATTCCGATTGGTCCTCCCGGCGAGCAGGACCTCGCCATGGTGGTCAATCACCCGGACCAGTTTGAACAAATATCATTGGGGCCCGTCAGATTTGTTCCTCTTGTGCATGGGAAATAATTGTTTAAAATCAAAATGATATTTAATATAGTTAATGTGATATGAAGGTTTTTGCACCCCTCTATGGGCGCGTCATCCAGTGGTCGCGCCACCGTCATGCTGAACGGTATCTCGGCATCATGAGTTTCGCGGAGTCATCTTTTTTCCCCATTCCCGTCGATGTCATGCTCGCCCCCATGGTTTTGGCGCGACGCACACAGTGGGTGCGTTTTGCGACCATTGCGACGGTGTTTTCTGTACTCGGCGGTATTGCCGGCTACGCCATAGGTTATGGCTTGTTCGACATGCTCGAACCCTGGTTACGCGAATCCCATTATTGGAGTGCCTACGAGACAAGCCGGCAATGGTTTGACGACTACGGCGTCTGGGTCGTATTCGTCGCCGGTTTTTCGCCCATTCCGTACAAAGTATTCACGATCGCGGCTGGCGTCGCCGTTCTCAATGTGCCCGGTTTTATCATCGCGTCACTGATCGGTCGCGCAGGTCGTTTCTTTCTCGTCGCAGGTCTGGTCCGCTTGGGAGGGCAAAGTTTCGAGGACACACTGCAAAAATACGTAGAACGCCTTGGATGGGCAACGGTCGCAATTGCCGCTGCTGTTATCGGATGGCTTATGCTGCGATAACAATGACGTACCGATTTTCATCCCGTTTGCTGATTATCCTTCTAGCTGCCAGCTTTCTTTCGTCCTGCGGCAGTCAGTCTTCATGGCGGAATGGTCAGCAGACTCACATCGTTCGTAAGGGCGAAACCTTGTTCTCCATAGCCTGGCGGTACGGCAAGAATACTCAGGATCTGGCGCGCTGGAATCGTCTTGGAGACGGTTCGCTCATCTACCCGGGCCAGGTCCTCAAGCTGACGGGGGCCTCGCCATCAAGTCGCCGCCCGACCAGCACCGCAGGGTCGACCACCGGCCGTGCACCGAAATCGCTACCGTCAATTCCTTCACAACCGTCGCCAAGCTGGAGCTGGCCGACTGCTGGGCGGATCAATGTCGAATTCGGCGCAAAACCGGGTACTGGCACGGGTATTTTGATCAACGGCAGGACGGGGCAGGCTATTCACGCTGCGGCGTCGGGTCGCGTGGTCTACGCGGGCAGTGGACTGATCGGTTATGGCAAGCTTATTATTCTCAAACACAACGATACCTACCTTAGTGCTTACGGGTACAACGCGTCGCTGCTGGTCAAAGAAGGCGATCAAATAAGAAAAGGCCAGAAGATAGCGACGATGGGGGAGGGACCGGAACGCAAGCCGCGTCTGCATTTTGAAATCAGGCGCAATGGCAGGCCGGCTAACCCGCGACAATATTTGCCTGCGAGGTAATTCGACCAGCTGTTTATTGCGACATGGGGGTAGAAGAAGTGGGACAACTGCTCGACCCGACACGGCAATATCTGGACGAGATCGGTATCTCGCCACTCCTGACTGCGGACGAGGAAAAGCACTTCGCGCGACTGGCGCAACGCGGCGATGAGCCCGCCCGTCAACGCATGATCGAAAGCAATCTCAGGCTGGTCGTCAATATATCCCGACGTTACATTAATCGAGGCCTGCCCTTGCTGGACCTGATCGAGGAGGGGAACCTGGGCTTGATTCACGCCGTGAAAAAATTCGACCCTGAGCGCGGCTTCCGGTTTTCCACCTACGCCACATGGTGGATACGGCAAACGATCGAAAGGGCGATCATGAATCAGTCACGGACTGTCCGTTTGCCGATTCATATCATCAAAGACATCAATACCTGTCTTCGTGCTGCACGGCGTTTGCGTCAAGAAAACGAAAATATTCCGACCTCGGCTGACATCGCCGTCTATCTCGACCGCGAGGTCGCGGAGGTTGAACGGCTAATGGCTTTGCACCAGCGAGTAACGCTACGTGCAGGACCGGCTGACGAAGACGGTGCTGGCCCGATCGATATGCTGCGGGCCAGACGCGACGCTGAACCACCGCGTTGTGCGCAGGTGGAGGCAATGCATGACGTCGTTGAACACTGGGTTTGCGAACTGGATGAGAAGCAGCGCGAGGTTGTAGAACGGCGCTTCGGCTTGCACGGCTACCATCGTGAAACGCTTGAGCAAATCGGCAATGAAATTGGTGTCACACGCGAACGCGTGCGACAGATCCAGCTGGATGCCTTAAAGAACCTGCGCACTATGATGGAAAACGATGGCATTTCAGGCGATACGATTCTCGACTAGGTCTACTCTGGATACAGAATAGCCGCAACCAGTCGACCTTCACCGGCCAGTACATTAAAGGTCCGCGCAGCTGCAGACGTGTCCATAATTTCCAAACCGATTCCCAATCGCGCAAATGCGAAAGTGAGTTCGCGTGGAGGGAATTGACTTCTGGCACCAGTGCCAACGATGACCAGCTTGGGCGCGTGTTCAAGCAACGGCTCGAAGTCATCGCAGGTCAACTCTGAAAAGGGCGATGGTTTCCACGTCAGTATCATTTCCTGCGGCGTCAGGGCGATAGCATCGCAGTAAACCTGCTCATTGATTCGTATACCTTCGGCGTCAACGCCGCGTACCGCCAGTGCCGTGGGTAATTCTCTTGTGAATTTCAAACGCGCTTCCCTTACCATCTGCGCCATAAGTGAACGCATCATATGACAAAAATGCTGCAATCGTAGTACTGCCGCCGGTTTCCAGTGGCCGCCTCGAAGACGCGGGTCTCAGAACGTGGCTGGCACAGTCCGATCTGGCGCTCGAAACAGGTCCCGAGGAGCTGTTGGCAAAAGTCTTGAAGGAGCTTGGGCTTCCGATTCCCGGGCAGGGATTGGCGGCTCTCAGGATGTGGGGACAAACTGGCGACCGACCGACTAAATGGATCGCTGCGGCTGATCCCGTATATCTGGAGCCCCGACTCGACCATCTATGCCTGCACTCGCTGCGTCGAGTCGGTATTCAGCCTGGCCATTTTCGCGCGCTAATTGATCACTTGCAGGCGACGCTGGCGAAGGATGATCAATTTGGATTTACGCGACTCGGATCCTACGGTTACCTGAGTGCAAAAAACGGCATAGCGACAGCGTCAATTCCTGCCTATGTCGTCGATCAACAAAAGCCCGATGAATACCTGCCGTCAGGCGACGACACGGCGACGCACCGAAACCTGCTCAGCGAAATCGAGATGGCGCTACACGAACATGACGTGAATCTTGAGCGCGAGGCGAACGGGGAGTTACCCGTAAACTCCTTGTGGCTGTGGGGTGGCGGTAACGCGCCGGAGAAAATTACGCGCGTACAGCCGCCATTGTTTTCTGACGACGCATTGCTAACGGGCTGCTGGTATTCAGCAACGGCCGTTGCTGAGCCCTGGCTCGGAAGTATATCGGCATGCATCGAGGCATCCGTGGCTGGATTTGTTGCTGAAATTCCGCAAGTCGACGACAGCCCGGAGCTTCTTGAAGATTGTCTGCGGGAGCTGCGTGGAGCGTTGCGTAGAGGTCGCTTGAGCAGCCTGACGCTGTTGTTCCGTGATGGGCTGCGCGCGCACGTGAGCAAATCTCATGCGCTGCGGGTCTGGCGTCGCAGTTCGCGTTTGCTGGAGGCGCCGAAGCGCTCGTGAAATCGCTGCGCCCTGTTATTCGTCGGCCGCTACCCGCGCAGTCTGACCTCGATGGATTCGGCAATATCGATCCACTGCATGCCCGCCTGTTCGCATCGCGAGGGCTAAACGGCGCTCGGGAGCTCGACTATGGGCTCGCTCAGCTGGCGCCAGTCAGCTCACTGGAAAACATCGACGACGCTGCAAATCTCGTTATTTCGAAACGAGCGAAGCGCATAATCGTTGTTGGTGATTTCGATGTTGACGGCGCAACGAGTACGGCGCTCGTGCTGCGTTGTCTACGCGAATTCGGCTTCGGTGACGTTGAGTACCTCGTGCCGAACCGTTTCGATTATGGCTACGGCCTGTCGCCCGAGATCGTCGACGTTGCCGCAGCTCGGTCGCCGGGCTTGCTCATTACTGTTGATAATGGTGTTTCGAGCATTGATGGTGTCGCCCGTGCAAATGAGCTGAGCATTCCGGTTTTGGTGACTGATCACCATTTGCCGGGCGATGAACTTCCAGATGCTGCAGTGATTCTTAATCCGAATCTGAAAGACAGTCGATTTCCGAGCCGCAATCTTGCCGGCGTCGGCGTTGCTTTCTACCTGATGGCCCGAATTGGGCGTCTTCTGGAGGAGCAGGGCCAGGTCGGTGCAGCGAAAATTCCGGCGCGCTATCTGGACCTGGTTGCGTTGGGAACGGTCGCCGATGTTGTGCCACTGGACCACAACAATCGGATTCTCGTGCAGCAGGGACTGATGCGAATGCGCGCGGGGCATGCCGTGCCGGGAATCGCGGCGTTACTCAATCAGTCAGGAAAAACGCAGTCCAAGTGCGTCAGCACGGATCTGGGATTTGGTGTTGGACCACGGATCAACGCGTCGGGGAGGCTTGAGGACATCTCGGTTGGTATTGAATGTCTGCTGACCGATAGCGCCACCACGGCGATCGAATACGCACGCGTTCTGGATCAGATAAACGGCGAACGCCGCGACATCGAAGCGACCATGCGTGAACAGGCATTTCGGTACGTCGATAAGCTCGGTGTGCAGCGTTGGCCAAGCTGTGTCTGTGTATACGACAAGACATGGCACCAGGGTGTCGTTGGCCTCATTGCTGCGCGAGTGAAAGAGCGTTGTCATCGACCGGTCATCGCGTTCGCACGCGACGGTGAGCATTTTCTAAAAGGATCAGCCCGATCGATTCCGGGTGTACATATTCGCGACTTGCTGGAAGCCGTATCCACAGTTAAGCCGGGTCTTATTGAGAAATTTGGCGGACATGCGATGGCCGCTGGATTGACGATCGCGGAGCCTGCGCTGGACGAGTTCAAGGTGGCGGTTGCCGAGCAAATGCAGCGCCTCTATCCGCGTGCCGATTTCAGTGGAGCAATAACGACTGACGGGCCATTGCCCGGCTCGGCGCTTAATCTCGGCTTCGCCCGTTCATTGCGTGATGCAGGCCCGTGGGGGTCTGCTTTTCCCGAGCCCATGTGGAGCGGTGATTTTGCGGTTGTCGAACAACGGACCGTTGGAGAGAATCATCTTAAGATGCGCGTGCGTCCGGCGAATGGCGGCAGCGCAATCGATGCCATCGCTTTCAACCAGGCTGGATCTGTGTATCGCGGGATAGTGCAGCTGGCTTATAAGCTTGATGTAAATGAGTTTCGTGGTGTTGAGAACCCACAGCTCGTTGTTGAGCAAATTGCTGCCTTGCATGACAGTTCTGAATCATAGGTCGGCATGCTAAGATCGCGCCCCTTTGTGCTGCCCAATGATCGGATCAGACAATTCGGAACGAATAATGGAAACCAGTCAGATAAAACAATCGATAGTCGACCTTACTGAACGCACTGACGCGTTGAGGAGGTATCTTTGACTACGACTCCAGGGCTGAGAGACTTACCGAGGTAGAGCGCGAACTCGAGCAACCCGATGTGTGGAACCAGCCAGACAGGGCGCAGGCATTAGGCCAGGAGCGTGCCGGACTTGAACAGATTGTCAAAGGCCTGGATGAACTAACGACGGGGCTGGCGGAAGCCGACGAATTGTTGGCGATGGCTGTTGAAGAGGATGACAGCGATACAGTTGACGAGGTGGTAACAGATCTCGCATCGCTCGAGAAAATCGTCGCTGGGCTGGAATTTCGTCGCATGTTCTCCGGAGAGATGGATACCAATAACGCCTACGTCGATATTCAGTCGGGAGCGGGTGGTACAGAAGCTCAGGATTGGGCCGAGATGGTGCTTAGAATGTACTTGCGCTGGGCGGAGGCACAAGGATTTAAAGCACAGGTCATTGAGGCCTCGGCCGGAGAAGTTGCCGGTGTAAAAAGCGCGACGGTCCACGTTGTTGGCGAATACGCGTACGGATGGTTGCGGACTGAAACCGGTGTGCATCGCCTCGTTAGAAAGTCGCCGTTTGATTCGGGTAACCGGCGCCATACTTCCTTTGCATCGGTATTCGTGTCGCCAGAAGTGGATGACGATATTGACATCGAAATCGACCCTTCCGATTTGCGTATCGATGTGTATAGGGCCAGTGGTGCAGGCGGTCAGCATGTAAACCGTACAGAGTCCGCGGTCCGCATAACACACGTGCCTACGAACACAGTTGTGCAATGCCAAAATGATCGCTCACAGCATAAGAACAAAGCGACAGCGATGAATCAGCTCAAGGCTAAACTGTACGAACTGGAGATGCAGGAGCGAAGAGCTGCTGCGTCAATTGTTGAAGATAGCAAGGCGGATGTTGGCTGGGGGAGCCAGATTCGTAACTACGTGCTTGATCAAAGCCGCATCAAGGATTTGCGTACCGGCGTCGAAACCGGTAACACTCAAGCGGTATTGGACGGCGGACTGGGCGCGTTTATCGAAGCCAGTCTGAAACAGGGGCTGTAAGAATACTGCAGGAATGATGGAATACTCGTGAGTAACGACAAACAACAAGACCAAAAGGTCGACGAAAACAAATTAATCGCTGAGCGACGTAGCAAGCTGGAAGTTCTGCGTGAGAATGGCAATGCCTATCCAAATGACTTTCGCCGCAATGCGCTCGCCGGCCAATTGCATCAGACCTTCGCGTCGCATGAAGACGAAGCGCTGCGTGAAGAGCACGTAAAAGTATCTGTTTCAGGCCGCATGATGCGAAAAAATGTCATGGGCAAAGCAAGTTTCGTCGGGGTGCAGGATCGTTCCGGCGTCATACAGCTACGCCTGGAACGTGACCGACTCCCCGAGGGCGTGTATCAGTCATTTAAGAAATGGGATGTCGGGGATATTGTCGGCGCGACTGGCGAATTGTTCCGAACGCAAAAGGGCGAGTTGACCGTTCTCGCTGACGAAGTTCGACTCCTCACCAAATCATTGCGGCCGCTGCCAGAGAAATGGCACGGCCTGTCCAATCAGGAGACACGTTATCGGCAGCGCTACGTCGATTTGATCATCAATGACTCGAGTCGTGAAATTTTTCGCAAGCGCTCAGAAGTTATTACGTATATGCGTTCTTTCCTGGAAGCAGCGGATTTTTTGGAAGTCGAAACGCCAATGATGCAGACGACGCCGGGCGGCGCGAACGCGCGTCCATTCAAGACGCATCACAATGCGCTGGACATGCAGCTTTTTATGCGCATCGCGCCGGAACTAAATCTCAAGCGACTTATTGTCGGCGGCTTTGATCGCGTCTATGAAATCAATCGAAATTTTCGCAACGAAGGTGTGTCGACGCAGCACAATCCTGAATTCACAATGCTGGAAGCGTATCGCGCCTACGCGGACTACAACGACTGGATGGATATGACCGAGGCTATGTTTCATGGCATGGCGGATGCGATCAACGGGACGACCATTGTCGAATACCAGGGCGAGACATTCGATTTCGGCAAGAAATTCCATCGGGTAACGGTGGAGGAGGCTATTGCGGCCTATAACACCGAATTTGATATGGACAAAGTACGCGATCGCGAATATCTCGCGGATTACTGCGAAAAGATCGGTGTGCACGTGCAGGACAACTATGGAGCGGGCAAGCTGCAGATCGAAATTTTCGATGCGACCGGTGAGGCAAATTTGCGCGAACCGACCTTCATTACGCAATACCCGACCGAAGTATCACCGCTGTCGCGAGTGAATGATGATGATTCGTTCGTAACGGATCGCTTCGAATTATTTATCGCAGGTCGTGAGATCGCGAACGGTTTCTCGGAGCTAAACGATCCTGAAGAGCAGGCAGATCGCTTCCGTGCGCAGGTTGAAAATGCGGCTGCGGGTGATGAAGAAGCCATGTCTTACGATCACGACTATATCCGCGCGCTTGAATATGGCATGCCACCAACAACCGGCATCGGTATCGGTATTGATCGACTGGTGATGTTGCTAACGGACTCTGCGTCAATTCGCGATGTGCTTCTGTTTCCGCATATGCGGCCGGAGAGTTTCGAATAAAGCGGAGCGGTTTGCGTAGCTAAAGATCAGACTTTCATTTCTCCACGACCCACAGTCGAAAAGAAAGTCTAATCTGGAGGTACGCTAATTGTGCGCGTCAGTCGGCAATAACCGCGTATGGCAAATCGATCCGGGTCAGGCTGATTCCGGCCACATCCAGGTTTTCGGACAACTTGGCGACCGGGATAACGGCGAGCAGGTCAGTTCCGGCTGCATTCAGGACTTCCCCGATATCGCGACCGTGGAGAGACACCTTGTCTCCCGTGGATACCGGTTGTTCGCTCTCGAAGCGCAGAGTGCGGCGCTTCGTCGCACCCTTGAAGTGCGTTCGGGCGACGATTTCCTGGCCGGTGTAGCAGCCCTTTTCGAGGCTGATTGCATCCAGAAGATCCAAATTGAGCATATGCGGTGTGAACTGCTCCATCTGACTACCGGCGATGAACGGTTCGCCATTTCTGATCAGAATATCGGCGTCAACAGTTTGACCATCATCAATGATGTCGAACTCGACCTTTGAACGAAACCGGAATACGGTCATTCGTTTGACGATATCCTCAGCCGAATCCGCTGGCGTAGATAGTCCGTATCCAGCCTCTGTCTTGCAGACGGTGCCGAACCAGATAACGCGGCCTTTTGGATTGCACCAGGCAGCCTGAATCTTCGATTCGGACCGAAGTCGCTGTAAATCATTTGTGAGCTGCCCCTGCAAAAAATCGAAGGCGTCGGCTCCGCTGACGTTGATAGTGAAAATTTTGTGCATTGATCCCTACTTGCATGTTGGTACTGCAGGTGATGTGCGCCTCTGGCATACTTCTGGAATGAATCCGGATGACACACAAGATAAGGTTGCTTCTGAAGAAGCCAAGTCTGATGATAAGTCCGATGATAACGCGCCGAAAGTCGAAGAGCGCAAAAAAGAGATCGGCGGTCGCAAGGGGTTGGACCCGACACGCTATGGCGACTGGGAAAAAGCGGGACGTTGCATCGATTTTTAAGGATACTATCTGAACCCCTTGGGCGACTAACAACAACGAGAAGAATATTCATGACCAATAACGACAGACCGCTGTCGCCTCACATCTCGATATATCGTTGGCCCATCACAATGACGACCTCAATCCTGCATCGGGCGACTGGTGTTGCGATGAGCGTTGGATTTGTGGTGTTAGCGGTCTTGCTGTTTAGCGCGGCTTCAGGTGCAGATAGTTACAGCATCTTTGTGTCCTATTTGAATTCGCCCGTGGGGAAATTGCTGCTTATCGGCTGGAGTTTTGCGTTTTTCTTCCATCTCGCAAACGGCATCCGGCACTTCATTTGGGACAGTGGTCGCGGCTTTGAAAAACGCACAGCCAGCGCGTCGGCGTGGTTTGTATTACTGCTCGGTGTCGCGTTGACCGCTGTGTTCTGGTGGATTCGCTCATGAGTTTGCGAACGCCGCTCGGCTCGGTCCTGGGTCTGGGCAGTGCCAAAGAGGGCACAGGTCATTTTTGGGGGCAGCGACTTTCTGGCATGGCGCTGGCTATTTTGGGGTCCTGGTTCGTATACACCCTGGCGCTGACGCCGGACTTTAGTCATGCCGCGGTGCTGGCCGAGATAGCACGGCCGGTGAATGGCGTTCTTCTATTGCTACTGTCGGTCACCATGGCCTACCACTCCAGTCTTGGCGTCCAGGTGGTTGTGGAGGATTACATCCACAGCCATGGACTTAGATTGGCGAGCCTTATCTTTTCCCGTTTCTCGCACACCTTGTTTGCGGTCGCGGCTATTTACGCAATTATCAAGATCGGACTGAGTGCATGAGCGACTACGAATTTATTGACCACACTTATGACGTAGTCGTCATCGGCGCAGGTGGTGCAGGTTTGCGCGCAACATTTGGATTGGCGGAAGCCGGCTTTAATACCGCCTGTATCACTAAGGTCTTTCCAACCCGCAGCCACACTGTGGCGGCTCAAGGTGGAATCAGCGCGGCCCTCGGCAATATGGGTGAGGACGATTGGCGCTGGCACATGTATGACACGGTTAAAGGGTCGGACTGGCTCGGTGACCAGGATGCTATCGAGTATATGTGCAAAGAAGCGCCCGATGCTGTCATCGAGCTTGAACATTACGGCGTGCCGTTTTCGCGCACCGAAGAAGGCAAGATTTATCAGCGGCCGTTCGGTGGCATGACGACGCGCTTTGGCGAAGGCACGGCGCAAAGAACCTGTGCAGCCGCTGATCGCACGGGCCATGCGATGCTGCATACGCTCTATCAACAGTCGCTGAAGCATGACGCCGAATTCTTTATCGAATATTTCGCCGTTGACCTGATCATGGAAGACGGAGCTTGTCGTGGGGTGGTTGCTATTGATCTGGCAACGGGACGAGTGCACCGCTTTCGCTCACACCAGGTTATTCTCGCGACAGGTGGCTATGGCCGCGCATTCTTCTCCTGCACATCGGCGCATACGTGTACGGGAGATGGTAGTGCGATGGTTCTGCGCGCGGGTTTGCCCGTCCAGGATATGGAGTTCGTCCAATTTCATCCAACCGGAATTTACGGTGCCGGCATGTTGATCACGGAGGGCTCACGCGGCGAGGGTGGCTATTTGACCAATTCTGAGGGAGAGCGCTTTATGGAACGCTACGCGCCAAACGCGAAAGACCTCGCGTCACGTGATGTGGTCAGCCGTTCGATGACGATCGAGATTAATGAGGGGCGCGGAGTGGGCGCAGAGGCGGATCATATCAACCTGCATCTGGAACATCTGGGCCCCGACGTTATTGAAGAACGACTGCCTGGCATTGCGGAATCGGCACGAATTTTTGCCGGCGTCGACGTGACCAAGGCTCCGATTCCCGTATTGCCGACGGTGCACTACAACATGGGTGGCATACCGGCAAATTTTAACGGCCAGGTCGTACACAAAAAAGGCGACGATCCCGAAAGTGTTGTGGACGGTCTCATGGCTGTTGGTGAAGCGGCGTGTGTGTCGGTTCACGGTGCGAATCGCCTCGGCTCGAATTCGCTGCTGGATCTGGTCGTATTTGGTCGCGCCGCAGCGCATTATTGTGCAGAGACCATGACGCCGGGCGCACGCCACAAATCGCTGGCAGCGGATGCCGGACTCGATAGTGTCGCTCGTATCGACAAACTGCGGAATGCTGATGGCGGCCGACCGACCGCCGAAATTCGACTCGAAATGCAGAAAGTCATGCAGGGGCACGCGGCTGTTTTTCGCACGGGTGAGACTCTGGAAAAAGGTGTTAATTTACTGAGCGAGACGTTTTCGAGTTTCGCAGACGTCGGTGTCACTGATCGCTCAATGGTCTGGAATACGGATCTTGTCGAGACCATGGAACTTGAAAATCTTTTGCTGAATGCTACTGCAACGATCGAGTCAGCTGCGAACCGACCCGAGAGTCGTGGCGCGCATGCCCGTGAGGACTTCCCTGACAGAGATGACGAAAACTGGATGAAGCACACGCTATCGTGGGTGGACGCCAGTGGAAAGGTATCGTTTGATTATCGACCCGTGCATAAAGTGACTTTGACCGACGAAGTTGAATACGTTGAACCGAAAGCTCGCGTTTACTAGGACTAATTTAGGATTTATTGACAGTGGCTGAATTTAGACTTCCAAAGAACTCGCGACTTACGAAAGGCACGCATTTTCGGGCATCCGACGGCGCGAGCAACGTACGTCAATTTGCGGTGTATCGCTATGATCCGTCAAACGACACTAACCCGCGCATGGATACTTACGACATCGACATGGATAGTTGCGGGCCGATGGTTCTTGATGTTCTTGTCAAAATCAAAAATGAGATTGATCCAACCCTGACCTTTCGTCGTTCCTGCCGTGAAGGTATTTGCGGTTCCTGTGCCATGAATATTGATGGCAGTAATACGCTGGCCTGCACGCGTGCCAATGATGAAGTCAAAGGTAAGGTCAAGATTTATCCGCTGCCGCACATGCCAGTCGTCAAAGATCTGGTCACGGATCTGACGAATTTCTATGCGCAGTACGCATCGATCAAGCCCTGGCTGCAATCGCGAACACCGCCGCCGCCGGATCAGGAGCGCCTTCAGAGCAAGGAAGATCAGGAGCTGATTAACGAACCGGCCGCATGCATTCTGTGCGCTTGTTGTTCAACGAGTTGCCCGAGTTACTGGTGGAACAGCGATCGTTATCTGGGCCCGGCGGCACTCCTGGCTTCTTACCGCTGGCTGGTCGACAGCCGCGACGACGCGACCGGCGATCGACTTGATGAGCTTGAGGATCCGTTCCGCCTGTATCGTTGCCATACGATCATGAATTGCACCCAGACCTGTCCCAAAGGCCTGAATCCAGCACAGGCGATTGCGGCGACCAAGAAGATGCTGGTCGAGCGCAAGTACTAAAAGGCACTAGAAGGGGTCAGACACCTATGGGGTCTGACCCCTTTAAAGACCCCCTCTTAAGAGGAATTTCAGTGGGTGAAGAATCGAGACTCCGGTGGCAGTGCCGACGCGGCATGCGTGAGCTCGACGAGCTGCTGCTACGCTATCTGGAAACGCGCTATGCGGAGGCCGGTAGCGACGAAAAAATGGCGTTTAAGGCAGTTTTGGCGCTTCCAGATCCGGAGTTAAACGCTTATCTATTGCAGCGACAGAATCCGCCTGCAAAATCGATCGCCGATGTCATCAATCTCATACTCAGCACACCTGAAGCCTGATCCCTGGTTACGTATTATTGTGCTGACGGCTGGACGCCTAACATTCGCAGCCGGTATGGTATTGATTCTGACGATCGATATTGCAGCGCTGCTGCGTGGTTTCGCAGCGCTCCTGTGGTTGGGCTGTGCCAAATTCGAGCTTACTCGCTTGCAACGTGGCTTCAGTTCTTGCACGGCCATCCGCGTACATTTTGACGGCCGGATCGAGGTGCGAAATCCCGATGGACAATGGTGCTCTGGAGTGCTGATGGGCGGCAGTCTGCTACTGCGAAAATTCGCTTGGCTGCGCCTGCGGCCTGCAGCTGGACCACCCGTATCCGAACTCATTGCAGGGAATATTCGTGAAGACCATGACTGGCGTCGCCTGCAGGTGATTTGGCGGCACGTTGGAGCATCGCCTTGAAGCTGCTAACATGCTGTCCCGACAACAAAAAATGACTATAGCGACTGCTTCGTTAGGAGCGCCGCGGTGCACACAGGGAACGGTGTCACAGAACAAACATGAATAAGCCCAAAATTCGAGAACTAATCGTCCTGTGGAGGGTCTATCCCGGTGTCAGTTGGCTGTGTGCTAGCGCGCGAGGGCGCGATTGAATGTCAAATCAGGCTTCTGATAAGAAACTGGTCGAGCGGGTCCAGAAAGGTGATAAGGGCGCGTTTGATCTGCTTGTGCTGAAGTACCAGCACAAGATTGTCAATCTGGTTATGCGTTATGTACGGGATCCTGAGCTGGCGCTGGATATTTCTCAGGAAGCGTTCATCAAGGCATACCGGGCGTTGCCCCGATTTCGAGGTGACAGTGCGTTTTACACGTGGATGTATCGTATCGCTGTCAATACAGCGAAAAATCATCTCGCGGCACAGCGTCGTCGGCCAATGGATGTGGAGTTGGATTTGCAGGACCCTGAACAGTACGATTTGCACGCCAAGCTCAAGGAGACGGACACGCCCGAGGGGGTGACACTCAGTAACGAGCTGAAAGAAACGGTTGAGCGGGCAATTGCTGCGCTGCCAGAGGATTTGCGAACCGCGATTGTCCTGCGGGAGTTGGAAGGCATGAGTTATGAGGAAATTGCAGAGACGATGGAGTGTCCTGTCGGTACTGTACGATCCAGAATTTTTCGGGCACGTGATGCGATTGGCAAGAAAGTCGGCTCGTTATTACGCTAAGAGAACTGAGGTTTCACATAGGTGATGTATGAATGACGCGATAAGAATGCAACTCTCTGCATTTGTGGACGGCGAATTACCTGATAACGAAGCAGAATTACTGCTGCGTCGGATGAGCCAGGACGCTGAATTGAGGGCGGAGGTTGCCGAATACCTGGCGATTGGCCGACTGATACGCGGCGACGTGGGTCTGGCGGGTGCTGATCAATTAAACAAACGTGTTGCAGTGGCGATCGATGATCACGAAAAACCCATCGTCGAAGAGAGCGTTGTCAGTACAGTCCGTGCTGCGGGTGCGATTCGGCCATTGGCCGGCGTGGCAATTGCAGCTACCGTGGCATTGGCTGCGATTTTTGCGTTGCAGCAAAATGCGGGTGTTGGTGAAGTGCCCACCGAGGGCCCCATTCCGATCGCTGCCGACCACGTACCTAATGTTGATGCGCAACAGGAGCGGCAGCGGCAGTTTTTTCGGAGTCACTCTGAAACTTCGACCGAAAATGGTGCCAATAGCTTAAATTCCCGGGTTGTAACTTTGAGTTTCAGCGAGGAGATCGAGTACGAACCTGAGGTCGACGCGGACGAAAACGAAGAGGCGGCGACGCAGCCATAATGCGAATTCAGCGGCAGAAATTCCTGGCAGGACAAGCGATCGCTATTGTATCGATTTTGGCGAGCGGGCCATTGTTCGCTGACCGTGAACCACAAGACTGGCTCAATAGTATGGGTGCGGCAGTACAATCGACCAGCTACAAAGGCACGGTCATACGGATCAAGGACGGATCTGCAGAAGCGCTAAAAGTGGTGCATACCATCAAAGATGGCGTTGTCATGGAGAAAGTCGTTGCTCAGGAGGGAAACGGCCTCGAGATCATCCGCAACGGCAATGAAGTGCATTGTATTTTGCCGGACAAGAAACACGTGTTGGTACAAGAATGGGACGATCAGTCAACCTTGTTCTCAACACTTCCCACGAGTGATATTCGATTTGGCAGCGAATATGACGTCGCTATTGTTCGTGAGGACCGTATTGCGGGAAGAGATGCGATTCTGCTCGCGATTCGACCGCATGACGGGTATCGATACGGCCACCGAATCTGGCTCGATATTGAAACCAGTTTTCCGCTACAAGCGCAGTTGATAAGCAACGGCGATGCGATCGAAGAGGTCAAATTCGCGGACATATCGCTTAATCACGATATCCAGGCGAGCGCATTGTTGCCATCAATCAGCACTGAGAAATTTACCTGGTTCGTTCAGCCGTCGGATCATAAAGGTACAGCGGTAGAAACGCCCTGGAATAGTGACGAGTTGCCTGCCGGATTTCGCGCTATTTCGACCCATGAGGAAGTCATGGACGGCAGTGGCGAAATAGTTACTCATATCCTGTTCAGCGACGGTCTCGCCAATGTTTCTGTGTTTATTGCTGCCAATAGCGGTGAGTTGGCTACAGGACCGGCGCGTATTGGTGGTTCGAATTCATACAGCATCGTGAGCGGTGACTATGAGATCACCGCAATCGGTGAAGTGCCGGCAATGACAGTCGAGCAGGTCGCGACAACGATGCGTCGTCACTGACGCACAATCGACAGGCACGTTCAATTGATCTCTATTGATTTTCCGGGACTACGCATCCTGTAGACTCACCGCATGCAAAACCCCAGTGGCCAGATTATTTCAGTGAGCACCGATCCAGCAGATCAGACTGTCATTGTCGAAGTCAGTTCCGACCTCAACTGCAAACGTTGTGCCGCCGGCAAAGGTTGCGGCGCTGGCCTGCTTGGCAGCCGGCCGAGCGAGCGACGTGTCGAAGCCGTCGTCGCCGATCATCTCGAAGTAAGAAATGGCGATCGGGTGAGTATCGTGTTGGAGCCTGCCAACGTCTTGCGAGCGGCCATAATTATCTATGCTTATCCATTGATCGCAGCGATGCTCGCAGCCGTGTCAGCTCACGCCATAGGTTTGAGTGACATTGCGGCCGCCATCGCCACTTTGATCGGTCTCGGGGCCGGTATTTATCTGGCGAAACTGCGTTTGCGTAGCGCAGGCTGTTTGCGTGAATTTACGCCGATGGTTGTTGCTCGCTTACCGGAGGTAGCCCACTAGATGGTAGTGCTTCAGTATTACACCCGGCGCGGGTGCCATCTATGTGAAGTCATGTTGGAAGAATTGCTGCCGCTGATACGTGAGAAAGCCGAAATCGAACTCTGCGATGTCGATACCGATCCTGAATGGTTGCAAGAGTACGATATCCGCGTACCCGTTGTTGCAGCAGGCCGACAGGAAATTTCCTCATACCCGCTCGATTACGCGGCGGTTGGGCGCTTTCTGAGCGTAATCGACGAATAAGATGCGTAAATTGGCAGTCGATGTCGGTATACTTCGCCGCTGCACTCTGCAGGCCTATTTTCGGGTCGCCGCTACAAAAACCCTCTCATGAAGCATATTCGCAACTTTTCTATTATCGCTCACATTGACCACGGCAAGTCGACGCTGGCTGACCGGTTTATCCAGCATTGTGGAGGTCTGAGCGATCGCGAAATGGAAGAGCAGGTCCTCGACTCAATGGATCTGGAGCGCGAGCGTGGAATTACGATCAAGGCGCAATGTGTCTCGCTCAATTACAACAGCGAATCTGGCGAGGTTTATCAGCTCAACTTCATCGATACGCCTGGACACGTCGATTTCTCTTACGAGGTATCGCGGTCGCTGGCCGCATGCGAAGGCGCATTGCTGGTGGTTGACGCCGCGCAAGGTGTCGAAGCGCAAAGCGTCGCCAATTGCATGACCGCAATCGATCAGGGGCTTGAAGTGCTGCCGGTACTCAACAAAATTGATTTGCCGGCCGCTGATCCCGACAAAGTCGTTGCCGAGATTGAGGACATCATCGGTATAGACGCGCAGGACGCGATCCATGTCAGTGCGAAAACCGGCCTGGGCGTTCCTGCGCTTCTTGAACAGTTGGTCGAAGTCATTCCTTCGCCTGCGGGAGATGCAGATGGTGAATTGCAAGCGCTGATTATTGATTCCTGGTTCGACAACTATGTCGGTGTCGTATCACTGGTTCGCGTGATGAACGGCAGTCTCTCCAAACGCAGCAAAATTACGGTGATGTCGACCGGGGTTAGTTACTCAGCAGATCGCGTTGGCGTATTTACGCCGAAGATGGACGATCGAGCAGCGCTAAATGCAGGTGAAGTTGGTTTCGTTATCGCCGGTATTAAGGATATCTACGGCGCTCCTGTTGGCGATACACTCACCGCAACGCACCGGCCCTGCACCGAACCGCTTCCGGGATTTAAGCAGGTACAACCCCGCGTGTTTGCAGGCCTGTTTCCAATCAGCTCTGACGATTATGAAAATTTTCGTGAGGCCTTGCAAAAGCTACGACTGAATGACGCCGCATTGCATTTCGAACCAGAATCCTCTGCCGCACTTGGCTTCGGTTTTCGCTGCGGGTTCCTCGGCATGTTGCACATGGAGATTGTTCAGGAACGTCTTGAGCGCGAGTATGACCTTGAACTGATCAGTACCGCACCGACGGTAATATTTGAGGTTGTCGATACCAAGGGTGAAACGCTGCTCGTCGACAACCCGTCAAAGCTGCCGGCCATCAATGAAATCGAGGAACTGCGTGAGCCGATAATCTCCGCTAACATTCTCGTGCCGGAGAAGTACGTTGGGGCGGTCATTAAGCTATGTATTGAGAAGCGTGGCGTACAAAAACAAATGCGCTATTTGGGTGGCCAGGTATCGATTGAATACGAATTGCCGTTGGCGGAGGTCGTGCTCGACTTTTTTGATCGACTGAAGTCGGTCAGCCGAGGCTTCGCATCCTTTGACTATCATTTCGTACGCTTCGCACCAGCGCAACTGGTACGTCTTGACGTGCTGATCAATCAGGAGCGAGTGGATGCATTGTCTGTCATTGTGCATCGAGAACATGTGAAAACACGCGGTCGCGATCTGGTTGAAAAGATGCGTGAGCTTATTCCGCGACAGATGTTCGATGTGGCAATCCAGGCCGCTATTGGCAGCCAAATTGTTGCGCGCAGTAACGTAAAGGCATTACGTAAAAACGTTACCGCGAAATGCTATGGTGGCGACATTTCGAGAAAGCGCAAGCTTTTGGAGAAACAGAAGGCCGGCAAGAAACGCATGAAGCAGGTGGGATCGGTAGAGATTCCACAGGAGGCATTTCTTGCCGTATTACGAGTTGAAAAGTGAGTTACTATTTTGAGCATTGATCTTGCACTCATACTGACATTGCTGACGCTGGTTTCAGGCGTCGTCGTCGCAATGGACATTCTTGTATGGAAAACCTCCGAGCAAGACGAGCGAAACGCGCCAGGACCGAAGGCGGTGCTGGTTGAATATTCACGCTCGTTCTTTCCAGTTCTAATATTCGTATTGGTGATTCGCTCGTTCATTTTCGAGCCGTTTCGGATTCCCTCTGGTTCGATGAAACCAACTCTCATTATCGGCGACTTCATTTTCGTCAAGAAATTCAGCTATGGACTGCGTCTGCCGGTTACGGAAACGAAAGTAATCGAGACGGGCGAGCCCGAGCTTGGTGATGTCGTCGTTTTCAGGTTGCCGTCGGACCCCAAGATTCACTACATCAAGAGAGTCGTCGGTTTACCAGGTGACCGGGTTGTCTACGAGCGGCAGCGATTGACGATCAATGGCGTGCGTATGGATCTCGCGCCAAACGGTGAATATTTCGAAAGTGCGCCTATTTATCTGGAGGACCTCGGTGGACGAGTCCATGAAATCCTGATCCATGACCCAGGCCGCTCCAAGAAAGACGGTGTCTATGTCGTTCCAGACGGCCAGTACCTGATGATGGGTGACAATCGCGATAAGAGCAGGGATAGCCGTTATATCGGCATGATCCCTGAGAAATACCTCGTTGGTGAGGCCGTGCGCGTCTGGATGCACTTCATTCCCTGGAGTTTGCCTGAGTGGGACAGAATCGGCACAAAAATCGAATAATGTGGTACGAGTCACTGACTTGGCCGCTAGTATCACGCTACGCTTGCGCTTGATATTGTTAAATAGAACGCGCTAGTTCGGAGAAATCAGTATGTTCGCCAAATCCATCAACAGGCCGCGCCTGAAGAACCGCCAATCCGGTATGACGACACTTGGCGTTATCATACTGGTGAGTTTTGTCGGGGTCTTTGTATTTGCCGGTATTCGACTGACTCCTGTCTATCTCAACTACATGAAAGTTTCCGGTGTCGTAGCCGGCATTCATTCCGAATTCGATGGCGCAAATGCGACTCGGGTATCGATTCGAAGGTCTATTTCACGTCGTTTTGACATCGAAAGTGTTGGGATAATCACAGCCAAAGACGTTAAAGTTACGAAAGTTGAAGGCGGTCATGAAGTAGCCGCTACTTATTCGCACAAGGCGCCTTTTATCGCCAACGTTTCGTTCGTTGTGGATTTCGACAAGCGAGTGTTAGTGCGCAGATAGAACGTCGGGCGAGCGATTCCGACTGATGAAGAGCGATTCCATTGAACAAGGCCGAGAGCTGGCTCGAAAAGACGCTGCGATATCGGTTTCAAGACGCTGAGCTATTTCGTCAGGCGTTAACCCACAGAAGCGCAAGTAACCGCAATAACGAACGTCTCGAATTTCTCGGAGACGCCGTTCTTGACTTCGTCGTATCGGAGGCGGTATATCTCGCTCGCCCCGAAGCGCCCGAGGGCGATCTCAGTAAATTGCGTGCGTCTCTGGTTAGAGATGAGTCTCTTGCCGTGCTCGCCCTCGAACTCGGTCTGGGGGAATACCTCGTTCTCGGTAGCGGCGAGAAGAAAACCGGTGGCCATCGACGTGAGTCAATACTTGCCGACGCCCTGGAGGCTATTTTCGGTGCGGTCTTTTTGGATAGCGGATTTGACGCCGCCAAAGAATTGATCAATCGCGTATACGATCAGCGTTACCGCGAACTTCCCGACGTAGAAGAACTCCGCGATCCCAAAACCCGGTTACAGGAATGGCTGCAGGCGCGCAAAATGGCCTTGCCGGATTACAAACTTGTAGGCGTGTCCGGTCAGGATCACAATCAACGCTTTAGCGTGACCTGTACGGTCATCGAAACATCGGCGGTCACCGACGGTCAGTCAACCACGCGACGTAAAGCGGAGCAGGAAGCGGCTCGAAGAATGATCGATCTAATTAACGAGCAGAAATCTTGAATATTGCAGAGGGCTATCGCTGTGGATTGGTCGCCGTAATTGGTCGACCCAATGTTGGCAAGTCGACGTTTATAAATGCCGTGCTGGGTCGCAAGGTGAGTATCGTCACTGCAAAGCCACAAACAACCCGGCACCGAATCCTTGCCGTGCACACGGAGGAGACGGAACAGATTATCTTCGTCGACACTCCAGGCTTACATCGTAAATCCGGAAAAGCAATGAACCGTCTGATGAATCGGACCGCGGCGAATGCGCTTGCGGACGCAGACCTGGTTTTGTTCGTTACTGACTCGACGCGCTGGACCAACGAAGACGACGATGTGCTCAAACGATTAAAAACCTGCGGCGCACCGGTAATTGCCTTACTCAACAAGATCGACAAGGTGCACCCGAAAGAAAAGTTGCTGGATTCCATGGCGCTAATGTCGGCTCGTTTCGAGTTTGCCGAAATCGTTCCTGTTTCGGCGCTGAAGAAGGACAACCTCGGGCACCTGATGAAAATTATTCCAACATTCTTGCCCGAGTCGCCGCCGCTATTTCCCGAAGACATGCATACGGACCGCAGTGATGAGTTTCACGTCGCTGAGACCATCCGTGAAAAACTGACATTGATGTTGCATCAGGAAATGCCCTACGGGCTGACGGTCCAGATTGAGCGCATGCAGCAGGACGAGAATGGATTTACGATCAACGCAATAATTTGGGTTGAGCGCGATAGTCAGAAGGGTATAGCGGTCGGCAAGAATGGCAGCGTGCTAAAGAAGGTTGGCCGATCTGCACGTCTGGAGATCGCTGAACAGCTGGGAAAGCCGGTACACCTGGAGTTGTGGGTCAAAGTGAAATCAAATTGGGCCGACAACGAAAATGACTTGATGAACCTGGGATACGAGTGAGTTCCCAGCGGCGCGTTCAACAGCAAGCGGGTTATATTTTGCACCGCCGCCCGTTTCGCGATAGCAGTCAGATTCTTGATATTTTCACTCGTGATCACGGCAAGATTGCGGTGGTTGCGCGTGGCAGTCGTGGCGCGAAATCCCGACTTGCCGGCGTCCTGCGGCCATTCCTGCCACTGAAGGTCTCCTGGGTCGCGAAGTCAGACCTCGGAACAATGACCGGCGCCGAAGCTGCAGGCTCGCCAGCAGGTATGGTCGGTGACGCTCTGTTGTCGGCTTTCTACGTCAACGAGCTGCTACTTCATTTCCTGCATCGCTATGACCCACAGCCAGAGATTTTTACTCTATATGAGGAGGTCGTTACGGCGCTGGTGGCAAGCGATAACGTTGCAGCTTGCTTGCGCTCTTTCGAACTCAAGTTTCTGAGCCTGCTTGGCTACGCCGTGAATCTGGATCACGAATACGGCAATCAGGAGAAACTGGATGTTGAGCGCAATTACCAGTTTCGAATGGAGCAGGGAGCGGTTGCCATAGATCGGTCAGAAGGACCGCTGGTTTTCAAGGGTGCTGTCTTGATCGGTGTTGCGGAGCAACGTTTCGAGGATCCTGAAATCTTGCGCGCGGCGAACAGGTTATTACGTGAAGTGATCGGATTTCATCTCGGTGGAAAGGAACTAAAGAGTCGCAAGGTGCTGATGGAACTGCATCGCGGTAGAATCCGCACAACAAGTAGCTAGCCATCAACAGCATGGAAAAATAAAGTGAATGACAACAGGCAATTATCACTGGGCGTCAATATCGACCACGTTGCAACTTTGCGTCAGGCGAGGGGCACAAGTTATCCGCGGCCTGCGGACGCAGTCGTTATTGCGGAGCAAGCCGGCGCTGACAGCATCACAGTGCACTTACGGGAGGATCGCCGTCACATTCAAGACGCTGACTTATTGGCGATTAATGGGGTCATGCGAACACATATGAACCTGGAAATGGCAGTCACGGATGAAATGTTGGATATTGCGGCTAAAGTCAGTCCGACCGATGTTTGCCTGGTGCCTGAGAAACGCGAGGAGCTCACGACTGAAGGTGGTCTGGACGTCAAAGGGCAGTTGCAAAAGGTCAGCGCGGCCTGCGGACGATTGGCGGCTGAAAATATCAGGGTCTCATTGTTTATCGATCCAGATGCGGAACAGCTCGACGCTGCCGTCGCCGCTGGTGCGCCAGTGGTTGAGTTGCACACAGGCACCTATGCGGATGCGGACGGTGAACAGCAGGTCGCGGAGTTGCAGCGGGTAGTTGATGCCGCCCGCTACGGTCATGAGATTGGCTTGGTCGTCAATGCAGGTCATGGCTTGCACTACCAAAATGTCGGCCCGATCGCGGCTATCCCGGAAATCGTCGAACTCAATATTGGTCACGCAATCGTTTCGAGAGCTGTATTTGACGGCATGGCAATGGCGGTCAGCGAGATGAAGCGACTGATGACTGAAGCGCGCGCAGGGTGATTGCTGCATGATTTTTGGCGTCGGTACAGACATTGTTGAGATGTCCCGAATGCAGGCAACCTGGGCACGGTTTGGCGAGCATTTCGCTGAGCGTATTCTGATGCCCGAAGAGATGCTGCTGTTTAGGAAGAGTAAACAACCGGCTCGTTTTCTGGCCATGCGTTTCGCCGGCAAGGAAGCTGCTGTGAAGGCGATGGGAACCGGTTTCGCACATGGGGTGTGGTTGCGCGATGTCGGCATAACGAGCAACAAATGGGGAAGGCCGCTAATCATCTGGTCAGAGCGCGGCCAAAAGGTCTGTGATGAGCTCGGTATCGGGAATGGGCATGTCAGCCTTACTGACGATGCCGGCCTGGTAATGGCTTTCGCGGTTGTGGAAACCGCCGACTCAAATTCGTAGAAAGGAACAAGGCATTGCACTGTTTTTCGTTTGATATTGAGACCGTCCCGGATGTTGAGTTCGGACAGCGATTTTATGAGCTGGAAGGGCTGCCCGACGACGAAGTCGCAGCGGCGATGATGTTTAAGCGCCAGCAACAGACAGGATCGGATTTTTTACCTCTACACTTGCAGCGCATAGTTGCGATCTCAATTACGTTTCGAACTGCCGACACATTTAAGGTCTGGACGCTTGGGGATGAAGCGTCGGACGAAGCAGAGATTGTGCAGCGCTTCTTCGATGGCATTGAGAAATACACACCTGACCTGGTTTCCTGGAACGGTAGTGGCTTTGATTTGCCGGTACTGCATTACCGCGCGTTGAAGCACAATATTCAGGCACCGCGTTATTGGGAGACCGGTGAAAACGACCGCGACTTCAAATGGAACAATTACATGAGCCGCTTTCATTGGCGGCATGTGGATTTGATGGATGTATTGGCGGGTTTCCAGCCGCGTGGCCGTGCCAGTCTTGATCAGATGGCGGTATTGCTCGGTTTTCCCGGCAAACTGGGCATGAGTGGCGACAAAGTCTGGGACAAGTTTCAGGGGGGTGGTATTCGTGAAATTCGCGACTACTGTGAGACGGATGTACTCAATACCTGGCTGGTATACCTCAGATTTGAGTTCATGCGCGGCAATCTGGATGCGACAGAACTGGAGCTTGAGTACGAGTTAGTCCGTTCGACACTGGCGTCGATGGAGCAGCCGCATCTGAATGAATTTCTCGCCGCCTGGACCGGATAGCGAATTCCAATGGGTAGAAAGAAACGTAGAGAGCCGGAGACGGCCGTCATCGAATCTGCGACGCATGATGGTCGTGGTATCGCGGCTGTCAGTGGCAAGAAAGTGTTTGTTGCCGGCGCGCTGCCAGGCGAGACCGTTGAGTTCATTCGCCGCAAATCGCGGCGCAATTTCGATGAGGCTGAGTTGCTTTCAGTCATCGAACCATCAAGTGACCGTATCGAGGCAAAATGTGAAGCATTTGGCCGTTGCGGTGGCTGCTCGCTGCAACATGTGAGCGAAGTCTATCAGCGCTCTATCAAAGAACAGACACTGAAAGACAATCTGGAACGCATTGGCAAGGTCGAGCCTGAATCGTGGCTGGATCCCATGACTGGCCCCGTGTGGAGCTACCGGCGACGCGCTCGCCTGGCAGTGAAGGATGTGCCGGCCAAAGGTCGCGTGCTGGTCGGCTTTCGAGAAAAGCACGCTCCGTACATTACCGATATGCACCGCTGTGAGGTTTTGACGAATCCGGTCGGCGGAATGATTGATGCACTAAGCGATCTTATCGCCAAACTTTCGATTCGCGCACGATTGCCGCAAATCGAGATTGCGGCCGCCGAGAATGCCTTGGCACTGGTGTTTCGGGTACTTGATGAGCCAAGTCCCGCGGACAAAGAATTACTAATCGCATTCGGAGCAGAAAACGACCTGAGAATCTACCTGCAGCCCGGCGGTCTTGATTCCTTGCAACCGCTTCACCCAGACATTATTGAAAAATCTTTGTGTTACACGCTGCCTGAGTTCGATATCAAAATCGACTTCGAGCCGATCGACTTCGTCCAGGTTAATAGCGATATCAACCGGCGCATGGTCGGATTCGCCGTAGAGCAATTACGTCCAGGACCCGACGACAGGGTTTTGGACCTGTTTTGCGGCATAGGCAATTTCTCATTACCATTGGCTCGCAGTGCCGGCACGGTTCTGGGAATCGAAGGCGAGAAAACGCTGGTCAGCAGAGCGTCCGAGAATGCCCGCAAGAACAAGCTTGAAAATGTCCAGTTTCGCGTCGCCGACTTAAACAAGATCGATGGCAGTGAGTCGTGGGTGAAAGCGGGTTGGGACCGAGTGCTACTGGATCCCGCGCGTAGCGGCGCCGCGGAGGTCATTGCGCATATGCGGCGATTGAATCCAGAGCGCATTGTGTATGTTTCTTGTCATCCAGGGACATTGGCGCGGGATGCTGGAATACTGGTTCACGAGCAGGGCTATAAGCTGGAAACTGCGGGAATCATTGATATGTTCCCGCACACGGCCCATGTAGAATCGATCGCGGTATTTTCACGCAAGTGACCGCAACACTCGAGGCGCAGCGGATGTCATTGGGACCCGTGATGCTGGACATTGATGGACTCGCTTTGAGTCCTGCCGATCGCGATCTGCTGCGGGAGCCCGCCGTGGGCGGCGTTATCCTGTTCGCCCGAAATTTCGAATCGGTTTCACAAGTCACTGATCTTGTTAGTGAAATCCGAAACTTACGCAGCCCACCATTGCTGATCGCGGTTGACCACGAAGGCGGTCGCGTACAGCGTTTTCGCGAGGGCTTCACCGTCATGCCCCCAATGCGACACATCGGCCGCGAATACGATCGTGAGCGCGAATCGGGATTGAAGGTTGCCCGTGAGGCAGGGTGGCTGATCGGATCTGAGCTACGTGCTGCGGGTTTCGACCTGTGTTTCGCACCTTGTGTCGATCTCGACTGGGGTGTCAGTGAGATTATTGGAAATCGATCGTTTCACCGTAAACCTGACGCCGTGAGCGAACTCGCGGAAGCTTTTTCACGCGGTTTGCGCAGCGCCGGGATGGCAGCGGTTGCCAAGCATTTTCCGGGACACGGCGCGGTCGTCGCTGACTCACACCGGGCATTGCCGGTCGACCGGCGCGACTATGGGATGCTGCTGGACGATATGCGGCCTTACGAACGCCTGATGAGCACGGGAGTTGTCGCCGGCGTGATGCTTGCGCATATCGTCTACCAGGAAATCGACGATTTGCCTGCTGGATTTTCCGAATACTGGATTCAGCGTGAATTGCGATTGCGGCTCGGTTTTGGTGGTGCCATTTTTTGTGACGACCTTAGTATGAAAGCGACCAGCAGCTATGGTCGAATGGTGGATCGCGCGAAGCTTGCGCTTGAGTCGGGTTGTGACATGATTTTGGTGTGTAATGACCGCGATGCGGCGCACCAGGTTGTCGCCACACTGAATGCATACTCGAATCCACTTTCGTTGGTTCGACTAGCGCGTTTGCACGGAACCGGTCAAATCTTGCGAGAGACGTTGCAGGCGGGCGAAGAGTGGCAAAGAGCGCATGAGCAATTTGAAAACTGGAGTGGCAGGCCTGAATTGAAGCTGGACGCCTAATGTGAAGCCGATCAACAGAAAAATTCTTGAGCAGCTTATTGCGGCGACAACCGAGCCACTACTGCTCGTGCGCATCAACCAGCCGAATTGGCCAGTCGCCCTCGTGAACCCTGCATTCGGCAATATCAGCAACGACGATGTTTTGGAAAAGCCGTTCGCCGATGTCATTGAAGAACTTGCGGGTCGTGAATTAGCGCTGGAAGTCAGCGAGGCGGTTCGATCGCAGCAGGAAACCAGCTTGCCGATCGAATGCAACAGCCGCGAGTACTTACTGCAGTTGAGGCCGCTGAAATTACCTGACGAGGAAGCAGCACGATTTTATGCGGCCTACTGGCGCTTAGGCAGTGGCCCCGATACAGCCGAGGGTGCGGAGATGCACCACGCGTTGCTTAAGGCGAAAAGACGCATCAGAGATCTGTCGAGGGACGATCCCGTCACTGGTCTTTTGAATAGTCGGGCGTTCGCTGATGTTTTCGAGCACGACTGGGCGGTCGCTGCACGTGAAAATGGCAAATTATCGCTGGTTATTTTTACGCTGGAAGATTTCGACACCTATCTTGAAGTTTTCGGACGCCACGCGACCGATTCCTGTCTGCGCAGAGTAGGGCAAGCTATCCGGCGCTGTTTACGTCGCGCCAGTGATGTTGCGGCTCGACCGGACGGAAAACGATTTGTTGTCTTGTCGCACGCGTCGGACGAGGATGGTGTGCGCGAGTTCGCTGGTCGAATATCGACCGCAGTGCGTGAGCTCGGCCTGCATCATCCGCGCGCCATGTCGTCAAAATTCGTAAGCGTTTCGTACGTGGTTTCGGTAGCGGATATTAGCGCTGAAGAGCGCGATGCCAGCGATTTTCTGAGCGAATTACTCGGGACCGTCGCCGAGTAATTCGCCATCGCCCAACATTTCGATATCGTCGAAGATATCGTCTTCCGACAGCGCCTCCTCAACCCGGGTGATTTTGGCTAGCACGCCGAACTTTGGGTGGTCGTAGTAACGCAATTCACCATTGCGGAAAATACGGTCTTCATTGATCCTGTAGCGGACAGGGGAGGGGACGATTTCATGGTTGTTGTATGCGAACTGGTAGTTCCTGTCATTGCGAGCATATGGGTCTCGTGTTTCATCACCCAGCGGTGCGTCCAGCTGTAAATTGATAGCGAGGTGCAAATAGCGACTGAGGTACAACTGCAGATCACCTACCAGGCCATCCGGGGGCGTGACGAACGAGCTCAAAGGGCGGGCCTCGGTCTCTTCTTCCGGATAGGTCGGCTGCGTCCAGCCGAAGTGCAAAAGCACATCGTAGGCATCAAGACGCTCCAGGCGGTCGACGGTATCGAGTAGTGTGAAATCCTCGTCAGCCAGCATCACCAACTCGTATTTTCTGACTTCTTCGTCGAATTCCTCTGGTTCCGCTATTTCCTCTTCTTGCAGTTCGACGACCTCAGGCAGCGATTGCAAAATTGTGTCGGGGTCCAGCAACGCCTCATCGGACAGTTCCAACTCGGCGACAGGCTCGTCGGCGGGGAAAATCTCCGAGCCGACCGAGACATTCTCAGCGTAGGAGAAGACGATCAACTCCACGGTATAGCGGCGGATGTCCGCTTGCTCCTCAGTGTCAATCGAGTCTTGAGCGCGCGCGCCGCCTGATGCTATTGCCAGAAGAATTAGAGAAGCGAGTATTTTCATGCTGTGGATTATCCTGTCAGCTGTTTTTGACTGCAAGGCTCTGCAATAGGTTCTCGATCATTTGAAAACGCATCTCGATGTCATCGAGATCGTCATTGATCTGTAGCCGATGTGAGCCCCGCAGTCGATAGCGTTGGCTGTCATTTTGCACTAATTGTATGAGCGCGATAGGGTCAATATGACTCTCGGCCGCGAAAACCAGATATCCGCCACGCTCTGCTGCATCTATCTTCTCGACACCCAGCGCCAGTGCTGATTTTTTGATTGCCGCGATACGAATCAGATTTTTCGTGGCTTCCGGCAACAGGCCGAAACGGTCGATGAGCTCAACTTGCAACTCGCGCAATTCCTCGACGCCAGCGGCCGCTGAAATTCGTTTATAGAGCATCAAGCGCAGGTGAACATCAGGCACATAGTCGTCGGGTAGGAGCGCGGCTACATGCAAATTGATATCAACGCCGGTATCCAGCGGCGCCTCCAGGTCAGGCTCCCGGCCAGCCCGTAGCGAGTCCACAGCACGTCCCAGAAGCTCTGTGTACAAGGAAAAGCCGATTTCCTGTATTTGGCCGCTCTGGGTATCACCCAGAAGCTCGCCCGCACCCCGAATTTCGAGGTCGTGCGTTGCCAGTGTAAATCCTGCGCCGAGGTCTTCGAGCGAATCGATGGCTTCAAGGCGCTTGACCGCGTCCGCCGTCATTGCCGTCTTTGGCGGCGCGACCAGATAGGCATACGCGCGATGATGCGAGCGCCCGACGCGGCCACGCAACTGGTGCAGTTGTGCAAGTCCGAAACGATCAGCTCTGTTGATAATGATCGTGTTTGCGGTTGGTACATCGATGCCGCTTTCGACGATTGTCGTGCAGAGAAGAACATTGAAACGCCGATGATAGAAGTCGAGCATGACCTGCTCGAGATCGCGTTCCCGCATCTGTCCGTGGCCGATGCGGATGTTGGCCTCTGGAACCAGTTTTTTGAGCTGATCCTCAATTCGACCGATGTCCTCAACACGATTATGAATGAAGTAGACCTGTCCCCCGCGTTTAATTTCTCGCAAGCAGGCCTCGCGAATGACGACGTCGTTCCACTCGGAAACGAAAGTCTTTACGGCGAGCCGGTCAGCCGGCGGCGTCGTAATTAGCGACATCTCCCGTATGCCGCCGAATGCCATATTCAATGTTCGCGGAATCGGCGTGGCGGTTAGCGTTAAGACATCAATTTCGCTGCGCAGCGACTTGATCGCTTCTTTATGTCTGACACCGAAGCGATGTTCCTCGTCGACAATGACAAGCCCGACATCATGAAAGTCCTTGGTGTGCCCAAGCAGTCTGTGGGTGCCAATAACCACATCGACGTTACCCGATTGCAGGCCCTTGACGATATCTTTAACTTCTTTGGCTGTCTGGAATCTAGATAGCACCTCGACGCGAACGGGCCAGTCTGCGAACCGGTCGCGAAAACTTTGCCCATGTTGCTGCGCAAGCAGTGTTGTCGGCACCAGCACGGCGACCTGCTTGCCGCCATGAACTGCGGCAAACGTGGCTCGCAATGCGACCTCCGTTTTGCCAAATCCCACGTCTCCGCATACAACGCGATCCATTGGCTGAGCGGAGGCAAGGTCCTTCAATACCTCGTCGATCGTTTGCGCCTGGTCCTCGGTGAGTTCGAACGGAAAGCCGGACTCGAAAGAACGGTACTCGTTTTCCGGCCAATGGAATCGATGTCCGGGACGCGCTGCACGTCGCGCGTAAATATCGAGCAATTCGGCGGCGACGTCGCGAATTTTCTTGATCGCGCGCTTGCGTGCCTTTTCCCACTGATCGCTACCGAGGCGATGAAGCGGTGCGTTGTCTGCCGATGCGCCGGTATAACGAGATATCAATTCCAGAGCATGAACGGGTACATACAGCTTGTCTTTGTTTGCGTATTCGAGGTGCAGGAATTCAGCCTTGATGCCGCCCGCTTCAAGAGTAATGAGCCCCAAATAACGCCCAACGCCGAATTCGGCATGTACAACGGGTGAACCTTCCTGCAAATCGTTGAGCTGTCGAATGATCGTTTCCGGGTCACGATCGCTGCGTTTTCGTCGCCGGCGCGTTGCCGTGCGCTCGCCGAACAACTGTTGCTCACTGATGATTGCGGTTTTCGCGCCCGGTAATAAGACGCCGTTGTCGATGGGCGCGATAGTGACGCCGACGCGATGCTGGTCATTTACAAACTGCCGCCAGCCGTCAACGCGTGCCAGATCGAGACCGCGTCCCGACAGTAGCTCGTGCAGTTGTTCACGGCGACCGGGCGAGTCGGTACTGAATAACACACGACCGTCAAATGACTGCAGGAACTGCCGCAAAGACGCTGCTGCATCTTCATAGCGTGCTTCGATCTTCATCGCCGGCGGCAAGCGGGTCTCAAAATTGGTCGCATTGCCGCTCTGCGTTTGTGTTGAGTAGCGAATGCAGGACTTCGCTTTTAATTGTGCCGCGATCTCTTTGGGTGCGCGGAAGGTTTCTTCTGCGCTCAGCACGGGCCGTTCGCGATCGAGACTGCACATCGCGAAACGCTCCCGGGTTTCCGCCCAAAACTGTTCAAGGAGCGAGTCCAGCGAATCGGGTGCGAGTACCACACAGTTGTCAGGCAGGTAATCCACGAATGCCGCCGTCGATTCGAAGAACAATGGCAGGTAATACTCGATTCCGCCGTGCGCAATACCATCAGATACATCGCGATAAACTCGCGACTTCCCGGGCTGGCCTTCAAAACGTTCACGATAGCTATGCCTGAATGCAGCGACAGCATCTGAGTCCAATGGAACTTCCCGCGCAGGTAATATCCGAACCTCGTCAATTTTTTCGCCGGACAATTGCGTCTCGGCTGAGAAATAGCGCAGGGATTCGATATCGTCATCAAAGAAATCGATACGGATTGGTCTTTCCGTTCCCATTGGAAAAATATCGATGAGCGAGCCGCGAACCGCAAATTCTCCGTGCTCAGACACCTGCGGCACCCGCAGGTAACCAGCCTCGACCATATTGTTGGTGAATTCTTCGCGTTGCAATTCTTGTCCGCTGACCAGTGACAACGAGCGCGCGGCAACATAATCAAGCGGCGGCAGGCGCTGATGCAGAATACCGACCGTCGCGATTATGACACCGCTGGTCATATGTGGAAGCGCTGAAAGGACTCGGAGACGTTGCGAAATGATATCCTGGTGCGGCGAAAAACTATCCCAGGGCAGGGTTTCCCATTCGACGAAATGTTCAACCGCGACGGAGTCACTCGCGAAAAAGCGAATCTCCGCTTCCAGCTGATCTGCGTGTCGCGGGTCTTCGGCCAACAAGAGCAGCGGCCGTGTGGTTTCAGCCCGCAGATATTCGGCAAGTTCGGCCGCGGCCAACGAGGCACTGGCACCGATCAGACGTCCCCATGCGGTGCTCTTACCGGCAGCCGGGATCTGCGGTCTTTGGGGGATAAGGATGGATTTGCTCAATGTGCTATTCGGTCAGAAAAACTCTGCGGGACGCGATTATACACAGACATAAAAAAAGCCCGGGCCGTTTCTGGCCCGGGCTCTACAAAAATGATTGCTCAGCGCTTGACGACGGCGTGAATTACCTTGTCATATTCGAAGAACACGACAAAATCTGAATATTCCCAACGCGTGATCGGCGGCTCACCTACGGGTGAATCAACCGATGCGGGGTTACCGTATTTCGACTTGACGCTTGCCTGTGTCATGCCACGCGACGGGCGTCCATCGGCCGATGCAGCCATCATACCGTCCACTTTGACGGTTTCGGCGTTGGCCATAGCGCCAAAGGCTACGAGCAAAGCGATTGCAGATACGATTCGCAGCTTGATCATTGGTATTACTCCCATATTCGGTCTCAGAACTATATCACTGCTGGGCGGTCTTCCCTATGCGAACTGCGTCACAAGTCGTTGAATGTGGTTTAATGCGAGCCGATGCTAAATCCTGTCGAACTCTTCGTTGGGCTGCGCTACCTCCGAGCCAAACGGCGCACCCGATTCGTGTCCTTTATCACGCTGATTTCTCTGTTAGGGATCTCAATTGGCGTGGCCGCGCTCATCGTAATCCTGTCTGTTATGAACGGCTTCGAGGGCGAATTGCGCAGCCGTCTTCTCAGTATGTCTGCGCACGGTACTGTGGCCGCCGCCGATGGAAAGACGGAAAACTGGGACGCGCTTGCCCGGCAAGTAGTAGCGCAACCCGGCGTGCAGGCAGCCGCGCCGTTTATCCAGATGGAAGGCATGATTCAGTCGGGCAGGGACCTCGTCGCTGTTCTTATCCATGGTGTACAACCAGACTATGAGAAAAATCTTTCGGGCGACATGGTCCATCTTGTTGAAGGCAGTTTCGATGTTCTGCAGCCCGGCGAACGCAGCATCATCCTTGGCCGAATGCTCGCCTATGATCTCGGCGCCCGAGTTGGCGACAGCGTAGTTTTGCTGGTACCGAAACCGGTCGGCGATGGAAGCTTGCAACCGGTCTTAGAGCGATTCGTTACGCGGGGAATATTCGAGGCCGGTCTTCAGGATCACGATGCTGTTCTGGCCCTGGTGCACGCGGATGAAGTTGCGGCAATCCTCGATATGGGTTCAGCTGTCGATTCAATTCGCTTCCGAGCTGATGATGTTCTTGCTGCGCCCGAGATTGCCCGTTCGCTGCAGACCAGGCTTGGTGACGAATTTACGATCAGCGACTGGACGATCGAAAACGGCAGCTACTTCCGGGCGATCCGCCTTGAGAAGATGATGATGTCTTTGATTTTGTCACTGATCATTGGTGTCGCAGCATTCAATATCGTTGCCAGCCTGGTGATGGTCGTTACCGACAAGACCACAGACATAGCAGTGCTGCGTACACTTGGAATGTCACCGCAAGGGGTCGTCAAAGTATTCTTCGTTCAGGGCGCGATCATCGGCTGGGCCGGTGTAGCGATCGGTGTGGCGCTCGGTGTTTTGCTTGCGATTAATGTGCCGACGATCGTGCCCGTTCTCGAACAGTTGTTCAGCTTTCAAATCATGCCTGGTGATGTTTACTATGTGACCGATATTCCGTCAGAACTCGAAACGCAGGACGTTCTCGTCATTGCAGTGTCGGCATTCATCCTGACCTCGTTCGCCACTCTTTACCCTGCGCGACGGGCTGCATTGGTAAATCCGGCGGCGGCGTTACGATATGAGTAGCGGCTGATGGGCAATCTGTTCGAATACTGGATCGGTAATCGCTATGTGCGCTCGCGTAGCAGCAACAGTTTCGTGTCGCTGATATCGGCCATCTCCATGTTGGGCATCGCAATCGCCGTAATGGTCTTGATCGTGGTGATGTCCGTTGTGAACGGTTTCGAACGTGAATTGAAGGATCGCTTGCTGGCGATGACGGCGCACGCGAGCATTGAAGGCGTAGATGGCGTGTTGCCGGATCCATCAGGATTGATGAATGTTGCGTCGAAGAACGCCAGCGTTGCGGCGGCGGCGCCTTATGTCGATGGCCAGGCATTGTTGGTGTTCGAAATGCAGGTCAGTGGCGCCGAACTTCGTGGCATCGACCCACAAATGGAAGATTCAGTCTCCGGGATCGCCGGTGTCATGCAACAGGGTCGTCTCGATGACCTTGCCAGCGGCGAATTCAATATCGTACTCGGCGTCGAGCTTGCTGATGCCCTGCAGGTTAGTGTCGGCGACAAGGTGACAGTAACGCTTGCAGAGGGGCGGGTGACGCCCGCGGGCGTAATGCCACGCACCAAGCGATTTACAGTAAGCGGTATTTATCGCGTTGGCATGTACGAATTTGACAGGCGCCTTGCATTTATTGATATCGGCGATGCGCAAAAGCTGTATCGATTGGGTAATGGAGTGAGCGGCGTCAGACTGGCCGTAAACGATATTTATCAGGCGCCGGTAATTGTGCGTGAGGTGGCTCTCGAGAACGGTGAGCTTGTAATGGTCAGTGACTGGACACGTCGTCACGTCAATTTCTTTCGTTCAATACAAATCACGAAGTCGATTCTCTTTGTCATCCTGATGATGGTGATCGCAGTTGCGGCTTTCAATATCGTTTCGACGCTCGTAATGGTGG
This sequence comes from Woeseiaceae bacterium, assembly GCA_021773075.1. Classification (GTDB taxonomy): domain Bacteria; phylum Pseudomonadota; class Gammaproteobacteria; order Steroidobacterales; family Woeseiaceae; genus UBA1847. The sequence goes on from JAJFKT010000010.1 coordinate 139,581, forward strand.
TCAAGGACAAACAGGCAGACATTGCGATCCTGCGTACTATTGGTGCAAGACCGATAAGCATACTCAGGATTTTTGTGACGCAAGGTAGCATCGTTGGTGTGGCAGGGACCTTCGCCGGGGTTGTCCTTGGAATCTTGCTGGCATTGAATCTTGAATCCATCATTGGCTTTTTCGAATCCGTATTTGGCATCAAGTTTCTCGCGGCCGATGTGTATTTCATCAGCGATTTGCCGTCGGATCTGCAGTACGGCGACGTCGTAATGGTCGCGGTGATCGCGCTGGTGCTAGCCCTGATTTCAACCATTTACCCTGCCTGGATTGCTGCAAGGACGGCGCCGGCTGAGGCTCTAAGATATGACTAAACCTGTACTCGATTGCCGCAATGTTGTCCGACGCTTTAATGAGGGTGCATCCACACTGGTCGTATTGCATGGAGTGAATTTGCAGGTGCAGCCGGCCGAAAGAGTCGCCATCATCGGTGCATCCGGATCCGGAAAAACAACCTTGCTGCAGATCATGGGTGGCCTGGACGAGCCTGATGAAGGTGAAGTATTTATAAACGGCGAGGCCATGCACGGCATGAATGAGGCTGCGAAAGGTGATTTGCGAAATCGAAGTGTCGGTTTTGTCTACCAGTTTCACCATTTGTTACCCGAGTTCAGCGCCGAGGAAAACGTCGCAATGCCGTTGATGATTCGTCGTGAGTCACGCGCCTCAGCAATCGATCAGGCACGCGAGCTACTAGGTCGTGTAGGGCTGGGTGAGCGTCTGCATCATAAGCCCGGCGAGTTGTCGGGTGGCGAGCGACAACGTGCAGCTGTGGCGCGGGCTCTGATTTCGAGACCGGAACTGGTTCTTGCCGATGAGCCGACCGGCAATCTGGATGCAGGCAATGGCGCTCATGTATTGAATCTGATGCTGGAACTTAATCAGGAATTGAAAACAAGTCTTGTCATCGTGACGCACGATCATTCGATTGCTGCACGAATGGACCGCATTTTGCTTCTGGAGGACGGTAGCCTGAAGCCGGCCGATTAGGATAGGGCTTAACAGGCGTTAGCGATTACGGTCGCGGCGACTATTCTGTTTGCGAGTTTTGTAGTTGGCGATCGATGAGCGCCAGAGAAGGTCCAGAACGACGTAGCCTACAATCGCGGCCGCGGAGCCAAGAATCAGGCATCCCAGTAACATCGGCTGCCAGATAGTCACGAAGGTATGCGTTACCCAATCCCACGACATTGCGAAGCTGACGTGCCTGTCCGGTTCGGACAACAGCGTGCGTCCGAGCTGATACGCGCTCGGATACATCACAAACATCGTAACCGGATTGCTCACCCAGGTTGCAATAGCAGCGACAGGGATATTTACGCGAAAGGCCAGCGCCAGTAGGGCCCCCGCCAGTGTGTGCCCTGGAAACGGCATGAAGGCGATGAAAAGACCAATCGCAAAGGCAGGTACTACGGTTCTGCGACGAATGCCCCACAGACGTTGGTCGTGCAGCAAATGCCGAAATGGGGTCATGAACCACTGCTCACTAACGTGGTGGCGTTTGACCGCGAATTTCCTGAAAAAGCGCCTTGGCATTGCCCTTCGGTCCGGTTTTGATGGATTGTGCCGACAACTGCGACAACCGTCATTCGAGTCAGCCTGCTTTTGTTGGCAGGAGGATTCGCGGCGCAGCATAGCAGGGTTGCGCTGAGCTCGGACTGTTGCATTGCGTTATTTGTTGCAGTCGCCTTTCTATTAGTCTGCCGCCGACTGCAGTGGTTCGCATTTTTCTTGCTTGGCTTCACATTATTCATGCATTCGGGCAACGCTATTGTTGATTCGCGCCTGAACGCAAAATTCGCTGGCGATAGCATGCTGACCCGTGTGCGTGTCATTGATTTTCCCAAAGTGAGTGGCGCGACGGTCGCGATGCTGGTCGCGCCAGTGAACGACGCGCGGCTGCCGGGACGATCTCGGGTGACCTGGTTTGAAGCGCCGCGAATACCCGAAATCGGAGAGGTATGGCAACTGGAGTTGCGACTGCGGCGGCCACGTGGCAACAGCAATCCAGGTGCGTTTAAGCTCGAAAACTGGATGTTTCGAGAGGACTTGCACGCCTCTGGTTACGTCGTTTCAGGCAAGCGAAATCAAAGACTTGCCAGCAAGACCTTGCCCGCGATCAACGCCTATCGTCGAAACTTTGAGATAGACGCACGCGAGCACGGCGGCGCGGCGGCAGCTGTTCTCGTGGCGCTCGGCGTGGGTAGCCGCCATCTGTTAAGTCGTGATCAGTGGGACAGATACGCCAGAACTGGGACGAGCCACCTGATGGCTATTTCGGGGCTGCATATCGGTTTGGCCGCGATGTTCGCGCTTGTTTGTCTAACGTTGGTATCGGGTTTGTTGAGACTGCGCGGCAATCATATCGACCGCGCAACGGTCGGCGCTGCAGCCCTCGCTAGCAGCTACGCGGTCGTCTCCGGTTTCGCTGTACCCTCTCAGCGAGCGGCTCTGATGCTGGCATTTGCGGCGCTTGCGTTGCTGAGTCGTCGCCGCCCACAACCCCTGCGAATCGTCGCAATGGTCGCTTTGATCGTGTTCATCCTGGAGCCGACTTCTCTGCTGCTGCCCGGATTCGGTCTGTCGTTTACCGCGGTAATGGTATTGCTGTGGTTTGCACGGAGTTACACGCCTTCATTCAAAGGTTCGCGCCTTATGCAGCTGCTTGCGATGCAAGTAGCCCTGTTGTTTGGTCTCATGCCGCTGACAGCGACTATTTTTCAGCGCGTAGCGCTTGTCGCTCCAGTCGTAAATTTGATAGTGGTCCCTGTTTTTAGCTTCATTACGGTGCCGATGGTGCTAGCAAGTATGGCCTTGCGGCCGTTATCCGAAATGGCTAGCGTTGCGTTCCTCAAAGTGGCGGCAGGCAGTGCGAACGGCGTCGAGACAGTCATTGGTTTTTTTGCAAGTTTGCCATTCGCGGACACTCGAGTTGCTGGCATTGCAGGATTTGGCGGTACGATTTGGATTTTTGTTCTGCTCCCCGCGCTCTGGGTGCTCCTTCCGCGTGGGTGGCCGGGTCGCTGGATCGCGATACTGGCTGCTGTCGCGTTGCTGCTGCACAAGCCGGCCACACCGTCGCCGGGCTGTGTCGATATGAACGTTCTGGACGTAGGGCAGGGCTTGTCAGTATTGCTACGTAGTGCACAGCAAACCTTGCTATTCGATACCGGCGCCTCCTACCGGATTGGCGGCGATGCGGCACAACAGGTCGTGCTGCCGTTTATGCGCTATCTTGGCAGTAATCGTCTCGACTTGCTGGTTGTTTCTCACGCGGATGATGATCACGCAGGTGGGGCTTCAAGTCTGTTAAGGCATCTGGATGTTGGACAGATCTACGCTGGCGAATACCTTGCGGATATTTCCCGCAATGTGATTGCATGTGGGAACGGCCAGACCTGGACGGCTGACGGCGTGGAATTTCAATTTCTGCACCCTGGTCGTGGGGCGACGCTTAACGGTAATGACGCGTCTTGCGTGTTGGCGGTTAGTACCGGTGAATATCGCTTATTGCTGACCGGTGACATCGAGGCGACCGCCGAGCGCGAGCTATTGGCCCGCTGGCCTTTCGAGTCGGTCAACGTCGTACTCATTCCACATCATGGCAGCCTGACATCTTCAAGCCCCGCACTGATTAATCGACTCCGGCCGGAACTGGCGATCGCATCAACAGGTTTTGACAATCGCTGGGGCCTGCCTAAGGAACGAGTGAGGAAGCGCTGGGAGGGTGCTGGCGCGGTCGTTCTGGATACAGCGAGCTCCGGCGCTATCAGTTTACGGATGTGCGCCGGAGACGGCATTACTCGCTTACAGAGTGAGCGTTCGCAACAACGACGGTTTTGGCACGATTAGGAACAGCTTTAGGGAGAATTCTTGGCCCCGTCACTGTATATTTCCATTTTTCGATTGTTCACATTCCCAGTATGTTCAGGATCTTATGGTTGAGATAGTCAAATCCGGCGGTTGGTTGATGTTGCCCATTATTCTGTGCGCGATAATTGCCATGGGCATCATTCTTGAGCGCTTTTGGACTTTGCGGCAAAAGCGCGTGATCCCGGATGATCTCACGAGCAAAGTCTGGGGTTGGGTCAAGAAAGACCAACTTGATCAGAAGCAGATTCAGACCTTGCACCAGGGATCAGCGCTCGGGCAGATTCTGGCCGCAGGCTTGATCAATCGCGATCGTGACAGAGTCGTCTTGAAAGACTCCATTGAAGATACCGGTCGGCATGTAGTCCACGAACTCGAACGTTACCTTGAAACGCTGGGAACTGTAGCGGCGATCACGCCGCTACTCGGTTTGCTCGGCACAGTCATCGGCATGGTGAAAGTTTTTACCGCAATCACAACACATGGCGTTGGCGATCCGACAGTGCTTGCGGGCGGTATCGCTGAGGCTCTGATAACCACTGCGGCAGGTCTTACCGTCGCAATTCCCGCATTGATCGGTTATCGCTATTACCGCACCCGTGTCGACACCCTGGTGGTTGATATGGAAAAAGAGGCAATCAAACTGGTCGAAGCACTGCATCGGCGCAGTGAGATAGGGAAAAGCAAGTAATGAAGCTAAGTCTGCGCGCAAAGACGCAGCCGGAAGTGAATTTAACGTCCTTGATCGACGTCGTATTGCTTCTGTTGATCTTTTTTATGGTCTCGACGAGCTTCGTCAAACAATCACAAATAAATATCAGTCTGCCGCAAACGGATAGCACAACGATCGTAGAAGAGCCGCCAGAGCAGATCGACATCATGATCACCGCGACTGGCATCTACCTGGTCAACGGTCGGGAGTTGATTAACAACCGGCCAGAGACGATTCGAAATGCCCTGCAAAAAGTAGCGGCGGGTCGAAACAATATGCCGATGACCATTAGCGCAGATGCGGACGCTAAACATCAACATGTCGTCACAGCAATGGATGTCGCCGGGCGACTGGGCTTCACGCAGATTAGTATTGCGACCGTCAACGACCCGGTTGAGTAGCGAGGGAATCACGCCACCGTGAGCAAGCGCATCGACCCTGAAGTTCGAGTTGTCTACGGGCGATTGTTCCGTTACGTCACCCCCCACAAACTGATCGGGGTGGTCGCGGTAGTCGCGATGGCTGCTACGGCGATTGTCGAGGGTGGCCTGGTCTACTTGTTGCAGCCACTGATGGACGAGACACTCGTGGCCAAAAACGTGGAGTCAGGTGTTTCGATTTCACTGGCCTTCATGGGGATATTCGTTCTTCGTGGTTTGTCGGGGTTCGCGACGGAGTATTCGCTCGGCCGGATCGGGCGCAACGTCATCAGCGATTTGCGCAGGGAGGTTTTTGGCAAATTCCTCACTTTGCCTGGCAAGTTTTTCGACGCGCAGGCGGCTGGGCCGCTGATGTCCCGGTTGACCTACAACGTCGAGATGGTTGCCGAATCTGTGACCAGCGTTGTGACCGTCGCGGTAAGAGATATTCTCACTGTAATTGCGGCGTTCGCCGTAATGCTCTATCAAAGTCCCACATTGACCGTTTTCGTTGCAATCCTGTTTCCGATCGTCGCGATGCTGGTGCGATTGTTGGGCGTCGCATTTCGACGTTACAGCAGTCGCATTCAGGATTCGATTGGCGAAGTAACTCAGGTCACGGATGAAATCATACGCGGCAACTCCGTGGTGAAGGCATTTGGCGGCTTTGAGTATGAACTTGATCGATTGACCGAAGTCGACGAAAGAAATCGAAAGCAGAATCTGAAGTTGATCAGAGTGCGTTCACTGGGTGTGGCTGTTACGCAGATCGTATTTGGATTTGGTATCGCCCTGGTTGTATACGTCGCGGGTCTGCAGTCCATCGATGGTGTGTTGACGCCTGGCCAGTTCATTTCATTTTTTTCAGCAATGATGCTTATGTTGCAGCCGGTCCGGCGCATTACAAACGTAAACGCAACCTTGCAAAGAGGAGTGGCGGGGGCGGACAGTTTGTTTGCAGTTATCGATGAGAAGGATGAAGAGGATACCGGCACTCGTGAAATCGAACGCGCCATTGGTGTCGTTCGTTTTGACAAAGTTGGGTTCTCATACGGCGATGGTGACGGCGCTGTCATTGACGGCGTGAGTGTCGAAATCGGTGCAGGCGAGACACTCGCTATTGTTGGTCATTCCGGCAGCGGAAAGTCAACGTTGGCCAGCTTGCTGCCGCGTTTCTATGAGTTGGATTCGGGCGATATCCTGATTGACGACGTACCGATCCGGGAGCTCACTCTGAATAGTCTACGCAGCAACATCAGTCTGGTGAGCCAGGATGTTGTACTTTTCAACGATTCGATTAGAAATAACCTGGCCTATGGCGAATTGCGTGCGAAGACGGAAGATGAGTTGCATGCCGCTGCGGAGGCCGCTCATGTCCTCGAATTCGTTAATGATTTGCCCGACGGACTCGAATCGGTGGTCGGCGATAGAGGTGCTCTATTGTCCGGTGGCCAACGGCAACGCATAGCGATCGGCCGGGCGTTACTCAAGAATGCGCCGATATTAATTTTGGATGAGGCCACCTCGGCATTGGACACGCAGTCCGAACGCAAGATCCAGGACGCGCTTAATGTGTTGATGAAGGACCGGACAACGCTGGTTATTGCGCATCGTCTATCCACCGTCGAAAAGGCGGATCGAATTATCGTCCTCGACGCTGGTCGTATTGTCGAAACGGGAACGCACGACCAACTCATTGAGCAGAATGGCCATTACGCTGCTTTGTATCGCATGCAGTTTACTGACGAGTAGCAACATTTGAGCGCCACCTACAAATGGATACATCGAGTTTGGTACGAAGGTGCTCGATCCGGCGCCATTCTTTTGCCGTTGAGTGGCCTGTATTACCTAGCGCTCAAACTTCGCGCGTTTCTGTTTCGCTGCGGAGTAATTCGCAGCTATAAGGCACATGCACCTGTCGTCATTGTCGGCAATATTACGGCCGGTGGTACCGGCAAAACCCCAACGGTTATTTGGTTGGTCAATGAATTGCGTAATAACGGATTCACTCCGGGAATTGTGAGTCGCGGCTACGGCGGCAGCAAGTCTGGTACTTCGATGCGGGTTGACGCAGACAGTGACGCGAGTGTTGTCGGTGACGAGCCGGTGCTTTTGGCCAGACGCGGAAAATGTCCGGTTGTCGTCGATTCGGATCGTGTCAGGGCAGCGGCGATGCTGGTCGAAGACGGTGTCGATGTGGTCGTCGCAGACGACGGTCTGCAGCATGTGCGCCTAAAACGCGATTTCGAATTTTGCGTCATAGATGGCCAACGAAAGTTGGGCAATGGACGATTATTGCCAGCAGGACCGCTGCGCGAGTCAGTGAAGCGACTGCAAAGTATCGATCAAATTCTCGTCAACGGCGGTAACTTTGACTACGGCTCGAAGTCCGCCGTTCGATTTGATCTCATTTCAGGCGACGCGCATCGTCTCAACGGATCGCTCGCCCGCCCATTGAGCGGATTCAAGGGCACAACTGTGCATGCGGTCGCGGGTATCGGTAATCCACAGCGCTTCTTCGATCTGTTGCACGAGAATGGTATCCAGGTGATTGAACACAGTTTCCCCGATCATGCCGTTATAACGAAGGGCGAATTGCAGTTTGGCGATGACTTCGAGGTCTTCATGACGGAGAAAGATGCCGTCAAACTCGGGCCAAAGCATGCCGACAAATATTGGTTTATTCCCGTGGATCTGAGAATGGATGCGGAAAGTGCATCTGCCATCATTGACGACCTTAGTACGCGAATACGAGCGTGCAGCGGAGCTTCAGGCGCTAGCGACAAGTAACTCAGGTTGATCGTCCAGAAAGGCTTCCTCACCGAACCACGAGAGCTTGTCCCGCAGACCTACGACGCTGCCAATAATGATCAGAGCAGGGCTCTGAATCTGCGCAAGCGCTGCTTTTTCGCGAAGGTTTGCGAGAGTTCCGACAACTACGCGTTGATTTTCGTTTGTGCCATTTTCGATAATTGCGGCGGGTATTGTTGCATCTGCTCCATGCAGGAGCAGACCGTCGACGATACTGCGCAACGATGACAAGCCCATGTAGATGACAGTCGTTTGGCGAGGTTGAAGCAGATTCTTGAAGTCAATGTTCAGTTCACCATTTTTTTCATGCCCCGTGATCACCGTATAGCCCTGGGCATGGTCACGATGAGTTAGCGGTATGCCGGCATACGTTGAACAACCATTAGCCGCTGTAACACCCGGGATAACCTGGAACGCTACGTCATTGTCGGCCAGAGTTGCGATCTCTTCTCCACCGCGCCCGAAAACGAACGGGTCGCCGCCTTTCAGACGAAGAACACGCTTTCCTTCCTGGGCCAGGCGAACGAGCATCTCGCTAATATCCTGTTGCGCCACCGAGTGGTTATTTTTTTTCTTGCCCACGTAAATTCGCCGTGCATCGCGGCGCACCAGGTTCAAAATGCCATCGCCAATCAGGCGGTCGTAAAGGACGACGTCGGCCTGTTGCATGAGTCGAAGCGCGCGAAATGTTAATAGGTCGGGATCGCCAGGCCCTGTACCGACAAGATAGACCTCGCCATTCGGAGTGCTGCTGCCCGCAGATGCTGCTTCACGCAGCAAGCTGTCCATCAGTGTGGCGGCCTGTTCTTCCTGTCCTGAGAAAATGTGTTCTGCGACGGCTCCCTCGACCATGGTCTCCCAAAAGCGGCGCCGTCGGCTCATGTTGGATATCGCTTCCTTAACCTTCTCTCGGTAACTGCCGGCAAACTCGGCAAGGCGGCCATAGGCGGCGGGGATAATGGTCTCAAGTCTGGCTTTCAGACTACGCACCAGCAGTGGGCTGGTACCCCCGCTGCCAATAGCGACGACCAGCGGAGAGCGGTCAACTATCGCTGGCATTATGAAATCACAGTAGTCGGGATTGTCCGCAATATTTACCAGAACGCCAGCGGCGCTGGCCAGGTGATACAGCTCCTGATTAACCCGCGTGTCGGCAGAAGCGCCGTATGCAACGATGCAGCCGTCGAGATCTGCCGCTATTAGTCCATCAGTTTTGTGGGTGACCTTGTCCTCCGACAATAGTCGCAGCAGATCCTGATTCGGTGCGGGTGCGATGACCGTCAAGTCACAGCCCGCCCGGATCAGAAGGTCAGCTTTACGCGCGGCGAGTGTGCCATCGCCAACAACCAGCGCACGCTGGTCTTTGACATTCAGGAAGATAGGTAGGTGGTCCACTGCGTTTTCCCGCGGAATTCGAAAGTCCGGATATTATTCTTTATTCCGAAATCGAATGTGCGCAGAATCTGGCCTACGGATAGATCGTTATCATCTTTTCCAATTACTGCTCGTTCTAAGCGCTATCCGATTTCACAACAGATGGGGAATCTCTCCCTTACGAGCGCCTAAAATGTGTACACAAGCCCTGCCGTAATAGTTCTGCCCGCGCCAAAAATACGCTCGCCAACCGCGATGTCGGATAGAGCCGCGCGATTGACGCCGGCCAGATGGTCCTGGTATCGAATATCAAACGCGTTACGAACCTGACCCTCAATCCGTAAAGATTCCGTTGCCAGCCAGCTGAAGCCAAGATCCAACAGTTCGTAGGCGGACGATTTCTTCTCACTGTTGAATACCGCAACGTTTGATTGTGTAGCGTATGCAATAAGGCGCGCATCCGCGGACCAGGAAGTCGAAGCATAGGCAAGGCCAATGCTGGCATTCGGTGGCGCGAGGCGATACAGATTATCGGCGACATCGGTTCGTTTACCGCGAGCGTAGCTGACGACTCCGTCGAGTCGAAAGCCGCCTGACAACTCCATATTCCACGCGATGTCGGCACCGAATATTTCGGCATCTGTGTTCGCAAACTGCAAAGCGGGTAAACCGGTCATCATCATTGAGACCATATTCGCTGTAGCATCGATGGCTGGAACGCCCTGAATAAATCCGTCGACTGATTTGAAGAATACCTGTGGAGATAGGTGCAGCCGGCCGACTACAGCCGTCACGCCGATATTGATCTCTGTCGAGCGCTCAGATTCAAGATTGAGCCCGCCGACGTAGCTACGGCCATCGGCCAATCCACCGCTCGCCTGCAGGGGCAGCCATAGATACAATTCCTGGTAGGAGGGCGCGCGCGATTTCCGCGCTAGCTCTACACTCCACATCAGGTTTTTATCTGTTCTGCGCCTTAATTTAACGACCGTATCAAGGTCAGAAAAAGACAGCTTCCGGTCAGAATTATTGAAGACATTTGCGAGCATTCCTGGCGCTGCAACGGGCATTCCGGAAATGCTGACTTTCCCAGCCTCGGTGTTTACGTGTTTCGATGCTAGTCCGAGTTCAATTTCCGAGCTTGCCATCCGAATGCTCCATTCTGCGAAAAGTGCGGCAAGATCGCGACGGACATCGACGAAGTTTTCTACGCGAAAAGCGGCGTTGTTGGGGTTTGTAATAACAGAGTCATGTTTACCACGATTGGCATTCGCACCGATCTCAAGTGAAGAATTCGTAAATTCGAACGATCCGGCCAGTCGCGCTGTGGTGCCTTCTCCCTGCGCATGATTTTGGCGAAACGCCATCGGCATCGGTGCACCGCGGAGCGTGAAGTTGTCCATGCCATGGTTCACTTCATTCACTGAAAGCGCGCCCTCGAGCTTGAACCGGTCGCTGGCCTGGTAGAGGAAGTGGGTGCCAGCCAACGATGTGTCAATGTAACGTATGTCCATCGGCAACGCGGGCGTTCCAGAGTCTTCAGTATCCAATTTACCGACGAACAGGGCGAAATGGTCTTCTCCATTCGTGTAAGCGTAGCTAGCGTCGTAGCGACGTCTGTCGAGCATGGATGGCCGAATATCGCCTGCGGGCGTGTCGACGTTGTGGCCATTGTCGTGCTCGGCAATAAATGATGCTCGATGTGAGGCATCCGACAAAGTCAGGCGACCGGCTATGGTTGCAAGATCCCCATTGTCGGAGTATCGAGACCCAAGCATGCCGTTTGCACCAAATTGCGCCTCGCCGAAGTCGCCGCGCGCAATGCGAGCATTAACGTGGCCACCAATTGTTTCAGGACCCGAAGAGACGCTGGCAATGCCTCGTTCAAGCGTCAATGCTTCGGTAATCATCGGGGATACGTAGGAGAGAGGCGCATCCATAACATTGGGGCCGCCAGAGATAATCGAGTGATTGTCGATCGTTACGGCAACGCGATCACCGTACATTCCCCGATATTGGGCTATTCCCGTGAGCATGCCATTACTATTGACGTTAGCGCCTGGCAAGTTCTTTAGTGCGACGGCCGTGTCGACCAGTAACTCCTGATCTACTGCAATATCGACTTTGTCAGTTGATATCGTGTGACCGGCCACGACGATTTCATCAATGGGCTCGTCCGGGCCCTGTGCTGCGGCTGTGCTGGCGAAGATTACCAGCGACAGACAAGCTACTCCAAATGGGAGATTCATATCCTGCTCCTGAAAATGTTGCGGTGGTGCGGTGATTGACCGCTTTGATTCAACGCTTTATTCAGGCAGGTGGTGCTCTGGATTGATAGTTGGATGCAGTGCGCTGCGGCAGTATGGGAGACGCAAGAGAAACAAGAGGTGTGTCATTACCCTGCGGCGAAATGTCTACCGCGTTATCGCCGCTGGCAATAGCGGAAAAGAGCAGGTGACCGATCTTGCACAAGTCGGTGTCACCGCGAGTTTCCTGACTGGAATCGCCGTCATGATGGTGGTGGGAGTGCCTGGACGCAGACATTCCTGAATACGCCATCGGCATTTGTTCGGGACACAACTCGAACAACATGCCACTGCCGGGCGCCGCCGGCATGTAGCCAAGCGGCGTAAGCCCACGCAAAAGCAGACCTGCTAGCAATACCAGCACAACAGCTGATTGAATCATGTGACGTTTCATGACAAAAACATGCTAGCGGATGTTGGACTTGCTCGGTAGTAGGTGATTACCCCAGAATGCATCTCTGGGATTTTCTTTGACTGATCCCGCCTAGTAGACGGAATTATTGAGAAATTCCCGGAGACTCGCTTTGGCTGTCGATTGATCATCCCAAAGCTTGAATGCCTGTGGCCTTGCGCCTGTCGATTGCACACGGACTTCGTTCGAGGCGGCGATCAGGCGTAAATGATCAACCGAGACCTCGTAGTATGCGTCTGCGGCTGACGCGACAGGCTTAACGTAGACTGGTTCGCTGGCACCAATGGCTTCCGCAGACCATCCGACCAGTTCGAGCGGCAATGGCTCGCCGTCGGCATAAATAACGATCGATTCGAAGCCGTCTCGTGATGCACCGAGGTCCGGGTCCTGGATTGTGTTCCATATGCCCAGCCACAGGTAATACTGGAATGAACCGGTGCGGTTTACCTCCAGCGGTGCAAGTTGCACGAACTTTCTGGCGTACGCAGCGGCAGCATAGTTGTCACGATAAAACACCATCGGTACTTTGCTGTAAGTTATCGTTACGGCGGTCAACGGGTCCAGCTTGTTGCTGATCGCTGCGTTGCCACCAGCGCATGCAGCGAGTGCAAAAATCGAAAACAAAATTATGCTTGTAACTAACTTCAAAAGAAGACCTGATAACCGACATTGATGAAATACGATTCGCGATCAAGATTGGACTCGAGTGCATCGTGTTGTGAAAACTGTTTGCCGGCTTCCAGGTCGATTCTAAATTTTTGGCTGCGACGATATTGTATTCGAATAGCCGGCGTGTACAGCCATTCATAGTCTGGACTACTCAGTCGCTGACGCCTGTCTACGCGCAGACGCGGGTTGATGCGCAAGCTGCGGCGTATCGGATAGCGGCTGTCGAGCAGCAAAGATATCACTTGCGAATTTCCTGAGTCTGAGTAGCGGGTGGTCAGTATAGTGACATCCCCCTCTTTGAGAAGGCTACTCGCAACGACGCTGGTCGAGAAGTAGCGGTAATCATTAGCGGGTGTCGCCTCCACACCGCCAGACGCGGGCGTTGACTCAATTGTCGACTGGCTGAAGTCTGCATTTATCTGGAAGCGAGGTGAGAGCGAATGCGACAGGCCAATTGTCACAGAAGTGGACAGTGGACTTCGGTCAAGCCCGAATTGTCGAAGCTCCTCGACCGGGAAAAGTTCCAGCAGGTCTGAAAATTCCAGAACCGGTTGACCGATCAGGGCGTTGCCAGCACTCAGGTACGGGCTATGTCGCCTGTCGTATGAACCGTGAAGCGATAGTCTCGACGCAAATCGCCAACTCGCCTGCAGGAATGCGCTGCCAAGCTCGTCGTAGGAGGTGTCGTAGTCGACCAGCCCCCAAACGCTTTGGTTCTCACCGAAATATCGAAACTCGCCCCCGACTGCCTGGCGATCGGTGATACCCTCGATTTCCTGTTCAAGATAAAAAATGCCGAGCTCCAGGCCATCCAGCGGTGGGCGGTAGGTGGCACTTGCGCCGTAAAACGAGCGGGTAGAATCAACGCCGTCATTTGAGGAATAGGCAGGTCTGCCGTAAACCGCATTTACAAGAAAGTTCTCGCCCGCTTCGTAGCCTAAATTCAACCCATCGAAGCGCCCAAGTATGCCGCCACTGTTTCTCGACTGTCTGCCAATGCGAGCCCGAAGTCCGCTACTCGCGTCCGCGAGGTCGGCGTAGGCGTAGGACACGCGCATCGCGCTTCCCCGGTTTGCGCCATCGTCAAGAAAGTCATTGCGGTAACCAGCTGAGATTCGGCTGCTGAAGTCAAATCGCTGGCCACGCCTGCGTGCATCAAAATTAATGTCGGAATACAGCGCCGATTGACTGACGATTTCCTCCTGATCGTTTTGCTGGTTGGCATCCCTGCGGTAGTACTGTGAGAAAAAAGTCTGTATGCGCCAATTCTTTACGCGCGGAGAGGGTGATCTTGCGCCACCGTCAGTTGACGGCGATGTTCCGGAACTCGCTCGACGCGTGGCAAGCATTGCGGCAAGACGCTGGCTAACGCGTGCGGCGCTCTCCTCATTGGGATAGAGAGACAGATAGCGCTCGTACTCGGCCTTGGCGTGTGCCATTTGTCCGTTTTTCTCTCTGGCACGGGCAAGAAATTCCTGTGCCTCCGGGTGTCGGGGATGGGCCGGTTGCTGCAGCACTTTGGTATAGATTTGTATTGCTCTTGACGTCTCGTCCGCAAGCATGGCTTTGCGTGCATCATCCATTAGAGAGTCAACTTTCGAAACTGCATCTGTCGAAGCGTTGGACGGCTCACTCTCATCAACTGGCGACTCGCGTTGCGCGGAGATCAGTTCAATCGAGTTCAAATCCGGGTCAGTTTGCTCAATCCACGCGTTGGGAAAGTCCTGTCTTAATAAGCGCATTGACTGGCTAGCGAGAGCGGCAGTGTCAAAATTCCCAAGGCGAACGCGATACCAGTTCTTCCCGTGGACCAGCACCTCGGTATAGTAGATTGTCTCACCAACGGCAGGCTGCAATTGTGGCACGTCTGCGACGGTAGGCGTTCGCTGCAGTGACATCAGGTTGACCGCCCAGTCGGCCGTTGCCGTTTTCGGCTGTTCGACCAGCCTGTGAAGCGGTTTCGGATCCAACGCGGAATCAAGCGGTAAAATACCATCCGCAGACTGACCAACTGAGACAGCAACGTCGAACGACAGCGACGACATGTTGACTTCGAATTCAACCGATTCCGAGAAAATCAGGGTAAGTACCGCCTCATCGGAGGACTCACCGTCATATTCAACTTCCAACAGCTTCGCACTCTCGGCATTGAACGGACGAATTCTCGTTTGTGACCGTGCGACATTTGGCGAGACGCCATTGCAGATGCTGGTCGGATCCATAAAGATGCGCAAGCGGTCACCACTGCCATGTGGTTCGTGTCGCAGATAGTTCGCTTTGCAGTTGAATCGGACATTGACCGTGCTAAGCGGGATATCCGATGAGTCATCGACGGATACGCGGGAGTTGGCGATGAATCCTCCCGCGCCAAATGTGCTCGACGCAACGAACAACAAAGCAGCGCCAGTGAGCCGTGCCGACAATCTGTGAAATCGGTTTATCAAAAGCCGCCACCGGAAATTCGATGCTCCGGACCCGGCCGGTTCTTTTTGATCGTCGTGAATGACGAGTTGGTATATACATGGCACGCACCGGCACAGTCTCGCAATTCGCTTGCCGTGTACTTGATGTCAGGACTTTCGGATTTCTTGTGCGGTCCCGACTTGTAGTCGCCAGCATGGCAGCCAGCACAGTCGGGCTGAAATGCCGGGAACGACCAATTCACGACTTCTGTGTTGCTTCGATGACACTCCGTACAGTTCAGATTGCCACGGTGATCGAGTGGTTCGTACGGTAAGCCGGTATGCCGGTAATTGGCGGGTGTCCATGCGTTGGGGTTGTGGCACAGCCCGCAGTCCTGTGACGTATTGAAGTGGCCGGGGTTCTGACCAGTCGCGATTGTGCCGTTATGGCAGGACGAGCAGGAGCCAAGTACCTGGTTGTGATCAACGTTGGTCACCGGAACCCAAACATTTGTGTTGTGGCAGTCTTCGCACACGTTGGTTGTTAACACATGGACCGGACCCTTGCCGGTTGCGTCTGAGCCGTTGTGACAACTCCCGCAATTGTTTGTGATATTGGCATGGTCGAAATTAGCCGGAACCCAGGCAACTGATGTGTGGCAGTCATCGCAGTTGTTGCCACTCGAAATGTGCGTTGGATGCTTGCCGATTGCCGTCACGCCATCGTGGCAGGAGTTGCAGGTCCCGATGACTTGTGTGTGATCAACCGCAAACGTTGGAATCCAGACATTGGATGTATGGCAGTCCTCGCATACATTAGTGGACTGAATATGCGTCGGATCCTTGCCGGTTGCATCGGTACCGTTATGGCAGCTCGCGCAATTGCCGGTGATATTCACGTGATCAAAATTTGCAGGCAGCCAGCCGGTCGTGGAGTGGCAGTCCTCGCAATTGTCGCCACTGTTGATATGTGTCGGATGTTTGCCAGTCGAAGTTACGCCGTCGTGACAGGAGCCGCAGGTGCCGAGTACCTGGGTGTGATCGACTGTAAAGGTTGGGACCCACAGATTCGATGTATGGCAATCCTCACACACGTCAGTTGTTTGCACATGCGTTGGAGATTTACCCGTTGCTTCCACACCGTTGTGACAGCTACTGCAATTGCCAGTGATGTTGACGTGGTCGAAGTTGGCCGGCAGCCAGGCGACAGTGGAATGGCAATCGTCGCAGTTGTTGCCGCTGGCGATGTGTGTCGGGTGTTTGCCAGCCGCCGTGACGCCATCGTGACATGAGCCACACGAACCCAGTACCTGGGTGTGATCAACGCTGTCCGCCGGGGTCCAGGTGTTA
This sequence comes from Woeseiaceae bacterium, assembly GCA_021773075.1. Taxonomy (GTDB): domain Bacteria; phylum Pseudomonadota; class Gammaproteobacteria; order Steroidobacterales; family Woeseiaceae; genus UBA1847. The sequence goes on from JAJFKT010000010.1 coordinate 155,954, forward strand.
CTGTTGTGGCAGTCTTCGCAGACATTGGTGGTCTGAATGTGAGTCAGAGTTTTGCCTGTCGCCTCAACGCCATTGTGGCAGCTCGTGCAATTCCCGGTGATTCCGACGTGATCAAAATTGGCGGGTCGCCACGCGACAGTTGAGTGGCAGTCATCGCAGGTATCGCCACTCGTAATGTGCGTCGGGTGTTTGCCTACGGCGGTTAAACCGTCATGGCAGGAGTTGCACGTACCCATCACCTGAGTGTGGTCGACGGTGAAAGCAGGTGCGAATATGTTTGTGTTGTGGCAGTCCTCGCATACGTCGCTCGTCGAAATATGCGTCGCGTCTTTGCCGGTTGCGTCCACACCGTTGTGGCAGTCAATACAGTTGCCCATGATATTGATATGGTCAAAATTTGCTGGCAGCCAGGCATTGGTTGAATGGCAGTCATCACAGGTTTCGCCGCTTGTAATGTGGGCGGGGTTTTTCCCAGACGCAGTAGTGCCGTTGTGGCAGGATCCACATTCACCGATGACCTGTGTGTGGTCGACTGTGTCCGCAGGCACAAAGCTGTTCGTGTTGTGACAGTCCTCGCACACAATTGTTGTCTGGATGTGAGTGGTGTTCTTGCCGGTGGCATCGGTTCCGTTGTGACAGCTGCCGCAGTCGTTGATGATGTTGGTGTGATTGAAATTAGCTGGCAGCCATCCGGTCGTTGAGTGACAGTCATCGCAATTCGCGCCGCTTGAAATATGAGTTGGATTCTTGCCTTCCGCCGTTACCCCGTCGTGACAGGAGCCGCAACTACCAAGCACTTGCGTATGATCAACGTTGAAGGTCGGCGTCCAGATATTTGGGTTGTGACAGTCTTCGCATACGTCGGTCGTTTGCACGTGTGATGGAGACTTGCCTTCTGCCTCGACGCCATTGTGGCAGCTGACACAGTTTCCCGTGATGTCGACGTGGTCAAAATTCGCCGGCAGCCAGCCTATGGTCGAATGGCAATCGTCGCAGTTGCTGCCACTCGTAATGTGAGTTGCATGTTTTCCGCTTGCGGTCGAACCGTCATGGCAAGAACCGCAGGTACCCAGAACCTGCGTATGGTCGACAGAAACAACGGGTTCAAATACGAACGTATTGTGGCAATCCTCGCAGACATTGGTCGTTGAGAAATGGGTGGTGCTCTTGCCTTCTGCGGTTGTGCCATCGTGGCAGGAAACGCAGTTGCCATTGATGCCAGCATGATCAAAGCGAGCAGGAAGCCAGGCCACCGTGCTATGACAGTCATCGCATTGGTCACCACTCGAAATATGTGTCGCAGTCTTGCCAGTCGCCTGAGCACCGTTATGGCAGCTTATGCAGTTGCCCGAAATAGACGCGTGGTCAACAAAACTCACGATGCTCCAGTCGGACGTAATATGGCAATCGGAACACTCGCCGTCGGATGCAACATGATTCGCAGGTTTGAATGAGGCACGCACCATGCCACTTTGTGAATGACAGCTCGTGCACGCAGAATTCGTCGCAGCGAATGTGCCGCTTATATGGCAGCCTTCGCAAGTAATATTGGTATGCGCGCCATCGAGTGTAAAGCCGGTACTGAAGTGGTCGAAAGATTGCTGAGACTGTGCAGTGTCCGGGAGGATTGCAAAGCAAAGTACAAGAAGCAAACTCAGAAACTTGAATTCGGTCTTAATGGAGTTCATTGCAGGGTCCTCACTTCTTGGAATGATTCAGCTGTATGGCATCGCCCACAGTCCGTTCCAAACTCATCATCGTGAATATCGTCGGCGCGATGGCAGTTGCCGCAGCTCGCGCTATTTGTCGTCATCTTTTGCAAACTTGCGCGATGGCAGTCTGCGCAAAGCACATCTGTATGCGCACCATTGAGTGCGAACGCCGTCTGTGTATCGTGATCGAATGTCCACATGTCCCAGCCGACAGGGTTGTGGCAACCATTGCAGCTTTGCGGAAAGAAGCCGCGATGTGGATCTTCTTCGGCGTGGCACGAAGCACATTCGGCTTTTACTTCCGCAAATGCCTGTGTCGCGTGGCAGCCATCGCACTCGGGCTCTGTGTGTTTTCCGAGTAGTGGGAAACCGGTGAAATCGTGGTCAAAAAACACTGGATCCTGCCAATTCACCTCGGTATGACAGTCTTCGCACCGACGCCCAAGAGACAATTCATGCGGATCCTCCTCCAGATGACAACTGTCGCAACTCGTTGTGAGTTGCACTTCAAACACGGGATCGACGTGACAGTCATTGCAGGCAATCTTGCTGTGGCCACCCAGAAGTTGATAGCCTGTATCCGCGTCGTGATTGAAAGCCGGCTCGGACCACTCATTGCTACTCGTGTGGCAGGTATCGCATTGAGCACCTCGATGTCCGTCGTGCTCGTCGTCTTCCAGATGACAGGAGATACACGTATTTTCAATTTCATCCTGGAAAGGGTTATCAGAATGACAGTCAGCGCAACTCAATTCAGCATGCCGGCCAAGAAGTTCGAAGTCGGTATCGAGGAAATGGTCAAAGCTTGAGTCGCGCCAATCAGACGGATTGTGGCAATTGCCGCATTCGTTTCCGCTGCGGCCGTTGTGTTCGTCGTCTTCGGCATGACAGTCGTAGCAAGTGCTTAGCGGCTTCGGGAACGTCCTGTCCTCGTGGCAGTCCAAACATGCCGCATCATTGTGCTTGCCGAGAAGTTGGAAGTCGGTCGTATCGTGATCAAAGCGCGCTTGCAGCCATTCGGTCGGCTTGTGGCAGTCGCCACAGGAAGATCCCATGGTTTCCTGATGCGGTTTATCTTCTAAATGGCAGCTCTCGCACTCGGATGCTGTTTCCCGATGCAGCGTATCGCTGACATGGCAGTCGCCGCAGGCGGCGTCCTCGTGACTGCCCAGCAACTCAAAGTCTGTCAGGTCATGGTCGAATGTATCTTCGTCGAGGATAACGATGATTGCGTCACGGCCTTCGTGGTCTGTGTGACAGCTAAAGCATTGCTCGCTGTTCGCATCGGGATGTTTTCCGTGAAAGCCATTTTTCTGACTGAGGTCTGCAGCGACATCATCATGACAGTCCAGGCAAAGCTGCCGTTGACCTGCTTTGTCGAACATCTTGTGGCAAGAAGAACATTCGGCCTCGTACTCGGCATGCCCTTCAATGACCTGACCGGGCATGACCAGCGTCTCAATGTCCTGAGCTATGGCGTCGCGCGATGTTAGAAAAGCAATCATGAGTGCCAGCCAAAGTACATACGTCCCTCTCAAAGCATGTGCCCGGAAGTCTCGCCTAATACATGTGTACGGCGAGTACATGGACCAGAGCAGAAACAATCAGCAACAAGAAAAGCGGCATGTGGAATACATGCCAGAGCGAAAACAGGCGTTCATAAAATGCCAGTTGGGCAACCTGCCGCATCAGTCCGATTTGTTTTGTGGCATAGGCGTTTGCGGTTCTACGCAGCTTGCGCGTATTGCGTCTCACTACTCCGTTTATAGCTGCTAGCGTTTTCAGCTCCTTGTTGATCAAGAAATACATGCGAAGTCGAACGAAGTAGTAATTAAGCGTCCACGAAAGACAGTGTCGCATACTGATCGAACGTGTCAGTTCGTCACCCATGAGTTTTTCGGATACCACGTGCAATCGCTGAATGAACCCCGGCAGTATGGCGGCGAGACCGCTGCTGTTCTCCACTGCCAGCGAAATTTCATCGCGGAGCTCTTCAATATTCGCCCGCTTTCCGTACAGGCCGCGGTGAATACGAGTGTAGAAGTAGCGCCCGATTACGCCGCTTATCGTGACCGCAAGCATGCTGTAGAGGGCGACGGTACTATTGATCGCATCAACGCTGAAGTTGCAGTGATAGAGAATGAGAAGCGGGCCGACCAGGCCAAGTATCATGTGAATTCTGAACCAGTGCTTCACCAAGCCTAATCGCTGCATGAATGTCGACTTCTTTCCCGCAGGGTAGAACAGCAGCAGCAGCATCATCGTGCCACCGACAATACCAAGCCAGTAGCCAAGCCCCTCTGTAGGATCGACAAGTTGCGCGTCACTGAGGAGCCATCCGGCAACCGTGGCTACCAGCAATAGCGCGTATCCGTACGTAGCATTGCTATATCTTCGTTTTACCGCGACCGTTGGTCTTGTATTTGCCTTTCCAGTGGCAGGAATGTTGAGCGTAGTTTCCAGCATTTTGTCGTCGCCTTTTTATTCTATGTTCAGCGAAATGTGATTGTTATCTACAACCGAGATAACGCCGGACTGAGCTTCCAGATTCTGCAATGTCTCGGTCGCTACGCCGGTGCGGGTTATCCGCGCTGTTACTACAACATGGTCTGCAGTGGAAAGTTTCGTATCTGCGGACATCGCCTGATCGTCGTTCAAAAGAAAATCAATCGGTAGTTCAGATGCGGGTCGACGAAGAACTGCAAGTGGCATCATCGGACCTTCGCTTGCCCGCGCAAATACGAAGACGGTATCGGTTGGCAACACCTGCTCTTTAGCGTTCTCTGACAAAGTCACGCGGCCATAGATTTGCGCCGAAACATTTTCCGCGTTTGACATTAAAAGGATGTCCAATCCGGCGTTGTTCTGCCCGAGCGATTGGGCCTTTTTGTAGGCATCGATCGCTTCAGGTATGCGGCCCAAATGCTCATACGATTGAGCGAGCAGCAACCAGCTCTTGCCGTCGTCAGGTTCGATCTTCAACTTTTCTGCCAGGCCATCAACCATACTCGCCACAGTGCCGATTTTATTTTCCGCTGAAGAGGTCGCGGTGCTAGTGAACGACGTCGTTGAGCTATCTGCGAAGGCCAATTCATCGGACGGCACTGTCCCCAGGCTTGCGTATAAACCAGCCGCAGTAATCGCCACCACGATTGCGGCGCCGATAGCAGTTTTTCGCTGCTTGGCATTTGCTAGCGGTAAAGTTACAAACGCAATTGCGATGAAAGCTAATACGACAATCGCAAACCAAAATACTTCAGGCATAATCCTGTCCAAGAGTTACTCGATTACTCGTTCAAACACACATTAAATTTCAACACGTTCTTGGGCCTGAAAAGGTTCCCAAAGTAGTGAGAAAAAAACAGTTGATCGGTGCTGCAATAAATAGAAACCACTCGACGTGCCCACGCGAGATTCAAAAGCAGTTTGTCTGAAGCTTTTTTTTAATCCAACTGTCTCGAAACAGCGACAGGAAGTGAATGCGGCGGGTGTGCGGTCATGAGTACGGGTGTTACTGTAGTTCGACATGGGGGTTTAGCTGTAGTTAGTTCGCGTATTTGCTGGCCTGCTGCTGGCGGATTGAACAAACAGGCAATATGGCTTATGTGAAAAGTGCCACAATTTCATTATTCTCCACGCGTATTCGAATAACGCAGCGAGCTCTGATAATTGGACGTCACTACAAACATGAAAAAGTATTGGCATACAGCGTTTTTGTGAGTTAGTTCACGATTGGGCGTAAGAATCGATCTATTCTCTGCGTGAGTTGCGCAAAATAAGAAGAAGGCCTTTGAGTAACATCATTCAAATACTTTTGTATGCCGTGCCAGCGCTGCTTATGGTCACCTGGTACTGGCGCCGCCATTCACACAAGGAATCGGCCGGCTTCAATGCGCTTAAGTCATCCGTCGAAGAGGGCATGACTGAGCCTCCGACATTGCACCCGGAGATAGATCACAAAGTATGCATCGGTTGCACGAATTGTGTGGCCGCCTGTCCCGAGCAGGGCTCGCACCAGGTACTGGGTATGATCCGCAAGAAGGCGCACCTTGTCGGACCAAGCAACTGTATTGGTCATGGTGCCTGCAAAGCGGTATGCCCGGTTAACGCCATTAAGTTGGTGTTCGGTACGTCTAAACGAGGCGTTGATATTCCCCTGGTGAATCCCGACTTTCAGACAAACGTGCCGGGTGTTTACATTGCGGGTGAACTCGGTGGAATGGGGCTGATTCGAAACGCCATTGAGCAGGGGCGTCAGGCCATGCATTCGATCATCAACGTGGTCAAAGAAACGCACCAAAACGAGCTGGACGTGCTGATCATCGGCGCAGGCCCATCCGGTTTTTCAGCATCACTCGCGGCTCTGGATGCGAACTTGAAATACGCAACTGTAGAGCAAGAGGAACTCGGTGGAACGATAGCCCATTTTCCCCGCCGCAAGCTCGTCATGACGCAGCCGGCTGATTTGCCGATCGTCGGCAAGATGCGCTTCAAAGAAGTGCAAAAGGAAACGCTCATCGAGTATTTCAAGGATGCAGAGCGACGAAGCGGTGTTCAAATTAGCTACAACGAAAGAGTGGAATCAATTAGTGCATCCCAACGTGGTGGATTCGATGTCGTCACAAACCTAGGGACCTACAGCACACGGACAGTATTGCTTAGCATTGGCAGACGAGGGACACCCAGGAAGCTGGGCGTGCCTGGAGAGGAGATGAGCAAGGTCGTTTACCGAGTGATTGACGCAGCACAACACAGGAACCAGCACGTGCTCGTCGTCGGCGGTGGAGATAGTGCGTTGGAGGCAGCGACCAGTATCGCGGCGGAACCCGGAACTACAGTCACGTTGTCGTACAGGTCTGGCGCGTTTTCAAGGGCCAAGCCCAAGAATCGAGCGCTGGTCGAGGAAATGGAAGCGGGCGGACGAATTCGGGTTCTCTTCAACTCCACTGTAAAGGCGATAGCGGAGGGCTCCGTCGAGATCGCGATTGATCAAATTGTAGAAAGCATTTCGAATGACGCGATTGTCGTCTCTGCCGGCGGAATTCTACCGAGCGCTTTCCTCAAGACTGTTGGAATTCATGTGGAAACAAAATGGGGCGCCGAATAGCATTGCGGCTGCCGCCATCAAGACTGTCTTTCTTTGATGTGGGGATTTGCCGCGACTTTGAATTTCCGGCGACAAAATGGGTTACAGTTTGTACGCGTCTTATTGGACATATACAGGCCAATTACAATTATTAAAAACAGTAAGTTATGAAGAATTCAAGGAAGACCAGCATACTATTCGTCTGCATGGGCAATATCTGTAGATCACCAACGGCGGAAGGCGTGTTCCGACATTTCGTCAATGAAGCCGGGCGTGCTGATCAGATTGAAGTTGATTCGGCAGGCACGCACGCCTATCACGTTGGCGAAGGCCCGGACCGGCGCGCAATGGCAGCGGCTGAGCGCCGCGGAATTTCTTTGGCTGGCATTAAAGCCCGGCGTGTTTGCGATGACGACTTTGAAAATTTTGATCACATCATAGCGATGGACGAAGACAATCAAGTGCGACTGATCGAGCAGGCACCCGATGAGTACCGATCAAAGGTATCTCTATTCTTAAGTTCTGCGACGGGTGACGAATCCGAAGTGCCAGACCCGTACTACGGTGGTGCCGCGGGGTTCGAGCGTGTTCTGGACCTGGTCGAAGAGGCGTCTCGAGGTTTACTCGAGACGCTCTCCAAACATTCTGACTGACTTACTCGTGAGTATCCCAGGGTAATAGCTTAGCCACTGGCCTTGCTTCTGCAGCTGGCTTTGGCTCGGCAGCTAGCTTGGGCTCAACAGCAGGCTTTGGTTTTGTTTCTGCAGCGGGTTTGGGCTTAGCGGCAGGTTTTGGCTTTGCTTCTGGGGCCGGCTTGGGCTCAGCGGCAGGCTTTGGCTTGGATTCCGCGGCGGACTTGAGCTCAGCAGCAGGCTTTGGCTTTGCTTCCGCGGCGGGCTTGGTCCCAGCGGCAGGTCTTGGCTTCGCTTCTGAGGCGGGCTTGGGTTCAGCCGCAGGTTTTGGCTTTGCTTCCGCAGTCGGCTTGGATTCGGCGGCAGCTTTGTCCACCGCGGGAATCTTGTGCGATGCCGTGTCATCCAGTTTCTTTACGTCATTCGCACGTTCGTCATCAGTGCGGACCTTCGGCGGTCCGTCCGACTTCGGTTTGCGCTGACGCGGCTTTCTCTCTCGCTTCGGTGTTTCGGCTTTCGCTGATTCATTCGAAGTTTGCGGAGCAGCGGTCTTCTGTTCCTGAGTTTTCTGCTCCTGCGCAGGTGCGTCCGACGTAGTCGCTGACTGCTCTGTCGGTTCTTGTTGCCCAGTATTCTGCTGTTGCTGATCCGTTGTTTGCTCGGCATTCTCGCCACTGCTGCGACGCCGACGACGTCCACCGCGACTACGGCGACTTCGGGTCCGTTTTTGCTCGTTCTGAGTGTCGTCGCCTGGCTGCTGTTGATCTTGCTTGGGCGTTCCGCTTTGCTTCGCGCTTTGATCACCGTCCTTTTGAGACGACTTGCGGTTCTGTTGCTTTTGCGGAGCTTTCTTTTTACGCTGTTGTTGATTGCCGCGCTTGTCGCCGGCCTTCGCACCCTTGCGCTTATCGTTGCGGCTGCGCGATTGTGATTGCGAGCGGCGACCACGATCATTTTTGTTGCTCGTACGGCGACCTTGTTGCGGTTTCTTCTTCCTGGTGTCGCCGTCGCCGCTGAAGAATCCAATAATTGTCGCCCAGAAGCCTTTTCCAGCCGGTTTCTGCCGTTTGGGCGCAGGCGTTGACGGCTTCAGCGTGCCTACGGCTGCAGGTTCCGCTCCCTTACGCGCAAGAATTGCCTGCGGGGATTCGGGTTCAACCGTTTCGTGCGTCAGGGCAAAACTGGCGCCTGTATTTTCCGGTAAGTCCATTTGGTCGTCGCGGACACGGCGAACATCATAGTGTGGTGTTTCAAGCCGCGAGTTCGCAACCAGTACCACCTGAGTTTCGTTACGATCCTCGAGCGCCTGAACCCAGTCGCGTTTTTCATTCAACAGGTAGGTCGCGACTTCAACTGGCAGTTGCGCGATAACCTTAGAGGTACGTTCTTTACGCGCCTCTTCGCCGATAATGCGCAATATGGCGAGCGCCAGTGATTCGGTACCACGAATGGTGCCGAAGCCAGTGCAGCGCGGACAAGTCTTGTAGGCTGACTCGCCGATAGAAGGGCGCAAACGTTGTCGCGACATTTCAAGCAGACCGAAACGACTGATCTTGCCGATCTGTACACGCGCTCGATCCTGACGTACTGCATCGCGCAGTCGATTTTCGACTTCGCGCTGATTTTTCTGCGGACCCATATCGATATAGTCGATAACGATCAGGCCGCCAAGGTCGCGAATTCGAAGTTGGCGAGCAATTTCATCGGCTGCTTCAAGATTGGTGTTGAAAGCGGTAGCTTCAATATCGCTGCCCTTGGTCGCGCGTGCAGAGTTGATATCGATGGAGACGAGTGCTTCGGTGTGATCGATCACAATGCTACCGCCGGACGGCAACGTCACGTTATGAGCGAAAGCAGACTCAATCTGAGACTCGATCTGAAAGCGTGTAAATAGCGGGACCGGATCGACGTAGTGTTTCAGCTTTTTGAGGTTGTGCGGCATCGTCTGTTCGACGTGCTCGTAAGCATCTTTATAAGTTGCCTCGTCATCGATGAGAATCTCGCCGATATCGCCGGTCAGGTAGTCGCGCAGCGCACGAACGACCGAGTCACTCTCGCGATAGATCAGGAAAGGTGACTGACGTTCCAGAACAACATTGAGAATTGCTGTCCAAACAGTGAGCAGGTTGTCCAGATCCCAAGCAAGTTCTTCGGCGCTGCGGTCGATGCCCGCGGTGCGCAGAATGACACTCATGTTCTCCGGGATATTGACGTCGTTCAGGGCTTTGCGGGCGACGTCCCGGTCTTCTCCGGTAATACGGCGTGATACGCCACCCGATTGATCTTTGTTCGGCTTCAGGACGATAAAACGGCCGGCAAGACTGACGAAGGTTGTTAGCGCCGCGCCTTTGTTGCCGCGTTCTTCCTTGTCGACCTGGACAACGATGTCCTGACCTTCTTTAAGAACGTCCCGGATGTTGGGTTTGCCGCCACCTTTGCTTTCCTTAACGAAGTACTCGCTGGAAATTTCCTTCATCGGCAGGAAGCCGTGGCGTTCGGCACCGTAGTCTACAAATGCGGCCTCGAGACTGGGCTCGACGCGCGTGATTTTTCCTTTATAGATGTTGGCTTTTTTGCGTTCGCTAGCCGGTGCTTCGATGTTTAGGTCGTAGAGGAGTTGGCCGTCGACCATGGCCATGCGCAACTCTTCTTCTTGAGTTGCATTGATTAGCATTCTTTTCATGTTGTCCTACTTGTGTAATTGAGGACAGCATTTCGGGGGAGGGCGCTATTTGGGCAGAGGGGGTATCACGCAAACGAACGCGGTGCCGGATTGCACCGTCGATTAAATCAATCATTTCGTTTTGGGTCTGACGTAATATCGTCAGCACCCACAAAAATATCAGCATGATTTCCTTGCGGCTCTGCCGCTACGGCGCAATCCGGAGTCCGGTTTTGCTGCCTTCTGAAATCAGATTCCGCAGATCGCGAAACCAAAAAAAGTCGTTTGAATCGTGAGCACTGGTATGCCAGAGCCTCACAGGGCGGTAATATAGCACACCGTAACCCCACTTCAAGTTATTGATCATGCAAGAAAAGCCGCCACACGGCGCAAAGAATCACAATTTAGAGGGAACGACCCAGACAAAGGTCCGCAAGGTCCAGGTCGATAGCGAGCGCGCAGGTCAGCGAATCGACAATTTCCTGCGCAATGAGCTGCCTGGGCTGCCAAAAGGGCGCCTGTATCGAATCCTGCGCCGTGGCGAAGTCCGGGTGAATGGTGGTCGTGTTCGGGCCGAATACAAGCTTCAGGAGGGCGACGAGGTGCGGGTTCCACCCGCTCGCATCCGGGAAGAGGGCGCGCCGCCGGGGGAGAAGAGCGCCGCCGACATGCTCAAGCGCGTGATTTACGAGGACAAGCGTTTGCTGGTACTCAACAAACCTTCCGGCGTCGCGGTGCACGGTGGCAGCGGCATCAGTCATGGCGTTATTGAACTACTGCGCCACGCTCGATCGGATCTCAAGGAGCTTGCACTGGTACACCGTATTGACAGAGAAACGTCCGGTTGCCTGGTCATGGCGAAGCGTCGTAGCGCGCTTCGGGAGCTTCACGAGCGCTTTCGCGAGGGTAGCGTCGAGAAAAACTACCTCGCCCTGGTGACGGGTGACTGGCAATTGGGTGATCAACTGATCGATGCACCCCTGCACGTGCATCATCGACAGAATGGAGAGCGGCATGTTGTCGTCAATGGCAAATTGGGCAAGGAGGCGCGAACCCGAGTCAGTTTGTCACGCAAGTATGGAAGCTATAGCTTGCTACTATGTGCCCCGGAGACCGGTCGTACCCATCAGATCCGCGTGCATCTCGATCATGTCGAACATCCGATTCTTGGCGACGAGCGCTATGGCGACGACGATGCCAATCGTAAGGCGAGAACGTCAGGATTAAAGCGCATGTTCCTGCATGCACAATCGATAGCGTTTCCTGACAAGAGCGGTAACGATCTGCATTTCACTGCGCCGCTGTCGGATGATCTGGAACGATTTTTGTCCACCACTGGGACAAACGCTGGACGCTCTCGAATTAGAAGATAAATTAATTAAAACAAAATGTTAAGAGGTTTTTATAAAGTATTACATTAATTCATTATAAGCCGCTATCGAAGGGTTGGCTGTCAACCGGCGGTTGACTGCTTTGGTGTTCACCGACCGCTACATGGTTGTCGACGGTAAGCCAAAATACGCCCTGCATGAACTCACGCCTGATCGTTGCCGCCACGACAATAGGTGCTAGATGAGAAAATGGGAACCTCCCGTTTCATATCTGCGTCTCCTGAGTATGGGTATTACTGAACACAGCGACATAGAACGACACCGTGTCACGACATGGTCGACAACTCGACTAACCGACTCGGAGATTGTCGAAAGAATCCTTGCAGGTGAATCCGCAGCGTTCGAGGGCATTATGCGTCGCTACAACCGCCTGCTATTTCGGATTGCGCGCGGCATGGTCGATGACGACGAGAGCGCCAAGGACCTTGTGCAGGAATGCTATGTACGCGCGTTCTATCGAATCTCCCAATTTCAGGGTCCTACAGGTCTTGCGAGCTGGTTGTCGCGCATCGTGATCAATGAGGCGATATCTCGCTCCAGAAAGCGACAACCCGTGTACGAACGCGGCACAGACGTCGAAACCATACCGATAGACAGAAAGGGGCGGCCGGAGGAAATCGCAATGGGCCACGATACGCTAGAAATGATCGAGTCCGCGATCGATAAATTGCCGGCTCAATTCAGGATTGTATTCATGCTGCGCGGCGTAGAAGAGCTGTCGGTCAATGAAACAGCTGAAATCCTGAGCATCAAGCCGGCGACTGTAAAGACCCGGTTTCACAGGGCAAAGCAGCTAATGAGCAAGTCCCTGAAGCGCAGCATTGGCGACGTCATTGCTGAGACATTTTCATTTGATGGTAAACGTTGCGACAGCATCGTGGACTCGGTATTCGCATCGATTGCCGGAACTTCAATTAAACCCCAGTAACGAATCCGACTCAACATTCTGAAGGTACGACTGGGACACCGTAGGGGAGCGTAAAAAAATGAAGCGATCGACTATATGGTCGGGTGTTGTATTGGCCGTTCTCGCGAGTTTCTTATTCATCAGCGGTGCGAGCGGAAGTGATAGTAGCGACGATCGATCAAGACAACACGGACATGGCGACAATCCATTCACACATGCCGTCAAAATGGTGCGTGACGGCCGCAAAATATTTCGCCATGACACATTCGGAAACGAAGAGTTTTGGGGTGGTCGGCTCGGATTGCATCGCGTAATAGCTGGCGAGGCCAACGGTGGCTCAGGGCCAGGAATCGATCCAGCAACGGCGATTGCCGTTGGACTGAAGGTTGACTCGCGCGCATTGCCGAAATCGTTACGAAATGCACTTAGGCGTGGAAAGGTTGATCTCCGGGACCCGGCAACGACGCTCGCATTACTCGAACTTGACGCTGTTCTTGGCATACGTGGCAAATTTGACGATTACGGCAACATTAGCTCGGTGGGCATTACTTGCGCGCTTTGCCACAGCACGGTTGACGATTCCCTCGCGCCCGGAATTGGCCGGCGTCTGGACGGTTGGGCGGCCAGAGATCTTAATGTTGGCGCCATCATCGCGTTGGCGGAGAGTGTTGCACCATTTGCCGAGCTGCTGGGTACCGACGAGAGTGAGGTTCGTGCTGTTTTGAATTCCTGGGGACCGGGAAAATTTGACGCCGCGCTATTTCTCGATGGCAAGGCATTCGGACCCAATGGAGAATCGGGCGCTACCCTGATTCCACCGGCGTTTGGTTTGGCAGGGATTAACTTGCATACCTGGTCGGGCTGGGGATCTGTTTCGCACTGGAATGCATTGGTTGCGGTTTTGGAGATGCAAGGCAAGGGCGTTTTTTATGATCCGCGTCTGAACGACTCCGGAAAATTTCCTATCGCGGCCGCGAATAACTTTGGCGACGTTCGTAACGACCCGGATCTCGTCACGTCAAAACTTGCGCCACTGCAATTTTACCAGCTGTCACTCAAAGCACCGAAAGCGCCTCGTGGCAGCTTTAACCGGCGAGCGGCAAAACGCGGCGAGTCCTTGTTTGCTGCAGATGGCCAGGCGGCCTGCGGCCGTTGTCATGTTCCGCCAATTTTCACAGAGCCGGGTTGGAATTTGCACACGCCCGAGGAAATCGGCATCGATGGCTTTCAGGCACAACGCGGACCAGAAGATCGTTATCGCACTACACCGCTCGCAGGGTTGTGGTCGCACGAGACCGGCGGGTACTACCACGACGGTCGTTTCGCGACTTTGCTCGATGTCGTCGAACACTACGACACCTTTCAAAACCTGGGCCTGACTGACAGCGAAATGTACGACCTGACCGAATATTTAAAGTCTCTGTAATCCATAAAAATAATTAGGAGTAAGTTGATGATCAATTACGCAATCGGAGTTTTCGTGGTTGCTGCGCTCGGCGGTACTGTGATGGCAGCAAGTGTATTCAGAGGGAAGCTCGCGCCATGGGCTCTGTCATTACTACACGCGGGCCTTGGTGCAACTGGACTCGTATTGTTGCTGCTGCTGGTGATCAACGGTCAGGCGGGTGCGAGAGTGACCCAGGCGCTCGTGGTTTTGGTAATCGCCGCGCTGGGCGGTTTTTACCTCGCTTCGTTGCACGCTCGTAAGACGGTCGCACCGAAAGGGATTGTTGTCGTACACGCCGTGGCTGCCGCTGTCGGTCTGCTGATGCTAGTTTCAGTCGCTATCGCTTAATCCATGCGGTTTCGCCTGCATGCCGCGTTGGTGCATTTTCCGGTCGTTTGCTGGACCGTAGCGGCTGTACTGGAATTAACGTCACCGCTTCGTGACGAGCCGGTGTTGTTCAATGTCGATACGGCCGCAGCAGCGCTGATGCTTATCTGGCTTGGGCTCCTGTTTGTGTTGCCGGCGGTCACCGCTGGATTGTTTGAGCTCGCAAGGGCGCCACAAGGGCGCGATGTCAGCCGACACAGCGCGCTACACGTAACTTTGGTCGGCTCTGCCGTAATATGCTTCACCCTGTCGGGTCTCGCTCTCCAGGGCATTGCGGGATTCGATTTAGGTCAGCTGTTCATTCGAATGTTGCTGTCTGCAGGTCTGCTGATGCTGATGGCAGGAGCGCATGTTGGGAGCTGGCTTGTCAGCTATTGCGAGCAGGCGTCTAGCGAATGAATCGCTACGGTGTAAGATATCCGAGCTGCAACAGCCGGTCTGCAAGCCAAATCATCGGTAAGCCGATTAAGGCCGTCGGATCGTCCGTCTTTACTGAATCGAACAGGACGAAGCCCGCACCTTCCAGTTTGAAGCTGCCGGCGCAGTCGTAGGGCTGGTCATGATGTAGATAAGCGTCCGCCAGGCGGCGATCGAATTGCCGGAAACGTACGGTCGTGACATCGGTATGTTCGTAACGCGCCCGTCCGACGGGATCCAGAATGCACACAGCGGTTAGAAATGTGACGGCTTTGCCAGATGCCGCCAGCAGTTGCTCGACCGCTTTTTGGTGATTGCCGGGTTTGCCGAGGACACTATCGTCGAGAACCGCGAGCTGATCTGCACCGATGATCAGTGCTTCGCGCGCATTTATGGCGATTGCTTCAGCTTTTTTTCGAGCAAGAAATGTCGCCAAATCGGCCGGAGCAAGCCCCTGCTCATTAGATTCGTCGATGTCCGGCGTGACCGTCTCGTAATTGTCGAGAAAACGGTCCAGCAGGCTGCGTCTGTAGAGCGACGATGAGGCCAGGAAAATAGTAGGCGCCGACGGGTTTTGCATAAACAAATCAATCTGTTAAGGCTCGGGCAGAGCAGTTTACCGGGTTTGTTGCGCGCTGCGGATGAATTTATCCCGCCGCGGCACTACAATGCTTTGACACTGGCGCCTGTGGTCCTTATGATGCGCGCGCTATGGGCAATCCGCTGCAACAAAGTCAGACCGCCGCAGAATTAGCATCGGCTGGGCAAGTTATTGAAATAGCAAGTAAAATTAGCTCTTTCGACGGTCTTGCGGAGATTGTCGAGGCTGATCTTGCTGCGCTCGAAGCGGAAAAAGTGCCGGTTGAATGGCGGGAAAGCCTTGTTCGTGGCGAATTGACGTTTGGTTTTGCAGACCCGGAGCGGCACCTGCCAATGCTGACAGGTGGCGCTAAGGCCAGGGTTGCTGCAGTTTGTCAGCGATGTCTGGAGCCGTTTCAACTGAAATTGAGCGTTGAACCGAAATTGTTGTTGCTCGGTTCAGAAGAGGTCGCAGAAGACTACGACGAGTTCGAGGTCTGGGAAGTCGACGAGCAAATGATACGGCCGCAGGATATCGTTGAAGAGCTGTTGATTATGGCGCTGCCGTTTTCAGCGATGCATGACAATATGGCAGATTGCCGGGCATTCTCGGCAGGTAATATACCGGATGAAGAATCGGGCGAAGAATTAGTTAGACCATTTGCAGCACTACGTACGCAGATGACACAGAATGAAATGGACCCGGACGAATAGCCGGGTTTAAAGGAGAAGATTATGGCAGTTCAAAAAAGCCGCAGAACACCGGCAACGCGCGGTGCGCGCCGATCACATGACAAGCTCAAGAACGCAGCTTTGTCTGTTGACCCAACATCAGGTGAGACACACCTGCGTCATCGCGTTACACCCGACGGTTTCTACCGTGGCGTTCAGGTTGTTAAGCAACCTGAGATCGAAGCAGACGACGAGTAGAGATTCCCTTGCCCGGCCGGTAGCCACTTCCGGCTTGACTGTTTGTGGGAACATACTCAACCCTCTCTCTTGATGCAATGAGCGGCGACCTCGGCGCCGAGGTTGTCGTGCGCGCGGCTGCCGCGACGCTCGATAAATACACCGACATTGAACTCATTCTGGTCGGTGACCAGGCAGAACTTCAGGACCTGGTTACGCGTATCGATGGTGAGAATTCGCGGCTTACAATTCAGCATGCGTCCGAGGTTGTGTCGATGTCGGAGCCGCCGGCTGATGCATTGCGTAAGAAAAAAGACTCTTCGATGCGGGTTGCTATCAACCTGGTGAAGGACGGAAGTGCCGACGCTTGCGTAAGCTCCGGAAATACGGGCGCCTTGATGGCTACCGCAAAATTCGTATTGAAAATGTTACCGGGCATAGACAGACCTGCATTTATCAGCGAGCTTCCGGCCACAGGCGGATCGCTACACATGCTGGACCTGGGCGCAAATACTCAAGCGACGGCAGAGCAGCTATTTCAATACGCAATGATGGGCAGCATCGTTGCGTCGGACGTCGTTGGTATCGATCGACCACGAGTTGCGTTGCTGAATATTGGCGCTGAGAACATTAAGGGCAATGACATTGTTCGTGATGCCGCGGCGTTATTGCAGGAAAGTACGCTTAACTATGTAGGCTTCGTCGAGGGCAATGACCTTTTCTCTGGCACCGCAGATGTCGTCGTAACCGATGGTTTTACCGGCAACGTAGCCCTCAAGACCATTGAGGGAGCGGTTGGCCTTGTACATCATTTTCTAAAGCGTGCATTTACCCGCAACTGGCTTTCAAGGTTGCAGGCGATGCTCGCAAGCAGTGTACTTAAAGATCTGGCGGTGGAGATGGACTCACGAAACTACAACGGTGCGACTCTTGTGGGTCTAGATGGTATTGTTATCAAAAGCCACGGCGGCGCAGATTCACTCGCATTTCAACACGCAATCGACCTGGCGATCGTTGAAGTTCGTGACCAGTTGCCGCAACAAATTGGCACTCTGCTGCAAAAGGAAACTGCATGACCTATTCGCGCATCGTTGGAACTGGCCGATACCTCCCCGAACGAATCATGACGAACAAGGATCTGGAAAAGATCGTTGACACGTCTGATGAGTGGATTCGGACACGGACGGGTGTGGAGCGCCGACATGTTTGTGCTGAAGATCAGACGACGTCTGAAATGTGTATCGAAGCGGCAAAGGTCGCGATGGCAGACGCCGGAGTCGGACCTGAAGACATTGATATGGTCATTACCGGTACCACCACACCGGATCTGATTTTTCCAAACATATCGACAATCATTCAACACAAGCTTGGTATTCCCGCGTGTACCGCATTCAGTCTCGAAGCTGCTTGCACCGGTTTCATTTATGCACTGAGCACGGCGGACAAGTTCATCAAAGCCGGCGAAGCAAAATGCGCGTTGGTATTGGGTGCCGAGTGCATTACGAAACTCGTCAACTGGAAAGATCGCAACACCTGCGTTTTATTCGGCGACGGTGCTGGCGCAGTTATTATTAAGCCGTCCGAAGAGCCGGGCATCATCTCCTGCCATCTTGGCGCTGATGGTCAGCACAAGGACTTGTTGTATTACCCCGTCGGCGTATCCAAAGATTTGGCAAGTGCGGGAACGGATGCTGCGGGCATCATGATGACCGGCAGTGAGGTCTTTAAAGTTGCGGTCAGGACATTGGGTAGTATCGCATCAAAAACGCTCGAAGATGCCGGCGTCACAAAAGAAGATCTTGACTGGTTAGTACCACACCAGGCGAATATCCGGATCATTCAGTCGATGGCGAAACGCCTCGATATGCCGATGGAAAAAGTCATCGTGACAGTGCAGGACCATGGCAACACTTCCGCGGCATCAGTTCCTTTGGCGCTCGATGTCGGTATTCGCGATGGCCGAATTAAGAAAGGTCAGTTGATTCTCATGGAGGCCTTCGGTGGTGGCTTTACCTGGGGCACAGTACTGGTACGTCTTTAGGCGCCACGCTGCTTAAGACCAAAGATTACTTTTTTTCTGCATGGACGAGCGCTGTTGCATGCGCTGATGTAATTTTTGTCGGCGGCGATCGATACGATCTCGCCGGATTGCCGGATCAATATTCAATCCTTTGCCGTTATCAAAATCGTTTCGATATTGGCAGAAGTCGTCATAAGCAGCGCGCACGTGCTGCAATTCGCGAACAACGAGTTCAATAATGATGACGTCGTCGAGATAACCGATAACGGGGATGTTGTCCGGCAGGATATCCTCCGGATCTGCGAAGTAGACGAATGTCGCCAGTAATCGCTCACGATCGGCCGCTGGCAATTGCCATTCATCGTCCGCCAGCATCCGTATCAACGACTCCAATTGCGGAATTCGCTTGCCAACAAAATCCGGTAATGGCTCATTCTTGCGAATTTCATCCAGTACATCGCTGATTGCATTGACAATGTCCGACTCTTCAGCGTCGCGAACGGCGTCGCGCGACTGCTTTAGAGCCGTGCGAAAGAAATCGAGATCGCGATCGGAAAGTTCAAATGATATCTTCATGCTCATCCAGTCAGGCTACCGGGAATTCCCTATATCGGTCAATGCGCGATGGTTTACCATACGTACAGGTAACGAGTCTCTGACATGAAAACAAAGCTGATTATTGGCAACAAGAATTACTCATCGTGGTCGCTGCGTTCGTGGCTGCTGCTGAAAGAGGCGGGAATTGCGTTTGAAGAGCACCGAATTGCGCTGGATACGCCCACGGCTACAAACGATATTAAGTGTTTCTCTGCGGCCGGATGCGTGCCGGTACTGGAGCTTGATGACCTGACAGTTTGGGACACGCTGGCTATTGCCGAGACAGTTGCGGAGCATTGGCCGGAAAAGAATCTCTGGCCAGCAGACAGGGCCGCGCGCGCGCATGCACGCGCTATCTGCGCCGAGATGCATTCTGGCTTCTCGCTGCTACGATCCTGCATGCCGATGAATTGCCGCGCAATGGGACGCCAGGTCCCGCTACCGGATGAACTGGGCGAGGAAATCGATCGTATTATTGCGATCTGGGGTGAGTGTCATCGCAAGTACGGTGATCAGGGTGCCTGGCTATTCGGTGAGTTCTCTGTGGCCGATGCGATGTTCGCACCCGTAGTATTGCGATTTAGAACCTACGGCATCAACCTTCCGGAATCTGCGGGGTTTTATCCACACCGTCTGCTCGAGAGTGAAGCAATGCAGGAATGGTTGCTTGCCGCAGAGTCGGAAATCGAAGTTATCGACAGAGAAGAACTAGGCCAGTGATACGACGCTTCACCCTAATTGCCGCACTTTTCACAAGTGCTATTCCTGCGTATGCAGCGATCTACGATCTGCCGCCGGACGGTATCGATGTCATCGGCGAAATATCGACGGTGGTCGCTACCTATGACGACACGCTGGTCGATATCGCTCGGCGTCATGGTCTCGGTTATCAGGACATCGTACGCGCGAATCCGGATGTAAACGTATGGGTACCGGGTGAGGGTACAGAGATCGTATTGCCGAATCGCTTTGTATTGCCACCGGGACCACGGTCCGGCCTGGTCCTGAACCTCGCCGAATATCGCATGTACTACTACCCGGAATCGAAAGACGGACAGGTTGCGAAAGTACATACCTATCCGATGAGCATTGGCCGTATGGACTGGGAAACTCCGCTGGGGCGTACACAAATCGTCGCTATGGCGAAAAATCCCGCCTGGTATCCACCGCAGTCAGTTCGCGATGAACATGCGGCTGACGGTGATCCCTTGCCGCGCATCGTCCCGCCGGGACCGGAAAACCCGCTGGGAACCAGAGCGTTGCGACTGGGTCTGCCGGGTTATCTGATACATGGTACGAATCGACCAGCTGGTGTAGGTATGCGCGTTTCACACGGCTGTGTGCGTATGTTTCCCGAGGACGTTGAGTTTTTGTTCGACCGCATACAGGTTAAGACGGTTGTGCGCATTATCAACGTTCCTGTGAAGCTCGGCTGGGAAGGCGAAACACTGGTTGCCGAGGTGCATCGCCTGCTCGAAGAGCCACAGCGATTGCCGGAGGAAACGGCAGAGCATCTCGAGTCACTGGATGCGGATGTTGAGCTACCGGACGTGGAGTCGCTCAGCAAAGATCCACTGACGCATGTGACTGAACAATTTATTACTGCGACTGCGGAGCGGGCGGGCCAACTTGACTGGACTGTTGTTGAGGCATTGGTCGAACGCTCAAATGGTATCCCGGAAGTCGTTGGCATGAGTATCCAGAGCACCGACGTCAAAGAGGCAGGCATAAAAAACGCCGCGACAAGCGCGGCGTCCGAATAGATGTTGTTAAGTAATCTGGATTACTTGGACATCGATTTCTGGAACATACGTTCCATGCTTTCGCGGTTCGCTTCGCAGCAAGCCTGAGCTTCTGTAGCAGCAGCCAGTGCCTGATCAGCAGTGCTTTGCGCTGCAGCAGCAGCTTGACCAGCGCGATCAGCAGAAGCACGTGCAGCTTCAGCAGCTGATGCAGCAGCTGCTGCGTCAGCAGCGGCACGGTCAGCCGTAGCTTTTACTTCGTCAAGGCCAGTGGTTGCGCAACCTGCGGCCATTGCGAGAAGGAGTACGAGTCCGCTTGCTCTGAGTGCGGTCTTTTTCATTTGGATAATCCCTTAGATAGTTAACTAAAACAGCAGGCGCATTATTTCCCAATCCGGGCGCTGCTGCAATGAAAATACTTGTTTTTATTATCATTTGTCGGTTTCAGGCGACAGATTCTGCCGCAATCAGTCCGTATTGGCCAAGCCGGTGATTTTCCTGGGCATTGTGTTTAATGCCTGCATCATCGAGAAGTTGTATCCAGGCCCTTCATCAAGCAGTAACGAGATAGGTAAATAGCGGATTTTCTTAGCGTTTTGACTTAGTTCAGGCAAGGTTGCATCTTTGATTTGCCACCCGGAATCGCCGAAGATTTCAACCCATGCATGCCCGAATGCGAATGATTCTGATTCCATGTCAATAATCAAAGTACCGATCACGACGCGTGCGAAATAATTATTCGCACGCGCCATCGCGGCCAGCAAAACGGCATGTTCAGTGCAATCTCCTTCGCCACTCGACGCTACCCTTGAGGCAAAATCGAAGGCGCGGGAATAAGATTTCTCGTTGATGTGTTCGAAAACATAGGAAACGATTTCATCCGGCTGCGGGGCGCGAGTGTGTTTTGACTGAAGATCGTCATTAAGTTTTTGCACAGATGCTTCATCAAAGTCGATAACGAATGAACTATTCTTGTGCAGCTCATTCGGTTGTTCCGCATAGGTTGGTTTGCCAGCGAAAACGACACTGACAGTTTTGTCATCAAATGCGGTGACTTCAATCCCATTTACTCCACCCAGCGCGAGTGCCGCTGATTTCGGGTCAGTGACGTGGAGGACTGAGCGGACCGATTCACCCAATATGGCGGGCGTAGCGCTGACACGCTCTATTGTAATTGTTGCGAGGTAAGGTATGTCATCATTCGCAATCGCAAACGTGGACAGCGCGAGTATCCCGGCACTCAGCAATGTGCGAATGACGGGGCGATAGCTCATTCCCAAATCGAACCCTTCGACCACACTCGTTCGATGTTAATTGTTATCGGACCGGCTGCTACCTCCCCGGTGACCATATGGCCGAATTCGTCGAATTGTCCCGAAATTTGCATGGGCCCGAGAACAATGATTGCCTGGTTCTCGGTGGTATCGACGCGGGTGATACTGGCTTCGAGAAAGCGTGTCGGGTCCGCGTTCGGTATCCAGATGTTTAAGTCAGCAGACTGCTTTTCTTCGGCAAACAGGTCACGTGCCAGTGCAACCATGCCACGGTCTGTGATTGGCAGTAGCGCACCATCGATCTCTGTTTCGACCTGTTTTCCCTGCAGGGTTCCGCTGGATACCCAGTTATCGTCCTCATTGCGCTGCAAATTGAGGTTGTTTGTTATTTCCCCGTTTTCAACGTCCACCTGCACCGAACTGATAAGCGCAAGATCCGGTGTGGAATAGCTAATCGACACCGAGTCGTTGAACATCAGTGAGTTTGCGGAAGCGGGCACGAGCATCGACTCAACTGAATAGGCTTCTGTGTCACCGTCTTCGTCGTAGGTATAGCTCATATAGGCAACGCCCGTACCCAGCCCGTTAATGTCCAAAGTGGCAATTTCTTCATAGTAGGGTTGAGCGCCACTTTCCTCGTACTCGATGTTGGCGACAAACGCTTCAAACGCCGTTGCAAAAGTTTCACGATAACCGATGGCGTTGTGTGTACAGGCAAAGGCCATATCACCTTTTACTGCGACGCGAACTTTGGTAAATGCAACCAGTGTTTGTGTTTCGCCAGTGACGGTGTAAATCCACTCCAGTGCCAGGTAGGGAGTCCCGTTTGTTGCACCGGCATCGACATGGAAAATATTGCGATTAGCAACGCTGCCGTAGGCGTCCTCCATGGCCCCAATATTGTTCTCTGCGAGTATATTGGTCAGAGATGACGGATCGAGGCTGGTGGTGTAGACGTAACACTCCAACGGAGATTCAGCTTTGATATCGCTGACAAAGTACCAGCCGTCCTCAATTGCCTGAGGAGCATCGGGTTTGCCAGGCATCTTGATGCGAATCGTGTCGTCCGGCATTTTGACATCGCGTAGTTTTTGTTTCCGTTTTTCTTGCTGCATCGATTTCGAAACCCAGTCAGGCCAGCCCTCGAGGCTCATCGTGTATTCAGCTCGAACGTCTTCTGTCAGTAGTGCTGTTGCCGCTATGGTAATGAATAGTGACAATTTAAAGCGATGCTGCATGTATCTCTCCCGGAAATTTGCGTTCAGTAAAGAGGATTAGCGCCGAATTTGCAAAGAGCCTGTGCCGGGAAGCTTGCACTGCTCAGAGTACTGTATATAATCCCAGCATACTGTGAATACATACAGGAACTGCTCAAATGCGCGAACTAACCCCACGACAAAAGCAAATTCTCGAATTAATTCAAGACTTTATCTATGAAACCGGCATGCCTCCGACGCGTGCTGAAATCGCTGCTGAGCTGGGCTTCAAGTCCGCGAATGCAGCAGAGGAGCACCTCCGGGCATTGCAGAAAAAAGGGGTGCTGGACCTGATCCCCGGCGCCTCGCGTGGCATTCAGCTGAAAGATTCTCTGCGAGATCAAATGGGCTTACCGCTGGTAGGTCGGGTTGCTGCCGGTAGTCCCATTCTCGCCGAGGAACATATCGAGACGCATTACAGGATAGATCCGCAACTTTTTAATCCAAAGCCGCACTACCTGTTGCGCGTACAAGGCATGAGTATGAAAAATGCCGGCATACTCGATGGCGATCTGGTTGCAGTGCACCGCACACCCGAGGTTCGCAGTCGACAGATTATTGTCGCGCGTCTTGAAGATGAAGTGACTGTTAAACGCTATAGCCAAACCGGTTCAATGGTATCGCTATCGCCCGAAAACGAGGACTTCGAACCCATCGAAGTGGATCTTCGCGAACAGTCGCTCGTGATTGAGGGTGTTGTTGTCGGCGTTATTCGTGATGGTTTGCTGCTGCACTAGATGAGTCCTAAGAGTGAGTTTGGAGAAGTTACTCGAGAATCCGCGAGTCTGGCGGGGCAGCAGCCAGATCGACACTCGGGCTGGACTTGCCAGTGGCTACCCAAAACTTGACCGTTGCCTGCCTGGAGGCGGCTGGCCGCTTGAGGCACTCACTGAGATTCTGACCGGGCAATACGGTATTGGTGAACTGCGTTTATTGATGCCAGCGCTGGCAGAGCTCAGCAAAGAAGAATCACAATATGGTGAGCGTGGCGAATATGCCGAACCCGGCTGGATCGCCTGGATAGCTCCCCCGTTTCAACCTTATGCGCCTGCGTTACAGCAATGCGGCATCGATTTGTCGCGTGTCCTTATTGTTCGGCCCAAGGATGACAGTGAGTTGTTGTGGTCGGCCGAGCAAGCCTTATCGTCGGGGACATGCGCTGCCGTATTATTGTGGCCAAGCACGCTCGATGATCAGGCCAGCCGACGTTTACAGCTGGCAGCCGAGAAAGGTCACAGCTGGGCAATTGCATTTCGCCCATTGAGCGCGCGCCAGCAAGCTTCTGCAGCCGCGCTGCGTTTGGAACTACAGCCCACAGAGCAAGGTACCCGTGTTCATATTCTCAAAAGTCGTGGTGGTCGTCCGACCATACTAGACAGTCTGCTTTAGGCATGGCACGGGCATGGAAATCCCCCGTCGTAGCGCGGGACACCACCCCGACTCCCTCTGCAGGGCAGCAGGATTTACCCTTTATAGAACCAGCACCGCTGGCAAAGTCCTTAGCACCCTCACCCGCGTCGCTGACGCCTACAGCCGTACGCCGGCTGTGGTTTTGTATCTACTTGCCCAACTTGCCACTGGAAGCTTGTCGGTCTTCTGATGATGCGCTGGCTATCGTCGAAGAGCAGCACGGTATTCATCGCGTGCTGCAGGCCGACCCCAAGGCTTTGGCAGCCGGGGTTATGCCAGGTCAGTCAGCGAATGCAGCACTCGCATTGTTGCCAGCGCTGCAGCTACAAGAGCGCAGCAGGGTGCGAGAGCAGCAGGTACTCGAGCGGCTTGCTACCTGGCTGGAGCAGTTTTCTTCGTTTGTAAATATAGCGGCTAAAGATGTTTTGTTGCTGGAAATCGCGGGCAGCCTGCGACTCTTTGGTGGTCTTCCCAGCCTGCGAAAAAAGGTTTCGAAAGGATTGCAGAAGCAGGGGTTTTCTGCGGCGATGTCGATTGCGCCGACACCGCTGGCTGCAACATGGCTGGCACGGGCGGGCCGACGTTCCTGTATTCGGGCCGAAGAAAATCTTGGACCTGCACTGCGTCAATTACCGCTTACCTGCCTGAACTGGCCGTTAGGACAGCGTGACGCTCTGGCAGGTATGGGTATCACCAATATTGGTGATTGTCTGCGTTTACCACGCGAAGGTTTTACCCGGCGCTTTGGTGCGGAACGTTTGCTGGAACTTGATCGTGCTCTCGGGCATTTGCCGGATCCACGTGATTCGTGGCGTGCTCCGGAACGCTTTTGTGCCGACTATGAAATGACCGAAGAACAGTCCGATTGCGAATTATTACTGCACATCTGTCATGAGTTGCTGTTTTCTCATGAACAGTTTTTGTTGGCACGTCAGCTGGGTACGCAACGATTGTGTTTCAGTTTTTTTCATCTCAAAAGTGCGGCGACAGAGTTGCAACTAGGAGCCGCAATCGCTGATCGCTCTCAGGAACGCTGGTTTGATCTTCTAAAGATTCGTTTCGAAAGCTTGCGTCTTCCGGAGCCGGTCATTGCTGTTCGTTTGCGCAGTGGTTTGTCACAGCCATTGCAGGTCGAAACGGCAGGCCTTTGCTTTCATGCGAAGGGCGGCAAGCAAAGGCGGCGGCATGAAATAGCACAGCTTGCAGAACGTCTTGTTGCCCGTATCGGTGAGCAGTCTGTAAATGCCATGAACATAGTGGCTGAACACCGTCCCGAGTATGCATGGAGCACACAAGCGCTCTTGTCGGATTGGTCGGCAAGCAGTTTAACAACGCGAGATACCGTCATGCGTCCATTGTGGATGTTGCCTGCGCCGGCCCTGTTGTCGGCAGACGGTGCTTATCCCTTGTACAAAGGATCGCTGCTAACGCTACTGGATGGACCCGAGCGGCTTGAAACAGGGTGGTGGGACGGTCAGGGAGTCTCCCGTGATTACTATAGGGCGACCGACAGGGACGGTATGCGTTTATGGGTGTTTCGTAACCGACAACAACAAACATTGCCAAACTGGTATTTGCACGGCATTTTCGGATGAGCGCTCGGTACGCTGAGTTACACGCGCTGAGCAATTTCACGTTTCTGCGCGGTGCCTCCCACCCTGAAGAACTTGTAAAGACGGCCGCAGAACTCGGCTATGAAGCACTTGCTATCACTGACGAATGTTCGATGTCCGGCATCGTGCGTGCACATGCAGCAGCGAAGGAAGCCGGACTTAAAAAACTCATTATCGGTTCTGAGCTGCGTTTGCGCAGTGGCCGAAAGCTCGTGGTATTAGCTCAGAACATCGGCGGTTACGCTGCATTGTGCCGTTTGATATCCAATGCCCGCCGCGCAGCTGCGAAGGGCAGCTATGAACTAACACGACTCGACTTCGAAGACGGCTTGCCGGGGTGCCTCGTGTTGTGGGTTCCGGATACAGACTTGTCGCTCGATGTGGAGGATCACTGGATACGGGAAACGTTTCGGGGCCGCCTCTGGATTGCTGTTGAGCTAATGGCTGACGGGCGCCAACGTGAACAACTTGCAAAACTTCAAGAAGAGGGTCGACGCCTGAAATTGCCGCTGGTTGCCAGCGGTGATGTGCATATGCATATCCGTGGGCGTCGCATATTGCAGGATGCGGTAACCGCCATTCGCGCTGGCGTGACTATCGACAATGCCGGCTTCGCGTTGTACTCCAACGGCGAACGGCATCTGCGCTCGCACGTCGTGCTCGAGCACGTCTATCCTGCCGAATTGCTGCAGGAATCGGTTCGCATTGCCGAGCGTATTCACTTTTCACTGGATGAACTGCGTTACGAATATCCCGACGAGTTGGTACCGACTGGAGAAACCTCAGGCAGCTATTTAAGAAAACTGACTGAGGCGGGTATGAAGCGGCGTTGGCCAAAGGCTACGCCGGACAAAGTGCGGAGCCTTGTGGAGCATGAGCTGACGCTGATTGCAGAACTCGAATACGAATCCTACTTCCTGACGGTAGAAGACATCGTGGCATTCGCGCGCTCCAAAAATATTCTTTGTCAGGGAAGAGGTTCAGCGGCAAATTCAGCCGTGTGTTTTTGTCTCGGAATTACGGAGGTGGATCCAGGGCGGATGGAGGTTCTGGTCGAGCGTTTTATTTCGAAAGAACGTAACGAGCCGCCTGATATTGACGTTGATTTCGAACATGAGCGTCGCGAAGAGGTGATTCAGTACATCTACAGCAAGTACGGCCGTGAACGTGCGGCACTTGCGGCGACAGTCATTACCTACCGACCACGAAGTGCTCTGCGCGATGTTGGCAAAGTGTTGGGGTTGAGTGATCTGCAGATTAGTCGCCTCGCACGCTCAATGCAGTGGTGGGATGGCCGCAAGGTCGATGACAGCCGCATCCTTGAGGCCGGGCTGGACCCTGATAGCCCGATTATCAAACGTCTCTTGTATCTGGTTCGGGAAATCATGGGCTTTCCCCGACACCTTTCGCAGCATGTTGGCGGCTTCGTTATTTCTGATGCGCCGTTGTACGAACTGGTTCCGATTGAAAATGCGGCGATGCCGGATCGCACGGTGATCCAGTGGGAGAAAAACGATCTTGAGGATCTCGGTCTCCTGAAGGTCGATGTTTTGGGCCTCGGCATGCTGACGGCGATTCGACGCAGCTTTGATTTGGTTCGTGATTTTGATGGCCGCGATTACACGCTGGCGACCGTTCCCGCAGAGGACCCGCTCGTATACGACATGATTTGCGATGGCGACACGATGGGCGTATTTCAAATCGAGTCACGAGCGCAGATGGCGATGTTGCCAAGGCTAAAACCACGCTGTTACTACGACCTGGTTATTGAGGTTGCCATCATTCGTCCCGGCCCGATTCAGGGTGACATGGTGCACCCTTATTTGCGACGCAGAAATGGTGAGGAGGCAGTCGACTATCCGAGTGCAGAGGTGCAGGGAGTATTGCAACGCACTCTGGGTGTGCCGATCTTTCAGGAACAGGTTATGCAGCTCGCTGTTGTTGCCGCCGGTTTCACACCCGGTGAGGCGGATCGCCTGTGGCGTGCAATGGCAGCCTGGAAACGGCGTGGTGGACTGGGACCGTTCGAAGACAAATTAATTAATGGTATGCGCGAGCGCGGCTACGACGAAGGGTTTGCACGGCAGATCTTTCGCCAGATTGAAGGTTTTGGTGAGTACGGTTTTCCAGAGTCGCACTCTGCCAGTTTCGCGTTACTCGTTTATGTGTCGTGCTGGTTAAAGCGGCACACACCTGCGGCCTTTACCTGTGCGTTGCTGAATAGCCAGCCGATGGGTTTCTACTCGGCTTCACAACTTGTGCAGGACGTTCGACGTCATGGTGTTGAGGTGCGCGCCGTGGATATTAATGATAGTGAATGGGACTGTTCGCTTGAAAGAGATGAAGAGAGCGCCGCCGTGTTGCGGCTCGGTCTTCGCATGGTAAAAGGGCTCTCAGAAGAGGCTGGGCAACGAATAGTCGCAGAGCGTGAGAATGGCGCGTATATACAAGTGCAAAGCCTGCTTGAGAGGGCACATCTTGATCGTCGTGAATTGGGATTGCTCGCGACATCGGGAACCTTACGGGCGCTGTCGGGGGACAGACACAAGGCGCGTTGGGCAGTTGCCGGCGCTGAGAAGCCATTGCCCTTGTTTCGATCCATGGATCGCTACGAACCAACACCGCTTCTGAAAAAACCGACGGAAGGCCAGAACATCGTGGCCGACTATCAAAGTACTGGCTTAACGCTGGAACGACATCCGATGTGCTTGCTGCGACGACACCTCGATCGTTATCACTATGCCGCGGCGGGACATTTGCCCGCTATGAACACGGGTCAGTACGTTAATGTGGCAGGGCTTGTGATCACCAAGCAACGACCAGGAACAGCAAGCGGCGTCACGTTTGTGACACTTGAGGATGAAACCGGGCAAATTAACCTGATTGTCTGGAAAAAGATCGCAGAGGAATATCGTTCGGCATTATTGAATGCCCGCTTGCTGGGTATAGCAGGGGAACTGCAGATCGAAGGAAAAGTGATTCATGTTATCGCGCGGCAGCTATTCGACCACACTGAAATGCTGGGTGGTCTTAGCGTACAGTCGCGGGACTTTCATTAGGGTTAACAGGCCCTGGTCCGAATTATAAATCCTTGTCCAGATCGAAATTATACGTGCTACCGAATTCGTCATCGCGGCCCTCATTGAGCGCGTCAAGCTTGAGTTGGATTTCACGTTTACGGGCGGCTTCCTCGGCATCGGTCAAGTCGATCTTTGCGACTAGTTCATCAACCTTTATTTCCGCCGTAGATCCTCCGACGTCGATATCGTCATCGGTACTTAAGACAACATCCTCATCAGAAATCTCTTCTATGGGGGTTTCTTCAACCTGGTCCTCTTCGCCAGGTGCATCAATATCGCCGGTCATTGCGTACCTCGTAGAGCTGAAATTGTATTAACGAATCAAATTGTTGATCTCGAAAATAGGCAGCAAAATTGCGAGGACAATCAGCAGAACCACGCCACCCATAATTACGATCACCAACGGCTGCAATATACCAAGTAATGTAGCAATAAGGCCATCGACTTCACGTTCCTGTCCGGCCGCCGCACGCCCCAGCATTTCCTCAAGCTTGCCGCCGGCTTCGCCACTTGAAATAAGGTGGATCATCATCGGTGGAAAAAGCTTGCTAACGGCTAGAGACTTGCTGATTGATGCACCTTCGCGAACGCGAATGGTCGCTTCCATCACTGCGTCGCGCATCGGCAGGTTTTCGATGACCTCGGCCGATATATTCAATGCTTCGAGTATGGGCACGCCGCTACCCGCGAGAATGCTTAAGGTGCGCGTGAATCGAGCTGTATTAATACCACGCGTTAATCTGCCGGTGATCGGCATTCGTAGCAGGAAGTGATGATAGGCGCGGCGTGGGCCGTCCTTTTTCAGGAGTCGCCACAGTCCATAACCTGCGACGGCCAAACCCAGCAGCAGCGCGAACCAGTAGTCTCGAAGGAAATCACTGACGGCGATGAGTCCAACGGTCAGTCCGGGTAAATCCGCAGAGGTGCTTTGAAAAACACCGACAATTTTCGGTACGACCGTAGCAAGCATGAAGCTGATAATGCCAATGGCCATCACGATCAACGCGATTGGATAGACCATGGCGTTTGTTATGTTCTGCCTCAGGGCCTGTCGTGATTCGGTGTAGTCGGCGAGACGCTCGAGTACGACATCGAGATGCCCGGACTGTTCGCCCGCAGCAACCGTTGCTCTGTAGAGTTCCGGAAATGCCTGTGGAAAATCGCTGAGTCCATCAGCGAGGGTGTAGCCCTCCATGACCTTCGCGCGCACACCCAGGAGAATACTTTTCGTCCGTGGGTTTTCGTTCTGTTGCGAAACAGCGAGCAGCGACTCTTCAAGTGGCATGCCCGATTGTGCCAATGACGCAAGTTGTCGTGTCAGCAGCGCAAGCTCATTGGATGATATTCCTTTGCGAAAAGAGAAGCTCGTCTGCCGTCGTGCTTCCTTTTTTGCAACCTCGGTAACGCTGACGGGCAACAAACTCCGATCTCGCAGTATTTGCCTTACATGCTTCGGCGTATCACCTTCAAGCAAGCCTTTGCTTTGCTTGCCAGCCTTGTCCATTGCGACATATTCGAACGCACCCATCGTGAAACTCTCAGCGGCCCACTAGTCTTCGCTAGTGACGCGCAGGACTTCGTCGAGCGTCGTGCGACCCAGCAACACCTGGCGTCGACCGTCTGCACGAATGCTGGGACTGCTGAGACGCGCATGGCGTTCGAGTTCCTGCTCGCTGGCACCTTCATGAATCATCTCGCGCATCTTGTCATCGGCTGAAATCAACTCATAAATGCCGGTACGACCGGTGAAACCACGATTCCCACCGGTGCCAGCTCTGTACAAGGTAGGTGCATTTGCGGGGTCGACCCCTAGGACCTCGCATTCGTAGTCCGAAGCGGTGTACGGGATCTTGCTCTCATCGTCCAGGACGCGCACAAGACGCTGTGCCAGCACACCGATAAGGCTCGACGCCAGTAGATAGGGTGCGACACCCATATCATGTAGACGCGTCACGGCGCCGCTAGCAGTATTGGTATGCAATGTTGAAAGGACGAGGTGTCCCGTCAAGCTGGCCTGAACGGCTATTTCAGCGGTTTCGAGGTCACGTATTTCGCCAACCATGACGACATCCGGGTCCTGGCGAAGGATTGCACGCAAGCCTCGGGCAAACGTCATCTCTACCTTGGTATTGACCTGTGTTTGTCCGATCCCGTCGATCAAATACTCGATCGGGTCCTCAACCGTCATGATGTTACGACTGTTGTCATTGATACGCTCAAGCGCCGCATACAAGGTCGTGGTTTTACCCGAACCCGTAGGACCGGTCACCAGAATAATGCCGTGCGGCTTGTGAATAAGTTCATCCATGGATTTCATGGCGACCTCGTCCATGCCAAGAGCGACAAGTGTCAGTCGCCCGGCCTGCTTGTCGAGCAAGCGCAGCACCACCCGTTCGCCATGACCGGAAGGCATGGTTGAAACGCGAACGTCAACCGCACGTCCCGCGATTTTTAGCGAGATTCGACCATCCTGTGGCAGCCGCTTTTCCGCGATATCCAAGCGGGACATTACCTTGATGCGTGAGACAACCAATGGTGCCAGCGCTCGTCGGGTCTGCAACACCTCGCGCAGAACACCATCGATACGGAAGCGAACCCCAAGTCGATTCTCATAGGTTTCA
Source organism: Woeseiaceae bacterium (assembly GCA_021773075.1). Taxonomy (GTDB): domain Bacteria; phylum Pseudomonadota; class Gammaproteobacteria; order Steroidobacterales; family Woeseiaceae; genus UBA1847. The sequence goes on from JAJFKT010000010.1 coordinate 187,696, forward strand.
ATGTGGACGTCCGACGCGTTTTCTTTGATCGCTTCGGTGAGAACGGCGTTGATGAAACGAATGATCGGCGCATCGTCGTCGCTCTCGAGCAAATCGGATGGTTCGAGCTCCTGTGCGACCTGCGTCAAATCGAAGTCTTCATCAAGACCATCGACCATCTGCGCGGCATTACTGCGATCCTGTTCGTAATATTCCTGCAGTAATGTGTCGAAAACTTCCACAGAGACTCGTGAAAGCTCGAGCGGAACTCGCGCGAATCGGCGCGCTTCAGCAATGCTCAAGGGTTTGGCGCCACTGCGATAGACCGCTTCGCCACGTTCATCACCCAGTTCGCGGATCAATACACCGTGACGTTTGGCGAACGAAAACGGCAGAGCACGACGCTTCTCCTTAACGACCGCGTCTTCCGTCGCCAATACGATTTCGCTATTCGCTTCCATCGTCCCGGCTTTCGTCCTGGTTGTCGTCTGCCGTGCTGCTACTTGGCGGCAATTCGGGGAGCATTGGCCGCGCCCGGCCGGGCATGAGTTGAATGTCGTTGCTACGCTGACTTTCCTGAATATCGCGAATCAAATTGTATTTTGCATTCGTCTGCAGCGCCGTTTCGGCGGAGTCACGCATGATTTCGGCGCGAATGAAAATCATCAAATTCGTTTTCGTCTTTTCCGTTTTTCTCGAGCGAAACAGCGCGCCAAGCAACGGTATCTTGCCGAGTATCGGAACCGATTGATCGCTTTCAAGCAAGGTGTCCTCAATCAGACCACCTAGCACCAGAATGTCTCCATCGTCGACGATCACCGTTGTGTCAACAATGCGCTGATTGGTAATGAGGTCAACGGCATTTCCAGCAGACTGGGCGATGCTCGAAATTTCCTGCGAAATATCGAGAACCATTGAATCGCCATCATTGATCTGTGGTGTAATTTCGAGTTTCACGCCGATCTGTTGGCGATTAATCGTTTGAAACGGATTGACCGAGCCGCCCGTGCCACCGGTATTCGTGAACGATCCCGTTACGAAGGGTACTTCCTGACCCACGTTCAGTGTGGCTTCCTCATTGTCGGTCGTCACGATACTTGGCGTGGAAATAATATTGGTATTGGCATCGCCCTCAAGCGCGTTCAGGATTGCGGCAAAACTAACACCCGAATCGGATATGCGTCCCACTCCAACGGTGATGCCGGAACGAACGAGTGAGGACGGGTCAACTGTGCCGCCACCAGCGGCAGTACCGAGTTGCAACACGCCACCAGCTTCGCCGAAATCAGTCAGCGCGATCGGCGAATCACTACCGGATCCCTCGATAGCCCAGGTCATGCCAAATCGGTTGTCTTCATCGGCAATAACTTCGACAATGATCGCCTCAACTAACACCTGTGCGCGTCGAATATCCAGCTTGTCGACGATCTGCATTAATGAACGCATCATCTTCGGCGGTGCGTTGACGACGATCGCGTTGGTTTGCGGATCGGCCCAAACGCTGACGCTGTCGCTCGAAACAGCCGCTGCGGCCTGACCGGCAGCACCGGCCGCCTGATTCGTGAAATGTGTTTGCAACTTGGTCGCAAGTTCCTCGGCGTCGGCGTATCGCAAATAACGAACCTGGGTGTCACCGCCATCTTCCAGCGGTGTGTCGAGGTGAGCTATAAGAGCCCGAATTCGCAGCCGTTCATTCTTGTCGCCGCTGATCAATATGCTGTTAGTGCGTGCGTCTGCAACCAGGCCGGTTGTGACAGGCGCGCCGTCAGCACGCTGTGTTTGCACCAATGCTGTCAAAATGCGGACGATCTCGGCGGCAGAAGCGTTTCGCAGCGCGATGACCTCGATGTCCTCATTACTGGCCAGATCGATTCGGCGAATAATGCTGATCATGCGAGCCATGTTTCCCGCCCGATCTGAAATAATCAGCATATTTGAGCCCGCGTGGGCAACCATGTGGCCGTATTGTGGAATCAACGGCCGCAGAATGGGAACCAGCTGTGTTGCACCAACATTTTTGACCTGAATGACCTGCGTGACCAGGTCATCCGGCCCGGAAGCGCCTTCCGTGCCAAACTGGCTTGGAAACTGCCGTGCTGTGGCATCGGGCAGAATCTTGATCAGGTCGCCGCTCTCAACCGCGATAGCACCGTGCACCTGCAGTATGGATAGAAAAGCTTCGTAGAATGCGTCCTTCGTCATCGGCTCGGATGAAAGCAGCGTTACTTTGCCGTTCACTCGTGGATCGAGAATGAAGTTCTTGCCGGTCGCTTCACTAACAGCTTCGATGACAATGCGAAGATCAGCATCTTTCCAGTTCAACGTGATCCCGGCATCTTGCGCTAACGACAGGCTGGCTGGAGAAAGGAGAAGCACGGCCAGAATCGGCAAAACGAATCCGGATGTAGTTTTTTTCATTATTGTCATTGAGTTTGCTCGCCGCCCAAATCGAGTTGATTGGTCTTGAGAATCAGACTTTCGGAAACACCGTCACGCTCAACGGTAACCGTAACCTGCTCGGCTGTGCCGAGCGATTGGAATATCTGCATCGCCTGACCGGCATCGGTCAAAGATTGTCCGTCGATATCCTTGATGATGTCTCCCGGACGCAGCCCAAGGGCCGCGAATTGCCGCCGATCACGCCCTGGATAAACACGAAACCCGACTTGTTGTCCACTAACCCGATACGGGGTCGGACGAATGACATCCGTCAATTTCGTGAGATTTGCTGTTACGACGGATTGAATGCTCTTCGAATTATCGACTGCCTGTCGCGGCGTGTTAGTGGCCCGTCGAGCGCTGCGTGTGGGTGTGTCTTTGAACTCCCGGGGCAGCTTGAGGTTCGTCAGGGACCCTTTCTCGTTAAGGACCACGCGGTCCCTATACACTGCATGCAGGCTCGCATTGTTACCAACTGAGTCACCGATTGCATACACCTGTTGGTCGTTGCCACCATCGGAAATAATGGCGACAGCATAATTCGGAATATCTGATGCAACTGTGCCATTCAGGGTTAAATTAACTTGCCGGGTATCAGGTAAGTCGTCTTCCGGCGCAGCAACCAGCGCCGTGCTGGCAGGTGCCGCGTCAGCGACGCCGAAGATATGCGAGTTTGCAATTGCATCGACATCGGAGGATGTGCTTGAAGAGGCGGCCGATTGTGGCAGTGACGCTGGCCTTGGAACCAGGACACCCGCGGCATCTCCGGGCACGAGCAGCCAGATTATCCGGGCCAATTGCCAGCCGATCAGCATGACAAGCACAAGGCTTACCAATGGCGGTAAATGCCGATTAAGTGCGTTGCCGTCAACGCTGGAAAAATTGGTCCAATTGGGACTTGAAATCATATTCAATGAGGCTATTTCAGGTGACTGACTTAGCTACTAACGTAGCGACCCGATGATACGGGTTGAACTGCGGCACGAACAAGCAGATTATTGACTTTTAAGCGAAATATCGGGTTCCATGACACCTAAATGAGTGAAAGACCTACCGACATAGAACGACGTACCGGATTCGACTTGGCGGTCGAAGAGGCGCAGCCGAAAATCAAGCCGCCACCGTTGTATCGGGTTGTATTGATCAATGATGATTTCACGCCGATGGAATTCGTCGTGGATATCCTCGAATCCATATTTTCGATGGAAAGAACACGTGCAACTCAGGTTATGCTGGAGGTGCACACTAAAGGAAAAGGTATTTGTGGCGTGTTTAACTACGAGATAGCCGAAACGAAGGTCGCACAGGTCATGAGTATTGCCAGTCAGCAACAACATCCATTGCTTTGCACAATGGAAGAGGCCTGAGGGAAGAGACGTCCGCTTATGTTGAGTAGTGAGCTAGAATTTTGTTTGAATGAGGCATTTCAACGCGCCAGGGATTACCGCCATGAATTCATGACGGTCGAGCACTTGCTGCTGGCATTGCTGGATATTCCGGCTGTGCATGAAATCCTGAAGTCTTGCGATGCCAATATCCCGGAACTGCGCCGGCAGCTGACTGAGTGTATTGACGAGCAAACGCCGTTGTTACCGGATGAGGGCGAAGACACTGAAGTGCAGCCAACGCTGGGTTTTCAGCGGGTCTTGCAGCGTGCCGTTTTTCACGTGCAATCGAGTGGCAAGAAAGAAGTCACTGGCAGTAATGTGCTCGTCGCGATTTTCTCCGAGAAGCAATCACAAGCGGTTTATTTTCTCAGCCTGCAGGACATCTCCAGGCTCGATGTCGTCAACTATATTTCGCATGGTATGCCGCAACTGCCGGGAGAAAGCAGTGACGCTGAGGGCGAACCCCATATTGAGTCTGAAGCGGAGCCGGAATCGACCGCGCTGGAACAATACGCGACCAATCTCAATGAGTTGGCGATACAGGGCAAGATCGATCCCCTGATCGGCCGCGAGCTCGAAATTGAACGTACCGTGCAGATTCTTTGCCGTCGTCGGAAGAATAATCCCCTGTATGTGGGTGAGGCGGGCGTCGGCAAAACCGCGCTGGCCGAAGGTCTGGCTCGTATGATCACCGAGGAACGCGTTCCCGAAGTGTTGGCCGACAGCACCATCTATGCGCTCGACATGGGAACCCTGATCGCCGGCACCAAGTACCGTGGCGACTTCGAAAAGCGCTTGAAAGGCGTGATTGCCGAAATACGGGAAGACCCCGGTGCGATCCTGTTTATTGATGAAATTCATACGGTTATCGGCGCTGGCGCTGCCTCAGGTGGGGTTATGGATGCCAGTAACCTGATCAAGCCAGTCCTCGCCAACGGTGAGATGCGTTGTATTGGCTCGACCACTTACACCGAGTACCGCGGTATTTTCGAAAAAGATCATGCTTTGGCACGTCGCTTCCAGAAAATAGACGTCCCTGAGCCGAGTTCGGAAGAAACCGTCGCGATCCTTAAAGGCCTCAAATCCCGCTTCGAAGAACACCACGGCATCAAGTACGACAATTCAGCGCTTGAGGCAGCGGTGGAACTTGCCGTCAGGCACATCAACGATCGACATCTTCCGGACAAGGCGATCGATGTTATGGATGAGGCCGGTGCCAATCTCCGTTTGCAGCCGGCTGCGAAACGCGGCAAGCGGGTTACCGTGCGAATGATCGAGGCGATCGTCGCCAAAATGGCACGCATACCCGAAAAGAGCGTGTCTTCGTCTGACCGGGACGCGCTGCGAACCATGGAGCGGGATCTGAAGCTGACGATATTTGGTCAGGATCGCGCGATCGAAGCCTTGAGCGGCGCGATCAAGATGTCTCGCTCCGGATTGCGCGACGAAGAAAAACCGATTGGTGCTTTTCTGTTTGCCGGTCCTACCGGTGTCGGCAAGACCGAAGTTACGCGGCAATTGTCGATGTTGATGGGCGTGGAGTTGATTCGCTTTGACATGTCCGAATACATGGAACGTCATACGGTCTCAAGGCTGATCGGAGCGCCACCCGGATATGTCGGATATGACCAGGGCGGACTCTTAACGGAAGCTGTTAACAAGAACCCGCATGCTGTTGTTTTATTTGATGAAATTGAAAAGGCTGATCCTGAAGTATTTAATCTCCTGCTGCAGGTAATGGACCACGGAACGCTCACCGATAATAACGGCCGAAAGGCAGATTTTCGCAATGTGATCCTGGTCATGACGACCAACGCTGGTGCGCAGGAGATGAGCCGGGCGTCGATTGGTTTTACCGAGCAGGACCACAGCTCGGATGGCATGTCGATCATCAAAAAGAAATTCTCACCAGAGTTCCGTAATCGTCTTGACGCGATTATTCAGTTCGCTGCGCTGGATCTGAATTCCATCAAGCGTGTGGTGGATAAACTGGTTGTCGAACTTGAGGCGAAGTTGGGTAACAACAACGTGACGCTTGAACTCGATGACGATGCGCGCGACTGGATAGCGGCACGCGGCTACGATCCGCTAATGGGCGCGCGACCCATGGCGCGAATCATTCAGGAACAGATTAAACGACCGCTGGCCGAGGAACTGTTATTTGGCAGTCTCGCGAAGGGCGGACACGTGAAAATCGTCATCGGTGATGATGACAATCTGAAATTAGATTCTGAACCCGTGCTCAAAGAACTTGAGCATTTACCCGAAGAATAGGTCTGCGAGGTTTAGCGGCCCCGGTAGACGATTCGGCCTTTGCTGAGGTCGTAGGGTGTTAGCTCAACGGTGACCTTGTCACCCGTCAAAATACGAATGTAATTTTTGCGCATTTTTCCAGATATATGCGCTGTCACAACATGACCATTTTCGAGTTCAACTCGAAAGGTCGTGTTGGGTAAGGTCTCGTTAACGACACCCTCCATCTGAATGGCTTCTTCTTTCGCCAAGGTATTCAATTCTCTCTAGTGCATTAAGGCTGGCGATTGTGCAGAAACGGCGGTGGTATTGCAATGTACCAGGTCTATTCCTGCAATAACTGTGAGCACGCGATCGCGGTGTTCGGCCAGTTTTCCTTCGGTTTGGCCGGGTCACAGACAGAATCCAGTATTTCGATGAATTTTGAACGCGGAATCGCCTGCGCGCCCAGGCTTAGCAAATGACGGGATACCACCTGACAGTCGAGTAGCCCAATTTCGCCGGAGACGAGCTGAGTTGTGAGATACAGGAGTGCCATTTTGGAGGCATTCGGGGTCGCGCTGAACATTGATTCACCGAAAAAGGCTTTGCCGATGCAAAGACCGTAGAGACCGCCGACGAGTTCGTTCGACTGCCAGACTTCGATGGAGTGCGCCCAGGCGTTTTCGTGCAATTCTTCATAAGCCGCGATCATGGCCGGCGTAATCCATGTTCCCTGTTCCGATTTCCTGGGTCCGGCGCATGCCTGGATGACCTCGGAAAACGCCGTGTTGACCCGAATTTCGGCGGTACTCTGTCGGATTTCGCGTTGCATTCGTCGCGAGGTATGAAAGTCGCCAGGCTTGAATACGCAACGTGGGTCGGGCGACCACCATAGTAGTGGCTGACCCTCGTCATACCAGGGAAATATTCCGTGACGATAAGCGTACAAGAGGCGTTTGGCTGTCAGGTCACCACCTGCCGCAAGCAAGCCATCCGGTTCGCGAAGAGCGGTGCTTACCGGTGGAAACAAGTCGGGAGGGTCGTCCTGGCCTAGCCAAACAACGCGATTATTACTCACGGGTTCTTATACGGTGTGTGTGCATCAACGGCGTCGATATAGCGATCGACGTGTTTTCCTTCTTCGCCCAGATAGCGTTCGATAGCGTCCGAAAACTCCGGGTGTGCCAGCCAGTGGGCCGACCAGGTTGATACCGGTGAAAAGCCACGACTGATCTTGTGTTCGCCTTGTGTGCCAGGTTCAAACACGCGTTTTCCCGTTTCGATGCAATAGTCGATGCCTTGGTAATAACAGGTCTCGAAATGCAGGGAATCATATTGTCCGTTACTGCCCCAATATCTGCCATAAAGTGTCGTATCGCTCTCGAAAAATACTGCAGCGGCGACCGGCAAAGACTCTTTCTCGGCCAAGATGACGAGTATACCGTCGGGTATTTCCGAGCTGATCGCTTGAAAGAACGCTTGACTGAAGTAGGGCGTCGATCCTCGAATAAGAAACGTGCGGCTGATCAGTTCATACACAGTGGACCATGTTTGCGTATCGATTTGTGTTCCCCGTAGCCGCTTGAATTTGATTCCGCTCTCCCTTACCCGGCGTCTGTCACGGCGCGCTTTCTTGCGCTTTACTGAAGTGAACGTCGCGAGGAAGGCCTCGAAATCATCGTAGCCATTGTTATGCCAATGGAACTGGCAGTCCTTACGGATCAACAGGCCCGCCTTTTCAAAATGTGGCAAGTCAGCGCTCGACGGAAAAAGAAAATGTAACGAAGAGCAATCTGTCTCGTTCGCCAAAGTCACAGCCGCCTGCAAGAGCCCAGCTGCTGCTTCACTGTCATCAGGCTCGCGAAGCAGCAATCGCGTACTTGGCGCTGGCGTGAAAGGAATAGCGGATACAAGTTTGGGGTAGTAGCTCAGACCGGCCTGATCGTAGGCGTTCGCCCAGGCCCAGTCGAATACGAATTCCCCCCATGAATGACTTTTTTCGTAGAGGGGCATGGCGGCACGCAGCCCACCTCGATCCGATATCGTCAAGTGTCGGGGTGACCAACCTTGTTCAAGTGTGACGCATCCGGTTTCCTCGGCGAATTGCAGAAACTCGTGCCGCAGGAAAGGGCAGGCATTCCCGGCGAGACTGTTCCAGTCGTCGCGAGCGATATCGGACATGCTGTCATGGACGGTGACCTTCATGCGGACACCTTATCGCATCATTGTCTGTAACTAGGCAGCGTCGTCGGCCGCTGGCTGTTTGTCGAGCGCATCGATGAACTTTTCGGCATCCAGGGCAGCCATGCAACCTGCCCCTGCAGAGGTGATGGCTTGACGATATACCTGGTCAGCGACGTCGCCAGCCGCAAAGACTCCGGCAATACTGGTTGCCGTGGCGTCACCGGAGATTCCGGTCTTCACAGTAATGTAGCCATTCTTCATGTCGAGCTGACGATCGAACAGGCTCGTATTCGGTTTGTGTCCGATAGCGATGAATACACCGTCAAGATCAATGTCAGCGGTGACCGAATCGTCTTTCGCGCTGCGAATGCGCATGCCAGTGACGCCTGACTCGTCTCCAAGAACTTCATCCAGATTGCTGTCCCACTTGATCTCGATATTGCCGTCGCGTTCTTTTTCGAAAAGGTGGTCTTGAAGAATTTTCTCGGCGCGCAACTCATCGCGACGATGTACAAGAGTGACTTTGGACGCAATGTTGCTGAGATACAGCGCTTCTTCAACCGCCGTATTGCCGCCGCCAATTACAGCGACCGGTTTGCCGCGATAAAAGAAGCCGTCGCAGGTTGCACAGGCAGATACGCCGCGACCCTTGTAGGCCTCTTCCGATTCCAGCCCCAGATACATAGCTGTTGCACCGGTCGAGATGATCAATGCATCGCAGGTGTAGGTTGCATAGTCGCCCTCCAGCTTGAACGGCCGACGCGACAGATCTGCGGTGTGGATATGGTCATTGATGATCTTCGTATTGAAGCGTTCAGCATGACGTAGCATCCGCTCCATCAATGCCGGCCCTTGCAGCCCTTCAACGTCACCAGGCCAGTTGTCGACATCCGTGGTGGTCATCAGTTGCCCACCCTGTTCCATTCCGGTAACCATTACCGGATTCAGATTGGCCCGCGCCGCGTAGACGGCGGCGGAATAGCCCGCCGGCCCTGAGCCAAGGATCAGAACTCGGCAATGTTTCAAGTCACTCATGTATAATTTGTCCGTTAGTATTGATGAAGCACAGAATCGCCCGCAGAAGGCTTTGATGTGGGCAAACTATATGCGGAATCGAATTCTATTGGGCTAAGTGTAGGGAAAACAGAATCTTCATGGCAAGAGCCGCGAAAGTAAGCAGAGCCACAAAAGCAAAACAACCGGAGGCGCGCCTGTCATTACAGGTGCACAGATCCCTGCGCGAAGGCGCATTGTACGTCTTTGGTGCGCTATCGCTAATATTGTGGCTGGCACTGTTTTCCTACAATCCGGTTGACCCCGGGCCGTTCCAGACCACGACCAGTGACGCTGTGAGCAACGCCGTCGGGCGAGTGGGCGCCTGGGTTGCAGACCTTTTGTTTACAGGCTTTGGACGGCCGGCCTACTTATTTACGGTGATGGTGCTTTTCCTTGGCTGGATGCTGTACCGCGAACAAAAGACCCAAATCGAACTGACAAAGCTGGATTTCGGGCTGCGTTTCACCGGATTCATCCTGACGCTGGTATCAAGCTGTGCTTTGTCGACGCTGCATTTTTCCCCCTTGGGATTCAACGAGACGGCTGGCGGCATTATCGGCCAGGTTCTTGGCGACTCGCTTGAAGGCGTGATGAAAATACTTGGCGCCAGTGTGCTGTTGTTTTGTATTTGGGTTGCTTCCGTATCACTGTTTCTGGGTATTTCCTGGATAAACGTCATGGATCGCATTGGTCAATGGACCTTAGTCGGATACGAGAAGCTACGATTCAAGGCCGGCGAACTGCGCGATAAAGCGGAAGGTCGGCGCAGTGCTGCAGCGCGGCAGGATGTCGTGAAAGTAGAAAAGCAGTTAATAGCGAGTCGAGCCAAGCCGAGAATCGAGCCCGTCATGCAGGCACTGGAACCCAGCGAGCGGGCTGAAAAGGAACGTCAGGTACCATTATTCGATCCGCCGGCTGCGGGCGAGTTGCCGCCGCTGTCGCTGCTTGACGATCCGCCAGAGCAGAAAAAAGGTTATTCGAAAGAGTCGTTGGAGGCGATGTCGCGGCTGGTTGAGTTGAAACTCAAGGACTTTGGCATCGACGTCGAGGTGAGATCCGTTTCTCCGGGACCCGTGATTACCCGCTTCGAGCTTGACCCGGCGCCTGGTGTCAAGGTTAGCCAGATTGCGAATCTGGCCAAGGATCTCGCGCGCTCCTTATCGGTTGTCAGCGTCCGAATCGTGGAGGTCATTCCGGGCAAGTCGTTTGTTGGCCTCGAAATCCCGAACGAAAATCGACAACTCGTTACGCTTGGCGAGATTTTGAAATCGCGAGCCTACGACGAACTTGCATCGCCGGTTACATTGGCACTCGGCAAAGATATATCCGGCAATTCGGTGGTCGCTGATCTGGCCCGAATGCCGCACCTGTTGATCGCCGGTACGACGGGTTCAGGTAAGTCCGTTGGAATCAACGCGATGATCCTGAGTATTCTCTATAAGACGCACCCCGAGCATGTGCGCTTGATCATGATCGATCCGAAGATGCTGGAGCTTTCGGTGTACGAAGGCATCCCACACCTGCTCGCACCGGTTGTGACGGATATGAAGGAGGCGGCAAACTCACTGCGCTGGTGCGTCGCCGAGATGGATCGGCGCTACCGGCTGATGTCGGCGCTGGGCGTGCGAAACATCGGGGGCTACAACCGCAAGGTCAATGATGCGATCGAGGCCGGTGAGCCGATCAAAGATCCGATCTTCAAGCCGCCAGATTTATTCGACCCCGACAAACCGATTGAACATCCGACATTGACACCGCTGCCGTTTATCGTCGTCATCATCGATGAGCTTGCCGACATGATGATGATCGTTGGCAAGAAGGTCGAAGAGTTGATTGCTCGTTTGGCACAAAAAGCACGCGCATCCGGTATTCATATGATCCTGGCGACACAACGGCCATCCGTTGATGTCATCACGGGACTGATAAAGGCCAACGTCCCGACGCGAATTGCGTTTCAGGTTTCCGCCAAGGTCGACTCGCGCACGATTCTGGATCAGATGGGTGCAGAGGCCCTATTGGGCCACGGTGACATGTTGTACCTGCCGCCGGGTACCTCGTTGCCTGTACGTGTACATGGCGCTTTTGTTGACGACAACGAAGTACACGCTGTTGTACGTCACCTGAAGAAAAGTGGCACGCCGCGATACATCGATGAAATTCTGGAGGGTCCGTCGGGTCCAACACCAGGACTGACCGGAATTGATAAGCCGGGTGATAACGACGATGCGGAGCAGGATGCACTGTATGACCAGGCTGTTCAGGTTGTCATGGATACGCGAAAGGCTTCGATTTCCGGTGTCCAACGGCGTTTGAAGATCGGTTACAACCGGGCGGCGAGGATGGTGGAGGCGATGGAAGAGGCTGGATTGGTTGGTCCTTTGCAGTCAAATGGCAGTCGCGAGATTCTTGTTCCAACGCCCGGGAAAGAGGAATGATATTGAATGCCGAAGGAATGGCCAATGCTTAACAAGGCCACAGCAAGAATTGTTGTCACCTTTTTGATCACGCTTGCCGCGAGTAGCGTGCATGCACAAGCACGCGTCGATGAACTCGGCGAAAAACTTGTGCGAGATTTTCTAACGAACGTTATCACTCTGGATAGTCGCTTCGAACAATCACTGACCGATGCGGAAGGTGCCGTAGTCGACCGAACCAGCGGCACGCTCGAAATAGAACGTCCATCCCGCTTTCGCTGGTCGTACGCCGAGCCGTATGAACAGTGGCTGGTCGCGGACGGCACCAACATATGGAGTTATGATCTGGATCTTGAGCAAGTGACCGTGAAGCCGCAGGCCGAGGCGCTTGCGAATACTCCGGCACTCCTTCTGGGTGGTTCCGAGGACGCGTTAGAGCAGTTCGAGTTTGGTGCTACCACAGTCGAAGAAGTAACAACTTGGGTCCGACTGGATCCGAAAAACAAGGACAGCGGATTCAATCGCGTCGAATTGGGCTTTATTGAGGGCCAACTTCGTCGCATGGTGTTTTTCGATAACCTGGAACAAACGACATTCGTTGCACTGCATGACGTGAAGGTAAATGAACCGATTGACGCCGGGCGATTCGATTTCGTTGTTCCCGAAGACGTTGATTTGGTCGGTACGCCAGCGACGGCTGCATCTGTGACTCCCTGATGTTGCCGGTACGGCACGTCAAACGTTGGCAGATGGCCAGCCTGATTATCCTGGCGCTGGTTCTTGCAATGGCGTTGATGCCGGCGGTCTGGTTTTGGGATAATAAGACGGCAGGCCTGAGGTGGTTTGACAGCGTCGACAAGTGGCTGCATGGCGGCACCTTCATGTTTCTTGCTATCTGGTTCTCGGGTCTCTATAGCAAGAAGTCGTACTGGAAAATCGCAGCCGGCCTCCTTGTGTTCGGTCTGAGTATCGAAGCTTGCCAGCGTATGGTGAGTTACCGCACGGCAGATTGGGCTGATGTCGGGGCAGACGGTGCCGGTATCGTTATCGGCCTGATTGTTGCTTTGGCGGGGGTCGGAGGCTGGTGTCTCCGCGTCGAGGAACGACTGGCGAAGAGCTGAGGAATCTCCGAAACAGTGACTGACCTGTTCGCCAACGAGACTGAATTTGATCGACCTCTCGCGGATCGCATGCGACCGGCGTCGTTGCCGGAGTTTTACGGGCAACGACATCTTCTGGCGGATGGTAAACCCCTGCATAGGGCGATCACTCAGGGCCGGGCGCATTCCATGGTCTTCTGGGGGCCGCCGGGAACTGGCAAGACGACGCTTGCGCGCATGATTGCCGCAACGACTGATTCGCATTTCATTGCATTGTCTGCGGTTATGGCCGGCGTAAAAGACGTCCGCTCGGCAGTTACTGAAGCGGAACAATATCGGCAAATGCACAATCGAAATACGGTCCTGTTTCTTGATGAGGTGCATCGCTTCAATAAGTCGCAGCAAGACGCATTCCTGCCTTTTGTGGAAAACGGGACTTTGACGTTTATTGGCGCCACAACAGAGAATCCATCCTTTGAGCTCAATAATGCCTTGTTATCGCGAGCGCGCGTTTACGTCCTCAAGGTGCTGGGAACGGACGATCTTGCTGACATCATCAAGCGTGCCTTGAAGGACGAGGTTCGAGGACTCGCTGACCGTTACACAATCAGCGAAGAATCCATTCAGCTCATCGCCTCGGCGGCCGATGGTGATGCCAGACGCTCTTTGAATTTGCTGGAGTTGGCTGCAGATCTTTCTGAAGACGGTGCGATCAGCGCCGATATCGTCAAGGAAGTCGCATCAGGAAACCGTCGCCGTTTCGATAAAAAGGGTGAGTATTTTTATGACCAGACTTCGGCGCTGCATAAATCCATACGTGGAACAGACCCGGATGCGGCATTGTACTGGCTAATGCGAATGCTGGATGGTGGTTGTGATCCGCTGTACATCGTGAGGCGGCTGGTACGCGTTGCCTCGGAAGATATTGGCAACGCCGACCCTCGCAGCTTGCAGATGACACTCAATGCGTGGGAGGCGCAGGAGCGTCTTGGAAGCCCGGAAGGCGAGCTGGCGATCGCGCATGCGGTTGTGTATTTGGCCTGTGCGCCCAAAAGTAACGCTGTCTATACGGCGTCGAAGGCGGCCATGGCGGATGCCCGTGAGCGAGGATCCCTGGAAGTACCGCTGCATCTGCGCAATGCGCCGACGCGGCTCATGAAGGATCTCGGCTATGGCGAGGATTATCGTTATGCACACAATGAAGAAGATGGTCACGCAGCAGGTGAGACTTACTTTCCCGAGGACATGAGCCCGGTTAAGTATTATCATCCCGTGCCTCGCGGTTTAGAGATTCGAATACGCGAAAAGCTCGAAGAAATCGAGCGACGCAACCAGGACAAACAGAAAAAGTCAGCAAAGAAATGATAGATCCAAAACTCTTACGCCAGTCTACAGCCGACGTTGCGGCGAACCTTGCTCGCCGCGGCTATGTTTTTGATGCGGACGCTTACTTGTCTTTAGAGGAGCAACGCAAATCCCTGCAGATGGACACGGAGCAGTTGCAGAGCGAACGCAATTCAAGTTCGAAGAATATCGGCAAGGCAAAAGCGCAGGGCGAAGACATCGCGCCATTGCTTGCAGCAGTTGAAGATCTGGGCAAGCGACTGGCGGCAAGCCAGAGGGCACTACAGGACGTACAAGAACAGCTCCAGGCAGTTGAGCTGGACCTGCCCAATCTCCTCGATGAGAGTGTTCCGGATGGCAGGGACGAAAGTGACAATGCTGAAGTTCGGCGCTGGGGCGAGCCGTCTGAGCTCGGATTTGATGCGCGTGACCATATCGAACTGGGTGAGAGCCTCGGCATGATCAATTTTGAGGCGGCGAGCAAGATTTCCGGTTCGCGTTTCGTGGTGATGACAGGTGGGCTCGCACGAATGCAGCGTGCACTGATCCAGTTCATGCTTGATACGCATACGAGTGAACACGGCTACGAAGAGACCTACGTACCCTATCTCGTGCAAAGCCAGGCGTTAATTGGGACCGGGCAATTACCAAAGTTCGAAGAGGACTTGTTCAAGACGAACACCGAAGTGCCGTTTTACCTGATCCCGACAGCCGAAGTGCCCGTCACCAATATGGTTCGGGATACACTGCTTGAGGCCGATCAGCTTCCGCAGAAGTTTGTTGCACATACGCCGTGTTTTCGCTCCGAAGCGGGCTCCTACGGACAAGACACGCGCGGCATGATTCGTCAGCATCAATTCGAGAAAGTTGAATTGGTCAATTTCGTAGCCGCGAGCCAGTCTGCGGAGGCGCTTGAGGCACTGACTCATTGCGCGGAAATCATTTTGCAAAAGCTGGAATTGCCGTATCGGGTTGTTGCACTTTGTGCGGGTGACGTCGGCCACGGATCAGCGAAGACCTATGACATCGAAGTCTGGCTTCCAGGGCAACAAAAGTATCGCGAGATTTCGTCTTGTAGTAACTACAATGACTATCAGGCGCGGCGCATGAAGGCGCGTTGGAGAAATCCCGAGACCGGCAAACCCGAGTTGATCCATACGCTCAACGGCTCCGGTGTAGCGGCAGGCAGGGCGCTCATCGCTGTCATGGAAAACTACCAAAACGAAGACGGCAGCATTCAGGTGCCGGTCGCACTGCAGCCCTATATGGCTGGTATGGAAACACTCAAAGCCTGAATAAAAAAGGTCAGAGTCCTTGCGGACTCTGACCTTGACATTTTTTGCTTACCTGTCAGTTATCAGTTCTAGTCGCGACTCATGAACAGTCGTAAAATGTACCAGAACATCATCGCAATCGATGCAAATAGCGCCATCGATGCTGCAACGTACTTATCCTGCGGGTAGTGGTGCATGATATTTGACGTGTCATAAAGTACTGCAACACCTGCAAAGCCAATCATACCAACAGAGAACCAGGTACCGAGATTCCAGCCAAACAGGAACGACGCGCCGATTAGTCCCATCGCGATAAAGAAACCCCACACCAGCACGCCTCTCAGAAACGAGAAATCCTTGCGTGTGATCATCACGGTCGCGATCAGTGCTACGCAACCGAAAACGGTCACGCCAGCGGCGCTCTCGATCATGCTGCCACTCGCGTCCATAGCCAAAGCCATCGCGAGCATGGGCACGAACATCACGGCCCATGCAACAACGAAAACCGCAAATGCGGCGTATTGTGCTGCAGTAGATTCAAGGCGGTGTGCGAAATGGCTGGCTCCCCAGCTCAAGGCGATAAACGCGATCAGCACCAGACCCGGGCTACTCAGCATAGGCTGCGCAATGGCCCAGGCTACGCCGGATGTAAAGAGATACGTTTCGATGGCGACAAGAGCCAGCAATGCACCAACTACGTGTGCGTAGCACTTCCAAATGAACTGAGACCGGTCTTCTACGGCGAGACTCGAAACCGGCGCCATTGAATTAATGTTGTTCTGCATTCGTCATACTCCTTGATCGTGCGGATGCCGAAATTCTACCACGGAAGTAGATAACCTTCCGCGTGCCAGAACTGGCCTGAAGTCTCGATAGTGAGGTCGTCAAGCCTCTGAATCAAGCCACTGGCCGAGGTTTCGGCAGAAATTCCCTGTCCATTGGTCATTTCGGTCGCGACCATTCCGGGGTGCAGCAAGATAACGGCGATCCCATGCGGTTTGAACTCGTGCATGAGATTCATTCCGATCTGATTTACGGCAGTTTTTGAGGCCCGATAACCGTAATAACCGCCAGAGCCATTATCGTCGATCGAGCCGACGCGACTGGATACGATCGCGACCTTCGACCCCGATCCCAAATTGTCGCGCAGCGCCTCTGTGACTCGCAGTGGTCCAAGCGTATTAACCCGAAACTGCTGCAGCATTTCATCGTAGTCGAGAGCGCCGAAGCTATCGCCGCGGAGAATGCCGGCGTTGTTGACCAGAACGTCGATTGTGGTATCTCCAAGCTCACGCTGTAATTCCGCTACAGAATCGCCGTTGGATACGTCGATACCATCAATGATCCGGATACCGAGACCGATCAAATCGTCGCTGGGTGACCTACATACCGCTATGACGGTATCGCCACGTGCATGCAACTGCGTCGCGAGCTGAAGTCCGATGCCGCGGTTACAGCCGGTAATCAGGATAGTCGACAAAATATTCTCCTCAAATAAAAAAGCTCCTCAAGTAAGGGGCTCTTTAATATATGGCGGAGAGGGTGGCAAGAAAAGCCTTTCCGAGAAAATCCGAGGAAGTCCAAAACTCTTTTACTATCTTGCACTTAGAGAACTTCCTGCGCTAGGGTGGTTCGAAGAAATCCAGCCAAAGCCGGGTTCAGATCGTGGGCCCGATTGTAGGCTGTCCAGTTTCAAGTGCAAAGAGTTGAGTGTGGCGGAGAGAATCACCGCTTTGTTTGTCAAGCACGCCAAGTGCCCAGGCAAGTATGCTGATGGCGGCAATCTGTATTTGCAAGTCAGAAAGTCAACGCGAAATATAGAAGCCGATAGGGTCACCTGTCCAACGTGGCGATCTGTTCGAAAAACGTGTCCGACTCATGGCTGATTGGGCTCGCTACTGCAGCAAACCAATCGAACCAGCCGCCGTGGTTTCCATTCGAAAGAACGCGAGCTGATAACAGTATCAGCCTGCTCGATTCAGTTCTGAGCAGCTGCTTGGCGCCCAACGGCAGTCGTTGCAATGACTACTTTTCAGATACACTGGGGTCTGTTGTTGACCCGAGGCGGGCATCGGACGATTGAATGGCGAATTGCTTAGTCTGCGGTCGTAGTGCTGGATTTCTTTCGGAAATCTGCGATAACTGCAAAGAAAAACGCTCTCCGGGCAGTAGCGGCAAGCCTACGGAAAAGGGCCAAGTTTCTAGCTTTCGACTAATTCAGGAAGCGGCGTCCCAAATATTTCGACATCGTGCAGTTCTGTTGCTTGCCACAGCACTGCCGATCCTGTGTTCGTTGGCGATTCGAATGACTTGCGTCGCGTACGTTTGCTCGGCTGAGAATGATCCGAGCTTCACTACAATCTATTTAATCAGACTCACTCGATTACCGTTCTACGTGATGTTTTCGACGATATGCCACAGGATCGTCCTACTCGGTGACGCGTCGCTGGCCAGCCGGTGGGGGCTGTTTTGGTCAATGCGGGAGACTCGCTTCGTAGGCTGGCTCTTTGTTCTCGGAGCAATAGTACTGGTAGTTTCATTTCCGATTTATTACGTGATTCCGAAATTGCCGGACTGGGCCTTCGAGTGGCTTGTAATTTCTTCGCCATTCTCAATTTCGTTTTACACCTGCGTCTTGGCATCAACTTATATTGATGGCCGATTTGGTTTGGTGCTTCCAGCGACAGCAGTTGGACGTCGAATGAATCCACTCAGATCATGGCAGTTCACAGCCGGTAATGGTTGGTCCATTTTCGTCGCCCTCATGATTCCGATTCTTCTTACGGACCTAATTGACTACCTTATATTTGATCTATTACTGAGCAACGAGTCGATGATTGTAAGTGTCGTAAGAAGTCTTCTTTACTATCCGCTCATAGCTGTCGGCGTCGTGGTCATTACGATCGCGTATAGAGATCTAGTGCTTTCGCCGAACGATGAATCGAATTCCTGACCCCCGCCTCGTCGTAGACGAACGGCCGCTTGTGGGCGGATCCGGGAATAAGAGTGGTCTGAGGCAAATGGTCCGCTATGGTTCGGCTAGCAGCCGCCCAGGTGATAACATGGCTGGCGACAAATTTTGACCCAATGCGGTCGGGCGGAGGATAGTGCTATGAGATTACTGATCGCATTAGTAGTGATGCTCGCCGCTCCACTGGCGACATTTGCGGTTGAACCCGGGGAAACCGATGACATCGATCCCGAGGTAGAAATGATCATCGACGCAGCTCGGCATACTAGGCCTGCGACTCAAGTTACTCGAGGAGGACCAAGATACCCGGGGGTCGAACTTAGTAGAGGACGAGAAGCTTGGGCGCATATTACGTACTGTATTGACGAGTCCGGTTCAGTACAAAATGTTTCGATACTGGACTCAGTTGGCAATGAGCGTTTTGACGCGGCAGCAATCAAGACAATCAAAAATTGGACGTATGAGCCAGCACTGCAAAGTGGTAAGCCTGTGTGGCAATCGAAGAATAATATTCTTGTCACTTTTGCTCTTAGCGACAAACCACGTGGCGCCCAAACGAAATTTATTCGTCACTATAAGAGACTTGGCAAACTGATTGATGCAGATGAGCTCGAGCAAGCAGACGTCCTTTTTTGGAAGGTTTACAAAACTTTTGATCTGTCATTGTACGAAGTTAGCATGCTGTGGGTTCAACGGGTCCGATACGAGAGCCGGATAAACGACCTCTACAAGATGCACATGGCGTTAATTCGCGCCACAGCATCACACGGTGAATGGATAAAGAAAAAAACTTACCGAAACTTACTCAGACTTACCGTGCAAACCGAAATTGAACTCGGCCAGTTTGCTTCAGCCAAACATTCGTTTGAACACCTAGTCGACCTGGCAGGCGAGGAGTCCACGGCCGTTAAAGATCTCGCACCAGCCGTGGAAGCGATGAATCAACTTGTCGCCAGCAAAGAAGTTTTTGCAATTCCGGCCGAAGTTCGAGTCAGGGAAGAATGCGCCTATTGTGACAACAGCTGGTACTTCACGCCGACACGTAGCGACTTTGCAATTCGCAATGTACAGGGCAAATTGACGACACTTGATATGAGATGCGAACACAAGCGCTACGAGGCGCCAGTATCGGATAGCGTAGATTGGCATATACCCGAGACTTGGGGAAGTTGCCAAATTCAGATTTACGGGGACCCAGGAACGACCTTCGATCTGATAATGCTTCCTTTGAACAACAGCTAGTTCGCTCTGTTGAGTTGGAGCTTTTCATTAGTTCCTATGAAGATGTTGGGTCGGGCATTGCCTTGCTCTTGCGTCATGCTGCGCAAATCAGAAATAGCACACAAAGGAAAAACGGCCTACAGACTGAAGAGATGTCTGTAGGCCGGATCGTAGGCCCTAATCTGATGGCAATTTTTAATTATTTTTATATCAACAGCTTAGGGCTGAATATGGCGGAGAGGGTGGGATTTGAACCCACGAAGGGCTATTAACCCTTGCTGGTTTTCAAGACCAGTGCATTCAACCGCTCTGCCACCTCTCCGTGTCAGGTCGAACGGCTGCGCATTGTGCTTGCAGTGTCCTGAGGATTCAACCTTAAGTGTTCAGGTTTATTGAAAAATCCGCGAATGACGTCGAGAATCGATGGTCTGAGTGTGTGAGAAGCGTGAATTCAATAGTGAGTAATATTTTAAAAAGATCTAATAAGATTTTGATAAATAAAGAAAAGATATTTGGAATCGTGGTGTACGTAGATTACGATCTTAGCGCGGTTGTGTTCATTGGGAATAACCCCATACTGGATTAATTGACGGACGAGGGATCAGGATTGAAACAATATTTGAATAATGGCGGCTTTCCGGCGGGAAATCCGATCGCCAACATATTCGTGGTTATCGTTGGAGCGCTCGCAATCGGAGGGTTCGTCGTACTTGGCTTCTTTGCGCTTATGATCGTCGGCAGCATCGTTGCTGTTATGGCTGCCGTTATTGGTATCAGGGTCTGGTGGTTCAAGCGAAAACTGCGCGGGCAGATGCAATCCGGTCAAAGCAGTGACCCAGGTACAGGCGCTACCGCAGGAGGCGTCATCGAAGGTGAATATAAGGTCGTTGCCGAGGACCGTGAGGACGCGTAAAGTCGCTGTCCATGGTCAAAACCAAGTCTGATATCGAGCGTCGCAGACGCCGCCGCCATCGCCGCATTCAAGTCATCATTATCTATACGGCTATTGCCGTCGGGCTTGCATGGTTTTTTGAATCTCAAGCGACGACGACCGTCATTTTTGTCCGTCATGCCGAAAAGTCGGCCCAGCCCGCGGAAAATCCCGGACTTAGCGAGGCCGGAAAGCGTCGCGCAGTTGAACTCGCCCGGCAACTGGTCGATGCCGATGTTGTTGCGGGTGTCGATGCAATTTACTCAACATCGTATAAACGGACCGAGGAAACAGTTCAGCCGGTCGCAACCGCATTGAGCCTGCCTATCAGTTCTTACGACGCAAACGATACTGCTTCGATAATGGACAAGATCGTCCGTGAGCATAAAGGCGAGATCATTCTGGTGGTCGGTCACAGCAACACCGTGCCGCTACTCATCGGCAACATGGGCGCAAGCAAAAATGTGCCCGAAATTGATGAGAACGAGTATGACAATATTTATATCGTTTCGGTTCCGTGGTTCGGAAAGACGAAGACTATCCGTTTGAGATACGGTGCGCCGTATGTGCCCGTGCAATGATCGCTCGAAGAGAACTTCAGTTTGAAACAACCGGTCGAGGTACCTACGACCTGAGCCATGATATCCAGCAGTTTGTTGCAGATTCCGGAATAAAACTCGGTATGTGTCATGTGTTCATTCGGCACACCAGCGCGTCATTGATGCTTTGCGAAAACGCTGATCCCGATGTCATGCGTGATCTCGAAACGTTCATGTCCCGCCAGGCACCGGATGGTGATCCCGCATATACGCACACCGCTGAAGGCCCTGATGACATGTCCGCGCATGTGCGCAGTATCCTCACGCAATCGGATCTGAATTTGCCGGTGGACGGCGGCAGCTGCGCTCTGGGCACCTGGCAGGGTATCTATCTTTGGGAGCATCGCTTCGCGCCGCATTCAAGGCGGGTCATCGTGACAGTGCAGGGTGATTAGTCCGACTTCAGCCCTGCGGTTTCTCTTAGGATCACCGCTTTCTCGATAAATTCCTGGTGCCGGCCGATACGAACGTCGGCCAACATCGCGTCCTTGATCGTACGATCCTGAGAAATCAGAAACGTCGCACGGCGCACGCCAACCCCAAACGGTCCATCGACATCGTACATGTTGATCGCAACTTTCTCGGGGTCGCTCAAAAGCACAAACGGCAATTCGTGTTCATCGCGGAAGCGGCGGTGGCTGTCTTCATCTTGCGGACTCACGCCGGCGACCCGCAGCCCGACTGATTGAATATCCGTATGGATATCTCGAATGCTGCAGGCTTCCTTGGTACAGCCTGGCGTGAAATCAGCTGGATAGAAATACAAGATGAGTGGCCCGGACTGTAAGAGGTCGGACAAAGAAGTTTCGTGACCATCCTGATCATTGAGGACGAATTCGGGGGCTCTGGCGCCGGCTTCTAACATTTCGTATCTCCAAACATTGCTTCCATAACCCGGTAGTTGGGATCAATCATTCCCAACGCCTCGTAAGTATTTTGCGCGCGAACGTTGTTTTGTTCTACGTAAAGACGCAAGCCACAAGCGCCACTTTCACGCGCGCGGCGTTCGACATGTTGATACAGCGCTTTGAATACGCCGCTTCGTCGGTGCTCTGGGCGGACATAGACACTTTGAATCCACCAGATCATACCGTTTCGCCAGTCGCTCCACTCATAAGTGACCATGATTTGTCCGACCAGCTCGCTGCCCGCTTCCGCGACCCAATAACGACCCTTGCTTGGATCGCTCAGTATATCGGCAACACCTGGTCCTATGACATCTGGATCCAATGGACGGCCCTCGGTTTCCTCGGCCATCAAGGAGTTGTAGTTTGCGATCGTCCCGCTGTCGGCGAGGACAGCATTTCTGATTTCGATAGTCATCTAAACAGCCAGTTTGGGTCAATGTTCGAGCATTGAAAATGCAGTAGCATTCGTCATGCTCGTGTTACGTCGACGATGCGAGTTCTGAAAAGTCTGCCATCTTTGCATAGCCCGGGCACGTTGCCGTCGCTTCCTGTAGCGCTTGTCGCGCTTTGTCGCGTTGGTTTCTTTGCAAATAAATCACGGCCATGCGTCGATGCGCCGTACCGGTTTCTACTTCGGCAGCTATCGCGTCGATATCGTGATAAATCTCACGCATCACCGCCTTGCTAACCGCAGACGTATCAAGGCTGTCGAGCATAACGTAGTAATACGCGCGTGCCGCACGATCAGCTATCGGCGACGTGCCGCGCAGGTAGTCACGCTCGGCGATTGACGCGGCTTTTCTATAAGCATCCATCGCTCCCTCGACGTCGCCGAGATGGCGATACGAGTCGCCAAGACTTCCCCACATCTGATGGATTTCAGGCTCGCCGCCAGCAATCGATTCAATCGCGCGTTTTCGCAGTTTGGCGGACTCCGCGTAGTCGCCGACAAAGTAGTAAACCTGCCCCAGAAACTCGTCGCCAACGTAACTCGCAGGATTGATTTCCTGTGCACGCAGATAGGTGTCACGTGCTTTCTCAAAATTGCCCGCGCAGATGTAGAAAGTGCCAAGATTGCTTAGTATTTTCTCATTCTCATCGCGCGACAACGCTTCTTCGGAAACAGATGTCGCAGCCTCCAGATTTCCGTCGTACCATTCCATCGTGGCCAGTGCGAAAAGTGGCTTCCATATTTTTTCATCCGCAATTGCCGCCGCTCGCGCGGCCTTTTTGGCACGCGATAGCGCTTCGGGATCCTCGCTTTGTAGAAATTGATCCAGTCGACTGTTTGCAAGCCCGTATAGAGCGGAAGCATCGAAGGGATGCGCGGTCGTGACACGCTCGTAGAGTGTCAATGCCTCCTCGTTACGTCCGGTACGACGAAGAAAGTGCGCATGGGCGGCCGCAATCACCGGATCGTCCGGGTCGAGTTGCAAGGCTTGCCCACAGGTCGCTGCTGCGTCGGTCAGGGCACGTTCTTCGTCGGTCATCCAATGTTCTTCCATCAAGGTCTGACACAAACCCGCATGCGCGCGTGCATAGTTCGCGTCCTGCCGCAATGCTGATTCGAAGCGACTTTGCGCACGTTTGATATTGAGCTCGCTTGATGGTGCATCCAGATACAACTCACCCTGTAGATAGTCGTCCTGCACGGGAGCAAGCGGAAAGTACCCCGGCTCGGCGTCATTTGATGGTAATCCTGTAGTTCGTACGAGTGCCCGCGAAATATTCGCCGCGATGTTCTCGAGCTTGTTCGGCACAGCGTGACGCGGCCAACTTTCCGACCAAATCTGTGTTCGAAAGTCGTTGGCAAACAAATACGCCCGAACTGCGGTCAAGCGTCCGACAGTAAGGAACTCACCGCTAATTACCGCATCGGCACGCAGCCTGTCGGCGGCTGTTTTCGGATCAAGACCATCGACGAGCGCCGCCGCGGTCGAACTGGACACCTGGAAATGATCGCCAAGCGATTCGCGCAAGACGGTACGAAATGCCCCGTTGTCATCACCGTCGAACGCCATAACAACCACCGGTGTCGAGCCAAGATCCAGCGCTGCAATTGCATCGATGCTTTCCGGGTCGCTGCCGCCACCTGAATAGCGCGTATAGGTGAAGAGAAGCAAGGCAGCAAATGCCACGCCGGCCAATACGAGTCTCCTATCAAGCGGAACGCGACCAGCCCTGGCTTGCTTCTGGACGGCCATCTCGTCCTGCTCTTCTTCGGCCGTCTTATATAAGGTGTGTGCCTCAACGCCTAGCGCCCGTGCAATACGCTCCAGCGTCATCGGTTCAACGGGCAATTCTCTGAAGACCCGGCTTACCGCATCTTTGGGCATGGCCTCGAGGTCTTCCAGATCGGCGATGCGTTCGGCAAGTGCTGCCTGAGTCTTCAGTCCGGCCCCTGTCATTGCATGCACCAGTCGAGCACGCGATGCACGAACGCCGCGGTGTCGCTTCTTTTTGTCGGGCGTCGTCAAACTATGCCTCTTTCTCGCTCGAAAACCGAAGATCTCTTATATCACAGCCATGAAGTCGCGTTAAACGACGCTAAGTGACGCTATCTGTCGACGCAGAGGCGAGCATTTATGCCTAGGATTCGTGCTGACTATGAACCGAAAAACGATCAGTGTCCTTGCCCCAATCCTCGCAGTCCTGGCTGGCTGCGATTCGGGGATTGCGGGCCAGTATCAAGACGACCGTGGCATAGCGACGTACGAATTCAACAAAGACGGAACCGCAGTTGTAACGGTATTAGGAGCAACTGTCGCCGCGAGTTATTTGATCGATGGCGAAAATGTTTTAGTCAGCAGTCCGCAAGGGACGATCGTATTGACGCGACGAGAAGACGATTTGTTCGGCCCGCGGGGATTAAAAATGACGAAATACAAACCAAAGGAATATTGAGCCACCTTTGCGGAGAATGAGAATGAACAATCGAGTATTTATGGGAATCGCTCTATCGCCGAGTTGATTTTTGGCTAGTACTGCGAATCGAAGTATCAAAATTCATTTTTGTAACAAGAAAAATAGGGGAAGAGTATGGCCTTAATAAACTGCAAAGACTGTGACAAGGAGATATCGGCGACCGCTGCTGCCTGCCCAAGCTGCGGCTCCCCAATTGAGAGAAAGGTCCGTGAGGGCGAAGAGCAGTGTCCATTTTGCTCGACAATCCTTCCTGGTACGGCGATGGTTTGTACTGGCTGCAATGCGCAGAAAGGCTATACCTACAATCGTGGCAATGTGTACGGCAAAGGACAAACGATAGGGTGGGGAATCATTTTACCGTTGATTCTCGGTAATCTCGGCTTTCTGTTCGGCCCGACATTCGGGATCGTCGTATTGCTTGTTGCGCTATTCGTGGTTGGGATGTCAATCAAACGGCTACTGACGGGCCCAATTTGGTGGCGTACATCAAACGTACACAATAGCTAGCTGAACTTCCCGCAGTTGTACGGCTTTGACTCGATAGCGGAAAGCGACAGTGATGCCGGGTAAGTTACAATGATGTCTGCGGTCGATTGCAGCGATTCGCTGATACACGATATTTGGTCTAAAACAAGCCGAGGTGACGTGCTGGTCCGAGCCGAAAACAAAGGTGATCGAGGGATCATTCGTGCGATTAGTTTGTCAGCCTTTGAGACATCGTCCGAAGCCGATCTTGTCGACGTTCTACGGCAGCAAGCTGATCCATTTATCTCCCTGGTTGCCGAAGTCGAAGAAACGGAGATTACGAAATGGCGATGATCCAGTGTGGCGAGTGTGGAAAGGAAGTTTCGGATAAGGCAGTTAGCTGCCCGAACTGCGGCGCACCCGTTGCCGAACCCAAAGTTCGCGAGAATGTTCGAGAAAAGGTTCGTGAGAGTGTTCAAGAAAAGGTTCGCGAGAATTATCAAGAGAAAGTCGTGGTGCAGGAAGTCGTCATTCGAAACCGATTGTCCTACGAGTTCGAGAAGCTGTTCACCTTTCTCTTCATAAATTGGTCCATTTTTGTACTCATGTTTTTTAATGCATGGTTCATTCCGAACCAGATCCGGAAGTATTTTGGTCTGAGCATTGAAGACGATTATTCTAAATATATGGGTGTTGTCGGTCTTCTTGTCGTGATTGTCATATTAATATTCAGGAAACGTCTTGCTGGTCTAATCGGTCAGATAATCGCCGCTATTTTGATTGCCGGAGCCATTTGGGGTCCCGATATCCTGGCACCTGAAGAAAGAGCGGTAAAGCAAGCGCGTGATGAGTTTAAACCGTTATTGCACGCTGCTCTGAAAGTGGGCTGCTGGGAAAGGCTCGAGTGGATGGAGGAAAAGGGCGCGATTTTCGATAAGGACGACATGATTGAGCAGTGTGATGCCGATGAAGCGAGGTTCGTCGAGCTTGCGGAGAGTAGTTCAGACATTATGGTCGCCAAACTTTGTAATCCGAGGTTCGGCGGTAGTGCCAGGAACTCTCCCGTCGTCGATGACTTCTGTAAGTCGCGTAGTTTGTGATGGTCATGCTGTTCTGTCGAACGTCCGTATATGGACTCCACCTAATTGCACGACTACTTGGGATTATGGTGCGCCCGACAGGATTCGAACCTGTGGCCCCCAGATTAGGAATCTGGTGCTCTATCCGACTGAGCTACGGGCGCAGCGGGGAGATATTAGCAAACTGACTGCAGCGTTGCCGCGTTTCTAATGCCATAATGCGGGCCATGCAGGGCATCATCATTCGCACGCTCATTTACATGCTGGGGTTATTTCTCGCATCCCGGCTGATTCCCGGTGTCTGGATTGAAGGTATCGGAAGTTTCCTGCTCGCCGGGTTTCTGCTTGGATTGGTAAACGCCTTCGTCAGGCCGATCATGTTTGTGCTGACTTTGCCACTGACTATCGTGACCTTGGGTTTGTTTATCTTCGTACTCAACGCAGCGATGTTCGGTCTTGTCGCGGCGTTGCTGGATAACTTTCAGGTAGCGGGTTTCTGGTCGGCACTTTTCGGTGCGATCGTTGTCAGTATCACCAGCACTGTGGCGGCCTGGACCATTGGTCCCGAGGGAAAATACGAGCTATTCGTCGTTCGACGTCAATAGTCAGCGTTACAAGCGGAGAACTTTTTTTGAGCATCAAAACACGCCTTATCGAATACGGCGAAGGCGAAGTTATATTCGAGGCTCTGTTGTGCTGGGACGATTCGGTTTCCGATCCTCGCCCCGGGATTCTTGTTGCACATACAATCCGTGGTCGCACGGCATTCGAGGAAGCTAAAGCTCGTGATCTTGCCGAACTTGGCTACGTTGGTTTTGCGATCGATGTTTACGGCAAGTCGGAGATCCGATCCGACGATCGCAACACGCGCGCCAACATGGATGCACTCAAAAGTGACCGCCCACTCCTGCAACGAAGACTCAACGCCGCTCTTTCTGCGATGCTCGAGCAACCTGAAGTCAATGCAGATAGAGTCGCAGCAGTTGGCTTTTGTTTCGGTGGACTCGGCGTTCTTGATCTTGCTCGCATTGCAGCACCCGTCGCGGGAGTCGTGAGTTTTCACGGCTTATTCGATCCGCCTGGGAACACGGACCTCAATCAAGTGGAAGCCAGCGTACTGGTTCTACATGGTTGGGACGACCCTTTAGCCACACCGGATTCCGTCGTCGCGCTCGGCGAAGAGCTAACCGCACTTGGCGCCGACTGGCAAATCCACGGCTATGGTGGAACCAGCCATGCCTTTACCAATCCGGCCGCAAATGACACCACTCGGGGCACGGTTTACCATGCGGCAGCCGACCGGCGTTCCTGGCTTAGCATGAAAAACTTTTTGGCCGAATTATTCGAATAAGACATTGGGAGTCTTGCACGTGAAAAAACTTTCTACACTGATAGTCATACTTACTTGTACGTTACTGCTTGCGTGCGGTAAGCAGGAAGCATCACCCGAGGCGGAGGTCGAGCCTGCTGATGCGGAAGACGGCAACGCCGCTGCACTCACGGCGGCATCACAGATCGAAAGCGACTACATGCGCGAGATAATCAAGGAGATTTCTCAGGATAGCTACGAGGGCCGCGGCCCAGGAAGCCGGGGAGACGCGAAGGCACGTACCTACCTGGCTGAACGTCTCGCCGAACTCGGCCTTGAGCCCGGCGCCGACGATGGGAGTTGGGAGCAACCGTTCGATCTCGTTGGTGTTAACGCGACCCAACCCGACGAGTGGGTATTCACTGGCGCCGAAGATTCGATGACTCTGAAGCAATGGGAGCAGTTCATTGTCGGTAGTGGCGTCCAGGCAGAAAAAGTAGAAATTACAGATGCAGAGATCGTGTTTGTCGGTTACGGCATTCAGGCGCCGGAATACGACTGGGATGACTACAAAGGGGCAGATCTGAAGGGCAAGGTCTTGCTCATGATGAACAATGATCCGGATTGGGATCCTGACTTGTTCGCGGGTGAGACGCGTCTCTGGTATGGCCGCTGGGACTACAAATACCTCAGTGCTGCGCGTCAGGGTGCCGTGGGCGCGATTATTATTCACACACCGCCCTCGGCGGGCTATCCATTCCAGGTTGTGCAAACGTCGTGGACTGGCGAGCAGTTTGAATTGCCGGCCGGCGATGAACCGCGGAGTCAGATTTCCGCTTGGGTAACTGAAGATACAGCACGTGACCTGATAGCGATGGCGGGTATGGATCTCGATACGCTACGCGAGC
This sequence comes from Woeseiaceae bacterium, assembly GCA_021773075.1. Lineage (GTDB taxonomy): Bacteria > Pseudomonadota > Gammaproteobacteria > Steroidobacterales > Woeseiaceae > UBA1847. Next base: position 216,425 of record JAJFKT010000010.1, read on the forward strand.
AAGCGGATAACCGTGATTTTGAGCCTGTAGCGCTCGGAATTACGACGTCAATCAGTATGGACGTCGCGATCAACCGAGTTCAGTCAGCGAACGTACTCGGGCTGATACCGGGAAGCGATCCGGAACTCAAGGACGAGGTTGTTATTTATACGGCGCATCATGACCATCTTGGAATCGGCACGCCGAACGAAGACGGCGACGCCATTTATAACGGCGCGTATGACAATGCGACAGGTGTTGCTCAGGCGATGGTGATCGCCAAGGCGATAAAGGCATTGCCCGAGACGCCGCGCCGTTCGATACTGATTGCCTTAGTCGGTGCTGAAGAACAGGGTTTGCTCGGATCCGAACACTATGCAGCCAATCCGACATTCGCGCCGGGAAAAATTGCTGCGAACATTAATTATGATGGCGGCAACGTGTGGGGACACACCCATGACGTGACTTACATCGGCCTCGGCAAGTCATCGATCGACAAGATCGCATTGATGATCGCCGAAGAACAGGGTCGCGTTGTGAAACCTGATCAATTTTCGGACAAAGGCTACTTCTATCGCTCCGATCAATTCAGCTTCGCGAAAATCGGCGTGCCAGCGATGTATCTTCATACCGGTACAGACTTCGTAGATCGCCCGCCAGAATGGGGTCGCCAGCAACGGAATCACTACACCGAGGTCAACTATCATCAGCCGTCCGATGAATACGACCCAAATTGGAATCTCGACGGTATGGTTGATGATGCACTGCTGGGATATTGGACCGGACTCGCGATTGCGAATGCAGACGAAATGCAGGAGTGGAACGCCGGTGATGAGTTTGAAGCCGCACGACTTGAAGCGCTGTCAGGCGAGTAGGGGATCATGATGAATCGTTCTCGCGCCGCTAGAGCGGCTTGCCTGATTGTTCTCCTTGCTGCATCCAGCGTTTTCGCCGAGCAAAATGCCGCTGAACAGTTGTTGGATGAGATCATTGCCGAGCACTGGGAGTATTCATTGCTCGAAGATCCTACCTACGCGACGGCCGTTGGCGTGAACGACTTCAACGATCGCTTGCCTAATACGACGCAGGCAGATCAGCGCAGGCGCATGGCGGCTGAGCAGGCGTTTCTCCGCCGCACAGAAGACATCGATCGAGAGTCGATCAGCATTTCTGCACGAATCAATCTGGATCTATTTCAGTGGATTCTTAACGACTCCATAGGCGCCTACGAACTCAATCTTTCGCGCATTCCGTTTAACACGTTCTCAGGTTTTTTCATGAACGCTTTAACGGCCAGCAATGGTGTCGCGATGTCGAGCGTAGATGACTATGAAAATTACATCGCTCGCATGTCGGATATTCCACGCTATTTTCGCGAAAACATGAGCAACATGCGCGACGGCGTGAAAAGCGGCTTCGTGTTACCGCAGATTGTGATCGACGGTGTTCTACCAACGATCGAAGCACAGCTGAAGGACAACGCGAAGGACAGTAGCTTCTACGAGCCGTTCGAGACCATGAGCGATCGCGTTGCTGAGTCTGATAAGAAAAAATTGCGTGAATCGGGTATTGCGACAATCAGGGATGAAGTGCTACCGGCTTTTTCAGCACTTGTGACTTTCTTGCGCGATGAGTATCAGGCGAGCACTTCAGTAGCCGCGGAGGAACTCAAACAGGGCAGGGAATACTACACATTTAATATCAAACGCTACACGACGATATCGAATACCACTGCCGCGGCAATTCACGAAATAGGCTTGGCCGAAGTTAAGCGAATTCGTGAAGATATGGATAAAATTATCGAGGAGTTGGAATTCGACGGGGACTTTGCTGCATTCGGCGAGTTCCTGCGCACCGACCCTCAATTTTATGCGGACAGCAAAGAGGAGCTCTTGAAAGAGGCTGCTTATATCGCCAAAGGCATTGATTACAAGATGCCGGGTTTCTTCGGCAAACTACCGAGACAGCCTTACGGCGTCGTGCCGGTACCCGATGAAATTGCGCCTAATTATACGACGGGCGCGTATTACGGTGCACCGCCCGGCGCGACGAACGGAGGGGCGTTTTGGATCAATACGTATGCACTTGATCAACGACCACTATATGAACTTCCGGCTTTGACATTGCACGAGGCGGTACCCGGACATCATCATCAGAACGCTATCTCGTCGGAGTTGGAAGACGTGCCGGCGTTTCGTCGCGATCTCTATTTCAGCGCTTTTGGTGAAGGTTGGGGATTGTACTCGGAAAAACTGGGTGTCGAAATGGGCATCTACAAGACGCCTTACGAGCATTTCGGAAGACTGAGCTACGAAATGTGGCGGGCCTGTCGTTTGGTTGTCGATACGGGATTGCATTCGCAAGCTTGGACGCGCCAGCAGGCGATGGACTACTTCTTCGACAACACGTCGCTCTCGGAAGGCAATATCCGGGCGGAGGTCGATCGTTATATTTCGTGGCCGGGGCAGGCGTTGGCCTACAAGTTAGGCGAATTGAAAATATGGGAGCTAAGGCGTATCGCGGAACACGATCTTGGCGATCAATTTGATTTGCGTGAGTTCCATGACGTCATACTTGGGAATGGTGCGGTGCCTTTGGCAATGCTCGAAGATATCGTATTGCGATGGATAGACTCGAAACTAATGGGTCGGTCTTAGCCGGCTAAGTTTGTCGCGTTGCGACCTGCGCGCTTGGCTCTGTAGAGTGCTTCGTCTGCGCGATTGAGCCAGTCCGTTGCCGACTCGTCGACGCCAAGTTGCGCAACACCCAGTGAGATTGTGACGGATTGATCGGGCACGAGTTCGTTGGCCTCTACGAGCGTTCGTAGTTGTTCCGCTAAATGTCCCGCTCTGTCGAGAGCCTGACCTTCCAAAACGACGACGAATTCCTCGCCGCCGATTCGGTACAGACTATCTGTTACGCGAATTCTCAGGTTTACGATCTCAGTAATTCTCTTTAGTATTTGATCTCCGACTGCGTGCCCGTGCGCGTCATTGACCTTTTTGAAGTGATCGAGGTCCAGCAATAACATGGAAGTTGTGGACCCGGTTCTCTTGAAGCTATTGACTACCTCATTCAGCTTTTCATCCAGCGCGCGACGATTGCCGGCACCGGTCAATGGGTCTTTGGTGGCTAGCTGCACCAATTGGTCACGTTGACGGTTCGCGATCAACGAAAACGCAAAAGCGAATGAACTCATCACGACGATCGTAATTAGGATCGTCGTCATCTCATGCGAGTCAATGCTGCCGTACAGTCGCGGAAATAAAACAGCGACGATAAACACAACGAGAGCAATTGCGATTCGCGGGTGCACCAGGTAGAAAACGGCCATGATCGCCGGGTATACCCAGTAGACCTGATGCGGCCCAATCAGGTACACAGTTGAGATCACGCCGGCAATACAAAAAATTGAGACTGCTATGCTGGCGACTCGTACCTTGTGGGTCTTGCAAACATAGATACCCAGGCTGATAAAACCCAAAACTATGATTGTGTCGATGATGGCTGCAAGCCATTCTGCCTGCATGAAGCGCAGCACCATGAAGGGAAATACGCCCAGAGCACCCGCCGCGCTGAGAATAAGCGGAAGGTAGCTCGCGACGGAGCGTTCTTCATGTTCGGACGTGATGACGTAGCGCCAGGCATCCAGCCCTGAGTGTAATTTTCGCACTCGAAAATCCCTTATTTGGTTTCGTCCTGCCTAAGCAGTCCCTTGATGACGAGCTTTGAAACTGCCTGAATACGATAGTGCTGTCAAAAGCGAACTGCAGTAAATTGCGCAATAGGTCAATAACTTACACCAATTGTGCGACACTGGGTGGGTCGGTAGTGGTGAAATCGTTCGCTTTTACCAGACTTCTGCTAATCGCATTCGCGATAATTTTGATAAACCGGTTATGGATAAGTTAGTTGAAGATGGGGCGATGACGGCATGGGGCTGGATGCGCCATCACACCGGTGGTGAATGGCGCCGTATTCGTTGGTTTGGTGCGGAATCTATCCAAGGTGCGCTCGATGGGCTGGATGCGATGGGTGAGGCATTGGAGGCAGCGGGCGAAGAATCTGAATCTGAGCCATCAGATGCCTGTCCACATCACGATGACTATATCTGGGCGGTTGAGTCCAGATCCGACACCGAAGAACGCGGAGCAGTTGGCATGTCCGTGTATTACTCCTGCAAAATCACGGACGAGGCACGTGCTGATGAGATATTTGATGAACTCTTTGCGCCTGTTCTCAATGAGTACGTCGGCGAAGGCAAGTTAGGAGCGCTTGAAGCGGCTAAAAAAACCACCTTTGTTGTCGTCATCGTCGTCCAGCACAGGCGGCGTTACATCCAGTGCCTTAAGGGTTTGTGTCATCGATGTAATCTGGTCTTCGATTGATTCAGGCGTTTCTGCCGGAGGGGCCGGCGGTTGTACCGGGCTCACAGTTGCTGTTTCAACAGCTGATGGATTGAGGTCTGCATTCAGAGCGCGAACTGTTTTGAGACGTTGCGACGCCGAAAGATCCATTCCACCGCCATCGAGAGACCTGGGTGCTTCCAATGTCACCTCCAGGTCAGATTCAGCGCCGTTTACGACTTGTTGCTGGGTTTGCTCCTGTTCAGCGGGAGCCGCTTTCTGGTCGTCGTTTGCGGACTCAGTATTGGGTGGTTTTTTCATGAATTGTGCGGCAATAAGATTTAACTCTTCGCCGAACAGTGTTTCCGCCAACTTTTCGTCGACGTCTTCCAGAGACTTGGCTTTTGCCAGTTCAACGGCAATTTTTTCAAGCTCTGCGTCTGCTTTTTTATTCGTCTTCTTGGGAATATTAATCGCCGGCAAATCCGTAGTGTCCGTGGAATTGCTCTCCTTCGCTGCTGCGCCGACCTCGCCGGGCTCATCAATGAGATTGCTTTCAATTCGCTGGCTAATGGCATGGTCGAGCGTGATCTCGGGAATTCTCTCCGGTTCTTCCACTGCCGGTGGAGGGGGTGGCGAGTTAGTAGGCACAGGGTTTGGTTCATCGGTCTGTGCAAAGGCCATTGCTTGCTCAAGTGCGTCAAGATCGGGCTTGAGTTCTGCCATGGTTGGGTCGCGATCCCACGCTGGAACGTCAGTGCCGCTTGATTCAATGACCGGGAGTTCAGGTTTCGATTCTAGTTCCGGCTCCGGCTCCGGCTCCGGCAACGGTTCGGGTTCCGGCGACGGCTCCGGCTCTGGTTCAACTTCCGTCTGTAGGACCGGTATGGGATCTGCTGCCACTAACAGCTCTGGCTCCGCTTCGAACGTTGCGAACTCGGGGGCCATCACTTTCAAGTCTGGCAGTGTATCCTGAATTAATTCTGGTAGCGTTTCGTCGACCTTCGCAACTGCGATGCTGGCTTTTTCGGGCTCGGGCGAGTACGGCTCAGCAAATTCCAAAACTGGTTTATCAGTGGGTAATTCGAGAGGCGCTTCTTCCGGCGCATCCTCAGCGACCGGCACAACCTCAAGCTCTGGGATTTCCTCGCTAATCGGGGCGGGTTCCGGATCTGGTTCTGGTTCCGGAACGCTTTCTACGAATGCTTCGGGCTTATCCTCGACAACCAGTTCCGGAGCCACCGCAATGGTCGGTGTTGGCCGTGGCTCGTCGACCGGCCTTACAGACAGATCAAACCCGGCTGCACTTATGCCGTACTCATTCTCTGCGACCCTTGCCAGCAGCTGCGATGGGACCTTTGCCAGATCCTGGTCAGCGGCTGCTGTCATCGCAGACTCAACAAGATTATTCGCAACGCGTGGAATTCCTTTGCTCAAGTGCTGTAACAATTCGGCAGCATTCGCCTCGAATACCTGCTCAAAGTCGCCGCCGGCAAGGCGGAAGCAATGTCGCAGGTAGCCGCGTAATTCATTCATGGGAAACGCAGCCACGCTAAAGCGTTGACGAGTACGTTGTGCGATGCGATCCAATTGTCTTTCACGAAGTAGGTCTTGTAGGCTTTCGTCCCCCAAAAGGATAACGCTGGCACCTGCGGACTCGCCGGCATCTGCGGCTGTTAGCGCTTCAATTTCGGCAAGTGTGTCTGCACCGAGGCGGACGGCATCTTCGATGGCGATGAATACTCGCGTGTTTTGTTCTTCAAGACGCTTAAGTTGGCGCCGAAAGAGTGCAAATCGTTGAAAAGTGCCATTCGGTTTATCTTGCACGCCGATTTCGTCGAGCAGGAATTCAAGGACGTCATCACTGCTAAGCCGCATTCGTGCGACGAAAATTAGCTTTCGGGTTTCTCCGATCGTCTCCAGTGCACGGTTGACGAGTGTTGTCTTTCCCGAGCCTGCCGGACCCGCGACGGAGACCATTGCGTCAGTCGCAGCCAGCGCCTTCTTGAGTCCAGCCATGGGAACCGCAATATGCGGCCCGACAAAAACGTCGGTGCCCGTCGCATTGACGCGAAACGGCCGCTTATTGAGCCCAAAGTGTTGTTCGTACATAACAGTCCGATTAGCAAAAGGGAGGCCAAATTTACACTCAGCCCTACCGGATGATCAGTTTGGATCGTGGGCGGCGCAATTTCAGGGAGTTATGTCACAAAATACGCCAAAAACCGTGATTTCCGGCGGTTTCGGCTATTTTGGGATCGGATGTCGTAAATGACTGAATTTCAGGTCGAAAACCCTCAGAATATGCGCTCGACCGTGGTCCTATAAATATTGGCAAGGGGAAACAGTAGAAATGCGAATACTGGCAATCATTGGAATTCTGGCTGGCGCAGTATTGGCGGTGTTCATTATGTCAAGTTTGAGGCCGGAACCGCCGAAAAAGGAGCGTGTAGATCTTGACCCGCTGGTCGAGGTGATCCTCCTCGAGGACATGAGTACCAGCTTTAAAATTCAAAGTCAGGGCACTGTTCGGCCAAGGACCGAGACCGTCCTCAGTGCCGAGGTAGCAGGCACGATCGTCAGTATTTCACCGAAATTTGTTGCTGGCGGAGTATTTCAGCCAGGAGAGGTGCTGATGCGCATCGATCCGACGAATTACGAAGTCGAAGTGGAGCAAGCGGAGGCGCTCGTCTCGCAACGCACCATTGAGTTTGACGGAGCAACGAAGTTACGTAGTCAGGGGTATCGCGCGGAGTCCGAGCTTGCCTCGGCAACAGCAGCATTGGCGGCTGCCAAGGCCGAGAAGGTAAGAGCTGCAAGAAATCTGGAACGCACATCGATACGCCTGCCATACGAGGGGCTCGTACGCGCCAAGGAGACAGACCTTGGGCAGTTCGTCAGCACCGGAACCCGTCTCGGCGTGGTTTTCTCCACTGACTATGCAGAAGTTCGACTTCCGCTAAGCGACCTTGACCTGGCCTATGTCGATTTACCCGATGCTGCCGCCGTTACCGCAACAGGCGATGCGAACGGTCCTGCGGTGATCTTGTCTGCCGTGCAGAGGGGCAAACCTGTGAATTGGCCGGCGATTATTGTGCGCAGTGAAGGTGTCGTTGATGAAAAAAGTCGGGTCACCTATGTGGTCGCGCGAATCGCTGACCCATATCAACTTCACGGTGACGGTGTGCCACTGCCGATCGGAACATTTGTTAGTGCGACGATTACGGGAACAATGGCTGAAAACATTATTCAACTTCCACGCGGCGTCGTACGTGGCACGAACGAACTACTATTTTTGGATAAGGACGATACCCTACGAATTCGAAATGTGAGCATCGTACGGGCCGACTCTGAATACGTCTATATCGACGGCGGAGCCGATGTTGGCGATCGGGTTGTCGTGACAGTACTCGAGTCAGCAATTAATGGATTGAAGGTACGTCTGGCTGAAGCGGAGTAATTGAAATGGGAAGTCCCGGCGTAACAAACGAGAAAGGCATAATCGCCTGGTTTGCAGCCAACCATGTTGCCGCAAATCTGCTAATGATCCTCATCATCGTCGCGGGCCTCATTTCGGTCAGCAATATACGCAAAGAGACCAATCCAGAATTTGAACTCAACACAATTTTGGTCCAGGTACCTTACCTTGGCGCTGCACCTCAGGAGGTTGAAGAGGGTGTTGTCATCAAGGTCGAGGAAGCGATTCAGGACCTGCGTGGCATTAAGCGTATTCGCTCAAACTCGTTCGAGGGCTCTGGCACCGTCATCATCGAGGTTGAACAGGATGCGGACCTGACCCAGGTAATGGGCGAAGTCAAAATGCGTGTCGATGCGATTTCGACGTTCCCAGCGTTGACGGAAAAGCCTGTGATATTTAAGCAGGAAATCAATAACCCAGTCGTTATGATCGCCCTGAACGGCGATCTGTCGGACCGAACTCGAAAAGCCTTGGGCAATGAAATTCGTGATGAATTATTGCAATTGTCGAGCGTCAATACCGTCGTTTATTTCAGCGATCGGCCGTACGAAATAAGTGTCGAAGTATCCGAGCAGACGCTTCGTGAGTACGGCCTGACGATGAGCGAAGTATCGCAGGCGATCAGAAACTCGTCTGTGGACATGCCGGGTGGAACGATCAAGACGGACGGCGGCGATATTCTGCTTCGCACTAAGGGGCAGGTTTATACCGGTCGGGAATTCGCGGCGATCGTTCTGCGTACTTTTCCCGACGGAACGCGCATTACGTTGAATGATGTTGCGACGATAAAGGACGGTTTTATAGAGTCCGATAGCTACGGTCGATTTAACGGCAATCCAACGGCGACAATGCAGGTAGTCGCGGTCGGAAATCAAAATGAAATTGAAACAGCGAAAGATGTAAAAGCGTATATATCTCGTAAGAGCGAGACGCTTCCTGACGGTGTCCGTTTGGACGTCTGGATCGATCTTCCGAAATACCTGGAAGACAGTTTGGCGCGTATGGAGAACAACATTATATCCGGCGCGATACTGGTATTCGTGGTGTTGTCCTTATTTCTACGAATGAAGGTCGCATTTTGGGTCATTGTTGGACTGCCGATTACTTTCCTGGGTGCGTTGTGGTTAATGCCGACGTGGCCGGTCACCATCAATACGATTAGCTTGTTTGGCTTCATTATCGTTCTCGGTATCGTTGTCGACGATGCGATCATTATCGGTGAGAGTGCGTACACTAAAATTCGGGCGGACGGGCATACGCTCGACAACGTAATTCAGGGCGCGCATCGAGTTGCGATTCCAGCAACATTTGGCGTCCTTACCACTATTGCAGCCTTTGCGCCGATGATGTTCATCGGGGGCGTTGTTGCGCCATTCTTTGAAGCAATGGCGCTTGTAGTGATTCTTTGCCTCGCATTTTCGCTAGTGGAGTCAAAACTAATATTGCCGGCGCACCTGGTTCGCGCAAACATTCCCCCGATTGATGAGGAAGACCTATTCAATCCACAGCGCCACATACCGTGGTACCTGGTTATGCCCAGGGCGTTTCTGAAGGTGCAGCGACATGTTCAGCACGGACTGCAAAAACTAATTCACGAAACCTACAAGCCATGGTTAGCGCGTGCTGTCGACAACCGCGGCCTGACCGTGACCGGGTTTTTGGCGATTCTAATTCTTACAATCGGTCTGATGACCAGCGGCATCGCACGTGTGGTGGTATTTCCGGATTTCGCGCAGGACTTTGTACAAGTGGATCTGGCAATGCAAAACGGTACGGCACCGCATGTACGAAATGCTGCAGTCGATCGGGTCGAAGCTGCGTTGCTGGCGCTAAATCAAAACTACGTAGATGAGAACCCGGATTCTCTGCCGATGATCACGAATATCGGAGTATTCACTAATGGCGACACCGGCGCACAGATGTTTGTCGAAATTCCGTTTACTGAGGATCGACCGTTCGAGATCAAAGAGGTTTCGCAATTGTGGCGAGAGTCTGTTGGCGAAATTCCTGGCATGAAGGAACTGAAGTTCAGAGCAGCTGGACATATCGGCGGTGGGTCGCCGTTGAGTTTCAAACTTTCTGGCTCAAATTATGCAGCCCTGGAAGGAGCGGCGGCGGAGCTTGCAAATGAACTGGCTACTTACGAAGGCCTATTCGACATCGTGAATTCAGCGACATCCGGCAGTGACGAGATAAAGCTCACCATCAAGCCCGAAGCAGAAGCGCTCGGACTGACAATGTCGTCGCTTGGCCGCCAGGTTAGACAAGCATTCTACGGTGAAGAAGCCCAACGTATACAGCGCGGAAAAGACGAGCTTCGTGTGATGGTTCGATATCCGATTGAGGAGCGCCGTTCCATCGCTGACCTCGAGAACATGCGTATTCGGACACCTGACGGTGATGAGGTCCCCTTCAGTTCTGTTGCAGAGGTTTCATTCGGCCAGGGTTATTCACGAATCTCCAGGCTCGATCGCGAGCGTACGGTCACGGTTTCGTCTGACCTTGATTCTGAGCGAGTTGAGCCACAAGAGATCATTCGAACGATGAAGCAGGAGTACATCCCGGGCTTGCTGTCGCGTTATCCGGGCGTGAAGTATGGTCTCGAAGGATCAAGTCAGGATCAGGTTGAGTTTATGGCGAAAATATTCATGGCCTTAATCGTCGCTATGTTCCTGATCTACGCTCTGATCGCCATCCCGCTGCATTCGTACATGCAGCCGTTAATCATCATGTCGGTGATTCCGTTCGGCGCTATCGGCGCAGTCATTGGTCATATCGTAATGGGCTACGCTCTGACCATGTTCTCGATGTTTGGGCTGATTGCGCTGGCAGGCGTGGTTGTGAATGATAGTTTGATTATGGTGGATTTCATTAACAAGGCGAGAGCCAACGGAGTTCCGATTCGAGATGCGGTGATTGGCTCAGGCACCGCCCGTTTTCGCGCCATCATTCTTACCTCATTTACGACGGCTGCAGGTCTATTGCCGATAATGTTCGAAAGCAGCCCGCAAGCGCAGGCGGTTATTCCAACAGCTATCTCTATCAGTTTTGGCATTATTTTCGCGACCGTCATTACGCTTTTCCTGATTCCATGTTTATACATGTTGTTGGAGGATTTTTTCCGCCGCATGAGGCAACTCAAGAACTGGTCATTGTATCTGCCCAATGAAGCGTCTGTGGAATAGCGCTTGTTATCTGGGGACAAGACGACTCGCGAAGGTGTGACGGCAGGGATCGCGGCTTACCTGATGTGGGGGTTTCTCCCGGTTTACTTCAAGATAGTCGGGTCGGTCGAAGCAACCGAGGTGCTAACGCACCGAATTATCTGGGCAATTCCATTCGGCGCCCTAATCATTATGGCGCGTCGCCAGTGGCCGGAAGTGGCACGTGCATTAACGCACCGAAACATGCTCGGCTGGTTGTCGATATCAGCGTTATTTATTGGCATGAACTGGTTTGTCTATATATGGGCGATTCAGGATGGCCGAATTTTTGAGACCAGTCTCGGTTATTACATCAGCCCGCTTACGAGCATGTTGGCAGGTTTCTGGATTTTCGGCGAACGCTTGCACCGCTACCAAAAAGTCGCCGTCGTATTCGCGACGATTGGCGTCATAGTTCTGACGATTTCGGGCGCTGTGGTGCCCTGGGTGGCGCTGTTTCTCGCTATCAGCTTCACGGTCTACGCTGCAGTAAGAAAAAGAGTGGTGATCGGAGGAATGCCGGGTCTGTTCGTAGAAACAGTGTTGCTTCTGCCATTCGCACTGGTCTGGTTTGGCTATCTGCTCTCGACATCGAACATGGTATTCGGGGTCGGAGAGATCTCGCTGACGTTCTGGTTACTGATGGCAGGCCCTGTCACCGCATTGCCGTTGCTGTGTTTTACATTGGCCGCGCGTCGACTGCCCCTAACGACCATTGGATTCATGCAATTCTTGGCACCGACTATGCAGTTTTGCATTGGTATCTATTATGGCGAAACGCTCACAACTGCTCATCTGATCTGCTTTGGCTTCATCTGGTCAGCTGTCGCATTCTTCATCTATGACGCGTTGATTCAGCAAAGAAAAAGCCCCTGACGGTAAAACCAACAGGGGCCTGATCGATGTAACTTTCTACGGCGTTACACTATTTATTCGCTTTGCGTTCAGCCGCTTCTTTGATGACCTCATCAGCAACGTTTTGCGGACATGGGGCGTAGTGGCTGAATTCCATTGAGAACTGGCCACGACCCGACGTCAGCGTACGCAGGTGACCGATGTAGCCAAACATGTCAGCCAGTGGTGCATCTGCCTTTACTCGAACACCCGTCGCGCCAGCGTCCTGAGATTTGATCATGCCACGACGACGGTTCAGGTCACCGATAACATCACCGACGTTATCATCCGGTGTGAAGACATCAACTTTCATGATCGGCTCAAGTAGCTGCGGACCGGCTTTCGGAATCGACTGACGGTAGGCCGCTTTTGTTGCAATTTCGAACGCCAAAGCCGATGAATCGACCGCATGGTAAGCACCATCCAGCAATGTGAACTTTACGTCCAGCAATGGGTAGCCAGCCATGGTGCCTTCGACCATGCAAGACTTGAATGCCTTCTCGATCGCGCTCCAGTATTCACGCGGAACGTTACCGCCGGTAACCTTGGATTCGAATTCATATCCAGCGTTTTGCTCAGCTGGTTCGATTTCGTACTCGATCTTGCCGTACTGACCCGATCCACCCGACTGTTTCTTATGGGTGTAAGTGTCTTCGATCTTTCGAGTAATCGTTTCGCGATAAGCAACCTGTGGTTTACCCATCTCAACGTCGACATGATGCGTACGACGCAAGATGTCGACCTTAATATCGAGGTGCAACTCACCCATACCCTTAATCAGCGTTTCGCCAGAGTCTTCATCGGTTGCGACCTGGAATGATGGGTCTTCCTGAACCATTTTATTCAGTGCGACACCCATCTTCTCGGTACCGGCCTTGTCCTTCGGCGAAATTGCGATAGAGATTACAGGATCCGGGAATACCATCGGCTCGAGTGTTGCAGGATTGTCAGCGTCTGCCAGCGTGTGACCCGTGCGTGTGTTTTTCATGCCGAGGAGGGCAACGATGTCGCCTGCCTGTGCAATATCAAGTTCCTCGCGAGAGTCGGCATGCATTTCTACGATTCGACCGATTCGCTCGTTCTTGCCCGTAAAGGTATTCACGACGTTGTCGCCTTTCTTCAAGGTGCCGGAGTAGATGCGAGTAAACGTCAGAGCGCCGTAACGGTCGTCCATAATTTTGAACGCCAGTGCACGCAATGGCTTTTCTGGATCAACAATTGCGAATCCGCCGGTCTCGTTACCTTCGAGATCGATTTCCGGTTGTGGCTTAACTTCAGTAGGGTTCGGCAGATAGTCAACAACTGCATTAAGAATATTCTGTACACCTTTGTTTTTAAAGGCGGAACCACAGAAAGTCGGGAAAAACTCAAGTGCGATCGTTCCCTTGCGAATGCAGCGCTTCAGATCTTCGACCGACGGTATTTCCCCCTCAAGATACGCCTCAAGAAGATCATCATCCTGCTCAACGGCTGTCTCGATCAGCTTTTCGCGCCACTCGGCAGTGACTTCAAGCATGTCGTCCGGAACATCGCCAATGGTGTAGGACTCAGGATCGTTCACATCGCTCCAGATCCACGATTTCTCCGTGAGCAGGTCGACGACGCCAACAAAGTCATCTTCGATTCCGATAGGCAGCACCATGACCAGCGGATTGGCCGCCAGTACTTTTTTGACCTGCTCTACGACGCGGTAGAAGTCCGCTCCGATGCGATCAAGCTTGTTAACAAAAATGATGCGCGCAACTTCAGAGTCATTCGCGTAGCGCCAGTTCGTTTCTGATTGCGGCTCTACACCGCCAGATCCACAAAATACGCCTACGCCACCGTCGAGCACTTTCAAAGAACGGTAAACTTCGATGGTGAAGTCAACGTGTCCTGGTGTGTCGATGATGTTCATTCGGTGACCATCCCACTGGCAGCTGGTCGCAGCCGACTGAATCGTAATGCCGCGTTCCTGTTCCTGGTCCATAAAGTCTGTCGTGGCTTCGCCGTCGTGGACTTCGCCAGTCTTATGGATCTTGCCAGTGAGCTTTAGAATTCGTTCGGTGGTCGTGGTCTTGCCCGCGTCAACGTGCGCGAAAATTCCGATGTTTCGATAAAGGCTAAGGTCTTTCATTTCTTTGCTCTAACTCTGTTAATTGTCTGTCGTCACCAACCACCAGCTACTGCCATACCCCTAAGAGCTCTCAAAGCCTTGCTAAAGCGAGAACCCGGCAATAAATCGAGGTGGGTGCACGTAATCCTTGCCGGTCCTATTGGCGCATTCCGGACAGCGGGTGCAGTGCTGCAAACGGGGTAGGACGGGCGTTCGGGCGCGGATAATAACAGTGCGGAGCGCCCTAAACCAGCCCCAATACGACCGCTCTTCAGCGAGACGCCTGAATTGTCGGAAAGTATAGTAAAAACAATTACTTATGGGACTGAAATCAGCGCCTCAAAATCGCAATCCAACGTGCGATATTCAGAAGGCTCATCAGCGATGCTGAAACATAGGTCAGTGCCGCTGCCGTTAACAGCCTCCTGGCGTGCGGCCGGTCGACCGATTTCAGGATTTTTAGCTCATCCAACATCGGCAAAGCGCGGTTAAAACTGGCGTCGAATTCCGTCGGTAAGGTAACCATGTGAATCACTGCCGATGTCCCCAGCGCGAGCATGCCACCCAGGAAGGTGACCACGCCCAATGCCGGAACCCGTGTCAGCAATCCCATAAAGGGCGAGAGGATGAGAATACCTGCACCGATCTTTTCAAGGCCGGCCGTTGCCCTGACGAGACGCGTGCGCCACTTCAACGGTGGATAGCGCGTGTGGTCCTGAATGGCGTGTCCGACCTCATGTGCTGCCACCGTAACGGCCGTTAGGGAATTGCCGTCGTGCTTATCCTTCGTCAGTCGCACGACCTTAGAGATGGGGTCGTAGTGGTCGCCGGACTCTGTTACTTCTACCGTGACGGACTGCAAACCGTTTCTGTCCAAAAGGTGCCGTGCAAGACTGGCGCCGGTTCCAGGATAACGATCCTCGGGTTGGCTGTATTTTGCGAGCACCCGTTGCACCCAGATTCCTGGAGCGAAAATGATTGCGACGAGCAAAACTATGATGATGACGTATGCCATAAATTGATCGTACCGGCTATCTTGCAAAAGGTCGCCTGCAGAGTAGTCTTGGCGCTTCGTGAATAACAAGAAAGGATCTGGCAATGCACGGATTATGTGGAAAGATCAGGCGAAACGTTCTTCTAGCGGCTAGTGCAATCGTTGTTGTGGCCTGCGGTCAGGAGCAGGCTCAGACACAGAATGACGGTGATGCAGCCACAGCGTCCGTCGAAACAGCTGGAAGTACGGCCAGGTATGACTGGTATATGCAAGGCACAACGCCGGCTGGTGAAACCGTAATCACCAAGAACGGTGACGGCCAAATCATTAATGAGTCTTTTGTGCACTGGAACAACCGTGAGTGGTCCGTCAATTCTGAGTTACAGCTCGACGAAAACGGCCGGATTTCGGCACAGAAAATTACCGGTATTTCTCCGTTTAAATCGGTCATCGATGAGTATTACAGCTACGAAAATGGTATCGCGTCATGGAGCACACCCGGTGAGAGTGGCCTGGTTGAAACCGATGACCCCGCATTTTATCTGGCGAACGAGGGTATTACTTTCGGTTCCGCTGGAGCATTGGTCAGAGCGGCCGAAAAGAACATCGATAAATCAATCGATCTGCTGCCAAATGGCCGCGCACGTGTCGAAGTTGTTAGACAGCATACGGCCGACACTCCGCAAGGCAAACAAACGCTTTCTCTATACGCAATACATGGTATCGGTTTCACCCCGAATTATCTGTGGTTTGATGAGAACCTGAACGTCGCCGCGTTCGATGGCGGTGGCTATCTCGGCATGGTTCCAGAGGGTTGGGACGTGTCTGTTCTTGGCGAGCTAAGCGAAATTCAATCCGATGCTGACGGCGAGTTCATTACCGCACTGGCAGCCAATCTGGCTATCGCCGCTGATACGCCGGTAGTCTTCAGTAACGTCAATGTTGTCGATGTCGTCAATGGCGTGTTGCTTGAAGGCCACCATGTTCTTGTTGCCGATGGTGTTATCAAAGCAATTTCCGCAGTGGCGATCGAAGATACGTCGGCGACTTATATCGACGGTTCCGGCAAGTCACTAATGCCCGGGCTTTGGGATATGCATGCTCACTTTGGCCTGTCGGACGGCGTGTTGAATATCGCCGGTGGCATTACCAATGTTCGTAACATTGGTGGTGTTCACGAGAAGACTCTGGAACTCACCGCAAAGCATGATTCTGGCGAAGTTATTGGACCGAATACGTTTCGAGCTGGTTTTATGGATAAAGCCGGACCGTACGCTTCTGGCTGGGCTGCAGAATCGTTGCAGCAGGCTCTCGACCGTGTCGATTTTTTTGCCGAGAATGGCTACATCCAAATCAAGCTCTACAGCTCCATCGAACCGGAGTGGGTCGCCCCGATTGCTGAGCGTGCGCATTCTCATGGCATGCGAATCAGCGGCCACATACCAGCGTTCATGTCTGCTGAGCAGGCCGTACGTGCCGGTTACGATGAGATTCAACACATCAATATGGTGTTCCTGAACTTCCTTGCGGGAGATCGTGAAGACACGCGGCAGCAGATTCGGTTTACGCTTTACGGCGACGAAGCCGGCAATCTCGATTTGAACAGCGAGGAAGTGCAGTCTTTCTTTGCGCTGCTGAAAGAAAACAACGTCACAATCGATCCAACAGCTGCGATTTTTGATACGTCTCTGCGTCATTTGGATGGGCAGCCCGATCCGACCTTCGCAGCGGTCATCGGACACTTGCCGCCGAGTATTGCGCGTGGACGATACGTTGTATCAATGAACAAGCGCGGCATGGAAGAGGCGTGGTTGAAATCGGCCGAGAACCAGGCCGCGATGATCAAGGCTTTACATGACTACGGCATTCAAATCGTTCCAGGCAGCGATGACATGGCTGCATTTACGGTGCACAGAGAGATCGAGTTGTATGCGGAGGCGGGCATCTCGACAGATGAGGTTTTGCGGATCGCCACGCTCGATTCGGCACGCATAACCGGAATTGCTGACAGGAAAGGCTCGATTGAGGTAGGCAAAGATTCCGATCTGATATTGATCGACGGCAATCCGTTCGAAGACATCAGTTCAATCCGTCGTGCTGTATTGGTTATGAAGGGCGATACCCTTTACCGCCCGGAGGACTTGTACCACGCAATCGGTATCAAACCGTTCCTGCCATCGGTAAAGATGTAAATCATGAGTGCAGATCAGTCGGTACTGTTCGGATTACTGTTTTTCGTTTTCGTGTTCCTGATCTGGGGGCGCTGGCGTTATGATTTGGTCGCATTCGTTGCGTTACTCATCGCGCTGCTGACCGGTGTGGTGCCAAAGGAGCAGGCGTTTTCGGGGTTTGGACATCCGGCAACGGTAATAATCGCATTGGTCCTGATTGTCAGTCGGGGATTGTCTAACTCCGGTGCCATCGAGATCGTCGCACGCTACCTCGTGGATTCATCGCGAAAGCTATCGACCCATATCACCATCATGTCAGGACTGGCCGCGTCGCTTTCGGCGCTCATGAACAACGTTGCCGCGCTCGCACTGCTGATGCCGGTCGATATGCAGGCGGCCAAGAAGGCAGGACGAAGTCCGTCACTGTCGCTGATGCCGCTGTCTTTCGCGTCCATTCTTGGCGGCATGATCACCCTTATCGGCACGCCGCCGAATATCGTGATCGCAGAATTCCGCGGAGATGCGCTTGGCGAGCCGTATCGTATGTTCGATTTCGCACCGGTTGGATTGGCGTGCGCGGTGGTTGGCGTTGCCTACGTCGCACTGATTGGCTGGCGACTGTTGCCGAGCGCACGCAAATCGGTTGATTCCGGTAAGGAACTCTTTGAGCTCGCGGATTACATCGCGGAAGTGCGCGTGCCCGACGGGTCCACTGCGATCGGCAAACAGGTCAGCGACCTGGATGAAATGGCGGGTAAGAGTGATATCGAAATCATCGGGCTCGTGCGTCGGGGTCGTCGTATGCCGGGACTCGCGAGAGAGGTAGAAATCAAGGCCGGCGATGTTCTCGTTGTGGAGGCCAGCCCGGACAGCCTTGAAGAGGCATTGGGAAATCTGAATCTCGAGTACGTTGGCAAAGGAGAGGGGCAGCTCGGTGACGACAATCTGGTCCTGAGCGAAGTCGTCGTTCAGGAGTCGTCGCGATTGGCTGGCCGTTCTGCAATGTCCGTGCGACTCCTGTATCGCTATCGTGTCGCGGTGGTCGGTGTTTCCAGACGTGGAGAGCGGTTTAGTGAAAATGTCAGAAAACTGGATCTGCAGCCCGGTGATGTCCTCTTGCTGCTGGGTGCCGACGAGCGTTTGAATGACATCACCGGTCGTCTCGGTCTCTTACCGTTGGCTGACAGGGGACAGCGGGTCATTCAACGTGACAAGGCATGGTGGGCCGTCGGGATTTTTGCGAGCGCAATAATCGTTGCCAGCTTTGGCTGGGTTTACTTGCCGATCGCTTTGGGCTGCGCCACGGCACTGTATGTGCTGCTGAATATTGTTCCGATTCGGGATGTGTATACATCTATCGAATGGCCGGTCATCGTTCTGCTCGGTTCCATGATCCCAATCGGCGGTGCGTTGCAATCAACGGGTGGAACAGCGTTGATCGCGGGTGGCATCGTCGATTTGTCGGCAGGCTATTCGCCGGTCGTCGTTTTGACCCTGCTGGTTATCGTTACGATGACACTGTCCGATGTCATGAACAACACCGCTACAGCAGTTATTGCAGCACCCATTGCAGTTGATATTGCAACGCGGCTGAATGTGAGCCCGGACCCGTTCCTGATGGGTGTCGCCGTTGCAGCATCCTGTGCGTTCCTGACACCGATTGGTCACAAGAACAACACATTAATCATGGGCCCCGGCGGTTATCGTTTTGGCGACTACTGGCGAATGGGCTTGCCACTCGAGATATTGATCATTGCGATTTCGGTGCCTGCCATCACCATTTTCTGGCCTATGTAAGCCGAATTTTATGTAAACCATCTGTCGCAAAAATACAGATTTCGATGTCAAAAAGTGACAATTGCTGCTACTTGTCACACCGCAAAGTCATTCACGGATATTCAGTAACTTATTGAATAATAAGAATATTCATCTCTCCAGCCTTGGTTTGGCACAGGCTTTGCACTATTGCCTGTGACTGAACTAATTTCGGAGATCATCATGGACAGAGCGACTATCCAGGATTGGACCTTAACCAAGGTGCAGTTAAGACTGGACGTGCGGCGTGAGGTGAAATACCAGGTCTATAGAGAAAACCATAAGCACTTTCTCGAAATGTGTAGCGCGGACGGCCAGCCTATTCACACACTCGAGTTGCCCGACGGCATGAAGCTCGATCGGACCAGCTACGAAGTGCTGCTGCGTTACGTGCTGCTGGACGTGATTGCCGCGTAGTCCTGTACCGCTTGCCAGACTCGCAATAAATTTTCGCCGAGAATTTTCCTGATGTCTTCCTCGCTGTAGCCACGATCCAGAAGTCCCTGGACGAGCGTGGGGTAGGATGCAACATCCTTGAGGCCTATAGGCAGCGAATCGCCGACGCCATCATAGTCCGACCCTATTCCTACGTGATCGACGCTGGTCAAATCAACAACGTGGTCAATATGGTCGAGCACCTGATCGAGAGTCGCGAAAGGCAATGCCCCATTTTCTGCTGCATAAATTGCGGGGAATAATCGATACGAATCTACTTCGGTGTACTCGGGATTGTCGATTAGCCACTGTTTGCTGGCGTCGGAACGTGCAGTGCTGTATTCGCGCGCCTCAGCTGTGATGAAGCTTGAGCCGAAGTTGATCTGAATGACGCCACCGCATTCTGCCAGCTTGAGGATCATCTCGTCACTCATGTTGCGCTCGAAATCCGGTGTGAAGTGTCGCGCGGACGAATGTGAGGCAATGGCGGGCGCCGCACTGATCTCCATGACCTGCCAAAATGCGTCGTCCGATACGTGGCTGATATCAACCATGATGCCAACGCGGTTCATTTCCAGTACGACGTCCTTACCGAAATCGCTGAGCCCATTCCATTGGTGGTTGGTGTCGTAGGACGAATCAGAGATGTGGTTCGAAAGGCTGTGCGCCAGCGTGATGTAGCTGATACCGCGATCATAGAAGTGTCGAATATTGGCCAGATCACCTTCGATCGGAGAGCCATTTTCCATACCCATTGGCAATGACATGATGCCGGCAGCAAATTGTTCGCGTACATCTGATGGCGAGCGTGCGATGGCAAACTTGTCCGGTGATTGCGCAACAATACCGTTGAGCATATCAATCAGGGTCTCTGCGACTTCTTTCGATTTCCCTTCCGCCTCCAGTGATGCCGGTGTGTAAATCGACATGAAAGGTGCGTTAAGGCCACCATCGACGGCACGTGGGTAATCGAAATCACCGCTTTCGGTTGCTTCGGAGATATCCTCAGGTTTCGCATTCAGACGGTAGGGAACATCAATGTGTGTATCGACAATGATGCTATTGCCCGCGATTGTAATGGCGTCCGGTGCGGCTGCGGCGGTTGAGTCCACGGGTAATTCTGCCGATTCGTTGCATGCCGCTAGCAGGAGACTCGTAGCGGCAATGACTAGTATTCGATTCATCATTAAAAATATTTCGCTGGTCGGTGGGGCCGAAGATTGTAACAATATGCTGACGATCGTAAAGGAGCAATACGATGAGCAACGACAATCCAGCAGCAGATGATGCGTATGTTGATGACAGCAAAACGGGTAAGCCGATTGAGGAAAATCTGAAATCGGGCGTAACCTGGATGCGTGGCCTGTTCATGCTAGTTAGCTGCGTTCTCGCCTCTGTGGCCTTATTCGCAGGCGGCGTTATCGTGGTACTTGGTTTCTTCTGGGTCTTGTTTACGGGAGCGGTTAACGACGAGATCAAGGCAGTGGGACAGAGTGTCGCCACGTATATTTACAATATTTCTCGCTTCCTGACGTTCAATACGGACGAAAGGCCGTTTCCTTTAGGTGGTGCCTGGCCTGCGGGAATTGCAGCAGAGCAAAACGACGCTTAAACGGATAATTCACGCTGACTGGGCTGCCAGTGAGCGAGGTTTACTTGTGCCGCGCCGACGCCCAGTCCGCGCACCCAGCGGGCTGCTGCATCCAGCGTTACCCAGGTCCGCACCTTGCCCTTTCGTGTTTCCGCAGTTATCGGGCCATTGGGCGTCCTTGCCTCGATGTGAAATCGAGCGCCGCTGGCAATTATATTGATGTTCTTGATGGCCCCTGCTGCGACCATAGCCTTCAACATGCGTTCATCCATTGGGAGTCCCCGGGAAAAGTTCGTCTTGTTCGGGAATCGAGATTCCGCTCTTGTCGCAATGCCGGCGAATCAACATCTCAACCATATTCGCGACGCTACGGTGCTCGCGAGCGGCAGCTTCTCTGACCGCTTCTTTAAGCCCGGGCTCGATGCGCAGGTTTAGTGTAGACACCTTGGTTTTCGCCATGCGTTATATTGTATATTAGTTCGCTATTATTTGTAACGCATATTGCTACTTCGAGGTATTGAAACAGTCGCTGGCGTTGCAGTGTTACCGGAAGGCCGAAGCACCGCAGTTCTACGCGCTGGCGATTGCCCTTGGCACCTAATTTCAAAAGATCGCGAGCCCCGAAGACATCGCGAGCAGTTCTGGAATATCTCTTACTATCAATCATATAGCAGCTGTTATCGTACCTGCAGCACTGGGGCCCGTATGGGTTGTTTCGCATTCGGCTGTTTTCCTGGTTGGGGCCGGGTCGGGCGGGCGGCCGAGCGACCTGTTTTGTAGGTAGCTTCCGATATAGTCAGTTGCAATGCGTTGGAGTACAAGAAGGCGACCCAAAGTCGAGAAGGGAAGACCCAGCATGGATCAGACTATATTCATGATCTGCATGTTTTTTGGCGTTAGCGCTGTTGCATTGATCGCGTTCACTCTCCTCATGATCGTGCTAGGAAAAGTCGACGTCTAACGTTATAGAATCTAACAGGCAAAAGTATCCGCGGAATGGAGTGATGCGTGTTAGAGGCAATGCAACTGGAAAGTGTCAACGTCGGTGACGCTGCAACGATTAGTCACAAAAACGAATCAATCGATACCGGGATTTGTAAGCTCCCGATGGCGGGTCCGGTTCATCTCGGTGAGTTCGGACTGTTGAACGATACGATCGTGAATACTGAGCATCATGGTGGTGCCGATCAAGCTGTCTACGCGTATAGCGCCGATGACTACGACTGGTGGAACAAGCAATCAGAACGCAGCTTTTTGCCCGGGCTGTTTGGCGAAAACCTGACCATTCGAGGTCTGCAATCCGACATGAATGTTGGTGACCGCTTACTCATCGGCGAGGTGGTTCTCGAAGCGACTTCCCCGCGAATTCCCTGCAGCACTTTTGCGGCGAGACTGAACGACTCGGAATTTGGAATGGCGTTTCGTCGCGCAGAGCGGCCCGGAGTGTATTTCAGAGTGTTGAATGGCGGCGATGTCTCGGCAGGAGACGCGATTACATTTGTTGCCGACAATTCCAGTGACGTTTCGATACTGGAGCTATTTCGCTTCTATTACGGATTACGACACGACGCAGACGAAATGCAGCGTTTTCTTGCAGCACCTGTCGGGATTCGATTTCGAGAGAAAATAGAAAGTCGCTTGGCGGCTCTGCAAGCCTGATCCTGGAATTCTTGACTTTTTCATCCAGTGATATCAAAATGATATCAAATTGACTGATGATAAGCGAAAAGAAAAGGAGAACGGCATGATTCGCGAAATTAAGAGGACTATTCCCTCCGGCTACACGATGATCCTGGTCTTGCTCGTGGCACAGCTGAGCTTGGTGTACGTTGCTATCAGGGCATTTCAGGCACAAGCCATAGCGGTTTTTCTGGTATCGGTATTCGCGTCCATTCTGGTTCTGATTTGCTGGGCCGGGTTCATGATGGTGCATCCCAATGAGGCAAAGGTTCTGCAGCTTTTTGGTAAATACGCTGGAACAACGCATGAGCCGGGGCTGCGATGGGCCAACCCCTTTTACGCGAAGGTGTCTGTGTCGACGAGGGTGCGAAATTTCGAATGCAGCACGCTGAAAGTGAACGACGCCAACGGTAGCCCAATCGAGATCGCAGCAGTCGTGGTCTGGAAAGTTTTCGACACCGCTGAGGCCTTATTCGAGGTCGACGACTACGCTGGTTTCGTGCAAATCCAAAGCGAGTCAGCATTGCGAAATTTAGGTACAACGTATCGCTACGAACCTCACGAGGGCGAAAATGTTGCGCTGCGAAGCAATCCGGTTGAGATCGCACAAGCGTTAGTGAAGGAAATTCAGGATAGGCTCACAACGGCCGGTGTTACGGTCATCGAAGCGCGGATTACGCATCTTGCTTATGCACCGGAGATCGCGAATGCGATGCTTCGCCGGCAGCAGGCATCCGCAATTATTTCTGCTCGCAAGCAAATCGTTCGTGGTGCCGTTGGAATGGTGCAAATGGCATTGGAGGAGTTGGATGAAAATAACATCGTCGCGCTTGATGAAGAGCGCAAAGCAGCGATGGTCAGCAATTTGCTGGTCGTTCTGTGCAGCGATGAGAGCGCACAGCCGGTGTTGAACACAGGTTCGCTCTATACCTGATCTGGATTCTCGTATGGCAGCAAGAAAATCATTTGCGTTGCGAATTGATTCCAAAACGCTGGAAGCAATGCAGCGCTGGGCGAAAGACGATCTGCGCAGTCTTAATGCGCAGATCGAATTCGTATTGCGAGAATCACTACGGCAATCCGGGCGCTTGCGCTCAAATGACACTTCAAAAGGCGAGGACGATTAGCCGCGGTGTTACGATAGGCCGATGAGTACGATTCTTCCTGTCGCAGGCGTTGTTCTTGCCCTTATTGCGGCAGGCTGCGTCGCCTTCATCGCCTGGGAACTCACGAAAGAAGCATCCCGCGACGGCGAATCCGACGACGATTAGCAGTTGACCCTATTTGCGGTCACGCGATCGACGCTCACTCGATCTGCGGCCGGACCGCTCATTGCTGCCACTACTTTTATTATCCCGCCGGCGAGACTCCGTTTGCCGCTGCTGAGTACGTGCGGGTGCTCGCTCCGTTCGTGCCGGTGTCTGGCGTTGTGTCCTGGCAGGCGGTGATGCTCGCTCCGTTCGTGCCGGTGCCTGGCGTTGTGTCCTGGCAGGCGGTGATGCCCGCTCCGTTCGTGCCGGAGCCTGGCGTTGTGTCCTGGCAGGCGGTGATGCCCGCTCCGTTCGTACCGGTGCCTGGCGCTGTGTCCTGACAGGCGGTGACGCTCGCTCTGATCGCTGCGGTGCAGAACGTCGTTCTGTCCGCTGCTGAGACTGTTGTCGGTTCTGCCTGTTACTTGCCTGGTAGTTGGAGTCAGGCGATCGTTGCTGATGCGCGCCGCGATTAGTTGTGGCTCGATCCACTGACGTGTGTGTTTGTCTTGAGGTGCTTCGATGTGTGACGCGGGCATCCCTTTCGCGAAACGAAACCGGCTGATTTCGGTGTGTCTTGTTGACGGTCGCGCTGCGCCGGCCTTCGCGAACGGCTCGCGTTTCTGCTCTTGCATAGCCTTCGCGGCGGACGTGTTCACGTCGCCTCGTGTTCGGACGCCAGCGATCGCCGTGCGACGAATGATTCACCCGGACAGTGGTGTTGTTTACATAGCTCGTGTTGTAAACGCTGATCGATGGGCGGCGATACCAGCCGTCATTCCAGTAGGTTCTTCCGTAATACGGGTGTCCGCGATAGCTATGGTGATAGACATGCAAACTGTCTGACATCCAGCCGATCGAGAACGCCGTGGTTACGCCCCAGAAATAGCCGCGATTGAAATGATGATTCGATGCATACGGGTAGTAGTAGACCGGACGTGGTCGCGGATAGTAGTAATAGACCGGTCGCGGTTGATAGTGCACAACGCGAGAAGGTTCGTAGTAGGGCACGTAGATGACGTCTTCGACCGCGGGCGTAATATTGATAACCCCGTCGTTACTCGCGACCGTCTGATAAGAATCACTTTTCAGGTTACCAGCCGCATAAGCGACATCGCGAAAAGACTCTACCGCTGCGACGACATCGGCCTGCTGTGCAACAACGGCTTCGCCGAGACGCCAGGTCCAGTCGAGATCCTTGTTGAGAAGCTCTATGACTTCCGGATAGTTCGTCAAAGCCACAACTGAATCATCCCAGTCAGGGTCAGGTTGCAGCGTTGGATCGTCTTTCAGTGCCTCGAGAAAACGTGCTGCCTCAACGATCTGCAAAGGATACGCCGAAGCCGGCAAAACGATAGCCAGTAAGTCATCCGGATACAATGCGATCGGCCCGACCAATTCCTCCAATTCCGCCTGCGACAGGCGCGGAATACCGTCGTCACCAATAGGCATAACCTCGGCCTGCGACTCATAGCTGCCGATGGCATTGCCATCATCGTCAACGGGCACCTGGGCAAAAGCCAGGGTAGGTAGCATCATCAGAAGTACTTTCGTCTTAAGAGCTTTCATACGGCCTCCGGGTCCAAAAATCGTGGACCTGTCTATATTGACGACAATACTAGCTTAGCCTTGCTGAACCATTCCTTAACCGAATTGGGCAGACTTAAGGTCGAAAACCGCGTCAGTTCTAGTCGTCGCCGCCGTGCCAGGCAAGAAACATCCAGCCGTCTTCCGTTCTTACCAGAATATCGGTGTATCGGCCGTTGCTGTTCTCCACCCCGCCGTCTTTTGACTCAAATACGCTGCTGTAAAGATAGTGCGCCACGGCAACGTCGTCATGAATGACGATTGAAAGCGGATATAACTCGTGCGCGATCATTTTGCCGATCTTGGCACTGTGGTCATTCCACATTTTCGTCGATGACTTGCTACGCGGCGCAGGTGAGTTTTTTCCCCAACCCGTAAAGTCATTTGTAAGGAGTCGTTCTGGCCATTTCCGGTCGCCTTTTTCGTTGGCGTTCCATTCGCCCTCAATAACGGCCCAAACATTGGCTGAGTCATCTGATGAATCCTGTGCGAATGCACCTGTAAATCCGAGCAGCAAAGCGCTTGTCAGAACGAGTTTGAACAAATTGATGCGTTTCATAAGCGGTACCCTTTTGACTAATCCCTGTGCCTGAAAGAGGAGTCTAATCGCAAAGGCGTGTTACGTCACTCTGTGCGC
This sequence comes from Woeseiaceae bacterium, assembly GCA_021773075.1. GTDB lineage: Bacteria > Pseudomonadota > Gammaproteobacteria > Steroidobacterales > Woeseiaceae > UBA1847. The sequence goes on from JAJFKT010000010.1 coordinate 242,580, forward strand.
TTCGAGGCGAGCAGTTTTACGAGCTTTGAGACGGACTCTGCCGACAGATTTCCGGCTTCATCATAGTGGTAAATCTGCCGCAGATCATCGTGCGACAGATAGTCAGGTTGATGCACTAAGCGGCGTACCTCAGCAGCGGAATGTTCAGTTTCGAAAGTACCGATGTGCAAGGTCTGTTTGTGAATCGCCCAAGTATTCGACTTGAATACCTCGCCATTTTCGATGCTATACAGGTTGGAACGACGAAGCCCGGCTTCACTGGCCAGAACGTCGATGCCGTAGCTACCGAATTGCGCCTCTTGGCAGCCTTCTACCTCAGTATCGACCGCGTGCGCAAGATGGCCCGGCAAACCGTTATACTTCGGTTTTCCGTGTAGCTTTGAGAGAATTCGTTTGTCTCACAATCTGGTTTGCTTTCAATGTGGCGAGTCGCTCGCCCAATTGTCGTTGCCGTTGTCTCGCCGAGATCAGTGCCCGAATTGCAGCGCGGATCTCCATGTTTGCAAGATGTGCTCGCATTTTTCCCCGCATGTTCCACGTCAGTGCCGTGAAGACGGCGCCGAAGACGTAAAGGAAAAAGACCGGTCGAATTTCTGCGACTGGTTCAATCCTTCCGACAGCGCTTTTGACCCCGAAAAGAAATCAGAATCGGATGCTGCGAAGGATGCTCTTGAGGCCCTCTTCGGCGGTAGCGATGACGAAAAGTAGTAAAGCAGTGGTCGTGTTGTCGGGCGGGCAGGACTCGACGACCTGCCTTTACTGGGCAATGGATCGTTTCGGTTCAGAAAGGGTAACGACGTTAACGTTCGACTACGGCCAGCGTCATCGCATTGAGATTGACTGCGCACGGAAAATTGCAGAGTTTGCTGGCGTCAATAACACCGTGCTGCCAATAAATACCTTCGCCGCATTGGGTGGCGACGCGTTGACCGACACCAAAATCTCGGTTGGTTCGGATCCCGGAAACGCATCGGGATTACCCAATACCTTCGTACCGGGGCGAAATATAATTTTTCTGACGTTTGCGGCCGCGTTCGCCTATCAACGAGGCATAGAGCATCTCGTTACGGGTGTCGCTGAGACAGACTACAGTGGCTACCCGGATTGTCGTGAGGGGACCATGGCTGCGTTGCAAAAAACGCTGCAGGCCGGCATGGAGTCAAAACTGCGTATTCATACGCCCCTGATGCACCTCTCCAAACAAAAAACAGTTGAGTTGGCGCGGGAATTGAAATCATTGGAGGCGATGGCACTTACGCATACCTGTTACAACGGTGCACGACCACCTTGCGGTGAATGTCCGGCATGCGTCTTGCGTGCGAAAGGATTTTTCGAAGCCGGTATAGCCGATCCACTTGTGAATTGACCATGACGTATTCGGTAAAAGAGATCTACTACACATTACAAGGGGAAGGCGCACACACCGGTCGACCGGCCGTTTTTCTTCGATTCGCAGGTTGCAACTTATGGTCCGGGCGCGAGGAGCATCGTGCACAGTCGATTTGTCGTTTTTGCGATACCGAGTTCGTGGGTGTGGATGGACCCGGCGGTGGCAAATTCGAAACAGCCGAACAACTTGCCGCCGCGGTCTCTACCTGTTGGGGCGAGGCGCGGGCGGAGGCCGGTCGGTACGTCGTTTGTACGGGGGGTGAGCCCTTATTGCAGCTTGAGAGTGCAGCGATAGCTGCGCTGCATGATTTAGGGTTTGAAATCGGCGTAGAAAGTAATGGCACCATTGTCGCTCCAGACGGTATTGACTGGCTTTGCGTTAGCCCGAAAGGCAACGCCGAAGTGCTGCAGACCAGTGGCAATGAGCTCAAACTGGTCTATCCGCAAACGGAAGATACAGCGCAGCCTGCACGTTTTGAATCACTCGATTTCGAGCATTTTTATCTACAGCCGCTGGACAGCCCTGAACGCGATGAGAATACTCGACGCAGTATCGAATACTGTAAACAGCACCCTCGCTGGAAGCTCAGTTTGCAGACGCACAAGTACCTGGGAATCGACTGAGCTATGGAACGCAAGCATGAATCATAAGATTGGACGCCTTTTGTTTGCGACGACGGTGGGTCTGTTGGTCGCGTATTTTTCCTACCAGTGGATTACCAATCCGGCTGGCCGCGAAGAACGCACGCTTGAAATCGGTGTCGTCGAAGCATCGCGACAGCACCTGGTCGGCGCTATCGCCGCGGGCAATCTTGAAATTGTTGATCCACTTTCACCGAATCGAAAAGTCGGGAAGGTCTATGTTTATCCGGACGCCGTGGGATGGGCCGTGTCCGGCTATTATCGGCGTGGCGAGGGTGATACCTGGCATCCCTACCTGATGGCAATAGGTACTGAGTTGACGCTTATATCAGTCAAGGTTCAGGACTCAGATCCACGACTGCTCGAGCGTGCCGCGAACGACCCAATACTGGAGAGCAGCCCCTAGAATCCGGCGGCGTACTACCTGGATGGGCTGTGATCCTTTAATGATCTTTTCATGATTTGGTGCTGATGCTCAGGCAACCGGTAGTTCAGCCGGTTCGGATGTTTCCGTTTCGACGCCCGCGTAATACACCCAGACGTTTTCTTCGCCCGTGAGCAGCTCGATGTATTTTGGGTGCACGAATATGTTTTCGCGGCCCGATTTTACTTCCCTGAGAACGCCCAGCTCGCACAGTTGTTTCAGGTACACCGACGCTGTTTGACGTTTGGCGATGCCAGTTTCGACCAAATTTCCGATACGGCAATAGGGTTGTTTGAAGAGCAGTTCCACAAGCTCCCAGGTATATATCTTGGGCAAGCGCGTTTGCACGAATTCGCCCGTGTGTTCCATAAGCTCCCGAATCGACTTGATCTTGTCAGTGGTCCAGGTACAGGTTTCCTCGACACCATCAAGGATGAACATTATCCAGGGTGCCCAATCCTGACTATTTGTCACGTTTTGCAGCAATCGATAGTAAGCGGCTTTATTCTGGATAATGTAGCGGCTGAGGTACAAAATGGGCGAATCGAGCAGTCCGTGCTCGACGAGGAACAAGATATTAAGGATTCGTCCTGTTCGGCCATTGCCATCAGCAAACGGGTGAATAGCTTCAAACTGGTAATGTTGCACCGCCAAGCGCACCAGAGGATCGAATTCGGTATTGCGGTGCATGAAGTCGGCCCAGTTGTCGAGTTTTTCGAGAAGAAGTTGCTGTCCAACCGGTGGCGTATAGATCGTCTCTCCCGACATACGGTTTTTCAGTGTTGTTCCTGGTTCTGCTCGGATATCAAGCTCCAGGCCTTTGATAGTGCTACAAATTTGAATGGCCATGTCGGTCGTCAGCATGCCGCGCTGTACCATCTTCGTACCCTCGTAGAGCGCGGTCCGATAACGCAAAGCCTCTTTGGTCGCGGCGTCAGCGCGATCCTCGGCGATATCGGCGTATTCAAAGAGTTTGTCCGTGGTCGTGACGATATTCTCAATTTCTGAACTGGCGCGTGCCTCCAGTAATGGCAGGGCATTGACGAGCACCGCTGAGTTCGGAATCAGCTCAGCAGCCTGTTTAAGCTCCGCCAGTGCGACACGTGACTTGATGCAGCGTTTGAGAATAGTGGTGGTTTCTATCTGATCCGCGGGCGGCGGCAGCATCGGTAGATCGTTGAACGGTAGTTCCGGATTAAAATCAGTCACTTAAGCTCCCCTAAGGCTGCAATGATGAAACGTCGATCCAATCGACATGTTTTGCAAATATGTCGATATTCTCTAGATTTTTCGACATGTCGAAGAAATGTGTCGATGTAATCGACGTGTCTTCGATATATGTCGATATATTGCGGAAATTTCGACATGTTTGGAGTATATGTCGATTACATCGACAGGTTCGTGACTTGTGTCGAAAAAACGGAGAAATTTGACCTTAAGTCGGTAAATGGAGACATCGTGACAGCCTACGCCAAGCGGCATAAGCTCTGGCTGGACCCTATGGAGGTTTTTCTGATGAGACCAATAACGATATTCGCCCTCTGCTTCGGTGCTGCGCTAGCAGTGAGCTGTGGCGGCGGCGGTGGTGGTGACACAGGCGTCGTGATTGAGCCGCCTCCTGCAGCTACGACACCAACTATCACCACTCAAGCGGCATTCCCAAATTTGGCTTTTTCGCAGCCAGTCGCCCTTATGCAGGCGCCGTCTGATCCAGGTCGCTGGTTCGTCCTGGAGAAATCGGGGCTTGTGCATGTCTTTGCAAACGACCAGAACACGACGTCTCCGAGTGTCTTTCTTGATATTCGTGCCCTCGTCAATGCGAGCGGTGAGGGCGGACTACTGGGGATGGCGTTCGATCCGAATTTTCCGGTCAAACCCGATGTCTATGTCTCTTATACACGTACAGGCGCGCCGCTGGTTTCCTATGTCTCGCGCTTTTCCTCCACTGACAACGGCCAGACCCTCGTGGCGGCATCCGAAGTCCCGATTCTGACGGTCGATCAGCCGGCCACGAATCACAACGGGGGTGATATCGCATTCGGTGCTGACGGTTTCTTGTATGTCGGTTTTGGGGATGGCGGTGGCAGCGGTGATCCGGCGGGGAACGCGCAAAACACAAACACTCTGATGGGCGCGATTGTTCGTTTGGATATTAACGGCGGTTCACCATATGGAATCCCGGCCGGGAACCCATTCGAGGCAAACATGCTCTGTACCGGTGGCGCGGGAACCGAGCCCTGTCCCGAAATCTACGCCTGGGGGTTGCGCAACCCGTGGCGATTCAGCTTTGATTCGACAAGCTCGAAGCTATGGGCAGCGGACGTTGGTCAAGGGAATTGGGAGGAGGTTGACGTAATCAATGCCGGCTCAAATTATGGGTGGAATACACGTGAAGGTGCGCACTGCTTTTCGCCAGCCAGTGGCTGTGCAAATAGCTTTGTAGAGCCGATTACCGAGTACGACCATAGCCTTGGGCAGTCAATTACCGGCGGCTATGTTTATCGAGGATCAGTCATTGCAAACCTGGCTGGCTGGTATGTCTTCGGCGATTTCAGTTCTGGCCGATTGTTCGGTGTTCCCGAGGCCAGTACGACTGGCACAGTCGCGACGATATTTGATGACACAGGCCTGCAAATTGTGAGTTTTGGTCGGGCCACAGATGGTGAAATATATCTTCTCGATTTCAGGAGCGGCGGCATAAGTAAAATTGTGGATGCACCGTAGAAGAAAGTTGCTATAAAATCCGCTGCCAGTTCCGGTCGTACGAGTGAGGGTTTGTTGTGGCAGTGAAAAGTGATATCGAAATTGCACAAGCGGCGAATGTCCGTCCTATTCAGGAGATAGCCGAGAAGCTCAATATTCCGGCAGATGGCCTGATTCCCTACGGCCATGATAAAGCCAAAATCAGTGCAGATTTTATTAACTCAAACGGCAAAGCGAAAAACGGTAAGTTAATTCTCGTCACCGCGGTCTCGCCGACACCCGCAGGTGAAGGCAAGACAACAACAACCGTTGGTCTGGGAGACGGGCTGAATCTGATCGGCAAAAAGGCAGTAATGTGCCTGCGCGAGCCGAGTTTGGGACCTTGCTTCGGAATGAAAGGCGGTGCAGCCGGCGGCGGCTACGCACAGGTGGTTCCGATGACTGATATCAATCTGCATTTCACGGGTGACTTTCACGCCATCGGCGCAGCCAATAATTTGCTGGCGGCTCTAATCGACAACCACATGCATTGGGAGAACCAGCTAAATATTGATCCGCGTCGGGTGACCTGGCGACGTGTTGTTGATATGAATGACCGTGCATTGAGAACGGTGACGTCCGGGCTTGGTGGATTCCACAACGGCGTGGTTCGTGAAGCCGGTTTCGATATTACCGTCGCGTCAGAAGTGATGGCTATTTTCTGTTTGGCGACCGACCTGGGCGACCTCGAGAAACGACTTGGCAATATCGTCCTTGGCTACACTCGCGACGATGAGCCAGTTACTGTGCATGATCTAAACGCGCACGGCGCCATGACGGCTCTGTTACGGGATGCTTTTCAACCAAACCTGGTGCAGACGATGGAGAATAATCCAGCGATTATGCATGGCGGACCGTTCGCAAACATTGCGCATGGTTGTAACTCGGTAATCGCAACCAAAACTGCGCTGAAGCTGGCTGATTACGTTGTTACTGAAGCAGGATTTGGTGCAGATCTCGGCGCAGAAAAGTTTTTCAACATCAAATGTCGCAAGGCGGGTTTGTCGCCGGACGCAGTCGTACTCGTTGCGACGATCAAAGCGCTCAAGATGCAGGGTGGCGTCGCCAAGTCCGACTTGGGTACGGAAAATGTTGCGGCGCTTAAGGACGGCTGCAAGAACCTGGAGCGACACATTCGAAATCTCGGCAAATTCGGTGTCCCGGTCACAGTTGCAATCAACCACTTTACTGCTGATACGGATGCTGAAGTAAAAGTTGTTGAAGACTTTTGCGAGAATTATCAGGTCAAAGCGATCAAGTGCACGCACTGGGCCGACGGTGGCAAAGGCACGCTCGAGATGGCTGAGCACGTTGTTGATTTGTGTGAGAGCGGGGCTGCGCAATTCAGGACGCTCTACAACGACGACATGTCTTTGTGGGATAAAGCGGCAACGATTGCACGCGAGATTTATGGCGCCGAAGACATCATTGCAGATAAGAAAGTTCGAGAGCAATTCGCAAAATTCGAAAGCGAAGGACGATCAGGCTACCCGATTTGCATGGCGAAGACACAATACAGTTTTTCGACTGACCCGAATCTGCTGGGCGCTCCGAGCGGTCATGTTGTGCCGATTCGAGAGGTCCGCCTGGCCGCAGGCGCCGAGTTCGTTGTCGTTGTTTGCGGGGCGATTATGACGATGCCAGGCTTGCCTCGCGTTCCGGCCGCCAATGCCATTCGCGTAAACGAAGACGGCCGTATTGAGGGTTTATTCTAGCGGCTCTATTCGCTATGCATTCGGAATGTTGTTCGGCAAAACGAAGCGCTCTCGGGCACGATCCGAGAACAAGCATTCCTCACTGTAATAGCGAGAGAGGAGTTTCTTGCTACCGCCTATCAGGTCGTCGTTTCGATGACGAAATACCTGCCAGGGTTCGTCAGCTTCAATTCGCTCCGCGATCAACAGAAGAAAAAACCAGGTGAGCGTTGCGTGATACTTTGTTTCGGCACCCAATTTAGCCACCAGCCGTTTTAGTCCGGCATCAAATCGTGCGATCGCTTCCGGCAGTTCGTATTCGCCAAGGTACAGCCAGCCGACATAGACGTGTGCCTCGTGATCGAATCGATCCGGATCGATCTCGCTAGCCTCGAAGTTTTCCAGCGTGATATCGGGGTTCGCTAATGCATTCAAGACTTTGATTCCACCAATTGATGGCTGTCGGAGGCGTTCAATTCGCATCCGTAGACGAGTTTCAGTTGTTCGATCACTTTTTGCGTCTCCTCCGAAAATGGCGCCTTGCCTTCGAAAGCATGCAGGACGATACCCTCCAATAGGTCGCCGAGCGTCAGATCCGTGAATTCGGCGACGCCTTTTAGAACTTTTAGCAAGGATGTCTCAATGCGGACGCCGGTTTGGGTTCTTTGGATGACGGTTGGTGGCATTTCGTTGTTCCTATATAAGTTACCAAAGTAACATGGTAACAACGAGTTGATTGGTCCGCAAGTTGGCAGTTCTGCCGTGCAAGATGTCAGTCGTCAGACACCTGCTTTCGAGATTTCTTTAAGCTACTGCGCCGCGATTTGTTGTCCAGCCTTTTTTGCTTTGCCTTCTTGCTCGGGCGTGTCTTAACCCGACGCTTCGGTTCGCGGAGCAGGCTCGCCAATAATTCTGACAGTCGACTTAGGGCGGCTTGACGATTTCTGTCCTGGCTTCTGTAAGCTTGTGACTTGATGATAACGACTCCGTCATCCGTAACGCGGTGGTCGGACAGATTGATCAGTTTTCGCTTCAAGGATTCGGGGATAGAGGCACTTAGGTGTGCGTCAAATCGCAGGTGAATGGCGGTTGCGACTTTATTGACATTCTGTCCACCTGCACCCTGTGAGCGTACTGCGGTCATGCGAATCTCGGACATGGGAATCCGAATTGTTTCCGCAATGTCGAGAGTGTCCACGTTGACTCCAATGTGTGAGAATGCGCCTCCATGATCCCGATCGGTAGAATGAATGCAAGTTCGTAATCTGAGCCTTCTCGTCATCTGCCAGTTGATATCGGCATCCGGATCCATCGTGGTGGTCATGCTCGGCGGGATAATCGGATCGCAGCTGGCGACGAACAAAGCTTTCGCGACCTTGCCTCTTACAATGATGGTTATTGCGGTTGCGGCGACGACAATTCCAGCCACGATGCTAATGAAGAAGATTGGCAGGCGAAAAGGATGCGCATTAGCGTCAACTTCCGCCGTCGTCGCAATGCTTCTTGGTGTAGTCGCGTTGCACCAGGCTAGTTTTGTTACCTACATCATCGCGGTGATGATGTTCGGTATTAACATAGCGTTCACCCAGCAGTATCGTTATTTTGCCGCCGAAAGTGTTGCAGCGAAATATGTACCGCGAGCCATTTCGTTGGTACTCGTTGGTTCGATCGGTGCGGCATTCGTCGGCAAGGAACTCGCCACACGTGGTGAGTTTTGGATAGAAGGCGTGCAATACGCAGGGTCATTAGTTGTGTTGGCCGCAATGTTCGTCGTACAGGCTATGTTGTTTTTCGCAATGGAGCCGGCCAAAACGCACGACGAGAAGAGTAAGCCGAAGCCTGAACGATCGATTCGAGAGATTGCATATCAGCCCGTCTTTATCGTTGCGGTGCTGGGTGCGACGGCGGGCTACGGCTTGATGACGCTGGTTATGACCGCGACGCCGCTTAGCATGCACGTTGACGATGGATACTCACTCGAGCAGGTTGCTGGCGTCATACGTGCACATGTGCTCGGTATGTATGTTCCGTCCCTGGTTGCCGGTTTTCTTATCGAAAAGGTCGGCGTCGTTCGGCTCATGTTCGTCGGCGCGATTGCACTGCTCGCAACTTCAATTATCGGTCTGCAGGGACATACGATGTTGCACTACTGGTGGGCGTTGATTCTCTTGGGCGTTGGCTGGAATTTCCTGTTCGTCGGCGGCACCACAATGTTGACCTATACCTATAGCACGGCCGAGCGATTTCGCGCGCAGGCGATTAATGAATTTCTGGTGTTTGGCACATCGGCGACAGCGTCGTTGGCGGCGGGAACTGTGTTGTATTATTTTGGCTGGAATTCGCTCATGTTGATCCCGATTCCATTTCTCATCATAATTTCTCTGGCGCTCGTTTTGGTTCGCAAGAACGCGCTATTGCTTACAAAGGGTCGAGCCCGTGCCTGATAATCGAATACTCCGAAGTTTATTAACTGACGCCGCTGAACGCGGCATCGCCTATCGGGAAGACGGTGTTCAACGCCACGTCGCCCCGTCTGAGGATGCGGTTCGAGCGGTTGAGGGGTTTGTAGAGCCCATGCCTGTCGATGCCAGTGATGAGGCCGAAGTACTGTCGATGCTGGATGAGCTTGGATCGCCAGCAACAATGATGATGACCGGGCCGCGTTATTTCGGCTTTGTTATCGGTGGCTCATTGCCGGTTACGGTCGCGACCAACTGGCTGACAACGGCATGGGACCAAAATGTCGGCATGCACGAAGTAACACCGGCAACATCGACGCTCGAACGCGTCGCAATGGGTTGGATGATGGAGCTGTTCGGTCTGCCAGCCGATTGTGCCGCATCGTTTGTGACAGGTGCGACCGTTGCCAACTTCACAGCCCTGGCGGCGGCGCGCAACCGGATCTACGCGAATATCGGCTGGAATGTAGAAGCGGACGGCCTTATTGGCGCACCAGCAGTGACTGTAATTGTTTCCGAAGAGACACATCCAACCGTATTTAAGTCTTTGGGACTACTCGGTTTCGGACGCAATCGCGTTGTGAGGGCAGCGGTCGATGAACAGGGGAGAATTGATGTTAGCCGATTCCCGGAGATTGATGGGCCAACGATAATCTGCACGCAGGCAGGAAACGTAAATACGGGCGCATTCGACCCCGTGGGTGAGATTTGTGCACTGGCCAAACCCAAAGGGGCCTGGGTGCATGTCGATGGAGCGTTTGGGTTGTGGGCAGCGGCGTCGCCGGATCGCGCACACTTGTGCTCAGGATTTGCGGATGCGGATTCCTGGGCTACTGACGCTCATAAATGGTTGAATGTTCCTTACGATAGCGGTATCGCATTCGTGCGTGACACCGCGGCACTCAAGTCCGCGATGGCGATTACCGCTGAGTATCTGATGACTGACACCGAGTTTCGAAATCCGTCGGATTTTACGCCGGAGTTATCCCGCCGCGCGCGCGGTGTTGATGTCTGGGCCGCGTTGAAATCGCTTGGCCGCAAGGGTGTGGCCGAGATGATCGACGGCTGTTGCAGCAATGCACGGCGATTTGCGAAGGGTTTGAGCGTTGCCGGCTTCGAGGTCCTGAATGATGTTGTATTGAATCAGGTTTTGGTGTCATTCGGTGACGTTGCCACCAATCGCAATGTAATTAACGAAGTGCAGGAGGAGGGCACCTGCTGGTGTGGTGTGACGGTTTGGCAGAACAAACCTGCGATGCGTATCAGTGTCTGCAATTGGTCAACCACGGAAGAGGATGTCGATCGCAGTCTTGAAGCGATCATCGCTATTGCGGACAGGTTGGTCACCTAAAAATTGTAGACGAACGACAGCGCGAGTACTGGCCAGGCTTTGTAGTCGCTGATTTCACCCTCAAGTTCGTTTTGCTCAATGAGCAATGCCGGTCCGAGAGCGGCTTGTACTTGCGGCGGTGCAGTATCGAAGCCGGTCGCCGCCAGAGAGACTATCGGTTCGCCCTGCCACAGGACGCCAAAGTCCAGATTCAAACCGACTTTGCCAAATAATTCGAAGTCGTAGCCCACACCGAAATAGGGCGCTGTTTCATCGAACGACGTGATGCTTTGCAACGCGCCAATGTCGGCCGTGTTAAACGCTGCGCCGCCGATGACGAGGTCGACACCACCTGTGTCCTGACTTGTCATCTGCAGTTCGTTACTGTTGGAGTACATGCCCGCGGTTACACGGAACGGGCTTAGTGGGAATCGAAAATTACCCGTCAGGTAATAGTTGTCCATCGCCAGCGTTGCATCGTAATTGATGCCAGCTTGTGAACCGGTGGTTTCGTGGTCGTATTGGTGTGCGCCCAAACGCAGATCCACCCACGGAAGCGGACTCCAGCGTCCTTCAAGCCCAACGCCCAGTGTGCCGGCCTTTACGCCGACACCAAAGTCCGCATTCGCGGCTGTGGAAAACGCGAGAGCCAATGTGACGACGACGAGGTTCCTAATAGATTTGCGCATGATGATTCTCTTTAGTGCCAAAGCCAAAGTATTCAGAACCTAAGCGTATACGGGAGTCACATTCATGACTGTGCGGCACTTCACAAGCGTCGGCGTTAAACGTTATGTCAAAACTCTATGAATTGCCGTTTTTCGCGAACAGTGGTGGGCTTTCAAAGGCGTTACTTTTTGTAGGCGCAATGGATGCGCAGCTAATCAATCAAAAGGAGTTTGAAATGCGAGAACTAACATTGAATGAAATGCAGATGGTTTCGGGTGCCGGGGACGAGTGTTCGTCCGGAGGTGGCAATGACCTCGGTGGAATATCCGATTCAAAGTCTCTCGGCGAAGACTTGATCAATATCTACGAGGGGCTGGTTGCGGCAACCTCACACATCATAGAGCGAGTTGCTAATTCGTTCTAAGAGGGGGCTACCGGGGCGCGGACTGCGCCCCGGTAGCTATCTTCAGAAACAGCGCCGCCAAGGCAGTCAAGATCATAACCATTGCGGCTGTTGCAACGATACCGGGAAACATCAGTGGTATATCATCGCTGGACGGGTTCCAGCGACCCGTAAGACATCGCCAGTCTATCTGTATAAGCCCATTGTATGTCGCGTGGACGATGAGTGACGCCCACAATGACTTGGTCAACCAGTACAGGGCGCCGAAAATTAACCCAGCGAAGAACACGAGCATCCAGGAATCAGGCCGATGGAAAATAGTGAAAATAAGTGCGGAGATGGTAACTGCGAAGACGGCACCTCTGTGTGCAAGATAGGATTGAACATAGGCGCGATGCGCAACTTCTTCGATGACGGGAACCAACACAGCCATTACGACAAAGCCGAGTAAAACGACCGCCGGTTCTGCGCACTGAAATGAAAAGCTCGGCCCAACGGTTGTAGCCGTTTCGCCGGCGGAATAGACGCCGAACGCGACGCCAGCAACAAGCTGACTCCACCAAGCCAGGCGAAGCAGGACACCGATGGCAAGCGCCTGCAGCGCCAGCCTCCAGCTCAAGTCAGTGCATCGAAACTGATCTGCAAGAAACTGTTTCTCTGTAGACCAAAGTGGAAACAACAAGATGGCGAGAACCGGTGGGGCGACGAGATACGACAGATCTGCAGCAAGTGTGGAATCGAGGCCTCGCTGAACGAGGCTTACTTGTAGCCACGAACGAAAGATCAGTGCGGTCGTTGTTGCGACAAGTACAGCAACGAGTGTAGTTCTGGATATTCTGTGGACAGTCATTCGATCCACTTTATCGACTACGAAACCCGAGTGCCGTCACTGAATCCGGTCGAAATCGCCGGAAATGCTTCGCTCAAAGACCAGGCAGGTCCGTATAGGTCGGTTCCGACATTTTGTCGCGGCCCCATTTCAGGAATATCGAGGGATGTGCTCTTGGGCAAATATTCACGTTGTCGAGATCACCAGCCACGTGCGGTAATTCCATCAGCCGTTTGTCCATCACCTTGAACCAAAGCCAGGGCATGTAGGCCAGCATGTACATTCCAAAGTATCCATTCGGAAGTTGCGGCAAGTTTTCGAAATGTCTGAGTGACTGGTAGCGACGTAACGGGTGCGAATGATGATCAGAGTGGCGTTCAAGATGAAACAGAACCAGGTTGCTGAATATGTGGTTGCTGTTCCAGGAGTGATACGGTTCGCAACGCTCCAGCTTTCCGTCATCCCCTCTTTTTCGCAGTAGACCGTAATGCTCGACATAATTTGCGCTGGTCAATTGCCAGTAAGCGAAGGCATTGTGGATGAGCAAGAACGGTATGACGATCCAACCAAAGGCAATTAATAAACCCAGACTAAGTAACAGAGTCAACGCATAGGATTGCAGGATTAGATTATCGGCATGCCAGGCTCCTTTGCCACGGTTCGCGAGACGTTCCTTCTCGATTGCCCAAGCGCCCAAAAATGCGCCGGGTATTTCTCGAAGCGCAAATTGGTAAATATTTTCACCCATGCGCGCGCTGGCAGGGTCCTTGTTTGTGGCAACGTATTTATGATGTCCGCGATTGTGCTCGATCGTGAAATGACCGTATGCCGGAACCGCCAGAACGACTTTCGCCAGCTGTTTTTCGAGTTTCGAATTCTTGTGGCCAAGTTCGTGCCCGGTATTGATGGCCAGGCCGGCAACCAGACCGCTGAACGCGGCGAGAAGAATAAATGCCCACCAGCCGAGGGGCTGTGTCGCGGCATACCAAACGGCCGCTATCAGGCTAATGTAATGCAATGGGACAACCGCATAGGTCAGTCGGCGATAGTACGGGTCCTGATCGAGCTGCATAACGACTTCTTCAGGAGGATTATTACTATCCTCGCCGATGATCCAGTCAAGTATTGGCGCAAACAGGTAGTTGAAAATAAATGGCAGCACAAACCAGGCTTCAACGCCGGTTTTGGCGTGCAAGCCGATCGCGATGAATGGTTGCAGTGGATAGATTACGGATAGCATCCATAGCCATCGTTTTCTATCGACATAGTGAACAGCCTGACCGTCAGCCAGAACGCCGGTGTAACCCTTCATTGAATTCAATCCGCTGTATTTCTGTCAGCAAAGTATACAAAACCAGGACCGCATTATGGGCGCGGTCATTAAATACTGCATTAAATCAAATTGATGCAGCGCTGGCTTAATAATTGCTTTATATTTTAAATAGATACCAATTCCACCTTTCCATCAGGCAACAAAATGAACTTTGCTGTTGTGTTGGATCAAATTGACAGAAGAGACGTAGAGGAAGCCTCAGCACATGGAAGTAAGCCGGGCAGTAGCGGAGAACAGAGCCAAAGCCGAACGCCGTGAGTTCACGTGGCGGACCGTGTTTTTTGGTTTTACGCGATCACGCCGACATGCGCATCGCCGTGTCGTGGACGATGATGTTGTATTTCTGGACTGGCATCATCCGTGGCTGTTTTTTCTGGCGACCGGCACGATGCTGCTGTCTTGCGCCGACGCGTTTCTAACGCTGCAACTCATCGACCGCGGAATGATCGAGGCAAATCCTGTCATGCAGGCCGTTATGGCGCACAGCACGATGCTTTTTGCGAGCACGAAACTCGCCATGACCGCATTAGGCATTTTGGTTCTGGTGTTTCTCGCAAAACTTCAGTTTTTGAATCGATTTCGAACCGGCATCTTCCTGACATTTTTCTTTAGCGTTTACGCGTGTCTCGTCTGTTACGAACTGGTCAACCTGTTTCGCCTGATGTGATCCCGGTCGTAGCGGTATTCGTTTCTTATCGTGGGCGCTTGGGATAAACTAGCGCCCCTTTTTTGAGCCGCTGCAGGAGTCATCGGACGCTGTGTTGCATTGGCCAGCTAAGTTCCTGAAAAGATGAGCTATTCCCTGAAAGAACAATTGGCCTCGACGCCACTGTTTGGCAGCAATGCGAGTGCCATCGAATCGCTGTACGAGCAATTTCTCGAACAGCCCGAGTCCGTGCCTGAAGGTTGGCGTGACTATTTTGTTTCGCTGGGTGACACCGGCGGAGAAATCGCCCACTCCACGATTCGCGATCAGTTGCTCCTAGAATCACAGCAGGGACGCAAGCCCGGCCAGCTTGTAAAGCGCAAGTCAGGCAAGACCGCGACGTCAGGCGAAAAACAAGCGGCGGTTTCGAGGCTTATTCAGGTATACAGCCTTCGGGGACACCAGATCGCTGATTTGGACCCACTTGGGCTCATGGAACGGCGTACGCCAGGTGTTCTGAAACTCGATTACCTGGGTTTGGACGAGTCCGACATGGAGGTCGAGTTCTTCACCGGTGGGCTGGCGGGTACGGGCAACGAGCGCATGAAGTTGCGCGACATACTTGAACTGCTGAAGAATATTTACTGCGGCAAGATCGGTGCTGAATTCGCCCATATTTCACGAGCTCGTGAGCGCTTGTGGTTGCGCAAGCGATTTGAGCAGGGCGCGGCTACCAAAACACTGAGCGACGAAGAACGTTTGCTTATTCTCGACAAGCTCACTTGCGCAGAGGGCATCGAGCGCTACCTGCACACACGTTATGTTGGCCAGAAACGCTTCTCCCTGGAGGGCGGCGAGAGCCTGATTCCGTTGCTTGACGATATTATTCAGCAGGGTGGTTCATCCGGGATTGAAGAAATCGTCGTTGGCATGGCGCATCGTGGTCGTATCAACGTGCTCGTTAATATTTTGGGCAAATCACCCGAAGAACTGTTTGAAGAATTCGAAGGAAAATACGATCCCGAGGAACTCAAAGGTTCAGGCGATGTGAAATATCACAAGGGCTTTTCGGCGGACATGAAAACAGCGGGCGGTAACGTCCATCTCGTACTGGCGTTCAATCCTTCGCACCTCGAGATTGTGAATCCTGTCGTTGAAGGTTCAGTCAGAGCGAGACAACAGCGGCGCGGTGATAAAGAACGACAGGAGGTGCTTCCTGTACTGATTCATGGTGATGCAGCGTTCTCAGGGCAGGGAGTGGTTACCGAGACGTTTCAAATGTCGCAAACGAACGGCTTTCGAACGGGCGGGACGGTCCACATCGTCATCAATAATCAGATTGGATTCACGACCAGCCGACCAACAGATGCGCGCTCGACAGATTACTGCAGTGACGTCGCGAAAATGATTGAGGCCCCGGTCTTCCACGTTAATGGAGACGATCCCGATGCGGTCATTTTTGTCACACGGCTGGCACTTAATTACCGGCAGAAGTTCAAGAAGGACGTCGTCATCGACCTTGTCTGCTACCGACGCCACGGCCACAATGAGGCCGATGAGCCCGCGGCTACCCAACCGATCATGTATGGCCGGATCAAGTCTCATAAGACAACTCGCGAGTTATATGCAGATCGCCTGATTGCCGCAGACCTAATGACTAATGTGGGTGTCGGCAAACTTCAGGACGAATATCGCGATCGACTCGATCGCGGCGAGCACGTTCAGAAGGCCTCTCTGGGCATGATTGGCAACGAGTTCACCGTGGACTGGACGCCATTTCTAAATACGCAATGGGATGATCCCTGTGATACGACAATCAGTCCCAAGCTTGGCGCTGACCTCGGTAGATCAATAACAAGCCTGCCAGCCGATGTGAAGCCGCACGGGCGCGTGCAACGCATTATGGACCAGCGTGTGAAAATGGTGGCTGGCGACGTGGACATGGACTGGGGTTTTGCGGAGACGATGGCCTATGCTTCGTTACTACAAGACGGTCACAGTGTTCGCCTCGTGGGGCAGGACAGCGGGCGTGGCACGTTTTTCCATCGTCACGCAGTCATTCACAATCAACTCAATAATCGTGAATACACTCCTCTGAAACACATCGTTGATCGCCCCGATGCCTTTCGCGTTATCGATTCCCTGTTATCGGAGGAGGCCGTGCTGGGATTTGAGTACGGCTATGCAAGTACAGAGCCCAATACGCTCGTAATTTGGGAAGGGCAGTTCGGCGACTTTGCGAACGGTGCACAAGTCGTTATCGATCAGTTTATCAGCTCAGGTGAGGCGAAATGGGGTCGCTTGTGTGGGCTGACAATGTTCCTTCCGCACGGATACGAAGGTCAGGGTCCCGAGCACTCATCGGCGCGACTTGAACGCTTCCTGCAACTTTGCGCTGAGCACAATATGCAGGTCTGCATACCGTCTACGCCGGCGCAAATGTTTCATATGATCCGACGTCAACAGGTTCGACATTACAGAAAACCTTTGATCGTACTGACGCCGAAGAGCTTGCTGCGACACAAAATGTCAGTGTCACCAACTGCGGAACTTTCGAGTGGTCGATTCGAACTTGTTATTCCGGAAATTGAAGCGATTTCGGTTCAGAAAACACGCCGTCTCGTCTTTTGCAGCGGCAAAGTCTATTTTGACTTGCTGGAGTCACGCGAAGTCCACAACGTCGAAGATGTTGCCCTGATTCGTTTGGAACAACTTTATCCTTTTCCGATTAATGAGTATGCGCAATTAATCAAACAATATGATCACGTTGACGAAATCGTCTGGTGTCAGGAAGAACCTCTGAACCAGGGTGCCTGGTATCAGATCAAGCACCGGCTTCAGGAGTCGCTGAAAGATCATCAGCAACTTTATTATGCGGGACGACCAGGAGCGGCAGCCCCGGCGTCCGGAATATTTAAGATTCATCTGCAACAGCAGCAGGCATTGGTCGAAGCGGCACTGGGCATCAAGTCCGAGGCGCGCAGGGTCGTGAAACCTGAAAAGACAAAACGGAAATCTAAATGAGCATTGAGATTAAAGTTCCACCCCTCCCTGAATCGGTCAGCGATGCCACGTTGGTAGCATGGCATAAGAATGCGGGAGAGTCGGTTTCACGTGACGAGAATCTGGTCGATCTGGAAACAGACAAAGTCGTTTTGGAAGTTCCTGCGCCTGCCTCTGGCACGATCGCGAAGATCGTCGTCGAAAATGGCACGACAGTTGAGGCCGGCGATGTGCTTGCTATTCTTGAGGAAGGCGAGGTAACAGATACAGAGTCCGTTGCGGCTAAGAGCGAAGTGCCTGCGAAAAAAGTCGCTGCGGTGGCGGCGACGGAAGTAAGCGGACCTTTGAAGACGAGTCCCGCGGTTCGCCGTCTGCTTGATGAGCATGATCTCGACGCAACAATGGTAATGGGCAGCGGCAAGGATGGCCGTATCACCAAGTCCGATGTCATGTCATTCCTGAAATCGGACGATAGCGTTAACGTGGCTCCGGGTGATCAGGAACCTGTTGCAGACGAAAACCTTGAGATTGATATCGTGCGAACCGAGCAGCGAGTCCCGATGACGCGATTACGGGCACGTATTGCAGAGCGCCTTGTCGACGCGCAGCAATCAGCTGCAATGCTCACGACTTTCAACGAGGTCGATCTAACTGAGGTCATGGCTCTGCGAAAGAAGTACAAAGAGTCGTTTGAAAAGAAACACAAAGTAAAACTCGGTTTCATGTCTTTCTTCGCGAAAGCTGCAGTGGAAGCTTTGAAGAGGTTTCCGGTCATTAACGCATCGGTTGAGGGCACGGAGATCATTTATCATAACTATTTTGATATTGGCATCGCCGTCTCGAGTGATCGAGGTTTGATGGTTCCCGTGATTCGCGATGTCGACCAAATGAATTTCGCTGAATTTGAATCTGCCCTGACCGAAGTGGCTGGCAAAGCGCAGGCTGGCACAATCGGTATGGACGATTTAACGGGCGGCACGTTTACAATTACGAACGGCGGCATTTTCGGTTCGATGATGTCGACGCCAATTCTGAATCAGCCACAGAGCGCGATTCTGGGCATGCATTCTATTCAGCAACGACCCATGGTGGTCGATGGCGATATTGTCGCTCGACCGATGATGTATCTGGCGGTGACGTATGATCACCGAATTATTGACGGTAAGGAAGCTGTGCAATTCCTCGTCTCGATCAAAGAACAACTTGAAGACCCAGCACGCCTGTTGCTGCAAATCTGACCACGTTTAGGAAACCAAAGAAAAATGAGCAGAAGTTTTGATGTAGTCGTAATAGGTGCTGGACCCGCTGGATACGTTGCAGCGATTCGAGCCGCGCAACACGGTAAGAGCGTTGCGTGTATCGATGAATGGAAAAACAAGGATGGCAAGAATGCGTTCGGTGGGACGTGTCTGAATGCAGGCTGTATTCCGTCAAAAGCGCTCCTCGAGTCATCGGAGCTTTTTCACCGTGCCCAACATGAGTTCAAGAAACACGGCATCAAGACCGGTGACGTTAAACTGGATCTCGCTACGATGCAGAAGCGCCGCGCAAGCATCGTCCGACAGCTGACGGGCGGTATCGCCGGGCTTCTCAAGGCGAACAAAATTGAGGGACTGGTCGGCCACGGAAAATTGTTGGCCGGCAAACAGGTCGAGTTCACACCCGTGGACGGTGACGTAGAAATTATCGATGCCGGGAACGTCATATTAGCTTCGGGTTCGTCACCAATTGAGATTGGCATAGCGGCATTTGATGATGACAATATCGTTGATTCGTGGGGCGCGCTGGAATTCGATTCGGTGCCTGAACGACTTGGTGTTGTTGGAGCCGGAGTCATCGGACTGGAGCTTGGCAGTGTCTGGTCGAGGCTTGGAAGTAAGGTGACTGTGCTTGAGGCGATGGACGATCTTCTGTTCATGGCTGATCGCGATGTCGCGAAAGTAGCGGCAAAGGAATTCAAGCAGCAGGGCCTTGATATAAAACTGGGCGCGAAAGTGACTACCGCGAAAGCTGGCAAGAAGGGCGTCGAGGTTTCCTACGACAACAAGGACGGTTCACAATCAATCGAAGTCGACAAGCTGGTCGTCGCAGTCGGGCGCAGGCCGCATACGGATAATCTGTTTTCCGACGATGCCGGAATTCAAGTCGATGAGCGCGGTTTCATAGTTGTCGACGATGAGTGCCGAACGCGAGTTAAAGGCGTCTACGCAGTAGGTGATTGCGTTCGTGGCCCCATGCTGGCCCACAAGGGATCAGAAGAAGGCGTAATGGCTGCCGATCTCATCGCGGGTGAAATTGCTGAGGTGAATTATGATGTTATCCCTTCAGTAATCTATACGGCTCCGGAAATAGCCTGGGTTGGAAAGACCGAGGCGGAAGTGAAGGAGTCAGGTAGTGCTTACAAGGTCGGTTCGTTTCCGTTCGCTGCAAGTGGCCGGGCCAAGGCCATGGAACAAACGGCTGGCATGGTCAAGATTATTTCATCGAAAGAAGACGATGAAGTTCTGGGCGTGCACATCGTGGGACCCATGGCGGGCGAGCTTATTTCAGAGGCCGTCTTGGCTCTTGAATTCTCGGCGAGCACGGAAGACATCCAACGCACCATTCATGCACATCCGAGCCTCGCGGAAGCGATGCACGAGGCATCGCTTGCCGTGGATAACAAGGCGCTGAATTTCCCGAACAAGTAGCGCCGTTACTGTTTCCAGAAGTCGGCGTTCTTGATTCCCAGAGCCTCGGGATCGAAAGTGTATTTCTCTACACCGGCTTTGCGCTGTGCCTCGTAATCCCGAAGTGCCTTTATGGCCGGCGCGCTCATAAAATACAGAAATAATATGCCAACGATATTGAGCCCGGCCATTACGCCGAGGCCGATATCGCCGAGACCCCATGCGAGATCGGCAGTTCTGACCGTGCCGTAGAACACAGCCGCTAAAAGCACAATTTTGATGATCGTCAACTCGCCGGGAAAACGAAACGAGCGTCTAATGTAGGCGACGTTCGTTTCCGCAATGTAGTAATAGGCCAACAAGGTTGTGAACGCAAAGAAAAATAAGGCAACAGCGACGAATATTCGGCCAAATCCTCCGAGCACACTTTCGAGAGCAAACTGTGTGAATGCAGGGCTGTTGGATGCGATATTCGTTGCCAATACGCCGCCGCTGACGCTCGCGTCAATGCCGGTGACATAGTATTGGTCTGTGATCAGAATCATGAATGCAGTCGCCGAGCATACAAAGAGTGTGTCGATGTAAACCGAAAACGCTTGCACCAATCCCTGTTGCGCCGGATGTACGACCTCAGCAGCTGCTGCAGCATGAGGGCCTGATCCCTGGCCCGCTTCGTTCGAGTAGACGCCGCGCTTGACGCCCCAGCCTATCGCTGCGCCGAGTCCGGCCATCGGTGAGAATGCGTCGGAAAAAATCAGCGCCAATATGCCGGGTAAAGCTTCAATGTGATAAATGACGATGCCAACTGACATGATAATGTAGGCGATTGCCATAACTGGCACAACGATCTGCGTGAAGTGCGCGATACGTTTGACGCCACCGAAAATAATGATGGCTAAAGCTACGACGACGAAACTTGCAGTTGCAAGTTTGATATAGCTAATACCACCAATACTCGAGTTTGCGGCGACATCAGCGCCGAATGCGAGTTCGACCGCGGCACCGATTGCGTTTGATTGTACGGTTGGAAGCAGTACTCCGACTGCAATGATCGTCGATATTGCGAACAGCCAGGCGTACCATTTTTGCCCAAGTGCCTTCTCGAAATAGTAGGCAGGGCCGCCACGGAACTGCCCTTCGTCTTCTTCTTTATAGATCTGCGCAAGTGTTGATTCGACGTAGGCCGTAGAAGCGCCGAGGAAAGCGACGACCCACATCCAGAAAACCGCTCCTGGACCGCCAATTCCGATCGCCGCGGCAACCCCGGCAATGTTACCGGTACCGACACGCCCGGACAGTGAAACGGCGAGCGCTTGAAACGACGAGATACCTCGATCCGATTCTTTGCCGGAGAATAGCAGCCGCCACATCTCGCCGAACATTCTGACTTGTACGAAGCGTGTCACGATGGAGAAGAACAGCCCGGTACCGAGCAATAAATAGATCAGTGTTGGTTCCCACATGAGACCACTGATCTTGTTGACGATATCCTGCATGCCCGTCCCCTTCATTTTTTTATTAGCGGCGCAGCGGATGTTACCGCATATTGGGGCATCGCGAGGCGCTTTCAATCTGCCGCTTTAGGTCGATTCGCGATATAGTGATTGGGTATTTAGCAAGGGAGCTGTTCAATGACGTGGTGGACTTGGATGATCTTAGGTGCAGTTTTACTTGGCGCTGAGCTGATGGCGATTGACGCTCAGTTCTATCTCGTTTTCCTCGGCTTGTCGGCAGCATTGGTTGGATTCGCAGGCATGCTGGGTATTGCAATGCCGGAGTGGGCTCAATGGACGGCTTTTGCTGCGCTATCGCTAGTTTCGTTTTTTACGTTTCGTAAATCACTCTATGAAAAAATTCGCGGTGGAGCCATTGGGTTTCGCGAGACAATATCGGGCGAGTCCGTCGATATTGCCGATGATCTTGCAGCAGGAGATGAATCGAGGGTGGAGTTTCGCGGTACGAAGTGGACAGTTCGAAACACTGGATCGGGTGTTATTTCCGCTGGATCTCGAGCCAAAGTTGTCAAGGTCGACGGCCTGACCTTGCATGTTGAAACAGAACAATCATAAGGGAGTAGGCAATGGACACATCAACAATTGTTGCGTTGGGACTTGTATTTGTCGTAGTTGTAATTCTGCTAAAGACAGCGGTCGTCGTTCCGCAACAAAACGGATTTGTCGTTGAACGTCTTGGCAAGTACAGCAAAACGCTAAACGCGGGCTTCCACATTCTGATCCCGTTTCTGGAAAGGATTGCCTACAAGCATTCACTCAAAGAGCAGGCCACGGACATAGCGGAACAAATCTGTATTACCAGAGACAACGTCCAGGTGGGTGTCGATGGCGTGCTTTACATGCAGGTGCTCGATCCGGGACGTGCCTCCTACGGTATAGGTAATTATATGTTCGCTATTTCGCAGCTCGCACAGACGACCTTACGCTCTGAGATTGGCAAGATTGAACTTGATCGAACCTTTGAAGAACGCGGGCAAATCAATCAAAACGTTGTCGCCGAACTTGATAAAGCGAGTGACCCATGGGGCGTCAAGGTCTTGCGTTACGAGATCAAAAATATTAATCCACCGCATGATGTGCTTAGTGCAATGGAAAAACAGATGCGGGCAGAACGAGAGAAGCGCGCCGTAATTCTTACCTCAGAAGGTGAACGTGACGCGAAGATCAACGAAGCTGAGGGCGAGAAGCAGCAAGTTATCAAGCAGTCAGAGGGTGTTAAGACGCAGCAAATTAATGAGGCGCAGGGTGAGGCCGAAGCTATTCTGGCCATTGCGACCGCCACTGCACAAGGATTGCGAGAGGTCGCAAATGCCGTTATTGACGAGGGTGGTTCCGACGCCATGCAGCTTCGAATTGCTGAGCAATACATCACTCAATTCGGCAATCTTGCGAAAGCCGGAAACACGTTCGTTGTGCCGTCAAATCTCGCGGATTTGACCTCTATGATGGCGTTGGCGACAGACATCGCCAAAGGCAAAGACAGAGGCAAAGACGCGCCTGCCGCATAAACAAGATGTCGGTCGGTCAGGCCTTGCGCCTGACCGACACGACGTTTGGCAACTGCTCGAGCCGTGTAATCGCCGTACTCAAAGTCGGCAAATCCCGAATCTCAAGACTCAATTCCATAATGACCTGCAGTGAGTCCGTGTCCGTGTGGCTTTTCAACTCAAGCACATTGGCGTTTTCATCAGCCAGTACAGAGGTAATATCTCTGATCAATGCACTGCGATCGAAGGCGTGTAGCGTTAAATCTACGGGATATGCACCACTATCTGACTCGCCCCAGCTGGTTTCCAACACGCGTTCCGGGCTACGCCGATTGAGGCCGAGGAAATTGCCACAGTCCTGTCTGTGAATACTTACGCCACGCCCTTGCGTGATGTAGCCGATAATCGCCTCAGGTGGAACGGGCTGACAGCAACGGGCGAAATTGCACAACAAGTCGCCGACGCCTGTAACTGCGACAGAATCTGGTTGTGCCTTTTTGCGCTTTGATTGCCTTCGCGCTTTTATCGGCGACAGTTCAGCGGGGAGTAAATTGTGCAAAGCAGTCGCGATGGAAGCGGATGTCAAATCACCCGCGCCCAGCGAAATACACAGTGCTTCCGTATTTTTCTGCTTGAGCTTAAGCGCGATATCGTCTGTTGGCACGTTCTTCATCGATAGTCTCGAGAGCTCCCGGTCCAGGATCTCCCGGCCTTGCCGAAGATGCTGATCGCGATCCTGTTGTCGAAACCAGTTGCGTACCTTTGCCCGGGCACGAGCACCGGCCAGATAGCCGAGCTTCGGGCTCAGCCAGTCTCGACTGGGCTGTGGTTGGCTTCCGGTGATGATTTCAATCTGGTCACCGTTTTCGACCTGGTGGGTGAGGGGCACGATGCGGCCGTTGATCTTCGCCCCCCGGCAGCGATGCCCAACTTGTGTATGTACGTGGTAGGCAAAATCGAGCGGTGTTGCGCGCGCCGCTAATTCGACCACGTCGCCTTTGGGACTGAGTGCATAGACCCTATCCTCGAAGAAGTCGTCACGAATCTGATCAAGCAGGTCTGCGCCGTCGTCCGTTGGCTCAAGCAACTGCCGTAGGAAGCGTATCTTGTGATCGAAAGCCTGCGGCAAATTGCCACCTTCTTTGTAGCGCCAGTGTGCGGCTACGCCAAGCTCCGCATGATTGTGCATTTCGTGCGATCGAATCTGAACCTCGAAAGTCTTGCCCTCTGGATCCACAACTGCGGTATGCAAGGACTGATAGTCATTCTCTTTCGGGTTGGCGATATAGTCGTCGAATTCACCCGGAATGTAGGACCACAGGTTATGCACGACGCCTAGTGCCGCATAGCATTCATTGACATCGTCAACCAGGATCCGGACCGCGCGAATATCAAACAGCGCCTCTAATCCACGATCCTTGCGCTGCATTTTCCGGTAGATGCTGTAAATGTGTTTTGGCCGCCCGGAAATCTCTGCGCTGATCTTGTTGGCTTGAAGCTCGGTTAGTAGCTGTGCCTTTACCTCATCAATAAAACTCTCTCGCTCAACGCGTTTTTCTTTGAGTGCTTTAGCGATGCTGAGGTAGGTATCGGGATCGTCGTAGCGAAACGCGTAGTCTTCGAGTTCCCACTTTAGTTGCCAAACGCCAAGCCGACTCGCGAGTGCCGCGTAGATTTCGCGCGTCTCGAGTGCGAGCGATTGCTGAGTCGCCCGGGGTGCTTTCCGAGCATCGCGCAAACGATACAACTGTTCCGCTATGCGGACGAGCACAAGCCGCACGTCGGAGACCACCGCGAGTAACATCTTGCGCAATGCTTCCGACTGTTGGGTGGCCAGCGCGGCGCCGGGTTGCCAGCTGTCCGGAAGGGAGAACTGATTGAGTTGCTCCAATCCTATAATGAATCGAGATATCGGTTTTAATTCATTGTTATTTAAATCATTTTTCTTTAGAAGATTGTCCCGAAATAAGGGATAGGCGTGGACTGCAGCGACGATCTTCGGCGGTAGACCCAGCGGATCAATGATTGCTGCTATTTGATTGCCTTCATTGATCGCCAGATCAAGCCCATCTTTTGGCGGTAACGCCGCGAGGTAATTGCGAACCACGGCCAGGATATCGTTGCTATCGCTGTCGCTACCTTGTTTTTCAGCATCGCTTGCCGACATTTTGCTTCTTCAGTTAAGTGCCTGTTTGCCCAATACCCGTTATCATACGCGCAGTTTCGACTGGCCTGTCTGGTCGGCGTTTTATTGGGCATTGTAAAAGCAGGATGACATGGCAGGACATAGTAAATGGGCGAATATCCAGCATCGCAAAGGTGCACAGGATAAGAAGCGCGGCAAACTTTTTACGAAACTGATTCGTGAAATAAACATAGCGGCGAAGATGGGCGGTAGTGATCTGGAGGCTAATCCCCGACTACGTTTGGCGGTGGACAAGGCCAAAGGGCAGAGTATGCCCAAGGACAATATCGAACGAGCCATCAAGCGCGGTGCTGGCGAAACCGACGGCGCGGACTATATGGAGTTTCGCTATGAGGGCTATGGGCCAGGTGGCTCCGCCGTCATGGTTGATTGTCTGACCGACAACAAGAATCGCACAGTGGCCGAGGTTCGCCACGCGTTTACCAAGTTCGGTGGCAATCTGGGGGCTGATGGATCTGTTAACTATCTGTTCAATCAGGTGGGCCAACTGCGGTTCCCGGCTGGCAGTGATGAAGATGCAGTGATGGAGGCGGCCATAGATGCCGGTGCCGAGGATGTTGTTACTGAGGACGACGGTTCAATTGAAGTGCTGACCGAACCTGGCGATTTCGAAGCGGTGCGCGACGCGATGATTGCTGCAGGACTGGAAGCTGAAACCGCACAGGTTACGATGCGCGCCTCGACCAGCGCTGATCTGGGCGTGAAGGAAGCGACTTCAATGATCAAGATGCTCGACATGCTGGAAGACCTGGACGATGTCCAGGAGGTTTACAGTAACGCCGATATTAGTGAAGACGTACTTGCACAAATCTGAGGCTGATTTGACGACAAGAAATCGCATACTTGGAATTGACCCGGGCTCCCGCCTGACAGGCTTCGGTGTCATCGATTTTACGGGCGACAAGGCCGTGTATATCGCAAGCGGTACGGTGAAAAGTGTCGATGGTGCATTCGCAGACCGCTTGCGGCAAATATTTGAGTCGATTGGCAGCATTGTCGGCGAATATCAGCCCGACATCGTCGCTATTGAAAGCGTTTTCATGCACAAAAATGCCGGCAGTGCGCTTAAACTCGGTCACGCGCGATCCGCGGCTATCTGTGCCACTTTCGAGCACGGTGCCGAGGTCTTCGAATATGCGCCTCGGGAAATCAAACAGGCCGTTGTCGGTACCGGTGCTGCCACCAAAGAACAAGTGCAACATATGATCACGTCGATCCTGGGACTCGACGGCATACCTGCGCCGGACGCCGCGGATGCGTTGGCGGCTGCTCTATGCCACGGACACCAGCGGCGAATTCGTGCTCAATTAGGGACTGGCAAAGCGATAGCAGGTGCCCGATGATCGGATCACTTCGTGGCCGATTGACATCGAAACTGGCACCGCAGATTGTTGTCGAATGCAGTGGTGTGGGCTACGAAGTGGAGACACCGATGTCGACGTTTCTGGATTTGCCTGAGCCGGGGTCCGACTTGTTCTTGTATACCCATCTGTTGGTTCGTGAAGATGCCCAGATTCTGTACGGGTTTTCGTCAGAAGATGAACGACTCATGTTTCGCACCCTGCTGAAGGTGAACCGAGTGGGCGCGAAAATGGCGCTCGGTATTTTGTCTGCGATGTCCACGAATGACTTTCGTCGCTGCGTTGAGCTTGAAGATACGACGTCGATGTCGAAAATACCGGGCGTTGGCAAGAAAACGGCCGAGCGTTTGATTATCGAAATGCGTGACCGGATTGATGCGTCCGCACCCGGCGGCGGTTCAGCCGCGCCGCTGACTGTAGAGGCCAGTGCTCGCAATGAAGCTGTCGACGCGCTGGTCGCGCTGGGTTACAAGCCCAAGGAAGTGAATAATCTGATTGCGAAGCTGGATATCGACGACAAGTCGGCCGAGGATATTATCCGGCTGGCGCTGAAACAGGTGGTGCAGTAGTGACTAATGTTGAGCATGATCGCTTAACGACCTCAGAGTCGGTCAGCGATGACAAAGCATTCGACCGCGCCATTCGGCCGAAGACACTGGCCGACTACCACGGCCAGCCTGCTGTAACAGAACAAATGAGCGTCTTTATTGAAGCGGCACGGCGGCGCGAAGAATCACTGGATCACGTGCTTATTTTCGGGCCGCCGGGACTCGGAAAAACGACGCTGGCGCACATTGTCGCTAACGAAATGGGCGTCGCGCTTCGGCAAACCTCGGGGCCGGTGCTTGAGCGGCCGGGTGATCTGGCCGCGATTCTGACCAACCTCGAGCCGAATGACGTTTTGTTTGTTGATGAGATTCATCGCCTCAGCCCGGTTGTCGAGGAGATCCTGTACCCAGCGCTGGAGGATTTCCAGCTCGACATCATGATTGGCGAGGGGCCGGCCGCAAGATCCATAAAACTGGATTTGCCACCATTCACGTTGGTCGGAGCGACCACGCGCGCAGGTCTTCTGACATCGCCACTTCGTGATCGATTCGGCATCGTGCAGCGCCTCGAGTTTTACTCGGCGCAGGATCTGGAAGGGATTACCCAACGTTCGGCGGGAATATTGAATCTACCCATAGAGGACGAGGGCGCGAAAGCGATCTCAACGCGCTCACGCGGTACGCCGCGAATCGCAAACCGGCTGCTGCGTCGAGTGCGGGATTTTGCAGAGGTTAAGGCGGACGGCGTTGTTACGGGCGCGGTGGCAAAGGATGCAATGGATGTACTACAGGTTGATCCACACGGTTTCGATGCAATGGATCGACGATTGCTGCTAACGATTATTGAGAAATTCGACGGTGGCCCGGTCGGCATCGAGAGCGTCGCCGCGGCCATCGGTGAAGAACGTGGAACGATCGAAGATGTTCTGGAGCCTTACCTGATACAACAAGGTTTCATTATGCGTACGGCGCGCGGACGGGTAGCGACCAAGAATGCTTATTTGCATTTTGGACTGACGCCTCCTACGTCGTCCGAGACTCGAGACCTACCCTTTGATGATGCTTGACCATGACGGCTGAACCCTTTGAACTGAAAGTACGCGTTTATTATGAAGACACTGATGCGCAGGGCGTCGTTTACTACGCGAATTATTTTCGTTTTATGGAGCGCGCCAGGACAGAGTGGCTGGAGGCGATGGGTATCGATCACATAACGATGATGAATGTAGACAGTCGTATTCTCGTTGTCACTGAAGCCAGCGCCAAGTTCCTGATACCGGCACGACTCGGTGACAGGCTCATCGTTACTGCACGCCTGAGCCGCCTGGGTCGAGCGAGTTTCGAAATCGAACAAAACATTTATCGTGACAGCAGCGATGGTGAGTTGCTGATCGAGGGTGGTGTGACGGCTGCCTACCTTGAGTCCGGAACGATGAAACCTAAACGTATACCGAAAACATTTTTTGAGGACAAACTGTCATGAACGCAGATTTATCGGTCATTAGCCTTCTCTGGGAGGCCAGCTTGCCCGTGCAAATCGTTATGTTGCTGCTGGTCGGCGCATCGCTGATGTCATGGAGCATTATTTTTACGAAACGACGTCTGATCCGACGCACCAAAAATTCCTCGGACGAGTTTGAGGCCGCGTTCTGGTCAGGTGGTGATCTGAATACGCTGTATCAAAGTGCGACCCGTGCGAAAGGGGGCACCATCGGTATGGCAAGTATTTTCGAAGCTGGTTTTCGAGAATTCAACAGAACATTACAAGCGGGCGGCAGTAACGCCGAAAAGATCGTGGAAGAATGCCGGCGCGCGATGCGAGTCGCACAGATGCGTGAGGTCGATCGACTCGAAATGAGTCTTGCGACACTGGCGACAATTGGGTCGACCAGCCCTTACGTGGGCCTGTTCGGTACGGTATGGGGAATCATGACGGCGTTCATGCAAATCGGTTCGCAGCAAACTGCGACGCTTGCCGTTGTTGCCCCGCCTATCGCTGAAGCGCTGATCGCGACCGCAATGGGCCTGTTTGCGGCGATCCCGGCAGTCATTGCCTACAACCGCTACGCGGATAAGGTCGTGCGCATCGAATACCGCTACGACGGTTTCACGGAAGAATTCTCAAGCATCCTGCAACGTCACGCGCGCGCCAAGCAAGGAACTTAAGATGGCTACACCGCTGCAAAAGCGAAAATTGATGGGCGAGATCAATGTCGTGCCGTACATCGATGTGATGCTCGTTTTGCTGGTTATTTTTATGGTCACTGCGCCTTTGCTAACACAGGGTATTGAAGTTGAATTGCCAAAAGCCAACGCCGAACCGATCGAGACGGTGCCGGATCATGATCCGGTGGTACTGAGCGTCGATGCGGACGGCAACTTCTACATCAATATGGGCGACGATGAAGATAAGCCATCGACGGGTAAGAAGATTCGCACGATTGTGGGAGTGATTTTGGGTGAAAAGCCTGAAACACCGGTTTTCGTCAAAGCCGATCGTGCTGTGGCTTACGGCAATGTTGTTGCTGCCATGGTGGTCTTACAGCAGGCGGGCGCAACGAACATCGGATTCGTGACTGATCCGTTGGATACTTACCCGGTACCCGAGTAACTATTCAGTGGCACGTCGCGGCGAAAATATGGGACCTTTCAGCATGGCAGTGTTGCTGCATGTAGTGCTGCTGGGTTCTATGGTTGCGGCATTCGATTTTTCACGGCCGACGCCATTTACACCGATGGCTGTTCAGGGCACTTTGGTTCAGGAAATACCGGACAGAGCAACGCCGCCGCCCGTTGTAAAGAAAGAGCCGGAAGCGGTGATAGAAGAACCTGAGCCAGAGCCGGAGCTTGAACCTGAGCCTGACAATAGCGAGGAGCTGCGACGTCTGGCTGAGGAGGAAAAGCGCCAGCTCGATGCTCTGCTGGAACAGGAGCGACTGGATAAAATACGCACGCGAGAGATTGACGAGGCTGAGCGCAAGAAGCGTGAGGAAGTAGAGAAGGAGCGCAAACGACTCGAAGCCGAACGCCAGCGCCAGGAAGATATCGAACGGCAACGGCAGGAAAACGAACGATTACGTCGTGAACTCGAGGATGAGCAGCGCCAGGAAGAGATTGACGCGGAATCGAACCGGCTTGCAGCGGTTGATGCGGGCGCGCTAGCGGTTTATACAGCGATGATCCGGCAAAAGATTGAGCGAAACTGGTCTGCGCCAGCGAGTGCCGATTCGGAACTGAAATGTTCCGTGCGAGTCAGGCAGGTTCCAGGTGGGGAGGTAACGGGTGTTACGATTCTGTCCTGTAACGGTGATGATGCTGTCAAACGATCGGTCGAAGCTGCGATTTACAGGTCTTCACCATTACCGGAACCTTCTGATCCCAGTCTGTTCGATAGAAGCTTATTGTTAAACTTGAGTATTCGTCAGTAATGCTGGCCAACAAGATGAGGTTAATGTGCTGAAAAACATCCCTAGAATTCTGCTTGTTCTGACCCTGCTGTGTACGCAGGCCATGGCTGAGCTCGTAATTGATGTCCAGGGGGTCTCGCAACCCACGCCAGTCGCTATTGTGCCGTTTGGTTGGGAAGGAAAAGAACCGGCGATGCCACTGAATGTTGCGGCAGTCATACAGTCAGATTTGAAGCGCAGCGGGCGTTTCGCGCCGGTTGACGAGTCCAAAATGCTGCAAAAACCGACCGACGGCTCTGACCTGGATTTCCAGGACTGGAGCTTCCTTGGCGTTGAGGCGATTGTTGTCGGCAAGCTTATCCAAACGGCAGAGAACGCCTATACACTCCAATTCCAGCTTTTCGAGACCTTCAGCAGGCGACAACTGGTCGGTTTCCGCATGCCAGCAACTCGAAACAATATGCGCGGCGCGGCACACAGGGCCGCTGACATGATTTACGAAAAGCTCACCGGTATAAAAGGCGTTTTCGGCACCAAGGTCGCATACATCACGGCTGAGCAGCAGAGGGATGGCCGATTATACTCGCTCATCGTTTCCGATCAGGACGGCGAGAACGAACACACGATAATGGAGAGTAAAGACCCGATCATGTCGCCAGCCTGGTCGCCGGACAGTCGCCAGCTCGCTTACGTATCATTTGAGGGCAGCAAATCGTCGATTTTCGTGCAGACACTGCGCTCCGGTAATCGATTTCAGGTTTCCAATAAGCCCGGCATTAACGGCGCGCCCTCGTTTTCGCCGGATGGCCGCAAACTCGTAATCACTCTGGGTGGCATAAACGGCAATCCAGACATCTATGTACTGGATATCAATTCGCGCCAGACCAAGCGGCTGACAACGCACCGGGCGATCGATACCGAGGGAACCTGGTCGCCGGATGGCCGCTATATCTACTTCACATCGGATAGAAGTGGCGGACCGCAGGTTTATCGCGTATCAGCAAATGGCGGAACAGCAGAGCGTTTTACGTTCGAAGGGAGTTATAATGCGCGGCCGCGATTGTCGCCAGACGGCAAGAAACTGGCCATGGTGCATAACGATCGTGGGAATTATCGGATCGCTGTAATGGATCTGGAAAGTAAGAACTTATTAGTACTGTCATCGGGGCAGCAGGACGAGTCACCGAGTTTCGCGCCGAACAGCGATATCTTGATTTACGCGACACGGCAACGTGGTGACGGCGTTCTTGAGACCGTTTCGGCCGATGGGCTGATACGGCAAAAGATGGAGTCGGGACGAGGAGATGTACGTGAACCCGTGTGGTCACCGTTCCCTCGGTTTCAATGACAGAATTTAGTTTAAGTAAATCTTATTACGTACTGATTTTTAACAGAATTTAATTCGCTTAATGGCACAAAGGATTTAGACATGTCTTATTATAAAATTTTTGTAGTCGCTGTTCTGGGCGCGCTTCTGGCGGCTTGCTCGTCAGCCCCGATCGAGGATCCGAATCCCACTGACACGACTTACGGTGATGACGCTGCATCGACTTCGGGATCCGTCAGTGATGACCCGTACGGCGGCGAGCCATATGATCCGAACGCCGGTGAGCTTGGCACGGTCATCTATTTCGATTTCGACTCCTCAGAGGTTCGGCCGCAAGATCAGGAGCTGGTCGGTCGCCACGCCATGCAACTTTCTGACAACAGCGCATACAGCGTGCGTCTGGAAGGTCATGCGGACGAGCGCGGATCACGTGAATACAACATTGGGCTCGGTGAACGTCGTGCACAGGCGGTTCGCCAAATGTTCATGATTCAGGGTGTTAGTGCATCGCAGATCCAAACGGTCAGCTTTGGCGAAGAGCGGCCGGACTCGATGGGCAGCTCTGAGAACGATTACGCTCAGAATCGCCGTGTTGAGATCAAGTACACCAACTGATCAAATCAGAATGATGAAATTGAAAAAATCGCTCCTGTTATTGGGACCGGCTCTGCTCTTCGGCGGTTGCGCATTGATGCCGCCTGCCGAGGACCCGGTTCTGATCAAGCTCACCGAGCTCGAGCGACGCCTGCAGAATATCGAGCGTGTGATGGAAAACCAGAGTTTGGTGAACCTGACGCAACAGGTCGCTGCGACCGAACGGCGTGGCGATGAAATGCAGGGGCGTATTGAAGAGCTTGAACATAGCTCCGAAAGCACAGCCGAACGGCAGCGACAGTTGTATGCGGATATTGATAGCCGAATCCAGGAGCTGGAAACGGCAGTCCGCGATCGCAACTCCGTGAATGTCATGGACGGCGGTAATCTGCCGCCAGGGCAGCTGCCGATGCCGGGCGGATCGGACCGTGATAATTACCAGGCAGCCTTCGAGCTATTGAAAGAACAGCGTTACGAACCGGCTGCGGCAGCGTTTCAACAGTTCTTGTTGGCCTTTCCCGATAGCGAATTGGCGGACAACGCCCAGTATTGGTTGGCGGAATCGCACTATGTCACACAACAGTTCGATCAGGCATTGGGTGAGTTTGAGGTGGTCATTGCGAGTTTCCCCAATTCGCGAAAAGTGCCCGATGCGTTGCTGAAGATGGGCTATTGCAGTTACGAGCTTGAGAATTGGGCGTCGGCACGTGAATCACTGGCTCGAGTGCAGACAGAATACAAAGAAACCACGGCAGCCCGTCTTGCAGGGCAACGCCTGCAGCGGATGGACGAGGAGGGCGTCTAGTCCGGCTTCCAGTGGCGGCGTCATTTGGCGTTTGTTATTTGGGCTTATTGAGGTATTATGCCGCCGGCATTCTGGTGGCATCCCTGCTGCCCAAGACCCGCAAGGGGCGTTAGCTCAGAGGTAGAGCATTCGGCTTTTAACCGACCGGTCGTAGGTTCGATCCCTACACGCCCCACCACCTTCCCACTCCCGAAATGGTTTCGAATAAAACAGGCGACGGCGTCGTAAAGTGCCGTTATCATTCACCGTTTTGTGCAGAGGGCAGTGACTTCACGTGGCGGACAAGCGCTGGAAAATTCATAAATTTGGTGGCAGTAGTCTCGCGGATGCTGATTGTTTTCGCCGGGTAGCCGGTATTCTGCTGAATTACGACGATGCCCGGATGGGCGTTGTTGTCTCCGCTATGGGTGGCATGACCAATGCGCTGATCAAGCTCGCGCTTGCAGCAGAACAGGATGACACGAGTTTCGGTGTTGTACTCAGCGCAATTGGGGAGCGCTATTCGGCGACGGCCAGGGAAATACTCGACGGCGATGCGCTTGTTGACGTTCTGGATAAGTGGAGCGCCGATGCCGATGACGTTATAGATGTATTGAAGGCCATTGCGCTGGTCAAATCCGCACCACAGCGCAGTCGTGATGTAATCGCTGGTTATGGCGAAATCTGGTCTGCACGCCTGCTCGCTGCCTATCTCGGTCAAAAGGCCCCCTCACGCGGTGGCACATGGCTTGATGCGCGAGAAATCATTACGCTGCGCGATGCTGAACTCGGTCCGACCGTGCTGTGGGAGCGATCTCAAGTGAACATAGAAAGAGTCCTGCCTGCCGACTTTCAGGGCATCACTGTCGTTACCGGTTTCATAGCCAGTGACGAGGATGGGCTGCAAACCACATTGGGCCGCAATGGCAGCGATCATTCAGCCGCGATTTTCGCGGCCCTTACCAAGGCGAACGAGCTTACGATCTGGACAGATGTTGATGGTGTGATGAGCGCTGATCCGAACCGGGTGCCTGAGGCACAGGTAATCGATCGACTGACCTACAACGAAGCCATGGAACTGGCGTATTTCGGCGCAAAGGTGATTCACCCGCAGACGCTTGGTCCGGCTGTCGACAATGACATTCCGGTTATTATTCGCAGCAGCCACAATCCCGAACATCCCGGCAGCCGAATCGAGGCGGGATCCGTCCCCGCTGACAACATCAAAGGTATTACGGCAATCGCCGGTATGGCCCTGGTGAACCTCGAGGGCTCGGGCATGATCGGCGTACCGGGTACCGCGGATAGACTTTTCGCATCGCTTAGGGGCGCTGGCGTATCTGTCACGCTGATTTCGCAGGCCAGTTCAGAACACTCCATCTGTATAGCAGTGCCGCAGGATGTCGCGGAGCGCGCCCGAAACGTGATTAGCGATGAGTTCGCTGAGGAGCTGGAAAGCGGACAGATTCAGAAAGTCGATATTACGAACGAGCAGAGTATTGTCGCCCTCGTTGGAGACGACATGGCGGGTACGCCAGGAATAGCGGCAAAATTTTTCGGTACTCTCGGGCGTGCCGGCGTCAATATTCGCGCTATCGCACAGGGGTCGTCGGAAAGAAATATTTCGGCCGTCGTCGACTCGGTCCAGTCGACGAAAGCGCTTCGCGCCGCACACTCCGGCTTTTACCTGTCGGCGAAGACGATTTCGATCGGCTTGATCGGGCCTGGAACGGTTGGTGCATCACTACTGAGGCAGATTGAAAAGCAATCCGGAAAACTCAGTACGAAATTCAATCTGGACCTACGCGTCCGGGCGATTTCGAGGTCAAGAAAAATGCTGCTGGCCGACAAGCGCATTGATATCGCGTCCTGGCAAGATGACTTCGAGTCTTCGGCAGTGGACGTGGATCTGGAATTACTTGCTGATCACCTGAAGCCGGATCATTTGCCGCATGCGGTCATAATTGATTGCACCGCGAGCGGGGAGATTTCGGCAAAATACGCTGAATGGTTATCGCGTGGCATTCACGTGATTACTCCGAACAAAAAGGCGTTTAGTGACAACTACGCTGAATACGCGGCGCTGCAGGCTGCCGCGGATAAGGGTAGCTCGCATTATTTCTATGAAACAACGGTTGGCGCTGCTTTGCCTGTCATCACGACCCTGTGCGACCTCATTCATACGGGCGACGAGGTTCGATCGATCAGCGGAATTTTTTCCGGTACGCTCGCATACCTCTTCAACGTCTATGACGGTACGACAGCATTCTCCAAAATCGTCCGTGAAGCGAAGGAAAGCGGCTACACGGAGCCAGATCCTCGCGATGATTTGTCGGGAATGGACGTGGCGCGAAAACTGACTATCCTCGCTCGCGAGATGGGCCTTAAGATCGAAATCGGTGATTTTCCGGTGCGAAATCTGGTACCGGAAGCGCTGCGCGACTGTTCGATCGACGAATTTCTCGAGAAACTACCGGAATACGATGGCGAGATGCAGTTATTGTTCGAAACGGCAGCTGCCGAGGATAAACAGCTTCGATATGTCGCAAAACTGGACGCCGCGGGCAATGCGTCGGTAGGCCTTGAGGCTGTCGATAAGACCCACCCATTCTGTAACATCAATTTGACGGACAACATTGTGCAATTCGAGACAGAAAGATACTCGGCCAACCCACTGGTCATTCAAGGTCCCGGAGCTGGACCAGAGGTTACGGCGGCCGGTGTGTTTTCAGACTTGCTGCGACTTGCAAACTTCCTGAGCACGGGTGTTGGCTATGTCTGATTTCATAACTGCATTCGCACCCGCTTCGATCGGCAACGTAGGCGTTGGCTTCGACATGCTGGGTCTCGCTCTTGCCGATGCCGGTGATCGTGTTCTCGCACGCCGCAGCGACGGCGACCGCGTAACGGTTGCTGAAGTTCGTGGGCTTGACGG
This sequence comes from Woeseiaceae bacterium, assembly GCA_021773075.1. Taxonomy (GTDB): domain Bacteria; phylum Pseudomonadota; class Gammaproteobacteria; order Steroidobacterales; family Woeseiaceae; genus UBA1847. The sequence goes on from JAJFKT010000010.1 coordinate 278,975, forward strand.
CGAGTTGCATCCCTACCTGTCGACGAACGCAGAGGAAAATACAGCATCGATCGCGGCACAGGCGCTATGGGACCAGCACGGCGACGGTGGCGGCGTGGAGCTAAAAGTACATAAAGGCGTGCCCCTTCAGTCGGGAATGGGAAGTTCTGCTGCCTCGGCAGTCGCTGCGGCGGTCGCGACCAACGCACTGCTGGAGGCGCCGCTCGAAATTGATGCCTTGTTGCCCTTTGCGCTGGAGGGTGAAAAATACGCCAGCGGTGGCATGCACCCGGACAATGTTGCGCCAAGTTTGTTGGGTGGGCTGATATTTTGCCCCGAAGTGCTGTTACCTGAAGTCGTTCGCTTACCGTCGCCGACAGGTGTGAGCTCAGTTCTGTTACATCCCGATCTGCAGGTCAATACCGCGCAAGCTCGCAGAGCGTTGCCCAAGTCTGTATCGATGGATTTGTGGCTGCAGCAGCAAGGCTTGCTGGCGGGATTTGTTTACGCCTGTGCCAGCGATGATATTGACCTAGTCGCCAAAACACTCCACGACGTCATTATAGAACCGCACCGCAAAGGCAACGTTGCCTGTTTCGACGAAGTGGTTACTGCTGCGAATAAGGCGGGTGCATTGGGATGCACACTGTCCGGCAGTGGTCCCAGCATCTTCGCGCTATGTAAGGACGGCGATGCCAGGAATATCGCCAGTGCGATGGAGCAGGCCTGCAGGTCACAAGGCATCGGTTGCCAGTCATGGGTAAGTTCCATGAATGCACCGGGTGCACACATAGAGTCCTAGCAATGAATTATTTCAGTACGCGCGGCGCTGGCCCGGTCAACCTCGACGAGGCGTTGCGCTCGGGGATAGCTGATGACGGTGGACTCTTTCTGCCAGAACAGCTTCCTGCTTTCAGTATTAATGATTTCGACAGCGCCGAGAGCATCCTGGACGTTGCAAGCATTTTGTTGCAGCCATTCTTTGAGGACTCCGCTTTGTGCGGTGAGCTGCATCAGATCGTCGCAGAAACATTCAGTTTTCCAATTCCGACAACGGCCTTAGATGCCGCCGGTAAAGACGTATCTCTGCTGGAGCTTTATCACGGGCCAACGGCCGCATTTAAGGACGTCGGCGCTGGATTTCTTGCAGCTTGTCTGTCGAGACTTGAAGGCGACGTTAATTCACCAGTGACCATACTGGTGGCGACGTCGGGTGACACTGGCGGGGCAGTCGCCGCGGCGTTCGACCGGCGACCTGGCATGCGCGTAGCGGTATTGTATCCGGATGGACGAGTGTCGGAGCGACAGGAACAGCAACTTTGCTGCTGGAGCGAGAATGTCTTGTCGTTAAAAGTTAGCGGTGCGTTTGATGATTGCCAAGCGATGGTCAAAGCTGCGCTGGCAGACGACGAGCTTGCCGAAAAACACCGGTTTAGCTCGGCCAACAGCATCAATATTGGTCGGTTGTTACCGCAAAGCATCTACTACGCAGATGCCAGTCTGCAGCACTTTCGTCGGACAGGTAACAAGCCGGGCTTCATCATTCCTACCGGGAATCTTGGCAACGGGTTCGCCTGTCTTATGGCGCGCGAAATGGGTCTGCCCATCGGGCCAGTGATACTCGCAACTAATTCGAACAGGACGATTGCAGATTTCTTCGAGACGCTGGAGTGGCTCCCTCGCGCCAGCTTACAAACTCTGGCTTCGGCGATGGACGTGGGCGATCCGAGTAACATGGAGCGACTTCGAAAATTGCTGGGCGAAGCGGAGGTTTTGCGCGAGCGGATTGGGGTTGCAACGGTTAACGATGAGGAAATTCGAAGCGCAATTCGCGAAGATTTTGAAGAATTCGGCATTGCGACCTGTCCACATACGGCGACGGCAACATATACCTGGCGCCAATTGGATCCAGACCTTGTGGATAGCCATGACTGGATACTCGTCGCAACGGCACATCCCGCCAAATTTGAGACGATTGTAGAACCCCTGATTGGCTCCACTATCGCGTTGCCACCCGAATTGGAGGCTATCTTGTCGCGCCCGGCTCGTGCAGTGTCGATAGAAGCGAATCTCGCATCGCTTGCCCACGCATTGAGCGACGTAGGATAATCACGGCCGATGGCTGATTTCCTGCATTCCTCCGACAACTCCATACTGCTGCTGGCTGCTGCTGGAATATTGCTGCTCGGCTGGCTTGTTTATCGCATCGTCAGTCGTCGCGGCGGCGGCCTCGAGAACGTGCTTGGCGACATCAGCTTCGACCGGATAGAGGGGCTGGTCATTCCGAGCGCCGACGAAGGCGAAATCCTGATCGATTACCTGCTGCTGACATCGCAAGGGCTGTTGATCCTGGAAGTGAAAGATATCAAGGGAACGATATTCGGCGGTGACAAATTGCAGGAGTGGAGTGTCATTAGCGATGAGCGCCGATTTACTTTTCCGAACCCTAAACCTGCTCTTCTCGATCGTATTGCCGCGGTTCGTCAGATTGTTCGCGAAGTACCGGTGGCCGGACGAATCCTGTTTCTGGATGGCGCAGAGTTTACGAAGGGCGTTCCCGAACTTGTAACCAGCCTAGCGCAACTTGCCAAGGAATTTGGCGAACCCGATAAGAGTGCGGCGAAGTTCAAGATTGAGGCCTTCAAGCCCCATTGGGATTTGATTCGCAAGAGAGCGTTAACTGCGGGAGCAGAGTAGACGCTGATGCCAACAATGCAGGCCATTCTGGCAGATATCACGACGTTGCAGGTCGATGCTATCGTCAATGCAGCCAACGCGTCCCTGTTGGGTGGTGGTGGAGTCGATGGCGCGATACACCGTGCAGCCGGTCCTCGCTTACTCAATGAATGTCGAGCATTACAAGGGTGCGAAACGGGTCGTGCGAAAATTACGCGCGGATTCGATTTGCAGGCCAAATACGTCATTCATACTGTCGGACCGGTCTGGAAAGGTGGCAGCCAGGGCGAGGTGGCACTCCTGGAGTCCTGCTATCGAAAATGCATTTCGTTGGCTGAGGCCAATGATGTAACGTCGATTGCGTTCCCTGCGATTAGCACCGGCGTCTATGCCTTTCCGAAAGAAGAAGCGACTCAAATTGCTATCGCCACTGTATCGGCGGCTGTCGAAGGTACAGCAGTTATTGGCGAAGTCGTATTTTGCTGCTTTTCAAAAGCCGACCTTGAGCAATATCGTGCCGTGCTAATGCAGCCGACCTAGGGAATCCCTAATCCGGGTCCAGGTCAAAAAAACGAATCGCATTCGCCGTCGTCGTCTCTGCAATATATTGTTCAGACTGACCACGTGCTTCTGCAACAACCCGAACAACCTCGGGTAGGTACATAGGTTCGTTGCGGCGGCTCTTGGGTCGCGGACGAATAGTGCGCGGCAGCAGGTACGGCGCGTCAGTTTCCAGGAGTAATCGGTCGTCGGGAATGATCGAAACGATGTCATGCAAATGTTTGCCGCGGCGTTCGTCGCAGATCCAGCCCGTAATTCCGATGTACAGACCCATGGCGACATACTCTCGCAACGATTCGCCTTCGCCAGTAAAGCAGTGCGCGACTGCGCGCGATAAATCTGGCAGCGCAGGTTCCAAAACTTCGATGAAGTCGTCATGCGCGTCACGCTGATGCAGAAAAACAGGCAGGCCAGAATCTCTGGCGATATCGAGTTGCCGACGAAACGCAGTAAGCTGTTCCTCCCGCGGCGAAAAATTCCTGAAGTAATCAAGACCGCATTCGCCAACTGCAACGACCGCGTCTTTTCGAATCAGCGAACGTATCAGCGCGTCGCTTTGATCGTTGTAGTCGGACGCGTGGTGTGGATGCACGCCGGCTGTCGAGTAGAGGGTGCCAGCAGATATTTCAGCGAGTTCCGCGGCACGCACATTACTTTCATTGCTGCTACCCGTGACGATGATGCGGTTCACGCCCGCAGCGCTCGCACGTTGCATCATTTCAACGCGGTCGTCGTCGAAACTCTCGTGCGCAATATTGGCGCCGATATCTATCAAAGAAAGCGTCACGGTCTAGATAGGCCCCCAACGAAATACCTTAGCCCCGAGCGCAAGGAAAACGGCGCTCATCAGCGTAAGCGCAATCAGGCTGGGGGCAACATCCGCTAGCGTCGCTCCATCCAGCATGACCGAACGCGCGGAATTTAAGACGTGGGTTAGTGGAAATATGTTGGCGATTGATCTGACGACCTCTGGCGCACCTTCGAGCGAGAACCAGACGCCGGACAGCATCATCATCGGCCAGTTAATCAGGTTCAGCAGGCCGCCAGCGAGCTCCTCACTGGTGACTCGCGCTGATATGACCAGCCCTAGGGAAACCAATGATATGGCGCCAACAACGGCGATCAGGAACAGCGTGAAATAACTGCCATCCATGCGCGTATCCAGTAACAGGTGTGTACCCGTATAGATAAAGCTGGTGATCAACAAAATGAGGACCATGCGCGAAGCGACTTGAGCAGCGATGAATTCGAAGGACGTTAGCGGCGTCGCATGAAGCCGCTTTAGAAAACCGTTCTTGCGGTAGCGAACCACGACGTAGCCGACGCCGAACAGGCAGCTAAACATCATGTTCATGCCGAGAATGCCGGGCAACAACCAGTCCGCATAGCCGACGGCAGCACCACTTATCTGTTGTTTTTCGATAAGGTTGCTCGGTTTGGCACCTGACTGCAGCAGTGCAATCTCCGCGAAATAACCTTTCGGCGATTGCGGATTGATCCAGTACCTCGGCTGGTCCCCAAATTCAACCAGCAAGTCGAGCTGGTGGCGTTCAACTTTTCGCATTGCAAGATCGAGGTCATCATACGCCACGAAATTGATGTAACTGGTGTCAAAAAACGCATGCTGTTCGGTGCGTATTTCGGCAGCTTCCTGAAAAACGCCGACGGTGTATGCGTCCCGATCATTACTAAAAGCGAACGACAGCCCAAACATCAGGGCCACCGGCAAAATCAGATTCCATGCGAGCGTTCCACGGTCGCGAAGAAACTCGCGATTGCGTGACTGAAACACTGCAAAGATTCGTTGCCACATAACTACTAGATCCTCAGGGAATGACCGGTGAGATCGAGGAACAGGTCTTCGAGATTGGGTTGCCTGATCTTAATCTGATTCAGGTTGCTCACATGCGGCGTTAATTGTTGCAGGCTCTTGCTGACATCGGTCGTTACGACCTCAATCACGCCGAGGTTCTCAAGGACGGTATGTTCGATTCCCGACAAGTCGTCGGTGAGGTCGGATATCGGAAGCTCAATGATAAGACCGTCATACTGTTTCCGTAATAAAGCTTCAGGTGAGCCCTGCGCGATAATTCTGCCGGTATCCATGATGGCTATTTCGTCACACAGAATCTGGGCTTCATCCATGTAATGGGTTGTCAGGACGATTGTCGAACCAGCGGCGCGAATGCTCTGTACCAGATCCCAGAAGTTACGCCTGGCTTGCGGGTCGAGGCCCGTGGTTGGCTCATCCAAAAAAACCAGCCGCGGTCGATTGACCAGTGCCACGGCAAGCAATAGGCGTTGTCGTTGGCCACCCGATAGTTTGCGATTGTCTCTGTCGAGCAAGTCAGCCAATGAACATTGCTCGATAATGTCGTCGATATTGGCGCGTCGGTCGTACAGCTTGAGAAACATTTCGAGCGTCTCGCGGACCGTAATATAGTCCTGCAAGGCGGTATTCTGAAACTGTATGCCAGCCTCCTGTTTGAAGCGTGCGCTGGCGATTTCACCGTAGTAGAGCACCTCACCGGAGGTCGCTGCTGTAACACCCTCAATAATCTCGACCGTCGTGGTTTTTCCAGCGCCATTGGGTCCCAAAAGCCCAAAACAGATGCCCTCACGCACGGCGAAGCTCACGCCATCGACAGCACGCACACCGGGATAGTGCTTAACAAGGTTTCTGATTTCGAGCGCGGTGAGCATATCGCAAGGGTAACCAAACAATGGTGGTGCGGCTACAGTTGCAGCAAGTTGCAACCATTTCTGAGTGAGCGGTATCTAAGCATTAGGAAACAAATTGGGAAAGAGAAAAATGGCGAAATTCATGACGAAAACAGTTTTTACGGTCGCATTGCTTGCTGTGCTGGTATCGCTACCCGCATTTGGCGCGAGTATTAACAAGAGTGTCAAAGTCGGGGCCGGCACAGAATCCAGCGGCGCGAGCTCGGTGAATGGCAGTATCTCAGTCGGCGAGAATGCGGTAGTCACTGGGGACGTGAGTACGGTCAACGGCTCAATTCGAGTCGATTCCGGAGCCAGCATCGAGGATGCCTCCACAGTTAACGGCGGAGTAGAACTTGCCAATGATGTCGATGCGGACGATCTGGCGACTGTAAATGGCGACGTAAAGGTCGGAGAATCATCATCAATCAGCGGCGGGATAGAAGCCGTGAATGGACGAATTACGGTAGAGAAGGGCGCAACTGTTGCCGATGACGTCGAGAATGTGAATGGTCGGATTGACCTCGCTGGTGCGACCATCGGAGGTGACGTTTCTACCGTAAATGGTCCCGTCAATGTCGTCGAAGGAAGCGTGGTCAAAGGTGACTTGATTATCGAGAAGCCGAGCATGTGGGGTAACAGCAGGGACAAGAAGCGCAAGCCACGAATCGTTATTGGCCCTGGTTCTACCGTCGAGGGCGTGATCAAACTTGAACGCGAAGTCGAGCTTTTCATCAGCGAGACCGCTAAGGTTGGCGGCGTCGAGGGCGTCATGTCGATGGATGACGCCGTCAGGTTTAGCGGCGACAAACCCTAAAGTTACGTAGAATAGACGCTGTGCAGAGCGCAGCGAACCAATTATCCCTGTTTTCAGACGCGGACGAGCCCGGCTCTATGTCGGGCTTTTCTGTGCGCGAAAGCGGCAGGGCGAAGCGGCTGTCAATCAAAGTTTATCCTCGCGGCCGCGTCGAAGTTGTAGTGCCCAGGCGGACGCGACCCAATGAAGTGCGCGAGTTCGTTGAGGCGCATCGCGACTGGATTCAGAAAGCGCGTGAAAACTTTGCTGCCGAACATCCACCCGAACCTTTTGCGCTACCTTCGCTGATACGACTCGACGGGATTGGGCGAGTTTTTCCTGTTTCCTATGAGCCGAAGGATGCTGCCAAGACCGTCAACTACCGAGCCCGAGACGGCCGCTTGTTTCTCTCGGGTTGTACGGCCGATGAGCAGCTTTGCGTCGCCGCGTTGAAGCGCTGGTTGCTGAGCCTCGCAAAGTCACACTACTTGCCACAGCTGCGCTCACTGTCGGCGCTGACTGGAAATTCATTCAGGAAAATGCACGTGCGAGGGCAACGTACGTGCTGGGGTAGCCATTCGAGTAATGGCACGATCAGTTTGAATTATTGCCTGATGTTTCTGGACCCAGCGCATGTTCGATACGTGATGATTCACGAGCTGTGCCACGCACGTCACATGAATCACTCGCAGCGCTTCTGGCGGCATGTCGCTCAGTTTGAACCGGCCTACAAGCGACTCGATAAGGACCTCAATGAGAGCTGGAAGAAGATACCAACTTGGGTCGGTATTTATTAACATTTTAAATCAATGAGTTATAAGTGATTATTAATGTTAATTATCTTTCATGAGCAGGCGAACAAATAGACCGTCAGATTGTCATAAACCCCAGGTTCCCGGATACTGAATCGACATGCACCTGATCCGCCGAAAACTTGCTATTGCTCTGTTGCTGACTTTCGTGCTGAGTCATGCGGCGGTTGGCGTGCATGCAGCGGCTCACGTTTCGACGGATACAGTGGATTGCGAGCTGTGTTCCGGCTTCTCGAACGCACCTGGTGTAATTCCGGAATACGAAACGGCGCAACTGCCTGGCTATACGGCGCCATTTGATAGTGATTATTCAGCAGTTTCAATTCCGACGCAGGCCGTTGCTGCGGCTTACCCACGTGGACCTCCAATTTCTAACTGATTCGACCTCTGTCTCGCTGCACTAATCAGCGAATGTTTTTCAGTTTTGATTTGGAGACGATGCAATGCGTATCGACTTTCTTAAGATAGTTTCTCTGGCGCTAATTGTCAGCATTTCAACGCCAGCAATTGCCGATGATTTGGAAATGGACCTCTTGCGTGCTGCGCTGGAGGAGCTACGTAGCGATTACGACGCTCGAATAGCGGATCTCGAACGTCGACTCGCTGTTGCCGAGCAAAATGCGCAGCAAAATAATGGAATGCCGCCATCTGCGATAGTTAGTGTCGACCGTGGCGAAAATGCCTTCAACCCGGCCATCGGGCTTATTTTTTCGGGTAATGCCTGGAGCTACTCGCAGGATCCTGACAACTACGCAATTCAGGGCTTTCCCCTGGGTGGCGAGGCCGGTCCGATAAGCGAAGGGCTGACACTCGGTGAGACCGAGCTGATCATGAGTGCGAATGTCGATGATAAGTTCTCGGCGTTGCTAACCGCGGCGCTTGCGATCGAAGACGGTGAAGCCGTTGTGGAAGTTGAGGAAGCCTGGGTGGAAGCCACTGCTCTACCCGCTGGATTTGGCGCGAGGTTTGGCCGTTTCTTCTCGGCTATTGGTTATCTCAATGGCAAACATGCCCATGCCTGGGACTTTGCAGACCAACCGCTGCCTTACCAGGCGTTTCTTGGCGGGCAACTGATCGACGACGGAGTGCAGCTTCGATGGTTGGCGCCAACAGAGCTTTTCATGGAATTCGGCGCGGAAGCATTGCGCGGTGGACAATATCCGGCTTCTGGCGGAGCGCACGATGGCCTGGGTAGTTATAGCTTGTTCGCAAACTTCGGTGGTGACGTCGGAGCAAGTAACAGCTGGCTCGCGGGTGTATCTTTCCTCGACGCGACGGCGTTCGAACGACCTTCCGGCGATGAGGACGACCCGTTTCTTTTCAGCGGTGATTCGCGTTTGACGACGGCCCAGTTCGTTTGGAAATGGGCACCGAACGGCAACTCAAAGGACCAAAATCTGATATTGCAGGCGGAATACATGCACCGCGAGGAACAGGGTAGTTACTCGGGTGCAGGACTGGCACCAACACCGTATGACGTTGAGCAACAGGGCTGGTACGCACAAGCCGTCTATCAGCCAGTCAGTCGTTGGCGTATCGGTGGCCGGATCGACGGACTGTCAGCGGATAATCCGGACGCGGCATTCGATACGACCTTACTCGCAGCACCGCTCGATGATCCACGCCGTTACAGTCTCATGGCCGATTGGGCGAATAGTGAATTCAGTCGCTTGCGGCTGCAAATCACGAGAGACGAGGCAGGCCTTGTTGATGACACGCAGTGGGGATTGCAATACATCCACAGCATCGGCGCGCACGGCGCGCACACGTTTTGAGGGCTGCGGACATGCGAATTATCGGAGTGATTTTTTTGTTTCTCGCGCCGCTTTTGGCCCACGCGGATGTCGAGGTATTCGCCTGCGAGCCGGAGTGGGCGGCACTGGCAGAGGAATTGGGCGGTGACCTTGTAAGCGCGAATTCCGCGACGAGTGCGTTGCAGGACCCGCATTACATCCAGGCGCGGCCCAGCCTGATTGCACGAGTGCGTCGAGCCGATCTCGTCATCTGCAGCGGTGCACAGCTCGAAATCGGGTGGTTGCCGGCACTCTTGCAGAAAGCCAACAATCGTAATGTTCGACCGGGCGGCCCCGGCTATATGGAGGCTAGCCAGTTCGTGCTGAGACTGGACGCGACTGGCGATGTCGATCGATCGAAAGGCGACATACATCCGCAGGGAAATCCGCATATCCAAACCAATCCGCATAATGTGGCGGCGGTTGCGGATGCGCTTGCCAAGAAATTGATGCAACTCGATGCATCGAATGCTGCGATCTATGCGAGCAGGTACGCAGAATTTTCCGGCCGATGGCACGATGCTATCGTGGTTTGGGAAAGCAAAGCCGCACCGCTTCGAGGTACGCGAGCAATTACGCATCACAAATCCTGGGTGTACCTCGAGCGCTGGCTGGGTATTGAGGAGGCAGCGAATCTTGAGGCGGTGCCGGGTCTGCCGCCGACCGCGACACACCTGAGCAAACTAACGAAAGAGTTTTCCAACGGTGGCGCGGACATTATTATCCGTTCGCCGTATCAGGACAGTAAGCCGTCAAAGTGGTTGTCTGACCGAACTGGAATTCCGGAGCTTGTGCTGCCCTTAACGGTAGGTGGAACCGCTGCGGCAAGCGATTTGTTTAGCCTCTACACCGACATCATCGAGCGACTGCTTGGAGCGATTGAGTGATTGACGCTATCGACTGGACGATCATTGGACCGGCTTTGCTGGCGGGCTTTGTGATTTTGAGCACGCATGTTCCGTTGGGGCAGGAGGTTCTTGCGCGCGGTATCATTTTTATCGACCTTGCAATTGCGCAAGTCGCTGGCCTCGGTGTAATTGCAGCGCACGCCATGGACTGGGATCCGGGTGGGCTTGAAGTTCAACTTGCCGCCGTCAGCGCCGCGCTACTTGCTGCAATCGGCCTGAATTGGACCGAGAAACGATGGCCGAAAATTCAGGAGCCGCTAATCGGCATACTTTTCATCCTGGCTGCAACCGGTGGGATTCTGCTGCTTGCCGGAAATCCGCACGGCAGCGAGCACCTGAAGGAACTGCTGGTCGGGCAAATTCTTTGGACAACGTGGGCGTCGATTTGGCCTGTTGCAGCCCTGTATGCGGTGATATTGCTGATTTGGTTCTCACTTCGGCAGCGCTTCGGCGCACTCACTTTTTATCTCGCATTTGCCGTAACCGTGACTGCATCCGTTCAAATCGTCGGTATTTATCTGGTGTTCGCGAGCCTGATCATTCCTGCGCTGGCGACAACCGGGATTCGCCGCGGCAATCGTTTGCTGGCGGGGTATATCGTCGGTGGCTTGTCTTATTTTGTCGGCATAATTGCTTCATTCTTGCTGGATTTACCGACAGGCGCGGTCATCGTATGGAGCATGGCAGCCGTGGCTATCCTGGTGGGACTATTCATTTCTGACAAACGTGAAGTGAGCTAGCCCTGATCCAGTAATTCTCGCAAGTTGATTACTGCCGCGTTCGCTCTGGCCAGATAATTTGCCATGACCAGCGAATGGTTCGCGAACAGGCCGTAGCCGCCCCCATTCAGAATCATTGGCGAACGCAGGGGCTCCAGACTGGCCTCGAGTTCCCGAATGATCTGGCGGACGCTGGCTTCGGCGTTCTTGTCGGCCAGCACTTTGGTGAAATCAAACTCGGCCGCGCGGAAGAAGTGGACTAAGGCCCACGCAGTGCCGCGCGCCTCGAAGAACACGTTGTCCACTTGAAACCAGCCAGTACGGACGTTAACGGTATCGGGTTGCGCTGCAGCGGCTTCCGCGGAGGCGTCACCAGCCAGGTCTTCATTTATTCGGTCAGCAACAACGCTGTTGCCGAGGCGGCGCGTCAAACTGCCGAGGCGCTTTTCAACTTGAGATAGCCATTCTCTGAGGTTATCGGCGCGCGCATAGAATTGCGTATCCTGGTCGCCATCGATAAGTCTCTGCCGATAATCTATAAACGATGCGATGCCACTACGATACTCAGACTCTGTCGCGGGAAACATCCACGAATCGTTGTTAATGAAGAATTGCGTCGCGCCGTCGGCAACATCGATATCTTCTTTGGATTGCGATTGACTGCGCGTGTAGTCGTCGCGCATCACCCGGCCCAGATCACGTACTTGTGTGACGACGCCGTATTCCCAGCTTGGAATATTGTCGAGAAAAACACTCGGTGGCAGCTTGTCGTTGGTCAGATATCCGCCCTGCTTATCAAGCAGGGTTTCGGCAACCCGAATCAGCGTATCGGTTGTGGATACACCGACAATTGCGGATTCGGGATCAGCTGAATGATTGACCCAGAAAATATCGGGTTCGCGCGAGAAGTAGATGCCAACGACGGTCAAGAACAACAGCACCGCGAGGGTAGACCACAAGCTGACTTTGGCCCACCTTCGCGTTGCCAGAATATTCTTTGCCGAGCGTTCTTTCACCTTATGCCTCGCGTTTAGGCAGCCAGCTGACGCAGGACGTAGTGCAAAATGCCGCCGTTCTCGTAGTAGTCACGTTCCTTCGGTGTGTCGATTCGAATTTGTGCCTCGAAAGTCGTTGTGTGGCCTCCGACTGATGTCGCTGTAACCTTTACGGACTTGGCATTGGCATCCGTTTGTCCCGAGATATCGAATGTCTCAGTGCCCGTGAGTTCCAGCGTTTCAGCATCCTGGCCTTCCAGGAACTGTAATGGCAACACGCCCATGCCGATCAGGTTCGAGCGATGGATGCGCTCGAAACTCTTGGCGATGACTGCTTTAACGCCGAGGAGTATGGTGCCTTTTGCGGCCCAGTCGCGCGATGAGCCGGTGCCGTACTCGCTGCCTGCGATAACGACCAACGGCGTGCCTTCTTCGCGATACCTAACGGACGCATCAAAAATCGACATCTGTTCGCCGCTCGGTTGATGACAGGTCCAGCCGCCCTCTGTTCCGGGCGCCAGCAAATTGCGCAGGCGAATATTCGCAAACGTTCCGCGCATCATGACCTCATGGTTGCCACGTCGTGAACCATAGGAGTTGAAGTTGTGTGGCTCAACACCCTGTGCTTTCAAATATTCGGCAGCCGGGCTGTCTGCGGCTATACCACCGGCAGGTGATATATGGTCAGTTGTGACTGAGTCACCCAGCAAGGCCAACGCACGAGCACCTTCAATGTTTGCAACCGCAGAAGGGTCTTTGGACATCCCTTCAAAGTAGGGCGGATTCTTAACGTAGGTCGAATCGCCATCCCAGGTATAGATCTCGCCTTCCGGAGAGTCGATATTCTTCCAGTTCGCGTCGCCTTCAAACACGCCGTCGTAACTGTTGCGGAACATATCGGAGTCAATGTTATTAGCGACCGCGGCTTGGACGTCGGCCTGTGACGGCCAGATGTCCTTCATATAAACGGGATTGCCGTCTTGATCGTTACCCAAGGCGTCGTTGAAGAGGTCGACGTCCATATTGCCGGCGAGCGCGTAAGCAACCACGAGTGGCGGTGATGCGAGGAAATTGTGTTGGACCAGGGCGTGAATACGGCCTTCGAAATTACGATTGCCAGAGAGGACACTCGTACCTACAACATCTCCACTTTGAACGGCTTCAGCAATTTCCGGCATCAAAGGTCCGGAGTTTCCGATGCAGGTTGTGCAGCCGTAACCAACGTTGAAGAAGCCGACGGCACCGAGATCGTCAAGGAGGCCAGCTTTTTCGAGATAGTCAGTTACAACGCGTGAACCGGGCGCGAGGCTGGTCTTGACCCAGGGCTTGGCCTTAAGGCCTTTCGCTGCCGCATTTTTTGCAACCAATCCGGCAGCGATCATCACCGCTGGATTCGATGTATTCGTGCAGCTTGTGATTGCGGCGATAAGGATTGCACCATCACGTATCTCTTCGTCTGAGCCATTGATTTTCGCGACGGCGCTGCCGCCATTTTTGCGATCGGCAATAGTTGATTCAAGAATATTGGCATACTTGCCTGCCGCCGCACTCAGCGCAATTCGATCCTGTGGACGCTTCGGTCCGGCGATACTCGGTTCGACGGTTCCCATGTCGAGTTCGAGAGTGTCGCTGTACAGCGCGTCAGGCTCGCCATCGTGGCGCCACATGCCTTGCTCTTTGGCATACGCTTCGATGAGTTCGCATTGCGCTTTATCGCGGCCCGAAAGCTCGAGGTAACGAATCGTTTCACCATCAATCGGGAAAATGCCGCAGGTGGAACCGAATTCCGGCGCCATGTTGCCGAGTGTCGCACGATCGGCCAACGGCATATGTGCCAGACCGTCACCGAAGAACTCGACGAACTTACCGACAACGCCCTTGTCCCTAAGCATTTCCGTGCAGGTGAGAACCAGGTCAGTCGCTGTTGTTCCTTCCGTCAACTTGCCGGTGAGTTTGAATCCGACAACGTTCGGAATGAGCATTGTAATCGGCTGGCCCAGCATCGCTGCTTCAGCCTCGATGCCGCCAACGCCCCAGCCCAGAATGCCAAGACCGTTGATCATTGTTGTATGCGAGTCTGTCCCGACTACCGTATCCGGGTAAGCAAAACGACGGCCATTTTTCTCAGCATCAAATACGACGCGACTCAGGTACTCGAGATTCACCTGGTGCACGATGCCTGTGTTCGGTGGAACAACACGGAAATTCTCAAATGCAGATTGTCCCCAACGCAGAAACGAGTAACGTTCCTGGTTGCGTTGAAATTCGATTTTGTTGTTGAGGTCGAGCGCATTTGCGGCACCATAGTTGTCGACCTGCACGGAGTGGTCGATGACCAACTCGGCGGGGGACAAGGGATTGATGTCAGATGCAGAGCCACCGAGCTTAACGACGGCATCGCGCATTGCGGCGAGATCGACGACGGCGGGTACGCCCGTGAAGTCCTGCAGTATGACGCGAGCCGGCGTGAATGAAATCTCTGTGCTGGGTGCCGCTTTTGGATCCCAGTTGGCGAGTGCGAGGATGTCTTCGCGAGTGACATCGCGTCCGTCCTCATGCCGCAGCAGGTTCTCTAGCAGGACCTTGAGGGAATAGGGTAGGCGGTCTACATGGCCTTCTTTTACTGCGTCAAGGCGATAAATATCAAACTCATTGCCACCGACTTCAAGCGCTCCACGTGCGCCAAAGCTGTCCGTCATATTTGTCTCTCCGGGATTCGCGTTGTACACAACGGCCAGACGGCCGCAGGGGAGCGCATTATAGCGAACTGCCGGAGGGGCTGCTTAGACTATTTGCTTAATTACGGCGCCGCCGAGGCAGCGGTTCTCATCGTAGAAGACAACAAACTGACCAGGTGCTACAGCCTTTTGGCGGTCGTCGAACAGGACCTCAACTTTGTCGCCGTCAAGCGCTCGAACTTCACAAGTCTGATCCGACTGACGATAGCGAACCTTGGCGGCACAGCGGAGTCCCGATTCAAGACCCGGTGGTACCCTTCCGATCCAACTTGCGTCTGTTGCGATAAGCGACCGACTAAAAAGCATCTCGTGTTCGCCCTGCGCGACGATCAGGGCATTTTCGTCGAGGTTTTTGCCAACGACATACCAGGGTTCTTCGCCTCGATCGACACGGCCGCCGATTTCGAGTCCCTTGCGTTGTCCCAGCGTGTGGAACATGAGTCCCTGATGCGTGCCCATGGTTTCACCGCCAGGCGTACGCATTGGACCCGGTTTGGCGGGTAGATAAGTTGCGAGAAATTCACGAAACGGACGTTCGCCAATAAAACAGATACCGGTACTGTCTTTTTTGTTGTGAACGGACAGTCCAGCGTCTCTGGCAATTTTTCGAACATCAGCTTTTTGAATATCGCCTAATGGAAACACAGTTTCAGCAAGCGCCGCAGCGCTGACGGCATGCAGGAAATAGCTTTGATCCTTGCCAGGGTCGGCGCCTTTGAACAGGGCACCACTACCATCTACGAGTCCTGACTGGGCGTAGTGCCCCGTTGCCAGAAAATCACCGCCCAATCGTTTGGCGTAGTCCCTAAAAACACCGAACTTGATCTCGCGATTACAAAGTACATCGGGGTTTGGTGTGCGACCGGCTTTGTATTCGTCCAGGAAATACTCGAATACCTGGTCCCGGTACTGTTTTGAGAAATTGACATGGTGCAGGGGGATGCCCAATTGTTCACAAACATCGCGGGCATCCTGCAAGTCGTCGGCCGCAGTGCAGTAACCGTCGTCATCTTCCCAGTTAGTCATGTGCAGCGCGTGTACGTCGGCATCGGCGTTTCGCAACAGAATTGCTGCCACGGCAGAGTCGACACCCCCGGATAGACCGAGGATGACGCGCTTTCCCGAGGCCTGATTTGCGAGCGACGAAGTCATAGGCGCGGGAGTGTATCATTCTCAAAACGAGGGGTAGTACATGGGCAAAATATTCGAGGCGATCGATGACTCGATCAGGACATGGATCGAACACCAAAATATGTTTTTCGTTGCAACAGCGCCGCGAGCGGATGACGGTTTAGTCAACCTGTCGCCGAAAGGGCTCGACGCACTGCGGGTGGTTGATGGCAAGACGCTTGCCTACCTCGATTTCGGCGGCAGCGGTGCTGAAACGATTGCTCATCTAAAAGAGAACGGGCGAATCGTTATCATGCTTTGCGCGTTCGACGGACCGCCGAAGATCTACCGATTTTATGGGACAGGCGAGGTTTTGACCTCACTCGACAGCGATTTCGCAGAGCTCGCCGCTTTGTTCGATATCCCGGGTGTGGGTATTCGCTCGATCATTCGCGTTAATATCACGAGGATTCAGGACTCATGCGGCTACGGAGTGCCGATCTACGCTTTCGAAGGACATCGCAGCTCATCTCAGAATTGGCTGGCGGCGAAAAGCGAAACAGATATTCGTGACTACCAACTCGAAAAAAATCAGCAGAGCCTTGATGGAATTCCAGCAATGACGAAAGCGGAGGCCGAAGCCTTTGTCTATCCGAGCAAGAAGGAATAGGACTCGTTTATGCTCACCAGGCGATTCTCGCTGTAAGTGAGATATTGCGACCGGGAGCATCAATTCCCGAGCCGTGTTCGCGATAGCGCTTGTCGAGCAGGTTGTCGGCAGCCAAATCGACCTGCCAGATATCGTTCAGATTCCAGCTAATGCTGCTTCCGAGGATTGTCCAGCCTGCTGTCCCAAGCGGATTTATTCGAACGTCGCGAATGTCACGCTGACTCAATCTGTCCTGTTCGCGAGCTACTGTCAGCCAGGCTTCAGCGGTCCATTTGTCGTTGACCGCGAACTCAATTTCCAGGTGAGCACTTAAAGGTGGAATGCGATCAGCCGCTTGTGCCGGATCGACACCATTTTCTTCACGACCCCAGGTGTAATTCAAAACGGCTGAGGCACTGACCTTGTCCGAGACATTGAAACTCGCTCCGGCTTCCGCGCCCCGGATTGACGATTTTGACGTATTGACGCTTTGCACAATGTCTCGTCCATCCGGTGTTGCGTCACCCGTTAGTACGGATGTAATTCGGTCGTCGAATTGTAGTGTGTACAGCATTAGTTCAAATCGGTGATTTCCAGTATGTCTGCGAACGCCAATATCAAATTGGCGTACGCTTTCGGCACCGAGATTGGTATTCGGAATATTGAATCGATTGCCGGGACGGTTTCCCAGTGTCCCAAGGTCTGAAATATTCGGTGCACGAAAACCAAAGCCCACGTTGGCGACGAGCTGCCATGATTCAGCGAAATCAGCTATCCAGCCGATGTCGCCACTTAAACGACGCACATCGATTTTCGCCGCTTCGGTAACGCTCGTGTTCGGAACGTCAACTCGCACATCACTGACCCGCAATCCACCGCTAAGCTGCTGTCGGTCGGTAAACTTCCAGCTGGCATTCACGAATGCTGCCAATTGATCAATGTGCGAGCCGCTCGGAAAACGTGCCGCGATGGCAACCGCGGTGCTGGTGACGATATCTTCTTGCGTTCGTGAACTTCGCACCTCATCAGTTTGCAGGTCAAGGCCAGTAACCCAGGATAGTGTTTCATTGTCGGCAGCGGCGTTGATTGATACAGCGAAAAGGTCGCTACGATTTGATTCACGCCTTCTATCGCTTGCTTGAAAGTCACGGGTAATCCGGTCGTCATCGATGCGTTGCCATGCGGCGTCGACGCGCCAATTCAACCCGAGCCATGCTTCTTTTGCGTCGTGCCGTACATGAGTAAATACACGCCGACTCGGCGCAAACAAAAACTCGGACGATGACGGATCGATCTGGCCGAAGCCCGCCACCAATTCATCAACGCGCGGCGTGCCAGGTTGCTCGTGTATATGCAGATCGACCAACCACGAGCGGTTTTCGGCAGGAGTAGCATTCACGACAAAGCGCGCGGCCTTGGCGTCGAAGCCGCTCGGCGAGACCTTTTGGCCACCACCAATCCGACGGTCTCCAGTACTTAGATACTCAGCACTAATTGAGGCTGCGACGTGTTGGTTGCCAAAATCCAGGATGCCTTTGACGGATTGCAAATCTTCAGCTGTATCAAGATAGAAGGAAACATCTCTACGGAATTGGACTTCCGTTGAGTCGAAATGTGGAACGTAGGAAATAACCTGAATTACACCGCCGACGGCCTGACTGCCATACAAAGAAGCCGGTGTTCCACGTACAACCTCGATACGTTCAACGGCCGTAGTTGGCACATAACTGAGATAAGGCGTCGGCGCGCTACGAAACATTGCATTGCTGAGCGGCATGCCATCGACAAGGTGCAGAATTGCGGAACCTTTCAGGCCACGAATAATTGCCGCACCCTGGCCCGGTGTGGTTTGCTGCAGCGAGACTCCGAGTGCTGAGCTCATAGAGTCAGTGACCAATTTTTGAGATATCACATCGTCTTTGTCGATCAGACTGATCGATGCAGAGAAATCTTCGCTGCTTGATGCTCGCCTCGCGGCGCTTATGACGATTTCATCCAGGCTGTCAACCGCACTGTCCGCATAAGCGTACGGCAACGCGTTTGATGCCAGCACGCATATCAGCAAAGATAGTTGAAGGATTTTCATTTTTGGATTGCGGCGCCGTCAATCGTGGGTGGGGCGCTTGCGACTTTGAACAAAGTCGGTGTCTTTATCAAGTTTGGACTATGTCGGAATCCTAGACGAGGTCTGCAGTTGCCAGAATTTGGTGAATATTTTGTTGTAGCGGCAGCATACCGGTGAAGAGAGCATCGGATTGTCGAATGCCTTCAACGTAGTCATTGACGCAACGAAGAACAGCCGGGGATCGAAGCCGGGCTTGTCTCGACACGATTTCCGGCAAGGTTGCCCAACGGCGGGCGATGATTCCTTCATCGAGTTTGCGCTCTTCATCGCACGACAGATATTTGGCTTCGTAGACGATGCGCAGATACTGCTGCCGGGTTTGGGGATGTATCCAAAGGTAAACACCAATCAGGCCACCGCATTCAACGCTGCAACCGGTTTCTTCGAGCGTTTCACGAACCACAGCTTGTTCAGGTGTTTCGTCGGCTTCGATATGACCACCGGGTTGCCCCAGCACTTTGCGGCCCATTGCTTCTTCTTCGACAAGCAAGAATCTGCCATCAAGATCAACGACAGCGGCGACGGTTAGATCCGTTGAATACATCCGTGTACCTGTGTTTGGTGCTAAATGCCGAGCTGGCGGAATTCCATTTCTACTTCACTGGCCAACCAAATCTCGTCGAACATCTTGGCGTAGAGCTTGGCGACTGCCGGTTCGTGAGTATCCGCGATGCCTTCCCAGCGTTCAGCCTGTAGACGATAGATAAGCGATGTTTCGTCGGCTATGCAGAATGCCTCTGAGTGTGTGCGCAGGTCTTCCCGAACATGGCGAAACTCGATGTAGGTATTCAAGCGTCGGCCCAGATGAACGAAGTTATTGCCGTTCTTGACGGCACGCGCGGGATTCGCAATGAGAACTCGAATCCTTGCGTAGGTTTGCGACAAGACCATGCGTTTGATGATTTCAAGAAACTCTGGATTGTCGTAGATACCGGGTTCGAGGTCGTGCGTAAAGATGGATACTTTTCGGGATGCCTCGCTGACGACCTCGATAGCCGCTTGCTGCATCTCCTCGCGGGTCGAGATGACCCAGCGTTTTCCTTTTTCACGTGCTTGTTCCATAGGCTAGTGATAGTACCGGGCCAAAGAGCCCGCAAGTGCCAACTACGTCACGTTTTAAGGCAGAGACCGCGGATACAAATCATTCGCATCCCGCGTCGCCATTAGCTTTGCCGCGGGTTGAGAATATAGTCCCAGCGCGAAATCACTTCACATATGGTCAGAAATTCTCAGGTATTTCAAATGCGCCGTGTTGAAACAGCCATCGCAATAGATATGGTGTCTCGGGACCAGGGGAATCGACGCTCGATAACGCACGCTTTGTGCAAATTTCTTCAAGCAGTGATATGCAACCGGGTGGCAGTCGTGTGCTCTGACCATTGAGGTAGATTCTGCGGTCGTCGAAGGCTACTTGGGCCATACCATGTACGTCAATTTGGCCGCCGCCTTTCAGATAATCGAGCGCCTTTTCAGTTTCGTCCAATGTTCCGCCTTCGGGCGCCAGCCAGTCTTTAGGTTGAGTGGCTAAATGTCCCAGCGCCGCTGCGACGTCATCGTGCTCAAGATCCTTGCGACCCATGAGGCGCATGGCACGCGCCGTCGACGAATTGGAAATATATCCAGGCCGTGCTTCGTCGATACGAAGGTCGGGGTCTTTGTAGAACCCATCAGAGCCTGTCGTCGTGCAGTCAAGCGCTGCTGAAAAATCGCTGCTGTGTGGGGCTCGCATACCGATCGAGTACGTCATGCAAGCGCGCCGGGCGGTGCCCCAATGTGCCACGCCGGGTGGCAAATACAGGACGTCTCCTTCACTGCTGTCGTCGTTCTTACCTTCGAATTCGCGAAGCAGAGCAAGGTCGCTGCTCGCGTCCTCGTCTTCGATAATGTTGTCGCTTGAATACCGCCAGTTTCGAATACCAATACCCTGGCACAGGAATACATCGTACTGATCGCGATGTGGTCCTACGCCGCCGCCCGGCGCAGCGAAACTGACCATGAGGTCGTCGATTCGCCAGTCTGGAATAAACGGAACATGTCGAAACAGGGCGCGCATTTCAGGCAGGTGTTTTTCGACATCATGAACAATCAGGGTCCAATCTCGTTTTGGCAGGCTCCGCAGGTACTCGGCGTCAAAAGGGCCTGATTCGGTGTAATAGTGAGTGCGGTCGCCTTGTCGATTGACGAATACAAGTCGGGATTCGACGTCCGGCATAGTAGCTAGCCAGCCCAACTCGTTGCGGCTTATGGACGGTCTAATGCCATTTAGCGCTCCTGGCATGAAGAGCGCCTGCTTTTGCCAATAACGCTTAAGGAATTCGTCGGGCGTCAGATTTGCCGGTAGCCGGAGCATCTGTGTCGAACTCAGATATCGCGGGCCTGTTGTGCTGCAAGGCCAAGGTACGTTTCGGGTGTCAGCGCAAGCAGTCGTTTGATTTCGTCATCAGGAATGTCCAGCGTCTTGATGAAGTCGAGCAGTTTTTCTTTGCTAACTGCCTGCCCACGAGTCAAAGCCTTGAGCTTTTCATAAGGTTCCGGAATTCCGTATCGACGCATCACTGTCTGCACGGCTTCTGCGAGGACCTCCCACGCAGCGGCAACATCGGCATGAATGGAATCCGTATTGATCTGCAACTTGCCAACCCCTTTTTGCAAGGACTGCAAAGCAATGACGATGTAGGCCACAGCGGATCCGAGATTTCGCTGTACTGTTGAATCCGAAAGGTCGCGTTGCCAACGTGAGATCGGCAGCTTTTCGGCGAAATGGCCAAGCATTGCATTCGCCATACCGAAATTGCCTTCAGCATTCTCAAAATCGATTGGGTTAACTTTGTGCGGCATCGTCGATGACCCGACCTCATCCTTAGTCACTCTTTGCTTAAAGTAACCGAGCGATATGTATCCCCATACATCCCGGCTGAAATCAATCAGAATGGTGTTGTAACGCATAAGTGCATGTGAGTACTCTGCGGTCCAGTCATGTGGTTCGATCTGCGTTGTGTAGGGATTTGCATCGATACCCATAGACTCGATGAAACGATGCGCGATGGCCGGCCAGTCGGCATCCGGGTACGCGATCGCGTGCGCATTGTAATTCCCCACAGCACCATTGAATTTTCCGAGTATCTCCACGTCCGCAAATTGTTTTTGCGTCCTGTCGAGGCGCGCAACTACGTTGGCGATCTCTTTGCCCAGCGTGGTCGGACTCGCCGTTTGCCCGTGTGTACGCGAAAGCATCGCAAGGTCCGCATTCTGTTTAGCAATCGTGTTGAGTCTGCTGCGTAGATCGCGCATCAATGGTAGTAGTACGTCGCTGCGCGCCGTTCGCAACATCAACGCATAGGACAGATTATTAATATCCTCTGACGTGCAGCCAAAGTGCAGGAAGTCCTTCATGGCCTGAGTTTCAGGCCCATCCCCGAGTCGCTCACGAATAAAATACTCAACCGCTTTGACGTCGTGATTGGTTGTGGCTTCAATCTTTTTGACACGTTCTGCATCATCGAGCGAGAAGTCGTCAATGATCTGATTCAAGACGTCCTTCATGACGGATGTCAGCGGCGCTAACTCCGCTATTTGAGGTTCGTCTGCCAGGAACTGCAGCCAGCGAATCTCGACCAAAACACGGAATCGAATCAGTCCGTACTCGCTGAAGATATCGCGTAGATTATTGACCTTTTGTGCGTATCGGCCGTCGGCGGGTGACAGCGCTTTGAGAGTGGAGATTTTCATGTGTAGACTTGCGCGCGCAAAGCGCGAATCATACACGAACTAAATCCCACTAGACGGCAGAATTGCCATACGGAGCAGGACAGACAATGAGCGACAAGGCATTCCGCATCGAGACGGACAGCATGGGTGAACTTCAGGTTCCGGAAGATGCTCTATGGGGTGCGCAAACGCAGCGCGCCGTCGATAATTTTCCAATATCAGGCATGCCGATGCCGCGTCAGTTTATTGCTGCGTTGGGGCTCGTTAAGTGGGCAGCAGCCGGTGCGAACGCTGAGTTGGGGTTGCTCAAAAATGATATCGCCGTAGCGATTCAGCAGGCGGCTCTTGCGGTCGCTGAGGGCGGTCACGATGAGCAATTTCCGATTGACGTGTTTCAGACCGGGTCTGGTACAAGTTCTAATATGAATGCCAACGAAGTCATGTCGCATCTGGCCACTGCGGGACTGGGTGCTGAAGTGCACCCGAATGACCACGTGAATATGAGTCAAAGCAGTAATGATGTAATCCCGACCTGCGTTCACGTCAGCGCCGGAGTGTCGATTCAATCGAAGCTGTTGCCAGCACTCGAGCACCTTTCGAAGGTCCTCGAGGCGAAAGCCGATGAGACCCGTGATGTCGTGAAGACCGGACGTACGCATCTAATGGATGCAATGCCAGTAACGCTCGGGCAGGAGCTTGATGGCTGGCGATCACAGGTAGACCATGCGGCCGAGCGTCTGAATGACACTATGAAGAGACTGGTACAACTGGCTCAGGGCGGTACCGCCGTTGGCTCGGGCATCAATGCGCATCCACGTTTCGGCGCCAAGGTCGCCGTTTTGCTAGCAGAAAAAACCGGCGTACCGTTCGTGCAAGCGACGTCGCTGTTTGAAGGCCTCAGTAGTCAGGATGCGGCTGTAGAGACTTCGGGGCAACTGCGAGTGCTTGCCGTAAGCTTGAGCAAAATCGCAAACGATCTGCGCTGGATGAACTCCGGGCCACTCGCCGGGATCGGCGAGATCGAGCTGCCTGCACTGCAGCCGGGGTCCAGCATCATGCCGGGCAAAGTGAATCCGGTTATTCCCGAATCCGTCGCCATGGTTTGCGCACAGGTTGTCGGTAATGACGCGAGCATCGCGATGGCGGGTCAATCGGGTAATTTCCAGCTTAACGTTATGCTGCCTGTCGTCGCATACAACCTGCTGCAAAGCATTGAGCTGCTGGCGAATGCCAGCGTTTGTCTGGCTGATAAGGCTATAGCAGGCTTTACGGTCAACACCGACAACATTAATCGCGCTCTCTACCGCAATCCGATCCTCGTTACGGCATTGAATCCTGTTATTGGTTATGAAAAAGGCGCAGCGGTCGCCAAAGCGGCCTATAAACAGGGCCGTCCGGTCAAGGACGTCGCCCGCGAAATGACGGACCTGACGGATGATGAGCTGGATCGACTACTGGACCCAGCTGAATTGACCGAGGGCGGTATTAAACATTAACAGCGGCGTTGTTCTTACGTCTGAGCATATTCGCCAACGCCTTTCGGGCACGGACTTGCCTTCCGGGCCGGAGGATATTGTGATGCCACCGGGCAGCGTGCTGTGGCCAGAGCCTGTTCGTGCATCTCTGGCAGGGGCATTGACGCCCGCAGGCGTGCTGGTGCCAATCATTGAGCACAAAGCTGGCTTGTCTGTTCTGCTGACAAAGCGTTCGGCGGAACTGAAGCACCACGCAGGACAGGTTAGCTTTCCAGGCGGTCGGGTCGAAGAACACGATGTCGATGTCGAAGCAGCCGCGCTCAGAGAAACGGATGAAGAGGTTGGCATTTCGACTGGAAATATTTCGGTCGTAGGCTATCTGAAAACCATGCCAACGATTACTGGTTATGCGGTAACGCCAATAGTGGGTCTGGTCAGGCCGGACACTGAGCTGACGATAGACCGCACGGAGGTCGAATATGCGTTTGAAGTGCCGCTTTCATTCCTGATGGATTCGGGCAATGACGTCACCGCTGACTGGGAAACGCGGGACAAAAAAATCCCGCTGATCGAATTTCACTGGGAGGGCGAACGCATTTGGGGCTCTACTGCGTTCATGATATTAACTTTGAGAGAAATTTTGTTAAAACAATAGATTATGGCGGATATATCTAAATTACATGGTGTAGTGCGTAAGCTCCGCGATAAGCAAGATGGTTGCCCATGGGATATTGAGCAGAGCTTTGCATCGATTGCGCCGTACACCATAGAAGAAGCCTATGAGGTCGCCGATGCTATCGAACGTGGCGACATGGCGAATTTGTGTGACGAGTTGGGAGACTTGCTGTTTCAGGTCGTTTTTCATGCCCAAATAGCGCAAGAGGCTGGTCTGTTTGACCTTGATGAGGTCGCAGGAGGCATTACAGACAAGATGTTACGCCGCCATCCGCACGTCTTCGGCAGCGACTCCGAGCGCGCAGAGGGCAAGGTAGACGGTAGTTGGGAGCAGATTAAGGCGGGCGAAAGGTCCGGCTCTGCCGACGACAGCGCATTGGCGGGTGTTGCGAAGGCGCTACCGGCGCTCAAGAGGGCCGAAAAGCTGGGCAAGCGTGCCAGCCGGGTGGGATTCGACTGGCCAGATCGTCGCGGCGTGCGTGAAAAGATCCACGAAGAGCTCGATGAACTCGAGGAAGCCGTTGGTGGGCGTATGTCGGACGATATGGAGGAAGAGTTTGGCGATGTATTGTTCGCCGTCGTGAATATGGCCCGGCATCTTGATATTGATCCTGAAAAGGCTCTGAGTGGTGCCAATAATAAGTTTGAGCGTCGCTTTCGTGATATGGAGCGTGAAATCAAGGATTCCGGTAAGCGCTTTCGTGATTTCAAGCTGGAGTCCCTCGACAAATACTGGCGTGCAGCCAAAAAACGCGTAGGTTAGCCGTTCAGGCACGGTTCATCGCCGGTGCCTTAATCTTGTCCCCAAGCTGGCAATACGCCAGTTCACTTTGAAAAGGACAGGAAAATGAACAGCAAACCGAAACTCGCAGCTCTGGCGTCCGCAGCGATGCTTATCGGAACCTCAGTCGCAGCCCATGCCGATCATGATGACTATCGTGGTGGCCGCAATGCCGGCGCACAGTACGACTATGCGCAGGTGATTTCGTCGCAGCCGATCGTCAATTACGTCACTGTAAAAACGCCGGTTCGTGAGTGCTGGGAAGAGACGGAGTACTACACCGTTAATCGCCGGCCTTATGGGTCAGCTGGCGGGACACTACTTGGCGCTGTAATCGGTGGTGTTATCGGCCACCAGGTCGGTAGTGGTCGTGGCAACGACGCCGCTACCGTTGCCGGATCGCTGATCGGCGCTGCTATCGGCAACGACGCCGCTCGCAAGCGACACGGCAACCACGCTGAAGAGCGGCACTCACGTCCGGTTCAACGCTGCGAAACCAGCTATCGCGAGCATC
Source organism: Woeseiaceae bacterium (assembly GCA_021773075.1). Taxonomy (GTDB): domain Bacteria; phylum Pseudomonadota; class Gammaproteobacteria; order Steroidobacterales; family Woeseiaceae; genus UBA1847. Next base: position 304,710 of record JAJFKT010000010.1, read on the forward strand.
GTGAAGAGCGCATTGACGGCTACCGAGTGACGTATCGTTACAATGGCCAGAAATACATGACTGAAATGCCATACGATCCGGGCAGCAAGCTCAAGGTTCGTGTTGATATTCGTCCTGCCGGGTAAGTCGGGAGATTTGATGTGACACGCTTCGTTGCAATCGACTCCATGGCATACGACACTTGGCGTATGCGACTGACTCTGACATTGCTGATCATTGTCGGCGCGGCGTTTTCGCCGCTGCCGGCAAGTGCTTTCGATCTCGAGGAAAATCTGAGATCACTGCATCCGCAATATCAGCTCAGTGGCGATCTTCGCACCACCCAGTCCAACTGCACGAGTCTCGCACAGGCGACTGAGTCCGTGCGTCGACGTACCGGTGGCAAGGTTGTAAGTGCGGAAACCCGCGTTAAGGGTGGTCGCGAAGTGCATCACATCAGGATTATCAAGGATGGCAAGGTCAAGACGCATAAGGTCAAAGGCTGCAAGCGCTGAATCCTAACGCAAGGGCAAAAACATGCGATTACTGGTAATTGAAGACGATGCAACCTTACGTGAAACGCTGGCGCAAAAGCTCGGCGATGCGGGCTTTGCCGTTGAGCAGGCGGCCGACGGTAAGGAAGGTCTGTATTTTGCCGAAGAGTATCCCATTGATCTGGCGATCATCGACCTTGGATTGCCCGGCATGTCGGGGCTCGACATTATTCGCAAGGTACGCGCGGACGGAAAGTCCTACCCGATCCTGATCCTGACGGCGCGTGACCGCTGGGAAGACAAAGTTGATGGGCTCAGCGCAGGCGCTGACGATTACGTTGTTAAGCCCTTTCATTTTGAAGAAGTCAGTGCGCGCGTAAACGCATTATTGCGCCGTAGTGGCGGTTGGGCATCATCGCAACTTGACGCCGGACCGGTATCACTGGATATGTCACGTCAGGAACTCAAGGTCAGTGACGAGTCTATCGAATTGACCAGCTTTGAATACAAGATCATTGAGTACTTAATGGTGCGGGCTGGACAGGTGATATCGAAATCTGAATTGACCGATCGCCTGTATGACCAGGATTTTGAACGGGACAGCAATGTCATCGAAGTTTTTATTGGCCGGCTACGCAAAAAGATGGATCCCGACAACACGCTCAAGCCTATTGAAACGCTACGCGGCCGCGGCTATCGCTTTGCGCTGGAGCGGAACCAGTCGGACTGATCTGATTCATGAATTCGCTTAGCAGCCGGCTCCTGGTTTCCGTCAGTATCTTGCTGTTGTTGTTCTTTGGCATCACCATCGCCGTACTCGATACGGCCTTCACCGAGGCTGGCGAACAGGCGCGTCGCGATATTCTTGACGGTCATCTGGTGGCGCTGCTTGCGGCTGCTGAGCAAGATGACAATGACGAACTGGTGCTTCCCGATCAGTTGCGCGAGCCACGCTTTGGTCAGATTGGGTCAGGCTTATACGGCGAGTTGAGAAACGATGCCGGGGATGTGATCTGGCGCTCCGAATCGGCGCTGGGTCTTGACGTCCCCGAGGGTGTCGTCCCCGAAATCGGCAATCACCTGTTTGCGCGCGAAACACTTATCGATGAAACACCGCTTCTAACCTTGAGCCTGGCTGTGCAGTGGGTTTTCGACGATGAAGAATCGAAATCCTATGTATTCAAGGTCGCCGAGAGTCTGGATTCGTTTAACGCCCAAATAGCTGGGTTTCGCAAACAATTGTTTGGTTGGTTCGCGGCAGTTGCTGCAACAATGTTATTGGCATTTTCCTTTCTGCTGCGTGGACTCATGAAGCCGTTGCGCAAGATCGAATCCGAGATCGGCGAAATTGAAGGCGGTGAACGGACCTCTTTGTCCGATCAGTTTCCAACCGAATTAACCGGCGTGGCGCGGAATATGAATCTCCTGATCGATAGCGAGCGCGCGCGATCTGATCGTTATCGTTTTACGCTCGACAATCTCGCACATAGTTTGAAGACACCATTGGCCGCGATGCGTGCATTGCTTGGTGATCGCAATAACGAGCGCTTCGGTGAGCGATTCAATGAGCAAATCGATCGCATGGATGAAATAGTGCGTTATCAGCTTCGCAAGCCCGCCTCATCCGCTGCGGATAATCTGGTGCTGCAGTCAGTCAATGTGGACAAAGAAATTACGCGACTCGTTGATGGTCTGAAGAAAGTCTATCGGGATAAGTCCCCCGAGTTCGAGGTGAATCTAGAGGCAGGTATGCAGTTTCGAGGCGACACGGGGGACTTTTTAGAGCTCGCCGGAAATTTGCTCGACAACGCTTGCAAGTGGTGTGAGAAAAAAGTGCGTATCAGCATTGTTCCCTCTGCGGCAGCCGGTGCGATAGCGAGCGGCATGGTGTTATCGGTGTCGGATGACGGACCGGGAATTCCGCCGGATGCAGCAGATGCCTTGTTGCAGCGTGGCATGCGGCTCGACGAGTCGACGCCGGGACATGGCATCGGTCTGGCTGTGGTGAAAGACATTGCCCGCTCCTACGGGGGGCAACTGTCAATAAAGGGTTCGAAATTGGGCGGAGCAGAGATTACAGTCTCGATACCGCCGATTAATTCGGCCCAATAGAGTCAGTCGCACAATGCGAATTCGTTTTATCACTACCGGCGGCACGATTGACAAGATCTACTTCGATGCATTGAGCGAATTCGAGGTGGGAGAGTCGGTTGTACAACACGTTTTGACGGATGGTCTCGTGGATTTCGAATACGATGTTGTCTCTCTATTTCAGAAAGACAGCCTGGAGATTGACGATGCCGATCGAAAAGTCCTTCGCGACTTTATTGCCGACGACGACGCGACGCACTACGTCATTACGCACGGTACCGACACCATGCCCGATACTGCCAGCGCACTGTCGGATCTAAGGGGAAAAACGATCGTGCTAACCGGTGCATTGACACCTGCACGATTTCGTACGACAGATGCAGTGTTCAACGTGGGAATGGCGGTAGCCACGGTGCAGGTGGCGGCGCCTGGCGTTTATATTTCAATGAGCGGACAGGTTTTCGAAGCCGGTGCGGTTCGTAAGAACCGCAGCGAGAATCGATTCGAGTCTACAGGTCGAAGTTAATGCCCTGTGCGAGCGGCAAATCCTTGCCCCAGTTTATGGTGTTGGTCTGGCGGCGCATATAGGCCTTCCAGGCATCACTGCCAGCTTCGCGGCCGCCACCGGTTTCTTTCTCTCCACCGAACGCACCGCCAATCTCCGCACCTGATGTACCGATATTGACGTTCGCGATACCGCAGTCCGAACCACCGTTTGACAGAAAATATTCGGCGTTCTGCAGATTGTCCGTGAAGATGGCTGACGACAGACCCTGAACGACGCCGTTTTGCATTGCGATGGCTTCATCCAGCGACTCGTATGAAATTAGATACAGGATCGGTCCAAAGGTCTCTGTCTGTACGACATCCCATTGATTCTTGGCAACGGCAATTGCCGGTGTAATGAAGTTTCCCGGGCCATCAACTCGCTCGCCACCGCAAAGCACCTCACCACCTGCGTCTCGAACAGCAGTGCATGCGGCTTCAATTCTTTCAATAGATGACTCGTCAATCAGCGGACCCATCAGAGTATTTGGATCGAGTGGGTCGCCAATTCGAATCTGTCCATAGGCTTTGACCAGAGCATCCTTGAGCTCATTGAAGCGCGATTCGTGCGCGATGATGCGGCGCGTCGACGTGCAACGCTGTCCGGCTGTGCCGACAGACCCAAACACGATCGCCGGAACCACTAAATCCATATTGGCGTGTTCATCGACAATTATCGCGTTGTTGCCACCCAACTCGAGCAGGCATTTGCCCATGCGTGCGGAAACTTGCTCGCTTACCTGCCGGCCTATGGCACAGGAACCAGTGAACGACACAAGGTTGATACGTTTGTCATCGACGAATTGCTGCGCAAGTACATTGCTGCCGTCGTTGATCATGAAGAACACATTGGGCAGGTCCAGGTCCGCGAGCGCATTACTGATGATCTTCTGCACCGCGACGCCACATAATGGGGTCTTCGGTGACGGCTTCCAGATATTGACGTTGCCGCAGATCGCCGCAATGCAGGAATTCCAGGCGTAAACAGCGACCGGGAAATTAAATGCCGAAATTGTTCCAACGACGCCCAGCGGGTGCCATTGTTCGTACATTCGATGCTGTGGGCGTTCTGAGTGCATGGTGCGGCCGTACATCATGCGTGACTGGCCCACAGCGAAGTCGGCGATGTCGATCATCTCCTGAACTTCGCCGTCACCTTCGGCCTTGATCTTGCCCATTTCCAAAGCGACGAGACTGCCCAACGCGTCTTTGTGCTCGCGCAGTGCGTTGCCAATATGCCGAATGGCTTCGCCACGAACCGGAGCAGGAATGGCGCGCCAGAGTATGAACGATTCTTCGGCGGCGGTGACGATTTGATCGTACTCGGCCTGGGTCGTTGAACGAACGCTAGCGATGACCTCGTTGGTCGCCGGATTCACCGATTCAATGATTGAGCCTGCGTCATCGTGAGTTGATGTGCTGCCAAACCAGGTGCCGTCATTGACTGCGTCGAGGCCGAGTTTATCCTGAATTTGTTTCATGTATTTGCTCCTGAGTGGCGCGCATTGTGCCAATGTCATGCAGCGCTTTCCACACCTCTTGCAGCAGATGAAGCGTCTGGAGCCGGGTCAAAACCCGCTGCAAAACAACAGCTTCGCCGAACAAGCTGTGGCAAGCCTGAAGTAGCGTGAAAAAGTGTACATAAACCGTTGATTACATGAGAAACTTTTGAGCGAGCATCAAAGCCGTGTCATAGTCCGCGTTTTCTACGCGGCGCATTGCCGAATTCACCGATAAGCGAAGAAGTAACGACGTGAGCAGAACTGTACCGAAAAACGATTGGCATCCCGCGAGTTGGCAGAGTCGCGAGGCATCACAACAGGCGTCCTACCCGGACAAAGCGGCATTGGACCGAGTGGTAGCGGACCTCAGCCGCTTACCACCAATTACGACGTCCTGGGAAGTGGATGACCTAAAGACGCATTTTGCCAAGGCGCAACGCGGTGAAGCTTTCGTGTTACAGGGCGGTGACTGTGCAGAGACCTTTGATGAGTGCACCTCGGAAAACATCGTTGCAAAGCTAAAAATTCTGCTGCAAATGAGCCTGGTCATGATTTACGGTCTCAAGAAACCAGTCGTTCGTGTAGGGCGGATGGCGGGCCAGTACGCGAAACCGCGTTCGGCAGATACTGAAACGCGAGACGGCACAAGTCTACCGAGCTTTCGCGGTGATCTTGTCAACAGGAGTGGATTTACCGCTGATGAACGTATTCCGGACCCGCAAATGATTTTGCGCGGCTACGAACGCTCGGCATTGACACTGAATTTCGTGCGTTCCTTGATCGATGGCGGGTTCGCCGATCTGCATCATCCGGAGTATTGGGACCTCGACTGGGTAGGGCATTCACCGACCGCGTCGGACTACCACAAGATTGTTTCTTCGATCTCGGATTCACTTGATTTTCTCGAGACGGTGTCCGGAAGACAGTTTCATCGAACCCAACGTGCGGACATATACGCTGCGCATGAGGGCCTCCATTTGCATTACGAGCAGGCGCAAACTCGTTATCTTGATCGCCGCGAACGTTGGTACAACCTGACCACGCACTTCCCCTGGATAGGCATGCGTACGGCCCAGCTGGACGGTGCGCATATTGAGTATTTCAGGGGTATATCCAATCCGGTTGGCGTGAAAATCGGCCCGGGAATGACGCGCGAGTGGTTGCAGGGGCTGGTCACGGCGCTGAATCCGAATAATGAGCCAGGCCGGCTGACATTGATTCATCGATTTGGTGCGAAGTCGGTTGAAGAGCACCTGCCGGGGATGATTCAGACCGTCAAGGAGATGGGGTCGCCGGTTCTTTGGGTGTGTGATCCCATGCACGGCAATACTGAAAGTACGGCGGATGGCACCAAGACTCGCCGTTTCGATAACATAATGTCCGAACTCGAATCAGCGTTTAAGGTTCATGAGTCGATGGGCAGTTACCTCGGCGGTGTGCATCTCGAGCTGACTGGAGAGAATGTCACTGAGTGCACCGGTGGTGCGCGCGGTCTGACCGATGGTGATCTTGTGCGGGCTTACAAATCGACAGTCGACCCTCGGCTTAATTACGAGCAGGCCATGGAAGTGGCGATGCGCATTGCAGGTCTCGACAAGAAATAATTACTGCAAGTCACGCCACGCGTCTTTTGTCGACATCTCCCGAGATTCCCCGAGTGCGAGGCCTTCGAGCGTCCAGGGGCCCACGGCATAACGAATCAGGCGCAATGTGGGCAGGTCCACGGCTGCTGTCATACGTCTGACCTGTCTATTGCGGCCCTCAGAGAGCGTTAGCTCGACCCAGCTATCAGTGACACTCTTGCGGTAGCGGATCGGAGGGTCGCGATCCCATAGCATGGCAGGTGGGTCAATGCGTTTGGCCGCTACGGCTCTAACCATGCCATCCTTCAATTTCACGCCTCGCAGTAGTCGCTGGAGCTGATCATCACTGGCTTCACCTTCCACCTGGGCCCAATAGCACTTTCTTGTTTTCGATTTCGGCTGGCTGATGCGCGCTTGCAGGCGACCGTCATCTGTGAGGATGAGGAGGCCCTCGCTATCGTAGTCGAGGCGACCGGCCGGATAGACGTCCGGTGTATTGACGTAATCGGCCAGGGTGGCGCGTCCTTCGGGGTCCGTGAACTGGCACAGCACCTGGAATGGCTTGTTTAAGACAATCAGCACTTTTTGTGATCCTCCGCGATCTGTACAATGCACGCCTTCCCTGATTCCCCGGACCCAACATGCACTACGATCATATCAATGTGCCCGCCGATGGCGCGCCTATCACTGCAAATCCGAATCATAGTCTTAACATTCCGGACTATCCGATCATTCCGTTTATCGAGGGTGATGGTATCGGCATCGATGTGACGCCGGTGATGCTCAAGGTCGTAAACGCGGCTGTTGAGAAAGCCTATGGCGACAAACGTCAAATCAAGTGGATGCAGGTTTATGCTGGCGCGGCCGCAGCTGAAATTTACGGTGACGATGATTTCCTGCCAGAAGAAACGCTTGATGCCCTGCAGCGATACATTGTGTCCATTAAGGGCCCGCTGACAACACCGATCGGTGGTGGCATGCGATCGCTCAATGTTGCGATTCGACAGAAGCTTGATCTCTATGCCTGCGTACGGCCAATTAAATACTTTCCGGGCGTGCAGACACCGATGCTGCAATCCGATCTCGTGAGCATGACCGTGTTCCGCGAAAACACCGAAGACATCTACGCCGGTATAGAGTTTCCGACAGGTTCTGAAGAAGTGCAGAAGCTCATCAATTTTTTGCAAACAGAGCTTGGTGTCACAGAAATTCGATTTCCGCTGAGTTCAGGCATCGGCATCAAACCTGTGTCCCGCGAAGGCTCTGAACGACTGATCCGAAAGGCGATTCAGCATTGTATTGATCGTGACCAGAAATCAGTCACGTTGGTGCATAAGGGCAATATCATGAAATTCACCGAGGGCGCGTTTTGCCATTGGGGATATGATGTCGCGCGAACCGAATTCGGTGCCAAGGAGATCGGCAATGGTCCGTGGCTGTCGTTCAAGAATCCGAAAACAGGCAATGAGATTGTTATCAAAGACGTCATTGCCGACAACTTCCTGCAGCAGATTTTATTGAAACCGGAAGACTACGATGTCATCGCAACTCTGAATCTAAACGGTGATTACATTTCCGATGCGCTCGCTGCACAGGTTGGAGGCATCGGTATTGCGCCGGGCGCCAATCTTGCAGATTCAATTGGCGTTTTTGAAGCAACGCACGGAACAGCGCCGGGTTTCGCTGGCAAGGACCGAGTTAATCCGGGCTCGCTCATTTTGTCGGCTGCGATGATGCTGAGATACATTGGGTGGGACGATGCCTGCGATCTCGTATTGAAAGGCGTGGCAAAGACCATTGCGAACGGCGAGCTGACATTTGATCTTGCGCGCCTGCGCGAGGCTATTCACCAGCCGAAGCGAAAAGATAAGCCGCACGGTAAGAAAGATGTTGAGCTCGAGCTCGATCAAATGGTCCCGGGTGCCAAACTCGTTGGAACCAGCGAATTCGGTGCAGCCGTAGTTCGCCACATGGACGACGAGTAATTGCGTCCATGAGTGTTGCGGAATCCGGCGAGATATTTGATCGTGATTGTCGCGCGTGTCCGAGGTTGGCGACCTTTCTCGATGGCGTGAAAGAGCGCTATCCAGACTATTACTGTCGGCCCGTACCACCGTTCGGCGCTCCCGATGCTCGATTTCTTGTCGTTGGACTTGCACCCGGTATGCATGGGGCGAATAGATCGGGCAGGCCGTTCACCGGCGATCATGCGGGAATACTGCTGTATCAGATGCTGCATAAATACGGCTTCGCGAGTCGAGATCATTCAGAAGCGGCGGACGATGGCTTGCTGCTCGTCGATTGCCGAATAACGAATGCCGTAAAGTGCTTGCCGCCTGATAACAAACCGGTTGGTGCGGAGATTAATACCTGCAATTCTTTTCTTGCCAACGAACTGATGACACTGCCTGAGAACTCAGTAGTGATGGCGCTGGGTGGGATTGCACACCGCGCCATCGTCAAGTCGATGGGATTTCGCCAAGTGGAGTTCAAGTTTGCTCACGCTGCGCTACATGATCTGGAGCAATTTCAAATGCTGGATTCGTATCATTGCAGTCGTTACAACACAAATACCCGGCGACTGACCGAGACCATGTTCGACGCCATATTTGCGAAGGCGCGGGAGTTGCTGGATAAATAGCGCTGTGAGTGACGACGCGCCATTTGAGATTAAGCCTTTTTTGCGGACCCTGACGCACCGGCCCGGTGTGTACCGCATGCTCGACGCGAAATACAAAGTTATTTACGTCGGCAAGGCGCGTGATTTGAAAAAACGTGTTTCGAGCTACTTCAATCGCACTCACGACGCGCCGAAAACGGCGGTGATGATGGAGCAGGTCGCTCGCGTTGAAGTCACAGTCGCCAATACCGAGGCCGAAGCCCTCATCCTCGAGTACAGCCTCATCAAACAACACAAGCCGCGATTCAATGTGTTGTTGCGTGATGACAAGAGTTATCCCTATATCTACGCGTCGACGGACCACGACTATCCACGCTTGCGCTTTCACCGTGGTGCGCGCAAGGGGAAGGGGCGGTACTTCGGACCCTACCCAAGTACGTCGGCGGTACGGCAAACGCTGAATGAACTCGAGAAACTTTTCTTGATTCGCAATTGTGCAGATAATTTTTTTCGTAATCGAACGCGGCCGTGCCTGCAATATCAAATTAAGCGCTGTACCGCGCCTTGTGTGAATCTGATTTCAAAGCAGCAGTACGCGACTGATATCGACGCAGCGATTCAGTTCCTGGATGGTAAGAACAAGACTGTGGTGAATACATTCGTGAAGCGCATGGACCAGGCGGCCAGGGTGCAGGACTACGAACACGCCGCACGCTATCGCGATCAGATATCCAAGCTAAAGGAAATCGAGGCTCGACAGCTCGTCAAACGCAGTAACAAAAAGGACCTCGATATTCTCGGTTTTGCCTCCAACAGTGCTATTCACTGTGTGACCGTAATGTTTATTCGCAATGGCTCGATTATTGGCAGTCGAGATCATTTCCCGAGACTGCAGGGTGAGACGGATAAGCAGAAAATCATTAACGCCTTCGTGGCGCAGTACTATCTGGGTCGCGATGCCCCGAGCGAGATCATTGTCGAAACTGAAATCGAAGACGGCGAACTACTGCAGCAGGAATTGACTGCGCGCGTTGGTCACAAGGTGCAGATTCGCTCCAACGTACGAGGTGATCGAAGTCGCTGGCTGCAAATGGCCAGAACCAATGCTGAGCAGGGCTTGAATTTGCGCGTGGCGAGCAACGCAACCATTAAGCGCCAGTTTGTGGCACTGGGTGAAGCGTTGCAGCTTGATGAGCCGCCGCAACGTCTTGAGTGTTTTGATGTGAGCCATACCTCGGGCGAAGCGACGGTTGCGTCGTGTGTTGTATTTAATACCGCTGGGGCACTGAAGAGTGACTACCGTAGATTTAATTTAAGCCCGCAAGCGGCCGGTGATGATTACGACGCGATGGCTGAGGCTTTGCAGAGGCGCTATGCACGGGTGAAAAAGGGCGAAGTGCCAATGCCGGATATCTTGTTCATCGATGGCGGTAAAGGTCAGCTGGGCGCAGCGATGAAGGTGCTTGGCGAACTCGAACTCGAATGGCTGACCGTTGTTGGCGTTGCGAAGGGGCGCTCACGTCGACCCGGTGCGGAACAGTTGTTTCGTCCTGGCGAATCAAGGGCGATGACGCTGGCACCGGATTCGCCGGCGCTGCTATTGATTCAGCAGATACGCGATGAAGCGCATCGCTTCGCCATAACAGGACATCGACAACGCCGTGCGAAAGCGCGCCGTTCTTCGACGCTGGAAGAGATTCCAGGTCTTGGGCCAAAGCGGCGCAGAGAGTTGCTGCGTCAGTTTGGCGGCTTGCAGGGCGTTACGGCAGCCGGAATCGACGACCTTGCCGATGTTCACGGAATTAGCCGAAAACTCGCTGAAACGATATACAATGCGTTACACCTCGACGGCTGACGAAAGGACCAGAGAAACCTTGAAGCTAAATCTTGCAAACATGCTGACCCTTTTCCGCATTGCGGCTATTCCGGTCGTAGTGATCTGTTTCTACAGCCCAATGTTGCCGCACGCGCGACCGATCGCAGCGATCGTTTTCGGCATCGCTGCAGTAACCGATTTCATCGACGGTTGGGTCGCACGCCGCTACGGGCAGACATCCCGTTTCGGCGAATTTCTGGACCCTGTTGCCGATAAGTTGATGGTATCGATCGTGCTCGTGATGCTGGTGCAGGCCGAGGCCCGGTGGTTCGAAGACGTAATTGCCATGATCATCATTGGCCGCGAAATTACCGTTTCCGCCTTACGTGAGTGGATGGCGACGATCGGCGAGCGTGCCAATGTGAAAGTATCCGTAGCGGGCAAAATCAAGACCACGCTGCAGATGTTCGGCATCGCGTTTATGGTCTACGAAAACGACATGTTTGGAATCCCCATATATACAGTGGGATTCGTGTTGCTGGTGGTCGCCGCAGTGATGACGATTTGGTCAATGTGGATCTATTTGCGGGCTGCCTGGCCATTCATTATTGAAGATCTGGACACGGCAAATGAGTAAAAGAAGCAATTTCGGCTTGACTTGAGCCCGGCACAAGCTAAAATCTCGGCCCTTCGCGGGTGTAGCTCAGCGGTAGAGCACTTCGTTGCCAACGAAGATGTCGTGAGTTCAATCCTCATCACCCGCTCCAATTAAGGCCCGACGACAGCGATGTCGTCGGGCTTTTTCGATTTCGAAGCTCACCTTGATTTCCAGCGCAGTCGGCCCGGCTAATCGCTCGCGTTACAAGCATTATGACCGGCGCTTCAAATTCCCGAGTTCTTTTTGCCTCTGCTTCGCCTTCTGTTGCGAGCGATGATTGATGGCAACCAAGGGTGCGGCAATCAGCAAACCAATAATTGTGATGACTGCTCCCAGATTGGTATCACCGAGCCAGTAATACAATCGCTGTAAGTACACGTTCTCGAGTTGTGCGACATTTTGCGCAATGGCATGCCAGGTAACAGCGATCCAACGACCTTCGCGATACCAAAGCCAAAACTGATAGCCCCACGCACACAAGGCCAATGTGCAAGTCGTGATTGCTACTGTTGTGAATATCGTCGTCCAGAACCTCGCCGTACGGTGGGCCGCAATTACCGCAAGATCTGCCTGGATGATCTCTCGTTCGCGACCGGTCTCGGCGAGCAACTGTTTTCTGGCGCGAAAATGGCTGATGCCCAAATAAACGGCGAGAGGCAGACACGCAGCCGCCGCCCAATAATTCACCAGCTCGTCCGAATTCAAGATGTACCCGACACCTATTACCGCAATCACGGTCAATAGCATGAGGGGTCCCAATTTGGCGAGAGCAAACAGGGGTGGAATCTTCATGGCCGCGCTAGTCGTAGAAACCGATGATCGGAACCCGGACAGAAGCCACCTTCCTAATCTCGTTCATCTCGTCCGTCCATGCGAAAATCAAATCGCCGCCGACCCGAACCAATTGCGGCAGTGTACGAGCAAGGGAGGTTCGGCCAATGGTCTCTACGCGGCTTAACTGACCGTCGAGCGTTAATCCGCGAAGGTTGATTGCGTAGGTTCCTTTCTTGTCGGACTCGAGCCAACTGATGGCAAATGAATGTCGGTTTATCGGCGTGGCGCCAACTCGACCAATTGCTCCCTTGGAGGCAATTTCAACCGGTTCTGAAAACGACTTGCCGGAATTCGTCGATATGGCTGCTTTGACGATCGGCGTGTTATTGGCGCCGCTAAACCAGACGACAAGCACGTTTTTCCCGTTTGCCGCAATTGATGCCCCGTTAACCGGACACCCGGCGATTTCCCAGCGGTCATCTGAAACGGCGGCGCCTGGCAGCCACTCACCATTAACTCTGCGAGCAACATAAATGTCGCGAATCTCATCTTCAGTGCGGTTTCGGTAGGCCAGTATTGCGCCGCTTTCCGTCATTGCGACATCCGTTTGGCAGCAATCGCAGACCAAATCATCGAGCAAGGCCTCGTCACTCAGAGATCCGTCGGGGCTGAGCGTTGCACCGCGTAAGGTCATGCCGGCGTCCGGCGTTTCGCGGCCATCCAGCCAAACGAGGCCGGTGCCCGTATCCGCCTCGAATGATGATACGAAACCATGTTCTGTCAGCGTGCCATCGGTGTGTGGGCTCACCGGAGTACTCCACGATTCGCCCTTGTCTTTCGAAAATGATGTTAGCACTTGATATGAGTAAGTCGCATCTGCGGTGTAGCTCAGCCAATAGGCCAATAGAGCATCCGAGCCAATCTCATTGACCGCGGGCAGGTCCGCAGAATTAACGAACATACCTTCGTCGACGACGGCAGTTCCCGCCGCCTGCCAGTCGCCGAGAGTGAATTCAGAGAATCGCAAGGAGGCCCCGATTTCCTTGCGTTCCATCCAACTCAGGATGGCGCCGTCATGATCTGCCTGGCTTATCCGTGGCCCGTACGCAGGCTTCCCAGCAGGCGTCATGAGTGGCACGGATTCGCCGAAAACCGGCAGGACTTGTTCGGTACAAGCGGCGAGTATGATCGCTGGGAGGAGGGCAATCAGACGGCTGATTTGATTCATGCAGCCATTATGCGAATTTTTCGGGTGGATTGCTGAGAATGTCAATGTATACTGCGTCGCCTGCTCAGCGGAGTGGCTTCTGCCGCCACTCCGATTGACCGCCGAGGCTAGGTGGCAGAGTGGTTATGCAGCGGACTGCAACTCCGTGTACGCCGGTTCGATTCCGACCCTAGCCTCCATTTTTTTTGTCATGCCCGGGTGGCGGAATTGGTAGACGCAACGGACTTAAAATCCGTTATCCGAAAGGGTGTGCGGGTTCAAGTCCCGCCCCGGGCACCAACGATATTAGGCCCTTCAGCAGCTGCGACATTATTAGCCTTAGTTCGAACTGGCATAAGCGATTCTCCAGGTTGGTGCATCTAAATAGCATATGGGCATCAATGGAGATCGTAATGAAACCGACTCGCACAATTTTGGCGCTGTTTGCCGCTCTACTGACCCTCCCGTTGGTAGCTGTCGGTCAAGGTGACGAGGCGTCGAACGACGACGCGATCGAGGACATAGTCGTTGTTGGCCAGAAATCCGTGTCCAGCTTGCGTCGGGGCGTTTTCGAGGCCGAAGAGGACTTCTACTCGGTTTTTAATAAGCTGAATGACGAAAAGGATTTCGACGTTCGTTGCCGCTATGAGAAGTTGACTGGAACCAACATCAAAAATCACATTTGCCGCGCGAGATTCGTTACAAAAGCTTTTGACAGGCATGCTAGTAGAAACCGAAATAATCTATATCGGGCCGCAAATATGACTGCCGATTCGGCTCTTGAGGCGAGAACGGTCGAGTATCAGGCGAAGGTGGAGGAACTGATCGCCGCCCATCCGGAATTGCAAGCCGCGCTCGAACGGTATAATGCCTCGCGGGCCCAATTTTTGGCGAATCGTTCGGGAAACGACAGCAACTGAGGCTTAGGCCCGCGATTGATTGTCTGGTGCACGGATTGAAGCTCCGTTATCCGAAAGGGTGTGCGGGTTCAATTCCCGCCCCGGTGGACCAGCAGCCATTCACGTAACGCGGCGAGCTGCTGTTGATCTTTGTCGCTGCCACGAATTTCCTTATAGCGAGCGACATGCTGCAGCTGAACAAACGGCAGACCGTCAATAAGCTCAGCCGATTGAATCAATTCGGATACATCGAAGTCGCCGATTCCCCACGTCTGGCCAAACGTAATGTCGCCATTGCGCAGGTTGACGACTTCAACACCGTAGTTGGGTAGATATTCGCTCTCGCCGAGGGCGCAAACAGCGTCCCATGCCCGATTTCCACACAGGACATCCAGATCGTTCGCCGCTGGAATAATTTCACGTACGGCAAGCGGCCCGCTGCCGAAAATAGCGAAGTCCCCGGCCGGCAGCTCGAGTTCCAACAGGGCATTAAACAGCGTTCGGCTCATCGATTCACTCCTCCTGATAAAGAGCTTAACAAAAGACGTAGATCACACTCAAAACCACGACTGGTTAACAAATTCCGACATAAGTCCTGTGATTAGTGGCTCTAAACCCTTGGAAATGCCAAAACAGTCGTTCGAATACGTGCCGATGTGCAGGAGAACTCAAGTGACGGCGACAGCAAAAGACAACGTGGATTACAGATTACTGAATCGAATGAGCAACCTCGTAATTTGTAGTCGTTGTCTTCGACAGGGCAAGATTACACCGGTCCCGCAGGTAATTTCCGATCGACACTCGTTGACTAACGAATGCGTCAGCTGTCGTCACGAATGTGCGAGCAGGAATGGCTATCGAGCAACGCTGGGGAAGCTTCTGCGTCTCGTTCGCTAAATCGATCATCGGCCGTGCATCGATTGAAAAGCGATGCCACAATACGCCGATGGCTAAACTCTATTTTTACTACTCTTCGATGAATGCGGGTAAGTCGACGGCGTTATTGCAGTCCAGTTACAACTACAGAGAGCGCGGCATGAATACGATGGTCTTGGCACCAATGCTCGACGATCGCTACGGCACCGGCAAAGTGACCTCCCGTATCGGCATTGAGACCGACGCTTCCGTTTTTACGCGAGACGACAATTTATTCGAGCTTACTGAAAAAAAGTGTAATGACGAACCACTGCATTGTGTCTTGATCGACGAAGCGCAATTCCTGACTCGTGACCAGGTTTTCCAGCTCAGCGACGTCACGGATAAGATGAATATTCCGGTTCTTGCCTATGGTCTCCGAACAGACTTTCAGGGCGAGCCCTTCGAAGGCAGCAAATATCTCCTGGCGTGGTCGGATAATCTGAAGGAACTTAAAGCGATCTGCCATTGCGGCAGCAAAGCAACGATGGTGTTGCGGCTCGACGGTGAAGGGAAAGCGGTTACTGAAGGTTCTCAGGTCGAGATAGGCGGAAATGATCGATACATATCGACCTGCCGCAAGCACTTTAAAGAGGCGTATTTAGCCTCTGCCTGATCAGGTTTGAATAGTCGGCAGCTCTTCGGATACCGCTGGTAAGAGCTCTGTATTTTCCTGCGCAAGCAGGTTTCTCATATCTTGTAGCGTCTTCATTATCGCCGTATCTGCGAATTCTGCGCCATCCAGGTCCTGACGCACCGTTGCACAAGGATCGTGGAACTTGATGCGATGGTGGCCGAGTGTAACTACGTCATCATGAATGAGCACATGATTGGACACGCGTTGTGAATTGACGAACGTACCGTTCGTGCTGTTCAGGTCCATCAGGAATGTTGTCGCTCCATGCCGGACCAACAATGCATGATGACGACTCACAAAACGGCTATTTATCGAGATGTCGTTATGCTCGGAGCGGCCAACGATTACTCGCGATTTATCCATGCGCAGATCGTTCATTATGCTGCCGTTATTGGTAACGATCAGACGTGGTGCTTCGGGTGGCACCAGTTCGTCAGGAGAAACATCATCGAGTCCCTCGTCAGCCCAGGTTCCTGTTGGCAATGCCACGTGTTCGATATCGGAAACCGATACCGGCAGGGATTCGGTTCGCGCAAGTGCCAGCAAAGCGACCCGATCAACGATTCCAGGCCAACCACCCGATGCCTGCCAGATATCCCGGCATACCGCGTCTGGCAGAATAAATGCCGGGAATTCGCTGCCGGCCGTTTCCAACTTCTGGTGTAGGTAGTTTTTGGTCTCGTCCCGATTCATCGGACGAAGATGGAAATTGCTGACAAGTCGCTTCGCCATCGGAGCCATGGCCTTAGAGGCCATAATATTCGCAAGAGATCGGTTGCTGACCAATACGATCTTGAGGGCACTGTTAGCGCGGACCCGCAACTCAGCAAGTTCGCAGAGCGCGCGCAGCGCGCTGGGGTTTAGATCTTGAGCGTTCTCGATGATGAGCAGTGGGGCTTTGTGAGATGCCGCCTGTTGCAGCGCGAAAACGCGAAGTAGTCCGAGCAACTCATTGGCGGAACTTTGTTGAAGGTCATAACCAAATTGCCGCAAGACAGAGATGAGTAAGTTCGTCGTGTTCAATCCCTTGCCGTCAATAACGGCAACCGAACAATCCTTATCGACGGTTTCCACAAAATTGCGGATCAGTGTGGTTTTTCCGGACAGCGACGGACCCTGCACAAGTGACAGCCCGGTCGGGTGCTCGCAGGTATCTCTTAAGACCTTAAGCGCAGCTTCTTTTGACGCATAGGAGAGCACAACCAACGGTCTTCCGTGAGTTGGAAAGGGTTGTGCTGAAAGTCCGGCTGCACCTAGGTCCATAAGTAGTAACCCGCAGACAATTAAGTCGCGTTAAAATGGTATTGTCAGGTTTGGGTCTTTTCTTATAGTGAATATTGACCGCGTGAGTCAGTCTACGGTTTGGCCTCGGTTCTTGTAAACCGAAAATCAATAAGCCTTTACTTGTCAAAAGCACACAAAGTATTATTCGATTTGACATTACTTAAACTGCATAACTGACGGATAAACAAGGATGTTTCTCTATAAATTCTCAGACGTCTGCGAACTGCGACAGAGTGTAAGGTATTGACTGCAAAGCTATCGGCCAACGACCTCACTTTGATTCGTGGTGAGAACTGTCTATTTCAGGATTTGGGTTTTGCGCTAAAATCTGGCGAATTGCTGCTGCTCGAAGGACAAAACGGCAGCGGTAAAACCAGCCTGATGCGCGCGATTGCAGGCATGCTGAGCCTTGAGTCCGGCGAAATACTCTGGAATGACGTTCCTGTCAGCCAACAGCGCCAGGAGTTTCATGGTGCGCTGGTCTGGCTCGCACATCGCACAGGTTTGAAGGGTGACCTGACTCTGGTCGAAAACCTGCGTTTTGAAGCGTCATTGCGACCTCAGGCTAAGGTCGATGCAGATATCGTCTACAAGCGCCTGGGGATTTCGAAACTCAAGAGTCTGCCCTTACGTTCTCTTTCTGCCGGTCAGCAGCGACGGGTAGCTTTGGCACGCATGTTACTTGCAGATGTGCCTCTTTGGTTGATGGATGAGCCATTTACAAATCTCGATCGCGAGGGGCGCAAGCTCGTTATGACCTTGACGGAAGAGCACCTGGCGAACGACGGAATGTGCGTGATGGCGGCCCACCAGGATATTGAAATCGACGCGACAGTACGTCGGGTGAGTCTCTGATGGCAGCAAAAGAGACGATTCAGCCCGGAATACTGACAGGCTTAATTGCAATCACCCGGCGCGACCTGTTGCTCGCATGGAAACGCCCGGGTGATGTTCTCAATCCGCTGTTCTTTTTCGCGATGGTCTGCACCTTGTTTCCGTTGGCGGTGGGCCCGAGTCCTGAACAGCTGACTTTCAGCGGACCGGGCGTGCTTTGGGTTGCCGCATTGTTGGCAACGCTGCTGTCGTTGAATTCGCTGTTCATGTCGGACCATGAGGACGGCAGCCTCGACCAGCTATTGGTCAGTCCGCAGCCCTTGCCGGTCCTGGCGCTTGGCAAGACACTAGCGCACTGGATAATCAGCGGCCTCCCGCTCGTGTTGATATCCCCATTGCTTGCGATGACCTACCGCATGTCTGTGGACATTGTAGGGGTTTTGATGCTGACGCTGTTGTTGGGCACAATCTGTCTAAGTTTGCTGGGCTCGATTGGTGCAGCGTTGACGGTTGGCTTGCACCGGGGAACGGCCTTGCTTAGCCTCCTCATTCTGCCACTCGCGATGCCAGTATTGCTGCTCGGTGCGAATACTGTTTCGCTGGCAGCTGGGAATGAGGCGTATGCGACCGGAATCTGGGCGTTGGGCGCTTATGTTGTTGGCGCTTTATCATTGGCACCGTACGCAACGGCGGCCGCATTACGAATTAGTAACGAGTAGAATCAAGCTATGTGGAAATTCTTTCATCAATTGGCCTCACCGCCACACTTTTACCGGCTCGCCAAAACGCTCATACCATGGCTGGCGATTCCTGGATTATTGCTGATCGCTTACGGCGCTTATGCCGGTTTGTTCGTAGCTTCCGAGGACTACCAGCAGGGCGACGCGTTTCGAATCATCTACGTTCATGTTCCCTCAGCATACTTGTCCATGATGGCCTACGTGTTCATGGCCGTCGGCGGCGGTATCGGACTGATCTGGCGAATGAAGCTGGCGCATGCAGTCGCAGCCGCAGCGGCTCCACTTGGGGCGGCATTTACGTTTCTTGCATTGGTCACCGGTTCCATTTGGGGGCGACCGATGTGGGGGACGTGGTGGGAGTGGGGCGATCCACGACTAACGTCTGAATTAATTTTGTTGTTCTTGTATTTCGGCTATATGGCGTTGCGCTCTTCGATTGACGACACCGCCAAAGCCGACAAGGCAAGTGCCGTTCTCGCACTGGTTGGCGTGGTCAATGTCGTCATCATTCATTACTCCGTTGTTTGGTGGAGTTCTCTGCATCAGGGACAGACGCTATTCAAGAAAGGTGGGCCGGGAATGGATGCCGACATGCTGTATCCCTTACTCGCGATGATATTGGGCTTTACATTGGTTTTCGGCGCATTGCTCGCACGTCGTGTTCGGACAGAGGTGCTGTATCGCGAACGACGAACGCGTTGGGTGCGTGAGTTGATTTTGTCGCCAGAAGGAGACGGGTAATGGACGCTTTAGCGATGGGTAACTACGGCGCATACGTATGGAGTTGCTTTGGACTCACTCTAATCGTGATAGTGTTCAGCGATTGGCGATCGCGAGCGCGCCATAATCAGGTTTACCGAGATATCGAAGTGCGCATTAAAGCGCTCGAGGAACGTCAATGAAACCCAGACAACAACGTATGCTTGCCGTCGGCCTTGCCGTCGTCGGCGTGGCAATAGCCGCGGCTCTGACGCTACGTGCGTTCGACGAAAATATGATGTTTTTCGTCGAAATTTCCGATGTCGTTGCCGGTGATTATCCGACCGAACGGACATTCAGAATCGGCGGACTGGTCGTCGATGGTAGTGTCGCGCGCGAAGAGGGATCGCTGGACATGAATTTTCGCGTTACAGATATGCGTTGTGAACTCGCGGTTAGTTATACCGGTGTACTCCCTGATTTGTTTAGGGAGGGACAGGGTGTCGTCGCGCACGGCGTAATGGCCAACGATGCGCTTTTCGTAGCCGACAAAATACTCGCGAAACACGATGAAAACTACATGGCACCCGAGGTCGCTGAGTCACTGGCGAAACACGTCGATGATAAGATGGCGCCTTTGCAGGAGAGCGGCACGGAGTGTAATTCAGGATGATTCCGGAAATCGGCCATTTCGCATTGATATTGGCTTTGTCTCTTGCCGTCTGTCAGGGCGTACTTCCCTTGATTGGTGCTCATCGAAACGATGCGACCTTAATGTCAGTCGCTCGCTCCGCGGCATACGGGCAGTTCGTTTTCGTCGCAATTTCCTTCATTTGCCTGACCTGGGCATTCTTGCAAAACGATTTTTCGGTCCTTTACGTCGCAAATCATTCGCAATTGGCGCTGCCAACGGGATATAAAATATCGGCGGTTTGGAGCGCGCACGAAGGCTCCTTACTCATGTGGATACTTTTGATGTCTGCGTGGACGATGGCCGTTGCCAGATTCAGTTCGGATATCCCGCCGCGATTGATTGCAAGAGTGATTGGCATATTGGGATTGTTATCCGTCGGTTTCCTGCTTTTCGCATTGCTGACTTCGAATCCGTTTGAACGTCTTATTCCTGCGGCAATCGACGGCGCTGATCTGAACCCCTTATTGCAGGATCCGGGACTCGCGATTCATCCGCCTTTGCTGTACGTCGGCTACGTCGGGTTTTCCGTTGCCTTCGCATTTGCGGTCGCGGCCATGATCGGTGGCAATCTGGACAGAGACTGGGCGCGTTGGACGCGCCCCTGGACGACCGTCGCCTGGCTGTTTTTGACGATGGGTATCGCATTGGGCAGCTGGTGGGCGTATTACGAGTTGGGCTGGGGCGGCTGGTGGTTTTGGGATGCTGTAGAAAACGCCTCATTTATGCCGTGGCTGGTCGGAACTGCATTAATCCACTCACTTGCCGTCACTGAGCGCAGAGGGCTCTTCAAGAGCTGGACCTTACTACTGTCTATTTCCGCATTTTCGCTGAGCCTGCTCGGGACCTTTCTCGTGCGTTCCGGCATCATCGTGTCAGTGCACGCATTTGCGACCGATCCGACGCGTGGTTTTTTCATCCTTTCTTTCCTTGCAATCGTCGTTGTCGGCGCACTGGCTCTTTATGCGTGGCGTGCGCCGAGTCTTGATTCGGACGCAGGCTTCGCGCTCCTTTCCCGAGAGACATTTTTGTTGCTGAATAATGTCTTGTTGGTGGTCGCTACAACAGTGGTGTTACTCGGAACGTTGGCGCCACTGATTGTGGAAATGATCAACGGCGGTAAAATTTCAATTGGCGCGCCCTGGTTTGAGGTCGCTTTTCTCGTACCGATGCTGCCGCTAATCTTCTTGCTTGGACTGGGTATGCACACCGCCTGGCGACAACAATCGGCAGGACCGTGGCTTCGACTGTTTAGAGTGCCGGCCATCGCAGCGGTTGTTGTCGGCATCGTTCTGCCAATCCTGTTTTATGGCCGAGTTAGCATTCTGGTTGCGGTTGGTTGCATCGCCGCGGTGTGGATTGTTATTTCATCGTTGATTCAGCCAGTGCGATCCTGGCGCCGCAAGGATGGCGCAACTGCAATTACTCGATCCGCTTTGGGTATGTCGATAGCGCACCTGGGAATGGGCCTGTTTGTTATTGGCGCGACCATTGTTTCCGCGTTCGGCGTTGAAGCGGATCGTGCGATTCGGCCGGGCGAAACGATTGCGGTTGCTGGTATTGATTTCACGCTTAAAGAAGTGCATCAGGTGCAGGGGCCGAATTACCTTGCCATTGAAGGCATTGTCGAAATTCGTGATAGCGGCGAATTCGTTGCCACCGTGCGTCCACAGAAAAGACAGTACCAGGTGCAGAAAGACTGGATGACAGAGGCGGGCATTCACCCGAGCTGGAATAAGGATTACTTTGTTGCACTCGGTGATCAGCTTGGTGAAGGCACCTGGAGTGTTCGCATCCAGTACAAGCCTATGATTCGTTTCATATGGATCGGCGCGTTCGTTATGGCTTTGGGTGGGATGGTTACAGTGACTGACCGCCGTAGAAGACGGGTGGCTAAGTGAGCCGATATTTTCTACCGCTTATTGCTGTATTAGCGCTGCTGCCCATTTTGATTTTAGGGCTGCGAGAAGATCGCGACCTAAACTTGTTGCCGTCGCAGTACATTGGTAAACCCGCACCCGAATTCGATTTGCCGACGCTTCTTGATCCAGCGCAACGCATCAGTAATGCCGATCTCAAAGGACAGGTATCACTGGTAAATGTTTGGGCGACATGGTGTGTCGGCTGCAGAGCGGAGCACGGTTTCCTGATGCAGCTCTCGGAGACCAGCGACATTCCTATTTACGCGATCAACTGGCGTGATAATCGTCCGGACGCGATGAACTTCCTAAGTCAATTGGGCAACCCCTATGTGGCATCCGGATTCGACGAGGATGGTCGAGTGGGTATCGATTGGGGCGTATACGGCGCGCCGGAGACCTTCCTCATCAACGTTGAAGGGCAAGTCGTTTATCGCTTTACCGGACCACTAAACTCTGTTTCATGGGAGCGGGAATTCCTACCTCGCATCGCGGAGATGTCGCAATGAGAAAACGATTCGCGGTTTTTATGATTTCTTGCCTGGTGTCGGTGGCGGCTGTCGCAATTGACACTGGCAAAGCCTTCGATGATCCGGTGCTGCAGGCACGCTACGACAATCTCATTGCAGAAGTCCGCTGTGTGACCTGCCAGAATAACAGTATCAAGGATTCCAACGCGTTTATCGCGGCCGACCTGCGGCGCGAAATTCGGCGCTTAATCGGTGAAGGTAAGACAGACGCGGAAGTTACGGATTTTCTCGTTACTCGATATGGCGACTTCGTACTTTATCGGCCACAGAGAACAGGCAAAATGCTGCTGTTATGGTTAGCGCCGTTCGCCTTTGTCGTTCTTGGTGGGTTAGCGCTCGTACGTGTGATTCGACACCGAATGTCGCTGCCGCTGGGTGAGGATGATTCTGACGTCGAGGGTGCGGGATGACGCTTTGGATTGTATTGACAGCGCTATGCCTGGCAGCGCTATGTTTTGTTATTTTGCCGTTCATTCGAAGTTCCAAAAAGCTCACATCAGTGTTGGCGGCTGTTATTGTTTTTAGTGTCGGTTTGTCAGCATCCCTGTATTACTACATTGGCCAACCCGGAGTTCCGTCCGGTGCGGGGTCGATGCCTGACTCGGACGAGGTGGTTTCGTCACTGGCGGAGCGACTGCAGGATCATCCAGACGATGTTAACGGCTGGACAATGCTCGGTCGCTCATATCAGACCATGCAGCGTTACGACGAAGCTGTGAATGCTTTTGAGACGGCTATTGAGCTTGAGAAAGGGCAAAACGGACAGACCTTGGTTGCCCTTGCGATCGCATTGTTGGAGCGTCAGGGTGGTGAAATGTCGGATCGTGCGGCGAGTTTGTTCGAGAATGCGCTCGCACTTGATCCGAATAACGCCAATGCACTTTTTTATGCCGGCGGTGCTGCAGCGCGCCGTGGCAATACGGCCTTGGCGGCCGATCGCTGGGAAGTCCTTCTTGGCCTGAACGCGCCGCCGGAGATTCAAAAGCTGTTACAAAGCAAGATCAACGAGTGGCGCGGACTTGCGCCACCGAAGGTGGCCTCTGTACCGCTTCGTGATGCGCAGTCGGACGCCGTTGTAACGGTCGGAGTTTCATTGTCGGATGCTGCTCGTGCAGAATTGCCCGCAGATGCGCTCGTTTTCATAATCGCTCGAGATCCAGCACAGCCATCGCCGCCTATCGCAGTTAGACCGGGACGACTGGCGGACATACCTATGGTGGTATCACTAGGGGATGACGACGCGATGGTTCCTGGGAGGCCTTTGTCGGGCTTTTCAGAGATTGAAATCGTCGTCAGAGTTTCGCTTTCCGGTAGTGCAATGGCACAATCCGGCGACTGGTCGGGTTCAGTGATTACCGCTGCCACTGGCACGGCGGCGGTCAATCTAGTCGTCGATCAAAAAACTCCCTAGCTAACGGAGCCCCAAATGTCAGGGCCAATTGAAGCGGCGACCATGTGTTTCGCCTGCGGCGTCGAAAACCCTATCGGTTTGCAGATTAAATTCACTGTCGACGGTGACACTTGTACGGGCAAATTTACGCCAAGCGAAAACCATGTTGGCTGGAACGATACGGTGCATGGCGGAATTATTTACTCGGCACTGGATGATGTAACGGCAAATGTACTGTACAAACAAGGTCGAAAAGCGCATACGGCGAAGTGCGAAATCCGTTATCGACAGGCCCTTTCAGTGGGCGAAACGATCACGCTGAAAGGTTGGATTGAAAAGGAAAAAGGTCGCCTGATAATCCTAAAGGGTGAGGCCCGACGACTTTCGGATGGCGAATTGGTCGCTGACTGTCAGGCGAGCTTTATGGATTCGGCCGGGAATTAGCGAATGGCATTACCGGATTTGCTGCAAGGCCGGCTACGCGTGCCTCTTATCGGTGCGCCAATGTTCATCGTATCCGGGCCCGAACTGGTTATCGCGCAATGTCAGGCAGGGATTGTTGGATCGTTTCCGGCGCTGAACGCCCGACCCCAAAGTGCGTTGGTCGACTGGATCAAGCAGATCAAAGAGGCTTTGGGCGCCTACTCTGAGCTAAATCCGAATGAGCCTGTAGCGCCCTTTGCCGTAAATCAAATCGTACATGCCAGCAATACCCGTTTGCGCGAGGATATGGAGACCTGTGTCGAGCACCAGGTGCCGATTATTATCACCAGTTTGAGGCCGCCGGAGGACGTTGTCAGGGCCGTTCATTCATACGGTGGCCTCGTATTCCATGATGTCATTAATCTGCGTCACGCGCGTAAAGCGATAGCGCAGGGCGTCGACGGCATTATCGCGGTCTGCGCCGGGGCAGGTGGCCATGCTGGCCCATTGAGTCCATTTGCGCTGGTGAAGGAAATTCGAAACGAATTTGACGGTGCGGTGATATTGTCAGGGAGTATTACCAGCGGTCAGGACGTACTCGCCGCCAGGGCAATGGGCGCTGATCTTGCGTATAGCGGCACGCGATTTATTGCGACGGCAGAGGCGAATGCAGTACCGGATTACAAAGAGATGATCGTCGCGAGCGGCGCTTCAGACATAGTCTATTCCTCATTGTTTACGGGTATTCATGGCAGTTACCTCAAAGCCAGCATCGCGAACGCAGGTATGGATCCCGATAATTTGCCGGAAGGAACTAAAGCGGATATGGACTTTGCAAGCGCCAGCAAATCCGATGCGAAAGCCTGGAAAGATATTTGGGGCGCAGGCCAGGGCGTCGGTGATATTGATGCGATTCTCCCCGCACGCGATGTTGTATTGAAGTTCGAACGAGAATACGGGGCCGCTCTTGATCGGTTGGCTGCCGAGTAATGCGGGTCGTCCTTTACTCCTATCTGTTCGTTGCCGCCGGCGGTGCTATCGGTGCGATGGCACGTTTTGCCCTCAATGTTTTTCTGCAGCGCGATGTAGAGTTTCCCTGGGGAACTCTCGCTGCGAACCTGTTGGGATGTCTCGCGATGGGAGTCATCGCGCAGTTCATTGCCAGCACAAACTGGTTCAATGACGCCGGAATTATTCCTGATCAATATCGTCTGCTATTTGCCGTTGGATTTTGCGGAAGCTTTACGACGCTATCGTCCATGATTCTGGAACTCAATACGATGCTGCAAAAAAACGAGATTTTCTACTCGTTTTCCTATCTTGTCGGTACGCTGGTCGGTGGTTTTGCCTGTTTCTACTTTGGCGTCGTCTGTGTCCGGATGTTGTTGCAGTCGCAAATTAGCTGATCAAGCCACGCATCCTTCCAGTAGAGCGACAATTCGTTTCACCCAATCTTTGTGTTCCGGCTTCATTAGTACGGACCGTAAGCAGGTAACTGAAGCCGAATCGACAGCGAAATCTCTAAGCCAGCCACTTGCAAGATCAACAGGTAGCTCTATCAGTGCCAAATGCAATTCTGCAGCGGCTGCATCGTCAAATAGTTGGCGTGCTTTCTTACTAGCGTCTGATGTGCTCACCGAATTCACGGCGTAGATGACGATATCGAGTTCCGGTGGCATTAATGGTGTGAAAAATTCGCTTGCTTCCAGTCTTGTGTACAGGTCTCTTGCTGCTTGCAGAGAAGCGTCAAGACCGGCGGCGAATTCGCCGCCCGGTTTAAGCGGTAATAGTTGTTGAGTTGCCCACAATGCAACCGCGGATGCGCCAGGTCGGGAACACTCAAGACTAATTTCCCCCAGGTGTAACTCGGCCGAGCTGAAATAAGTGTACGGGGAACCATGCTTGTAGAAACTGCCGACGGATGGGTCCCTGAAAAGAACACAACCGCAACCGTAGGGTTGCAGGCCGTGCTTGTGTGGATCGATGACGATCGAGTCGACATTGCCCAGATCGTCAAAAGCGCTTCTGGCATCACCGTCCAGGACGCCCGCTAGTCCAAAATACCCACCGTAGGCCGCATCAGCATGAATTCGAAAATCGTACTTGTCCTTTAAGCGCAGGATCTCCGTTAGTGGATCGACGGCGCCCAGACCGGTGTTCCCCATCGTCACGACGACCGTGCCAACGTCCCCTTCCTGCAGCAATGACTCAACGGCGGCAACGTCCATTCGACCATCACTAGAAACTGCAACAGAGGAATACGCGATGCCCAAAACCTCACTGATACGGCTATGCGTGTAATGCGCTTGCTGCGACCCGACGATGCGCTTTCCGGGGTGCAAACGACTCGCCACCCAAAGTGCCTCGAGATTCGCCATCGTGCCGCCACCGGTCAAATGGCCGAGCAGTTCCTCCCACCCAAACATCGCACCCAGTTCGACGATGCACTCTTTTTCCATCGCCGAGCTCGCACGTCCGCCGTCCAGTGCGTGGTTATTGGGATTGACCCAAAGCGACATTGCGTATGCAACACGGGCTACAGGATGGGGCGGTTTCAGCATTTGCCCGGCGTATTGTGGGTGGAAATACGGGTAGTTGTCCTGCATGCGTTCGGCAACGGCATCAATAACCGTGGCCAATGCGCTTTCGTCCATATCCACTGAAAAGTCGGGTAGCTCGGAGAAACCCTCCGAGAGTTTTTCGAGACCTTGTCGCAGTAAATTGAGTTCGCTCTTATTGATCATCATTGGTCCGAGTTCAGGTTAATATGCGCGCATGAATCTAATTGCGTTGGCCGTCCCGTTTTTCTTACTCGCTTTGCTGATCGAACTGGTCGCTGACCGGCTGAAGAACACCGGATACTACCGTAGCAATGATGCGATCAACAGTCTCAGCGCCGGCATCCTGAGTGAGACGACGGGTTACTTCACCAAATTGGTGCAGTTCACAATCTGGGGCTTGGTTCTTGGTCACCTGGCGCTTTTTGAATGGCAACGAAGTTGGTTCGACGCATCACTCAGCGGCATCATGTTATGGGTTCTTGCGGCAGTTCTTTGGGACTTTTGCTACTACTGGAACCATCGACTTGGGCACGAAGTATCAATTCTTTGGGCAGCCCATGCGGTGCATCATCAAAGCGAGGAATACAACCTCTCCACCGCACTTCGGCAAACCAGCAGCAGCTTCATCTTCAGCTGGATATTTTATGTGCCGCTGTTTCTGATCGGAATACCCGCCGAGGTTTTGGTTACCGTTGCCGCCGTGAATCTCATCTACCAGTTCTGGGTTCATACGCGTTTCGTCAATCGCCTGGGCGTTCTCGACAGGATATTCGTGACACCCTCGAATCATCGAGTCCATCACGCCCAGAATAAACGCTATATCGACAAGAACTATGGCGGTATTTTTGTCCTGTGGGATCGAATGTTTGGAACATTTGCAGAAGAGGCCGATTCCGACCCGGTTATCTTCGGTGTTCGCAAGCCATTGGCCAACTGGAATCCAGTTTGGGCCAACTTCCAGGTCTACAGTTACTTGCTGTTTGATTCGATCAGAACGAAACGCTGGCAGGACAAGATCGCAGTCTGGTTTCGCCGCACTGGCTGGCGGCCCGCCGATATGCAGGCCGCATACCCAAAAGAAAGCACGGATCTGAAGATCTTTGAAAAATTTGATCCACCGATTTCGGTGGCGCGACGTCGCTACGTCATGGCGCAGTTCGTGGTTGTTGTGGCGCTTGCACTGAGCATTGCGGAAGGCTTTGCAAGCAAAGGTGCGAACGCAGTTTTGGTTCCGTGTCTGTTACTCTGGGCACAGCTATATACGCTGGGACTCTTGAATGAAAACAGGCCCTATGCCGTCAATTTCGAATTGCTCAGGCTGGTCGTTATTACGCCGATTGGTTTTCTGGCCTTCGTGGGCGCGGAGTGGAATTTGCCACCCGCTATCGGAATTATTATCCCGATCTACATTGTGGTGAGTGCTGTATGGGTGAAAAAAAGCGAGTTCGTACCGGAACGAAGTGGGAGCCATTAGTCGGTTATTGCAGGGCGGTAAGAGTAGGACCGCATATTGCTGTATCGGGCTGTGCGCCTGTGGATGCTGATGGCCAGCTGGTTGGACCAGACGATCCCTACCTGCAAGCAAAACGGTGTACAGAAATTATTGCAGCGGCGCTGCAGGAGCTTGGTGTGGGCCTCGAACACGTCGTTCGAACACGTATGTTCGTAACGGATATTTCGCATTGGGAGGCGTTTGGCAAAGCCCATCGGGAAGCGTTCGGCGACGCGCCTCCTGCAACGTCCATGCTGGAGGTTTCGCGTCTAATTGGCGATGGAATGCTGATCGAGATCGAAGCCGACGCTATTGTTGGTCATCATTAGCCCCGCATGCTTCGCCGTGTAAGCGTCTCGGCGGCTGAGGCGCGCTGTATCGCGTTGGCGGCGCAGGGCTTCGACAGAGCTCGGCCCAACGCACCAAATGACGTTCGGCACTTTCGCCGCGCGATGGCGGCGATCGCCGTATTACAACTGGATTTCGTCAACGTGCTCTTGCCGGCACACTTCATGATGATCTGGTCGCGCCTTGGCGCTTATGATCGTAGCCGATTCGAACGCTATCTGTATGACTCCGGCGAACATACTGAGCAATGGGCCCACGAAGCCTCAATTGTTGCCAGTAGCGACTGGCCTTTGCTGCAGTATCGTCGCCGCGATTACTCGCAGTGGAAAACCAGTCCACTTCACAAGATGCCGGACAAAGCTGCCTATCTGGATTCGATACTCGCGCATGTTGACGCCGAAGGAGGTACGACCAGCAATGATCTTCCAGCTGTTGCAGGTCCCAAACGAAAGGCCGGTGACTGGCACCGCTCGATCCCTCGTTGGGGACTCGAACATCATTTCGGTAGCGGAAATCTGGCGGTACGAAGGCGCCTCAAGAATTTTCAGCGTGTTTACGACAATCCCGGCCGGGTCATCGACGACTGTCATCTTGCACGGTCTCTCGACGAAGCTGACGCGCAACGAGAGCTATTGCGAAAAGCGGCAAGGTCTCTGGGTGTTGCCACTTGCCACGATCTTGCAGATTATTATCGAATGAAAATCGGCATGGTTATGCCGCGAATTGAGGAGCTTGTGGAGGAGGGAGCATTACGCGCTATTTCCGTCGATGGCTGGTCCGAACCCGCGTATTTGGCGGCTGATGCCAAAATGCCACGGGAAATTCGCGGCGCGTCGTTATTGTCACCATTTGACCCTGTTGTCTGGTTTCGTCCGCGCGCGGAACGTCTGTTCGGTTTCGAATACCGTATCGAGATATACGTTCCCGAGTCCAAACGCCGTTGGGGATACTACGTGTTGCCATTTCGACAATGCGACGAGCTAACGGCCCGAGTCGATCTAAAGGCCGATCGCAAAAATTCTCGCTTATTGGTTCAGCACGCCTATCTCGAATCGGGTGCTGCGCGCGAAAGCACCGCGCATGCATTAGCGGCAGAACTCCGATCTTTGGCAGAGTGGCTACAACTTGAAGAGATCCAAATAAAAAAGGCCAGCGCTTTCGAAAAGGCGCTGGCCCGTTTGCTCTAGATCGGATTTACGACCGCTAGGCCTCAGGTTGCTGCTCTCGATCGCCGCGACCTCTTTGGCCACGGCGTCGCTTATCCCTTTGGCCTTTGCGCTCTGTGTGTTTCTCCCGAGCGGCAACACGTTCCTCTTCGCTCATCGATTCCCATCGTGCCTTGCGATCTGCCCGATGTGCGCTGCGCCGCTCCCTGGCCGCCACACGCTCCTCGTCAGACATTGATGCCCTGCGTTCGCGCATCGCTTCACGATCGCGAGGTCGGTCGCCACCGCGCTGTTCACGAATGACCTGCTTCTCTTCGTCCGAGAGCGCGTCAAACTCGCTACGCCACTTTTGACGCATGGCGGTGCGTTCGTCATCGGACATCGCTTCCATATAAGCGCGTCGGTCGTCGGCAGACATTGCCTGAACGCCCTGAACCGATTGTGCTGATGCTGCGAATGGAACCATCAGGCCAATGGCTGAAACCAGCAAAATCTTTTGTATCGTATGCATTTGTAAACTCTCCGTTAATACCGCGATACTATGACAACGTATTCCACCGCCGCAGGTTGACCTATGACAGTATCTTTTTCTCGCGCCTTGGTGATGCTCGGTTTATTGGGCTTCCTCAGTTTGTATGGCTGCAGCAGCGAGCGCGTACTTATATCGAAGCAGGCTGCGGTTCCCGTTGGCGTTGATATGACGGGATTCTGGCAACTGCGCGGTAAGTCCGGTGCGCCCAATGTCGACGCAGACGAGCCATTCATTATTCAGTCAGGATCACGGCGGGCGCAACGTGCGCGCCGCAATCGAGATTCCTCCGGTATTTCAGCGCAGGTGTTTCTCGTTTTCGGAGAGGCGTTGAAGATCTCCCAGACCGATTTTGGTCTTTTTATCAGCTATGACCGTTCGGTCGTCGAGGAATACACTTTCGGGGAGAATCGGGAAATCAGCATTGGTCCAATCGAGGCATTGCGAGTCTCGGGCTGGGAGGAGGGTTCTTTCGTTGTCGAAACGCTTGACGACTCGGGCTTTACTCTTTTCGAGACCTGGCGATTACACGACGACAACTCGATACTCGTGCGCGATGTTCGCGTCAGCAAAGGCGAAACAGACCGTTACGCTCACCAGGAAATTTTCGACCGCAAATAGCGTCTCAGACTTTGTTAAAAAGGGCGGCGACTTTTTAGTCGGCCTGGCGGGAAGGAAAGGCCTTCTTCGAAGCCGCCGCCCTGGGGTCTTACAGCTCGTCCAGAATAAATCTGAACAGGTTTTGAATGGCAGGCGTCGGTAGAGCCACACCGTCTACAACACGTGGTTTGAATTTGAAGTGCTCCGCTGCAGTTATCGCTGCTTTATCAAATACGCTGTCACTGGATTGAACGACGGATGTATTCGAGACACGACCGTCTTCCAGGACGTCAAATTGCACTAGTACCCAGCCTTCAAGATTTCTGGCAACAGCTCGAGCGGGGTAAACCGGTGCCACGCGTACCATTGCCACCAGTGGACCGTCACTGAATCCGTTCATCACGGGAATGCCGCCCGTGATGGGTGAAGTCGCTTTGGGTATGTGAACGCCGACAGGCTCCAGTTCGGTCGTTAGGCGGGGACGCATTGGCGGTAATTCGGTTTTCGTCAGTTTCTCTTTCGGGATAATTTTGTCAATGGTATCGACCGGTGTGTCTTCGGTCGCAAGTTTGAACGGATTGAGGAAGTAGCGATCGCGTACTTCGACTGTTGCGCCTGGCTGCAAAGTAATTAAGAGCTGCATTACGAACAGCAATCCGAAGGTCATGACGGTGCCGGAACTAATGGCCGAAGCGTATCGTGCAAACATAATTGTTCTCCTTTTACTCCCGCGCTACGGTATGCCTTGAACTACTAGGTATAATACATACCTAGAACTACAAAGTAACCCTTGAAATACCTTTTAGTTCGAGGTATGGTCGGGCGATGGCACAAAGCAATCCACCATTCATGAGCGGTGTACCTGAGCTGCTGCTTCTCAGACTGCTCAATGACCATGAGATGTACGGCTACGAGCTGGTTCGCTCGATTAAGAAAGCCACCAATGAAGCTATTTCGCTGGGTGAGGGCGTGATCTACCCGGTTTTACATAGTCTGGAGCGGAATGGGTCGCTGAAATCGAAGCGCAAAGCCGTTGCTGGTCGAACTCGCGTCTATTACTCTTTGACCAAGAAAGGCAGAGACCGCCTGGGAAAACTCCGTCATGACTGGAGTCGTATTCAGGGCGGTGTTGCAATTGCCCTGGAGACGTCGAGCCATGCGTGAGCCTGATTTCAATCTGCTGGCAACCGAACTTTTAAGAAAAGGCATTGCGCCGAAACATGCGCATCGAACGGTCAATGAATTACGCGACCATTACGATGACCTCGTCGACGCAGCCGTCGATGATGGTGCCAATAGCAGAAAAGCCCGCAGTCAGGCGGCAGCACAACTCGGCAAAATGGACGTGTTTGTCACTGAAATGGCGTCACGCCGCGAATTGAAGACCTGGTCGTTCCGCTACCCGCATTTGGCTATTGTTGTTTACCCGCTGGCTTGTATTGCGGTACTGCCAGCAATACCGGTTTTCGCGGGTATCGCTCATCGTGCAATGCTCATGCGCTGGGGCGCAAGTTTGCTGGGGGCGGGCTTGATTACTGCGCTTATGCTACTCGTGATGCAGCTATCGATTATTCTTGGTTAGCGGTGTAACTGACGAGCGTCGCCCGGAACTTACGTTTTCCCTTTCGATGCTGTTCGATAACAACGGGTAAGAAGCCGAGCTCTTCTGCACACCACAGTGTCGTAATCCTTGATGAGCCCTCTTTTTGATGGCGGATGCCCACGGCCTTGAAGGTTCCGGCCTTGGTCTTGATCTCACGATCGCCCGCGCTGGAGATATTTGCGATCCGCATCTTGTCGACATCGAAGAGGACGTACTGTTCTTTCAAGCCGCCGTTCAACAGGTCGTGCATGAGCGCGTATTGAATCGAAACATTGTCGTGAGAGACACCATCGAGTTGCAGCACAACGTCTTCTGACCCGACCGTGCCGCTGGCTTCGTTCGTGCTCCAGTCGAAGCTCAGATCGACATCCGGATTATCCCTGATCGTATCGACAGCTTGAAATCGAACGGGGAGCACACCGTCGCTTGCTGCTGTGAACTCGGAGCTCACGTCCATCGTCCCTCGAGTGATCATTTTCGACCAGCCTGTTGGCCGAATAACGTGATGTGCAACATAGCCGTCCGGGGTGTTGCGGAGTTCGGTGTTCAGTCGGCCCGAAACCACCGATATCTTGACCTTGTACTGCGCAGAATGAGGCATCAATTCTGCTCCCGCTGAGGCCTGGCCAGTAAATGCCATAGCCGTTATTGCAAGTATTGCTGGAAAATAGCGGGACAATTGCATCGTCAGGCCTCCTCAGGCACCTGCCAGTACTGTTTCAGAGTCTGCCATAAGTGACATGACTGCATCCTGAACGGCTAATCTATGCGTTTCCAGCGCGTCCAGCGGGGTGTTGGCCGGAATCAAGTAAGGCTCACCAATGGCCAGAACCACGCGCGCAAACGGCTTCGGCACCATGAAATCGTCCCATCGATTCAGGTACCAGGCACGGTCCGCCGCAAAGCCCATCGGAATGATAGGTACGCCGGCGATTCTGGCCATCAGAACCGCGCCCATCTTGAATTCATATTTCGGTCCACGCGGCCCGTCTGCGGTGGTTACGATCGAGAAACCCGATTTCATCATGCGCTGCATGTCGCGCAAGGCCAGTGCACCACTTTGATTGGCTGAGCCGCGAATGACCTCAGCACCCCAGGCCTTGGCGATGCGTTCTGGTGCTTCGCCGTCAACTGAACCTGACACCAGGAAGCAGGCCTTAAATCCACGCCGCACCCAGGAGCGAATGAGCGTTGAGCCAACGATATGGTGCTGATGCCAGTAACAAGGGGCACAGATCTCGTCGCCGTCGATATAGGGGTCCATATTCTGTATGCCAATGACGCGCTCAACGCGGTAGGTAGCCGACAGCAGCCGAATAGCACAACGCAATAAGGGCGAACACAGGAAATAATAGAGGCGTCGCGTAGCAGACATTCGTCGACGTGATGCCGAGCTGCGGCGTGATTCGACAGAATTGAAGTCTTTGTCCGGATGCTTGCTCAAAATCGGGCCTGTTTATGATCGTTGAAATTAGTCATGCACGGCGTTTTAGCCGGTGCGGGGACGGAGTTTGCAGTATCGAATCTCTGCCGGTCAATGTAATATTGCGCCTGCTTTATCAATGCGATACCGCTGTATCTACCTTCCAATGACGTCTCCTCAAAGCAATTTCAGGCAACCGCCGGGTCCCGGAGGCAAAGTGGCACTCGGAATTGATTCAGAAACCCTGGCGACGTTACAGGAATTGCAGCGTGAGTTCGGTGACATGGTCAGAATCACAAAGCCAAATGGTCGTCTCGCGTATTTCATTAATGACGCCTTCGAGGTGCGGCGCATTCTAACGCGCAGGCACAGCAAGTATCACAAAGGGCCAGGCTTTGAGCGCGTGAAAATGCTCCTCGGAAATGGCCTGATAGTCAGCGACGGAGATGTCTGGCGGCGTTCCCGGCGCATGATACAGCCGGCCTTCAGTCGTCAAAATGTACATCGACTCATGAAAGTTATGGTCGAATGCTGCGACCGCCGTGCGATGCACTGGGCGGAACTGGCAGCCAACGGCGAACATTGCAACATTACCTCTGAGACCTCAGATTTCGCATTGGAATTGATACTCATCAGTACCTTCAGCGGCGACTATGAGACACGAATCATGACCGCCGGCGATAACCCATTTGCGTTCCTGAGTCGCGACTCGACCCGAGACCTTAGTGTCGTCATGAAGGTTCGGCAGCTACGCGAATTACTGTTGAGTATCATTGCAGATCGCCGGGCTGGAAAAGGCTCGCAGGAATTTGATTTTCTTTCAATGTATCTGCAGGCGACCGACAAAGAAGGGCGGTCATTCAGTGATTCCGAATTACTTGATGAGCTAATGACCTTGATTGTGGCTGGATTCGAGACCTCAGCGAATACTTTGAACTGGGTCTGGTATTTGGTTGCGAAGCATCCTGAGGTCGAAGCCAGGTTGATCGCTGACGCGCGGCAATTTGTACCAAATGTTTCGGCACTCGATTCCGAATCACTGGGCGCGATGCAGTACACGCAGCAGGTCCTTGAAGAGACGCTACGTCTGTACCCGCCGGTATGGTTGTTTACTCGCCGCTCGCATGAACTCGACGAACTCGACAATTTCGATGTCGCACCCGATACGGATATCTACCTGTCGCCATTTATCTTGCACCGCACAGACCACTATTGGCCGAATCCTGAGCAGTTTGAGCCGGACCGTTTCGCCCCGACCGATAAACCCAAGAAGGACCGACCGTTTTTCCCGTTTTCGCTTGGGCCGCGGCGTTGCCTTGGCGAGTATTTTTCATTTCTGGAAATGAAAGTTCACTTAGGATTGCTGCTGCCGCGCTTTCGTATGCAGTTAATTGATGATTCGCAACCTGAGCTAGAGCTCGGCATTAATCTGCGCTCAAGCAAAGATATATTCATGAAACCAATGGAACGATAGAAAACAGATGCAGCTATACAACACGTTGACAGATCTGCTTGCCGATGCGCGTGGCAAGGATCGCGAAATTCGATTCATCGATGGCGAAAAAGACGAAAGTATCATCTCTTTCGCGCAGCTATGGGAGCGATCGCTTGCGCTGCTGGGCTCACTGCAATTACGCGGCATGCGACCGGGCGATGAATTGGTCGTCTTTAGCCGGTCAAATGAAAGCTTTGTAGTGGCGTTTTGGGCGGCCGTGCTTGGTGGAATGGTTCCGGTACCGGTTGCAGTGGGAATCAGCGATGAACACAGACTCAAACTATTTCGTATCTTGAAGCAACTTGATCGTGCGACTTTATTTACCGAAGAAGACTTGCTGATCCGTTTACTCGAGTTCTCGGAGACGCGGGAGCTTGGCGAGATAACAGCGATACTGAAGACGAAAACGGTGCTGATCAGCGATACCGACTCTGCGGCAAACGGTGAGGTGCATGCATCAACGCCTGAGGACATCGCGTTTATTCAGTATTCGTCCGGGTCTACAAGCGACCCGAAAGGCATCGTCCTGACGCATCGCAATTTGTGCACCAATATTCGCGCGATCATTGAGGGCGCGAACTGGGGTGCGGATGATCAGGCGCTGAGCTGGATGCCGTTGACTCATGACATGGGTCTAATCGGCTATCACCTTAGTGTTCTGGGCGCCGGGATGAACCATGCCGTTATGGACACCAATCTGTTCGTAAGGCGCCCGCTGATCTGGATGAGCAAAGCAAGCGAGTTACGGGCGACGCAGCTGTGCTCACCCAATTTCGGCTACAAGCATTTCCTGAAGCTGTTCCAGCGTAAAGGCCTTCCGGGTATCGATCTGTCCTCGGTTCGCCAAATCCTGAATGGCGCTGAGCCCATTTCCTGGGATCTTTGCGAAGAATTTCTCGCTGCGCTGGCGCCAGTGGGACTTTCACAGTCGAGCATGATGCCTGTCTATGGTCTGGCAGAAGCCACGGTCGGTGTTTCATTAAGCGAGCCCGGTTCCGGGATGGAGCGCATAACAGTGCATCGTCATAGTCTTCTGCTTGGCGAGAAATACGAAGCTGCGATGCCGGGCGATTCTGACGCTGTCAGTTTCGTCAAGGTCGGCAAAGCGATTCGTGATGTGAATATTCGTATCACTGACGATGATGACCAGGTCCTCGGCGATGGAAGAATCGGCAATATTCAGCTATTTGGCAATAGCATGACCGAACGCATATACGGGGACGACGCGGCCACAGCCGAATTGTTCGCGGCAGATGGCTGGCTGCGAACTGGCGATTGCGGCGTATTTGTCGACGAAGATCTCGTCATAACCGGCCGCCAGAAAGACATCATTATCCTGAACGGACAAAACTACTACCCGCATGATATCGAAGAGATTGTCGCGCAACTGGACGGCCTCGACCTGAACAAAGTTGTAGTCGCTGGCGCAACACCCAAGGGTGGGCAAACTGAGGAGTTGATTGCGTTCATTCTTTACCGACAGGCCACGGACGACTTCGCAGCAATAATCGAGCAACTGCGAGATTTGCTCGGTGAGCAGACCGGGCTCGAGATTGACCAGGTAATTCCGGTTACGAGAATCCCCAAAACGACCAGCGGCAAGGTGCAACGTGCGAAATTACTGCAAGCCTATATTGACGGTGAGTTCGACGAAGTGCTTGATGAGCTACGACCAGCCGATGACGCGGCCAACGACGCTGACGACGACCCATTGGTGGCCGAACTGGAAAAAATCTGCCGGGAGTTCTCAAAAGATCGAAAGATTGGCCCGGATGACAATCTGTTTGAGGTGGGCGTCAGCTCACTGACGTTGACAGAGATCGTGTTGGCGATTGACGAGAAGCACCCGGGTAAACTCGATATCAGTGATTTGTTTGATCACCCGACATTGCGAGAAGTCGCAGCCTTTATGAAGGAAAATTCATGACTTATTCGCGCATAGCGGGAATTGGCAGTTATCTTCCAAAAAACGTCGTTAGCAACAAAGATCTTGAAAAAACGATGGACACGTCCGATGAGTGGATTCGGGAGCGGACCGGGATCAAGCGCCGCCACATCGCTGCAGACGATGAATATACATCCACTATTGGCCTCGAAGCGGCCAGACGTGCAATGCAGGACGCCGGCGTTGGCCCGGAGGATATCGACCTGATTATTGTTGGAACCTGCACACCGGACAAAGTGTTCCCGTCGACCGCCTGCATTGTTCAGCGGCAGTTGGGCGTGAATGGCGGCGGCGCGATGGATGTAAACGCTGCCTGCAGTGGTTTTATTTACGGGCTCGACATCGCTAATCGTTTCATCAAGACGGGTGGAGCGAAGACCGCCCTTGTGATCGGTGCCGAAACGCTGTCTCGGATTACTAACTGGGAAGACCGCGGCACAGCGGTTCTGTTTGGCGATGGCGCGGGCTGTGTCGTTCTTCAGGCGAGCGAGGAGCCCGGCATTCTGGCGACGCATATCCATGCTAATGGCGAATATGAGGAGCTATTGCATGTACGTAGTGGCATTTCCGTCGCCTAC
This sequence comes from Woeseiaceae bacterium, assembly GCA_021773075.1. Classification (GTDB taxonomy): domain Bacteria; phylum Pseudomonadota; class Gammaproteobacteria; order Steroidobacterales; family Woeseiaceae; genus UBA1847. The sequence continues at coordinate 342,681 of JAJFKT010000010.1, forward strand.
GACAAGACTCAGGCGGGTGAAGCATTCATTGAGATGAATGGCAACGCCGTATTCAAACGTGCTGTCGCGACCTTCGACAATATTGCCAGAGAAACACTTGCCGATCTTGATGGTGAGCTGGGGGATATCGACTGGTTCGTTCCCCACCAGGCGAATATGCGAATCATCAAAGCGGCTGCAAAGAAACTGGGTATGCCGATGGAACGTGTCATCGCCACTGTAGACGAACATGCCAACACTTCCGGTGCCTCAATTCCCCTGGCATTGGATCAGGCAATCAGGGAAGGCAGGATTAAGCGGGGTGATACCTTGATGTTTGCCGCGTTCGGCGCAGGCTTCACCTGGGGTTCTGCGATGCTGAAATATTGACACAGAAGGCCAAAAAAAACATCGAAAATAGATTAATATATAACAATAAATAATTGATAATAAACGTAAATACGCTATATCTAGATTGCTGATAGACTGTCCCGGACCGCAAAATCACTGCGGCAAATAATTATAAAACTCTAATAACAACAAAGCGTAAAGGGGAATTTCATGGGTGTAGGTAAAATCATTCAGATAGTTGCTGTATTGGCTGCCGTTGTCGCGGGATTGTGGGATGGCTTTCCGGAATCGGCATTGGTTATCGCAGTTCTTGGTGCTGTAGCGGGTTGGTTTGTTGCAGCAGAAGACCGTCATCGTGTCCTGTTAGTAGCGGTTGCGTTATCGGTTGTGAGCGGTGGATTGAATGCCATTCCAACTATCGGTGAATACATTTCAAGCGTGATGGGAAGCCTGGGCAGTCTTTATGCCGCTGGATCGATCACAGTTATTCTTGTCGCAGTGTACGAAAAGCTCAAACCCTGATCTGTTCTGGTTCGTAAAACAGAGAGGCCGCTTTTTCGTAAGCGGCCTTTTTTTTGTCTGTGTCGAGGCTGAGCTTACATAACACCCTGAAAAGACGTTTTTTCGGGAAAATTAGTGTGACCCGGTTCACACTTTAGTGGCACTGCTGTCTCTATACTGCGACATATTGACTGTCTCCAAACAGAGACGGTAACCATGGATAGGCAAATGAATAAGGACTTTGAAGACATTCCTCTCTCAGAATCGAATGTCTCTTTAAAACTCGCGGACATTCAGAAGCGCTGCCACGAACTCAACGTGGACGCGGATGGCTTCGGTGGCTTGTCGCTTGAGGAGCCGACCACTGAATCCGACAGCAATAACCCGTACAGCCGCGGCTAGTCTTCGGCAGTCTTGCCGACCGCATCGTGATGCATCCTACGCATCAGGATTAGTCGCCATATCCATATCGCAATGATCATTGTCGCTGCAATCGGTAGAGCTGCGAACGGCCGCAACAATACCAGGAAATCGTAAAAGCCATGCAATAGTGCGGAAACGGTAAATCCCAGAACAAGCGCGGGCCAGATGTTTCGTCGACCCAACCAGGCTTGGGTAATCCAGTGCGCCCAAATTGACGCGAACAGGATGTGTACAACGGGACCGGCAAACCCGCGAGCGGCGGTTTCAAGTGGCGTTAGGTAGTCCAGGTAGTAAATGTTCTCCGCCGCTGAGTATCCCAAGCCGATAAACGAAGCGTAGATAATGCCATCGAGTGGCTCATCGAATGCCTTCAGTCGCAGCACTATGACCAGGAACGGGAGTAACTTCGCGAATTCTTCTATCGGTCCAATTGCAAGCAGAGAAAATGCCAGTAATCCCAAGGGGCTGTCGTCAGCGAGGGCAACCGCGTCGTAACGCAGGCCGAGCGGGCCAAGCCCTGCGTACATCAGTTTCGAAATACCGGCGGCAGTCAAACCCAGACCAAAACACAGCAGCAGATTCAACGGCGGCTCGGGTAAATGGCGGTCTTTGTGATAGTGATATACGGCCCAGAAAATCACTGGGACCACGATCGGCAGCATGAGTAAAGTCTGTTGCATCCGGGCATTATCCAGATATGCTTCGAAATCTTCTCTGTCATCGATCACAGACGGGTTAGTACATGATATTGCGTGATTTTCCGCCGATGGGTGTCTACGAGACGCTCTTCAAGTTTGCCGATGCGACGAATAAGTACATGGGCGATCCAGGCACGCATCCCTGGGCGCAGGGGTATCCACTAACGACTCAAATACCAGGCGGCCCAGACTTACCCAAATCGATCGAGTTCGACGCCTTGGACTTGAAGTATCCGAAGGCCACCGGCGAGCCTCCATTGCTTGAAGCGATAGCGGACTATTACAAGCATTTCTACGGCGCGAATATCTCAAGTGAGAATGTGGCCGTATTTGCCGGCGGTCGGCCAGCAATATTTGCAACACTAGCGTTCCTGCTGGATGACACAACTGTTGCACTAGAGGAAACAGAATATACGCCGTACTACGATGTCCTGAAGGTCCTCGATCGAAAAGTCCATTTGATCAGCAGCAACGAAGCTAATCGCTTTCGCCCATCCGCCGAGGACTACGACATCCAGCCGCTGACGGATACGAGCAGGGTGATGCTCGTGAAGAGTAACCCTTGTAATCCGACCGGTGTTGCGACCGGCGATGAAGAGCTGCGTTCATTGCTTGAGAAATTCAGTGCAGAAGACAAGGGTGCACTGATTGACGAGGCCTACGAATTCTACTGCGATCCGGAACCTGAGAGTGCTCTGAAACACATAGAGAATATTGATGACACCAATATTTTCGTTATCGGTGCTGCGACCAAGGGGTTGCAAGTGCCGGGAATGCGGATTGGCTGGGCAATTGCCTCAAGGAAACACATCGAGATATTCAGGAATTATTCTTCATTCGGTATGGGTGGTGTTTCACGTGCCTCGCAAATTTATGTAACAAAGTTAATGGAGCGCAGCAGGATTACGCAGGCTCGGAATGCAATCTGCAAATTCTACAACGAGCAGAGGAAGCGCTACGGCGACGGTCTGGCCGAACTTGGTTTCGAACTCTACACGGGCACTGGCGGGTTCTATCACTGGGGGAAGCTGCCGCAAGGCTTAACAGGTGATGGATTCAATGAAAGATTGTTCGCACATGAGGCGGGGATATTGCCAGGACGTCTTTGCGATATGGGGAGAACTGAAAGTGTCAGTTCGCTCGAGCACTTTGCACGATTTTCCTTTGGCCCGTTGAGCGCTGAGTCTTACGAGGATGACCTCAGTATCCTGAGGGAGTCGCTGCGCTGAGTAACGCATTTCTATACGTTGTAACGGTGCTGATCTGGGGATCAACCTGGTTCGCAATTGAGTTTCAACTCGGCGTCGTAGATCCTGAAGCTTCCATTGTCTATCGCTACTTTTCAGCAGCTGGAATTCTATTTATATGGTGTAAAGTCAAGCAGTTGCCGCTGTTATTTAATCGAAAGTCGCACGGTTGGTTTGCGCTGATGGGTTTGTTGATGTTTTGTCTCAACTACATCTTCGCGTACCGGGCGCAAATCCATATCACATCGGCTTTATCAGCGATCGCATTCACCTCAATGCTGTGGATGAACATCATCAATTCTCGACTGTTTTTTGGCACTCGAATTGCGCCGCGAATATACCTCGGTGCGGCGCTCGGAATTAGCGGAATTTTTGTGCTGTTTGGCCCTCAGGTTGCTGAAGTTTCATTTTCTGACGCTGTCTTCTTCGGCTCAATACTTGCAGTTACCGGCGCGCTAATGGCTTCATTGGGCAATATTGTCTCGCAAGCTGCGCAGAAAGAGAGTCTGCCGGTCGTGCAGTCGAATGCCTGGAGCATGCTGTACGGCGGTCTTTTTACGACAGTCATCGCACTGGCATCGGGAAGCGAATTTGGATTCGATGCAACACCGACGTACGTCGTTTCACTGCTTTACCTTAGCGTATTCGGATCTGTGATTGCATTCGGTGCGTATCTGACCTTACTTGGGCGTATCGGTGCACATCGGGCAGGATACGCGACCGTCATGTTCCCGGTCGTGGCGCTTATCTTGTCGATGTTGTTCGAGGGTCTTAGCGCCGATTTCTCAATAATCGCGGGATTTGCGCTGGTCCTCAGCGGCAATTTTCTCATATTGACGAAAAGCCACAAGCATTAGCTCAATTATTTCGACGATCCAGTTTTTGCGTTTCCGTTAACACGGTCACTTCGCGGCCGCGAGCAACGCGTCTGCGCGCGGCATAAAGCCAGACTGAGCGTCCGATGCTGACAAAGCCCATGAGAATATAGGTACCGAAGAAACGAATGTCCGGCCCGGTCATCAGAGCGAAGACGAAGAACAGCACGCCCATAAGCATCCAGAACTGGGGGATGTGGCGATAGAGCTTATCGGGTAGCAACATAGCTGGGACCTGCCTTATGCGAAATGCAGGCCAATTCTGCTACGAAATCAATGCCCAAGCGCGTAACTGGCGCACATTCTGAGAGGACGCTCTGAGTTGCTCATGGGGCTTTTACGGCCAATGTGTCGTGGTGGCCCGAAATTAGCGAGCGCAGGTAATAAGAAATATCGGCGAGCCCCTTGAATCCAGCTGATTTGGCCGCGGCTTCTTTTTCGGCATCAGTCACGTTGGCTGGGGCGGCAAAGGTCTGCAGACTTTTGTGGAAACCGATGGTGAATACGTCGACATTTGAGCCTGCGGCCCTATAGAAAATCATATTCTCAGTTTGTTCGGTTGATTTGAGATAGGCGTTTTCCATTCGGCGTTGCTGCATCAGCTCCGCCGACTTTCCTGCTGCGGCTTCGAACATTTCTATGTGGAAGAAGCTGTTCTCGTTGTAGGCTTTCTCAATAATCTCGAATGATGGGCCGAACGCAAAGTGATCCTCAGAAAACGCGAGTAGAGACGATAATCCATGAAGTTTCTGCGTTATTTCCAGACCAGCGTTCGTACGCTTTTCAATCGCCGCATCGTCGTAGAATGCGACCCAGCTATTCATTGGCGTGATAAACAATAAATCCCATTGGTCACCCTGTGAATGTCGCATCACCAATGGCGTGGGTTGACCGGTGTTTTCATAGTAAGCAGATGCCATCACGACCTTAATGCCATCCAGCAGCTCTGCCAACGTGCCGGGTGTTGCGCGAACCGTGGTCACTCGATAGAGGTAGTTACCTTCGGATTCGGCTCTTACGGTGGGGATTAGGAATATTAGCGCGGTAAGGACTAGCATGAGTTTACGCATGGACTTTGCTCATCTTTGGATTGACGGGTCATAATACGCAATCCAGAGTCGCGCAGGAAATGACGTGTCGATCAAAATTCGAGCAGCTACGCCAGACGATTTGCCGACAATCCTTGCGTTTGAGCAAGGGGTTGTCGAGGCCGAGAGACCGTATAACCGCACTATCAAAGACGGGACCGTTCACTATTACGATATGGCGGCGTTAATTGCAGCCGATGAATCGTTGGTATTAGTCGCTGAGGTAGGTGGGGAGGTAACAGGAACCGGGCATGCGACGCTAAAACGATCTGTAGATTACTTTGTACATGATCGGCATGCCTATCTTGGCCTGATGTATGTCGAGCCAAAGCTTCGCGGCCAGGGCATTATTCAGGAAATTATCAGAGAGCTAATGGCTTGGGCGAGAGGAGAGGGCGTCACTGATTTTTATCTTGAGGTTTACGCCGACAACGAGTCAGCTGTAAGAGCGTATGAGAACTTCGGATTCCAGCGAAACATGATTGAAATGACGCTACACGACTAGTGGCAAGCTCAGATTATTTGCGTATCGATCGGTGGTTATTTTTTTGTCGATTTTACAAGACCCGAGTGCTCGCCACGGCGGCTGTTACGGCGGGCCACGTAATACTCAATCAGGAAAAAGCGACACCGGGAAGTCGCGTTAAAAGTGGTGACCGAATTAATCTGCTGCGTGATCGCTTACCGTATTCGCTGACAGTCGTCGCCGTCCCCACGAGGCGAGGTCCCGCCAAAGAAGCAGAGCGCTGTTATGACGAGGATGCTGGAACGATCCTCGAACGAGAGAATTTGCGAACAGCGCTGCGTCAAGACCGTATGACTATGCCACGCACTCAAGGAAAGCCGGACAAACACACACGCCGCAAGCTAAGAGATCGCGGCCGAAACAGCTAGCCGGCCTGACTACTCGGAAGGGGTCTACCCGGAAAGGGTCGGACCGTTCAATAGAGCATCTTTTGTAAGTGCCACGATCAGGTCCACTTCCTTCGCGGTGACGTCGAATACCGGTGTGTACCGCAACGAACGTTCGCCGCCGTGAATGACTCCGAGGCCATTCCTGCGCAGGTAGTCTTCAATGCTATCGGCACCGTAGGTCTTGTAGCGTTTGGCCAGCGCACAACTTGCGAGTAAGCCGGTGCCCTGGGCAGCGGTTACGCCGCCGCCAGTTTCATCGGCCAACGCCGCCAACCCCGCGACGAGTTGCTGACCGCGCGAACGAATATTTTCACGGCGACTTTCGTCGAGTGAATCGAAGACCGCAACCGCGACATCAAGCGCTCGTGGATTGGATGTCATCGTATTGCCGTACAAACCGCTTCGATAAATCGCCGCTATCTCAGTTGAAATTGCCAGAACCGAGAGCGGATACTGGCCGGCATTGAGTGCCTTTGAATACGACTCCATGTCCGGCGCCTCCAGGTCACTGAACCCAGGGTAATCCACGACGGATAAAACGCCTTGAGCACGTAAGCCAGCTTGAATCGAATCAATAATGAGAACTGTACCGACGTCCTTCGTTAATGCTCGTGCGCGAGCGTAGAATTCCGGCGTCACTGGCATTCCAGGATTGCCTTCACCCATGACCGGTTCCATAAAGAAAGCTTCGATGAAGACACCGTCATTGTCAGCATTGCGAAAGACAGCCTCCAATGCGTCGATGTCGTTCGGCTCTACAGTGAGCAGGTAGTCGCTGTCGCGATACGAGGCCAGATACTTGTTGTAGGTTTCTGCACACGAATCCGAGAATCGTGCTGGCCGGTCGGTTCGTCCGTGAAAGCTGCCTTGGAGTGTCAGACCACGAACTTTATGACCATCGTGGCGAGCCCCTGTATCAGTTTGTTTGCGCGTGTTCGCATCAACCAGGCGAGATGCCAGCGAGTTGGCCTCGGATCCGCTGTTCAGACAAAGAAAACTGGCAAAGGGCGCGTCGCCGGATCGGGTATGACCAATCTCTTTCTTGAGACGATCGGTGAAATCGACCTGACTTACGCTGGCGGTCATGATGTTCGCCATGACATGTGGCTTATTCATCGCGTCCAGGATTTCCTGGGGAGCATGTCCAAGCCCGAGCATTCCGTAGCCGCCACAGTCGTAAATTACTGCGCCCTTGAGGCTGACCACCCACGGACCAACTGCACTGACGGCAACGTATGGGTTGACCGCGTCTTTTGCATAGAAGTTCGTCAAACCGCCGTGTGCCTGGCTGATCTGTTCTTTCTCGCTTAGGGCGAGGAAGTCAGCGTGGGTCTGTTGGTATCCGAGAAAACTCTCGTGCGCGCGCTCAATGGCAAGTGCCAGCTCACGATAACCGTTCTCGAGAAAGTCACGAATGACTTCGTCAGAAAGACCGACTGTTAGTGCTCCGCCACCGAAACTCCTCATCTCCTGAAGAGCGCAAATGTGTGAATTGATTGTGCTTGTGTCTACGACGTGGGCCATGGGAGACCTCGTAAAATGCAATCGCAAATTATAGCAAAACGCCTATTGCGGCGAAATCCTTGTATCAAGGCATGAAACGCGAGAGTGCTATTGACCCAGCCGCGAAAAACCGTTTCCTGGTAAGCCAGATGAGGCCGAGGAGGGTGAAAATCCCGGTGCTTCCCCCACCACCACCGCCACCGCCACCGCCAGTGTTGGGAACCGGTACGGTCGGGGTGGCGGTTGTTGGCGTTGGATTCAGTCCAGCGGCGGAATCAACTGTTGAATCGATTACGCTTATCCCGGTAACGATATTGAGGTGTGAATTGTTGATCGGAACCTGGTTTGCAAAGTCGGTTGCAGTAAAGTTTCGCAGGGGCAATTCATCAAGAGGGGGCGCGAAACCGAACTTTGGCAAGGCCGCGAGCGCATCAACAACGTCCATACCGTTACCAGTAACCTCGCCGAATGCGGTGAAGCCACCATTTTGACTATCGAGATTCCCGGCGTTGTTGGATAAGTTAATAAACCACTGGCTGGTAGCGCTGTTTTCATTGCCGCCTTGCTTGGCCATTGCGATTGTACCGCGGACATTGGAGTAAATAGGCTCGTTCGTGACTGCAGGATTGGTCGGAATGCTTGTGATCTGAGCGTTAAGGTCGGTCTGAAAACCACCACTTTGAACGATGAAGTTTGACACTGAGCGGTGAAAAATCGAATCTGTGTATGCGCCATTCTCAACATAGTCCAGGAAATTGGCAACGGTGGCCGGTGTGGTGTTGTCGTACAGATTTATCTCGAAATCACCAACGACGGTTTCGACAATCACAACAGTGGCATTTGCTGTCCTGGAAAAGGAAGTCGCAAAGAAAAGCACCAGGATCGTCGCAATGACGATCGAATTTGAACGAATGGACATAGAAAACTCTCAAATAGATTAATTGGCCAAAACAGCGGGCGATTGTACAGAGTTAGATGCCTACGACAATATCCAACTCGGAGAATTCCGTTCAATGCTAGGCTGGAGATATGCGGGATAGCGACTCACGTAGCGATATGGAGCTGATTAGCCTGTGCAATTCCGGAAGCCGGAGCGAGGCGTCTGCGGCTTTTAGCAGCCTATACGCCCGACACAAGGACTATGTCCTTAGAGTCGCATTTCGTTATGTAGGCAACGCGGATCTCGCACTGGACGTATTGCAGGAAACATTTTCCTATTTGCTTCGGAAGTTCCCCCCACCTGGCGCGGGGCTCGTGCTGACAGCCCAATTGAGAACGCTGTTGTACAGCGCTGCGAAAAGCACGGCGCTGAGCATATTGCGTAATAAGAACGTCACTACGAGAGACGAGAACATCGAGCCCGATGAACTACGGAGCCCGGAGGATGGCCAGTCGGAACTCCCACAGCTCTTATCTGGCTTGGCGCCCAATGAACGGGAGGTCATAATTCTCAGATTCGTCGATGATCTCTCCCTTGCCGAAATCGCAGAGACCCTCGAGATACCGCTGGGTACCGCAAAGTCACGCCTGCATAAGGCGGTCATGGCGCTCCGTAACTCCCGGTATATACAGGAGTTTTTCGATAAATGAACCTTTTGGGGGCTTGCTGCGCTTAATACTTAAGGAGCGCAGAATGACGAATCAGCAAAAACCCGATTTCGATTTGCCCGACGGCCTTGTCGATCGACTAAAGCAGGCTGATCAGGCACCAGCGGTGATTACCGCCAAGGTAGACCGGGCCGTATCGGCTATGACGAGCGAGCAGTTCTCGACACGTCCGGGCCGGCGTATCAGTGCGCCTGTGTGGCTCTCTGCGGCTGCGTCAGTGGCGCTCGCCGTATTTATCGTTCAAATGCAGGCGCCGGCCCCCAGTGAGGGCGTTCTTTACTCGGACGTTGACGGATCCGGGCAAATCGATATCGCCGATGTCATGGCGATGGCCATGCGTGAACAGGACGATGTGAGCGCAGCGGAACTCGAGGCCTTCGCAATGCAGGTGGTTGCACTCGGCGATACGTCATGAACGCTCTTCGGGTCCTGGTCATTCTAGCGTTGGTATTTTTCGCTTCCACGGCGGCTGCCGAGCCCCGCTTCGTCGCTGTCGACGTTTATGTCATTAGCGACAAGCCACTCGCTGCGTGGCAGTTCAGTTTCGAGGGCGGTAATGCCGGTTTAAAAGTCGTCGGGATTGAGAACGGTGATGCTGCCGTATTTGAAGATGCGCCGTATTACGACAGGCAAGCCGTTGCAGCAGGCACAGCGGATCGCGTTGTTGTCGCCGACTACTCGCTCGCTGACGTCGCGACTCTGCCGATCGGACGGGTGCGTGTCGCGACACTGCACCTGATGTTGAACGGTGATGAGCCGCCCGATTTTGATGCGCATTTGGCCGTCGCAGCAACCTACGGCGGGAAACACATTGAAGCGAAAATTAGTCTTGAGATTTCCTCAGGGAGTGAGCAATGAATTACAGGAATTTACAGGCTTGGGCAGTTCTGCTGGTCAGCGCACTAATCACCATCGGTTGCGCGTCCACGAGCTTATACGCGCCACAGGAGGTCGCGACGCAGTCGGAGCCTGAGAATCTTCCGCCATCACGATCTTCTGATGACGGCGGGTTTGAGGAAGTTGTGGTAGCCGGTAATCGGCGGAACGAGCGCGGACGGAGTGACCAAGAACGCATGCAATCTACTAGATCTGCGACGACTCCGTCATTACCTAGCGCAGAAGCGATCGGCATTACCGGATATGTCAATAATAGTGCTCTACAGGCTGGAGCAGATGGCATCGATGCATTTCTCGCGAAGGTGGGTGACGAGGAGCTTTGGATAATTTCGAAAGCTGACGTCGCGGATCCTGCTACAAACAATGACGAGCCAGGCACCGGCGCCATGATGGCGACCTTCGAGCAAAAGGAAGTGCCACTGCCACTCAAGCATACGGATGTATCGGCACGCATTGCTGGCTACATCAGTACAGTCAATGTACGGCAGCAGTTCGAGAATCCCTACGACAGCAAGATCGAAGCGGTTTACATGTTCCCGTTGCCCGAAAAAGCGGCGATATCCGAATTCCTGATGATAATCGGTGAGCGCAAGATTCGCGGCATTCTTCGCGAAAAGGAAGAGGCAAAACAAATATACGAGGCAGCACGTTCGCAGGGTTATCAGGCAAGCCTGCTCGTACAACATCGACCGAATATTTTCGAACAGAAAGTCGCGAATATCGAGCCTGGAAAATCGATCAATGTCGACATCAAGTACTTCCATACGCTGGCCTACAACGATGGCTGGTATTCATTCATATTCCCGACGGTGGTTGGACCGCGCTACAACCCACCACATTCCACAGACCCGATCAGCGCGTTGCCGCGAACGGACTCATCGTCGGTGACCGGCGTTCGCTATCTCAAGCCAACAGAACGCTCGGGACACGACATCAGTATCGAGGTCAGTGTTGATGCAGGCGTCAAGATTGAAGAATTACGCTCGACACACAAGATTATTGCCGAACGTACTGACTCAAATCAGGCATCCGTTTCGCTGGCGGCCGAGGCGACGCTTCCAAATCGCGATTTCATTTTGGATTTTCGCGTCGCGGGCGAAACAATGAAATCGAATCTGCTGACCTACGTTGACCCTGAGACGCAACAGGGCTACTTCACTATGATGTTATATCCGCCCGAGGCAACCGATGTCATTGCGCGCCGAAAGATGGAGATGGTCTTTGTTATCGACTCGTCCGGATCGATGAGCGGTACACCAATGGCGCAAGCCAAAGATGCAGTTGAGTCCGCCCTCGATAATCTGCAAGAAGGTGATACGTTCCAGATCATTCGATTCTCCGACAATGCAAGCCAATTCGGCCGCGATCCGGTTCCTGCGACCAGGGACAATATTGTGCGAGCCAAACGCTACCTGGCCAACCTGCACGGCGGTGGGGGCACTCGAATGATTGAAGGCATTCGGGCCGCTCTGAATTTTCCGCACGATCCATCGCGATTTCGATTTGTTTCCTTCTTAACGGACGGCTACATCGGCAATGAAGTCGAAATACTCGCGGAGATTCATCAACACATCGGCGCGGCAAGAATCTTTAGTTTTGGCGTTGGCAGTTCAGTCAACAGGTACTTAATGGAAAGTATGGCCAAGGTCGGGAAGGGTGCGGTTGCCTATCTCGGGCCGCAGGATTCCGGCTCTGAGATCATGTCCGACTTCTTTCGTCGCATTAGTCATCCGGCCCTCACTGATGTTCAGATTGACTGGGGTGGTATGGCGGTCAGTGATGTCTATCCCTCAACCTTGCCCGATCTGTTCGTCGGCAGGCCACTGGTGGTGACCGGATTATTTACAGGAGCGCCAAGCTCTATCGCAGTGCTCGGGCACGGCAGCGAAGGCGAACGTCGTCAGGCGATCAAGAGCGACTCGGGTTCAGAAGGCGCATCATCGCTCGCGAAAATATGGGCGAGATTGCGGGTCGAAGATCTTGACCACCGGCGGAGCATCGGTGGCGACCCGGACGGCGAATTTGCGACGGCCATTCGAGAGACGGCGCTGCGCTATCAGTTGATGTCAGAATATACGTCGTTCGTTGCGGTCGACAGCTCTAAACGCACGGCGGGCGATCATGGCACGACCGTCCATCAAGCGGTGCCAGTACCCGCCGGTGTCAAATACGAAACTACGATTGGCCAGGAGGGCTCGCAATGATCACACAGAGACTTCAGGTTTGCCTTTCAATAATGGGTCTACTCGTCGCAGGCGGCTGCGCACAACACTACGTTACGCCGGGTGCTGCGCTTGAACTGACTGAGATCACAGACAAGGATCTGCAGCACTATTTCCAGCGCCAGCCGGCAGCGTCATTCCCGGCCAGTATCGCCGTGGTTCGGGTACAGGACTCGGGCTACTACCACCGGGGAAATCGCGATCGTGGTCGTTATGCCATTGTCAGTACACGCGATCTCGAATCGGATGAAGCCTACGAAAAAATACAGAAGTTGACGCACGTCCGCGGCGTCGCGCCAATTGGCCGAATGTTGGTTCCCGCCAATGCCAACGGGATCAAAGAGCTTCGTGTTGGAGCAGCCCAGCTTCAGGCTGATATGGTCCTTGTTTATTCAGTTGATACTTCGTTCGCGGTGGATGGTAAACAATACGGACCACTCAGTGCGATATCGCTGGGCTTGCTCAAGAACAGGAATGCACATGTCACTGCGACGGTCGCTGGTTTGTTGGTAGATGTTAGAACCGGATTCATATACGGCAGTGCCGAGGCTTCAAGTTCGCAAGAAAAGAAAACGTCAATCTGGGCATCGCGGCTTGCGATCGACACTGCACGCATCGCAGCGGAACAAGTCGCATTTGATGAGTTTGTGGACGAGTTCGGAGATCTTTGGAACGGCGTTATCCAAACGCATACGAGAACAGCCCTTGTGAATCCCGCGCAATCCAGTGCAAACTCACCGACCGGCCGGAGCTACCACACGGTTACCTTTGAGGATTGACATCATGAACGAGAAGGCTGCGAATGCCATACATTGGAGTTTTTGGGCGATTGCAGTGTTTGCGCTTGTCTGGAACGTTCTGGGTAGCGTTAATTACATGATGCAGACGAATCTGGACATGGTGGCGTCATTACCTGATACGCATCGTGCGATTATCGAAGGTAGACCAGCCTGGGCAACTGGCGGGTTTGCGATATCCGTTTTCATTGGTGCGCTCGGCGGCTTACTGCTTCTACTTCGAAAGCCCGTTGCCTTTTATCTGTTTGTCGCATCCTTGCTCGGAACAGCCATCACAGTCATCCACACCATTGACGTTGCCAACTCGGTGATCAGGTTCAGCGTTGCCGAGATAGCGATAATGATCTTATCGCCCGTCGTCGTCGCAGCGTTTATGGTTTGGTATTCGAGACGTGCGCAAAGCATCGGATGGACCCGCTAGTTTCTAAGACTCACGTGCGTCGAGGATCGCTTTGATCAGGTCCTCTGGTACATCCTCCGGGATTGATGCGCCCGATTCTGACATAACAGCTTCGGCAATTTCCATTGTCCGGCGATAGGCCGCCAGGTACTCGCGGCACTCTCGGCAAAGTCCCAAATGCCACTCAAAGATCGACCGTTGTTTGGCGGGCAACTCATCTTCCAGATAGCTGATCAGGAAGTCTTCGAATTCCTTACAAGTGATCATGTGACGCATGCGCTTGAGAAAATAGCCTTTAAGTCGACGCCGAAAACCACCGGGACGTGCTGCATTCATAGTTTGGCACCTCCACGAAGAATGGGTTCAATCAATTTCTTAAGTGCAGCTCGTGCTCGATGTAACCTCACTTTTACATTCGCTTCGGTAATATCGAGAGTCTTAGCGACTTCCCGGGTGTCATACCCTTCGACGTCTCGAAGCAGCAAAAGGATACGGTATGTGTCAGGCAGCGTATCAATACAATCATGCAAGAGCTCTCTGGTCTCTTCATTTTCAACAACTTCAGCAACTTCCGGAAGCCGCGACCAGGGCATCTCGATGCGACAGTCATACAGATCGAATTCCGGCTGCAGGTCGTCAACCGACTTCTCAGCTTGCCGTTTGATCTGTCGAATTTTGTCCAGCGCAGTGTTGACGGTAATTCGATGCAACCAGGTTTTGTGGCTGGATCGTCCCTCAAATTTGGCGAGGCCGCGAAAAGCCGCCATAAATGAATCCTGCACGACATCTTCAGCATATCCGCGATCTCGTAACAGTCGCTCGGCCAACGCGAGCATCCAGCCGATATTGTCACGGACCATAGCCTCCACATCGGCCTCGTTAGCGGGATCGCCGGGCGTGAAGTCTCTGGATTTTGGATCGTCGTTGGACATCGGGCCGTCATCATTCAACAAAAAGCAAATTGGGCAGAAACAGTTAGCGTCGAAAGGAGTGCTAACGAATGCAGTTCTTCGTATTCTGGCACCGAGTGTAACCAATTACAGGCTGGAAACGTCTACTAATCTCATTGGCACAGACGTAATTGGCGCGGGGGCCACCATTCAAAAAGGCAAAACACAATGACAAAATCAATTGCCATTACGACCGGTCTGGTTGGTCTATTGGGCGCGGTACTGACGGGAGCCGGAGAATTCATTCTGCATTTCGATGCGCTCGCGCGCTTCGGTTCCGAGTTTGAATTTTTTGCAGGCATAACGAACGAACGGACATCACTCGGGCATTTCGTCGGCGTGCTAGGTGCGCCCCTGTATCTTGTCGGTGGCTGGCATATCTATTTAATGTTGCGACCGGCGAGTCCGAGTTGGTCGCTTGCGGCATTCTTCATTACCGCATATGGATTCGCCGTAGGTGCCGTTTGGATTGGATCAAGGGCGAGCATCAGTGCACTCATCAACACGCCGATGACGCCCGATATTGAGCAGCTGATCGGATTGTACGACTTCCGCTACGAGACGTTGTTGCAAGTTATTCGTATCGCAGTTCTGATTCTGTCAGTTATCTACATTTGGCTTACATTGAGCGGACGTAGTCATTACCCAAAATGGATGGCTGCACTTAACCCGATTCTGTTGATCGTCGGGAGTTTCATCGTTTATGCGATCGCACCGGCAATCGGAAAATATTTGATGCCAATCGCATTGAATGTTGCATTTTTCATATTTTTTACAGCGTCAATCATGATCGCTAGAAAGAACGGAGTTTGAATCAATGAAAATTTTGAAACGGGTGTTTGGCGGGTTGGGGATATTGCTCGTCGTAGTAGTTGTGTTGCTCGTCGGCATGGGACTTTCTGACTCACGCATTGACTATGACGTCTCGAAAGAGGGCGTTGTAATTCCGACCTTTACGACAGTCGAGATTCCGTTCGATCAGAGCAACGACTTTTCGAGCGCACATCCATTTGCGGCCGGCGCCATCATCGATATTGATGGTGACGGAACTGAAGAATTATTCCTTGGTGGTGGGCCCGGTCAGCTGGACGCGCTCCTGAAGTATTCAGATGGCGACTTTCACACAATAAAGGACTCGGCTGGCATCGCGAAAGCGAACGCAGTCGCAAGTTTCGGGGCGTCGGTCATCGATACCGATGGTGATGGTCGCGATGACCTGATCGTCAGTCGTACCGACGGTGTGTGGTTACACCGCAATCTCGGTGGCAGGTTCTCTACCGAAAAACTGCCGTTCGCTATTCCCGAAGACACGACACCGATGTCTGTTGCTGTGGCGGATCTGAATCGCGACGGTCACTTTGATCTGTTCGTTGCCGGCTATATCCGCCTGGATCTGGTGGAAGGTCAGAATATCTTTAACAAAGTCGGTTACGGCGGTAGCAGTCGTCTGTTTATGAATCGGGGCGATAATACATTTGATGATGTCACCGAGGCAGCAGGACTGACGTATACACACAATACGTTTATGGGAATATTCGTGGATGTTGATGACGACGGGCTCGAAGATCTGGTTGTTGCACATGATACGGGGCAGGTTCGTACCTGGTGCAACATGGGTGACGGCACCTTCGTCAATCATGATAATCCGAATACGGGACAATACAGCTACCCAATGGGAATCGCCGTTGGCGATTACAATAACGACGGTCGCGTGGACTTTGCGTTTTCGAATGTTGGCAGTACACCGCCAAACTTCATGATTCGCGGCGACCTCAGAGACGACCAGGTCAGTAACTGGAAGTGGATACTGTTCGAGAACCTCGGTAATTTTGAGTTCAATGACAGCGCTGAGACTGCCAAAATTGCGGACTACGAATTCTCCTGGGGAATGACTTTTGAGGACTTAAACCTGGACGGGCGGGACGATCTCATCGTCTCGGAGAATTACATCGGCTTACCGCTACACAAACCTCCATTTTTACGCGCGCCGGGTCGGCTTCTAATTCAGAATCCTGCCGGCGAGTTTGTGGCAGTTGGAAAAGAAGCGGGCGTGATCAATAAACGCTACTCGATTGCGCCGATTTTCGCTGACTTTAATGGTGACGGATATTCGGACCTTGTACACGTTAATCTGGCAGGACGCTCGCAGGCATTCATTAGTAAAGGCGGCGATGCCGGCTTCCTAAGAGTGAAGCTACCGAATACAGTCGAATCGATAGCGGCCAAAGTACAGGTCACGCTCGACGACGGCAGCACCTTGACGAAAGATTTCGTATCAGGTGAGGGGCTTGGTTCCGATCCATCGCATGTATTGACCTTTGGTTTGGGAGATCGAACGGCGACGAAAATCAATGTGAAGTTGATCGATGGTCGCACGATTGAACAAGAGGCAAATTTGCGAAATACGACGGCCTTTATCGATCTGACTCAGGACGAGTCGGCAGAAGCGAAAATAGTTGATTGATATCGGATGTGAGGTCTGATCTTCTCTATCGGGCGCGTGACTCGAGCGCAGTGAGGTTCAGCCTTCCGTCACTGACGGGAGGGCACCAATAGTAAGCGCCTGTCACTGGTTGCGTGTACTCAAAGAGTGCGTCTTGAACGGCATCTCCCTCACCTGTCATTCGCTTGAGTATTGCCTCGAACGATTCCAATGCATTAACAAAAGCGACAAACATCAATCCGCCGGACATCTCCTGAGTCCACGGCATCGAACGACGAAGCATAAAGGCGTGCGGATCAACGCTTTTTGCGCCGCTGCGTCTTACATGTGCACTTGGAGGAGATTCGGGAAACTCGACGTTGTCGCTCATGCGTCGCCCAATCGAGTCGTCCAATTTATTACGTGGCATTGAGCCAATCACGTCGAAATCATGGACCCACTGTTGAACGGCCACAAAACTGCTGCCATCCATACCGTCGCCCATACCCTGCTGGGTGGCAACCCCTTCGGCTTCATCGTCCGGCGGATTTTCGGTGCCGTCGATATAGCCGGTCAGGTCGCGGTTCTCGTCGTATTGGAAGGAATCAACGGTGCTTGTCAGGTCGAAGTAGGGGGCGAGGGCGTTCACAATTTCCCTCGAGCGGTGAAATAATTCGCCTCGATCTGAGCCGCGCAGCCAGCACCACACATCAGAGGGCGTTGCAGGAATCTCGATACCACGTTGCGTTTCCGCGTGCATGCTCTTCATGCCAGGTATCTGTGCACCCAGACTTTTTATGAAGGTACTGCCAAGACCAACGACGGTGTTATTAACGTCAATGTGCGATGCCAAAGCTCTCAATGCTGCTGGCGCATCCGCGTCGGCATTGCATGAGAACGTGAGGTAACGAGCCTGCTTAACAGGGCCGGCAAGAATACCGGGCTGAGGGTGCATATTTGTTCCGGTCGTGGTCAGTTCGCCCGATTTTAGCTCAAGTCTTTACGACAAACTACATTCCCACAAGCATATTGGTGTTTCCCCACGGCATGGTTTTCGGCGAGGATTCGAGCGTGATTTCGTTGGCCAGACAAAGTAGTGAATGGAAACCTATAGACGGATGCAGTTGCCCGGATGTTAGACTATTCAAGAGAAATGGAACGTAAGTTATGACTAATATTCTGTATTCCGGAACCAGAAACGCATCGAGGTGGGTCATGCTTGGAAGTCCCCCCCCGCCAGCAAGGGAAACAAACCGCTTCCTCGTGCGGACATTGAGATGCGGCGACGTTCGCAACCTGGAGTGACGACAATGCCATTGACTCTGCGACAATTTTGTATGCGGCTTCGAGAGGTGCAGATGTTGGAGGTTTTTTCGAGCATGGTTTTGTTCGCATGCTTCGTTAACTTTCAGACTGCGTTGGCCGACAATGAAGTGATTGAACTGTTGCCAGGCGATCCAAGAATCACCGGTGATATCACGAAACCGCACACATCACGTTGGGCAATGACTCGAATATATGACGAAGAGAGTCCAGAACAGCTCGGCGTGTGGCTCGACCGACATGAGATTGTGGAAATTGAAGGGCGCACGCTTCACAAGTTTCAAACGGACGTTGTCTGGACAACGGGGAGACCGCGACGAGATATCGTCTTCTGGGATCAGGATTCAATGGAGACAATATCGGTTGAGTTGGAAAACTACAATAATAAGGGCGGTTGGGCCTACTACGTTTATGACGAAGATCACCTAAGCCAGATTTATCGCAGAGAGCCGTTTGGCGAAGTATTTTCGGAAAGTCGCGTCTTGGGAACGCGTGTTTTTGAACCCGGGCATGGACTCGTTTTTGCGATTTTGTTGAATATTCAGCCGGGACAGAAATTACGATACCCGTATCACCAGCGCTATAGCGATGAGGTGAAAATGATGACGCTTGAAGCTGTGCGGCGTGAAGAAATTGAGACACGCCATTTCGGTAAAGTAAACACACTGTTGTTCGAGGCGGAACAGGGTTGGAAGTATTGGGCTGTTCGCGAGCCACCGTACGTATATCGATTGGACATACCCATTGCGAACAACGGCGTTGATCGATGGGAGCTATTAGAATATATCGTCGAATAGTGTCGTCAACGTCGGGTGCGACAGGAGATTTGAATGAAATGTATTAGCATTTTGCTCGTGCTTGTCATAATGGCAGCCTCTAGTTCCGCGTCAGCGGATGAATCTGAGGATATACTGGCCCTGAGGGCATTGGACCAATCCTACGCTAAAGGATGGAAAGAGGGCGATGCTGATAAAGTGATGGCGCTGTTCACCGAAGATGCCACTCTTGTCCCGCATCATGGTGACGAGCCGATAAAGGGCCATGCAGCTATTCGCAACTTTTGGTTCAATCCGGATTATCCACCGACGGTTGTTCCATTCTGGACAAGGAAGCCCGAAGAGTTTTTTATTTCCGGCGATGTGGGAGTAGTTCGGGGTACGGCACGACTCGTATGGGAATTTGATGGAGTACGGACGACCATACCCAATGGGAATTATGTATTGATCGCCGTTCGAAGAGAGCAGGAGTGGCGAATTCGTATGCTTACGTGGAACGATGATCCTCGTAGTTGGGAGCAGGAATCGATTGACACGTTGGCCGACGACGCAACACGGATAGTTGTCGATTAGGAGTATTTATTAGTATGAACGTCAGATATATCGCACCTCTCTTCTTGGCTCTCGCAGCTTCCGGTTGCTCGTTTTACGATGTCGCGACCAACGCTGCGGATGCTATGGCCGGTACGGGTTTGTTTTCGGATAAGGATCCGCATTATTCCGAGTGGGACGGATTATGGAACCCGGAAACGAGTCGATGCATTAGGGACGAGAAGAAATTGCGTCCAATCTTGCGGCAATTGGACGCATTAGAAGAGGGTAAGGACTACGTTATTCTTCCTACCGGAGAGAAGTACCCGCTCGAAAAGCGGGCAGCAAGCGACGAGTCAATGCCTGGACCTACAGCGACATGCCTTGAACGCACTTCAGACTAGACCGTTACAACACAATCAACGACCTGATGCCCAGCCGATAAATGAGCAAGACATACCGGCAATCAGGCCAACGAGCCCCAGGCTAATTCCCACCTCGAATGCGGATCCGTCGCCAGCAATCCAGTTCGCGGCGATGGCTATCAATGCGAGCGTAACGCCGACGATAACGCCGCCATACCCCCAGCGAACACCGATCAAATGGGTTCTCGGCTTTTCTTCTAAGTTGTGCATTTCGACCTCCAATGCGGATGCAATTGATTTAATAGAGTTTGTAGACCCTCCACCGTTACTTTCCAGACGCTGAACCGTTCGGGCACTCAAATCGGATGCAATGGCGAGCTCTTCTTGAGACCATCCCCTTGCGGTTCTAAGGCGTTTCACGAGTTCTTTGTTGATCGTTCGTTTCATGTTTGCACTGATGGCTTGGGTCTTTCTAAAGAATGCCGAATATTTTAGAAATCTAACACGTCAACGTTACGTCAGGTCACGACAAATGCACGACATTTCCGTCGGCTTAGGGCACGAGGTCGATAACATCAACCTGCACATCAAATATCTCACCGTCACGCAGCAGGCTCATGGTGGTCTTTTCGCGATAAACTTCATTCCAACGTTCGCAACCCTGTCCCAATACTTGAGTGCCGTTCGCAGCCACAACGACGTCGCCCGGCCGCAGCTCTGCCCGTTCGGCAGGCGTATCGGGGAGCACTCTCACGATCTCGTATCCCTCGGGGGACGGTATGAAAACGGCGCCAGTGCCACGCTTCGACGGGAAGTGCAGCGGTTCGGCAGAGTCGGCGCGAATTCGCACGCGTCGCGACCTCTGATCGAAAGTCCAGGCAAAGCGCCGCATCACATCGGTACCTAATAGTTCGGTGGTTGCTCCGGTACTGACGAAGGGCTGCTGTACCTTCACACCGGCGATTTCGATCTCGGCGTCGACACGACCAATGTCGTAATAGCGCAGCTCTTCCATGCCTTGCGCAACCGATACGGGTAGCGGCGGGTATAACCACGGTAATTTTTCAGGTCGGCGAAGGGAGATCGATCCAGATGAACCACTGTCAATTAGCAAGCGATGGCGCCGTCCGGCGATGTCAGTGTCAAGGTAAGGTCGCCGGTCAGGCCCACGAGCATTGAATACATCGACTCCGTTGACCTTTGGCAGTCGTCCACGAGCTATGCGAATTTCGCGAGCCGGGAAGTCGAGAGTAAGCAGGTATTTCTTGAATTCGCGAAACGGTAGGAAAATGTCAACTTCGATACCAAGCGGCTGCGACAGGTGATCGAGTTGCCGTGTGTAGGGCCGCAACTTGGGAAACGTCAATGGACCAGCGGTCGCACCGCGGATCGTGATCTGTTTTCGTACTTCGACCGGGGCACCACCGGCTCGGACGACAGCATCGGGGTCGATGTGAAGACCGGCCCCACCGGTGTCGAATAATGCCATAAGAGTCGTCGCGTTTCCGTCGCCGTCCAGATCGACCTCAAGCGGGATCAGAAAATAGTCGCCGCACATTGTCGAGGGCACGACGAGTTCCGATGGCGATCGGTCCGCTGGTGCGGCATACAGGGATGATGCGGCCGCAATCGTAATCGCCAACGCGAATGAAATGCCCAACACTTTCATAGACAAATTCTAGCAAGGATATCGAAGTGCTGACGGATGATTTGGACGACCAGGTGATAGAATACTGAGATGCAACTCATGATCTTCGGTCGTCGAAGCGAAATCTGATGAAATCAAGCCCAGAAGACCTTAACGACATCGTCTCATTTAAGTTCGGCGATAACGAAGAGCTGTGTAACGAGTTGCTGCGCCTGGTTAAATCTGGCAAGAAAACGGCGACCTGTGAGGCCCTACGCGCATTTGGTCCACAGGGCGAGGAGATACCGGTTGTTGGTCGTCAGGACGTCGCATTGAATTGGGATGGTACGAAAGCTCTGCTTCTTGAAACGCTGGAGGTGACTCAGGTGCGTTTCTGCGATGTTGACGAAGGTTTTGCCCTCGCCGAAGGAGAGAATGATGATCTGGCGGGATGGCAGCGCGATCATAAAGCGTATTTCGAGCGAAGCGGTGGTTTTGACAGCGAAATGATGCTGGTCTGCGAACGCTTCAAGCTGATCCACGTTTATTGACCCTGTTTGGGTCCAAATCGCCGCCATTTTTTTCTCGCTGAGTGTAACCGAATGCCAGCGCCGAACGTCTACGGTGTTCGGCAATTCAATGTAAGCCCCGCGGAGAGTGGTATGAATATTGGGATGCGTACTCCGCTTACGGTGTACGGTTGGCGCAGTTGTGTGTCACGCCATTGGGTGTTACGGGGACCGATAGTTGGCTGAGAAGCACTTAAGGGTCTGCAATTTCTGCGAGGCGATGTGCGGCATCACGGTGACCGTCGACCCGACGCGCGGTAATGAAGCCGCCACCATCGTTGTAAAACCCGATCCGGACGATCCATTTTCCAAAGGCAGTATGTGCCCCAAAGCACCTGCGTTAGGGGCGTTGCATGTGGACCCTGATCGCCTGCGTTACCCAGTGAGAAAGAGTGGCGATGATTGGGTCTCGATCAGTTACGAGGAGGCGTTTCAACTGGTCGTCTCCAAGCTAAATGGCGTACTCGAAAAACATGGGTCCAATGCCGTGGGAAGCTATCTGGGCAATCCCATCGTTCATAACATGGGAATGATGTTATTCGCCAAACCGTTTATTCGCGCATTGGGTTCAAAGAACGTTTTCTCAGCGACCAGCATGGACCAGCTACCGCATCACTTTGCCGCGCACTATATGTTCGGGCACGAATTTCGTATCCCGGTTCCTGATATTGATCGAACCGATTACATGATTATCATGGGCGCGAACCCGATAGCGAGCAACGGGTCGATCATGACCTCGGCGGGCGTGCAAGATCGATTGCGCCATATCGAACAGCGCGGCGGAAAATTCATCGTAATCGACCCGCGCAAGACGGAAACAGGGAAGATTGCCACCGAGCACTACTTCATTACACCCGGTCGCGACGTGTACTTCTTACTGGCCTTTTTGCATGTGCTTTTTCGTGATGGACACGCGACTTGTGGAGACCTTCGATCGATTACGACTGGGGTCGAGAATCTCGAATCACTGTTGAGCACGTTCACGCCTGAGAAAGCCGAAGCACTGAGTGGAATCTCAGCTGCGACCATCGAGACGCTCGTTGCCGAATATGCGGCCCAGGAACGGGCGGTAGTGTATGGACGAATGGGATTATCCACGCAAGCCCACGGCGGCCTGTGCCACTGGTTGATCAACTGCATCAATATCGTGTCAGGCCATTTCGACCGGCCGGGTGGCATGATGTTTCCATCCCCGGCGATTGAAGTCGTTCGCGGGAAGCGAAAAAAACAATCTGTTGGTCGCTGGCAAAGTCGTGTGCGGGGCTTAAACGAGTTTTATGGGGAGCTGCCTGTTTCAACAATGGCTGAGGAAATGGCCGAGGAGGGCGAGGGCCAGATCCGCGCTTTTGTAACAATTTGCGGCAATCCGGTGCTTTCCACACCGGGGGGGAAACGTTTGGATACCTTGTTGCCAAAATTGGACTTCATGGTTTCTATCGATAACTACATCAACGAAACCAGCCGGCATGCGGATGTGATTCTGCCCACGCCAACCGGATTGGAGAACGATCACTATGATCTGATATTCAACATGATCTCGGTGACGAACAACGCCAAGTATTCCGAAGCACTCTTCCCTATCGCCAAGGATCGTTTGTACGATTGGCAGGTCTTGCAAGAACTGGCGTCGCGTATGCGAGGCAAACGCAGCCTGCTAGAACGGTTCATTACGCCGCGTCGTATCGTGAACTTGGGTTTGATGTTGGGGCCCTATGGTCGACTAAGTCACCCCAAGCGTTGGCTATCTGGCTTATCCCTGAAAAAGGTCATCGCGTCAAAACACGGTATTAGCCTCGGCCCATTGCAAGCGCGTATGCCCGAGGCTTTACTCACAACCGATAAAAAAATCCACTTGATGCCACAGGTATTTACCGACCGCCTTAAAGCACTTCCCGTAGAAGAGGAAACAGGTGACTTTCGCCTGATTGGTCGGCGCAATGTGGCGACCAATAATTCCTGGATGCACCAGTTCGCGAAACTATCGAAATCGCGACTCGTTCGTTGCACCGTGATGATCAATGACGCCGATGCAAAACGCCTGGACATTGAAGACGGCGAAATGCTGCGGGTTATTAGCCGGGTAGACGAGATTAGCCTGCCTGCAGAAGTGAGCGAGACGATGATGCCCGGCGTACTTAGCATTCCGCACGGTTTTGGGCACACGCGCAAAGGTACGCGCATCCGCCACGCGGAGGCCAAACCCGGAGTCAGCGTCAATGACATTACAGATCACCTCCGAGTTGATCCGTTGACCGGCAATGCTGCGTTTTCCGGACAGCCGGTTCGTCTCGAGCGAATACCGGGCGGCAGCAAAGCACGCCTGCAAGAAGGCAGGCCAGTCACTGTTTTGTATGGGTCGCAGACCGGCAATGCGGAGATGGTCGCTCGTGATCTGGCGAAAGCCGCGGAGGACTACGGCATGATCGGCGATGTTCGTGATATGGAAGAGATTACGCTGAGCGATTTAGTCGGCGTTGAGCGCATTGTATTGCTGTGCTCCACTTACGGTGACGGTGATATGCCTGACTCGGCACAGGCGCTATGGGACGAATCTGAGGACGCCTCGGCCGACACGTTGAAGGGCAGCTATTATTCGGTGCTTGCATTGGGCGATGAAAGCTATGATCACTTCGCTAAGGCAGGACAGGATTGGGACGAACGGTTCGAAGCGCTCGGTGCGCATCGCATTCAGGAAATCTGCCTTGCGGACGTCGATTATGACGAAATAGCGCAAACCTGGATGGAGTCGGCGCTACCGACAATCTCGAAAATTGGCGAGCAAGCAACGCTGATAAAAGCGTCGGATGTTGTCAATACGACGGCGACTCGACGATACAACCGGCGCAATCCCGCCCTTGGGCAATTGCTAAAAAGGCGTCGGCTAACCGATACAGAATCCTCTAAAGAGGTCATGCATTATGAAATCGGCTTGCTCAGCGCTGGTCTGACCTATAAGCCCGGTGACACCCTCAACATTCTGGCCAAAAATGATCCCGACCTGGTTGCCGCTGTCCTGAAGCAAATGGGTTGCGCGGGAAACGAGCGCATCGGCAATTTTCACGAAAGTATCGAAGACTTGCTGACGCATCACTTTGAGATTCGAACTCCATCCAAAGCCTTGCTAAATCAAATTGGGATGGATGCAAGCACCGATTCTGAGTATTTATGGGGCAGGGATGTACTGGACCTTGTACGCGAGCATCCGAGCACTTTTGGTGAGATGGAAACGCTGGCTTCTGTATTGCGGCCGCTCGCACCGCGCTCCTATTCAATCTCGTCGAGCCACGATGCACACCCCGGAGAGGTGCATCTGACCGTGGCGACGGTGCAGTACGAAAATCAAACGCGTAACTACGCTGGCGTGGCTTCAAGCTATCTCGCCCAGCGAGTTTCTGTAGGCGACAAATTGCAGCTCTATGTGGCCCCTAATAAATCGTTTTCGCTGCCGATTGATGCTGATCGTCCGATAATTCTTGTCGGACCCGGAACAGGTGTTGCACCGTTTCGAGCATTTCTCGAGCAACGCGCGTTCGACACGGCGAAGGGGCCTGCCTGGCTTTTCTTTGGGGAACGCGAGGAACAGCACGACTATCTGTATCACGATGAACTGGCGTCGCACTTGGCTGTCGGAACCCTGGCGCGGCTAGATACTGCGTTTTCCAGAGATCAGATGGAAAAAGTCTACGTCCAGGACAAAATGCGCGCTGCGGCGTCTGAAGTCTGGGAGTGGCTCCAAAACGACGCCGTCATCTACATATGTGGTGACGGCAAGCAAATGGCACCGGACGTTGAAGCGGAGTTACTCCAAATCATCTCGGAGCAAGGATCAATGAACCTGTTTGATGCCGAATCCTTCTTACAGAAGCTTCGGAAAGACAAACGCTACCTACTGGATGTTTACTGAGTTACCGCAATGGATGAATCGAATCAAATCAGCGTCAATCTGGGCGCCAAGAATCGCGCGACAATTACCTCGACCGACAAGGAGTGGCCATTATCGAAACCCGTCTATGCCATAAACTGGTTCGATACGAAGTCGCTTTCCCTTTACAACCTCTATAACCGACTTGCGTCGCGCAGTGTCATTGCAGTAGGCGGTCGCCCGCGCTTTAAGGGCAAAGTGACGAGAGTCTTGTACGGAGATGACGAGGATCGTCGGGACGTACTGTTGATCGTCAACTATCCGTCGCCACAGTGTTTTCTCAATATGCTGACAAGCACCTATTTCATGATCGTCAGCATTCTGCGGATGCTCGCCGTAAAGCGATTCACTTTCGGCTTTACTCGTTCGAAGTCCGAATCCGCTATCGAAAAGGATCCTCTTTTTGAACAGGCATATTTGGTCCATTTTTATCGTGGCAACGATATTTCCGAGGAAGTTTTGGCTATAGCAACGCGGGTTGGCTCACGGGTGCTATACAGCGGCACGCTGTCGGCGCGGGTTAGTACTGGATCAACTGAGGGAAAGTCACAAAACATCCATTGCTTGATGGACGGCATCGTCGTTCTTCAGGCAAATGACAGTAGCGTATTCGACAAAATGACGATGTCGGACGAATACCAATCTGTCGTTCAGAAGACCGCTGCATCGTTCGTGGCGCATATCGATCGCCTAATCTAGGAAGTGAGGAAACCAGAATGCGCATTACCTTGATAATACTCGGAGCAATTCTGATTCTAATTGGAGTGATTTCGATGGTGACGCCGATTCCCGGGAGCACTTTTTTTATTGCTACCGGTAGTGGGCTTTTAATCTGCACCAGTGAACGGGCAGCGAATTGGATCAGGAATGCACGGACGAATAACGTTCGACTTAATAAGTCAGTGACCTGGATGGAGAACAAGATGGGCGATCGGCTTAGCGGTCCGATGCGCCGCACCCGTCCAGCGGTTCAACCTGAGCCTTAGACGAGAACAGCAGGTATGCAAAAAACTAACAATAACTCTCCCATTGCAGTCGTTACCGGGGTATCGAGCGGGATTGGACGTGCGATCGTCGAGCATATGATCATCGACGGTTACGATGTCTTTGGCAGTGTTAGGAACGAGGAAGATGCTAAAACATTGTCCAAACAAATGGGCCCCAAATTCAAGCCTCTGGTTTTCGACGTTCGCGAACGCGAAAAAGTAAGGCTGGCTGCGGAATTCGTTAAGTCTCAATTGAACGGCCAGGTTCTGCATGGGTTGGTGAACAACGCGGGAGTAGCGGCGTTCGGGCCGGTAGAGATTCTGGACGATGAGGCTTTCGACGCATCGATCGACATCAATCTAAGCGGCGTTCGCACGGTCACAAACGCATTCATACCGTTATTGCGTGGCACGGAGTCGAAGAGTCCGGGAAAAATTATCAACATTAGCTCCCTGTCCGGCATTCTAAATACACCGATGAATGGTGCCTATTGCGTCTCCAAACATGCACTCGAGAGCCTGGCTGACATCTACCGCCGGGAACTACTACCGGCGGGTATTGATGTAGTGTCGGTTCGATCCGGCCCAATACAATCGGAGATTTGGAATAAAGCTCGGTCTCAGGGTGACACCTATGACGATGCGGCGTATCAGAAGATGGCGTCGAAGGTGCGTCGAATCATGCGGCGGGCCGAAAGAGACGCGCTCCCGGCAAGCGCAATCGCCAATACGGTCATGGATATATTGGCTGGGCGCAAGAAACGTGTTGCTTACCACCTAAGCAAGGGCGCGTGGATTTCACGCTTCCTTGCCGTATTACCTGCTCGTTGGGCCGACCGTCTCATCACTAATTCACTCATGTCTTGATCGGTATCGGGATAAGCAGCCGGAATTCCAATGATAAATACGACTCAAAGTAGACTGTTGAATATGGCTCCGCGATTATTGCGCATTAGCCTGGCAGCATTTTCGATCTACGTATTGAGCGGGATTATTCCCATTTCGATCACGCACGCACATGCCGGGAACGCTTGCCCGATGATCGGGCCGATACCCGCCTGCTATATCGTTTCGATTTGTTATGCAGCGATGGGCATCGCCAGTTTACTGTGGGCAAAGGCGCTAAACTGGCTGTTCTTTGCAGGGGCGGCGCCTGTAATTCTGCTTGCACTTGCCGGTACGTCTATGGAGCTCATGGGTCGACCAACGTGTCCGATGTCTGGTACCGGGACGCCATTGTGCTTCTACTCTCTGGCGGTCGGAATAGCCATGCTCACCATCTTCCTGGTCGCCTTGAAGATGGAACAACGACCGCTGGCATCATTGTGATCCGGATAGTTTTATTCAAAAGCTTAAGCGGTTCCAGATAAGCTCGTTTCAAAATTAGGGCAACATGGGAGTACGACAATGACGATGCGTCAGCATTTTGTAATTTTCACGGTGGCTATGCCGCTTTTGGTGTTGGGCATTGGCTGGGTCTGGCCTCCTGCTTATTGGTTGTTCCCGGTCCTGGTGCTCATCATCGCCATCGGCATCTTCGATATGATCCAGACAAGCCACACGATACGACGCCTATACCCGGTACTAGGGCATTTTCGGTATCTGCTGGAGGCAGTGCGTCCGGAGATACAACAGTATTTCGTAGAATCGGAAACCAGCGGAAGGCCAATTCCACGTGAGTTCCGGGCACTAATTTATCAACGTGCCAAAGGTGCACGTGACACCCGTCCGTTCGGGACCATATTTGATGTCGATCGACCGGGGTATGAATGGGTCAATCACTCTTTGGCGCCCAAGCACGCTACTGATCTGCATCCCAGGATCAAGTTTGGCGGACCTGAGTGCAGCAAGCCGTACATGGCGTCGCCGCTCAACATTTCGGCTATGAGTTATGGGGCGTTGAGCAAAAACGCAGTCATGGCGCTTAACAAAGGTGCCAAGCTGGGCGGATTTAGTCACAACACCGGCGAAGGTAGCTTGAGTCCCTACCATCTCGAGCACGGTGGCGACATTGTGTGGCAAATCGGCACGGGATATTTCGGTTGTAGAGATGAAAACGGCAGTTTTGATCCAGACTTATTTGCTCAGAACGCGGCTCGTGATGTTGTCAAAATGATCGAAATTAAGTTGTCACAGGGTGCGAAGCCCGGTCACGGCGGCATTTTGCCCGCAGCCAAGCTCACCGAGGAAATCGCCAAGATACGCCATGTTCCGATGGGTGTGGATGTGGTGTCGCCACCTGGACATTCATCATTTTCAAACGCGACCGAGTTATTGCAGTTCGTTAGAAAGCTACGTGAACTCTCGGCTGGCAAGCCCGTAGGATTCAAGTTGTGTATCGGACGGCGAGACGAGTTTCTCGCGATTTGCAAAGCAATGCTCGAGACCGACATTTACCCTGATTTCATCACCGTGGACGGCGGCGAGGGCGGTACGGGTGCCGCTCCGACGGAAATGACCAACTCAGTGGGCACACCCCTCCGAGACGCGTTGATTTTCGTGAACGATGCATTGATCGGTATTGGTGCGCGCGACAAGTTGCGCATTATTGCCTCGGCAAAAATGTTTTCGGCGTTTCATATCCTGCGCGCAATGGCGCTCGGTGCGGATACCGTCAATTCTGCACGGGGCATGATGTTGTCTCTGGGCTGTATTCAAGCGCGGTCGTGTAATACCGATGAATGTCCGACGGGTATTGCTACGCAAAACCCATCTCGAACAAAAGGCCTCGTTGTGGCGGACAAGGCGACCCGTGTGGCGAACTTTCACAAGGAAACGGTCGCGAATCTGGCAGAATTAGTTGCGGCGGCGGGACTTGATAATATTCAGCAGTTGACGCCCAAACACATTAATCGGCGTGTACAAGGTACCGACGTCAAAACCTATGCGCAGCTGTATCCGAATATTACGGATGGTTGTCTGTTATCCCCCGATACGATTCCCGAGGATTGGGCCGAAAGCTGGCAAGATGCAAACCCTGGCGCTTGGTAAATGAGGTAAACGACTTCTAGTCTGCTTTCCTCGTACATTAAGCACTTTCTTTGATTAGTTCTCATGACACGAATAGTTAACACAACGCTTGCACTTGCGATTCTGAGTTTCTTGCTCAGTTCAGCGGCATTTACGCCGATGGTATTTGTGGCTTGGCTCGCTGCGGTGATCGGGGCCATGGGCGTTTGGTTGGGTCATGTCCGGCGAGGTTTGCTTACGATCTATTTCGCCGTTGGCGCAACGATTGTTTCTCCTTTGTTTATGAAAATTCGGTCAGTGGACTTATTGCTGATAGCAATTCCGATTACTGGTGCGCTAATCGCATTCTTTTCATGGCGAAGCGACCAGCATTCTAAGGATTTAAATTAGTTGTTGCGGATGATTAAAAGAAAATGATAATGACTCGATCGACGATCGCTAAAAAGGGCTCACTGTGCTTTCAACAACTACCTTCGTAGGTTTCCGCAAACTGGTAATCAAACATCGGAAGCTGCTAGTCGAAGTGTGTTTGATATTGGTGGTGCTGACCGGAATTACTGCTTACCAGCAACGCAAGCTATTGGCGGCCGATAGTCAGGGCGCGCCTCTTTTGGTTGCGGAGGACTTGGAGGGAAACCTAATCGATCTGGCTGCATACAATGGCCGGCCGGTATTGGTCTACTTTTTCGCGCCCTGGTGCAACTATTGCTCAGCCAGTGCGGACAATATTGTTCGCTTGCGTCGTATGCGCGATGAAGAAAACCTGGCCATCGTGATGGTGGGGCTTGACTGGAAAACCCGCCAGGAGCTAGTGGACTACTCCGCTAACCATGAGCTCAATGTTCCGGTTCTGATGGGTGAAATCTCGATCGCGCAAGACTGGAACGTGTATGGCTTTCCGACATATTACGTTCTCGATGACAAACACCGAATTGTTAGTCGGGATTTTGGCTACAGCACACAATTGGGATTGTCATGGAGAACGTGGCTCTGATCCGACACTAAAAAAGGGTCCTAAGCGGACCCCTTTGTTTTCTACTGAGTTGCACCGTCTATGTGCAATCCACAAACGCCTAACTACTTCTTATTGCGATCTGCATCCGGCGCTCGCATCTCGATGCTGCCGTTGAAGGTGGCACCTTCATGAATTGCGATGCTCGGGGCAACGATGTTTCCTGTAACCTTGCCACTTTCTCGAATCGTGACCCCAACCGTTGCCGAAAGATCGCCTTCTACGCGGCCTTCGATAAAGATCTTGGTTGCATTTACGTTGGCAAGGAGACTGCCTTTGGGTTTGACCGTCAGGCAACACTTGCCCTGATTGACCGTGCCCTCGACCGTACCTTCGATAATAAGGTCTTCACCCGCCGATAACTCGCCTTTGAAATGCAAAGTTTCGCCGATGGTCGATACCGCACCTTCTTGATGCTGTTCCTCGCGTTGAACCGATTTCGGTATATCGCTAAAAGCAATAACCTGTGAGTCGGTAAGCTGTTTGTTGTCTTCGCCGGAATCGCTCCCAGGCTGAATTTTCATGATTTCCGTGTCCGACATATCCTATCTCCGTTTAAGCCGCGTCAGCGGATTTTTTATCGCCGTGAGCCGGTTTCTTCGCCGAGCGCCGCTTTTCCGGGTTCGAACGCTTATCGGCGTCAGACTGTTCTGCTTCAGATTTTTGAGCTATGGACTTTTCTGCGCTCGCAGTGGCGTCCTTGTTCGGGTTTTTCTCGGGTGTCTTTGCGATCCGGACTGCCGGATCCGAGTCCATGTCGATCTTGCCGTTGAATTTTGCGCCTTCGACCAACGAAACGTTCGGGCTCACAATGTTACCGCCTACCTTCGCGGTCTCACGAACCTTGACGCATTTGCTTCCGCGTAGGTCTCCTTTCACGGTGCCTTCAACTGAAATGTACTCCGCCGATACGTCTGCGTTGACGTGACCGCTTTCGCCGATCGTTAAGCTCGACGAATGTTTGATCGATCCGTCGATGCGACCTTGGATCAGCAGATCTTCATCGGCAGTCAGCTCACCTTTGAATTTCAGTGTTGGACCGAGGACTGAAGAATTGCGATTCTTAGTGTTGTCATATGGATTGCCCATGTTTCCCTCCTGTTTTATGAGCTGGCTCGACGAGATGAACGTTGTCGAGGCGCAATCTTAGAACTGCGTCACATAAATGTCGGTGATAGCGATCACAGTTTCGCGGCCGTTAATTTTGGTGTTATGAAACATTCAAAATAATGTCTGCAATGGGCGACATCCAGTAAGCGAAGATCAAGCACTGAAAACTCCTCATATTCGGGCCGCAGCTTCTCTTATGAGAAAAAACTCGTCGGTAATTTGAGACATTGTCTTCAATCGATCTACATAGTAATTTTGATCGCGTTAAATTTATTGGAAGAACCGCTATGGATAGCAGTCTCGACTCAGACAAGCGTTCGTCGTCTCCAGTTAGTCCTGAAAACGGAAAGGAGCGTTCGCGCATTGATCTGCCGAGCATCGAAATTGATGTGAGCTCAGGTGAAACAACGAAGTACCTGGTTGATTCCGTCAATAGCGCAAAGGATCGCGTAAAAAATATTACCGAAGAGGCGGCCAGGCGCTCCGGCATGGCCCTTCGACAGCTCGATAATCTCTCACCAGAAGCGTTGCGTCACAAGACCGGTGCGAGTGCGGGTGATATACCCGCTAATGTAGTTGGTGATCGACGAAAACTTAAAGAGGCGGTCCTTCGTTTATGCGAAGCGGAGAAGAACCTGATGATCGAGCGCGATCGCTATGGGCGCTTGCTGTCGAGACACGCAGAACTTAGTCAAAATCAGGCGGAGAACATACGAAAGGTCGAGGCCCTCGAGTCGGCCGTCAGCGAGTATCAACAATTAAACTCAACACTCAGTGGACAGCTTGAGCGGCAAGGCGAAATGCTTGAACGAATCGCAACGACCATAACTGAGGTGCGTTCCAACGAAGAAACGCCGGCCAGGAACTGGTCACACCAACTGGTCTGGTCGAGAAACCAACTTGTTGTCGCGGTAGACGAGGCGACACGGCTATTGCATCAGTTTGTGCCAATCAATGAAGACAATAGACCGATGCACCAAGCCGTAGTTTGCACTGACGATGACGCGATGTCAGCCACGCTTCCGCTTGCAGAGGCACGAATCGCTTTTTAGAAGGGCTTCCCGATGAAAGTGCTGAGACCGGACTAGTCTTCCGGTCCCCAGTTGCGTGACTGTTCGCCCTTAAGAATTGCCCATTCCTCATCCATCATTTCGATCAGTTGGCCACGCGTATAACTGTGCTCATGATCGTGATTAAGGTGCAACAATTCTTCGAGCGCTTTGCCAATTGTAATCATCGCCTGAAACTGTTCGGGCACTACGAGGTAGTGTTCCTTTGGCGAATCAGAAAATAGTGCATGCTGAATGGCATCAACGACACGATCTGGCGGTGTGTCAGTGGAGACACCACCCTCGGCGATGTATTCTTTGCAGCCATCCAGGTATTCCTGCATGACATCAGAAAAATAGACGTATTTTCGATTCGCATTGTTCGCGATCATTCGCTTGCAGCGTGATGCACCGATGTCCGAGCGATAGTTGCCCGGTTCCACAGCACTGACCTTGACGTCGAGGGTGTCCATTTCAAATGCCAACTGATCCGTGTACGCCTCAACAGCGTGTTTGCTCATAACATGCATGCCGTAGCCGTGGAGTCCGCCTGACAAGGTACCCGCAATTGAACTGATGTTGACAATTCGTCCTTTTGACTCGATGACCATTGGAGCGAACGCCTTGGTGACACGAAACACGCCGTACACGTTAACGTCAAACAGGAACTCAAGATCCGCTTCATCGGCTTAGATCATGGGATCGATGATGTTGATGCCCGCGTTATTGACAATGCCCCACAGTCCTCTGCCTTGTGATTCAATAAGCGCGACTGCGTCATCGATTTCTTCCTGGGCCGTTACATCCAGACGAACAGCCATGATTCCATCGATTTCGTTGAGCTCATCAATATCAGCAGCCTTGCGTGCACCGGCGTAAACGAAGTATCCCTCTGCAGCCAGTTTTTCGGCAGCCGCACGACCAATTCCACTGCTTGCCCCGGTGATGAGAACTGCTTTTCGGTCTTCGACACCCTCGGCATGGGCCAAGCCTGATAGCGCTGATATCGCTAAAATCATGGTTGCAACCGTATATATGAAATTCTTGATCACTTCTATCCCCAAGATAATTCGCAGACGGTCAGTGTAGATTAATTGATGCCCAAATTGCGAGTATGCGAACCACGCTCGAGGACGGACAAATTAAGTCGGAAATCGGTATGCAATCCAGAGTTGGCCCGGCTCTTGCCATGTCTTAGTGATCGAGTACCTCGTAGCCAAGCTTTTCGGTCGCTATCCGTATGTCGCAGGGCAATAAATCAGCTGCGAGTGTTCAGTCGGTGAGCCCGGGGATAATAAACTTCACAAGAAGGTCATTCGTATGAGACTGCTGGTTGTAGTTACCACCGGTCATCACAATGACCGTCTTTCCCTCATTCAACTGAATAATCTTTTGGCCGCCATTGCCTGATACTTGTGGAGTTTGAACCTTGCCCTCACCTGTATTGATGTAACGCAACCAGTAATAGAATCCGTAAGGTGTGCCACTGATCTCTGATTGCGGGCTCGTTAACGTTCTTATCCATTGCGCGGACACGAGTTGCTCACCGTTCCATCTACCGTTATTACTGATCAGGACACCGATCTTCATCATGTCGATGGGCCTAAGCCAAGCTTGTGCAAAATTTGTACTGTTCGTTTGATCGGGGTGAAAGTCCCACTCAAAACCGTCAATACCAAGGGGGCCAAAAAGTACTTCAGATACATATTGTTTCAGAGGCATCCCGGTCGTTTTCTCAATAATTCTGCCCATCAAGATGACATTGCCTGAGCAATAAGAACCCTTGTTTCCGGGTTCATCTGTCATTGGAACATCAAGAATGAACCGCGCCCAATCCTCCGCATAGATCATCTTACTTTCGTTGCCCGGCGACCTGTCATCCCAGTCATTGCAGTCGAGTCCGGATCGCATTGTAAGCAGGTCATTAATCGTAATCGCGTGTTTGCGTTGATCCGTGCTCTTGAGGTTTGCGTACTCCTCGAAATACGGGAGGACACGTTCGGCAGTGGAGGGAATGTCGCCACGATCAATCGCAATTCCCGCTAGCAAAGCTATGAGTGTCTTCGTTGCCGAGCGCATTTGATGCAATTTATCGCGATCAAATTCGTAAAAATATTCTTCGAATACAAGCGCGTCGTTGCGGTAAACAAGCACGCTCTGAACGTGAGGATATTCGCCTGAGTATATTGCATTCACCATTGCCGAAAGATGCTGCGCCAGGGGACTATCATCATCAATATTATGCGTCTTAAGAACGACGCCTGGCTGCGCCGGCGCGCGGTATCGATACGGTAGTGGAGCACCCTCGGGTTTGGCGACCCAAATCGATGCTGGTAGGCGTTTCGTTCCGTCAAGTAATGCGTAAATAGGGGAGTCGGCGGCGGACTTGCCCTTGTTTTCACGATAGCCCATCACTTTGGCCTCGCCATCACGAACGAATTCCACCTCGATGTCTCCGGCGTTCAGGAACACGTCTGGTCTAATCGGCCGAAGAGGGTAGCGTGCCCCGGAAATATCGGCATATAGCAATTCTTGATTAGGACCGGCAACAATAATCAGAGTTGTGTCATTCTCATATTCGTAGAGCCCTTCATATTCAATCAAAGCCGTGGGTGTCGAAGCGTAACCGGCCATAGGAACGAAGAAGAAAAAACTGAGATACCAATTATTGATACGCATGAATAAGCCTCGCTCCGATATGTGATGTGTTTCGGTGCCAATCCTATCAACAGACATCGACTTCGTCCCAGGTGTTAGAGCAAGACCGGACACGAAATGACCCCCGTTCATGCGCTAGAGTGCAGCAAAACAAATGAGATCACATATGACAACTGAACAGTCTGCGATTCAATGCGTCCAACGAGCGGCTGACTTCATAGCTAATCAGCTCAAAGATGATTCCGTACCATCTCTCGACGGTGTTGCCCGGGCATCCGGTCTGTCCAAGTACCATTTTCATCGGGTCTACCGCCTCGCTACGGGGGAAACTTGTGCCGAAACCATTACGCGCCTGAGGCTGGTGCGCGGTACAGATGCGCTTCGAAACGACTCATCAAGCATTACAGAGGCGGCAATGGTGGCGGGTTATGGTTCAAGCCAGGCCTTTGCGAAAGCGGTGAAGCGCGAACTTGCCAATACGGCATCCGGCCTCAAGAAAGATCCGGAGCGCCTAGCAGACACCATTCGAATATTGTCCGAACCAAGTACGCCGCAAATTCACGAAACCGGACCGATGATTCGTATCGAGGTATGTTCGCTTGATCCGTTCGAGATTATGGTCATCCGCACGGTGGACGCCTATCCGATGCTCAATGATACTTATTGGAAGCTGGTTGAAGCCGCAGGCGATCCCGAAACTATTCGAGCCGTGCTTGGAATTCCTCATCGTGATATCGCTTCACACAGCGATGGTGACTTTTTATTCGACTGCGCTATCTCCTTGGCAGCGCCGATTGGCAACTTGCCCGACGGAATATGCAAGCGGGCCGTAGCGGCAGGCGAGTATTTGATCGTTCGACACACGGGGCTTGACGAACTATTGCCCAAAACCTTGGACGCTCTATACGAGACGGTATTGAGGAGTAGCGATATTATCTTGTCGGATCAGCCGTGCCTTTTCCATTTCGTCGATGATCCCGAAGAAATCGACCAGCAACACTGCCGCACCGACATCTACGTCAAAGTCGAATTTAATGGACAGGAGGGGAAGTCATGCGCATAAGGGTAGTTATCGGAGTGCTCACAGTACTATCTGGCTTGGTCGCATGCGCATCTGTGAAGACAAATGAACATGCCGCCGCAAAGAAGGTCGTCACAGAAATGTTCGAGGCATTCAATCAGCATGACGTTACGACGCTTGCCTCGCTTTACGCAGAGGACGCGGTCGTCGTGTCACCTGATAAATGCGAACCAGTGCTAGGGCGACTGGCAATCGCCGCAGACTACCAAGTTCTTTTTGATCAAGTGCCGGATGTAAAGGACACAATTAACACCATAGTCGCCGAAGACGAACACGTTGCGGTCGGATTCACGGCTTCCAGCGAAATAGAAGGGGCGGCATTCCAGCTTCCAATCGCCGCAATACTTACAGTGCAAGACGGATTGATCGTCAGAGATGTTGGGTATTTTGACTCCGATATTCAGATGCACTGCGAATGAACGCCCAATTCGATTCACATTCCGTCAGGGTCCTTAAGAAACAGGGTAGCAACTTTTCGTAAAACTCCACGCTTTTGCGTAGATTGGAAACAAGCAAAACAATGTGATCCAATTTCACCGATAATTCTCCAGTCACCAGCGACACCCCGAATGTTCACCGTTCCGATAATCGTACCAGCCTGTAAACGGGGGGTCTTCTGACGGGAAGTAAGAATCTGGATGTTAGACTGGTTCAAACGATTCTATGGAGTATTTCCTAAGTGCTGAAGACATCAAACTTACTCGAAGAATTTGATCATGTAACTGAATATTGGTCGCCTCGCGTCATCGCCCGCGTGAATGACCAATATGTGAAGATCGCGAAACTCAAAGGAACATTGATTTGGCACAAACATGACGATGAAGACGAATTATTTCATATCATCAAGGGCAAATTGACGATCGAGTATGAGAATGAAAAGGTCAATTTGAAAGAAGGGGATATGCACGTTGTTACCAAGGGACTTTTGCATAATCCGGTCGCTGATGACGAGTGCTGGATTGCATTGATCGAGGCAGTAACAACAAAGCATACAGGCGACATTATTATGAACAAAACGAAAACTCTCGATCAGCAACTTTCGCAAACTTCCTGAAGGCGTTAGATCAACGTCAGTCCTTTCTTTCCCGCTTCGGCGGCAACAACCAAAGAAGTCGCTAGAGTGTTCCTAGTGTTCTTATCCTTCGTAGCGCCCATTCTATGTCAAGCATGCTTTGTTGCTAGTGGTATTCTTGAGCTGCCGAGGCACTTGTTGTAGCAATAGTCAGGTAACTGATATGGAATTGACCGAAATCTGGCGGTACCCGGTTAAATCAATGCTGGGAGAACAAATAGACCAAGCGGATGTGCGTCCCGGCGGTATACAGGGAGATCGGCGATGGGCAGTAGTGGACGCCGAGTCGGGTGTCTCGCTAAGCGCAAAACGCTACGTTGATCTACTGCGTTGTCGAGCGTGGACGAGCGACGGCGAGGTGATGATCGGGCTCCCCAATGGGCGTGAATACTCGGCTGGTTCAGCCCAAGTAGCTGACGGCCTCTCTGATCTCCTGGGACGACGAGTCGAAACACGATCAGCCGATGCTACCGATACGATACAACATGAGTTTCCAACGGCTGTTACAGAGGGCGAGGGAGAAGTATTTCTGTACGAGCCGGAAACTGAAGCGTTTTTTGATTGTGCGCCGTTGCAATTGCTGACATCCGCAACACTGGTTGAGCTTCAGCGGCTACTGCCAGCTTCAGCAATTCACCGAGCCCGTTTCCGCCCGAATTTTCTGGTCAAAACGAGTGAGCAAGGCTTCATCGAAAACAACTGGGTGAATAAAGACGTGACCCTTGGGTCGTTGAGGTGTCAGATTTATGACGACACACGGCGCTGCATTATGGTCGCACTAGCTCAAGGAGACCTTCCGCGTGACACAGATGTGATTCGAACGATTCTGAACAGCAACGAAGGAAGAGCAGGGGTCGCGTTGAAAACGCTGGATTCCGGGATGGTGCGATGTGGAGCAACAGTTGAGGTTCTCGGTTAATTGATAAAACCGTGCATAATCAGTCCACTGCTTGTCGGCTGCCGCATAGGTATTCATGGATGAGTGTTGTGTCAGGACCCACTGTCAGAATCGACTTTTATTGATGCTGAGGGTCAATTTCCGAGGCAGCCGAAAATTTGGTAGGGACCAGATCGAGCAGCAGAAAGCCAAGCCTTCCTGATTTGGTTTTTTTGGACTGCCGGCGAGTTACCGATTGGCGCACGAGTCGGAATTGCGGCCAGTGCTAGAACGCTTGGTTTGCTCGAACACCAAGGTGTTAAGGGTCGATAGCGGAAACGAAATTCTAACTATCGACGACTACTCCAAAACCTCAACTCGCCCGACGAGACAGCTACGTTAGCACTCGCATGAGGGGATTCGCCCACAAAAACCGCTTAATAGTACGTGGCACAAGCTGCGACTTCCGGCAGCTCACGGAAGATGGGGGTGGACATATGAATACCGGACGGAAAACGGTGATTGAGGCGCTGGATTTCGCGAGAAGAGGCGACATCAGTCGCGCCAATAGGCTCTTGCGTAAAATGAGAAACATACCGGGCCTTGCGGCCGATGCCTGTTACGGACTTGGTCTCATCGAGCTGTGCCAAAACAATACCAAGAACGCACACGGGTATTTTTGCAAGGCAACTCAGATTGACACAGCGCATGCCGATGCTTTCTACCAACTGGCAAAGATTGCTGATTCACAGGGTGATGCCGTGACTGCTGTACTCTATTTGAAGTCAGCGATCGCTCAAAATGCGGGACACGTAATGGCCTCGGAGGCGCTCGAAGAACACGGTCATTTCGCCGTCGCTAAGGCGTAACATCGAGCGTCACGAGTGCTCCCTGCTTATTCGTCTCGCACTTCACGAGATAACTTTGCTCAATGCCATCACTATTTTGGCGTTGTTTTACAACATAGAAAATTCTGTAGCCACGAGCTCGACTGCGCATCGATTTGCGCTTCACCCTTACGGACTCATCCGAGCCGAATTTTTCTGCAATCGCTACTCGACACGACCGATTTGCGCTGTTGTAGCTATCTGCTGCAAGGGCTGAGCTTGCAAGGAAACTAGTGAATAACATGATCACCAATACAGAAGATCCCAGTCGATATTTACTCATACTTAATTCCTTTGGTGTCGGATTTCATTGCGCCCGGCAACGTCCATACGGAGGCGTATGGTACACGCTTATCGTTGCCGTTGTCAATACGCTTGAGTATGGTGCCCTATGGCAAACAAACAACTAACCCGAAAAGACTGGGTCACAGCAGCGTTTGATGCTCTGCGAAATGGCGGGCCACAGGCGATAAAAGTGGAATCTATCGCAAAAGCCCTCAAAGTCAGCAAAGGCTCGTTTTACTGGCACTTCAAAAACGCGTCAGATCTAAAAAGCGCTATGTTGGAACAATGGTTGGCAGTGGCCACCACGGCAGTTATCCAAGAAGTAGAGAGCAGTATTAAGGGCCCGGAGGAGACGCTCGACCATCTGGTCAGGATTTCAGCGGCTAATCTAAGCAGCACTTCGAAACACGCTTCAATGAACCAAGCAGCCATTCGGGATTGGGCACGCTATGACCCCGAAGTCGAAATGGCTCTGAAAACAGTCGACAAGATACGATTAGATTACGTCACGCGTGGGTTCCGGCTCGCTGGATTCAAGCGCAAACGATCTATAGAGAATGCAAAAATCCTATATGCGGCCCTGATTGGCCTGGAGAGCCTTGCTCGGCATAATCTCGCAAAACTCGACGAAGACCTGCCACATGTTCTCTCGACCTTGTTGGAAACAAAGCGTGGATAAGCCATGATATGCGACCTCGGATCAGGAGTATCGAGCTGACGCTCACAAAGTGTAGTGTTATCGTGACCGAAGGACATCTTAAGGGTAGGCCGTCGAATGAAAAAATTCATCCAGGAAAACCCCACCATCGCATATGGCCTGGGTTTGCCACTGTTGCTCGTTGTCATTTTCCTCATTGTCTCGGGACTTCCCCAATTATTGGTGTCGAAGCCACAATATGAGCTGCTGTATGTCAGCGGGATCTATAATTACCCAAACGTTGTACAAATTGCCGTAGTTGATCAAAAGGTGCAGGTTATCTATCAAGGCGCTCCCTACGGCAACGAACGGCCTCGTTTGTGGCGATACAACCCGCAATCGGGGGGCGTGCAGGAAATCGCGTTAATCCTTCCGCCCAGCCCGGTTAGAAATGGCTCGGACGCAGTTCCGCAAGAGCCAAAATCAACCGTGATTGATGTCCCCGATCTCGCCGGCCTGAGAATCGACTCATCCAGCGTGGCTCCCGACGGCTACGAGTTTCGGGCCGCAGACAATCGTTATTCGCGCAACATATTTGGCGGCCTGTTTTACTCACAAAGACATAACAATGAAGCCGTATTGACCAAGAATGGGCGCACTATTCGTCTGCCAAATTCGAATGATCGATACTACAATCGCAACACTCAATTTGTCGGTTGGGTCCTACCACAGTGATGGGGCTGCTCGTTCTCATCGTTATAGTCGCGTTGATCGGCGGCGGCATGTGGGTTTGGCCGTTTTTGGCGGGAATTCTTGGTCTGTCAAACGTCACTGACAAATCGGGTGCGCTGCGACACATTCGGCAGCTTATGCTTACCTACGATATTTCGCCGGGTGAGGTTGAAGCGACTTATCTTGCGCCGGCTGCTATCGATGCGGCCACCACTCAACGCAGCAAAGGTGATATTGCCAAGACGCTCTTTGTATACCTCGGCGCAATTTTTATCCTCGCCGGTATCGGTACCTACATCGGCATGTTTTGGGGCAGCATGGGCAGCGCGATGCGAATCTTCGTCACGCTCGGCATCGGCTACATTTTGCTCCTGGTCCTGGTGTCGGCGTTGCATGAGAACAAGTATCCTCGAGCCGTAGGACCGTTGACGTTCGCCATGGTTTTCATGATGGTCGGAGGTTGGCTTGTCCTCATTGATGAGGTATTTCCCAGCACTGGCAACTGGCGAAACGTCGTGCTTTTTGTAAGCGGCACACTGGCCGTTCACTTAGGTCTTTTATTCGCTAAATACAAGCGCACGCTATTCGCAGTCTTGGGCTTGTTCTTCGTTTACGGGTTCATGCAAGTAGGCCTCGATATGCTCGGCATGGCCTATGCCCATATCGCCATAGTACTTGGAGCCTCTTTGTTTTTGGTTGGCACGACATTGGAAAAGTCAACGCGACCTATCCTGGCGGAGTTAGCGCTCTTGATTGGATCGTTTTGGTTGAACGGCGGTCTGTTCGATGTGATTGCCAATGCGACAGCCCCCAATTGGGCGAGCCTGATCATCGGCGTTAGTCTGGTGATTACAGCTTATGGCCTGCACACGGCGGATAAATATCCGCGATTGATCGGGCTGGGATATTTGGTTGGTTCGGCCATGCTTTATGCCGGCCTGTTCGATCTTGTAGAGAATACGCCGATCGAACTTCTCTTCCTGGCGGTGACGGCAGGCATCTTGTATGCCTGTGTGGTCCTGCAGAGCAAGGCAATGCTGTTAACGACCGTCCTGGCAATGCTCTCGTTCATCGGCTATTTCTCGGCTAAGCATTTCGTAGATTCACTGG
Organism: Woeseiaceae bacterium; assembly: GCA_021773075.1. Taxonomy (GTDB): domain Bacteria; phylum Pseudomonadota; class Gammaproteobacteria; order Steroidobacterales; family Woeseiaceae; genus UBA1847. The sequence continues at coordinate 385,136 of JAJFKT010000010.1, forward strand.
GCTGGCCGGTTACCTTGGTTATCACCGGCGTCGTCTTCTTAGGTGTTGGGATGATTGCTGTTCGGGTGAAGAGAGCTATTTGAGATGAAAGTCCCTCTCCTGGTTGTAGCTGCTCTGCTTTTGGGTACCGCCCATGCCCGTGGGGACGACCAGGATCAGGAAGAGGGCGGACAGGGAAATGGGACACCACCGCCTGCTGGTGGAACCACAACGACGGTTTTTACGCCGACTGGCCCCTACAGTAGATCGAAAGACGAGGGTGAGCACCAGACCCCACCGGGCACGTTGCCTAATGAGGTAAGTATCATCTTCAGTCCAGGCGACTCGACCAAGTGTAATGCCTGTGATTCGATTGTGCTTATACAGACAGTGCAGATGTTCGTAGACGGCCAACGTATCCGGCCTGACAACTATTCTAATTTGGTCTTTAGTCAAGTAGCAGAGACCTGGACTATTCCGGATCAACCGGGTACGCCAAATACGAATGAAAACGGAACCTACCTGGATTCGCCCGGCGCACCTTCAACTCATGGCAGTACCGCGGGTTCGAAAGTTCCCGGCCACACGACCTCATCTGGCATCGATGTACCGCTAACCAATGCGGACGCGACGCTGATCGATCCACCGATGGCTGAGGGTGGGAATCGCAGATTCAAAAGTCCAGGTAACCCTAACGGTTACCAGACCGTAGTATGGAAGTTTGAGACCTGCGCTTTCTGTGAAAGAGGCGCAGATGCTGGCAAGTTTTATGAGTGCATCACCTGGGAGCACACTCGCACTGCTGCTGATGCGGCTGCCAACCCTAGCAAAAAGGGTAAATCAGAGTTCAAGGGCCAGAGCGATGCGCCTACCGACGGGTATAAGGCGGCCTACCAGAAGTTCAAGCAACTTTATCCCTAGATAAGGTACGACCGTCCGAAGCAATTAGTCTCCTGTCCTCGCCTAAAAAGATAGCGATGCCTGCCCAGGCGCTCCACAAGAAATAACCGGCAAATCCAATTCGCTGACCCCAGCCAGGCAGGACTAAGCCCGAAGTTTGCCAGGCGACCTGCCACCCAATATTGGCGATCAAGAACACCCAGAAGGCCCAGTGACAAGGAAGCAGTAACCAGCCGCCATTTCGGCGCGGTGCGGTTTCGCACGAATGTTGTCTAACCCCTTACTCAGTACATAGCCAAATACGCCGTTGTCGAGTATCGCCGACGTCCTAACTCCGAGGGGGTCCGCGATTGCAGCCAAAATACGATTGCAACGGGATCCAATACCTATTCTTGCGCACGGCTACACAGATTCCACAAATCGCCCGATTCATTTGCAGATTAGACATTTTGGTGGACGCTGGGCCTAAATAACTGCGTTGATCTGCCGATAACCCCCATAGAAATGCCAAATACTCGCCATCTGGGGGGGGAAGCCTACTGGCGTTGACTGGGGTTATTGAAGTATGAGACACAGATTCGAAGGCATTAAGCGGCTACTGCTCGTCATTCTTTTGGCCTGTGGCGCACCGCCTGTGCTGGCAGGCGATGAGACAAGTGATGACGGGGAAATTGAATTTGTAGAGCCCATCGTGACCGAAGAAACCCTGCCAAACGACGTCGGCGAGTGGGATTTTCGGGTCAGTGCGCACTATGCGAAAAACGGGAGCGAGACCACGGCTATATTGCCACGGCTGTCGCTGTTCTTTGGCTTGGCGGAACGACTCGGCGGTGAGATTAGCCTGCCTTTGGTCTACCAGGACAGTGATGGCGTTGATGCTTATGATTTAGGGCCCTTATCAGCCAGCGTGAAATTCCTCGTCGTAGAGCCAGAATTGAATCGTCCGGCGCTGACTGTTGGCCTTGAAGTGGAGCTGCCGACCGGCGACGAGGTGGAATTTCCAACGGGCGAGGCAGCAACCGAGGAAGCTGAACGAAATTACGAAATCACGCCGTTTGTTGGACTGCTAACAACGGTCGGTCGCGCGACGCTGCAGGGCAATATCGGTTGGTCGCTTAGCGTGCCCAAATCCGAAGGGCCCACATCACACAGCGTTACGTACAACTGGGCGGCATCAGTCCCGATCTGGCGCGAAAAAACATACGGCATGATCGAACTGAACGGCGATATTGGCACGCGGAACGCCGAGGACTCGGTATCGGTTGCCCCTGGCATCAGGCACTTCTTGGACGACGACGTATCGATCGCTTTGGCAGTGCCCATTGGCCTGAACGAAAACACGCCGGATTGGGCCGTGATACTGCATTGGCAAACGGGCTTTTGAATTACCCGATGCCGCGCGTGCACTGAATAATGATTCATATCAAGAGGCGTTTGCATAGCAATAACTGGTGCCCACAATGAAGATCCAAAACAAACTGAACATTAGCTATTGTTTGATCGGCGTATTCCTTGCCGCCGTCGCCTATGTGACCGTTCAGACGTCGGGCCAAACGAAGCGCGCTTTCGACGAAATTGCAACATCCACTATTCCGACATTGGTCGCGTTACACGATCTGCGGGCGGCAGGGCTGCGCATCGTGTCTTCAACCAGCGAATTCGGGCTAATCATGGCAGAAACGGAATTAGCGCAGGAAGCGGCTGACGACAAAGAATTCCTTGATGCCGATAGTGAACAAGAATCGGGAGGGGAAAATGATGAGGGCGGTGAGGAAGAAGAGCTCATCGCCGGCGGACGAGAAGACTACCAGCGAGCCTTCGCTCGACTTACGGCGTTTGTCGGCAGCAACGACTCCCTACTGCGTCGAATAGAGCGCGAGGGTATGGCGCTGCAGCACGCCAGCGACGACTTCATTGATTTTAAGAAATCGGGCGGCCACGGGTTGGCAGCGCTGGAGCTTAAAGAGGAATTCGAGACCGTTGAGCAAGCATTCCTCGCCTCCGTCGACAGGGCGATTGCCCAGGAACAAGATCGCGCAACCGACCACGAAATTGGCATTCTGGCCGTGATTGACGCATCCAGGCAGAAGATCCTGTTCTCCGGAGCGCTTGCGTTCCTGAGTGTCATCGGTGCCGGCCTGCTTATTACCCGGCTGATTGCTACCTCCATCGTTACTTTGAAAAATGCCGTCATAAATATTGAAGACGCGAACATCGACGGCAGTATCGAAAACGCATTGCTGGCGGACGTGCGGTCTCGGCCGAAAATATTGCGAGACGAAGTTTCAGAACTATCAACGGCATTTGCGCAGATGCTGGCACGGGTACGAGTGTCTAGTGAGCGCCTTGCTAATCATCGAGAAGAACTTGAGCAGAAAGTGGCGCAACGAACCGAGGCGCTAGAGATCGAGAAGGCGCGGGCCGAAGCACTGGCTAGTCGCGCTGAAGCCGCTGACCAGGCCAAGAGTGACTTCCTCGCCAATATGAGTCACGAGATTCGCACGCCGATGAACGGTGTTCTCGGTATGACCGAACTCTTGCTGGCGACCAAGTTAACTGAAGATCAGTGTCGTATGGCTGAAACGATCCAGTCGTCGGGCGATTTACTCTTGCGTGTCATTAACGACATTTTGGATTTCTCGAAGATACAGGCGGGCAAGTTGGAACTTGATAATGCGCCATTTGACTTGCGGCACGTAACCGAGGGCGCGATTGCGCTCGTCGCCCAGCACGCCGACACGAAAGGATTGGAGTTGCTCTGTGATATTCCGCCTGACGTGCACTCGCCATTATGCGGTGATGGCGTGCGGCTCAGTCAGATTTTGATAAACCTGATTGGCAATGCGGTCAAGTTTACAGAGCAAGGACAGGTCGTAGTAAGGGTGACGGCGCAAGGAGAGGCGCCCGAGATATCGCATTTTCGATTTGAGATTGAAGACACCGGTATTGGCATTTCTGTCGAGAACCAAAAACGGATCTTCAAGTCATTCTCTCAAGCGGACGGATCGACCTCGCGAGTCTTCGGCGGCACAGGCCTCGGCCTTGCAATCAGTACGCAATTGGTTGAATTGATGGGAGGCGAGATCGGTGTGCAAAGCGAGCCAGGCGCTGGTTCGACGTTTTGGTTTACAGCCCGACTAGAAAAGCGGGAGCCTACCACGGTATTGCCATTGCCAGAATCGCTCGGCGACACACGAGTCCTGGTTGTGGATGACAACGATACCAATCGCGAGATTCTCCGCCATCAATTGGAAAGCTGGGGGGTCGAGGTGCAAGAATCGTCGGGCGGCGCGGTTGCGTTGCAAAAATTGACGGCGGCCAATACGGACGACCGGTCGTTCGATCTCGTGTTGCTGGATCTCAACATGCCGGATATGGACGGCGTGGACGTTGCCCGCGCGATTCATGCGATTCCTGGCTTGAAGGACATCCCTCTGGTCATGCTTAGCTCGGTGTCCTCGACTGATAGACAGCGTGAATTCAATTCGCTATTTAATGCGTGCCTGACCAAACCGGTTATGCAGTCCCGACTGCGAGATTGTGTGCTCTCGATTTTGAGTGACGATGTTGCGGCTGCTGTAGATCAAAATCAGCTAACCCCTGAATCGAAAACCGTAGCCGGCAACTGTCGCGTGCTCATTGCCGAGGATAATCGAGTCAATCTAGTCATACTCGAACGTATGTTGAGAAGTTTGGGCTATGGGACTGTCGGAGTCGGTAATGGCGTGAAAGCACTGGCTGCGATTCAGGACGAAGATTTTGATGCCGTGTTGATGGATTGCCAGATGCCGACGATGGATGGATATGATGCGACACGCGCCATTCGCGAATGGGAGAAAAAGAACGATCGAACTCCGACACCTATCATCGCGGTCACCGCGAATGCAATGGCGAAAGATCGCCAACGATGCCTAGACGCCGGCATGGACGATTATGTGAGCAAGCCCTATACGACGAACAAAATTATCGATGCGTTGACTGCTAACTTACGCGACCGGGCGCCGAGTGTGCCAAGACCTGCGGCGAATACGAGCACCGTTACTAAAGCCGCCGACACAGTGACGAACTCATCGCGAAACACTTGTTCGATTGACTGGGGAGTCCTGAATCAGTTGTTAGAACTCCGAAAGCCCGGAGGGCAGGATCCAAGCGACGATTTTGTCAGCCTCTATTTGGAAAGTGCGCAAGAGCTCAATGGACAACTAGGCGATGCCATCGCTAGAGCTGATATTTCAGCTGCCGGCAAGACCGCGCATAGCTGGAAATCCAGCAGCGCCAATATTGGTGCCAATACACTGGCGGAAATCTGCGCGAAACTTGAGGTCCTTGCCTCGAACGGAGACATCGAACAGACGCGCACTCTTTACGATCAACTCACGGACGAATACCAACGCGTTATCGATGAATTACAATCGAACTCGCAGATCGCTGTGGCGTAACATTTCTGCCGTCTCCTGCTGATCGCGTTTCGCTCACAAGAATCAAAGTGTCGCCGCCAAAACTCTAGGCCGGCTCATTACATCACTGAATGTGAGGCAGTGACTCGGAAGCTGTCAACAGCGGTCAGTTTCAAGATGTCGTCCATAGACCAATAAACCGTCTCCCAGCGACTCGCGTGTAATGCACCGTGTGTTTTGGATCTCGATGGCCGAGATAGTCTTGGATGAGCCGTAAATCGTAGCCCTGATCGGCGAGGTAGAAACCACAGGAGTGGCGCAGCATGTGCGGGTGTACCTTCGGCAGGCGCGCGCGCATCGCCGCGGCATCCATCACGTAGTTGACAGCTTGTCGTGTCAATGGTTGGCTGCGTTCACTGACAAACAACCAAGGCAGTTGGCTATCGCGGGTCTTAAGGTAGCGCTTGATGGCTCAGAGCTCATCGCCGGGTATCGGCTGTTCGACGGACAAACCGTTCTTAAGACGTCTCACCCACAAGCGCGATCTTTTAGGATCGATGTCTTCGACCTTGATCGTTACCGCCTCGCTAACACGCAAACCGTGGCGAAACATCATCAGCATAATGAGGTGATCGCGGATGCCATGACGACGTTTCTGATTGGCCTGGGCTGCATCTACCCACTTTCCTAGTTAAGTATGTTCTTTCTTTCGCCTGCGCTTGGCCGTGGATCTGCACACGAGCACATATTGACTAAGTTTTTTACGCTCGTCGGAGTTGGCGGACTATTGCTTGGTATTTTTATTCTTGGGGCGAACCTATTTCTGGGCCTATTTAAAGATCGGTCGGTTGGCTGATGTGATGATCGACCAGCAACAGACCTTCCTGAATAGGCCCCAAAGTTGGACAGCTCCGTCACTATAGGATTGCATTGTATGAAACGACAATATTGGCTGCTTGCAACACTTGCGATGACCACGCAGGCGTCATTTGCTGGTGTGGATAAAATCTATGGCCCGAACGTTGACGCCAGGGAATTCGAGCTGGAGATGCGGGGTATTTCCTCCGCTGACAGCGGTTCCGTATTTGATGGCGCAATGAAGTCAAAAATAGGGCTGGGCTACGGTATTTCGTCGCGCATCTTCGTCGAGGGATATCTGCAGTTCGAAGAACCGGTCAACGGCGACTACAGACTTGAGGCCTACGAGATAGAGGCCAAATTCCAGCTAACCGAAAAGGGTAAATACTTCGCTGATGTTGGCTTGCTCACCGAACTTGAGAAATCTCGCGACAATGATGAGTGGGAGCCAAAGATTGGACCGCTGATCCAAAAGCCCTTTGGCAACTGGATCGGCACCGTGAATCTGTTTGGAGAAACGAAATTCGGCGCCGATACCATAGAGCGCGGGAAGTGGGAATTAATTGGTCGCGCGCAACTGAAATACCGGCTGTCCGAAACATTCGAGCCCGGATTGGAATTCTACGGCGACGATGGCACGCGGGCACTTGGCCCGGTAATGTACGGTCATTTCAGACTTGATAGTGCAAAGATCGGGTGGCAGCTTGGGTGGCTTGTTGGTCTCGATTCGGTTACTGCCGATAACACGATCCGTTGGCAATTCGAGTTGGAATTCTGATTGCGTAGTGGGTGCGGCTTGAGTGTCCGATTCGTGGACGTTCTTTCAGATAGATGAGTTGTAATAGACAAGTAAATCAAATTGAGGTTGATCTTGTCTGCACTATCTTGAGAAACGGAACTTTCTAACGAGTCTCCGGAATACGCGGGGCGGTTCAGACTATCAATGCACGACGTCCAATCAGGTTGAACGCATGCAGCGAGAGATGGGTATACGATAGCTGGATGGGTTTTATGCTGGCCGAGGAAATTCTTAGTGCGAACCGCCTTTGCAATTAATTGATTTGATTGGAGCTCCGCGCAGGAGTTTCACTGCCGGGGTTCGTCACCGATACATCCGCGTTGGCCCAGGCCTGCTCCAGTTCCGTATCGACCACGGCTGCCTCGTCCGCCTTACCCTGCGCGCGTAGCGAGCTTGCCAGGCCATGCAAAGACCAGCCGTTCTTCGGGAAATTATGCAAATCTTCGCGGAAGGCCCGCTCTGCATCACCGTATCGGTCCGCAAGAAGGAGAATATCACCCAAGTCCTGACGGGTCGGCATTGTCCATTCGGGCGGCTCACCGTACTTCAGGTCATCTTCGAGCCGGACTGCTTCATAAAGATGATCTGCCGCTGATTCCATATTGCCGGACGCTGCATCCACCCAGCCTGCCAACACACTTTCCGCAACAGCCACCAGGTCGACGGACCGGTTGAACTCCATGTGCATATCATCCAGTTCCGGCGATGACGCAATCGACCGTAACTTCACCAATTCGGCTGCGGCTGCTTCTTGATCCTGTCGCGCCGCGAATGCACAACCGCGGGCGTAGTGCCAGATCGCCCTGGCGTGTGGTTGAGATTCGGGCGGCGCAGCAGTTGACAACAGCTCGTCCCAGCGCGCGAAACGAACCCGCACCAGCAACGGCCGGATAGACCAGTGCTGCAGAAAATCCATGCCGGGCGCGCCGAACAATTCTGCGGGTGACAATCGAGACACAGTTTCTGCGGCCTCGATCGAATCTTTGCTGTTGCCGATCATCATGGTTGCGAACGCCATAAAGTCGTAGTTGTGCGGGTAATAACCCGCGGTATACATGCCCATCGCCGGGTTCTGGTCCTGGATGTAGGTTTCATCGGCGTGAATGGCGTGTTTATTCGCTTCCACGGCGTCCAGGTAGCGGCCGACCCGGATATAGATATGGCCGGGCATGTGCACCAAGTGGCCCGCTCCTGGCATCAGTTTGGCCAGGCGCTCGGCACACTCGATGGCGCGTTCCGGGTAGAGCTTTTCCACCGCGTGAATGAAGAAGTGGCACGCACCGGGGTGCTTTTCGTTTACCGCAATCACCGACTCAAGACTGGCTAACGCGTCGGCGATGCCGGGGTTCGGGCTACCATCCTCTGCCCAATAGTCCCAGGGTCTGAGGTCCATCAACGATTCGGCATACAGTACGGCGACTTCCTGGTTTTCCGGATAACGAGCGGCAACGCCGGCCATTGCGTCAGAATATGCCTGGTCGAGGGAAGTGCGTTCCATCGGTGGCTTGGCCAAATAACGCAGGGCCAGCGCGTCTATCAATGCGCGCTCGTGCGTCGAGGCGTGCTCGCGGCGGTCCAGAGCACCGTGAACTGCGGCATAAGCGGCAAGCGCAGAAGGCTCATCCATAGGCAGGTTAATGTTCGGCCCCCAAGCTATGGCCTCACCCCACCAACACATTGCGCAATCCACATCCAGTCGCTGCGCCTCCTTGAATGCACGGACGGCTTCTGCGTGATTGAACGCGTAATACAAACGCATGCCCTGATCAAAATAATCCTGGGCAGTCGAAACGTCTGTAGTGATCGGCACGTGATGATCACCTAAATCGTCGTACAGCGGCACAGAATCAGTTGCCGGCGCGGAAGGCTGTTCTGCAGGATCGTATACGGACTGAGCTTCGCTTCGATCACACGTCAGCAACAACATGGCAACCAGGAAGGTGATAGTAAAGCGGGTGTAACTAAACATGGTTATTACTCCAATATCTATAATCGTGGGGGCCTAAGCCCTTAATGTCGGGCTAATTTCAATGTGTTGATTCGATCAAACCCTGCCAAGGTCTCGATGTTATTCGCAGCGACTTTGATCTGACGTGCCAGTGCAAGTCGAAAAGCAGCAGAACCCAACAAGGGTGGCAGCCAGAATTTCGGCCGCAGCTGACTCCAGTAATGCACACGGGTCCTCGTGCCAACGGTGTCGAATTGCCAGAAGGCCTCTCCGCTGACGAAATCGCTCAATTTTGGAACGATCTGAGATTGCACGTTGCCAGCCTGATCGATCCGTACATCCTCAACTAACGTCACGGTACGACAGAACAACGAAACGCAATCCCTGATCTGGCTGGTCACTCTGATCTCGCCGGTCTCCAGAACTTCGGCGCCACTCGAGAGTACCGCCGGATTTAGTTCAGACAGACGATCGAAAGCGGTGATGGCACCGACAACAGCGTCCCGTGGCGCCTCGATCAGAAAGATCGCCTCGGTTGAAAAAATATTTCCACTTTTGCGAACCGAAACCTGTTCGATTTCGACACACCATGCGGCCGAGCCGTAGAGAGCGATCAACAGTGCTACTGATCGTGCGAATAAGGTCATTACTGGCTCCAACTTCTGTCCGGGCGACCGCATTGGTCGAGATGTTTGTGTCGCTGCAGAGTAGGCGGCGATCGTGGTAGCACCCATTTTAAGGGGCGTGGAAATTGCAGGCGATGACGATGCCGCCATCAGCCCCTGCGGTTATAATGGTGCTCATACTGGTCCGACCCAGGGATGCCTACGGCTCCGGGCGAAGGCGCGGAACGTACATTTGGGTAGCGACTGAAATGGGTATGCTCGTATGGCTACACTGAAAATCGATACGCTGGGCGAGCTGGCAGTCTCTCGCGACGGCCAGCCGCTAACCTTACCTGCCTCAAAACGCGCTCGTGCGCTGCTCGCCTTTCTGGCGTTGACCGCACGGCCACACCGACGCGATCGTTTGTGCGAAGTGTTTTGGGAGATTCCCGACGATCCCCGCGGTGCGTTGCGCTGGGCACTGAGCAAACTGCGCGGTGTCGTCAATGAGGAGGGCACTGATCGCCTGGTGGCTGATCGTGAGCGTGTCTTGCTGGACGTGGCGACTATCGACCTTGATATTCAGCTCCTGTCGTCGGAATTGAAGGATTCGGCATTGTCGGTCGAGCGATTGCAGGCGGTCGCTAATGAATTGCGTGAGCCCATGCTCGCGGGCATCGACTTGCCGGACCAGGCGCTTTTTCAGCAATGGCTGACCGCTGAGCGGGAGAACGCCAAACGGCTGCTCGCCAAGGCGTTGGGCCGACTCGCATGCCATCCCAATCATCCGCCTAACAAGGCCATTACCTGGACGCGCGAGTGGCTGGATCTTGAGCCTTTTGACACCGATGCGGCAACGCAGCTCGTGACGCAACTGGAACAACTCGGCCAATCCCGGGAGCTTGAGAGGCTGTCTCGGGAATTGACGATACGATTTCGAAACGCGGCCATCAGTTGGTCTCCGACAAACAGGGCCGACACGTCGTCACAAACTGAGGACGACGAAACTGCCCAGGTCCGCAAACTGCTGGCGCGACAGAAAATCCAGTTCTGCACGGCGGCTGATGGAGTTCGAATTGCGTACGCCTCGGTCGGGCAGGGTGCGCCGATCATTAAGGCCGCCAACTGGCTGAGCCACCTCGAGCTGGACTGGGATGCTCCAATCTGGAGCCCGTTATTTCGGGAGCTCGCTCGCGATCATTATTTTGTGCGCTACGATGAACGCGGCAACGGATTGTCGGACTGGGATGTCAGTGAACTCTCACAGGAGGCGTTCGTCGCCGACCTTGAGACCGTGGTTGAGGCCAGCGAACTCGAACGTTTCGCGTTGCTCGGTATTTCGCAGGGTGCCGCCGTGTCGATTGAATACGCGGTCCGACATCCGCAACGCGTTTCCCACCTCATTCTGTTCGGCGGTTACGCGGCTGGCTGGCGGATGGGTGCAACACCGGCGACCATCAAGGAGCGGGAAGCGATCATGACGCTGACATCCAGCGGTTGGGGCCAGGACAATCCGGCGTATCGGCAGATTTTCTCTTCCACTTTCATGCCAAGCGCAACGGCAGAGGAGCTGAGCTGGTTCAACGAGTTTCAGCGTCGAACCACGTCGCCCGAAAACGCGGTCCGATTCTTGTCAGCCTTTGGCGATATCGACGTGCGCGATCGATTGGCCGAAGTGACGGTGCCAACGTTGGTGATTCACTCCTTGGGCGATCGACGGATACCGATCACCATTGGCCGCGACATCGCCGCTGCCATTCCCAATGCCGAGTTCTTTGGTCTGGAGAGCGATGCGCACCTCCTTCTGGGACGCGAACCCGCCTCCCAGGCCTTCGTCGATGCCGTACGGGACTTCATAGCGCGCACATAGTCGAAGAAGGTATTTTCCATGCTCGCCACCACGTTCGATTCAACGATCGCAACTTAGGATTCCTTCCGAAATACGTAGCAGACGGTCGTGGCCGTCTCTCGACCTCAATCTAAGTTAAGGAGTCTTCCAATGGCTTTCTATCGCACACAATTGCCCCAGACCGAGGGCGGTCTTTTCCTGACTGACGCGGGCCTGGAGACTGACCTGATCTTCAATCACGAAATTGAAATTCGTGAATTCGCCGCTCATACATTGCTGGAGTCGCCCGAGGGCCGCTTTGCGTTGACACAATATTTCCGTGGTTTTCTAACGCTCGCGGATCAGCATGACGTGGGCTTTATTCTTGACAGCCCAACCTGGAAAGCTCACACACATTGGTCGGAGGCGCTCGGTGAGAGTGGCGTTGAGCTTGCTGAGATTAATCGAGAGTCCATCAATTTTATTGCTGATCTGCGTGATGAGTTTTCCGGTAATAGCAAACCGATTGTACTGAATGCCGTAATCGGTCCTTGTGGCGACGCCTACGCTCCCGAATTGATGATCTCATCCGACGCGGCAGCGCGTCATCACGCGCAACAAATCGCTTGGCTCGCTGAAACGGAAGTTGACATGATCTCGGCGCTGACCTTTACGCAGTCCTCTGAAGCGATCGGAATTGTCCGAGCTGCCAATGATGCGGGGCTCCCGATCGCTGTATCGTTCACTGTTGAGACGGACGGCAGCCTGCCGACCGGCCAGCCCATTGGTGAGGCCATTGCCGAGGTTGATGCCGCGACTGACCAGGGCGCCGCGTACTTCATGATTAATTGCGCCCATCCTGATCACTTCCGGGAGGCCTTGCACGATGAGCAATGGCTTCGTCGCATCCGCGGTTTTCGCTGCAATGCTTCGCGTTGCAGTCATGCCGAACTTGATGAGGCGGAAACACTTGATGCCGGCGATCCGGCTGAACTTTCACAACTATACCGAGAGCTGGCCACGGCCATGCCATGGGTTAACGTGTTTGGCGGTTGCTGTGGCTCAGACCTTCGTCATGTGACGGCCATTGCCGACAGTGTCATTTCTAACGCTGCTGCCGAAATTGCTGCGGCTTCTTGAAAGCCCGCGTTGGATCTGGCGACAGGTCGCGGTGATCCAGCCATTCCCGTCACCACGCCATACCTGATGGGCAAACGTCGATGCTAACCCGCGACCTTTTCTCAAACACTATTGGATTGACAACAATTTCTTTTCCGAGCGCTACTATGTTCGGGAGATGTAAGGTGAAATTTTCTTCGCCTGCAATTAGTCTGGTTCCAATCGTGAAGTACTGATAGTTATCTCCGTACCGTGTCTCATAGCTGTCAGATTGCCAGACCTGACGAACGAGTTCGACTCTAATTGCCTTGATGCCGCTGAGTTGGATATGAGCGTGCATGACCGCAAGATCTATGCTGGAGTCCTGTTGTAGTCCCACAACAAGGTAGATGGAAGTCATACGTCCACTCTGTAGGGTTCTGATATTTAATTCGACCCCGTCGTATTGCCCAACCGTGAAATACGGACGGTTTTCGAGGCAAATCCAGTCGCTGTTCTCAGAATCGAAATCTACGGGAACGTAGTACCTACTAATTGCTATGCAGCCGCATAACAGGACCGTTGCAACAACGACTGTGATCGTTAGGTAAGACTTCATGAAGTGACATGTTTCCTGCACAGATTGCGAAAGATCCAGTCCGTTGCTTTGGGTCGAAAATACAATTACATGATACCGCCGAAACACCTATCTGAACGGCGAGGTCGTCGCGTCTTCAAGTTTCATCTTTGGGTTTTCTGCCCAAATACTCCAGGAAGGGTACAACGACAATATCTTCTGGACGTTTTTCACTTTGGTTTTGTAAATATTGCGGCAGCTTATCGGGGGAATACCGCTTTAGTTGTTGGCTTTTGTATTCGATGGAGTACGCCAATACGGCCGCCGTTTCAGTGGGAAATCCTGAAGCCTTGAACTTAAAAAGCCAAAAATCACAGATCATTGCAGTCTTCGCCGGAAGGCCTATAGCGCCATTTTCCCGCCTGGTCTATTTCGAGCTGCGAAAATACCCGCTGCATTTTTCGGCGTTCGGGGCTGAGGGCGGGCAGGGGCTCTATATAGCGGCTTTGCGCCGCTTCGATGCCGTCCCGCTGGATGGTGGACAAAATACGCTGTTTTAGAACGTTCAGAGTATCAATTGACATACGATCATATTGACTCCTAATGACACGAAAGTGAACATTTTATTTGCACTCGGACCAACCCGGTATTTAGGCACGCGATTGCCAATGCTGCCAGACAAGATTGCTTCCAAGTGCCAGCCCGATCACCAGTGCCAAGACCGAAGCAGGAAATACTTCGGCGCCGAGCACCCCTGTGGCCACAACGAAAATAACAGCGCCCGACGCAATGAGTATCGGTGGGAACGGCTGCGGCGTTACGATCCTGCTGCTGCCCACTGCGACGATGCCTGCCCAACACAAGACGACGGCCAGCATACTCAGCCAGAAGCCAAGCACGGTTGCGCTACGATTCACGTAGCGTATGGAGAATTCGGCATCGTCGGCTGATTGATTGGCATACAGTTTGTTGAATTGATAGCGCAATCCTTGAGTCGGTAGCGCGATCTTCAGCGGCTCGCCGCTGACGATCGTATTCGCCGTTGCGCGCAGCAAATCGACCGACGCTTTCCTCAATGATGCCGAGATCTGGCTGGACAATATATTCATATTGCTACGCGGCTTGCTGTATTGCGGGCTGGGCGGCACATACACGTCCCAATTGGTATGCGTCACGATCATGTCGGGCCGGGGGAGGTGGCCCGATACTTTGCCATACGTGCCCATACTGCTTGCCTGGGTTGCGTACACCAATTCGACTGGAAAAGCCGATGCGGAGTTAACCATCTTTACCAAGATTTCCCTCGGGCCGCCATCCTCACCGGATGCGAAAGCCGGTTTTTGCGCATGACCATTGACGAATACCGACCAGATAGTTGAATTCTCGGGCAGAGTCAGTCGAAGAAACTGCCGCCGACTATTGCGCACGGAATATTGCGCCCGTGTAACGGCTAATCCATCCAATGTGTATAGCGTTTCGTAGTTGGCTGAATCGATTGCCGCGACCTGTACGTCTATTTCTTCATGCCGCGTAATACGCAGATCGAGCGCGAATGGTTTGTCCGTCTTAACATATTTGTATGCCAGTAATATTGGATTCGTCGTCTTCAGTAACAATCGTTTCGGTAACTCATTAATCTCGAGTGACGATAATTGTTCGACTAAGCTTGCCTGAACTTCCAGAACAGACAGTGCTTCGATCGCGATGCGACCGTGTTCGACATCCGCATCGGCGACAGCTATCTGCGGTACCGTAATTTCGGCGGCGCTATCTAACATGATGCGTTCGTAATTTAGTTCGACTTGGAATTGTCCCTCCATTTCCTGAGTGAACTCGATATCGATACGTTGCACGTCGCCATCAAATGTAATGGTATGCGTTCGAATCGAAGGGCCACTGACGCTTAAAACATTGACGTCTGCAGGCAAACTCAGTGATAGATCAAGCAGAGAGCCCGACTTCACGTCGTTCTCGACGCTGACTAAGCCCTTCAGTGTCACTTCGCCGATCGAGATTAAGGTATCGATCTGTGCATTGAACTTTCCACGCCGCCGTTCCGGTGTGACAGTATTGGCCGTTAGCTCGGCTTCTCCATTGTGATACTTGTAGGTATGCGACACCGCCTGACTCAGTTGGTTTCGAAAGAAGGCGGGCAGTTGATTCTCGCCGACTTCGACCATTTCCGGATGCCCCTTCGGCACCAATGCAAGTTCGGGCCCAGAGAGTAATGCAATCATGCCGTTCTGCCGCGTCACGTTTAGAGCACGCAATATCGGTACGTCAATATCGCCGTCGCCGTTTGTGTTGGTCGAATCGCTATCCAGCAATTGTTCGAAGTCAATAAACAGTGTGAATTCGCCCTTGACGGCACGATTCAGAAATACACGTACGTGGTCTTTAGCGGTATCCTCGTTGTCCATGACGATCCAATCTGCGATCGCTGCGGAGGGCGCCGTGATTCGATTAACTTGTGCGGACGCTGGAATCAAGAAGTCCAGCGAGTTGGCATCGCCACGAGTGATCTCGTATTGAATCGCGGCCATCCCGTACAATACTCCTTCTTCAGCGTGCACTGCCTGGTAAATACCGGCGTTCGCGCGGCGCTCCACGGCAACGTCTTGCGGTATGGCTTCCATCCAATTGAGCGCCAAATGGTTGCTAAGGCGCGTGAAGAAGACCGCTTGGGTATGGCCATTTGCTTGCGTCACTTCGACGTTGGCCGCCGGGCTGACTTGCACCAGTTTTTCACCCGGCAATTTCAGCTCAAACTTCGAAACCGGCACAGGTGGAATATCGAAAGTGGTCGACGGGACGCCTTCGGGATAGGTGATCGGTGACTGAAATGCGAAGACAATTTCATGCTTACCCGGGCCAGCGATACGGACCGCAAATCGGCCGTCTTCGTCGAAGACCATGGCTGGTTCGTCGTCGACGAGCACTTCTACAAGGGTGGTCGCAGTCGACACCAATGGCACCGTTACCTCCGTATCGACGAGCAACTCTGCCGCGATCGTTGAGTGCCAAGCAATTGCTTCATCTTTAATTTCCCCTTGGTAGTCGGCGCGACTGAGCGTGTAAGGGGTGTCTTGGGCGACGCGCCAAGTGACCATCATGGCGGGGCTGGATGAAACGGTGCCGCGAAGTTGCGTAGCGCCGCCGTTGTCCGTTTTTTGCAGGTTCGCGGTAGGGGACACGGACACGTCAATGTGAGTTTGCGGAATGGACAATTCAAAGCGGGTCGCTGCTGCCTGTGGAATGGGCAGGCTGGTGATATAAGCGCGGTCCGAAAAGTGTGCGTCGGCATGGTAAGTCAGGCGAATGGTTACACGCTGCTTTTTGTCAGCTAGCCAGTACAAGCCGTCGGCGCGCTGCACGAGTTGCACCGGCTCGCCGTTAACGCTCGCACTTTCCAGAGCCGCGCCGGGTTGCAGTAACTCGACCAATGCCCAATCGTCCGCGAATGTTTCAACACTGACCTCAGCATGCACGGTCGCCGTGACACGGCCATCGCGATCGTTGAATACGATATTGAGAATCGACTCGCCGAGCGCCGCGTTCGATGGCACCGGTTTGATTTGTTGATTGGCTTGTTCAATTAAGTGCTGGTATTGGGATAACGGCAGGCTCACTTGCCCGGTTGTGCCTGCTGCCGGCAATGGCAAAGTCGCTAGTTCCTGCTCGGCGTTACCGACCATTGGTACCAACCCCAATACGAGAACGAGGAAATAGACATTCTTGATGGATTTCATAACGGTTACTCCGCGGGCGTGCAACGTTCGTCGACGTTGCAGGCTGATGGCCGATGGGCTTTCGCCCACGCGGCGTAACGCAGCGAATCGGCGAGTAGCAATTGACGTGAGTGCGCTTCGGATGTAGTCAAAACGCGTAAGTAGCGCTCGAGAATTTGCTGATCCCGCAATAATTCCGGATCGTCTTCCCAAGCATTGATTTGACTGCGTAACTGGCTGAGCGTCGACCGCGCAGAGGCCAATTCCGTTGTTGCCAACTCGAATTGTTCCTGTGCTAATGCCTCGGCGGCCTGCGTCACAGACAGGCTAAAATGGTGGGCGAGCAGATTCTTGAGAACAGCGAGTTCCGCAGGGCCGCGATTCAATTCACCTTCGGCCAACGCGAAGTGGCTACGAAGTGTGCCGTTTTTCTTGAACACAAGGTCCTTGTAGCGCAATGAGACGTCGGCGATCGGTCCCGGTTGATCAACAACCACATCGATGAGTACAGTCAAGCTGTCGTTCGCGAAGACACTTGGAATGATGATCTGAATACCGCCCTCGTCGTCGCCGCGGTCGGCCTCGATGCCGAGGTTGTGCCGAAGTCGTTGGTCCATTGCCGTTTCGATTTCTTTGACTCTTTCTGACTCGACCGTTTCCAGACGCTCTGAGCCGATGACTTCGACAAGTTGCACACCGGGTGCGAGTTGGATGGATAAGCGTGCGGCACGCGCCACGGCCTGACTGGATGCGTGTAGTTCATCTTCAACGAGTGCCCGCGCTCGATCGGGGGACGTCAAATAACGACGATTGCCGAGGCCTGCAAGAACAACGGTTTCTACGTCCGCGCTGCGCGGTTTTTCGCCCAACGGAAAAACGCTAAAAGTCACACCATCGCGAGCTTGCGAGTGTGCAAAATTGGCCAGCGCGTCAACCTCGGTCAACGTGGCAGCCGTAATCAAAAGTATCGCGCTGCTCCCTAACGGTCGACTCGGATCGTCGCCGGCCTTGACCATCTCAGTGGCGCGACCGACCGCATCGAGCAATCGTCCACGATTCGTTCCTGATTGTTCACCAAGAATGGTTTGAGTCGCCAACTGCAACGGGCCAAAACGAAAATCCTCCGGTGCGACGACCAGACTGTCGTCTCCGCCATTGACGACCAGCGAAAATCGATCGCCCGATTGTTTGCTGTCGAGCAGCGCATCGAGAAGCGCGCGGCTCGCTATGCGTACACTGTCATCGGCGTCGTCTGGGAGATCAACCACGATCGCCAAATTCATCGCCGGACGTCGTCCGCGCAAGTGTTCGATGCCACGAATGCCGACCTGCAGACGCATCCGGGTTGGGCCATCAATGGCGTTTGCGTCGCCCATCACGGTCAACGCTAGTGCGTTGTTTTCCGGTGCGTCGAACGGTTGCTTGATCGGAGTAACATCTTGCTCCAGTCGCCACGACTCATCGAGCGCGGTTCGATCCCAGCGTGCCAGTCGCGCTGCTAACAATCGAATCTGCGGATCGCCAGGAACGTAGTTATTCGCCCAGTAGCCTTCCGCTGCTTGATAATGCAGATCGCGGGTTTGTTGATAATGTTCCAGGAATTCGAAATGACCAACGTCCGTGCGTTTGGCGCGACTGCCTGTCACGATAATCTCCTGTATATCACTCAGGTCCTGGTTTTTTTGCTCAAAATCTAATTCCGCACGGCGCTGTTTGGCGCCAACTCTTGGCGGTTCGACGGATTCGGGGTAACTCTGGCTGAGCTGTTTTGAAATTTCCGCGAGTTGACGTTCCCGCTCGAATTGTCCTTGCGGTATCACTGTCGGTTTGGGCAGGTCTTCTTTGCTACGCGCATTGGCAGACTGCGCGAGAAATTCCATATCTAACCCGTCTTCATCGGACCTTGGCGGCGACAAAATTGGGCGGGCGGCGATTCTCAAATCGTTAGCCTCGTATGCGCCTCGATCGAATTCGTCGCCAAGACGCCTTTCGAACCTGGGCTCCGGCTCAGTTTCGGGCAAGACTTCATCGACTGGACTGACCAGCGCGCCGTTCGCGACTCCCTTGGCCGCCGACTGATCGTCACCAGCGGCTAGGTTTATCCCTGATGCGCTTTCGTTGCGAAAATTAGATCGGCCACCGCCAACGATTTCGTCTTTATCGGTCTGACCCACATTGGCGTCCGGTTTATTGTCCAACATGAGCGAAGCCCTTGGTCTGGGTTCTGAAGCCTCTGGCAAAAGTAGGTACTGCGTTGATAGACCGAACACGGCGAGTATCACCATGCCAGTACCCATCGTCATCGCTGTTCGTCTATTCCATCGAGCGCCAGGCGTTTTTGGATCTGCGGCGGCTTGGACCACTTCAAGCGTCGATGCAATCAGCGCCTCTGAAGGCTCGTAATCTGGCAGTTCACCCAACAGATCTGGCGTCGCTGCGTAGGCGTCCAATAACGCATGACACGATTCGCACTCGTGCAGATGCTCAGCAAGCGTGCGCTGTTCCCGAACCGCGTCGAGTCCTTCGTCTATAAGATGCTGCCGTACGTCAGTGCAATCTGTCATTGTCCGATCCTCACGACTGCAAGGTCCGGCTTTACGTCGCCTACCGTGTCGCGCTGCAGAAGTTCCTCGGCAAGTGCAAGGCGCGCTCGCCGCAGGTGTGTCTTGACCGTGCTTTCCGGCATCTTGAGCATGACGGCAACATCTTTCATTAGGAGCCCTTTGATTGTCGTAAGGACCAAAACGTCGCGTTGCGCTTCCGGCAGTTTGCCGATTTTGGACTCCATCCAAACGGCGGTCTCACGATGGCCAGCGATTTCGTCGGCACCGGGTTCATGAACGTCGGGCTGTTGCGGTAGTCGTGCAAGAAATCGCCAACGACGCCCTTCGCCACGGCGATGATTGCGCACAGTATTGAGCGCGATGCTAACCAGCCACGGTCGCAAGGGCTGATTGGGCTTGTAGTAAGGCGCGGCCTGATGAATCTTAAGAAAGATTTCTTGAAATAAATCATCGCGATTTTGTGAGTCAATGCCATAGCGGTACAAAAGCGTGTAGATGAGTGAACGGTAGCAACTCATGAGCTTGGCGAACGCGTCGTTGTCACCGCGGCAATGGCGGGGCAGCCAGCCCCTTTCTTCGAGGTCGAGTACCTCGGGTGCATTGTCGATTTCGTCGTCCTGCTGCATACGTCTACCTTGCTTCTTCACACACGGCTTACACCGTTAAACGCGAATAGTTTCAAAATAGGTTGAATGATCGAGCATTGTCAGCGCAAGTTTACATAATGTTTCGCCGCAAGCCTGCAGCCGCAATCCGCCGTCACGCTAAAACACATTTTCGAATTTTGTACATTCGATTCGTCCATTCGTCGGAGATCAATATCCTGCCAGATGCTCAACGAGCGTTTATGTGCACTAGATTCGATAATTTCCGATCAATTGTTGCCATTATTTCGTACAGGACGGGTCGATGCATCGAATCGTCAAACTATTGGACGCAGAAGGGGCAATAAGGCGATGACGATTGGCGATGCCTACAGAGTTGTTACCACAGGACAGATCCTCGAGGGATTCGACCCGGACGACGTCCGGGAGCACCTCGTTTCGGTTCTGCGCCTAGAGCCTGCCCACGCGGAGCGCTTTTTCGAGAAACCTCGCGTCTTGAAGAAAGATGTAACTTGGGCCAGCGCGGACAATATCTGCAACCAGCTCGCGAAGCTCGGTGTGTCCGCGGAAATACAAAACCCCGCACCATCGGTCGCGAGCCAGCCTGCCGAGCCGAAGCGCGCGTTGCAGGAGCAACCCGCCCTCGAGCTGCTTCAGGACGAGGCCGACGCATCGCCCATGCAGGACACCCTCGAGTGTCCAAATTGCCAGCACGCGCAAGCCAAGTCGAAACAATGCGAGAGTTGCGGGATCTGGTTTCACAAGTTCGAATCGTCGGCCGTACAGGCGCAGCCCGATAGCGTGCCGAAAGCGATACCCGCCGCCGCCTTGCAGGCTGACGACAGCGCGGTCGTGTCATCGGATGTCGTCTCGGAGGCGGGCGCGCTGAGCCCCGCAGCGATCGTAGCCGCGGTAGTTGCGGCGCTGCTCGGCGCCTTGGTATGGAAGTTTGTCGCGGTCACCTTCGAGTTCGAGTTCGCGCTCATTGCATGGGCCATTGGTGGCGCTGTCGGATTTGCCGCGGCGAGTGTAGGCTCCCGGGGCATGCTGGCTGGTGTCGTGTGCGCAGTACTGGCATTCGGTTCGATCGGTCTGGGGAAATACTGGGCGTACAGCGCATTCGTTGACCAGTTCCAGGAGGCGATCTCTGGCGCCATGGAATTCGATGAAGAAATGGAGGACTACTTCGAAGAAGAAATGGAGGATGCGCGTCTGCTCGTTAGTGGCTCCGGCACGGACGTCTTCATCCGTCGTTACATGGTGGAGCGGGGCTACACTGACGCCACCGATCCGGCCAGGGTCAGCAAGGCCGAGCTCGCTGACTTTCGCGAATACGTCGAACCCATGCTTCGCGATACGGCACAGAATTCACCGGAGTTCGAGGAGTGGCTAGCGGGCAGCGTCGAAAGTCTCGATGAGTTATCGCCGTGGGCAATGATGCGCGAGGACTTCGGAGTTTTGGATATCCTGTTTGTTTTCCTGGGCATCGGAACCGCGTTCCGCCTTGGCAGCCAATCGGACTGAACTACGGATCGCGTTATTGACGACCTTGTAGATCAGGTCGAGTTATGTCAACGCAAAATACAGATGTCCTCATCCTAGCCAGTTAGAAATGTCCGGTTGCTGGCTTCCCCTTGGGTCGATTTCAGCGACAGCCTCTTTTAAAGCGGTCGGTCACCTGATGCTTAGTCTGCTGCTAGCTGCCACAAGAGCGTGAAATTTACGGCAAAAGTTGTCGCACGGCTATCGCCGCTGCGTCACTGTCATCAGAGACCACAAGACGAAGTCTGTCAGCCAGGGATGGCCCAATCGCGTGCCTAATTTTCTCCAGAAAAATCACATCTTCCCACGGTTCATTCTTCCCCGTTTCCGCGATTAGTGTTGTCCAAAAGCTAAACAAATCTTCCTGATTGGCGCTGCTCATTCGGACAGCAGCATCGATGGCAAGAAACATAATTAGTCCGCAATCGTAGTAGTCAGAAAACCGGGCCCTATCCACGGCACTAGCCAGCGTTCCTTTACTCAGCGCATAGCTACAGCCATCGAGCGCGCGCTGTCTGTGCTCGTCGAGATATTCTTGGGAAACGGCTTTCAAAGACTGTAACGAAAGGTATGCGAATGCTTCGGCAGCACCTTCATGTATCCACGATGCGTCGCGTACGCCAGTGACACTATGCTGAAAAAGATGCCCGGTTTCATGTGCGAAGAACCACGCCGTATCTTCGTAGGTTTGGCCAGCGAGGTCTGACCCTTCCCAGCCAGGCCCGTAGAAATGCATGAAAACTTGGTCGGGGAGTGTGCCACCCTGATGGCCATGCCCTTCGCTGAATGACGCGTCATAGGACACGAACAGCATGGGTCTCTGCCGCAATGGCGGAAGCATTTGAGCATACAGTTTCATCAACTGGGGCAAAAGTTTCTCAATAGGCTCAGTTATCGCAGTCGGAAGCGCGGAGTCTACTATCCCGATGAAGTAGGAAGACTCGCTAGGTTTCGCTGTGCCCACATACACTTTTGTGCCGTCGCCCGAGTCCAACCATTGCGTGGTACGAGATTGCAACTGACCTTCCACAATAATATGCATTCCCTTTGGGGGCGTGATTTTCATTAGCCACGGGCCATCGCAGGTGTTTTCGACTTGAAGCTTAGCGGTAGCACATCCTTGAAACCGCCCACTGTGAATGAGTAGGCCTCCATCACTAAACGGAGAGAAGGGCGCATAGTCCTTTGGTAGCGGTACATATGTGGCAGGAACGAGGACATTCACCATGGAAAAAGCTCCTCCATCGCTGCGCCGTATTACATCCTCGTCATTGACCTTAATAATTTCGAAATCCGGCGACGTAAACTTCCAACGATTGCTGCGAGCTTCATTTGGTGTTCGGACAAGCGTGATGCCAGAGGTCGGACGCGAGAAACGATATATGACGTTCCAATGCTGGTCACCAGCTGGACTTAGTTGGATTTGGTCTTGTGACGGGACAGAAACGCAAGCTGCCAACCAAGTGGTAATAGCTAACAGCATCAGACGTAGTGGGGGTTCGGAATTCATCATTTGGTGACTCATGGGGCGTAGCGCAGTTTACGCAAAGAGAGAATTGACAAATCTTTAAACGATGCAAACGACCATTATGGGTCAACCGCCACCGCCTATCTGACGAATGCCATTCTCCGGGCGAGTGCAGAGCTTAAGATTAGAGCCGCGAAGCGGTTCTATCGATATTAACGGTAGTCTGCCTTCTCGATAGTATTGGTAAATGGGGTGCCTCGCCATTTGCCTCGACGATGCCGGGCATTTGAGAAATGCTCGCTAATACTCAATAAAAGCCGGCAGAATCCGCTCCGCAGTTAGTTGCAGGTAATTGGTATCGTTATCATGGGCTGTGAATACAACCATCAGATCCAATTCGTCGATCAGAATGATAAATTGACCGTAACCTCCTTGCGCTGATACGGCGAAATAGCTTTTATCACCACTTTTTAGGTCCGCACTCCACCAGAAATAACCATAGCCTTGATTAGAGACATCTTTGCCTCCGTAGTGCACTTCATAATCGTTGTCGGTAGTGAGAATCCTGTCGGTTGCTTTAGCAATAAAGGCTTCCGGAATCAGCTGCTCGCCATTCCATTTGCCTTTGTTTCTGGCCAAGGTGCCAAACTTAACCATGTCACGCGATATCAATTGCGCGCGCGATCCAGATACCGGCAAACCGGTTCGCTCATCAATAGGCCAGCGATAATTGGTGATGTCTAATTTGTCGAGCAATTCACTTTTACCAAAGTCCAGTGCTGATCCCGGTACGGCGGCTTCAATGACTTGCATTACCAATCCTGCACCGCCGCCATACTTAAACACTTGGGACTCTTTTGTGATTGACGCACTATGCTCGAGTAAAGTCTGAACATTACCCTGACCCTTTAATCGGTCTGGGTCTTTATCCATTTCTTCTTTCTGGTCGTCACTAATGCGTATACCGGAACGCATTGTCAATGCATGGTTTAGCGTTATTTTTTCTGCACCATCAACAAATTTTGCTGGGTCCAGTTCATTGAGGAAGCTAACTAAGGGTTTGTCCAGGTCATCCATGGTGAGGTAACCCAACTGGATGGCGCGGCCAAGTAATAAACCGGTATAGGCTTTCGTTGCTGACGCTTGCCAATGGGGTAGATCGATGCGGCCACGTGCGTAATAAGACTCAAATATTAGCTTGTCTTTATGGGCAATAAGAAAACTGTCGAACCGGCCATGTTCATGGTCTGCAATTTCTTCTGCCAGAGTTAGAATCTTCTCTTTATCACCCGCATCGATGCCCAATTCGCCCACCAGAAGTCCATCTTCTCTATCCTCTGGAGCTGCGTTAACAAATGCTTTATTGAGTATTGGGATATCAATAAATGAGAGCTCAGGATCGTCAGTCGAAATATCATTTATCAGGCTCGATAGCCAAGCGACACTTTGTAGAGCAATCCTTGGGAAAGCGGTTTGATGATCACCTTCAAGTGTTTCGGTTTGTATGGATAAACCTGGTTTTCTTCTATTACCCAGTAACTTAATAAAGTCGCCGGTAGGTTCGGCCGCTCCTTCTTCCAATGTGCCATAGGCAATAAAAACGTTGGCATTTAGGGAATCGTTGTTGTTTGCCTCGAAAGTGCCAAGTTCAGAATCAATCTCAGCAAGGTAGGGGATCAAGCCGCTGTCCAATGGACTGCCAAGAATGTAGTTATCAAAACTCTCAGGTTGAGTCAGCAATGTATAAGCCCCGAATGCACCGCTTAATGAGTAACCGAAATAGGTACGACTGTCTGGGTGCGTGCGATAGTTGTTATCCACGTATTGGATGACATCGTCGCGAATGAATGCCAAGTGACTTTTAGCTTGGCCAAATATAAGTTTGGGATGATTAGGGTTAGTTTTTTCCCAGAATGAGTAGTCGGTGAATCGACTAGCGTGATCCCCATATTCTTGCTTTAAATCATCTGCGATGTCCTGCCGCCAGGAAACTCCGACCAGAATAACGTCTTCCAGCATGTATTCTGTTGCAGCAGAGAGCATTTCGAGATGCCACACTGCATCTGCGTAGTAGATTACTGGATATGCTGTGTCTTGATTCTCTGCATATTCCTCTGGCAGTTTGATATAGAGCTCATATTGCCCGCCATTCTTACTGTTCTTGATCGGTACGACCTGTGAATTTGGCATTTCATAAGCCGCTGGCTCAGCGCTGCTCTCTGCCTGTGAAATGCTGGCGTAGCCCGCCATCAAGAAAGTGGATAACAGAATAATGAATTGTGAAAAACGCATCATGATGATTCCTTTGGGAAGAAAGCGAGGCCCGCGAGACCCGTGATAATTTATCGTGGGTAGAGTCTGATCTTGCGGTGATTCATATTCCCTAGGATATGTGCTGTACATTACGTGCCCAATGGCGATGATGTATCCAATGTTCGAAACAACCCGGGTTGCGACAAGTTGATACAAAAAATAGCTATTCGCGAGCTTCGCTGGCCTATGGTCAGTGCAATCCAGGCCTTATTATCAAGTTATGAACACGCCCCAAACTCCACATATCCTGATTATTGATGACGACTGCGATATCCACCGTCCGTTGGCGAGATATCTGTCGGAAAACGGCTACCGGGTTAGCGTCGCTGAAAGTGGCCGTGAAATGGACCGGATTCTGCCCAAGGCCAGTATCGACCTTATTGTCCTCGACGTCATGATGCCCGGCGAGGATGGATTTTCGATTTGCAAGCGACTGCAGGCGTCGACGCGTATACCTATCATCCTGCTCACGGCGCTTAAAGATGATACGGACCGGATTGTCGGACTAGAACTTGGCGCGGATGACTACGTTTCCAAGCCGTTCAACCCCAGGGAGCTCAAAGCACGCATCAAGACGGTCCTGCGACGTACACAAATGCTGCCACCGCGCAGTGAACGTCTGACCGGTTCGGTGCGCTTCGATCGCTGGCAGTTCGACATGTCGCAAAAGCAGATTGTGGGCCCGGACGATCTGGTCGTACCGCTGAGTTCGGGTGAACATGCACTACTGTTAGTGCTTATTGAGCATGCCGGGGCGACACTGTCGCGCGACCAATTATTGGATCTGACACGAGGCGTTAGCGGGCATGTTTATGATCGCCGGATTGACAATCAGATTAGTCGATTGCGCCGGAAACTGGAGAATGATCCCAAGCACCCGACGATCATTCAAACGGAGTGTGGCGGCGGCTATGTGTTCTCGGCGGAGTTGGCGTGGTCCTGAAGAATATGCGATCCAGATGGGCTCTGGATACATTGGAAAAACAGATCTTTGCTATTTTGGCATTCGCGTTTGTCGCGCTTCTGATTGGCGCGATGATTTACCAGCTCTCCCAACACCTCAACGTCGAGCAAGAAGCGGAAAGCGATCAGACAGTCAATGCGATCAAGGTTAGACTACCCATTCTTGAGCGAATCAAGCCCGAGGAACTGCAGGATTTCGTCGCGACAACATCGATCTGTCACAAAGGATTTTCAGTCTCAGAGGCACCTTATGGGCCTCATTCGAATACCCTTAACGCAGATTTACTTCGCGCTTTCATCGCTGAAAAGCTGCGGCGACCGCAGGAGGATATTGCCGTCAGCTACGCGGATTTTTCGGAAGATGATTTCGCCTACGCGCAATGTGAGCCGGGTGAGTTTGATTTTCCGGTTGCCGGCATTGTTGTTAGTGCACGAATGGACAGCGGAGAATGGCTCAACATTGAAGTCCACGCCCACAAATTCGAGCTAATCGGCGACCAACTGGTTTCAACCTTACGGATCATCTTGTTCTTTTTCCTCGTGGGCTCAGCCGCGCTCTTCTTCATTAGGCGCTTAACGCGTCCTTTGTCAAAACTCACTGAGGCCGCTTCGAGTTTTGGTAGTGATCTTAGAGTGGAGGAGATCGAGGAGACCGGTCCCATCGACATTCGCCAAGCAATTCGTTCTTTCAACACAATGCAGCGGGAAGTCCGTGACGAAATAAAGCGCCGCACACACATGCTAGCCGCGGTGGGTCACGATATCCGCACCCCGCTGACCGGTTTGCGGGTCAAAGCAGAATTGATTGAGGATGCAGAAATTCGTGATGACATCATTAAGAGCATTCAAAAGATGGAGCGTATTACCGAGTCAGCTTTGGACTATGTGCGCGGCGAGTCCAGGTCTGAACCCAAGCAAAATGTTGACTTGAGAGCACTGATCGAGAGCGAATGCAGCGAATTTGAAGAACTAGGCGAGACCGTGACGTTTTCGGGAGATCAGCCAGTCCACTATCGCTGTCGGCCGGTGGCGCTAGGCCGCGCGATTCGAAACCTCATAGACAATGCTGTTAAGTATGGAGGTAGTGCGACGGTCGAGCTGGTCTATGGCGACGGCAACATCCATATCCGTGTGCTTGACGAGGGACCAGGCATCTCGGACCACCGTATATCGGAGGCGTTTGACCCGTTTACTCGTCTCTCTCAAGCACGCGAGAGCGAAAAGGGCGGATTCGGTCTTGGCCTATCGATCGCCAAAGCCATCGTTGACGGCCACGATGGTACGCTGAGTCTGGAATCCAATACGCCACAAGGTTTGATCGCTGTCATCAAATTGCCGCTGTGAGTAGTACCGTGGCTGTAATGGTGATACCCAACTATTCGGCAAAAGTTAAGGCTAGGCTGCGTAGAAGAGGGCGATCTGCCGGCACAAACCTCTGTTATCCTCCTTGGGAATACCCGGTTGCCGGGTAGTGGGAGTTGGCGATGGCAACTTTGAGGCTGAAAGAACCGACAACGCTTGAAGAGATTGGCATCCTGCTTGAGTCTCGGCTCCCGGGGCGATTTGGCGTCGAGATAAAGAACAACTATCTGCGATTAGTTGAGAATAACGCGAAGGGTTGTGTCGCTTCCCTTCGGAGCAGAAATGGCGAGAACACCTGCTCTGTTATGGGCTTCATGCCATCCATTGCGCTCAGAGCAGGACTTTTGGTCGGCACCATTGTCACTCTGAGTCTTATTACTTCCCTGGTGTTCGGCGAGTTGAACGTTTTGCTTGGCGGCGCCATTCCGTTGGTTATCGTCTACGTCTCAATGAGACTGCCCTCGCGAGATCTTGTTGCGGATATAGCTGCAGTCATTGAGAATGAGCTCGCAGATACGTCCCGACCGAGACCTCAGATTCCTCGTTGGTGGCCCATCTCAGTTGCGGGCATTGTTGTTCTCATGCTCGCGCTGGCAGTGCTCAGGTGGCCCGTGTCCGAACCTACTGCAGTTTCAATTCCTGGAAATACCGCAATCGAGAGCCCAATTGGCATCGAGAGAGTTTCTCCGCAACCCTCCGATAAAGTGTTGCCGAGCGAATATTCAGTGATTGCACAAGTGTCCGGAAGAATCGAGCACCTACATCCAAACCTGAAACCGGGGAAGATTATCCCCAAAGAAACTGTTCTTGTGCGCATCGATGCGGAAGATCTCGAGATTTCGCTACAACGTACGGAGGCAGAGCTGGACATTCTGTTATCGGAGATTGAAACGCTCGATACCGAAGAGTCTGTTGTACAGAAAGTGGTCGAGCTAAGACGGCAGACTCTTAAAGAGGAGCGTAATGAGCGCCTTCAGTCGCAAATGCGGCGAGAAATCAAGGGCCTACAACATCAATTGGAGAGTATCGTCAATCGGCGCCGGCTTTCAGAGTCGGGGGTCACCGCTATTGAGCAGGAACTCGCACAGCTAAGGGCCCGTCTGGAGCGCACAGCTATCTACCTTCCGGTCGATATCCATATTGACGCTGTGTTGGTCGAACCAGACGGTTTTGTTTCAGCAGGCTCTATTTTGTTCAGGGCAACGGCGACTGATGCCGAAGCAAAAAACACATCATGAAGAGAATACTCCTGACCCGGAGTTTCCTCCGGCTCAGTGGAAAGTCAGGGTCAGGACTTGCCCCACTGCTACAATCGAATTCGGTCATTTGCATCGACGTATGAATCGCACAAAGGACATCACATGAAACTAAGTACTGTCGCATTGATCACGCTGATCACGATCACCGTGGGCTATGTAATGAGGACTGGCCTAGCCTTCGCCATTCTGCTTTCGAACCCTGTGACATTTGTAGCGTCGAGTATTAGTACATCGGCGCTCATGTTCTTTTTCTTCATGCTGTACAAACATTCCAAAGACGACTAGTGGCATCCTACAAGAGACAGCTGGGCTGGGATGATGGGCGTACAGAGGGCCCAGTCGAAACAAAGCCACAGATAAATCGAAAACCGTTGTTTACCCTGCTGGCTCTGGCAACTGCAGTCGCAACGGCTGGCGTGTCTGCAAGCCTGTATTCCGGTGCTCCTTCCGGGTTTGAAGGATGGGGGTCTATGGTCGCCGGTGTAATCGTCGGGTTCCTGGGCGCTCCGGTGGCCCTATTGCTGTGTTTCGTTGCCTTGGTTCACGAAAGAAAGTACCTCTGGGTGAACCTGATTTCGATTGGCATTTGCCTAACAACCATGCTGTCGCTGTACAGATAGAACTAGTCGTTCATTCGATACTGTATTTGGCGCCAAACTTCTACGAGCGAGCAGATCCGGAAATGGCCCTGACGGTTCGCAACTCACGATTCAACGGAGGAAAGCGACAAGTCCTGACCCTTATTTGCTACACGCGAACGACTGCTTCTGGCCTATGGGGAGTGTTTTGGCACAAATGCATCGAAAGGGACATTTTCGGGGATTGTTCCCAAAATGGGACCATGCTAATGTCTGTCGATGCAAATTATCGCGAGACGGACGCTCAAGGTATTTTGGGAAAAGCACCAAGTGGCGGAGCAACCGCTTAAATCCTGGTATCGGGAAGCATCACAGGCCATCTGGCAAAGTCCCGACGACATCAAAAACAGATACAGGCATGCGAGATTTATCAAGGGAAATCGCGTTGTTTTCAATATTGGTGGCAACAAATTTAGGCTCATAGTGCATGTCAATCATGATTTTCGAATTTTGTACATTCGATTCGTCGGTACACACTCTGAATACGATCGTATTGATCCGGAGCATATTTGAATGATTATTAAACCAATTCGCAATTCCAGCGACCAAGAGAGTGCTCTGAAAAGGATTGAGGCACTAATGTCGGCGCGGACCGATACCACAGAAGGCGACGAACTTGAGGTGTTGGCGACACTGGTTGACGCTTACGAGAAAGAACAATATTCGATCGATGCGCCGAACCCGGTAGATGCCATCAAATTTCGTATGGAGCAAATGGGATTGGATCGGAAGGACCTTGAACCATTTATGGGTTCTCGTTCGCGTGTATCGGAGGTCATGAACAAGCGTAGAGGGTTATCTTTGGCGATGATCCGGTCACTGCACAAGAACCTGGATATACCTTTGGATGCACTGATTGGCCCGGAGAGCTAGGCTAATCAATATATGCGCATAATGTATATTATGTTAAATTGAATATAAGGGCTAATTCGACACCCGTCCAAACTGCTCTATTCTGCCGCTTGCCTGGTATTCGATAGATATGGCATTCGAACCATCTCCAGATAGTGCTTATCGCCATAGCGTGGAAATACGTTGAAATGCAGCCCCGCCAGTCCGTCTTTATTTACTCCAAGAAACAGTCTTGTCTGACCAACTTCTGCCAAAGTCAAAAGCGACAAGGCTCGAACCTCGCTAAAACGCGACCAGGGACCTGCTTCCTGAAAGTCGAAATCGGCGATCGATCGCGGCCAGGCGTCTGAATATACTGTTGCTCCAGCCGCGTAATTCAGCCGCCAGCGCGCCGGTAACGTCGACTCTGCGAGCATCGCTTTTAGACGGAGAGATTCAACCGGCTCAAGCCCATCGTTGGATTTGGAGGCTTGTGCATCATCAGCAAAACACGTTGCCGACCACAGCAAACCGATGGCTAAGAACCAAATGCAACTGGCTTTGATCATGACGTGACTCCTCTTGTTCGTGGAGGTACCGATGACGCCACTCGAGTTATTCAACGAATACTGTTATTCGTAATTAAACTCTGACAGAAATAGTCGCCATTTTCCCATGCCCGTATCACGAATATGAGTATTAACTGTGTCGGACCTTATGTAAGGTAACGATGTGAGCTGAGAGGAGTTTTAAAATTGAGTCATAGCACAACAAATACCGGAAATGCTGCGACGCTAGCCAAGGGCCCGACCTGGCTGCAGACCTTAGCGCTCCTGTTAGTGTTTGGGCTGATCGTATTTGCGGTAACTCGCCAAGTATATGTCGGTGATTCACAAATCGTTTCGACCACCGGTAGCGATACCGCTGCACCGTCGGCAATGCCCCGAGGCGACCAGCTTGAGGTGAATACAGCCATGCTGGAATCGCTGCTTTCGTTCGACTCGAGGAAGAAAGATCCGGCGACACTATTACTGCTGGCAAATAAATATTTTGCGAACAAACAATATGCTGAAGCGGCAGACCTGTATCGACAGTTGTCTGTCCTGGATCCTGGCAACGTTGATATTAAAAATAACCTGGGCCTGACACTTCATTACATCAACCAATCGGAACAAGCCCTTGCCGTGCTCATGCAGGGGTCAGCGCTGAATCCAGACAATCAACGGATCTGGTTGACTTTGGGGTATGTCAACATGGAACTAGGAAATCTCGACGAGGCAAAGTTGTCATTGGAGACAGCCGCGCAAATCGATCCTGACAACGACGTCGGGAGATCGGCCTCAAAAATGCTCTCCGAACTTTGACGCAAAACTTTATTGATATTCGTTTGTATCGTCCCCTACCCGCTAGAAGTCGGCATAAAATCGCCAACCAACGTTAAGGCTCGTGAAACTTGAGTCACGGTCGTATTGGTCGTGCTCGAGAGCAATGAACCATCGGGAAGAAACATTCCATTGCGCGGCCAGCCCCATGGCAATCTGAACAGAGCTCTGCTCTTCAAAGACGACCCTGTCATCGTCCGCGGAATTTCTGATATCCGACACGCCGAGTTTGATGTGGATATTCCATCTCGCGGCCGAGTCCCGCAGCATGTAGCCGATGAAGACAGACGGTATTTTGTAGTTAATCGACGCTACATCGGTGATCGCGGGATCCAAGTTTCCAATTTCAGCTGCTCCGGCATCGACATAACCAGCCTCGGCGTACCACCGGGGATGGAAATGGTAACCCAAGCGCAGCTTATATCCGTCACTCGTGTCACCAATCGTCTGCCAGCCGCGCGACACGCCTTCCGGTGCAACCAAGGACACCCCTCCACCTACGCCCACGTGAAACAGGGCCTCGCCGGGAGTATCGTAATCGGCTTGTGCTCCGGTTGTGGGCAGGAGCATTACGACTGCCAAAATAGGTAGTGCCGACACCCGGGTGCGGCGAGATCGGGACACGATCGCGTAAAAGAACAAGATTATCGGTAACCACAGCATTGAGCCGCCTCCTTGGACCGCTGTTTGAAGCGGTTCGTCGATGTGAACCTGGATGCTGTCTGGAATGCCATCGGCGTCAAAGTCACCGTTCTCATCCTCATCCAGTCTTCCATCATTATCGCTGTCCACATCGATCTGGTCGGTGCGGCCATCGCCGTCTGTATCAGGCGGCACGATGGGTACTCCCCCGCCGCCTGCAACATCAGGGTCGACGATATCGGCGAGTCCATCACCATCTGTGTCCACGAAGCTGTCGATTACCCCATCGCCATCCGCGTCAAGGGTGTCTACGGCCTCTCGGGCGCTTTCTGTAATATCATTCATATCATCACCATCACTGTCGGTATCACGGAAGTCCGGGATACCATCTCCATCTGTGTCGAGGGGCACCATGCCAGACGGCACATGGTCTGCGAGTCCGTCCGAATTGCTGTCGAACAGGTCATCGAGTAAGCCGTCACGGTTGTCATCGAGACTATTGTCGCCAACGGCCTCAATGCTGTCAGGCAGGCCGTCATTGTCGGCATCGAGGTCGAGACGGTCGACGATACCGTCCATGTCGGTATCTACATCAGCCCCGTTGTCCCTCTCCTGGACATCAGGTACGCCGTCGCTATCGTCGTCGAGGTCAACTGCATCCGTCACGCCATCACCGTCTGAGTCACGGGCAACACCGTGGCCGGTGTTGTCACCATCAATAACGTTTGGAACGCCATCACCGTCTACGTCGGCGGCGCTACCGGGGTCGATCTGACCATCTCCATCACTATCGTAGGCCGAGGCATCGGTGCCCTCGATGTCATTCCTACCGTCGTCGTCACTGTCGAGGTCAAGATAGTCGGGACCGGCCGTGCCATCGGTGTTCGGCGGCGTGTCCGTGATCGCACCATCGTCAACGATGCCGTCCGCGTTCACGTCCGTGAGGCCGCCCTCGCTGACGTCAAGAAGACCGTCATTGTCACTGTCCAGGTCGAGGAAGTTCGGAACACTGTCGTTGTCGAAATCGTCTGCAACATTAGCGTCATCGACGCCGTCGCCGTTTAAGTCAGCGCCACCGGTCTGGTCGACGTCATAGGTATCGTCAATTCCGTCGTTATCGGTGTCATTGCCGCTCGTTCGTCCCTCTTCAAGGTCGGAAATACCGTCGTCATCACTATCCGGATCGATGTAGTCGAAAAGACCGTCGCCGTCCGTGTCGGCTGGCGGCAGGCCGTCAGCCTCGACGGAATCCGGGATGCCGTCGTTATCGCTGTCCGGATCAATGTAGTCGGCGCTGCCATCGCCATCACTGTCAAAGGTCTCCATTGCATCCGGAAGGCCGTCATTGTCGCTGTCGAGATCCCGGTAATTTGGCACGCCATCACCATCGGTATCGCCCGCTCCTTCTGTGGCATCGGCGATGCCGTCACCGTCTGTATCGTCATCGCGATAATCAGGTACACCATCTTCGTCGAGATCTGATGGAGCCAGTGAATCGTCTACGCCATCACCGTCTGCGTCCGTGCCACCGGTCTGGTCGACGTCAAGTGCATCGTCGATTCCATCCCCATCGCTGTCGATTCCGCTCAGCGGCGGCACGCGTTGTTCTTCGTCAATATCCGGAATGCCATCGTTGTCAGAGTCAGTATCCTGATAATCAGGTGTACCATCGCCATCCGTGTCACCCACACCCTCGACCGCATCGGGAATCCCGTCATTGTCCATGTCGAGGTCGACCGTCAGGCTGATATCGACGACTCGCATGTTGCCGGCACCATCATCGATCTCTGCGGTGTAGATATAGGCGCCTTCCGGGATCGCGGTTCCGAGCGTGCAGGACCAGGTGTTTGACGGTGCTGCCGCCGCGACCGTGGCCGTGCAGACCACTGCGCCGAGGCCATCGCGAACTGTTACGACGTTGCCCGCAGGCTCGTCGGTCGTTCCGCTGAAGGTCGGGAAAGTACTGTTCGTGATGCCGATCAAATCGGCCGTAAGGTTCGGCAGATTGGCGTCGAGCGTAAACACATCACTCGCTGTTACAGCCGAGTTTCCAACGCTGTCATCAACATCCGCGGATATGAAAATCGTGCCGCTATTGAGGCCTGAGATATCCACAGAAGGAGCCGTCCAGACGCCGCCTGCCGCCGTGGCGATCACTACAATGTCGGTATTGAAACCGTCGCTGAAGGTAACGGTGATGGTCTGGCCGTCGTCAACATCGCTGGTCCCGCTTACGATGACAGCAGTTTGTTCCTGTTCGTTGACAAACTCGTCTCCCCCGCTACCGTCATTCGTAATCGCGATTAACGGTAGCAACGTATCCTTGTCGGACAGCTGACTTGTGCTGCCGACGTTACCGGCTGCGTCGGTCTGGCGCGCGTCGATTTGCAGCACATCGTCGCCATCGACGATCGCGCTAACGTCGAAGTTGGTCGACCAGGTGCCTGTAGAGCAGCCCACAGGTCGTGAAGACGGTGTGGCACCGACGATACTCACGGTGACAAAGCCATCGCCAGCGTCGCAGGTCCCGCCGACCCCGTACAACGACGCGTTGTTCGACGTCGCAATGGGAGCGGTAGTGATACTCAGAACCGGATCTGTCGTGTCGATCGTAATCTCGTTGCTGCTCGCATCCGCTGCGCTGTTGCCGGCTGCGTCACTACTTACGACGGCCACGTCGTTGACACCGTTTACATCAGGGGCGAACGTACCGCTGTCCGGTGTCACTGCACCGGTATCCAGCGACCATTGGCTAAAGCCATTCGCAACGACGGTGAAGGTCGCACCGCCGAAGGTAATTATATTTGTGGACCCGGCTTCTGCTGCACCCGTCACAATCGGTGTCGCATCGTTGGTTAACAGCGAGTCAACGGTCGGCGCCACCGGTGTAATAGTGTCTATGACCACTTCGTTGTTCGTAACATCTGTGCTGATGTTGCCGACTCCGTCGGTCACAATCGCTGTGACCTCATTAGCACCGTTGGTGCTGGGGAAAAAGGCGCCACTGTCCGGAGCCACGACACCCGTGTCCAGCGACCATTGACCCGAGCCGTTTGCGACGACGGTGTACAGGGCACCGCCGACCGATACGGATACTGAAGCTCCGGCATCCGCTGTCCCGGTAATAACCGGCGTCGTGTCACTGGTCGTTTGTGCGTCAACTGTCGGCGTCCCCGGCGGTGTCGAGTCCTTATCCAACTGCACCGTCGTAGCGTTACCTGTATTGCCCCAAAAGTCTGTCTGGCTCGCGTTTACGACAACCGCATTGCTGCCATCCGCAATGCCGGAAAAATCGAAGCCGCTGGATATCCATGTGCCACCCGAACAAGCCGCGACCATTGATGGTGGCGTAGCGCCAGCGATTGACACGGTAACCACACCATCACCGCTAGTGCAGGTACCGTCGAGTATGTAGTTATCTACATTTGCGACGACGACCACATCCGATGTAGCAATCGTTAGCACCGGAGCGGTCGCGTCGATAAATAATTCACTGCCGCTTACATCGCTGGTGCTGTTGCCGGCCGCATCAGTGCTGGTGACTAACACGTCAGTCGTTCCGGTTCCGTCTATGTTGGGACTAAAAGTCCCGCTTTCTGGCGTGACACTTCCGGTATCGAGTGACCACGTAGCATTGAATTCTGCGACTACTTCAAACGTCGCTCCAGCAACGATGATCGTTATCGTTGAAAACGCTTCCGCTGTGCCGGAAAGCGCCGGTGTTGCGTCGTTCGTTGCTACGAGAGCAATTGTTGGCGTAGTCGGGGGAAAGAGATCCTGCGGAGTTTCGTCTCTTGTTGTGAAGAAGCTATCGGCGTTGCCGTCGAAAGAGAACTGTCGCACCGAAGCGCCATTCGCGGTCTCCAGTGTTAATCGAATGGTTGACGACGGTTCAAAATCGAATTCGATCGAGATATTGGTATCGCCCGGGTTGCCGCTCGCACCTGAAGTAACCTCGAAGTCATCATCGGTGAGATCGCCTGGAGTGCCCTTATCGAGTGTCACGACCGTCAAGTCCGAACCGAGCCCACTGGCTTCAACCGTGTAATTTGCGATTTGCGAGATCGGTACGCGGACGATTTCCAGTGTCGACGTCCCCGCGATGTCGGAATCGAGGTCCTGAATCAGGGCCTCCGGAATAATCGTAATCGGCGTGCTCGTACCCGCTTCAAAGAAATTGTAATCGAGATCAACGATCTGGCCGGTTGCACCGTCCAGCGAGACTGCGGCATCATCCCCGTCCGTGGTGAAGCTCATGCTGTTGCCAACGCGGTTATTGCTGATCACCTCGATAACGAGGTCAAGTTCGGTGCCATTAAGTGTACCGACGTTGCTCCATCGGGCCGTCGTACCAACCGAGCCGGTATCTGCACCGTTGCCGTCAACAATTGCTGGCGAGCCCGTGAAACTCAAATCTGTCTCGGCGCTTGCCGTAGAGGCAAACGAGAGAAGCTGCAGAGATACAGCAAACAGAGCACCGAAACGGGTGCCGATTATAGAACTCAAGGCAATTCTCCATTGTCGTGCCGTAACCGGCTGAGCTTGAATGGGTTATCGGCAGCACTACGTTCATCCTTGAGGACAATTCGACATTCAAGTTTCGGAGACTTCCGCCGCTATTATGTTAGTGGTGATGTGAATCAAAGGACGAGTTTTGTGGAGAACGCGGAACGCAAATCAACTGTAGCCAGTGTTGACAAAGCCGCCCTTCATAGCATGGAGGACAAGATCGATGAATTGCCACTCTTACCGCAGGTGCTCGTAAAAATACTTCAGCTAAATCCAACGGCAGACGACTATTTTGAGCAATTCGAAAATCTGGCGAAGGAAGATCCGGCATTTGCTGTTCGTATCGTAGCTTTGGCAAATTCTGCCGCATCGGCCCCGACCGTTCCCATTTGTACGATTAGGGATGCACTGACGCGAATGGGCGCCGCAACGGTTAGCAGCCTTGTCGCTTCGTTATCCGTCCAACGCGTTTTTATGCCCACGGAGCCTGCACAGGTCCAATTGTGGAAACACTCGATCCAAACAGCAGTCGCATCTCAGGCAATCGCTCGAGTGATCTCCGATTTGGAACTCGACCCTGGTCAAGCGTACCTGATCGGATTGTTACACGATATTGGGCGATTCGTCATGTTAGAACATGCGACTCCTGAGTTACGGAAAGTCGATGAAAGCAACTGGCAATCACCCGAGGAATTAGTGCAAGCCGACATCGAGGTATACAAGTTCACTCATAGCGAGTTAGGCTATCTGGCCTGTGAGCATTGGGGTCTTCCTCATTCTATTTCTGAGGTTGTCCGGGCACACCACAATCCAATGGGTGAAGAGATTGCTCCTGCAACACGTGCCGCTGCGACAGCATGCGTGCAAGTCGCGGACAGGATCGGAATATTCTTGTTGGACAAGCCAAACATTAGTGAGCTGTCCGAGAATGAATTGGAGGAAATAATTTTGGAATGTTGTCTGATCACAGACGACATACGATCAGCAATTCCGGTCTTGGCTTTGCGTGATTCGATCAGTGAGATT
Organism: Woeseiaceae bacterium; assembly: GCA_021773075.1. GTDB lineage: Bacteria > Pseudomonadota > Gammaproteobacteria > Steroidobacterales > Woeseiaceae > UBA1847. Next base: position 422,957 of record JAJFKT010000010.1, read on the forward strand.
GATGAGGAGAGCAATAGGCTCCTTTCAGGACTTGGGTTCGCTTAGCTGGAGTGGCAATCGCCATGTGATAGCCTAGGCTGATGAGCGAGTTGTCCTTTCGTCCCGCCAAATTGGCAGATCTGCCCGGCATCGTTACGATGCTGGCGGACGACGAACTGGGGCGGCAACGCGAAGACTCGGCTTCTCCTTTGAATACAAGCTACCTCAACGCATTTGCCGCGATCGACCGCGATCCGAACCAGATTATGGTGGTTGTGGAAGACCAAAGCGTTCTGGTTGGCTGCCTGCAAATCACGTTTATCCCCGGTCTTTCTCGACTCGGGATGTGGCGTGGTCAGATTGAGGGTGTTCGAATTGCGGCGGACCACCGCGCCAAAGGGCTTGGTCGAATGATGTTTGAGTGGGCGATAGATGAGTGTCGCAGACGTGGTTGTGGGTTGGTTCAGCTTACGACAGACAAGAATCGCATCGACGCCCATCATTTCTACGAAGCTTTGGGCTTTACTGCAAGTCACGAGGGAATGAAGCTCGCGCTTTGAGAACTATGGAATTGTTCGCACTACCTACCGCCCGCTGCGTCAATAAACGTTCCCGTTACATAGGAGGCCTCGTCCGACAATAGCCACAATATCGAAGATGCGACCTCGGATGGTTCGCCGCCTCGCTTCATAGGTATCGATTCCGCAAGACGATCTACTCGGCCAGGCTCACCTCCGTCAGCGTGCATTTCTGTATAAATAAAGCCCGGTCGAACACAGTTGACCCGAATTCCTTCTGCCGCAACTTCAAGCGATAGCCCTTTAGTTAGAGTATCTATTGCACCCTTGGAAGCCGCGTAATCGACATACTCCCCAGCCGCCCCAATACGCGAGGCTGCGGACGACACATTTACGATTGAACCGCCTCCTCCGCCGTGCAGAGTGGACATCCTCTTCACAGCTTCCCGGCAGCACAGAAATGCACTGGTTACATTTGTACTCAGAATATTGTTGATGCGGCTAGCATCCATGTCCTCGACGCGCATTTGCGGAAGGACAATGCCCGCATTGTTTACGAGAGCGCAAACTGGGCCCAATTGCTTATCCACGGTTTCGAAGAGCCGAATTGCATCACTTTCCTTGCTGACGTCTGCTTGAACCGCAATGGCCTTCTTACCTGCTGCCGTCAACGAACTCACTAAAGAGTTTGCCGCAACTTCGTTCGATCGAAAATTCACACAGATTTGATAGTTGGCCCTGGCCAACAACTCGGCGGTCGCCGCACCGATGCCTCTACTGCTGCCCGTAATTATCGCCACGCGGTCTTTCGTCACGTAATACTCCTTTCTAGCTTACTCAGTGGGATCGCTATTCTAGCGTGTTAGGCCAAGTGATGATTTAAAGTTACGAGATGCCACGATTCGCACGAGATGCACCGTGTCAAAAGGGTATTCTATTCGCAGCGTCCAATAATCACGCTAAATGCGACCCATTCGTCCTTTGACACATCTATGACAATCAGCAGACGCAGAGGCACTGATGCGGCTAGGCCCGGCGTTTCCACAGAAAGCACGGAAAAAAAGCACTCTTCGGATTGCCTTATTAGTCTCGGTGCTTATTCACGCTGCCGTCTTGCTGTGGGTCCGCTTTGATCCATCCGAGTCCGCGCCGTCGATAGAGGTGCCGACGATCGAGCTAAGGTTGATAGCCAAGCCGCCGGACGAAGAACCTGCTGATGAAGAAGAGCCCGATCCTGATCCGATGCCAGCCCCGCTAGAGCGTGACATTCCGCCAGATTTACCGGAGCAGGCAGAACAAACTGTTGCGACTGCGCTGATCGAACCAGCAAACGATGAGCCCGAGGAATCGTCAGTTCCTATCGACTGGGAAAACGTCATCTCAACAATTGCTGAGGAATCTACAATCCAGAATATTGAGCAGGAGCGTATTCGCAATCTCATGTGGAGAAAGACGTTCTCCGTTATGTTCGCACCACCAGAAGAATGGCTGATAGAAGACCAACCTTTTTTACCGGACCTGCAATTTGAAGCGGACAAACCCAAGCGGCTTGGAATAAAGATCAGCGAAAACTGCTACCTCGGTTTTCCCGGTATTGACCCACAAACGGTCGATTCAGACGTTCCCGCGTGGAGCGGCGGCGGTGTATCTCCTGCGGCGGCCGATCTGATCACTTGTGGTTTCGGTGGTTAATGCCCAGATTCGATACTTTCGCCAGCGTCGAATTTTCCGAATCCGCGGGATCGCGCCTCTTCGCTCAGTCGACCCCAGGCTGGCTTTGGTTCGCCCATCCAGCTTTGCAAACCGATGCTTCCGAGAAATGCCCGAAACTCGACAGTGTCGTAGTTGAAATAGTCCGCATAGCCGTCGATAGCTGTCGGTGGTGCTTCGTGCATCCATTGAAAATTCAGCATGTGAATACGATCGCTATGCGTGTCCCAAGCCCGAAATACTTCGGTAATGAAGCGCGCTTGCTGCTTATCGGAACTGCCTATAAGTTGGCTGGATGGATAGCCTATCTGGTAATAGATGATCGGCTTCGTCGAAATCGAATCGACCACTGTCTGAAAATCTGCATGTACATCTTCCGGCGGTTGGACTTTGCCGGGTGCACCGTTCAGCGGATAGTAGGACACTCCGATGATATCGCTGTGCTGATGCATTGCCCTGAGCTTGCTGACGTCCCGCTTGGAAAAGGCGTCAAACGTAGTCTCGCAGGTAATCGGTGTTCCCGGAAACTTCTGGCGCGCGTAGCCCGCGACTGCTGCGTAGAAACGTACCCATTCCTCCCAGCGTTCATCGTCGCCGGCCATGAAGGAATTGATTTCGGAATCGATGACTATCGACCCCAATTCGACTGTGGTCACCTGCGTCCCGACCCAGTCGAGCAGCAATTTGAAACGCTCTATGACTTCCGGGCTGTCCATGGGTAATTCGCTGATGTCTGCCGGGACCGTTTTTCGATTCGCGTGGATCGGCCGCAGCGTCAGGTGCAACGACATCGTCTTCTGCGTTAAATAGCTGTTTGCGATCGCAAGGTAGTTAACTGCCGGTTCGAATCGGCCTGGGGCCGTCTCAAGTTCATTCCAATCCCAGCCATAACTCTGGGCTTCATGACCCGCAGCCAGAGCTTCAGCGAAAAGGGTATCGTAGTCACCTTCCCCACCCATATTGGCTTGAATCGCCAATACCCGATCGCCCTTAGGTATTTGCGACACCGCGACAGGATGCTCGTCGGTACAGGCCGACAAAATCAGACTTGCCGCCAGCGTCGACAACAAGCAAGGACTCAATGACTGGGCAAGTCTATCGGCTAACTTACTCCTGCGGATCGAGAGTCTCCGGCGCATCGGGATCACCTAGCATCTCCTCCGGCTCGATTGCGTCCGCTTCATCAACCGGGTCTTCTTCAATGGCTGTATCGGTGTCTCCACCGCAATCCCAGCCCCAGCCTTCGAGTTTGGTAACTAACTCGATCGCCTTGCTCCTGCAAAAGCTTGGATCGCTGCCCGCGGACCACAATACCTGCTGCTCTCCCGGCATCTCGGTGTCCTTGTAGTAATGCACGCTACAAGGAACCTCGACGCCCGGTTCATGAGCAATTTCAACTCGGCGCTGCATCTCACCATACGAGCATTGATATTTTTCCGTATCTTGCGCTGCCGCGACAGCCGGTAAGAAAAATGCTACCAAAGTGATACCAAGTCGTTTCTTCATGATTAGCTCCCGTGACCGAAATTGGCTTACCTCTGATTGTAGCTGTTTTCTTGGCTTTGTTAGCGGCATCATTAGGATCTCCCGTTGCTTGAATTGTGTGGGCGGCTCGCTTGGGTAGATGCCTCGAATCGCTCCGCGTAGTCCGGATGCTCAGTTTTCATCAAACGGTCCCACCAGACGAAATAGAGTCCAAAGTTGGCGTTGCCATGCGAGTGATGCAGATCGTGGTGAATCGTTGTCGTAAATCTACGAAGTACTGGAATACCTAGCCACCAGTGTGGAAACAGCTCTACACCGGCATGTCCCACTACGTTTCTCAATATCATGTGAGTGACGAAAAGGAATACCGTTAACTCGTGCATGGGCAGGGCCAGGGCAGCGAGAGGCAGTATCCCCGCCTCCACAATCGCCTCTCCGGGCGAGAATGCATACGCGGCCCACGGCGTCGGTGTATTCGACTGATGATGCAATCGATGAATGCGGCGAAATAGCCAGCGTGTGTGCATCGCTCGGTGCGCCCAATAGAAATACGCATCGTGCAGCACTACGATCGCTGCGAATTCCAACAGAATGCGAAAGCCGTTCGGGAGTTCGCCGCCATAGATTCTGAACAGACCGTGCTGATTTCCTGCGTATAGAGCAAAGCCGACAAGCGAAAAGATAAGGGCCGTACTCAATGAGTACAGGACTTCGCGGCGGATATCGGGTCCGCTCGCTTTCCTCGTTTGAATTCGTCGACTCGCGAGTGGTCCTGAGAAGATCGCAAGAATGATCACTAAAAGCCCGGCCGCGATCAAATACCTTGAAAGATCAACTGTGAATATTATTGGCCAGACGGCAACAAAAAGATCTGGCAGGCTCATAGCCTGGTTCATGCGTATTCTCCAATGTGCAATAACTGGAGAGCACGGTAGCTACTTTATTGGCCGTTTATCTCGCCGATAAACGAAGAATGGCGCCGATTCTGAAATCAACAGCGTTTATTCAGAATCAGCAACCGTTTTTGGGCGCTGTTGTCGATATTGAGTCGGTGTCATGCCGGTCGTTACTTTGAACGCTCGATTGAACGGACCCAAAGAGGCATAGCCCATCTCAAGTGCAATTGTGAGTACCGGGATACGAGCTCGTTCCGGTTTGAGAAGTTGTTCGGTGGCTTCCTGGATTCGGTAGCTACTAAGAAACGCGGCAAAATTTCGAAATCCCAGGTGGCTATTGATCAATCGACGTAACTGATGCTCTGGAGCCGATAGCTTGTCGGCCAACTGTCGAATTGTGAGTCCTGTTTCACGGTAGTAACCGTTATCCATCGCAGCCAGCAGATTCTGGCGCAGAAACTCATCGGCTCTGCCAATTCCCGGTTCAGGACGTGGCACATCAGTAGCCGCGATTCTGCCCTGCGGTGGAAAAAAATCGGGATTCAGCCTTAGCAAGGGAATCGCCAGCCCCAGAGTCAACGCGGCAATGATCAGGACATTGCCAAGATCGAGCCAAGCCGGGGTAGTTGACCCACCGACCGCGAGTTCAACGACCAGTACAGCGAGTGCCTGAACAGCCACGATGCAGACGAAATACACTCTGAATTGTCGCCGTCGCTCGACGAGATCATCAGGTCGTCCACGCAGCGTCATCCAAAGTGCATGAATCACGGTGATCAGCGACACGATATGCATCAGCACACTGGCTTCTCGAACCCAGCCTGCAGCAAAATCGTCGGCGAACACGAATACGATCCAGACCGCGGTGGCCACAATGACGAATGTGGCTATGATCCACTTACTGGGCCACTGATGTTCAAAAATGGCCCGTGCGAATAGCCAAAGACAGAACGGTACGATTAGTGCCAGTAGCAATACTGCGGGTTGTATCGCCGGAATAGAAGTTCGCAGCAGAACATCAGAGGTATACAGATAGCCAGCGACGCTGGTCAGAAAAAGCGCCCCACTGACGCGGCCAGCCAAGCGGCCCGAACTGAAAAGAAACAACACCGCGATCAAAAGTTCTTGTCCGATAACAGTCAATCGGATGGCGGTTTCAATCGACAACATCAGTAAGGATCCGCACAGCGTTCGGCTGGCGCGTCTTGTTGCTCGCTTAGCTTTGGTCGTCTATCGATGCATCCGGTGCAGAACGCCTCACGCTATCCATACCGTTGTCACGACCTGATTCGGACTTGTAATTTTGGCTAGTGCCGATGACCTGCCCATTTGTCGACTTGAGATTGAATCGAAATTGACCACCACTCGTGGTGGTTTTTTCATAACACTTATCATCGGTACAATTCTTCTGCACGGACGCTATTCCGTTCGAACAGGAATCTTTCGCCTTGTAACCCTCGCTTGAAAGGATGGTCTCGCCGTTACCTGCTTTTAGACGAAAACGAAACTCACCCGCTTTATCTTTGTAACATTCGAATTTTCCAGCCATTTTTTTGTCCCCTAGTTGACGTATTGTTCTCAAGACGAATTAGACAATGGGCACGTCTCGAACACAACCTTCAGGACAAACTTGGTCGATTGCTAAATTCTCGTTTCCAGGGTCTTTGCTCGGCATTATCACGAACCACCAGCAATTCGGCGAGGTCGCTATAGCTTTTCCAACGCGCCAGGACTGGTCGTATGCCAATATTCAGATCCCGAATTGCACGCCGGTGATCAACGGCGACAACGATAGCCGCTGAAAACATGACCACTCGCCAGGTCAGGACAAACACTCTTTTTCGCCAGCGTGACGGCGTTTGGCTACGTAGGAAGTCGCAGTGGAAATAGAGATGCGAGCGCTCGTCCTCAACAATTTCCAGTAATTGGTCTCTGAGTCGGGACGATGGCAAATGAACCGCCAGCAAGTGGTAATAGCAAAGACCAACCACCTCAGCGGCTAGCAGCACAACAACCTTGAGCCGGAGCCCAATCAGCCGTCGTGCGAATACGAACAATTTCGCGGTCCAATTGCTGCGAATCAGCGTGCCGCCAAGTAGCCGCACACACATGGCCAGAATGTTAGCGTGGCGGTGCTCTTCCTCGACGAAGAGCGCCATCGCAGCCGCGTAATACTCGTTGGTGCCCGGCAAGCGGTTGTGCAGCGCTTGCTTGATTATCGTTCCGCCACCGGACTCGCCGAGCTGAAAAATAGCCAAAGAGCGCGCCAGTGATTCCGGCAGTTCCGAATAGTCGCGGTCCTGCTCAAGCGCAGGTAACGCGCGTGTGCTTCTTTTTAGGAAAAATGTTGCCCAGGTTTTCCAGTGCGTCTGTTCGGTAGTCATCCCTATCCCCTGTGATTGCCTTCACTAGGTTTTACTCGAGGGATCTGGCAATCCAGGGGATGAAATGTGGCCAGTTTGTGGCACTAGTAGGTGATTTGACTTTTCCTAAGCAAGCCAGCCGAAGGCGCCGCCGGTCAGCAACGAATAGATAAGCGCGTCCAGAAAGGTCTTTGCGGTTCCGGCCCAGGGCCGGCCGAACCAGATGCTCTCCTGAACATAGGCCATTCCGTAAGCGATGAAGGCGACAGCACCACTTATGCGAAAGATCGCCAGGTAATCCGCGCCGGGCGCAGCAGTACGGCTAACGAAATAGGCACAGACAATTGCGACTAGCAGGTTGTAGCCGAACATCAATCCCATCTTGCCGCCCATCGCTGGCAGTCCGCTCGGGACGACCGTTATGAACGCTACTGGTCCGTCCTTGAATTGTTGCTGGACTTCCGGATTCTCGAGCTGTTTCATGTCGGTGCAATGCGGCACGTTGTATTGCCCAGGCGCAAGGCCGCTAAGACCATTGCGAGCACCCTGCTCATTCGATACCGCGCTCCAGTCCTTCTTATGCCATGGCATAAACATCCAGATAACGGAGCCAGCAATAAATGTCAGAACCGCAGACAGCAGAATTGGCTGCCACAATGTCATAATGCTCATAATCAGCACCCCTTTTAATTCCTAACGTATAGCAGAATGCTCTGATACCTACCATTATTCAAACGGATTTGACCAGCGTTCATTGGTAACGACGTTTTCATCGCTTAAGGACGATAGGAATGCGATGAGATCTTGCTTTTCTTCGCCGCTGAGTTCAAAACCAACAACAAATTCCGATTTGAACGGGCTCAGGCGCCCGTCGCCAGCATATTCTGTATTTTCGAGCAGGCGTCCTCCTCTTGCATAGTGTTCGAGAACTTCAACAAGACTCGCAATACTGCCGTCATGCATGTAAGGCGCAGTAAGAGCGATATTGCGCAACGATGGCGCTTTGAATCGCCCCATGTCCCTCGTGCGCCCGGTCATGTCGAATAATCCGGTGTTGTCGCTGGGATATGCGCCGGCGTCGTTCAGGTTATACAGCCCATTGTTGTGAAATCCCACGTTGTCGACAGTGGAGCTTGAGTGGGTTGTGCTGTCCGTAAAATTGAAGCCCCCATGGCAGTGAAAGCACTCTAGACGCTCGGAGAAAAACAGTTCCATACCGCGCTCCGCTGACGACGACAAGGCCCCGCTCCTGCCGGCCAAATAGTGATCATAGGGAGAACTAAAGCTAACGATAGAGCGTACAAATGCGGCAATCGCCCGCACTGCATTCAACGTTGAATAAGGGTTCTCATCGTTCGGAAAAGCCGCTCGCGCCCATTCCTGATATCTCGAGTCAGTTGCGAGTAATTCGGCGATCTCGCCCTCGAGACCTCCCATGCCCATTTCAATGGGATTGTCCCCGAGCAATGGCGTCAACGCCTGGTCTTCAAGGCGGTCGAGCAAAGGATTCGCCCACGTCAAACGGCTCGCGTACGCGGTATTTACGAGGCCCATTGCACTGCGTGGAAGCACCGCCCCAGTCGCGCCAATCGACTTTGACTTGCCGTCAGTAAAGGCCAATTCCTGTAGATGGCAGCTTGCACACGACATCGATGCATTGAAGGACAAGCGCGTGTCGTGGAATAACCACCTGCCAAGTTCAACTTTGACCTCACTCATCGGGTTGCTCGCCGGTACTTGTGGTGCTGGGATATCAGCGGGAAGTCGCCAGTCGTATGCCTCCGGTTCCATTGTGAACCACATCGCTGTAGCGGCACACAGTGCGATGACGCCAACCGCAGGAAGGACAGATCGGAGACTAATTGCCATTCGCGACCCTGAAAACAGCCTGTGTTTGCACGAGCTTGTCATCCAGGCCAAGCGCGGCAAAGGGTTCTTGGCATGCGGTTTCGGCGGGCCCGGATGAACAATCACTTCGTACGCCGTCGTCGAGATCGACACCTCTGAACAACGCCGACAACTCAATCGAGATTCGGTCCTTGTCTGGCGAAAAGTCCGCAAGTTCGACGCTTACCCGATTCGGAGAATTGCAGCGGCTGATGTTCTGCACGGTTCCTTCGCAGCCCGTGCTACCCAAATGGATCCAAAAAGAATCATTGTCGTTCACAACCCCCGCGCGGAAAAACTTATAGCCCGAACGCCAGTGCCAATGCATGGCGGCATCATCGAGGGGTGGATCTGCGAGCAAAGGATTGTCGTGGTTCAGCTCGAAAGGAACCCCAACGGTGAAACGTACGCCAGCGAACTCAGCCGCCGCGGCGGTACCGTGGACCATGGCGTTGGTGTCAGGTGTACCGTTGGAACAGCTACCCTCGCCGTCTTCCAGGTCAAGTAATGCGACGTTTCGTTGTTGCCATCGCTCGTCTGGAGCGAGATTGAGCGCGTGTTCACGGCCGTCTGCATCGATAAGAATGACATCTGAGATATAAAGCCGCAGGTCAGACAGGCTGAGCCCATTTTCTGCGCACTGAATCGGCTGCGCATTCCAGCTCGCGCCAAAGTTGATTACAACAGGTACCTGTGGCGGAGCGCAGGCAGGCAGAATGCTAAGGATTGCGAGGGACGGAAAATAGCTAGCTGGACGCCTTGCTAACCTCATCATGTTCATCATCATTATTGCTGTTACTGACTTTTTCATCCGGATTGTCAGGAATGAATGAATAATCAAGAACTCCAGTCGCAATCATGTCCGTCGATGCTTGTGCGACGGATAATTCGGTTTCAACTTCGCGAATCTTCGCTTCGGCGTGGACGCTCTGAGTCGCTCGATCTGTCAGCTCCGCGCGCAATTCGCGAGTTTTTAAGACAGAATCCTTGAGGTCTTTCGACATCTTTTCGAGTTTTGCCTGCTGCTCAGTAATGACCATATCACGTCGTTCCAGACCGACGGTCGTTTCCTTTAGCTCGTCCTCCAATTTTTCGTGATTGCTTCTCGAGTCGCTGCCATCTGCCTGTGAAATACGCAACTCCGCCTCCAGTTCCCGAATTCTGTCGTCGCGTGGATCACGTTTTTTTGCACGACTACGCGCGCTCAGGCCCGCAACCATTGTGGCCAGAATCCAGCCGAGCAGGAATGCACCAGCGGTAAAGAGAAGTAGCTCATTGGGGAGTTCTACAAACATCGCGTTATGATCAATTGATTTTGATTTTCAATAAAGGACAGGGTTCTCAATCTCGGAAGCTGCTGCGTGTACCGGATTGACCATAGATGGAAGTTTCGCAAAACGCAATTGTGGTAAAAATTTATTAATAAACAAAGCGTTATTAAACCTTCTTAATGCAAAAAGTAAGATAGTCGCCAGCTAACGACGACACCAGGACTTTTCAGTTTGCTGCGCAAGAAACTCCTCGGCCGTCGCGCCTTTGAGCATCGCCATCGTCGAAAGCATGCCCGCCTGTGTACAGGTATCCGCCGCGACAGTGATCGAGGCTGCGGCTTCGGCAACGGGCCAACCGGTCCTGGGATCCAGCACATGGCTGTAGCGAAGACCATTTTTTTGGAGAAATCGACGTGCGTTGCCGCTGGTCGCCAATGCACCCTGCCGCAACTCAATTAGTGTGTCCGCGCCCCCTCCGTCTGCCGCCTCAATGCCAACCGTCCAGGTAGCGCGATTATGGGGAGCGCCAGTCACGGCCAGATCACCGCCAAAATTGACAAGACACGGGGTTTTACTCAAGGACTTCAGCAGCAGTACTGTGCGGTCAACTGCGTATTCTTTGCCAATTCCGCCGAGATCAATTTGCATTTCCGGCGGAAGTGTCAGAACAGGTGAATTCCACGTCGCCTTGTCCCAGCCGACCAGCCCCAGTTGTTGGCTGACCTCGGCTTTAGAGGGAATGCGGTCACTACCATCAAAAGTCCATACGCGCCTGAGTACGCCCGATGTGATGTCGAAGGCACCACCACTAAGTTCATACAAGGTGCTTGCGAAATCCAAAAGCTGCGCTGTTTCTTCGTCAACTTCGATCGCCTGCCCGGATGCAGTATTGACTTGATCGATGATGTTGCCCGGAATATATCGACTTAGCTTATCCTCGATTCGCCAGGCTTCTTTTGCGGCCAGTTCGGTGAGTTTTCTCGCCTCTTCCGACGATTTTGCCTCGCATAGCAGTTCACAGGGACTGCCCATCGCCTGAAATCGGCCTGAAAAGCCCTGTGGTGAGGACTCTAATGCGATCTGTCTGTCTATGGTCCCGGGCTCGGTAATGCCAGATCGGGAAAATCCGTAAACAAGCCATCGACGGATAGCTCGTGTGTCGCGAACTGGAGCAACTGTTCGAAGGACTCAAAGCCCTGCGGCAGATCGTCTTTTCGAAAGGTAAAGGGATGAACCGCGAGTCCGTATTTATGTGCCCGGGCAACCGCCCCTGTGTTGTCAATCTCGCCATCCGGTCTGATACGGTACAACTGATTGATCCAGGGCCCGATTCCGTCAACTGTTGACGAGAGCCTCTGCAGGCCGTCCTCCGTCCACAACGCCTCATAGTCCGTTTTCGCCTCACGCCAGCTGTTTTCGCCGATGAGTTGAATCAGTTTGAGGGAGCAGCCCAGAGTATTACGAATTCGAATTAGCTCCTGATCATCAAAGCACTGCACATACACCGGATCACTGTGCGATTCGAAACCAAACTCACGCAACAAGTCGAGGAACAGTGCGCTTATGTCGACGCCCTCACTGAGGTGCCAGGCGGGGCTCTTGATTTCAGGATAAATCCCAACGGGACGGCCACCGTCGGATTGCAGCCGCGCGATGAAAGAGAGTTCTTCCGCAAAGGTATGCACACGAAATTGTTCGCCTTCGCCTTCATAACGGCCCGGGTATACAAGCGAGCCATCCGCATTGGTCCGTTCATGCGCTGACAGTTGCCTGATTTCCTCGAGTGCGAAATCGCGGGCGTAAAAACGGCCGTCGTCGCGACAGCGCCGTGGATAAAACGACGCAACGTCAGTCACTCGATCGAGATGAATGTCGTGCAGCACGACCAATTCGTCGTCCAGCGTTGCGACGACATCCTGCTCGAGATAATCCGCGCCCATTTTGTAAGCGAGTGCTTTGGCCTGCAAGGTGTGTTCGGGTAAGTAGCCCGAAGCCCCGCGATGAGCAATAACGACTGGCCTAATCGGTGGGCCCGTCCGCATCGAAGCCCGGAAAGTCGAGGACTTCCCATCTCGACGTATCTTCGCCGCGTGCCTGGCGGCGCAACGCATCGGCAATCTCGCGGTCATTCCACTCGATATGCTCCTGGCAGCGTTCCACCATTTCAGCGGGTGTTTCGGCTGAGACGCCGAATGGCCGAATGGCAATCATGCCTTTCTTGTTGATTTCTGCAGCGTCCATTATGAATTGGGCGATGTCGGTCCTGTTTTCGTACAAGCTGGAAAGTACGATGACAGCTTCTGCAGCCTTTATTTGTTCGATCAATTCATCTTTGACCGTTTGTAACCCACCCGTTTGAGGAACGTTCTCGGGTTTACTCACATTCAGGTAATAAAATCGGTCTACACTCTCGAGGAATTCAAAAACGCGCAGGTAGTCGTCGCTTTCCTCAAACGCGTGAGTCGCAAAGACTGTGATCGGGTTGTTCTCAGACACCGGTTGCTCCTGTCTCGATGGTTCAGCCCAAGTTTAACGAATAATTTCGCCGCACGCGCGCATAGCACTGTACGTGGGGATTCGGTATCGTATGCAGCGCATGCGCCTCCTTCAATACAATATCCGATATGCCGTAGGCGGTGGCGCCAGTATGCATATGCCACTACCCGGTGCGGGCTACGTTCTCGGCAACCAATCGGTGCTACCCGACATTACAAAATTCATCAAATCAGTTGACCCGGACATCGTCGGCTTGATTGAGGTGGATACAGGATCGATTAGAAGTCGAAAGGTGAATCAGGCTGAAAAGATCGCCGCAGACCTTGGGATGAATACTTCGTACGAAACAAAGTATGGCGAGAGATCGATCAACCAAATACTCCCCATTGTTCGCAAACAAGGCAACGCGTTCCTTGCAGCTAACCGCGTGCATGGTGAGAAATTTCACTACTTCGATACGGGTGTTAAGCGCTTGATCATCGAACTGGAGCTTAAGGAATATGCTATTTTTCTCGTGCATTTGTCGCTGAAATACCGGCATCGGCACTTACAGATGCGCAGACTTTACGACTTGATCCAGGACACCCAGAAGCCCGTCGTCGTCGCCGGCGATTTCAATACCTTCTGGGGCGAAAATGAAATTTACCTGTTCATGAAGGCGGCGGGTCTGACCTCTGCGAATGCAGAAAGTTTACCAACCTACCCAAGCAGATCTCCACGTAAGGAACTCGATTTCGTGCTCTATCAGGATGGCATTGACGTAACCGGCTTTGAAGTTCCTGACGTACGCTTATCAGACCACCGACCCATTATTTGTGATTTTGAACCGCGATGATAAAAATATGACATTGAAACACTGGAAAATGGAAACCGATGACAAAGGAATTGTCTGGTTATGCCTTGATACGGCGGACTCGAAGGTCAACGTACTTTCGTCCTTTATTCTCAGCGAATTAAACGACATTCTCGATCCGATGACCGCCAGCCCGCCTGCAGGCGTCGTATTGTGGTCGGGCAAAAATGGCAGTTTCGTGATGGGTGCCGACATCAAGGAATTCACTAAGGTTGAGTCTGTTGAACACGCGGAGGAAGTCGTCCTTCTCGGCCAGGGTTTGATGGACAAAGTCGAGGCTTTGAGTTGCCCGACCACCACAGTCATCAACGGAGTTTGTCTCGGCGGCGGACTTGAGCTAGCGATGGCCTGCGATTATCGCATTGCCCTGGCCAGTGAGAAAAAAATATTGGGGCTCCCTGAAGTGAAGCTCGGTCTGCACCCTGGATTTGGCGGCACCGTTCGCGCGGTACAAATTTGCGGCGTACGGGCGGCCATGCAATTGATGTTGACGGGTAACCCGATTGCACCGGGCAAGGCCATGGCAATCGGCCTGATTGACAAGATAAGCACTGAAAGCGATTGGCGAGATGATGCCAGCGCGCTAATCGCCGCAGCGCCGCCGAAGCAACGAGCGCCGCTTGCGGATCGACTGTTGAGCACAGGTGTTGCTCGATCTTTCGTACGCAACATGCTGCTAAAACAGGTACAGGGAAAAGCAAGAAAAGACCATTACCCTGCTCCCTACATGATGATCGACAATTGGGCGGCGAACGGCGCGTCGCCAGAAACCGGATACCTTGCCGAAGCGCGAAGCTTTGCGAAACTGATGGTCTCAAGCACGTCTCGAAATCTTGTCAGGGTTTTCTTCCTGCAGAGCAAGCTTAAGGGACAGGGTAAGAAAACGGATACGAAGGTGAAACACGTGCACGTAGTGGGCGCAGGTGTGATGGGCGGTGATATCGCTGCCTGGTGTGCCTTGCGCGGTCACATAGTAACGCTTCAGGATCGAGAACTGAAATACATTGAACCGGCTATGGAGCGAGCGGCGAAATTGTTTTCCAAACGCGTGCGAGATAGTGAGAAACGTGCAGCGACCACTGAACGTTTGCAGGCGGACGTGGACGGCGCAGGAGTGGCAAAGGCTGATCTCGTCATCGAGGCAATTTACGAAAACCTTGAGGCCAAACAAAGTTTGTACGAGGCCTTGCAAGCTGAGATGAAACCGGGGGCTTTGCTTGCAACGAATACCTCCAGCATTCGGCTGGAAGAACTGCGAACAGTACTAAATGAGCCACAGCGATTTATCGGGCTGCATTTCTTCAACCCGGTGGCCATGTTGCCGCTGGTTGAAGTCATTCGTTGTGAAGATACCGATCAGGACGCCATGGACATCGGCTTCGCATTTACGAAAGGTATTGGAAAAATGCCGCTGGAGTGCTTGAGTTCACCGGGATTTGTTGTCAACAGGATTCTCGCACCGTATATGGCTGAGGCCATGCATCTTGCGGATGAAGGTGTTCCGCTGGCAGAAATCGACAAGGCAGCCGAAGCTTTCGGCATGCCCATGGGACCCGTTGAGCTGGCAGACAGCGTTGGCCTTGACGTCGGATTGCACGTTTCAAAAGTGCTTGGTGCTGCTTTCGACCGACCCGTTCCGGATACGCTGCAGAAGATGGTTGACGACGGCCTACTCGGGCGCAAATCCGGACAGGGCTACTACCTCTGGGAGGATGGCAAAGCCGTCAAACCTGCCAGTGACGGCAGGAATGTAGCAGACGATATTCAGGATCGTCTGATACTGCCAATGCTCAACGAGGCCGTCGCGTGCTTGCAGGAGAATGTCGTCAGCGACGCTGACTTGCTGGACGCCGGTGTGATATTTGGTACTGGATTCGCTCCATTCCGCGGTGGGCCGCTGAACTACGCAAAAGAGCGCGGTACGACCTCCGTCGTAATGCGCATGAACGAACTGGCCAAAGCTCATGGAGAACGATTCGAGCCGCACAGTGGGTGGTCTGAGCTGTGATTGACGTCACAGACGGCCTTGAACTGCAAAATAAACTGTGCGGCGTTTCACGCTGCGTGAATTGAGCGGTTCCCGAAGTCATTGAATTAACGGTAGAATACGGCGCTTACAGGGGCTTTGCCCCCGATGAGCGAAACTCGAGTGAAAACAGGATGAATAATGGCAATTGAGCAGGTAAGCACAGAGCTGCTCAGAGGGTTTTCTCCGCTAGACGGCCTTAAGCGCGATAACCTCGCGGCGCTTGCGCGTAAGGTGCAGATTCGTGAGATGTCGCCCGGGCAATTGCTGTTCAAAGAGGGCGACACTGAAAAGCGTACCTTGTACATTATTTCCGGCAATCTCGAGCTGATCGATCAGGGTAAAGTTGTTGGCGTCGTCGAGGGCGGAACCGATATTGCGCGAAATCCGATCGCCCCAGTCTACCCTCGTCGTGTTTCCGCACGTGCGCGGGACCGTGTGCAGTTTATTTCAATAGACAGCGACCTCCTCGATGTCATGTTGACCTGGGATCAAACCGGAACCTACGAAGTCTCTGAATTAGCCGGCAAGTCAGACCAGAGCAATGAAGACTGGATGACGATGCTGTTGCAGACAAAAGCTTTTCACAAGATTCCGCCTGCAAATATTCAGGCAATCTTCATGCGTATGCAGCAGATCAATTACCGCACGGGTGATGTGATCTTGAAGCAGGGATCTGAGGGCGATTACTTCTATGTATTGATTCGCGGCACCGCCTTGGTGACTCGCGAGACACCACTGAGCAAAGAAGGCATCAAACTGGCAGAATTATCGGTTGGTGACACCTTCGGTGAAGAAGCACTGATTTCGAATGCGAAACGCAACGCCACGGTTACCATGCAAAGTGATGGTGCCGTGATGCGACTCGGCAAGGAGGACTTCAAGAAGCTGCTAAATGAACCAATGCTTGACTGGGTCAATAAGGCCGAAGCGGACGAGATTATCCGCTCGGGCGGACAGTGGCTCGATGTGAGACTTCCCAGTGAGTTTGAAAACCAGCATCTCGATGCGGCCCTGAATATCCCGCTGTATTTTATTCGGCTGAAGATTAACACTCTGGATCAGAGCAAGAAGTACATCGTTTGCTGTGATACCGGGCGCCGCAGCTCTGCGGGCGCGTACATATTGAGTGAGCGTGGATATCACGCCTACGTATTACGGGGCGGTATCAACCGCGATCAAGCCTAGATATTTTTGCCTACATCGTGTGTGTAGGTTTGTCTCCGCCAAGGGCACCGGCCAGGTAGTTTTCAATCTTCTTCTGTGTATTTCCCTGATCCTGATCAGAAAATTGCACACCGATTCCTGCAGTGCGCTTGCCTTGGGCGCCTTTCGGAGTCATCCAGATCACGGTACCGGCGACCGGGATTTTCTCCTCTTCACCCATCAGGTTTAGCAGCATGAAAACCTCATCGCCGAGGCGGTAGGAGCTATTGGTGGGTATGAAGAGCCCACCGTTGATCACATAAGGCATGTACGCGAGGTACAACGCGCTCTTGTCCTTGATCGTCAGTGTCAGCAGTCCTGGTTTGCTCATTTCGCGCTTTCTCTAGTTATGGCCAGCTGTCATTAGCTGCATACCGTCAGTGGGTGGCGTCAGGCCGCAATCCTTCAACCCGTCCGCCCAATCGATCAACAGGCCCTCAAAGCTCAGTTGAACGTTATACGATCCGCCCGGTTGCCCGCGCAATCGATTGATTATGTCTAAATAGCAGAACAAATTTCGCCTGTCCATGCGCCGCAGCACAGAATCATCAATAAGCAGCCCGTCGGCCGTTTCGCGACCTGCAGAAGTGGCCAAAATCGCCAATTTAACCTGTTGAGACAACCAGTTGAGTACGAATCCAGGGTCGATTTTGGCCCATCTGGCAGCCACTTCCACCGCGGAACCCTTGCCCTGCCCCAAAACACTCAGATCGCGCCCCATTGTTGTGTTGGTGTCGAGGTCATTAAGCGCATCGATGGCTGCCAGCGGCGCTCCACCAGACATTCGAAGCGCATCCAGCCAACGTGTACCCGGTTGCACTCGATCGAGCCACACTAGCGCCTCTGGCTCGCCGGGAACCGAGAAGTCAATTCTCTGACAGCGACTGAAGATCGTGGCTGGCAGTTTTCCGACTCGATCGGCTACCAGAATCAGCAACGCGTCGCCCGGCGGCTCTTCCAGCGTCTTTAAGAGGCTGTTAGCGGCATTGACCGTCATATCGTTCGCCGGTTCGATGACCGCAACTTTGCCGTGTCCTTCGTAGCTCGTCAGGCTGAGCTCGCTGACCAAGGCTCGGATTTGCTCAATGCCAATCGTTTTCTTGTCTTCCGGCGTGGCAATCCAGCGCATATCCGGAAGCTCCGGCCGGTCGAACGGATAGCCGGGCAATATCGTCAACGGATCGGGTCGCAGCCGCTGCGTTGCCATCCAGGCTGCTGCGGCACGTTTGCCGACACCGACGGGCCCCATTAACAAGACAGCATGGGGCAGGCGACCCTGCTTATCGGCCTCTAGCCACGAATCTGCAAACGCTCTGTGCCAGAAAAGCTCCATCTTAATGTGAGTTGCTTTCAATCAGCTGCACTGCAAGGCGGCCCACATCGGCTTGCACTTCTTCCAGGCTTCGCGTCGTATCGATGATGACGAATCGATCTGGCTCACGAAGCGCGAGGTTCAAATAGCACTCTCGAACCCGCTCGAAGAAATCGTGCTTTTCGCGTTCAATCCTGTCCGGTGCGCCACGATTACCCGCCCGCGCCATGCCTATTTCAACGGGTGCATCCAGAAGGATCGTGACATCGGGCCAGGTATCGCCATGAACCCAGTTCGCCAGGCTATCGATAGATTCCATCGGCAAACCACGGCCACCGCCCTGATACGCCCGGCTGGAATCCGTGAACCGATCACAAACGACCCACTTACCGGCTTCAAGCGCTGGCAAAATGACGTTATTAACGTTGAGCGATCGCGCCGCAAACATCATCAACAACTCGGCTATCTCGGGAATGGGTTCGTCACCGTGGTCCTTAAGAAGTTTGCGGATGTCTTCCGCAACCGGGGTGCCTCCCGGTTCACGAGTTGTGATTACCTCGAGACCGGCTTTGCGGACCTGCTCCACAAGGACGTCAATATTGCTGGACTTGCCAACGCCCTCGATACCTTCAACGGTGATAAAAAGACCGCGCTTCATGATCAGCCACCGTTCCTTCGGTTTTTTCGTAGCTGAATGAGATATTCGGCGACCGCCGCATCATGCTCCGCTTTTGTTGTAGAGAATTTGTGGCTGCCATCACTCAGACCCGTTGCAACGAAGTACAACTCGGTTCCTGCCTCTGGATTCAAAGCCGCATTAATAGCCGCCCTACCGGGCATTGCAATCGGCGTGGGTGGCAGGCCATGCCGTGTGTAAGTGTTGTAAGGCGTATCTGTTTTCAGGTGCGCACGTGTAATGTCGCCATCAAATGCGGGGCCGATGCCGTAGATCACAGTGGGGTCTGTTTGCAAACGCATGCGTATTTGAAGCCGGCGAGCAAAGACGCCGGCAATCCTCGGACGTTCATCTGCCCGTGCTGTTTCTTTTTCGACAATGGACGCAAGGATCAATGCTTCGTACGCAGATTGAATCGGTGCATCGCTGCTGCGCGTATTCCATTCCTCCTGCAAAACCGATTGCATCAATTCATAGGCTTGTATCAGCAAAGCCCGGTCTGTCGTATTGCGGGGAAAACGATAAGTCTCCGGTAAAAACAAGCCCTCGGGATGGGTCAATTCAGAACCGAGTGACGCCAGCAACGCCGGCCAATCTTCGTCGGTCATTGTTGCCTGTACGGCTTGGTGAGTATGCAGTGCCTGCAATACTTCACGATGATTCCAACCTTCGACGATGGTGAAGTCGTATAGCCGCACAGAACCGTTCGTAAACTGCTCCAGTATCAATCGCGGTGTTGCCCCAGCGGCTATTAAATATTCGCCCGCTTGAATTCCGCCGCCAATGTCATGCCAGCGCACGTATAAACGCAGCCAGCGATCATCAGCGATCACCCCGCTGGCAACCAGGTCGCGCGATACAGCGTTGAAAGAACTACCCGGGCTGATCTCGAATTCAATTCCTGCCTGCGGGATATCCAATTCGGCGTCCATAAACGAATTCAAGTACTGAGCCACGATCAACCCGGCGGCAAACACGGCGACCAGCAACACCGCTAGGATCATCACAAGTCGTTTCATTGTCGGCATTCAATCACGCCGTTTTGCGCCAGGAGGGCCATGACCGAACGTGTCACCTCCCCGACGGGCCACTTGTATTTCATACAGCTGCGAATGGGTATGATCCCAAACTGACTGTTGGTCAGGAAAACTTCGTCGACGTCTTGAAGTTCCGCCCGACTTGTATGTCGAACTTCTACTTCAACGCCCTGCTCCTCAAGAGTCAGCATGACGTGCCTGCGCATGATACCTGCTACTCCCGAGCGGTCCACCGGCGGCGTTGATAGAACACTGTTGTTGACGAAAAACACGTTGCTCATAGTACCGCAGATAAGTCGATCGTCCGCGTCCATTGTTAATCCTTCGAAGCCGTTAATTGATGTCACTTCACTTCGCGCTAATACTTGCTCCAGGCGATTTAGAGTCTTTAGTCCGGCAAGTTGTGAGTTGGATGCCAGGCGGGTATTGCACAAGATTGCGTCAATCCCCTTTTCGTACGACCGGGCCGGCGCCGGCGATGATGCGAATGCCCCATACAAGATCAAGGGTTCATCCGCATTCGGCCGCCCGTAACCCCGTTGGCCGATTCCCGCCGATACAATGATCTTGGCGACGGCGTATTCTTTCGGCACATTACTGGCGGCCAGGGCCTGCAAAACCCCGTCGGAGAGTTCTTGTTCCGCTGGCATCGAGATTCTCAGAAGCTCGCAACCACGGGACAGACGATCCATGTGATGTGACCAAAATCTCGGCCCCCCGCTTCGAATGGCAATCGTCTCAAAGAGTCCATCGCCATATTGAAAGCCACGGTCATTGACAGAAATAGTATCGACCGCCTTACCGCCTGAGAACCAGTTACTCACTGCTCAATGCCTTTAGCATGCCTTCAGCCTTTGCTCTCGCTTCGTCAAGTTCGGCTTGCGGCACCGAATCGGCGACAATGCCAGCGCCCGCCCGGAATGAAACATTGTTACCGTTCTTAAGCATGGTTCGAATGAGTATATTCAGGTCCATTGTACCGTCGCGATTGAGGTAGCCGAACGATCCTGTGTAAGCGCCCCGCGGCGACGATTCCAGTTCATGAATAATTTCCATACAACGAACTTTGGGGCAGCCGGTAATAGTGCCGCCCGGAAAAACAGCAGCGATTGCCTGGCCGGGAGTTACATCTTTTCTGATTCGGCCACGAACATTGGAAACGATATGGTGCACGTGCGTATAGCTCTCTAATACCATCATTTCGTCAACCTCAACAGTACCCGCCACGCACACTCGCCCAAGATCGTTGCGCTCGAGGTCGATCAGCATGACATGTTCCGCACGTTCCTTTGGGTGAGCGAAGAGTTCATTCGACAAATTGTCATCCGCAGTTTCGGTTTCACCGCGACGCCTCGTACCAGCGATCGGTCGAGTGGAAATAATACCCTCCTTTATCTGCAACAGGCGTTCGGGTGATGATGAGATAATTGATGTTTTCTGCCAGCGGGCAATTCCTGCGAATGGTCCGGGGTTCGCGGCGCATAGAGACGCGTATATGGATTCGGATCTCGAATCTTCGGAGACGACGACATCCCACTGCCGAGATAAATTTGCCTGGTAGATATCGCCCGCTTCGATGTGAGTCTTAGCGCGCGTAACTGCAGCAATGAAACGCTCGGCATTGTCTTCTAATATGCCCTGGAGTCGCGGCCGGGACTTGTCGGGTGGAGCTATATGTATGTTCGCCAGGTCAGAGTTTAGTCGTTCAATTTGTTGTTGATCACTGTTTTCAGAAACGAACTCGCAAGAGTTTGTTTCGTGATCGAGGATTATCGCAACCGGGCATCGCACAGCGAACGCAACCGGCAGATCGGGATCTTCGCGCAATGTCAGGCTCGGTTCAATCTCCGCAGCAAGCTCATAGCCGAGATATAGAAACCATCCACCGTTGAACGGCCATTTGCTGGTGCCCGGTTCAGTTCGATCTTCATGCCACCAGTTATCGAGGCACGTAAGGAATGAGGTGTCCGCGCCAGCGCATCGTCCGGAAAGTTGCCCTATTCGGTCCAGCGCAATGGATTCACCTGGAAACGCAAACAGAATGTCGAAGCGTCCAAGATCGCCACCGATGGCAGTACTTTGCAGCAGAAAGGGATACCGATCTGGAAATGCCTGGTTAAGCTTTCTAAGCTCGTCAGGACCGCAATCAAGGCGCAAAGGCTCAGTCAAATGCTTTGAGAATCAGGCTTCCGTTTGTGCCGCCGAAACCGAATGAGTTTGATATTGCGGTGCGCACTTTTGCATCTCGTGCAGTATTCGGCGTGTAGTCCAGGTCACACTCGGGATCCTGATTTTCCAGATTGATCGTCGGTGGAATGACCTGATCACGAATAGATAGCGCACAAAAAATCGCCTCTACAGCACCAGCGGCGCCAAGCAGGTGTCCGGTTGTCGACTTGGTTGAGCTGACGCTCAGGCTCTTTGCAGTATCACCAAAGGCCCGCTTGATTCCGGTGGTCTCACCGATGTCACCAGCCGGGGTCGAAGTTCCGTGTGCATTTAGATAGTCAATATCTGATGCGTCAATTCCAGCATCGCGCAGCGCAGCCGTCATGCACTTTCGCGCACCCTCACCATCGGCTGGCGGCAGCGTGATGTGATAAGCATCACCGCTCATTCCGAAGCCAATGACCTCCGCATAGATTTGAGCACCCCGCGCCTTGGCGTGTTCGAGTTCTTCCAACACGATGCATCCGGCGCCGTTACTCAACACAAAACCGTCACGATCAATATCATAAGGACGGCTGGCAGCTTTAGGGTCGTCATTGCGAGTGCTCATGGCGCGCGCGGAACAAAAACCAGCCATTGCCAAGGGCGTTGTTGCATATTCGGAACCGCCGGCGATCATAACTTCGGCGTCACCATGTTCAATACTCCGGGCGGCCAGTCCAATGCAATGCGTGGATGAAGCACAGGCAGTAACAATCGAGATATTTGGCCCGGTAATGTCATGCATGATGCTGGCCTGCCCCGACGTCATATTGATGATGCTGCCAGGAATAAAAAACGGCGAAACCTTGCGCACGCCACCCGCAAGTAGTTTGTCGTGGTTGTCTTCGATCGTTTTGATGCCGCCAATACCGGCACCCATTGCGACACCGATCGTGTGCCCGTTTTCTTCCGTGATTTCGAGACCAGCATCTTTAATCGCGTCCATCGTTGCGGCGACGCCATAGTGGATAAACGGATCGTTCTTGCGCTGATCTTTTCTTGAGATGTAGGAATCGACGTCAAAGTCCCTGACCAGTCCCGCAATTTTCGTCGGGAAAGTGCTGGTATCAAACTCGTCGATTAGGACGGTGCCGGAAACGCCTTCGAGGACGTTGGACCAGGCATCCTTAAGCTGGCTACCTACCGGCGAGATGATACCCATGCCGGTGATTACAACTCGTCTTTTGCTCAAGGTAATTTCGTCTTGATGTGGCAGAAATGCCGTGTGTTGCTAAACGAAAATGGCGCGGCGACAAGCACCGCGCCGGAATTCATTAGTCTGCTTTCTGGCGAGATGTGACAAAGTCGATCGCTTGTTGAACGGTCGTGATCTTTTCAGCATCTTCGTCAGGAATTTCGGTTTCAAATTCCTCTTCCAAAGCCATTACCAGTTCGACGGTGTCGAGCGAGTCAGCGCCCAGATCATCGACGAATGAAGCATCGTTAGTTACCTCGTCTTCTTTAACGCCGAGTTGCTCTGCAACGATGCCTTTTACTTGTTCTTCGATACTGCTCATAGTCTTTATTACTCCTGAAAAGACTCAAAAAATTCGATACGGCCTGCCGTTAGTGGCGTGTAAACTGGCCTGTTAACACGATCAGAAACGATCTAAGTGATTGATATTTCTAGGAACGACTCGCTCGTGGGTGGCCATTGTATGTGATTAAGTTGTGGCAATCTATAGGCTAAACTTGCTCATTTAGTCCATCACCATACCGCCATTCACGTGCAAGGTCTCGCCTGTAATGTATGCACCCGCAGCCGAGGCCAAAAACAGCACCGAATTAGCGATATCGTCGCCGTCGCCGAGCCGACCTAAAGGCACTTGCGACAGCATCGCTGCACGCTGCTCATCTGCCAATACTTTGGTCATATCAGTGTCAATAAAACCGGGAGCAACAACGTTGACTGTTATGCCTCTCGAACCAATTTCCCGAGCCAGTGATTTCGAAAATCCGACCATGCCTGCCTTGGTCGCCGCATAGTTCGACTGACCTGCGTTGCCCATCACCGCAATGACTGAGGCAATGTTTATGATGCGACCACGCTTTGCTTTCATCATGCCTCGAAGGCAGGCTTTGCTGACCCGATAAAGGCCGGTCAGGTTGGTGGCGATGACGTCATCCCATTCCTCCTGTTTCATACGCATAAGCAGATTATCTTTGGTGATGCCGGCATTGTTGACCAAAATACTCGGGCTGCCTTCGTTGCCCTGAACATCCTTAATGGCGGCCTTTACAGACTCACCGTCGGCCACGTTCAGGACAATACCGCGCCCTTTTCCCGTCAGCGCTGTGCTAATCCCATCAGCCCCGCCCTGGCTTGTAGCAGTGCCTATGACCGTTGCGCCTGCTGCCGCGAGAACCCCAGCGATCGACGCACCTATACCGCGCGAGGCGCCTGTCACCAGAGCAACTTCGCCAGCCAGTGCGTCAGAACTGTAAATACTTGTCATTGCGAATCCTTGTGTGTACTTAAGCGTCCAGAGATTTATGCAAACTGTCGAGCGAGTCAATGAAGGATGTTGGCGTTCCCTTGTCGATTCGGCGACACAATCCTGCGAGTACCTTGCCTGGTCCGCACTCGACAATGTTGGTCGCGCCGCCCGCAATCATCGTGTTGACGGTCTTGACCCATTGCACTGGGCCATAGACCTGTTGTGACAAACGCTCCGGCATATTTTCATCGGGCTTGTATGGCATACCGTCGCTGGATGCGACAACAGTGATTCCGGGTAACTGGAACTTTACGCTCTCAAGCGTCGTTAGCAGACTTTTCCCGGCATTGGTCATCAGAGACGAGTGGTTCGGTACGCTTACAGGAAGAAACACAGCACGACGTGCCCCTGCTTCTTTAAGTAATTCGATCGCCCGCTCCAAAGCGTTTATGTGGCCCGCGATGACCGTTTGGCCGGGGGAATTGAAATTGACCGGTTCGGCAATGCCGATACTCGAAGACTCCATGCAAACTCTGAATATGCTTTCGTCGTCGAGTCCTATGATCGCAGCCATGCCGCCAACACCTGGAGGTACAGCGGTACTCATAAGCTCTGAGCGCTGGATTACGACCTTCAAAGCATCGGCAAAGCTGAGGGCACCAGCCGCTACCAACGCCGAGTACTCCCCAACGCTGTGCCCGGCGACCTGACCGGGTTCGGCTCCGCCAGCCGCTTTCCAGACCCGGTATGCCGCTGTACCAGCCGTCAACATCGCCGGCTGTGTAACCGTGGTCTCTGCAAGATTTTCCGCCGGCCCGCTCTGGACCCGTGACCAGAGGTCATAACCGAGCACCTCGGTCGCCTCCGCATACGTTTCCTGCACGACAGGAAATTCTGCCGCCAGCTCAGCCTGCATACCCACTGCTTGCGATCCCTGCCCGGGAAATACCATTGCTCTAGTCAAAACTGTCTCCGCCACCTGTAGGCCTAAGGCCGGGCATTATATAGGCGCCTGCGGCCTTACTCTAATTCTTGCGATTACGCCGCCCAGAGCCCCTCCCAGTGCGCCGTAGAGGTGTGCATCTACGACAACGGGGCCTCCAGAGGTCATTTCCGAGCCCGGAACCGGTCCCTGCCACTGTTCCCAGCCGATTTTCGCTGCCATGAGCAGCAACAATATCGTCGTTTCGGTATCGAATTTAGGGAATCGAGCTACGATGCCAGCCCCCAGCAGCCCGTGCAGCATCCCTGACATCCCCACGTACCAGTAGAGCTCCGGGGTAATAAACCAGAACGCCGCATCCATGACCGCCAAAATTACCGCCAGTATCAGGACCCATGACTGATTGCTGTATGTCCGACCGACGAGGAACCATACGAGCAACAAACCCGCGCTATTCAGCGCAAGATGCGATGCGCTCAAATGGGCGAAATGACCGCTCAATAAGCGCCAGAATTCGCCCTGACCAATCCAAACCCGATCATAGCGAAGCGCTTCTTTACCCGCCTCACCCAACAGGATGATGAACACGGATAGTCCAACAAATACGGCCGGCAATAACCACATTGCCAGCCGACCCTTGTGCGTACTTTCATTCAATTTGTGTAACCCCATGTTTGGTATACTGACGTTTAATCAAAGAGTGAGTCAATCTGACGTTTCGGAGCATTGAGAGTGACGCAATTGGAAACAAGTAAGAATCGGCAACAGGGTTTTACTCTGATCGAGATTATGGTCGTCGTTATTATCATCGGCATTCTGGCTGCAATTGTCGCACCGAATGTCATTGGTCGCGTCGATGACGCGCGCCAGACCGCCGCCAGAGCCGATATTTCCGCTATCGAAGGTGCACTAAGATTGTACCGCCTCGATAACTTTTCCTACCCGGAAACGCAATTCGGGTTGGATGCGCTGGTAACCAAACCCAATGATCCTATGATCAAGAACTGGAATCCTGAAGGCTATATCGAACGACTGAACAATGATCCATGGGGGAATCCCTACCAGTACCTGAACCCGGGTAACCACGGAGCTATCGATATCTATTCCTTTGGTGCGGATGGCAAACCCGACGGTGTCGAGGAAAATGCTGACATCGGTAACTGGGAACCCGACAACTAGACAATGTCACCGGCCCTTCCGATGTGCCCGCAGAAAAAACAAGCAGGTTTTACGCTGATCGAAATAATGGTCGTTGTGATCATTATTGGCATCATCGTATCTGCTGCGTTTCTTTCTATGGGCTCGGTTCGCAACGACCGTGATCTTACGACGGAAGCCCAGCGCCTGATCGCGCTCGCGGCTGTTGCCCAGGATGAAGCCGCTATGCAGGGCCGCGAATTCGGGATCGAGCTACTAACGAGCGGCTACCGTTTTGTCGAGTTCGACGGCTTCACAGGGCAATGGGCTGACGTTCCTGGCGACGAACTGCTGCGAGAAAGAAAGCTATCAGAAGGGCTGGAAATTGAACTTTTCCTGGAGGGCAAGCAAATTCTGCTCGATGACGATCCGGCGCCGTTTGAAGATCCGAACGCAAGCGGGACTCGAGCCGCTACTGACATCTACGCACCGCATCTTCTGATTTTCTCCAGCGGCGACACAACCCCCTTTGAAGTGCAAATTAGTAAAGCTGTCAACGACCTGCGTGTCGTAGTTCGCGGCGATGCACTGGGCCTGGTCGAAATTATTGACCCGGATGAGCCCTAGGTGTTGCGGCGCCAGGAAAACAGTGGCTTCACCTTGCTTGAGGTTTTGGTTGCACTTGTGATCGTGTCACTTTCACTAACCGCCGTTTTTGCCAGCATGAGTCAAATGATCGACGCTGCGAATACTTTGCGTAATCGAACATACGCGAGCTGGATCGCGCAAAATCGAATTGCAGAGCTACGCCTTGCCACGACTCCGACGGATGTTGGTGCAAGTAACGGAGAGGTAGAATACGCAAATACCGACTGGGCCTGGCGCGCCGTCGTTTCGGAGACCGATATCGAAGCCTTATACCGTATCGACGTTTCCGTCACCTTCGCTGGTAGCGACGATGTAATACGCTCCGTAACGGGATTCTTTGGGCCGCCGGGCAATCCGGGCGAAGCCAATAATATCTGGCGCAGGTCAAGGATCGTCCAACCCGCTCCGGGGAGTACCTCATGACGAGGCGCAAAACGTCAGGATTTACGCTTATCGAAGTGCTCGTGGCAATGGCACTCTTCGGCGTAATGACCATGCTCGCGTACATGTCCCTGGGTCAGACACTCTCGAACGGTGACTTGCTAAATGACCGAATGGATCGTCTTCAGGCCATACAGCGCACCATGCGCTATTTGAGTAATGATTTGAATTCGGCCTCACCACGGCCGGTTCGCGATGAGACCGGTACAGGACTCCTGCCAGCCGTTATGGTCTCACCGGCGAACGATTTTGCGCTCGCCGTTACCCACGGTGGCTGGAACAATCCGGCTGGCCTGCCACGCAGCACACAGCAACGCAGCGTCTACTTGTTAGAAGATGGCAAGTTATTCCGAGTCTACTATTCCGTACTCGACGCGACCTTTTCAAACCAAGCGATTTCCACACAGATTCTCGATGGTGTTGAGAGCATCGAATTCCGGCTGATTCAGGATACCGGGCAAATTACAAATCAATGGCCACCGAGCGGCTCACAGGGAAGCTCATCAATTTCCTTAAGGCCACGCGCGGTGGAAATTATCCTGACGCTTGAAAATGAAGGTGAAATTCGGCGCATTATTGAGGTTGCCTCGTGAAACTCGTTAGACGTTTGCGCGGAGTCGCGCTTATCACCGCGATGCTGATTACAGCACTGGTCGGTTCGCTCGCGGCGGGTCTCTCGTGGGACAACGCCCTCGACGTGCGTCGGACTATGACCTTGTTGTTTCACGAACAGGCTGCACAAATTGCCCTCGGTGCCGAGAGTTGGGTGCAGATTATTTTGCGGGACGATGGGATTGATACTACGGAGGATCACCTCGGTGAATTGTGGGCGAGCGAGCTGCCCGGCCTGCCCGTCGACAATGATTCCGTGCAAGGAATTGTCACAGGACAATTGGAGGATCTGAACGGTCGCTTCAACGTTAACAATCTGCTCGACTCCAACGGTGGTATTGATCAGGACATGCTCGAACAGTTTCAGCGCTTGTTGATCGCTGTGGAAGTCGACCCGCGATTTGCTGGACTCGCTGCCGACTGGATAGATGGTGACCAGAACGCGGGCTTCCCGGATGGCGCTGAAGATGCAATTTATACCGGAATGCTACCGCCCTATCGTACGTTCAATCGGCCCTTGGTCAACGTGACGGAGTTGGCGGCACTTGAGGGAATGGATAAAACAAGCTTCGACAGACTGCTGCCGCATATAACCGCGTTACCGGGCCGTACCGACATCAACGTCAATACCGCAACATTCGCTGTGTTGCAGTCGCTGGACGACGGAATTGACGCCACGCTGGTCGAAAGTTGGATGTCACAGCGAGAGGACGCCGGATTTTCGGATATTACCCAGACTTTCGGTACAGCGGTTACTAATCCCGTGATGATGGGGCAGCTGGTTACGAGCAGTGAGTTTTTTCGATTGAAGGCGATCGTACAGATTGATACCGTGCGTCTCACCTACTTCAGCATAATGCAGCGGGCACCAAACGGTGGTCCTGTCACTACGATCGTTCGCAGCCTGGGAACTATTTAAGAATGTCAGAATATCTTGTCATACGGCTCACCGCCGCCGATGCGGCCGTTGAATGGCTGGCAGTTGACAGCAATGGCACGCGCCAGAGTGCGCTCAGCAGCGGCAGCCTTGAACAGGCGGCTGCCAGTATTGGTCACAGAACGCTTATTGCGCTGGTACCCGCCGAAGATGTTTTGTCGACCAGCGTCAATATTCCTGCAAGTTCCTTATCGAGAATCAAGACAGCATTGCCATTCGCGCTGGAAGAGGACCTCGCCAATGATGTTGAGGATTTACACTTCGCCATCGGAAAGCGGCAAACCAATGACCGCTTGCCGGTTGCCATTGTTGCGCGCGAGAAAATGGACGGCTGGCTTGAGCGTCTGCACTCTGCGGGCATTGAAGCCGCAATAATGTCACCTGCGAATCACGGTGTCGCAAAAATTCCCGGCACATTGTCGATGGTCGTCGATGAAGATCAATCGATAATGTTCAATGATGGTGCAGATACCGAGTTTACAATTCAGGGCGTTAAACCCAGCGACGTTCTGGTAATGGCAGGCGAACTCGGTGAGGAACTGAAAGACGACGAGGACAAGTCCGGGCACCTGCTGGCATTTTGCACGCCAGAGAGTGATGCGAGGCTTACGCACGATTGGAATGCTCTGCGGCACGAATTACACAGTGTCGACGTTAATGTTTTGCCCGATGGGATCTTGCCCAAACTGGCTGTGACCGTTGCGGCAGGTCACGGTGTTAATCTGTTACAAGGCGACTACGGTAAAAAAACAGAATACGCGGCGTTGTTTCGACCCTGGAAAATAGCGGCTGCCTTGCTGCTCGGATTCGTAATTACAGGAATGGCGTTCAAAGGGGTTGGCTATTACCACTTGCTGCAGGAGACAGAAAACTTGCAAGCGCAATTCGCTGCCGAGTACCAACTGATTCGTCCGGGCGACAAGGCAATAATTTCAGACCCCAATGCAATCGTCAATTCACTCCGCCGCAGTTCCGGAGCATCTGGCGCACCACAGGTGTTTCTACCGAGTCTTCGCGAACTCGGTGAGGCGCTGCTTGGGAAAAATGGAATCGATATTGAAGCAATCAGCTATCGTGCCGGCGTTATCGATTTACGATTAACGGCGCCAAACGTCTCAACGCTTGACGAGGTCACGAAATCAGTTAGCGCGTCGGGTCGATTCCAGGCGTCCATATTACGGACGGACCAGGTGGCCGATAAGATCGACGGTCGAATTCAGATCAAGGAGACGGGCAAATGAAAGATTGGTTTGCATCTCTCGATGATCGTGAACGGCAATTTGTGAGCGTCGGTAGTGTATTTGTGTTCATTGCAATTATTTACGGATTGATTTGGGCACCTTTGAATTCAAAGCATGTGGAGCTGCAAGCCGATGTTTTGCAATGGGAGCGCTCAATCAACGAATTGAAGTCGCTCAGACTGGCAACATCCGGCGTAGCTCAATCGCAAACTCAGACCCGACCTGCAAGCGGACAATCACCGCTCATTGTTGTCGATCAGACTTTGCAGAGTCGAGGGCTTAGCGCTTACCGGCGCAACAGCCAACCGACCACCAGCAACGGTATTCGGGTTGTCTTCGAAAATGTCGCGTTCGACGATCTGATAATTTGGCTCGGCGACCTCAGTGAGCAGCACTCGATGCACGTACAAATAGGCGCAATATCTGTCGGTTCTCAGGCCTCCCCTGGTCGTATCAACGCCACACTGACGCTGGAGCGTGTTCTTTGATCCGCTCGAAACGTGGCCTCATCCTGACCGGGGTATTAACGTTTTTCGCCGCTCTGTTAATCATGTTTCCGGCTCGAGTTGCGGTTCATGCACTTGCGCCGCCTGATGTCTTGGTTCGTGGGATCGAAGGAACGATATGGCATGGATCAGCAGCGGAAGCGTCCGTGACGGGCCTTTACCTGAGCAGTATTGAGTGGGATATCCATCCACTGGCGCTGCTGACGGGCAAGCTGTCCTATTCGCTTAGTGCGACTCCGGTTGGCGGTATTTTCGATGCCGACGCGTCTCTCGGCTTTGGTGGATCACTGGCGTTTTCGAACCTAACGGCGGCAGTGCCACTCGCGATGTTCGCAGAGTCCATCGACGTGCAGGGTTTAACGGGCGATGCCAGCCTTAATTTTGAACGACTCGAGCTCACGGACGGAATTGCAACTCACGCTAACGGCACATTGAAGGTTGCTAACATGATAGTGCCACTCCTGGGGCGAAACTCGCTGGGTGGTTATCAGGCAGAATTTTACACCCAGAATAATGGCGTTTCTGCGAGCGTTGAGGATACCGATGGCGTGGTCGACCTTGCAGGTGTTTTGCAAATCAATGCGGATCGTTCATATGAGTTTGTCGCGCAAATAATCGCCAAACCAGATACGCCGCCAAACATCCGTCAGCAACTGCAGTTCCTGCCGCCACCCGATGAGCGCGGTCAACAGGAAATTCGCCTCGAAGGGATTCTCTAGACCTGCACTTCGACGAATTTTCTGAGTAAGGGAAAATACAAAGCGCACCTCACGTCAATCTCAGCCCAGTCAGAGTAGAGAGCGGCATAGCGGGCCAATTGCGGCTTGTAACGATCGGATTCAACTTGCAGGAAACCTTCGAGATTGCCGCCTTCGTGTGAGCTGGTTTTGTAGTCGATAATCCAATGTGTGCCGTTTTCATCGATTCGCACTCTATCAATAATAACGGAGATCAAATCGCCTTCAACAATGCCACTAAGCGCGAGCTCAGCATGGCCCTGCCCGTCGAGGATCCAGTGCCCTTTCTCATCATCAAGCATCGACTCAACTGCAAGTTGAACTCGCGCAGCAATCTGCTCCCCAGCCGATCGCTCAATGCCATTTTCGCGCAACCAGCGCATTGTGACTTCATTGGAATACTTTCTGCTGGTCACGGCCTCGGACGCCAGGCCATCAGTAATTAACTGTAACCACCGGTGCACCAATGTGCCTGCGATACGCGCCTCGCTTCCGACCCAATAGAATTCCACCTGGGATTGATCGTCCGCATCCACAGTCGCAATTTCGTCCGCCACCATGCCCGG
The DNA here is from genome assembly GCA_021773075.1 of Woeseiaceae bacterium. Taxonomy (GTDB): domain Bacteria; phylum Pseudomonadota; class Gammaproteobacteria; order Steroidobacterales; family Woeseiaceae; genus UBA1847. The sequence goes on from JAJFKT010000010.1 coordinate 455,089, forward strand.
CATCAATCTCGCTTCGGGAAGAGTCCACGGCGTCTTGAAGCGCTGTAAAACCGGTGTAGCCCAAATGGATGTATTGTCCGCGGCCGGCTGAGGTTCCAGCATTTCAAATTGTCGGGCAAACTCCGGTTCGACTGCGGGCCAGAGTAAATGCAAAAGACTGTCACTTCTGGCCGCCTTGAAATTCTCGCCATCGGCTGCGAGCGCTGTGTTTCCAAGTAGGTGCAAGGATTTCTTCGCGCGCGTGCAAGCCACGTACAGGAGCCTGGCCTGTTCGTACCGATCTTTCTCGGATTCGCTCAATTCGATATAGCGATGCAACGGATCGTTGTTAAGCTCTGCGCGTGGTCCGACCGGGCTTATGACCTTGCGTGCGTAACCGTGATTCGCGGGTAAATCGAACCACGACAAAACCCGACGATCGCCTTTCCCGGCTTGCCGACCCAGTCCGTATAGCAAGACGTGATCAAACTGCAGACCCTTGGCGCGATGCATGGTCATAATTTGCAATCTATCTGAATCATTGCTTGAAACACGTTCCAGATCGAGAATGGATTCAAGCTCACCGACATCAAGCAGCGTACCCGCGTGTTCGATACCTGCGAGCACGTCGAAATAGCGATAGATATTTTCAACTGCGTGGTCGTCCTCAAGAATGCCGGGACCGCCGAGTGCAAACCAGACTCGTTCGACGAGTTCTCGTAGCCCTTGACTACGCCGTGACGCAGTGAGCAATTGCAACACCGGTCGCGCATGCATCACGGATTCCTGGCCGCCCGCCGACAGCCTCGCAATTCGCGTATCGTCCTGCAGTAATTCCCAAACACTGCTGCCCGAATCATTCCTGACCAATGCGTGTAAATCGGACCAGCTGAGACCGATCCAGGGTGCGCGCAACAATCCCAGCCAGGCAATTCGATCGCCTGCATGCACTGCGGCCCGCGTCAACGCGAGCACATCGATGATTTCAGGCAGATCCGTTAAGCGATCAATTTCCACCGCACGATACGCAATACCAAGCTCACGCAACTTAGCGAGGAGCTGCGGCAGTTGCGTCCGGCCTCTGACAAGAACCGCCATATCATCGTCCGGGTTCGCTTCCAGTGTCGTAGCAATAACACGACTTGCAAGCGCAGCTTCCTGGGCGACATCAGTACCAAATACAGCGTGGGTGAAGCAATGTCCCTTCCCTTTGAGTTGCAGAACCGGAACCGCTTCCGAGTATGAGACCGCGCCGCGTAGCGGATCATCTTTCGTCGCGAGAATCGTCGGAAATACAGTATTGAACCAGTCTACAAGCCACTCGCCCGATCGAAAATTTTGACGCAGCAAAAGTGGTTCCAACTCGATATGACCAATGCCGAACTCCTGTGCGAGTAAAAACTGGCCAACTTCGGCGTTGCGAAAGCGGTAGATGGATTGCATAGGATCGCCGACACAATAAAGACTGCGACCATCACCCGGTTGCCAACCGCCCGTCAGTGTTTCCAGCATTCGATATTGTGCCGCTGAGGTGTCTTGCATCTCGTCAACCAAGAGGTGCTTAACGTGATAGTCCAGCAGCAACGCTACATCACCAGGGCTCTCTGCGGTCCCCAAAGCCGCGCTCGCGGTCAAGGCGACATCAATATGATCACCTATTCCGCGTTCGTTGAAGAGTCTTTTCAGTTCCATCACCGCAAGCGGCAACAGTCTGAATAGCGCGAGTAATACACGCCACTGATCATCGGTGTACTTCGTCGGCGGCAATGCCGTTACGCCATGCAAACTCGCGGCAAGATCGTCGTCATCGAGCATGCTCGCGAGCAAGCCATGCATGGTCTCTTTCCGTGGTTTGTCGCCCGCTGGGAAACCCTGTCGTTTATCAACTTTTTTTCGAAACTCCCCTTTTCGCGTTAACAACAGTTCTGCGATGCCACGCCACTTCGCCAGTTTTTCCGGTACAGCGTCAGGTAAGTCCAAAAGCCCGAAGAGCTCCTTGACGGAGCTCGTCGATGAACCATCCTCCCGCAAATTTGACGCCGCATAGTCAAACAAATCGACCAGCTCTGAATACTTGCTGTTTCCTAAGCCCGATGCCGTTCGTTGCAGGTGCTCGGATACGGCGAATTCAAGGCTCTGCTCGAATTTTTCTCTTAGGAGCAGCGCGTCGGACTGAGACAGCGCGCCGCTACCAATGAACGGCAGCCACTGATCACGCGTTGCCAGCATTTGTGCGAGATAGGCAGCGTACAGCCACGTGTTGTTATCCACATGCTGCAGCACTTCGATCGTCGCGATGCGCATGTCACCCTTTTCTGCAAGCCAATCCAGAGTTGCCAGCGCAGCTGCACGATGAACGGATTTTAATTCTGCGCCCGTAACAATTCGGGCTCCTGTCCCCGGTGTGCTTAGAGGCTGGGCTCTGGCGATTGAAGCATTGAGTGCATCAAGTGTCAGGATCCGCATGCGCCGTGGATTGCCGAGCAAATTCCACTGCAATGCCTCACTCTTCGCCAACACGCGACCCGCAAAGTCGTAGGTCCGTTTTTCATGCTCCGCGTCTGGCTCGAGACCCGTCTCTCGCAGTCGCAACGCCTCAAGGACACGCATCTGCATTTCCGCCGCCGCTTTCCGAGTGAAAGTAATCGCAACGACTTCTTCGGGATCCTCGACGACACTTAGAAGGTTCAGGTAGCGCTGAATCAACAACTCCGTTTTTCCCGACCCAGCGGGCGCTTGAACGATAAACGAACGTTCGACATTCACCGCATCGATACGTGCTTGCGCGTCGGCGCTCAAAAGTCGCTCATCCAAGCTCACGACGTAACTCCGTGTATCTGGATAAGAGATTCAATGGACGTGCCGCACTAATGCCTTGCTCGATATTGACTCGCACATCACCGTTGGAAAGGTCCTCACATGCGAAGGCGATTTGCGCTTTGATCTGCTGCAAGAGTTCGGGCCAGGCGTCGATATCGGTGTAGCCACGACCCGCACCATTAAATGCGATTTCCCGACTATCAACATTGACCAGCGCGAGCGCGGATACCGGAGCGTCCGTCGCACAAGCGTAGACGAATAACTGGATCTCCTGAGCTTCGTTTGATCGATTGATCAGCTGTTTTTTCGATCCGGTCTTGTAGTCGAGTATCGCAATACTGCCATCGTCGCATCCATCTATACGATCGAAGCGCAGTGGCATACGAATATTCCCGGCAACAAACTCAAATTTTCCCTCAACACTGGCGATGGAAAAATTGCCACGGGCAGCGTCGATTGCAACAAACTCTCTTAGCAAATCGCTAATACGACCGCGCTCGAGCAGCAGCAATTGTTGCAGCACTGCGTCGGTGTTTTTCTCATGCCGGCCAAACGCGAAATTGACTGCGTCGTCAATTCGGGTCGTTAATTCATCGCCCTGCCAGGCGGCGATCGACTCACTCGATGGCAGGTCCATATACAACTTATACAACGCGTCGTGGATCATGTTGCCGCGCATCGGCGCTGGAATTCCGACGGCCTGCGGATAAATGACACGAGCTCTCATTCGACCATGAACAAACGCAGCTATCGGCTCGCGTATTTGGCGCTGGATGGTTCCGGCACCACCCGCAATAAGTTCCTCTGCAGTCACCGCCGGTACGCTGTCATCGTGATCGAGCAACTCCGCGCTACTGGCCAGCGTTGCTGCATGCCAGCCGGGGTCTTGATATGCCTCGGTGATCGTTACGTCGAAGGATTCCAGGAGAACACTAGCGGTCTGTTCTGCATCGTCCTCCGTTATTGCGTAACTACAAACGACGGTCTCGCTTGATTGCGCAAGCGCCTCCAGGAGCTGCTCAGCGAATTGCAGGGTGTTTGCCGGTGTGCAGTCCGGCATGCCGTATTTCTCTTGTAGGCGACGCGATACTAGCAATGATCGTGACCCGGCCGCTGGCCAGTTCGAAGCCGTCATGCCCGAGATCCAGATCGCATCGAAACTGGCACCTGATGCGTCGAGCGGCCCCATCAACTGTACAGCTGCATTCGTTGACTCAGGTTGAAACACAGTTTCGCCTGCGATCAGATCCAGCCTGGAGACCATCATTCGAGCGCCAAGCCTTGCGCTCACTAATCCAAGTCGAGCAAATTCATTCAGCAATTCACGCCAGCGATTGACGAGTTGAAACTCCGGGCTATCGAGCGCGCCCTGTCCTGGCCAGTTGAATCCTTTCAGGAGCTCGTCCACGAAAACGGCCCATTCTGATGGGGTTGCGGACTTCGGCAATTCGCGGCGCCGTTTGCTAAATGCCGCCAGTCTCTCAAGCCAGTCGCGGGCATCATCTCCATCGTCATCTGTCCCGTCACGATTGCGAAACTCGGCCGTAAGCATGGACGGTGACCAGCGTCGATCCGGCAATTGACGCAGACGCAGTTCAAGGCGACTGCGCGCAGATAAATCGGCCAAGCCCAATTGAGGCGAGCGTAATAACAGACCGACGTCCGACGACGATAAGTCATCGACGAGCCAGCGCAGCAGCAGCAATGCGGAACTAACGGCCGGATAGGCTGAAAGGCGTTGTCCGTAGGATACATTTACCGCATCGAATAATGTTGCGTGACCGTACTGCCAGCCCGGCGCGACACCCTCCCGCACGCGACCTGCGATCTGCGCGGAATTTTTCTCAAGGCCATTTGCGATTATTCCTATGTGCGCGTCTGGATTGGTCTCATATTGCTGTCTTGCCCATGCCCCGGCAGCGCGCAATTCGGCATCGCTGTTTACGAACGCCTGCAATTCGCAATTCCTGCCCAATACTACAGCCGGCGCAGAATGAACCTCGACACCAGCCTCGATCAAGGCCGCTCGAATCGAGCAAACCACTGGGCGCTCTCGCTTGAAACCAATGAATGTGTGGCGCGCAGCAGGCCGAATCCGACCTGATTTGATCGATTCCAGAACCAGGCCACCGAGCGCTGCATCGTCTACCCAGTTTTCGTGCTCCAGGAGCGACTCGTAACGACCCGCCACAGATGCATACAGCCGCTGGTCGTCATTTTGAGCGGCTTGCGCGACCTCTGAGATATGGACTTGCCAATCCGAAAGTTTTTGGCGTGTATCCCGAGCGAGTCTTACGAGGTTTGACAGGCTGGACTCGGCATCACCAATTTCCTTTTGCAGGCACCGCTCCCAAAGCAATTGGCTCTGCTGTGTGTTGATACGAGTCGGCAAGTCGCTTTGCTCGGACCCTGCCGCGAGTGCCGCGCCCAACCAGTCCTGCCAAGCGAATATTCTGGGGCTTTGCCAGGCTTTCTTACCGGTCGCCAGCTGCTGAGCGGCGTATTCATCAGCGAGGACTCTGGCGAGCCTTCGATTAGCTGTAATTAACGTCGCCGAGTTATCCAGTGCATCAGAGAGCCAGTCGTACATCGGTCAGCTGTATTGCTCCAGACACGTATGAATTCGCTCGAAGACGACATGCAGGGTATCGGTATCCGGCAATGTCGTAATTCTGAAATGGTCGTTATACGGCGTATTGAAGCTACTACCCGGCGCGACCAGTACATGGTGGTTCTCAAGCAAGTCGAGAGCAAATGCCTGATCATCGAGCGACTTGCTAAAGCGCTCGTCGAGCCGCAGGAACGCATACATTGCACCCATTGGTCGTTCCAAATGCAGGTAGTCACTTGCATCAACCTGTTCAATGACAACCTGTCTTGACTGATACAACCTGCCTCCCGGCTCGACCAGCTGATTAATGCTTTGAAAACCGCCAAGCGCAGTCTGGACGGCCCATTGACCCGGTACATTACTGCATAGTCTCAGCGCCGATAGCAATTCCATGCCGTGAATGTAGTCAGTCGCTTTATCCAGGTCCCCGCTGAAAACGCACCAGCCAACGCGATAACCACAGGCTCGATAGATTTTTGAGAGCCCCGAGTACGTCAGGCAAACCGAGTTTGTAACAAGTGTTGCCAGCGGAATAAACTCGGCACCGTCATAAACCATCTGATCATAAATTTCGTCTGCCATTATGACGAGGCCGTGTAATTCGGCCAGTGAAACTATGCTCTGCAGCATCTCCCGGCTATAGACCGCACCACTGGGATTGTTGGGATTGATGACAACGATGGCTTTGGTTTTCGAATTTATGGAGCGCTCGATATGTGCGATATCGGGCTGAAAACCCCGCTGAGCGTCACAACGGTAATGAACAGCCTTGCCACCATTCAAGGCTACCGCTGCACTCCAGAGCGGGTAATCCGGGCTCGGCACGAGCACTTCGTCACCTGGATTGAGTAATGCGCGTAACGACAGATCAATGAGTTCGCTCACGCCATTGCCGATAAATACTTCTTCAGCTGATACGCCTTCGACGCCACGATTTTGCTGCTGCATTACAACGGCTTCACGGGCGGGAAAAATCCCTTTTTGATGACAATAGGGTTCGGCCTGACCCAGGTTTTCGATCATCGCAAGACGCATGGTCTCGGGTGTACGAAAACCGAACAGGCCAGGATTACCGATATTCAGCGAGATTATCTCGTAGCCGCGTTTCTCCAATTCAAGCGCATGATTCGCGAGTTGGCCGCGAATTTCATAACGAACGTCCTGCAAGACCTGGCTACTATTGATGTGCATAGCTGACGAGTTAGACGGCTTCATTTTCTCTCAAGGCGATAATTTCCGCGTCAGAGTACCCCAACCATTCGCGTAGTACCTCATTTGTGTGTTCGCCAAGCAACGGTGGCGCTTTTTCGTAGCAAACCTTTGTTGCGCCGAAGTCAACCGGATTCGATACGGTCGGTACGGAATCGTTGTTGCCGTTTTTGATACTCCGAACCAGTTGCCGTTCCCGGGCGTGGTTATTTGTCAGGACTTCAGCGATATCGTTTACCGGCCCGGATGGAACGCCGTTATCTTTCAGCAAATCGAGCCAGTGCTCGGTGCTCCCATGTTGCAGTCGATCCTGAATAAGTGGGATAAGCCGTAGTCGGTTTTCTATTCGAAGACTCATCGACAGGTATCTTGGATCTACCGCAAGCTCAGAGAGACCCAACGCGTGGCAGCAATTGACAAACTGCCTGTCATTGCCAACCGCCAACATCAGGTCGCCGTCGGATGTTGGAAAAGTCTGATAGGGAACAAGATTCGGATGCGCTGTTCCCATGCGCCCTGGCGTTTCACCGCCGATGAGGTAATTCATGTTCTGGTTCGCGAGCCAGGCGACCTGGCTATCGTATAAGGGCACATCAACTCGTTGGCCGCGCCCGCTTTCCGACCTCGCATTTAAAGCTGCAAGAATGGCGGTCGTGGCATACATGCCGGCCATAATGTCGCTGACTGCCACTCCGACTTTCTGTGGCCCGCCGGCAGACTTTTCTGCCGGGCCTGTAACGCTCATGAGGCCAGCGGATGCCTGAATCATCGCATCATATCCCGGTTCCTGCGCACGCGAGCCCGTTTGGCCGAAGGCTGATATCGAGCAGTAGATTAGCTGAGGGTTCAAGCTAAGGAGTGCATCCGCCCCTACTCCAAACCGATCCATTGTTCCTACCTTGAAATTTTCAATGAGCACATCTGCCTGCTGCGCCAGGGCCCGAATGACATCCTGCCCGGCCGCATTTGCGATATTGATGGTTACCGAGCGTTTGTTGCGATTCGTTGACAGGAAATAGGCTGATTCCCCCTCATCGGCGCCCAGCCATGGCGGACCCCAGTGGCGGGTATCATCACCGGCGACTGGTCGTTCGACCTTGACCACGTCGGCACCATAGTCACCCAGCAGCTGACCAGCCCACGGACCGGCCAGTATCCGGCTCATATCGAGAATTCGTAAATTTCGTAATGGAGTAGTCATTGGAAGAGACACTAAATAATTTCAGCTATCGACGCTACAAAACTGTCGGATACAAAAAACCCGGCCAACCGAAACTGGTTGGCCGGGCGGGTCCGCACGGAGATTGCGGATTGCGTGACTCAGTCGCCTGACGGTTCGTCTGCAGCAGCTGGGTCCAGCTCTTCTACCTCCGCACCCTTCACTTCTCGGGGCACGGGTGTTTGTTCGATTTCCGGTTCCTTCTTGCCGTACTGGATCAGAAGATGCTCATGCTCCTCTTCGCTCAGTTCCCGAATTGAATCAATTCGATATTTACCGCCACCAGATCCACCGATGAATATCACCTGGCTAAAAGCAGCACATACGCGACCCGTCGGTGAATCAAAATCGATGCCCCTGGAAAACTCGATTCCGTGAGCTCGTCGTCGCAGTGACATGTGGTAATTACGGCGCGATGACGCTTCAATGATGAGATTTGATTCATCAAGCACGCTGTATCCTCGGATACTTGATCTGAAGATGCAATCCGGCCGTCCATCCGAAACATCAGACTGCTCGCCCTCAGGAGTATCTACAGAGGCTGCACATGCCACTAAAGCACTTGAAGTAATTAAAATAACTATTTGTTTTATAAGCATTTGTACAGCAGCCCGAACTCATTTGATATTGACAGGAAAGACTCCGCTACAAACCTGCCAGAAGCCCCGCCCCGGTGGGTTTCCGGTTTAAGTTTACGCCAAATCCGCAACGAATTTGCTCTGTTTCGCCCCCAATCGAGTCAAATTGGCCGCTCCGAATCGTCAATTCACCGCCTCAAAAAACCACATATGGCCGTGCATTGCTGTAGCCAGGTTATCGCCGCAAGATGGCCTTCGGCTCGCATCCAAACCGTGGTCTTGTTTGTGGTCACTCCGTATTGGACAATACCGTCCCACGAAGTAGATTCGCAACACCGCCACTTTCTAAAAGGAGCTTCAGAGTGGATAAGATTCTTGTTGGCCTCAAACGCGTCGTTGATTACAACGTTCGTGTCCGGGTTAAGAACGATGGCACTGGCGTAGAAACGGACGGTGTCAAAATGAGCATTAACCCGTTCGATGAGATAGCTCTCGAAGAGGCACTGCGGATCAAAGAACGCGGGGAGGCATCGGAAGTAATCGTAATTTCTATCGGGCCGTCCGAAGCACAGCAGCAACTACGCACTGGTCTGGCAATGGGCGCCGACCGGGCGATCCTGGTCGAGGTCGACGGAGATACCGATCCGCTGGGTGTCGCAAGGGTGTTCAAAGCAATCATTGATCGGGATGGCATCGACTTGACGATACTGGGAAAGCAGGCAATCGACGACGACAACAGCCAAACCGGGCAAATGTTGGCAGCCATATGGGGAAGACCGCAAGCGACATTTGCATCGCAGCTCGATATCAGTGGTGATGTAGCAAAAGTCACGCGCGAGGTTGACGCGGGACTTGAGATCGTTGAAGTCGACCTGCCGGCAGTCATTAGCGTCGATTTACGAATGAACGAACCTCGCTATGTGAAGTTGCCCGATATTATGAAGGCTAAGAAGAAGCCTATGGAGCAGATCGCTCTGGCGGATCTTGGCGTTGAACCTGGTCCGATGATCAAAGAACTGGCATTTGAGCCGCCGGCTGAACGGGGCCGCGGAGTGATGGTTGATGATGTCGCAGGACTCGTCGCTGCACTGAAAGATAAGGGACTGGTGTAATGTCAAAGATACTAATAATTGCTGAGCATGATGGGTCATCCCTGAACGCAAGCGCAGCAAAAACTGTCGCATGCGCGGTCAGCATTTCGGGAGCTGAAATTGACGTTTTGGTTTTGGCATCCGATGCGACGTCTGTCGCCGCTGAGGCAGCGAAGATAGACGGTGTTGGCCGAGTACTGACGATCGAACGTACGGAGAACGAGCATGCGATGGCTGCAGTGCTTGCGCCACAAGTCGCGGCACTTGCGGCGGACTACTCTCACGTATTTGGTCCATCGACAACTTTCGGCAGAGATCTTATGCCGCACGTTGCTGCGTTGCTCGGCGTCAACCAGGTCAGTGACATTATGAGCGTCGAGGGAACTCACACCTTCAAACGCCCTATATATGCGGGGAATGCCATTGTCACTGTAGAGGCACCGGCCCAGAGCATTGTTGTCGCAACGGTCCGTATCGCTTCTTATCAGTCTGTCGGTGCAGGGAACTCAGCCTCAATCCAAAGTGCCGATGCGCCCGTTGAGCTGCCGTCACATACTCGATACGTGGATCTTCAATCCGGGTCGTCAGACCGCCCGGACCTGCAATCTGCCGCAAGAGTTGTTTCTGGTGGACGAGCTCTCGGGAGTGAAGAGAATTTCAGCCTGATTTACGCCTTGGCCGACAAACTTGGCGCAGGCGTCGGTGCATCACGAGCCGCTGTTGATGCCGGCTATGTTGCGAACGAAATGCAGGTTGGACAAACCGGGAAAATTATTGCGCCCGACCTGTACATCGCTATCGGCATATCAGGCGCGATTCAGCACCTGACGGGCATTAAGGATGCAGGTACCATCGTCGCGATCAACAAGGATGAGGATTCCCCCATCTTCGAAGTCGCTGATATCGGACTGGTTGCCGACTTGTTTAGTGTCGTGCCGGAGCTGACAGAAGCCCTCGACTAGCAGCCCGCTAAAGGGCTTCGAGAACGGCCTCGGCCTTGCTGACTTCGAACTGGCCAGGCGCTTCAATGGCAACGTGCGTAGCGACGCCATCGTCAACAACAATCGCGAAACGCTGCCCACGCGTACCCATGCCAAATCCCGATGCATCGAGTTCGAGCCCGAGCGCTTGAGCATATTCGCCATTGCCATCCGCTAGCATCATAACGTTGTCACCAACACCTCGATCCTTGCCCCAGGCATCCATGACGAAGACGTCGTTTACCGCCATACAGGCGACCGTGTCAACACTCTTGGCCTTCAAGGCATCAATTTGATCGACGTATCCGGGAAGGTGATTCATCGAACATGTCGGCGTGAATGCACCGGGAACTGACACCAGGACAACTTTCTTGCCCGAAAACAAATCGTCGGTTGATATCGCACCGGGTCCGGCATCAGTCATGATCCCAAGGGCACCTGATGGCATTTTTTCACCTGTTGCTATAGTCATAATGAGCGCTCCTAAAGTTAATATTCGTTATCAGCGACATGCACGACAAGACCGTCGAGCGCATCTGATACTTCAATTTGGCAGGTAAGACGGCTGTTGTCCTTACGCTCAAATGCGGCGTCCAGCATACTGTCTTCCATATCATCCATCGGCGCCAGTTTGTCCGTCCAGGCTTCGTCGATGTAGCTGTGACAGGTCGCGCAAGCACAGGCACCGCCACACTCTGCGACGATTCCTTCAATATTGTTGTTAATAGCGCCTTCCATGACTGAATAGCCATTTTGGACTTCGACTTCATGGCGCTTGCCATCGGGCGTTTGGTAAATGATTTTCGGCATATTTCTGATTCCGTTCCGTACAGTTTTGCAAGGGCGCGCAATAATAAGGGCGTTGACCGGTGACGGTCAACGCCCCTAACAATCAAAGCGCTTCAAGTTGTAACGAAGAGCGACCTAAGCGCGTCGGCTTTTCGCTTTTCTTTCTTCGATTTCCTTGCGTTTCTTTTGTGCAGCCTCTTCGGCGAGACGAATCTGGCGGTTTCGTTCAAGTTCTGCATCAATGACTCGAGTCCATTGGCCCGCCGTCCGCTGTGAACGCGGTGTTTTTGCCGCTTCACGGAATGCCGCTTTCGACTCATTATAGCGCCGCAGGTTGTACAGGCACATACCGAGCGATATTTGAATGTTATCCGGGCTCTTTAGCCCGCCCTTTCGAATGGCGGCATTGGCAGATGTAACGCAGTCACCGTATTCACCGACATTCAGGTACGTGTTCGCCAAACGGGCGTCAACTTCACCATTCTTGGCCAGGTTTGCCGCGGCTTTAAGGGCTGGAATCGCTTTCTGATCTTCCATTGCCAGCATCCAGGATTGCGATAGTAAACGATAGTTCTTTTCGTTCTTCTCGACGATCCCAGCATCCATTTTTTCCTGCAAAAGCTTGGCAGCGTTATAAGGCACCTCCGCCTGCAAGAAGAGCTGCGCCATCGTGATGAATTCAGTGCCCTTTTCAAGGAATCCCTGAGTGAACGCAGCATCATAGGCATATATCAGCTTCTCGTCCTCACCCAGCTCAGTGAACGCCCCAGCAAGTGACTTCCAGTAGCGAGCCTTTGGCCAGTTTTGCAGAAGAGTCTTCTGGATATCGCGAACCTTGACGTAATTTTCCTCTTGAAAGTAGGCGAAGTTCAGCAGTCCGTACCAATCTTCTTTGACGGGTTTGTCACGGGCACGAGCTACATCCATCGCTTTCTCAATCGGGCCAATCATCGCTGGATACTGTTCCAAATGATAATGCATCTGCGCCTTGAGAATAAACGGCTCTGGCGCCGGATTCGTTTCGAGCGCGAACCATTTATCGAGTGTGTTCAAAGCTTCCTGATAACGCTCCTCGACCGTTAGCAACTGCGCCAATGTGTAGGTCGTTTGCTTGAGCATTTGCGGTTCAAGACTCGGAATACGTATGAGCTTGTTGTAGGTCGCGATCGCCTTCGGCATATCTTCAGTATTGTAGTGAACGAACCCGAGATAATTCAGAACATTCGCTTGCTCGTACTCTGTAAGCTTGTCGGGGTTATAGAGGCTATTCAGAATTTTCAATGCAGTTCTGTAATCTTCTACATCGACCGCTTCTTGCGCTTTTGTAATGCGCTCGTAAACTTCCTTGCTGACAGCCTGAGCCTGTTTGGTCTTGGTGTCGTCGTCTTTGGCCGCTTTTCCGCTACCCTGAGCATAGACACTTCCACATGCCAGTACGCCAGCTAATAGCAGCATGCCAATCTTCAGTGAAATTCCGCGATTAGTATTCATAGTTTCAGCCCTAGTCTTCAAGCTCAAATGTAATGCGTGTCTTAACCCCGGGCACCTCAACTGGTACGCCGTCCACAACGCGCGGCTTGTACTTAAACTTTAAGACCGCACGCGTCGCTGCGCGTTCAAATAGACTGCTGGTGGATTGTAAGACGATCGGATCTTTTACCGTGCCCGCTGAAGTCACCGTAAAAGACATGTCCACAAAGCCTTCAAGTCCGCGAGATAAGGCGCGTGACGGATAGACAGGGGCTACCCGAACGATAGGCAAATAATCACCTTCCGCAATATTCATCCCGCCAGGTCCGCCGATGTCAGTATTTGCATTGATCTCGGGGCGACCCACATCAATAGTCGGCGCATCGGGATCGATCTGGTCCATATCCTGTGGCGGTGTCTCCGGTGGTGTTTCCGGCGGCTTTGGCGGCTTCTCAGGCGTTAGATCCTGTGTGTTCAGGTTCTCATTACGCTTAACCCGAACGAAGTCGAGCATTGCTCGCTCTCGTGGTTTGGTCAATGCCGTCTTACCCGAAGCGATTAGCAGTTGCATTACGAACAGCAGGCTGAGCGTAATGACAACGCCGGTGACGATTGAAATAACATAGCGACCCATGGTCCTATCTCCTGAGCGGGGTTAGCCGCTTCTCCTGGTCTCTATCCGTCGTCGTCCGACGCGATAGCAACATTTGTTACGCCAACAGCCTTGGCAGCCTCGAGAATCTGGACCAGCTTCTCGTTGGTCGACTCCTCATCCGCCTGAATCACGATCGACCCTTTAGGGTTTTCAGAGTGTAGCCGTTCAATGACAACTCGCAGATCCCGTGGATCACGCTCCTGCTTATCGATCCAGATTTCATCGTTAGCGCTGATGGCAATGAGGATTGATGCGTCTTCCTGAGAGTCTGCACTCATCGTGTCCGGGCGATTAACCTGAACACCGGCCTCCTTGATAAAAGTCGCGGTGACGATGAAGAAAATCAGCATAATGAAAACGACATCAAGCATGGGCGTGAGATTAATCTCTTCGCTTTCCTCTTCGTGCCCAAAAGATCCTTGTTTATTCCGCATGACGTATGTTCCTTAAGATCCCGCTCAAGTCGAATCCGCAATGGATATGTTGTAGACGCCCGCATTACGAGAGGCATCCATGATCGTTACAAGCATTTTGTTCGTCGATCTCTTGTTTGGCTGAATCACCACCGACCCCTTCGGATTTTCCGCGTGCAGCCGTTCGATATTTGCACGAACGGCACGCGGGTCGATGACTCGTCGATCAATCCAGATATCATCATTTTGGTCAATTACGATAAGTATGTTGGCGTCTTCCGGCTTGGTTTCCGTAACAGGGGCATCCGGCCGGTTAACATCAATTCCTACTTCTTTGACAAATGACGCAGTCACAATGAAGAAGATAAGCATGATGAAGACGACGTCCAACATCGGCGTCAGATTAATTTCATCAGCGTCGTTGTCCTGCCCCATTGAAAGATCAGTCTTACGCATCTTTATTCCTTAATGATCCATCGTGAGGGAATCTTCCAGAAACTCAACTTCACGTGCCGCACGGCGCGTTAGCAAAGTTACCAAAAGTACGCCGGATAGTGCACCCACCATCCCGGCCATCGTAGGTACAGTCGCCTGCGATACACCCGCCGCCATCGCGCGAACATTTCCCGATCCGGAAACGGCCATCACCTGAAACACACTGATCATGCCGGTTACGGTACCGAGAAGTCCGAGCAACGGACACAGTGCAACAAAGGTCTGAATGAGATTAATACCTTTGCTTGTGGCCTCTTCGAATCTTGAAATCAACAATTCGCGAATCTGGTGAGCGTTCCAGGACTTGCGTTCCTGTCTTTGCTCCCAGTCGTCATGAATCTCCTTCGACATTTGTTTCATCGAGGAGCGGAAAAACATAATCCGCTCCACAATAAGAACCCACATCAGGAAGATCACGACGGCGATGCTTTTCAGCACAACGCCGCCGAGATTCATGAAATCGCGTATGGCCTCGAAACTATCTATAAGCCAATACATGATCGCTCCCCGGCCTTAGCCCTTGCGCTCCGAGTGCTGTGCCACGAGGCCAGCGCTCTGAGATTGAAGGATGTTGATAATCTTACGGCTTTGTCCGCTGACAACCGTGTGCAACAACACCATTGGGATAGCAACGACAAGACCCAAAACGGTCGTCATCAAGGCTTGTGATATACCGCCAGCCATCATCTTCGGATCACCCGCACCATATAGCGTGATCACCTGGAAGGTTTTGATCATACCGGTAACGGTTCCGAGAAGACCCATGAGCGGAGCAACCGCTGAGACCACTTTGATAAACAGCAATCCTTTTGTAAGCCCCGGCATCTCTTTGAGTGCGGCTTCGCTCAATTTGAGCTCAATCGTCTCGGTGTCGGCACCACGATTACTTTCGTACGCGGCAAGAACGCGGCCCAATGGGTTATCGGTACTGGCCGTTTCACGCTTCAGCTGAGCCGCGACTTTCCGGCTGTCGCCTGAGAGTCCGAACCAGCGCCAGATAGCGATCAGAAGACCGACAATACCCAGTGCAATGATGCAGTAACCAACGATGCCACCCTGCTCGATTCGATCTTTGATGGTTGGAGATTCAACCAGCAAGCCCAGAATCGTGCCGCGAGTAACGTCAACACCGAGTGTCACATCCTCACCGCCGTTTGAGTCCATCAAGTCACTGGTCGTACCGGTATAACGGCCTTCCGGTTGACGTCCTAACTCGGACAAGGCGCCATTTTCGTACTTGAGGTAGCCGTTTTCGTTGACGATATTGAACAGACCAATACGTACAACTTCCATCTCTTCGGTCTGGCCGTCTGCTTTAGTCACGGTATTGCTGAAGCGAACAACTCTTCCAGATTCCGCGACTTCCTGTTGCAACATCAACCAAAGCCTTTCAATATCCTCGATCGACGCAAGACTGCTGGCACCAGCCATCTTGCTTCCTAACGCGGTGAGAAACTCTCCACGATTCGGGTATTGGATGTTGGTCAGCGATGAGTTAAATACGCCTTGCGTATCACCAGACACTGTTTGCAGTACACCGAACAGCTCTTTCAATGCGCCAAGACGCTCATCGAGAGCTTGTCGTGCCGTGATAATACGCTGCTGGTTATCCTCGAACTGCTGCTCGAGTTGCGAACTGACATTTTCCTGCCGAGTGCGTTCTGCACGAGACTGGTTCAGCAGTGATTGCTGGCGATTTTTGGCCTGCGCAAACGCAGCTTCGCGTTGACGCGATTCCTGCGAGTCGCGAGCCTGTCCTTGTTCTATCAGGCGAAGAAGATCGGCCATGCTGCGCGCGTCTTGATCATCCTGGGCGTTTGCCGAAGTCATTCCGAGACATAGCAGTCCGGCGGCAATTATGAGTGTCAAACGTTTCATTTATTGAGCCTCCGCTGCTGGAACCGGTATAGCAATGAGTTCCGGTGCGATTAACTGGCGAGCCATTCGGAGGCCCTTGCGAATTTCGTTTCGCGCCGAATCGTCTTCGACCCATGCGCGGTTGGCAATGTCCCAACGGCCGGTGACTCTTGCGTCATCCGACTGAAAGTAAAGACCGATACGACCAATTCTCAACATATTGAAAGAACGCGTAACACCGTCTTCCATAGTCAGGGTCTGAGTGAAGTACTCTGAAGTCCAGCCGTACTCGTTCTCAATCTGATAGGCCTCCATTACCTTGCGAAATTTCTCTGCAACTGAAACGTCGGACCGCTCCATGATGCCTTTGAGATCAGCAACGCGACCCTGACGTTCGTCCAACAGGAACGGAACGTCAAGTTTGATTGACTGGTCCAGACCGTCAATCATGCGCTCCATCAACGGGAAAATCTGCCGATTGATGACGTCAACCTGATCCATAGACAAGCTGATATCTTCCAAAGTGGCGGTCTGGCCTTCAACCTGAGCCCTCATCAGGCGGTTGTAGACTTTGAGTCCGTCGATTTCCTTGTTTATAGCCCGGTACTGGTCTTCGAGTGATCGCGTACCTTCAACTACATTGTTGATACGCTCCTGCGATTGCTGTGCCAGATTTAACCGTCGTTGATCAGCTTGAAGAACCTGATCGACGCTCTGGGCGAAAACGCTGCCGGAGATTGCGATAACCGTTGCTGCGAAAAAACCAGCGGTTAGGCGCCGACTGCTGCTTGTGCACCGTTTCATGGACGCTCCTTAAAGGTCGTATGTTTTAGTTAGTATCACTGGAGAGGGATGCAACGTATCCGTTGAATACATGCACAAATGAAAACCGGAAATGCTGAATGCATCTCCAAATGCGCACGCGGCCCTCTCCACTTCGCCGCGCGGCGTTAAACTATTGGAACCCCTTTTTATGTCTTTTATGTTTGGCATACTCAGTAAATTCCCCTGAGTGTTTCCCGCCGTATGTTCCTTTTGTTTGTTCAGGTCCCCCTACCACTGTGGCCAAGAATAACACATGGTTTGGATATCGCCAGCCCAACAACACCATAACTTTTAAGACCGACAAGTCGCTTGTTTGTGCCCTGGATTGCATGCAATTGCGCTTTGTCACGGGATGATGTCAGCGCCAATTTTCTCCAACGCCACGTGCGGCTTTTTTGAGCCACATATATAAGGTATAAGTCCATTACGCTAGCTCATACCATAAAGTATTTTAGAATTAATTGCTTATAAGCGTTTATTAATGGACTCTCTTTAGTATCACGCGTAACTTAATAAGAACCTGTTGACATCAATAACGCCTTACAACATTATTCGGCGCTATGACTGACTCACGTACAACAACGCGTCTCGTGCTACTTCTTTCTTTGCTTCCCCTTGGGAGGCACAGCGGGTAGCGCGTATCCAGTCACCGGACATCGTAAACCCCGCATCCAAATGGATAGTGGGGTTTTTTTTATTTCATTGTTTCAAAGATAGGGTTTCACCATGCAGATGTACTCAGAATCAGATGTTGATATTTCGTGCCTTGCAGACCGTAAGGTAACCATTCTCGGCTACGGCAGTCAGGGCCGTGCTCATGCGCTGAATTTGAAAGACAGCGGGTTCAATGTTGTCGTTGGCCTGCGTTCGAGCGGTGCAAGCTGGGCAAAGGCAGAAGCCGATGGCCTGACAGTGCAGGAGCCGAACGAAGCCGTTAAAGGCGCCGCAATCGTCATGTTCCTGACGCCGGATATGGTCCAGAAAAGCCTTTATCAAAGTGTCGAGAGCGATATCGACAACGGCGCCATGTTGATGTTCGCACATGGATTCGCGATTCATTATTCGCAGGTTGAGCCGCGAGCCGATCTCGACGTATCGCTCATCGCGCCCAAAGGACCCGGCGGTCTGGTGCGGCGTCAATACGAAGAGGGTCACGGGGTACCTTGTCTGGTCGCTGTGCATCAGGATGCGTCAGGAAATGCACTGAATATTGCCCTCGCCTATTCAGCGGGTATTGGCGGTGCACGAGCCGGCGTAATCGAAACCACTTTCGCGGAGGAAACTGAGACGGATCTGTTCGGTGAGCAGGCCGTTCTATGCGGTGGTGCAACCGAATTGATCGTTGCAGGGTTTGAAACGTTGGTTGAAGCCGGCTATCAGCCCGAAGTCGCCTACTACGAAGTTATGCACGAGCTGAAGCTCATTGTTGACCTGCTGCACGAAGGCGGCCTGAAGAAGATGCATACCTTTATCAGCGATACCGCCGCCTGGGGCGACATGATCAGCGGTCCACGGGTCGTAGATGATGCTTCCCGTGCTGCGATGAAGGCCATTCTAGGCGAAATCCAGGATGGCACCTTCGCCCGCAACTGGATCGCGGAAGCCGAAAATGGCATGCCGGAATTCAAACGCATGATGCAAGCCGATCTGGATCACCCGATCGAAAAAGTCGGTAAAGATCTACGTGGCCGCATGGACTGGCTGGAAGAGTAATTCGCTGAATTCGACTGGAGCACCAAGAAATGTCTGACACAAGCTCAGAAAACAGAATACGCATTTTCGACACTACTTTACGTGACGGGGAACAAGCCCCGGGCTGCAGCATGACGCTCAGCGAAAAACTTCGTGTTGCAAAGGCGCTATCTGAGCTTAAGGTCGACATTATCGAAGCCGGCTTTCCGGCAGCATCGCCGGGCGATTTCGAATCTGTGAAAGCGATCGCTGATCGGAATTTTGGCCCCGTGATTTGTGGTCTGGCGCGCTGTAATGCGGCTGACATCGAAAAAGTCCACGCCGCTGTAAAAGGCGCGGACAAACATCGAATTCACGTTTTTGTCGCAACCAGTGCGATTCATCGTGAGCACAAACTCAAGATGGCCAAGGAAGAGATCATCAAGAGTGCCGTTGGCGCGATTAAGATGGCCCGTGAACTTTGCGATGACGTGGAATTTTCTCCGGAGGATGCTTCACGGACCGAATTAGGCTATTTGGCTGAGGTAGTTTCGGCAGCCATCGAGGCCGGCGCTACAACGGTCAACGTCCCCGATACAGTCGGTTATACCGTGCCCGCGGAATTTGAGCGATTATTCCGCTATTTGAAGGAACATGTGGCACGCATCGATGAAATAACCCTGAGCGTGCATTGCCACAATGATCTGGGGATGGCGGTTGCCAATAGTCTGGCCGCGGTAGCGGCAGGTGCCCGGCAGATCGAATGTACGATAAACGGCATTGGCGAGCGCGCCGGCAATTGCAGCCTGGAAGAGGCTGTTATGGCCGTGAAAACGCGCGAGGAGTTTTTTGGTTTACACACTGATATTGACACCACGCGCTTATATCCAACCTCCCGTCTTGTCTCGAGTATTACTGGCATGCACACACCTCGAAACAAAGCCATCGTTGGTGAGAATGCGTTTGCTCATGAGGCAGGTATACATCAACACGGCATGCTGCAACACGCTTCTACCTACGAAATAATGCGTCCCGAGGACGTCGGCCTCAGCAGTTCCAATCTGGTTTTAGGCAAACACAGTGGCCGGCACGCGTTTCGCGATCGGGTTGCGGAACTCGGCTTCGATCTGGACGACTTCGAAACAAACCGGGCGTTTCAGGAGTTCAAGAAGCTCGCAGACAAGAAGAAGGATATTTATGACGGCGACATCGAGTCGATCATCATGAACGCAGGCAGTGAATCGTCGGGCCCCTGGACTCTGAAATCGCTCGAGGTGCAAACACATACGGATGAACCAGCAACAGCGACAGTGAACCTTATCGCCGAGGATGGTGCGGAGGTGTCGGAGTCAGCCATCGGCGATGGACCGATGGCTGCGTCGTTTCAGGCACTGGAGACAGCGACGGGTGTCGGCATGGTGTTGCGAAACTTTGAGTTGCACAGTACCTCTGTTGGTGAAGACGCACAGGGCGAAGTCACGGTTACCGTTGAGATTGACGGACATAGTTTTCGTGGCAGAGGTGCCAGCGTCGATATCGTCGAGGCCGGTTGCCGAGCCTGTCTTGAGGTCATGAATCGTACCTTACGGCGCCGCGAACGTGGAGAAAGCGTCAATGAAGGCAGTGCAGCAAGCCACGCTACGGTCTAGTAATTAAAGATTTATCAGGAAATATTGTGAGTAAACCAAGCACGCTGTTTGAAAAGGTCTGGGCCGATCATATTGTGGTTGATGAAACACCCGAAATCCCTGCCATTCTCTACGTCGACCTGCACATCGTGCACGAAGTAACAACACCACAAGCGTTTTCAGTTCTTCGTGAAAATGATCTTCCGGTGCGACGGCCGGACCTGACTTTGCCAACGCTGGATCACTCCACACCGACGACGCCGGTTTCTTCTTTCAAAGACCTGCTTGTCGCGGGCGAAGGGGCTGCGAATCAGGTGCGTCAAATGGAGCAGAATTGTGAGGAATTTGGTCTCGATCTGTTGGGATATGGTAGCGGTCAGCGCGGCATCGTGCATGTTATCGGCCCCGAGCTTGGCGCGACTCAGCCGGGAAAGACGATTGTTTGCGGTGACAGCCATTCCAGCACGCACGGGGCATTCGGTGCCCTCGCCTTCGGAATCGGCACCACTGAAGTTGGACATGTACTGGCAACGCAATGTCTGTTGCAGCGTAAACCGAAGACGCTGGCTGTCAACATCGACGGTGTGCTTCCCCGTGGAGTAACGGCCAAGGATTTGATTCTCGCCGTTATCGGCAAAATCGGCGTCAATGGGGGGACTGGACACGTGATCGAGTACCGCGGCGAAGCCATCAAAGCCATGGACATGGAAAGTCGTATGACTGTTTGCAATATGTCGATTGAAGCCGGTGCCAGAGCCGGCATGATTGCGCCCGATGCGACGACGTTCGAATACCTGAAGGGACGCCCAAAGGCCCCGCAAGGCAATGCTTGGGGTGCTGCTGTAGAACGCTGGTCGCAACTGCACACCGATGATGGCGCGAAGTTCGACAAATCAGTAACGCTGGATGCCAGTGAACTGCAACCAATGGTGACCTTCGGTACAAACCCCGGAATGGTGGTTGCCATCAACGAACCTGTGCCCGACGCAAATGATGCGAGTTTCCTCAAGGCACTCGACTACATGCAAATCGAGCCCGGCATACCCATGACCAACAATGAGGTCGATATCGTCTTTGTTGGCAGCTGTACGAATGGTCGACTTTCGGATATCGAAGTGGTCGCAGCGATTTTGCAGGGAAATCAAGTTGCCGTTGGTGTGCGAATGCTGGTTGTTCCCGGATCGGAACTGGTTAAAAAGGCGGCGGAAGAACGCGGTCTCGACAAGATCATTACGGCTGCAGGCGCAGAATGGCGAGAGGCTGGTTGTTCGATGTGCATCGCGATGAACGGCGATATCGTCAAACCCGGCCAGCTCAGCGTCAGTACCAGCAATCGCAATTTCGAAGGACGCCAGGGCATTGGCGCCCGGACCGTATTGGCAAGTCCCGCGACGGCAGCAGCGTCGGCAATAGCCGGGTATGTTGCGGACCCGAGGGTCTACTCATGAAGCCGGTGAGAAAAATTCAGTCGCGCACGGTTGTCCTGGCGACGAAAGACATAGACACGGATCAGATCATTGCTGCTCGGTTCCTGACAACGACGACGCGCGAAGGGCTGGGCAAAAGCGCGTTCTACGACTTGCGCTTCAACAAGGACGGCAGTGAAAAATCCGATTTCGTCCTGAATAAAGCGGCAGCGAAAGCTTGCGGAATCCTTATCGGTGGGAATAATTTTGGTTGTGGTTCGTCCCGTGAGCACGCTCCGTGGGCACTGCTTGATTACGGGTTCGAAGCCGTTATCTCCACCGAGATTGCGGATATATTTCGCAACAACGCATTGAAAAATGGACTGCTTGCGATTGTCGTCGACACAGACACACACCAGTGGCTTCTCGACAACCCGGGTGTGGACATCACAATCGACGTCGAAGCAGCGACCATTGCTTTGCCGAACGGATCCATCATTGAATTTGAAATTGACGGATTTGCCCGGCACTGCCTTGTTGAGGGCCTGGACCAATTGGGCTTCCTGCGGCAGAAATCGGCTGAAATCGAATCATTTGAGGAGAATCGACCTTGGAAGCCGTAATCACGCTGCTGCCCGGAGATGGCATCGGTCCGGAAGTGACCGATAGTGCAGTTGCCGTGCTGTCCGAGGTCGCCAGCCAATTCGATCACAATTTCAATTTCGACACGCAACTGATCGGCGGCGCGGCGATTGACGCACGCGCTGACCCACTACCAGCAGCTACAATTGCAAGTTGCGAGGCCGCCGACGCCGTTTTTCTCGGTGCTGTAGGGGGACCGAAATGGTCCGATCCGAATGCGAAGATTCGGCCAGAACAAGGCTTGCTCAAACTACGTGCTGTACTGGGTGTGTATGCGAATATCCGCCCGGTAAAAGTCTATGCGGAGCTGGTCGGCGCCTCGCCGCTGCGCCCTGAAATTCTCGCTGGCGTCGACATGATTGTCGTCCGGGAATTAATCGGTGGCATCTATTTTGGCAAGAAGACCCGCGACGCAACCACGGCAAGCGACCTGTGCACTTATAGCGTGGATGAAATCGAGCGCATTTTGCGGGTGGCGGCAAAATTGGCCTCAGGCCGCGATGGAAAAATCTGCTCGGTCGACAAGGCGAACGTGCTTGAGACGTCTCGTTTGTGGCGTGACGTAACTGATCGCCTCATACCGGCAGAGTTTCCGAATATTGAGCTTGAGACGCTGTTGGTCGATGCGGCCGCTATGCACCTCCTGAGCCGCCCTGCCGATTTCGACGTCATCGTTACCGAGAACATGTTTGGCGACATCCTGACTGACGAAGCCTCGATGTTGGCCGGATCACTGGGTATGCTGCCCTCCGCGTCGATTGGCGACGGAGTGTGTGGTCTTTACGAGCCTATTCATGGCTCCGCGCCGGATATTGCGGGACAGGGAATCGCCAACCCCTGCGCTGCCATAGCCAGCGTAGCAATGCTGCTCCGCCACAGCCTTGGATTGGAAAATGAAGCTGTCGCTGTTGAGCGAGCTATCGGGCGAGCTATTTCAGCCGGTGCGCGCACCGCGGACATTGTTAGCAGTGGTGAAACTCGCATATCGACTAGCGCAATGTGCAACGAGATAATTCGCGCACTGGATTAAACGGCTGGACTTAGCTTAGGCGCTGACTACCGCGACTTGTGCCAGTACGCTTGATTTGCGTGCGGCTTCCAGCCCTGCAAGCAAGTCTGCGACGAGGTCCTCCCCGCCCTCCAAACCGACAGACAGTCGAATCAGGTTGCGCCCGATGCCCGCCTCTTTCAACACTTCCGGACACACGGGTGCATGCGTCATGGTTGCCGGATGACAAACCAGGCTCTCCACGCCACCCAATGACTCTGCCAATGAGAAGAAATTAAGGCTGGTCAGAAAAGTTCTAACAGCCTCTTCGTCGCCGTCAATCTCAAAACTCACCATGCCACCAAAGCCACGCTGTTGGCGTTTGGCGATGTCATGTCCTGGGTGTGATTCGAGGCCCGGGTAATAAACACGGCCGACCAGCTCGTGGTCGCTAAGTACATCGGCGATTAGCGCTGCACTTTCCTCGTGCTGCTTAATGCGTGGGAATAAAGTACGAATTCCCCGTAGCGTCAGAAAGCTGTCGAACGGCGCGCCGGTTATGCCAATACAATTAGCCCAGTAAGCGAGTTTCTCAGCGAGTTCATCAGTGGCTGCGACGACACACCCACCAACAACATCGCTGTGGCCGTTGATGTATTTTGTTGTGGAGTGAATGACCAGATCAGCACCGAACTCAATCGGATTTTGTAGCGCTGGCGACAGGAATGTATTGTCGACGGCAAATAATGCGCCGGCTTCTTTGGCGATGGCAGAAATCTTTTCGATGTCGACGATACGCAGTAAGGGGTTTGACGGCGTTTCAGAGAGCACGATTTTTGGCTTGCACTTACAGGCTTCGATAAGGGCTTGTGTGTCGGTCTGGTCAATGAAGCGGACGTTGAAGAGACCTTTTTTCGATTGCTGATCGAATAGCCGATACGTGCCACCGTAGCAGTCGTGCGGTGCGATGATTGTGTCACCGGGTTGCAGCAACTGCGTCAGGAGCGTCAAAGCGGCCATCCCGGACGACGTTACAACAGCGCCCGCACCACCTTCGAGCTCTGTAAGAGCGTCGGCCAATGCGTCACGGGTGGGGTTTCCAGATCGCGTGTAGTCGTACTTCCGCGGCTCAGCGAAGCCTGCAAATG
The DNA here is from genome assembly GCA_021773075.1 of Woeseiaceae bacterium. GTDB lineage: Bacteria > Pseudomonadota > Gammaproteobacteria > Steroidobacterales > Woeseiaceae > UBA1847. The sequence continues at coordinate 479,563 of JAJFKT010000010.1, forward strand.
TGAAGTTCGATGACAGATGAAGTGGCGGTACAACCGCGCCGTGTTGCGTGTCTGATTCAATAGACGCACGAACAGCTCTGGTCGCTTTGCTTGCTGAGGAAGTCATTTTTTCGGTCTCCGCTTAAGTGTTCCGTAGCTAAAACTGCTTTGCTCATCGGAACCCTGCGAAGCCCGCAAGGGAGGGGTGTACTGCCCTTCGCCCGCGAACGGGTTGTTGCAGTTACCCTCATCATTCGATGCCCTCAGAAATCTGAGTTCAGCATCGCAGGAGTTGGCACCTTTTCAGAATGGTTAGTTCTGAAGGTTGCCCCGGCGTCGTTGGGCCTATCCCTCGACCGGTCTCGATGAGTTTTGCGAAGTTTATGGGCGAACACAGGGGCGCGTCAAGGACTTGTGACACCTAATTTTTGTCTCATCTGAAACTGTCCGTATTCGCTTGCTTTTTATAAAGCCTTGCACTAGTGTAATAACTCATTAATACACTGGTACAATCATGAAGCCCAATAGAAACGAATCGAATCGCAAGCAACACCGCGCACAGGAAGATCTTTTCGAAGCAATATTCGCTTTGCAAGAGACACGTGAAGTGCGTCTGTTTTTCGAGGATTTATGTACGCCCGCCGAACTTCAGGCATTAGTAGACCGCTGGCAAGTGGTTGAACGTCTGCAGGAAGACCTGCCCTACAGAAAAATCCACGATCTTACGGGCGTTAGCGTCACAACTATCGGTCGCGTTGCTCGCTGCCTTAGTGATGGTTCTGGCGGCTATCAGACAGCGATCGACAGAATTTCCCACTAAGGAATCCCAATGCAGCACTCAGAGCAGCGCATAAAAATTGCGGTGCAAAAAACCGGCCGCCTTACTGATCATTCAATCGATTTGTTGGAACGCTGCGGCCTCAAGGTTACCAAGAGTAAAGATCAACTGATTTGCTATGGCGAAAATATGCCAATCGATTTGCTGCTGGTCAGAGACGACGATATTCCAGGCCTTGTGAGTGACGATGTCTGCGACCTCGGCATTGTCGGGCTCAATGTTGTTGAGGAAAAGCGCTTAATACTGGAGCAAGAGGGCTCAAAGGGTCTGTTCAAGCAAATATTCGAGCTTGAATTTGGTCACTGCCGGCTCTCGATCGCCGCACCCGATGGGATCGACTTTGATGGACCGAGATCATTAGAAAATACAAAAATTGCAACAAGTTATGTCGGTTTATTAAAGGATTACCTTAATAAAAATCACATCGCAGCTGAGCCTGTTTTCTTCTCTGGTGCTGTGGAAATTGCGCCAAAGCTCGGGCGCGCCGACTATATTTGCGATCTCGTATCCTCCGGCGGGACTTTGCGAGCCAACGGACTGCGGGAAGTGGCCGTACTGTTGGAAAGTGAAGCGGTGGTCATCCAGACTCTCGCGCCGTTGGGGGCCGAAAAACAAGCGCTCGTCGATAAGATCATCCAGCGATTGGATGGGGTCCTGAAGGTCCATGACAGCAAGTACATCATGCTGCACGCCCCACGCGCAGCACTTTCCGAGATTAGAGACCTGCTACCCGGTTCCGAAGCTCCGACTGTGATGCCACTGGAAGGCAGCGCCGACAAAATTGCTATTCACGCAGTTTGCCGCGAGAACGTGTTTTGGGAAACCCTGGAAAACCTCAAGGCGGCAGGTGCAAGTTCGATTCTCGTGCTACCTGTCGAGAAAATGCTGGCCTGACGATGACGCTCCCGATACACATATGGCAGAGCCTTAGCGCGGAGCAACAAACCGGCCTGTTGCAACGCCCAGCTGTCGCCGACGATAAAGCAACGCGCAAAGATGCTCAGAGCATCGTCGCAAAGGTGCGAGCCAACGGAGACAAAGCGCTTGCAGAGCTGACACAGCGCCTCGATCAGGCGAAGGTCACCGAGTTGCGAGTCGGGAAAGCAGAAGTTGATTCGGCAATATTAAGTCTTACTGACTCGCAATTGGCCGCCATTGATCTGGCAATTCAGAACGTCCACAAATTTCACGAGCGACAGTTGCCGGTTGATATTCGAGTGGAGACCATGCCCGGCGTAGTTTGCGAGCGAATCAGCCACGCTATCGACTCCGTCGGCCTGTACGTCCCGGCGGGCACAGCCCCGCTGCCATCGGCGGCCATCATGCTAGCGGTACCCGCTACCATCGCAGGTTGCCGCAATACTATTCTCTGCACCCCGCCTCGCCCCGACGGTTCGGCAGATCCTGCGGTATTGGTTGCAGCATCGCGCGCCGGAGTCGACGAGATATACAAGGTAGGCGGTGCTCAGGCGATAGCGGCCATGGCCTACGGCACTGAGTCTGTGCCCAAGGTTAGTAAAATTTTCGGCCCCGGCAATGCCTGGGTAACCAGTGCAAAATCAATTGTCAGTGCAGATCCTGACGGCGCGGCGATCGACATGCCAGCCGGTCCATCCGAAGTTTTAGTAGTAGGCGATGCGAGCGCGTCGGCCGAATTTGTTGCCGCGGACCTGTTATCACAGGCCGAGCATGGCGCAGACTCACAAGTCATATTCCTGACCGATAGCGCGGCTCTCGCTGCTGCTGTGAATGACGAGCTTGCCAGCCAAATCGAATCTCTGTCGCGCGCGGCAATCGCGCGGCTTGCGCTGCAGAATTCGAGACTGATTGTCGTAGAGAGTATCGAGACCGCCATCAGCATTAGCAATCGATATGCACCGGAGCACCTGATTCTACAAATCGAAGACCCCAGGACCGTGCTGTCTGGCATTCGAAATGCGGGCTCAGTTTTTGTCGGGCGCTGGACGCCCGAATCCGTAGGAGATTACTGCAGCGGTACAAATCACGTGCTACCAACGTATGGCTACGCCAAAACGTACAGCGGGCTGGGCGTTGATCAGTTCTTGCGGCAGATGACCATTCAGGAGCTCAGCCGTGAGGGTCTGATGCAACTGGGTGATGCTGTTATTAGTCTGGCCGGACTCGAAGGACTCGACGCTCACGCCGCGGCCGTAAGTCGCCGCTTGCGAATGCCATCATGAGTATCGTCAAACTGGCTCGACCCGAAATACAGACGATGAAACCGTACGAGGCTGCGATTCAGATCGATGACACCGTTCGGCTCAATGCGAACGAGTCGCCCGAGATCAGCCCGATCGGTAATTTCCGACGGCCGCTAAACCGTTACCCGGAGGTACGGCCGAGGGGTTTACAGAGCAAGTTAGCCGACCGCTTCGGCTGTGCACCGCAGCAACTACTGGTCACCCGCGGCTCCAGCGAAGCTATTGATCTGCTTATTCGAACTTTTTGTGCTGCGGGTCAGGACAATATCGTGACCCCAACTCCGTCGTTCTCCATGTACTGGCACTATGCACGGATTCAGGCGGCAACCGTGATCGAAGTCCCTACTTTCGCGGAAAACGACTTCGCCATCGATATTGACGCGGTGTTAGCGGCTTGTAAGCCCTCTTCAAAACTCGTATTCGTCTGTTCACCGAACAATCCGACCGGAACACCGCTTTCCAAAGACGACATTATCCGGCTACTCGAAGGGCGGGACGGAAAGTCCGCCGTGGTCGTTGATGAAGCTTATGTGGAGTTTGGCAGCGAGGGATCGGTGATCGACCTGGTCGATCACTTCCCGAACCTCCTGGTATTGCGCACGCTGTCAAAAGCACTCGGGTTTGCTGGCGCCCGTTGCGGTGCTGTTGCCGGGCCTGAGGGTGTCATCCGGCTGCTAAACGCTGTTCAATCGCCCTACGCGCTCGCGACACCTGTCGTTGAATGTGTCGAGGATGCATTGGCCGCTGAACAGCTCGCACTGGCTGAAAAAGCGGTAGAAAAAATAGTGAGCGAACGCGAACGGATCATGAGTGCGATCGAATCCTATGCCTTTGTTAGCAAAGTATGGCCAAGCCAGGCTAATTTCTTCCTGGCGCGTTTCCGCGACGCCGATGGGGTGATGCAGCACTGCGCGAAAAACAATGTCCTATTGCGCCACTTCGGCGGAGCTTTATCAGATTGCATTCGAATTACTGTCGGAAGCGCTTCCGATAACGATTGTTTGTTACGTGCCTTGGATACGCTGACGGAGTCCTGAGATGAGCACCAAGGTACTTTTTATTGACCGCGACGGCACTTTAATCGAGGAACCGGAAGACTTTCAGGTTGATGAGCTTGGCAAGGTTCAACTTGTGCAGGGAGTAATTCCAGCGCTGCTGGAACTGGCACAGCACGGTTACCGATTCGTCATGGTTAGCAATCAGGATGGTCTCGGCACGGACGCATTTCCACAAAACGTTTTTGATTCCTGCCACGAGCATGCGATGCAACTCTTCACGAGCCAGGGAATTACATTCGACGAAGTCTTTATCTGCCCACACCTGCCGGACGAGAATTGTGGATGTCGTAAACCACGTACTGGATTGTTAACTCGCTATCTTGCATCTACAGATATCAATTTGTCTTTGTCCGCTGTGATTGGTGACCGGCTCACTGATATGCAACTAGCAGAACGCATCGGCGTTAGCGGTCTACTGACCAATTGCGATGAACCTGCAGCGCAGACATGGCCGCGCATTGTCGAGTTACTTTGTTATGCAGATCGAATCGCAACGGTCACTCGCGACACAAATGAAACCAGAATATCGGCGTCCGTCAATCTCGACTCGGCGGCATCAGCCGAGATCGATACAGGAATCGGCTTTTTCGATCACATGCTTGAACAGATTTCCAAACACGGTGGATTTGGACTGCAACTGCGTTGTGATGGAGACCTGGACGTCGACGAGCATCATACTGTTGAAGATGCGGCGATCTGTCTAGGTGGCGCCTTGCGAGAGGCACTGGACAACAAATTCGGCATCGGCCGATACGGCTTCCTGCTACCAATGGATGAAAGTGAAGCCAAGGTCGCCCTCGACCTGTCCGGGCGTGCCGCGTTTGAGTTTTCGGCGAAATTTCCGCGCCAAAACGTCGGTGAACTGTCAACAGAGATGGTCGAACATTTCTTCCGCTCCCTGGCTGAATCCCTGGGAGCGGCGCTGCATATCGAAGTGAGCGGTGAAAACACGCACCACATGATTGAGGCTTGTTTCAAATCTGTCGGTCGCGCATTGCGTCAGGCGATCGATCGCTCAGGTACCGAGTTGCCTTCGACCAAAGGTGCGTTGTAGTCATGCAAGTCGCGATCATCGATAGCGGTGGCGCAAATATCGCGTCCTTGCAATTCGCTTTCGAGAGGATCGGCGTAGCTGCACTTCTGACAACCGACACCAATGTGATCAAGACCGCGGATCGAGTGCTGCTACCCGGCGTCGGGGCGGCCCGCGACGCAATGACACGACTTCGGGATGCGGACTTGATCGATACAATCCGAGCGCTTAGACAACCGGTATTAGGCATCTGTCTCGGCATGCAGCTACTCTGCGATGCCTCTGAGGAAGAAAATGTTGACTGTCTCGGAGTCCTGCCTGGTGTGGTGACGAAGCTTGAGGTGGCAACAGATTACCCAGTCCCAAACATGGGTTGGTGCCGCACGAAAAACCTGGCGGCGCATCCCTTGATGCGAAACATTGGCGATGGCAGCTTCTTTTATTACCTGCACAGTTATGCGCTACCGGTTTCACAGAATACTGTCGCTACCGCGGCCCACACCGAAATTTTTTCTGCTGTCGTCTCACATGAGAATTTCGTTGCCGCGCAATTTCATCCGGAACTATCCTCATCCGCGGGTGCCCAATTGCTGAAGAATTTTGTACAGGTGGGCTCATGAGAATAATTCCGGCGATCGACCTAAAGGATGGCAAATGTGTACGCCTCTATAAAGGAGACTTCGCGCAACAAACCGAATACAGCGCTAACCCAGCTGCTATCGGTCGGCGGTTTTCAAGCCTTGATGTTCAGGATCTGCACATAGTCGATCTCGACGGTGCGCAGTCCGGCACACAGAGCAACCATGCCATCGTCACAGAAATTGCCGCTCAGTCCGGTCTTGATGTGCAATTGGGTGGTGGTATTCGCGACCGCAAAGATGTTGTCCGTTGGTTCGATGCTGGCGTTAGCCGCTGTGTCGTCGGCAGTCTTGCTATTGATCATCCCGCCAAGGTCTGCGAGTGGATGAAGGAATTTGGCCTGGAGAGAATTGTGTTAGCTCTGGACGTCAAACTGGACAAGGCTGGTACGCCCCTGCTCGCAACCCACGGCTGGACCCGGGATTCGGGCGTTTCACTTTGGGAATGCATCGACGCCTTTCGAGACGTCGGCGCAAGACACGTCCTGTGCACCGACGTTGCAAGAGATGGAGCGATGGTCGGACCCAATATTGAATTATACGAGGATATTCTCAGGCGCTATCCAGAGCTCGAATTGCAGGCATCCGGTGGCGTACGCGATATCACAGATATTCGCGCGCTGTCCGAAAAAGGTGTCCCGGCCGCAATTACAGGTCGTGCGCTCCTCGACGGCAAAATTAGCGACGCTGAGGTGACATCATTCCGGCAAAACGCATAATCCCGTGCCTGGACGTTCGCGACGGTGTTGTCGTTAAGGGCGTGCAATTTAGCAACCACAAGGTCGTCGGCGATATTCTTGATCTCGCAGGAAGATACTGTGAGGAAGGGGCCGACGAGCTGGTGTTCTATGACATCACGGCAAGCCCCGATGGCCGAACAGTCGATAGGGGATGGGTAAGCGGCGTCGCAGCAGTACTTGATGTTCCCTTTTGTGTTGCCGGTGGTATCAAGTCAGTGGCGGATGCTGAGGATGTCCTCAATAAAGGCGCAGATAAGATCTCCATCAACTCCCCCGCTCTGGCGAACCCTGATTTGATCGGCCAGCTGGCCAAACGCTTCGGTTCACAATGTGTCGTCATCGGCATTGACAGTCGCGACGAAGACCGGGGCTATTATGTCTATCAAAATACCGGAGACCCTGACAAGAGCGCGGCTGCTGATCGATTGACCATCGATTGGGTAACAGAGGTACAGGACCGAGGCGCGGGAGAGATCGTCCTCAACTGTATGAATCAGGATGGCGTCCGTCGCGGCTACGATACTGATCAGTTAGCAATGATGCGTACGAAATGCAGCGTTCCGTTGATTGCATCTGGTGGTGCTGGCGAAATGCCACACTTCGCGGATGTTTTTCGAGTCGCGAATGTCGACGGCGCACTCGCAGCAAGTGTCTTTCACAGTGCCGAAATCAACATCGGTCATCTAAAAAACTACTTGGCTGAGAACAACATCAGCGTTCGAAAATGAGGAAAAGATGAGTTATTCGGAAATAAGTTTTCTTGATGATTTGCAGCAGATTATCAATGATCGCTTGCGCGAACCAAGTGACGAGAGTTACACGGCACGCCTCAGAAAAGCTGGAACGAAGCGAATCGCACAAAAAGTCGGCGAAGAAGGTGTTGAGCTGGCACTCGCCGCCACGTCTGGCGATAAAGAAGAAATTGTCGACGAGGCGGCTGATCTCCTTTATCACGTAATCGTCTTGCTCGCCGATCAGGAACTTGAATTAAAAGATGTCTGTGATCGACTGCGTACCCGCCATTTAACATCCTAAAAGCTAAAGGACGATTTCCTCAGCGACGTCGCGCAAATTATACTGCGAGCTCATGACGTAACCATAAGCGCCTGCATTAGCGATCAGAATAATGTCACCTTCCGAAGTTGGCGGCAGCAATCTATCACTGCCCAGTCGATCGCCTGTCTCGCAAATTGGCCCTACCACTGTCACGGTCTCGCTAGGGGCCTCGTCCGCGCGCGTAAGATTGACGATCTCATGATACGAGCCGTACAGGGCCGGCCTGATCAAAGAGTTCATTCCTGTGCCGACGCCAATGTATTGCATCTCACCCTTGCCTTTCGTCTGCGTACAACGTGTCAGCAATACGCCAGCTCTGGCAACAAGGAATCGTCCCGGCTCGAGCCATAATTTGAACTGTGGATAGGTCTCACGAATCTCAGCCAGCGTTTCATCCAGTCTGGCAACGTCAAACTCTTTGTCGCCCGGCTTCTCGGGCACGCCAAGACCTCCGCCGAGGTCGATAGTCTTCACATTTGGAAAACGCTCCGCGATCAGTACCAGCTCGCCAGCAACGCTACGCCAGTTATTCGGGTCCAGAATGCCGCTGCCACTGTGCGCATGTATGCCTGTGACTTCAGCGCCTGCAGCCGCTACTAATCTTGCGAGTTCATCAACCTCAAACCGGGGGACACCAAATTTTGAATGTACTCCCGCGGTCTTTACGTGTTCATGGTGGCCACGTCCCTGCCCCGGATCGACGCGAATAAACAACTGTTTGCCCTTAAATATCTCTGGCCATGCCTGCAGTGGATACAGGTTATCAAGCGTAACCTGCAGGCCTTTTGCCAATGCCCACTGGTATTCCTCACGGGGTGCGAAGTTCGGCGTGAATAGAATTCGCCCGATATCGAAATCCGGGATCTCGCGCTCCAGCCACTCAACCTCACCCGGGGAAACACATTCGAAATCCACGCCCTCACCGGCCAGTGTGCGCAATAGATCAGGATTAAAATTGGCCTTTACCGCATACAGAATACGATCGACATTTCTTAATCCAAGCAAGCTACGCGCAGCATCAGTCACGCTGTCTCGATCATAAACATAAGCGTTTAATTGACCCTCAGCGACTTGTAGTAGTTGTTCGCGCTTCTTCATCCACCAGGCATCAGGTCGTCTCACTGACGGCTCATCACTTGCGAATAATCGCTCCCAACTACGACCAAAAACGCTGCCAGATCCGCTCTTGCGAATAATCGTTGCATGCAGCTTGCCAACGAGACGCGGGCCCTGCTGCTTATCGACGACAAAGCTCAGATTCAGATCATTTGCCGCTTGCGACATCAGGTGTATTCGCTCTTCTTCGAATACTTCGAGCGCCGGGGCAAGACGAGGAATAATTGTGCGAATTTTACGGCCGACCAGGCTGACGGCAGAGCAATTCGAGATGACCCGTACCCGACACAGTTTTTCGAGATCATCGACCAAGGCTTCCTCGACATCATCGGACAGCATTCCGTCCGATGTGTCGATTGATACGGTGACGTTTGTTTCCGAAGTCGAAACAAGATCGACCGACACGCCATTGTCGCTGAACGCCTTGAATGCTTTGGCAAGGAATCCGACCTCGTGCCACATACCGACGCCGTCCATGGAAATGAGGGTCAGGCCATTGCGGATACAAATACCCTTAACTTGCGGCTCAACTTCTTCCGTGATGGACGAAATTACTGTGCCGGCGATCTCAGGGTTGCTGGTGCTGCGAATAAACAACGGTATACGTGACTCACGCACAGGCGTAATGCAGCGCGGATGTAGCACTGAACTACCCGCCGACGCCAGCTCTTGCGCCTCGTCGTAATGCAGGGCAACGAGCAATCGGGCAGACGGTACAACCTTAGGATCCGCCGAAAACATTCCTGGCACATCGGTCCAGACCTCGAGTCTGCGCGCTTGCAGCTTCGCTGCGAAATAAGAGGCAGACGTGTCTGAGCCGCCCCTGCCGAGCAAAACAGTCTCGCCGTTTTTGTTTCTGGCAATAAAGCCCTGTGTCAGAATAATTTTCTTGTGTGCCGACAGTACAAGCTCCAGGTTCTGGTCGGGCTCAAAGTCACACGTCGCCGATAGATAGGCAGCGGATGTTTGTCTGGCAGAATGTGGCAAGCTGGTGAGCAGATCGCGGGCATCGGACCATTGAACTGGCAGGGATTGCGACTCCAGGTAGGCGGCCCCAAGGCGCGTTGCCATCAATTCACCTAAGGCCATGATTCGAACACGCACACGAACGCTAACCTCCCTAACCAGGCGCACACCGGCAACAAGTTGCTCTAACTCATGCAGCGTGTCATCGAGCATAATCGGCCCATCAAGGCCCAGCGTTTCTGCCAATTGGTAATGCTGAACGCGAATATTATCCAGTGCATCCGATGGATTATCGGCAACTGCGGATTTGAGCAGTCCTTCAAGCGAGTTCGAGACACCTTTGAGTGCGGAATGAACAACCACTGGACGGAGACCGCTATTAAGGCGCTGTCGCAATAAACTGGCGATTGTTTTCCAGTTCTCAGCGCAGGAGACACTACTACCTCCAAACTTCATCACGACCCACTCTGATTCTGCGATGTCTTTCGACGCGCCTAGTAATGCGCTATTTTCAAAACTGGCTTCTTCGACCGCTGGATTCATTTAATCTCTCAAAAAAAAACCCGCAAGGATGACCTGGCGGGTTTGTTGACAATGTCCGAGCTTTATATTTACCCGGTACAGTTGCCACTCGCACCCACGCACCTCTGGCGCGCCTTTTCATTATTGTGTTTTATAGCACCGAGATTATCGATGCATTGGCACAATACGTGGGTGTCGTAAAAAGTCATCGACGCAGTAGAGCGGACATCACAGAAAAGGTCAAGTCCGCCAGTGATTCTGCCCGTCAAACATCCCATGCGGGAGGGATAGTAACCGCTCCCTCAGATGCAGACGACACGGCGCCCCGGTACTTCGCAAGCGCTCCACGTCTCACCGGAGACGGTGGCCGCACCCACTGTTTGCGCCGTATTTCCAGCTCTTCCTCGCTGACATTGATGCTGATTTCCTTGCTTTCCGCATCAATTCGGAGCCTGTCTCCATTCTCTACAAGTGCAATAGGACCACCGACGGCAGCTTCCGGCGTCACATGTCCGACTACAAAGCCATGACTGCCGCCCGAAAAACGCCCGTCGGTTATCAATGCAACGTCTTTGCCCAGTCCTTTGCCCATAATGGCACCGGTTGGACTCAACATTTCTCGCATTCCCGGCGCACCCTTCGGTCCCTCATAACGGATGACCAAAACGTCACCAGCCTGCACAGTATTGTCAAGAATAGCCTGCAGAGCATCTTCCTCCGAGTGAAATACTCTGGCGTTGCCCTCAAAATGAAGACCTTCCTTGCCCGTTATCTTCGCAACTGCGCCTTCCGGGGCGAGATTTCCGTAGAGGATAGCCAGATGACTGTCCGCTTTTATGGGCTTATCGAAATCCCGGACGATCTCCTGTCCCTCGGGGTAATCAGCAACGCCAGCGAGATTCTCGGCAAGCGTTTTTCCGGATACAGTCATGCAATCGCCGTGCAACATTCCTGCATCCAGCATGCGCTTCATCAATGGCTGAATGCCGCCAATTTCTATGAGCTCAGACATCAGATATTTGCCGCTTGGTTTTACGTCCGCAAGCACGGGCGTCTTCGCGCCAATTCGGGTGAAGTCATCCAGCGAAAGCTCGACCTCTGCTTCGCGCGCGATTGCAAGAAGATGCAAAACGGCATTCGTCGAACCGCCCAGAGCGATAACAACGGCGATTGCATTCTCGAACGCTTCGCGCGTCATGATATCAAGTGGCTTAATATCTTCCCGGATGAGATTCATAACGGCCTCACCCGCGTGATTGCAGTCCGCCAGTTTGTCCAGAGATACGGCCTCTTGTGCTGAGCTGTTCGCGAGACTCATTCCCAAAGCCTCGATGGCTGATGCCATTGTATTTGCGGTGTACATTCCCCCGCACGCACCGGGTCCCGGAATCGCGGTCCGTTCAACTTCAAGCAATTCCTCGTCCGATATCTTGCCACCGGACTTTGCACCAACCGCTTCGAATACGGAGACAATATCGCGCCGTTTGGCACCGGGTTTGATCGTTCCGCCGTAAACAAAAACAGAGGGCCGATTCAGTCGCGCCATCGCCATTACACATGCCGGCATGTTCTTGTCGCAGCCACCAATGGCGATGACACCATCGAAGCCTTCAGCGCCTGTGACAGCTTCGATTGAATCCGCAATAATCTCGCGAGAAACCAGCGAGTAGCGCATTCCGGGTGTTCCCATTGAGATGCCATCCGAAACACTGATCGTATTGAATATGACGCCTTTGCCGCCGGCGCTATCGGCACCTCTTGCGGCTTCCTCCGCCAAGCCACCAATGTGCATATTGCAGGGAGTAACCATGCTCCAGGTAGAAGCTATTCCGATTTGTGGACGCTGAAAATCATCCTCGGAAAAACCTACTGCTCGCAGCATTGCCCGGCTGGGGGCTTGTTCATCGCCATCAACAACAACGCGTGAATAGCGCCGCAGTTCTTTCTCACTCATGGTCTTGGGTTCGCTCCGTATATGGCCCGCAGGATGCCTGGCCGGAGCAGAATTCTAGCAGCTAATCAGGGGCTTTGTGACTCGTCATCTCGGATCAATACGACGATACTGCGCTCAAGCCCTATCGCGGCCGTACCCACGTCTTCAACAAGTTCCACGACAAAGGTCTCGTCGCCCTCAATTGATGCATCCTGCACCAACGGAATCAGTAAACGCGCTGAGCGCTGGCCAGGCCCGAACGAGATTGAATAGGCGCCCGGCGCGAAGTAGTCCTCACCTTCAGTTGCCGTGATATCTCTGACCGAAAACTCTACATCAACCGGCACGTTCGCCGGGTTGAATCGAACGAGGTCAATTTGCACCGCAGGATCGCTCTCCCGAATCGTAATTTGACGTGCGGAAAAAGCGACGGTATCTGCTGGTATTCGAGCCTCGTAACTGCGTTGATCATCATCTTCGAGAGTGACGTTCAACAATGCGAGCTCGGATCCAGCAAATTCAGCATCCCGTAGTCGAAGTGTCGATTGCTGGTCTGCTTCACGAATTGTGTCGGATGCCATTACCAGGCTCACACGACCGCGGGCCTGACCAGCCGGAAAATGGATTTGCCCGGAATTCGATAACGCATACTGACCTGCAGACCATGGTGAACGGTTGCCGCTGAAGCCAACCTCTTCCAGACGCAATGTTATTGGGGTCGACAAGCCACTGCCCCTTATGAAGTCAATGACGACTTCATCACCATCCTCTCGAACTGCAATATTGACCGGCCGGCCAGCACGGCCGCCCGGGGTGAAGGGGACGATCTCTGTCGGTGGTGGTAGCGCGGAGAAATCAACCAGCATCGAATCCGGTCCAACCACGGGTGTTGTATCTACGACAGGTTCTGTCAGCGCCTCAAGCGCAGGTGATTCAGTAGCAACTTCTTCGTTCATGAACACCGCGGTTTGATCTGCTGCATCTTCGGCAACAGGGACCGACTCTGCTACAGTCTCCTCAAGCACTGGCCCAGCGATCGGGAGTAAGGAATCAGCTTCCTCGGTAACTTCTTGCTCCAAAACCTGTTCGGTTGTAGGCCCGGCTCCCTCCACTGTCACCGACGGCGAAACAGAATCCTGTGCGGCAAATCGCGCTAATAGCGGATCCAGATATCCGTATTGATAAGCAGCCGCGCTGCCAAGAACAGCCGCAGCAAACAAAAAAAGTAACCACCTCGTCGACGCTGACTCCTCCGTAACTTCGGGGAATCGGTCAGGCTCCTCCACGCAAAACGGCTCGTCCTGATGCTGATCAAGCGCATCCAGAAATTCCCGCACGCTAGCGAAGCGAGTGACGCGCGAATAGGCGAGGCCTTTTTTCAGTGCACGCCATTGACTGTCATTCAGATCTTTCAGCCGCTGCGGTTTCATCCCTTCCTGTGACGCTTCAGCCGCGTTGCGAGGACCGAACACCCGGTATCCGGCGATCAACCTGTACAGCAAGCAGCTCAAGGAGAAAACGTCGTCCGCTGCTACAGGATCTTCGCTGGTCAATACCTGCATGCTTGAATATGCCGGTGTAACTCCGCCGAGAACTCCCGGGTCGAAATCGACGTCCGAATGCTGCTGCCGAACCCGGGCTACGCCGAAATCAAATAACTTCGCGTCGCCATTCGGCATGATCATGATATTCCCTGGTTTGATATCGGCATGTACGATGCCACGGCTGTGCGCGTACTCAAGCGCAGCGCCAACCTGCCGCACAATGCGGAATGCGGCCGCAAGATCGATAACGGATGCGTCCTTCGAATCCAGAATATCCGCCAGCGTTTGGCCCTCAAGCCACTCCATAATGAGGAAATACAGATCATCGTCACGATCGAGATCGATGAACTGGACAATATTCTGATGCACAAGGCAGCGACCTTTCGCTGCTTCCTGTTGCAAGGCACGAAGAGCCTGCCCGTTTTCGGCAAGTTGCGGCGACAGAACCTTAATAGCGACCCAGTGGTCCTCGCTGCCGGTTTCGGCAAGTCGACGGTCCAAAGCCTTGTAGACAACCCCCATGCTGCCACCAGACACTCTTTCCTGCAGCAGGAATCGATCGCGTAAGACAGACCCAACCTGTACTCGACCTTCGGCCGAAATTTTCGGCATTAGGTCCACAGGAATGACGGTCGTTGCGCCGAACGAGTCATCACCTTGTTGCTCCTCACTCACCGCAGGTATCACCGGGCGAGGCCCTGGTGCGGGCTCTGAAGCTGTTTGCGTTGGACTTGTCGGGATATTCTCAGTTATGAAGCGATCCAGTAAAGACTTAACGAGCTGAAACGTCTCCTTACGCAACTCACCGGCGTCGAAGCGCTCTTGAAGGATCTTGCGAATGTCAGCTTCGCTGTTTCCAGACGCCGATAACAGGCGCCCGATGCCGTCCTGAATGTCGGCGAGCATATCAACATCATCGACTGTCGAATGGAGCCTGTCATCGAAGCTCGATAGCTGATCAGCAAATGTGTCGCGCACGTTTTTGGAATCTGCACTCATAGTCATTTGACATTTTATCGTAAAGATGCGATCCGAGTCCGGAACTGGTCGTCAAATTACCTTGCCAGGATTGAGAATATTCTTGGGATCCAGAGCCGTTTTCAACGTTCGCATGAGCCTGATTTCGCTCTCGCTACGGTATTTGGGCAAGAGTTCTCTTTTCGTAGCTCCGACCCCGTGCTCGGCACTGAAACTGCCGCCGAGTTCATTGACCAGATCGTAAATCGCATGGCTGACCTGTACACCCGCCTCTGAGCCGGCTGGCAAGGCGACGTTGTAGTGCAAATTGCCGTCACCAACATGCCCGAAAGCGATTAGCTGGATATCCGGCGCCAGGTTCTTCAGGAGTTCATCTCCACGCCTCAGAAACTCCTCCATGCGTGAGATGGGAACCGCAATATCGTGCTTAAGGGATTTGCCGTGGGCTTTTTCAGCCTCGGCAATCGAATGACGCATACGCCACAAGCGCCCTGCTTCCATTGAATTCTTTGCAACGACTGCATCCCGTACAAGACCTTCATTCACAGCGTTTCCCAACACTGCCTGGAGGAGCTCGTTATTGTCACCGATCGCCACGTCCAGCAAGACATACCAGGGCGCTCGCTGCTCAAACGGCAAGCGCGTATCAGGAATATGGGATTCGACTAAGCCGAAGACAAAGTCGGAAATAAGCTCGAAAGCCTCGATCGAATCAGCCAGCGCGTTGCGCAGAAGGCCGAGAAGCCGCACTGCGTCGCCAGACGAGTCAATGGCTAGCAGCACTGTAGATATCGCAGCGGGGCGTGGAAACAGTTTCAGGGTGGCTGCGGTGATTATACCGAGCGTCCCTTCACTGCCGATAAACAGCTGCTTAAGGTCGTAGCCCGCTGTGTCTTTGCGAAGCGAACGCAAACCGCTGACGATGGTGCCATCGGCAAGAACGGCTTCAATGCCAAGAACCTGGGCACGCGCTGTACCATAACGAACGACATTGATTCCGCCTGCATTCGTGGAGAGGTTTCCGCCAATTTGACAGCTGCCCTCTGCGCTCAGACTCAGCGCAAAAAAACGATCAACATTTGACGCGGCAGTTTGTACATTTTCGAGCAGGCAGCCAGCCTCAACTTCCATCGAGAAATTGGCAGCATCGACATCGCGTATCCTGTTCATACGAGCTAGCGAAACGATAACTTGTTCTCCGGACGCATCTGGAACCGCACCTGCACACATTCCGGTATTACCACCTTGCGGGACTATCGCGACTTCGGCATCAGCACAAGCGCACACGACAGCAGCCACTTCATCCGTGCTTGCAGGAAAGACTGCAATGGGTGTCGCGCCATTCGCTACGCCACGCCACTCCGTTAGGCGCGCTTCGAGATCCGTCGGATCGGTCGTCCAGCCTTTCGGTCCTACAATAGCTTTGAGTTGCTCAAGCAGCTGTTTCAAGAATCACCTGTTCAGAGAAAGTTGCCCAATCTATATTGCTACCACACATTAGCAAGACCACGCGCTTGCCGGCTGCTCGCGCGCGCAGGGGGCCGAGCAGCGCCGCGGTTGTTGCTGCGCAGGCCGGCTCAACGGCAATCCTCATCGATTGAAACAGAATGCCCATTGCCACGCGTAATTGGTGATCGTCGATCATGCAGAGTCGATCAACATTCTTCCGCGTCAGTTGAAACGAATAGGGCATCGCGAATGGCGCGCCCAGACTGTCGGCGATTGTTGTAACCGCGTCAATGCTCTCGGGCTGCCCGCTGGCAAAACTTCTGTGCATTGAGTCCGCGCCAACGGGCTCTACACCGATGATCTCGACCTCCGGTCGCAGTTGCCTTACAGCATTCGAGATACCCCCGATCAGGCCACCACCGCCGACTGGAATAACAATAGCGTCAAAATCGTCAACCTGCTCGCATATCTCGAGCCCTACTATGCCCGTGCCCAATGCAACCGTTCGTCCTTCGAATGGATGTACGAAAAAGCGATTCTCGTCATCTCGAATACGATTAGCGAGGGTAAAGGCCTCATGTACATCTTCAGCGATAACCACGTCGGCGCCGTATGCCTTGCACGCCGCAACACGGGACGGGTTTGAAGATCGCGTCATGACGACCTTGGCAGTAGTCCCCGACGCCTGCGCAGCAAAAGCCGTTGCAATCGCGTGATTTCCAGCGCTAACGGCAGTTACGCCCAGTTGTAGCTGCTCATCCGTCAGCGCCTGAATAGTTGCAAGCGCACCGCGGGCTTTAAAGGTGCCGGTGCGCTGCAAAAACTCAAGCTTTGCAACGACTTCCGTGTCCGTACCGAGACGATCTTCAAGTGCCCTACAGCGCATGACCGGTGTGCGTAGTGAGAGATCACGCAATCGATTGCGCAATGTACGAATCTCATCGATATTAGGCCCAGATTCGGTCATAAGTTAGGTAAACTCCCACAACGCGTGTTGACTTGCGCGGTACACAAGTGTTGATTAGGTATTTAATGTGAACTGTGGCAGAGAATCCACGTTCGCGAAAGTCGCAACGGGCCTTATATGGAACTTGATGAATTGTCGAAATCGGGGATTCGACGAATAGCGGACTATTCGCCGTATCTTGACCAATTGGCAGGCCTCGCTCAACAAATGGGTTTGCGACAACGCAGCAATTTGACACACGTTGAAAGCGCGCTGCGCAGCCATTGGTCGTTGGGCCAGAACAGTATTCTGAGCTGGTCGCCACTGGACCAAAGTATCCTCATTCTGGTGGTCCCGCACTATGCGATTGCCGAATACACGTCACCCCAGGACGGCACCCTGCCGCCAGCCGTGTCGCCACGCTTTATCACCGAACTCATATCAGGCGATCGCCAACTGACCATATCGCAGATGCAAAAGGTTGCGCGCCTGCTGAACATCGAACCGATCAACATCCCATTGCGCGTGCCGCTGGAAGGCAGCAAGGTCGAAACACAGATCATCGAAAAAATGATCCGCAAATACGGCATCAATTACGTACCCAGCCGTGCCGTCACCCTGTTTGATATTGTGGGTTTTAGCTTGTTGACTCCCTTTGAACAAATGAGCCAACTTAACAGCCTGTCCTACTCATTGAATTCAGCGCACGCGAAAATGCTGGAAGCGGATGTAAATATTGATTTCGCCCGTTCCTCGAGTGGCGATGGATTCTATATCTGGAATCGTGATGAGGGACTGGAGGCCAGTGTAAACCTGTACCACTTTATGCACATAGTGCTTGCTGACAATGCGATCGCCAGAAGCAAATCATCATCGAAGTCAGCGCCTCGATTGCGCGCATGTTTTCATGTCGGGAGCTGCTATGAATTTCACCAGGCCGAAGGCCTGAATCCAACGACACACGACTTTATTGTCGGCGATGTGACCATTGAACTTGCGCGCATGATTGACGCAGCGCTCCCTGGCCAGATTCTTGTCGGCGACTTTATGGCCGATATCGAAATCGTCAACGACAATGGCGAAGTTACAATCCACCCCAACGTCGATGCGGTCACTTTTTTGCAACGTGCACAGGGCAATCTGTCACAGCTCAGCGGCATGGAGCTTTCCGGCGAGCGCATTACTGCGATCAAGTGCTACCTGACGGGTGAAAATATGGGCGGTGGGCAATTTAATATTCGACGGCTGACCATCAAAGATAAACACGGCCTGTCCCGAGTCGCATTCAATGCGAAGGTAAATATTTACAGAGAAACGGCACAACCTATTCTGCTTGGAATTCAAGACCGGAAGCTACCGGCGATTGGCCTGACCTAATCCACAGAGTTCGCCGGGGTTTCTTCGAAGCAATCATTTTTTCCCTAAATCGACTGCCATTCCGTCGCTTAGGCTTTCGCCACCACGAACAATAACCTCGTCACCGGCCACCAGATCTCCAAAAACCTCTATCAGCCGGCCGGCACCGAGACCGACGATAACGCTCACCTGGGTCACGCTTGAATCCGGATTCACCTTGAACACCGATGTGCCCTCACGGCGCAAAATTAATGCATCTCGCGGTACGGCCAGAACTGCCTTAGGTTCGGCTGTAGGCATGCTTACTCGGACACTTTCTCCAACCGTCCAGATATCCGCATCTGCGTCCAGTCGAATTTCGAACATGTGGGATTGTGGATCGCCGAATGGAACGACAGTGCGTATCGACGCTTCACCAGATCGAAACTCATTACTAAGTTCAAGCGTGTCACCCTTGCCAATGAAGTTGACCGTATTCAACGGGGCGCGTGCCACAATCTCCAGCGAGTTTGGATCGACCAGTCTGATAACCTCATCCGCGACATTGAGCCGCTCCCCGATGTTTCTGAGGCGCTCGGTGACGACGCCGTCAAAGGGCGCGCGGATTTGGGTTATGTGCATGGCGATCTGTGCGTAACCCAATTGGGCCTGAGCAATCCGATGATCACTTTTTGCGATCGCAAGATCAGAAACTGTCTGATCGTATTGACTCTTTGCGGAGAGATTTCGCTCTGATAATTGCTCCAGGCGACCTAATTCTGATTGCAAAAAAACCACTCGCGCGTCTTCTCTGTCGACCAGACTTTGCGCTTCCATTTCACGAATCTTGAAGGTGAAGTCTTCGAGACGCGCTAGCGTGTCATCCTTTTTGACTTCCGTGCCAACTTCCGCAATCCAAATGAGTTTTGCTTCCAATTCTGACGCCAATCGCGAATCGAAACGGCTGATGACTGTTCCCGGCAGATCAATAGACGGCGCCAGTGACTCCATACCTATAATTTCAGAAACTACCGGTGATGGCGGCATCTCCCATTGAGCGAGTAAGGCCGTCGGTACGAGCACGCAAGCTGCAACCAGTGCCGACGATAGATTGTGGAAGATTTTTCGCATATTCATCTAGCTCAACGGTGCGGCAGCAGTTACGCCTGTCGGCACAGTGGTCTTATCTTCACCCAAGCGCAGCAGGCTCGGGAGGAAGACTAATGTAAATAATGTGCTTATTGCCATTCCACCAACGATCACGGCAGCGAGCCCCTGATACAGCTCGGATCCAGGCCCCGGAATTAGCAGCAACGGCAGCATGCCGAAAATACTGGTGAGCGTGGTCATTAGTATGGGCCGCAACCGCCGGCGGATCGATTGCTCCACTGCGTCGCGACGGGCAAGTCCATCTCGCTCAGCGACCCGCGTTTGATGCACCAGCAGAATGGCATTGTTGACGACGAGACCCAACAAGGTAATAAATCCGATCATCGTAAGCAGATCCATCGGCAAACCCATGACTCGAAGCAGAGTAATTCCGCCGATGGTCGCCAAAGGTAGCGTTGCTATTACCAGCAAACTATCGAAAAACGACCGAAACAACCCACTCATCAGCAGATACAGGACCATAACTGCCAGCGCGAAACTCTGCGACATGTTGCTTAGTGCTGTATCGAGGTCATCAGCACTTCCGTAATAACTAACTTCTCCGTCAGCCGGAAGGCTACGTAACAATTGCGGTTCAATGTGCTCTTTTAATATCGCGATTGTCTCTTCCAGAGTCACATCATCCGGCGGCGTAATAGCAAGCGTTAGCGCGCGGCGTCGGTCTACCCGTTGAATCTGGCTTGGCCCTGCGGTGCGTTGCAGATCTACGAGCTGCCCTAACGGCTGTATACCGTTCAGCGGGGTTGCCATAGGTGTCGACGCTAATTGTTCGGGACTGCTCCAGTCGGGCGCCCTAAGCACAACATCAAGGCGCCGATCACCATCGAAATAGTCACCGATGTAAGCTCCGTCTCCCAACGCCGAAATAACAGTGGACATCTGGCGCCTATTCCAGCCTGCCTCGGTTATCCGTCGTTCATCCGGGTTAAAGCGCAACTCGGGCTCGGCCAGGTCAAGCCCCGGAATCGGCCGGGCCTGTGCCCCTGGCAAGTGTTTCTCGATGAGCTCCAGCCCCAAGCGCCCAGCAGCCAGCATCGAATCCATATCACGGCTCTGAATATTCAACTCAAGCGTGCCGCCGCCACCGATACGATCAAATATCCCCCAATGCGTCGCAAACCCCATGGTATCCGGGAATCCAGAGAGAATTTCGTTGTTCATAACATCAATAAACGCGTCAGCGTCACCCATGTCTTCTGTCTTACCACCAACAAAGGCACCCGCCCCAAACATGCCCATGAAGTAATTACCGAGCTTCGGTTCAGCTTCACCACGCAGATAGGGCTCCATCCGCTTCGCTGCCACATCGACAAATTCTTCCTTGCTCGATGTGACGCTTTGACCGGGCGGCATGATGACGAACGCGAAAACCCAACCTTGCTTTCCGGTGGGTAGATAGTCGGCCGGCGGGCTCAACGCCCAGCTGAGTAACACTGCACCTAAGAACAAAGATCCAACGAGCACATTCCGTCGGCGCGCTGTATCCGTCAGGCGCATAATTTTGTCGGTGGTGGACTGCCACCAGTCCTTATGTGGATCGGTCAGTCGTACGCCCTTCAGCCACCGCGACGCCGCAGTCGGGATGACAACAACGGAGATTATCAATGAAGCAATTACCGCAACTGATATGACCAGCGCAAGATCTGCAAATAGCTGACCGGATACGTCGCGAAGAAACATGATTGGAAGAAAAATTACTACCGTCGTTGCCGTTGACGCGACTAACGCACCCCACACTTGCGCTGGCCCGTTTGCCGCCGCGTCCTCGGTAGAGCTGCCTTCCTCGCGCAATCGAACGATATTTTCAAGTACGACAATCGCGGCATCCAAAACCATGCCGGTCGCGAATGCGAGCCCGGCGAGAGAGATCATGTTGAGCGTGCGCCCAGCAACCTGCATCACCAAAAAGGCGAAGAAAAGTGATATGGGAATTGCCAATGCGACGACACAGGTTGCGCGAAACTTGCGCATGAACCACCACAATATTCCGATCGCCAGTAGAACACCCAATACCAAGTTGGTGCGCAGCATAGCAATCGAATTTTCGATATGGGTGGTTTCATCGTAGGACTTCTGGATAGTCAGTCCCGCTCTGGCCAATGGTCCTTGCTGTAGTTCCTCAGTCGCAATGTCCAGCTCTTTCATTACTTCGAGAGTGTTGACACCTTTTTCTGCCTGCGCATTAACAGCAATAGTCGGAAAACCGTTTTCCAGCATGTAGCCGCTCGCATCGCGCATCGCCACTTCGATGGTCGCTATGTCCCTTAGGCGAACTGGATTACCACCGCGCCAATCCAGCACCATCTCACCAAATTCAGACAACTCGTATTGACCCGCGAAACGCAGCGTGTACTGTCGTCGGCCGATATCACCGAAACCGCCAGACGTATCATTGTGGTTCCCGGCAACCTGAGCCAATACAGGAATTTCAATGCCAAAAGCCGCGGCCTGATATGGATCAAAGGTGATTCGAACCTCATTGTCTCGCCCACCATAGGCGTTCGAGTTCGCGATACCCGGAACCCGTTCGATACGCGCCTGAACAACCTCGCGCACGAAATCGGAATAGCTTGCCATCTCACGTGTGTTGCCTTCGACTGGCGATACGGAGTACCAGGCAATAGCCGAACCGAAACTGTCTTCACCCGCATAAATTCGCGGTTCCGTAACATCGTTGGGATAACGAGCGACCTGATTGAGTCTGTTAATCACCTCAATCAAGGAACGTTGTAACTCCGTCTCCACGGAGAACATCAGACTGATACTTGCGCTGCCTCGATCTGCTGTCGAAACCATTTTTTCGAGACCGGGCAAACCACGCAGCATGTCCTCCTGTGGTTCGAGAATTTCGGATTCGATCTCCTCGGGTGCGGCACTGCGCCAACCCGTCGTAATCTGAATGAATGGACGTTCGACGTCGGGAATCATTTGAACAGGTAAGCCAAGCAGGCCGATTGTGCCAGTCAGAAATACGAGGAGAACAGCCGCGATGACCGCGACCGGATTGGAAATCGATGCTTTTGTCAGACTCATCCGCCCCCCTCCGTGAATCAACAAGGCGATTAGAATTCATTCGCCTAAACGCTCAGACCAATGGCAGGTCGATGGGTTCGATCAAAAATTGGTCGGGGCGAGAGGATTCGAACCTCCGACCCCCACAACCCCATTGTGGTGCGCTACCAGGCTGCGCCACGCCCCGACCGGTGTGCAATGCTCGGCAATGATACGTGCCGCGGGTGAGCTTGGAAAGGAGGTTTTTAGCGCCGCAGAATCTTTAGAACTTGTTCGAGTTCCATTCGGATTTGTTTGATTATCTGTTGACTCTGAGTGACATCCGATTTGGCATCGTCGCCAGTGAGGCGCTGGCGTGCCCCACCTATCGTGAAACCCTCGTCATAGAGGAGACTTCTGATCTGGCGAATGATCAAAACATCCTGACGCTGATAATAACGGCGGTTACCCCGACGCTTTACAGGTTTGAGTTGTGGGAACTCTTGCTCCCAATACCTAAGTACATGCGGTTTTACCGCACACAAATCACTTACCTCACCTATCGTGAAGTAGCGCTTACCAGGTATTGGAGGAAGTTCGTCGTTATTCCCCGGTTCCAGCATATGCTTCCACTCGGGCCTTTAGTTTTTGTCCTGGTCGGAAGGTCACCACTCGTCGAGCACTGATTGGAATTTCCTGTCCGGTTTTCGGGTTTCTGCCAGGCCGTTCTTTCTTATCCCGAAGATCAAAGTTTCCAAATCCAGAAAGCTTGACCTGTTCCCCAACTGCGAGTGATGCACGCAGTTCCTCATAAAACATGTCGACTAATTCGCGGGCTTCTCTTTTGTTCAAACCAAGCTCATTAAACAGCGACTCGGCCATATCTGCTTTTGTCAGTGCCATTGGGTTTAGTCTCTTAGTTCAGCTGCGAATTGATCTTCTAATTTCTTGACGGCTACGGCCAAAACTGAGTCCGCATCATCGTCAGTAAGGGTGCGCGATGTTTCCTGCAAAATCAAGCCTATTGCGACGCTTTTTCGACCTGCTTCTATGCCTTGGCCCTTATAAATGTCAAAAATCCTGACACCTTGAATCAGTTCTGGTGACGTCTCTGCGACGGCGTTAACGAGTTCGTCGGCAGAAATCCTGTCGTCAACAATCACAGCAATGTCTCGCCGAATGGCCGGGAATTTCGAAATTGCCGAGGCTGTTGGTGCCGATGAGTTGAGCGTTTTTTCTGCGTCAAGCTCGAACAAAAATACAGCGCGTTTGAGATCGTAAGTCTTCGCTATTCGCGGATGCAGTTTTCCAACAACGCCGATAACTTCTCCGTCGCGAACGATCTCTGCAGCTTGCCCCGGTTGCAATGCGGGATGCTCCACTGCCTGAAAGCCAATTCCATCAAGCGGGCAAGCCAGTATTAACAAGGCCTCCACATCCGCTTTAATATCAAAGAAATCAACAGATTCAGCGCTAAGTCCCCATTGCTCCGGTTGTGACGGACCGGTCGCAAGCCCCCCGATGCGAACAACTTCAGAGTGGTCACCAAGTTCGCCATGAAATGACTTACTCATTTCAAAGAGTCGTACACGGTCTTGTTGCCTGGCGTTGTTAGTTGCTGCTGCTGCGACCATACCCGGCCAAAGTGACGCACGCATAACAGACATTTCTGAGGAGATTGGATTGCTCAGAACGAGCTTCGAATCGGTGCCGGTAAAAACCCGGTTCGCATCTGCATCAATGAAGCTGTAAGTAATCACTTCCTGATAATCCCGAGCGATCAATGTCGCCGCGACCAGCTCAGAATCAACTTTTGACTCGGTTACACTTTCGAGGGGCGACTGAGAAAATGCCGTGGCCTCGGGAATTGAATCGTAGCCGTGAATGCGGGCAACCTCTTCCATCAAATCCTGTTCGATCTCGATATCGAATCGATGACTCGGCGGCGATACAGTCCATCCGCCATCCACCGCGATGACTTTCATGGTCAATCCAGTAAGAATTGCGTCGACTTCAACGTTGTCGATATCCACACCGAGAAGCCGGGTCAAGCGAGACTTCCTAAGTGAAATATCGGCTCGAACGGGCAGGTGTTTTTCAACGACAAGGTCAAGCAAAGGACCAGCATCACCACCCGCAATTTCGAGCAACAATTCGGATGCGCGTTCAATCGCTCTGCCCTGACCTGCCGGATCGACGCCACGCTCAAATCGCATCGAAGCATCGGTATGCATTCCGTAGGAACGTGCACGTCCGGCCATGAAATCCTGCGGCCAAAATGCGGCCTCGAAGAATACCTCGGTCGTAGAGTTTGTCACGGCCGTGCTTAAGCCGCCCATCATGCCGGCGATTCCAATCGGGCCTGTGTCGTCCGTTATGATCATCGTATCGTCGTTAAGTACGACTTCTTTTTCATCCAGCAGCGTAACTTTTTCACCGGATTTCGCCATTCGAGGCCTGATTGGACCCTGCAGTCGACTGCGATCATAGGCGTGCAAAGGCTGCCCAAGCTCAAGCATGACGTAGTTCGTAATATCAACAACCGGTGAAATGGATCTTAGGCCGGCTCGGCGCAGGCGCTCGGTCAACCAGACCGGTGAATTCGCGGCAGGGTCAAACCCCCGAATGACACGTCCGGCAAATCGTGGGCAGCCTTCAGGCTCTGGCAATTCGACTGATTGCGTATCGTCGATTGTCGCAGGCACCGCCGCAACGGCAGGATCCTTCATCGTGGCACCGGTCAATGCTGCGACGTCGCGAGCAATTCCGAGCACACTGAAGCAATCGCCACGATTTGGCGTCAGGTCAAGATCAATGACTGCGTCAGGAAGATTCAGAACACTGCTGAGTGCTGATCCCGCCACCTCGTCTTGCGACAATGACATTATGCCGTCGGACTCGTCGCCCAGACCTAACTCAACGGCCGAACAAAGCATACCGCTCGAAACAATGCCGCGAATCTTCGCCTTACGTAATTTCATGCCATTGGGTAATTTGACGCCCGGTCTTGCGAACGGCGTCTTCATGCCCTTCACAACATTTGGTGCGCCACAAACCACGTCAATGAACTCGCTACCGCCATCGTTCACCTTACACAGGCTGAGCTTATCGGCGTCCGGGTGCTTGCTGACTTCAGCAACCTCCGCGACAACGACATCGGCAAGTCCACTACCGTCATATTCGATCCCGTCGACTTCGTGACCCAGCATGGTCAAATGGTGCCCAAGGGCCTC
Organism: Woeseiaceae bacterium; assembly: GCA_021773075.1. Classification (GTDB taxonomy): domain Bacteria; phylum Pseudomonadota; class Gammaproteobacteria; order Steroidobacterales; family Woeseiaceae; genus UBA1847. The sequence continues at coordinate 505,310 of JAJFKT010000010.1, forward strand.
TGTTTCCAGATCGGGATTCACCCATTCACGCAACCATGACTCTGCAATCTTCATCGCGTTTACCTGAACTGCCGAAGGAAGCGCAGATCGTTCTCAAAGAACGTCCTGAGATCCGTTACGCCGTAACGCAACATCGCAAGCCGCTCAATCCCGATTCCGAATGCGTAACCAGTGTATTTATCCGGATCAATGCCTGCGCTCTCGAGTACGTTCGGATGCACCATGCCGCAACCCAGAATCTCGAGCCATTTACCTTCTCCCCAGCGAACGTCAACTTCAGCGGATGGCTCGGTGAAAGGGAAGTACGATGGGCGAAATCGAAGTTCAGCTTTGCGCTCGAAAAACGCTTCGACAAACTGATGCAACACCGCCTTCAAATTCGCGAAACTGATGTTCTCATCGATAACCAGACCTTCCACCTGATGAAACATCGGTGTATGGGTCTGATCCGAATCGCAGCGGTATACGCGACCTGGTGCGATGATTCGGATCGGCACGCCTTCTTTGACGATCGAGCGAATCTGTACCGGCGATGTATGGGTCCGCAACAGGTTGCCGCCCGGAAAATAGAACGTGTCATGCATCGCTCTGGCGGGGTGATTCTCGGGAATATTCAAGGCCGTGAAATTGTGGAAGTCGTCTTCAATTTCGGGGCCGGAACGTACGCCGAATCCGGCATTCGTAAAAATACGTTCGATCCGCGACTGCGCGCGCGATACGGGATGTCTGCCACCCATCGATTTGCCGCGACCGGGTAATGAAACATCGACCGCGTCGGCAGCCAGTTTCAAGGCAAGGGCAGCATTTTCCAGCGAATCGCGGCGTGCGTTTAGGCGCTCCTGAACGCCCTGCTTGGCTTTATTGATTTCCTGACCCGCGGCAGCGCGCTCATCAGCCGGAAGTTGCCCGAGTGCTTTCAGACGAGCTGTTAGCTCACCTTTCTTACCCAAATAGGAAACCCGAACCGCATCGAGTGCGGCAAGATCCGTTGCAGCGTCTATTTCGGATGCTGCTTGATCGATGAGCTCGCGGAGTGCCTGCATGGGATTGTTGTAACTCAGGCGCAATCTCTTGCGCCGGAGTCACAAGTCAATTAGCTGGCAGCTTGCTGTTCGAGGCCAGCCTTGGCAGCCGCTGCGATCGCGCCAAACCCTTCAGGATCGTGAACAGCGATATCAGCCAGAACCTTGCGGTCGACTTCAATCTGAGCTTTGTTCAGACCGTTAATCAAACGGCTGTAGGACAAGTCATGAAGACGTGCTGCAGCGTTGATGCGGGTGATCCACAATGCGCGGAACTGACGTTTGCGCTGGCGACGGTCACGATAGGCATATTGACCGGCTTTGATAACAGCCTGCTTGGCTGTCTTGAATAATTTACTACGCGCGCCGTAATAGCCTTTCGCTTTACCGAGGACTTTCTTATGACGGGCTTTGGCGGTTACGCCACTTTTAACTCTGGCCATTTCTCAATCTCCTCTTAAGCGTAAGGGAGCATGCGACGCACGCTCTTTGTGTCGCAGTCGGCGACCTGAAGGGTCTTGCCCAAATTACGCTTACGCTTCGACTTCTTCTTGGTAAGAATGTGATTGAGGTGGGACTGAGCGCGCTTGAAGCCACCCTTGCCCGTTTTCTTGAAGCGCTTGGCCGCGCCCCGGTTCGTTTTCATCTTAGACATTTTAGATCCTTAAGCCATGCTACGTACCGGACAATCCGGCCGCTACAGGCGGGTAGAGCCTTCCAGGTTGTCAAACCCCTTGGCTAATACACACTTTGCTAATACTCACTTTTACGACAGTAAAACCAATACTGCTTAGTGCTTCTTCGGCGCAATCACCATGACCATCTGCCGACCTTCCATCTGCGGCATCTGCTCAACTGAGCCGTATTCTTCCAGGTCATCTCTGACCCGGGTCAGTAGCTGCGCACCGAGTTCCTTGTGCGCCATCTCCCGACCCCTGAATCTCAATGTGACTTTCGTCTTATCACCAATCTCGAGAAACTCTTTTAGCTTTCTCAGCTTGATCGCGTAGTCACCTTCGTCCGTTCCCGGACGAAATTTAATCTCTTTTACGTGGACCTGTTTCTGTTTGCGTTTCGCAGATTGGGCTTTCTTGTTCTGTTCGAACAAGTATTTGCCAAAATCCATAATTCGACAGACCGGCGGATCAGCGTTTGGCGATACTTCAACGAGGTCCAAACTCTCCTCTTTCGCCAATTCGATGCCCGCTCTCAGCGTCATAACACCGGCTTGCTCACCTTGAGAATCGATTACTCGAACCTGATCAGCCTCAATTTCCTCATTGCGCCTTACGCGCTTTGTAACTGCGATACCCTAATCCTCCAGAAACTCAACAATTCCAACACCTCCAAGCCACATCAAAACGCCGCAGCCAGTGCGGGAACGCGATTCTATATAGCCGCAATGAAGGATACAACCATGGGAGGCATAAATAATGGTAAAAAACAGGCACAGGCGGGAATTGGTGGGCGATGGTGGTCTCGAACCACCGACCTCCACGATGTCAACGTGGCGCTCTACCCCTGAGCTAATCGCCCTGCCGCAAATCCTTACCGTAAAAGGGGTCTGACCCCATTTGCGGGAGGCGCGTAAGATACTGAAGGCCATGCTCGACTGCAAGACCCATCAGCCGACTTTCTGACCGACGACCCCGAGCGAAAAGTCTCGCATTCGCTGAATCTCGTCGCGGAGCCTGGCCGCCTCCTCAAATTCGAGGTCCCGCGCGGCTTTCAGCATTTTCTTCTCGAGCTTGGCCGCTTTTTTCAATAGCTGCTCGGGACTCAAACTGTCATACGGAATCTTGTCCTCACCGACCATCCTGAGCTCCGAACCCGGATTCGGGTAAGCCGCCTCCATAATGTCCGCGACTTTCTTCACGATCGACTCGGGTTTGATGCCATGTTTCTTGTTGTACGCTTCCTGAGTCTCGCGACGTCGCCGGGTTTCCTCCATCGCGCGTTCCATGGAGCCCGTCATCCTGTCGGCATACAAAATAGCCGTACCATTGATGTTTCGAGCGGCTCTGCCCATGGTCTGGATGAGCGAGCGGTCTGAGCGTAGAAAACCTTCTTTATCCGCGTCAAGAATAGCGACCAAAGACACCTCCGGCATATCGAGGCCCTCCCGCAGCAGGTTGATACCCACCAACACATCGAACGCGCCCAGTCGCAGGTCGCGGATAATTTCCGTGCGTTCTACCGTGGCAATATCTGAATGCAGATAACGCACGCGAACTCCGTGTTCTTGCAGGTAATCAGTCAAATCCTCCGCCATGCGCTTGGTCAGCGTAGTAATCAAAACACGCTCGCCAACCTCGACACGCTTGGAAATTTCAGACAGCACGTCGTCAACTTGCGTTTGAGCCGGACGAACCTCGATTCTTGGGTCGACCAGACCAGTTGGTCGCACCAGTTGTTCAACCACGTTGTCGGCGAACTCGTCTTCGTATTTTCCCGGCGTAGCCGAAACGTAAATTGTTTGTGGCGATAAGCCCTCAAACTCATCAAATCGAAGTGGTCTGTTGTCGAGCGCGGACGGTAATCGGAAGCCGTGTTCGACCAATGTTTCCTTACGTGATCGATCACCCTTATACATGGCCCCCAGCTGCGGCACGGTAACGTGGCTTTCGTCGACGACCAGGATGGCGTTCTCAGGAATGTAGTCGAATAAGCACGGCGGCGGTTCTCCTACGCCCCGACCCGACAGATAACGCGAGTAGTTTTCAATGCCGGAGCAATAACCAAGCTCTCTGATCATCTCTAAATCAAATAAAGTTCTCTGTTCAAGTCTTTGAGCTTCAAGCAGTTTTTGGTGCTTTCTGAGATAGGCCAAACGGTCTTTTAGTTCGACCTTAATGTGCTCGCAGGCTTCCAGCAAACGCTCTCTTGGCGTGACGTAATGGCTTTTGGGAAAGATCGTTAGCCTTGGCACGCGGCGCACCACTTCACCCGTTAGTGGATCGAAGTAGGAAAGCGATTCGATCTCATCGTCGAAAAGCTCGATTCGTACGGCGTCCTTCTCAGACTCCGCCGGGAACACGTCGATGACGTCTCCTCGTACTCTGTAGGTTCCCTGTGACAGATCCAGCTCATTACGCGTGTACTGCAATTCCGCAAGCCGCCGCAACAAGTTGCGCTGATCAATTCGATCGCCACGCACGAGATGCAACACCATGCTGAAGTAGGCTTCAGGATCGCCCAGACCATAAATCGCGGAGACGGTGGCAACGATGATGACATCCGGTCGCTCGATCAAAGCCTTGGTGGCAGACAAGCGCATCTGCTCGATGTGCTGATTAATAGACGCGTCTTTTTCTATATAGGTGTCGGAACTCGGTACATAGGCCTCCGGCTGGTAATAGTCGTAATAGGAGACAAAATACTCGACGGCATTCTTCGGGAAGAACTCGCGCATCTCACCGTACAGCTGCGCAGCCAAGGTTTTGTTCGGCGCCAAAATGATCGCCGGTCGTTGCGACTTCTCGACGATATTGGCGACCGTGAAGGTTTTTCCGGACCCGGTTACGCCCAACAAAGTTTGTTTCGCCAGCCCGTCCTCAAGACCCTCAAGTAGACCCGATATCGCATTTTCCTGATCGCCGGCAGGATCGAAATCCGACACCAGCGTGAGGTGATCGCGGTCGTCACTAAGTTTGTTGGGAAGGTCTTTGGATTGACGTACCATGTGCGTGAAATTGTCCAGGGCAAACAAGTGAGTTTATCAGTTTCCAAACGAATGGCAGCCATCAAGCCGTCACCAACCGGGGCCGTTTTGGCGCTGGCAACGGAATTACGTGCGGCTGGCCGCGACATTATCAGTCTCGGCGCCGGCGAACCTGATTTCGACACTCCGCAACACATAAAGGACGCCGCGCTACAGGCGATCGCTGATGGCGAAACCAAATATACGCCCGTCGACGGAACTGCCACCCTAAAGCAGGCGATCCAACAGAAGTTTGCGACTGAAAATCAGCTGCAATACGACCCATCGCAGATCCTCGTATCGAGTGGGGCGAAGCAATGCCTGTTCAATCTTTGCATGGGCCTGTTGAGCCCTGGTGACGAGGCCATCATTCCCGCCCCGCATTGGGTTTCCTATCCAGACATGGTGCGACTGGCCGGCGCTGAGCCTGTCATCGTGGCGGCGGGAATTGATGCTGACTTCAAGATGACACCTGACCAACTTGCAGACGCGATAACCAGCAAGACTCGACTGCTCTTTCTAAATAGTCCGAGCAATCCGACCGGGGCAAGCTACTCCAGGTCCGAACTACAAGCCTTGGGCGCTGTTCTCCTGGAGCACCCGAGTATCGTTATCGCCGCCGACGATATCTACGAACACATTCATTGGGCGGACGAGCCGTTTCGCAGTTTCGCAGCAGCATGCCCAGACCTATATCCGCAAACCGTGACCACCAATGGCGTTTCCAAAGCCTACGCGATGACAGGCTGGAGAATCGGCTATGCCGCTGGCCCCGTTGAGATCATATCGGCGATGAAGACCATTCAGAGCCAGAGCACCTCGAATCCATGCAGCGTGTCGCAGGTCGCGGCAGCAGCCGCACTGACCGGTGACCAATCGCCAGTCAGGAGGATGACAGTCGCATATAAGAAGCGCCACGACTACATTGTGGCTGCGTTGAATAACATCGGGGGTTTCGAGTGTCGATCCGGTGAAGGTACTTTCTATGCCTTCCCACGGGTTGAGGGGGCCACGCGCAGCTTGAAACTCAGCAATGACACCGAGCTCGTAAAACGACTGATCAATGATGCGGACATTGCCTGTGTGCCCGGCAGCGCATTCGGAGCACCAGGATACCTGCGATTGTCCTTCGCCTGTTCGATGGAAATGCTCGAAGAGTCGATCACTCGCATAAAACGGGTGCTTTCAGCTTGACTTCAGCACCCCCCTGAACCAAAATCCCGGCCGGCACCTAAGGGTGTCGACCTTTTCCCCGATAGCTCAGTTGGTAGAGCAATTGACTGTTAATCAATGGGTCCGTGGTTCGAGTCCGCGTCGGGGAGCCAAATACGAAAAGGGCCTTCAATGAAGGCCCTTATCTTTAGCTCGAATACCTGCCTCACTTTCTAGTTCGAGATCGTATTCTTGACGATCTCGCCGCCCTTCATGATCAGGGCAAGATTGTTCGCCGGGTCTCGCAAGATCGAGATATCGTCAAGCGGATTGCCGTTATGCAGCAGGATGTCTGCTACCCAGCCTTCACGAATTTCACCGAAGTTGCCGTGCCTGTTCAACTTGCCCGACATCCGAATCACACTCGCGCTCTCTGAGGTTGCCTGAGTGAGCACTTCTGCCGGCGACCAGTACATCGCCCTTTCCGTGAACTCGCGGGTCAGCATCGGATACATGCCGCCAATCAGATCCGTCGCAAATCCAGTGGTGATGTCGTACTTCTTGATAAGGCCAATCAAATTTTCCTGACCTTCAAGAACAATCGCCAATTTCTCCAAATGAGTCTCTGTTATTCCCGGCAGATCTTTCAACGCTCGATAGACCACAAGCTGAGTACTGATAACAACATCATTTTTCTTAACGTACTTCGCCGTCGCATTGTCGATTAACAGTCCATGTTCAATGCAGCGAACACCGTTGTCGATCAGGCGCCGCACGGCTTCGCTCGTGTAAGCGTGGGCAAGAACATAGGTTCCAAAGTCCCCTGCTGCTTGTACCGCCGCACGAATCTCTGCGGGCGAAGGTTGCAACGAATGAATCGGGTCGTAATCGGACATCACCCCACCGCCGCCCATAATTTTGATCTGGGTAGCTCCAAAACGCAGATTCTCGCGAACCGCAGCGAGGTGTTGATCGACGCCATCGACGATCACCGCCTGATCAGCGTGTATATAGGGATCTGTGCCCATCAGCGTCGGGTTCGCCACACTCGAATGGCGCCAGTCACCGTGACCACCGGTCTGTGACAAGACAGCACCAGACGGAAAAACGCGCGGCCCATAGACCGTGCCCAGCTCAATAGCCCTTGCCAGATCCGGGTGTGTTCCACCGGCGTCTCGTACAGTTGTAAATCCACTATCAAGAAAGTGACGCGCGACATCATTTGCGACGGCGCCAACGACCGTGCCGTGGGCGTCGGGCTGGTTGTAAGGAACATGCGAGGTTAAATGCACGTGTAAATCGATAAAGCCCGGCGTCAAGACGCGTTGATTACCGTCGATCACCACAACATCGTCGCCCACTTCAATCGGCGTAGCCGATACGCGGGAAATCAGGCCGTTCTCCACCAGAACATTTCCAGTTGAAAGACTTGTGTCCACGCCATTAAAGATCCGGACATCGTTAATCAGGAAGCCATCGGCCCAGGCAAGTGGTGACAGTCCAACAAGGAGAGCGGCAAGTACGATCTTCTTCATAATGTTTTCCATCAGTGAGTATTGAGTGTCACTTTGTAGCAGCAGTATCGATTACGACATTCCACAGGTATTGCACAAATTCGACGAATGCATCCTCGGCGATACGTTCGTTGTCGCCATGAGCACCGAAACCGCTGTTAATTTCCTCGATGGATCGCGCTGGTCCGATTCCGTAACACTGCATGCCTTTTGCCCGCACCTGCGCCATGTCGGTCGCGCCTGTGGACATCGTCGGTAGTACGGTCGCGCTCGGATACATCTCCTTCGCTACGCGTTCGAGTGATTGAAACATCTCGTTATCAATTTCCGATGGTGGTGCTGCCGGCCGGTAGATACGCTCTGGAATTATCTCTACCCGGGGATCATCGATCACTGCAGCGAGTTTTGCATAAAACTCCTCGACATTTTCGTCGGGCAGCATTCGAATATCGAGTATCGCGCTGGCCTCCGACGGAATAACATTCTTGCGAAATCCCGCATCTACTACGGTCGGTGCTACTGACGAACGCGAAATTGAATAGTGGTGCGGATAATTCTCAAGAAAATGCTGCTGAATCGCATCACTCTCGTCCGGGTTCTCAACATTGTTATATCGATACGCATCTTCCGGCTCAGAAATTTCTGCCAAGCGCTGAAAATAGGTTCGAGTGGTTTCATTAAAGCGCACCTCGGTGTCCCAGGAGCCTGCTTTGGCGACCGCGTTGGCGAGAATGACGACCGCATTTTCGAGCGTCGGCCTTGACCCATGGCCCGGCGTTCCGCGTGCGACCAGTGTTACCCGTCTTGGCATTTTCTCCGTCGTCTCGATCCCAACGGTTTTAACCAATCCTTCAACGATAACGTTCTGGCCACCCTCCGCAAGGCAGTATTCTGCGTCTATGAGTTCGAAGTGTTCCTCGACCATATAGTTGATTCCAACCTCTGGTGTACCTTCTTCACCCGATTCGGCCAGGAAGACAATGTCGCGATCGAGCTCCACGCCGTAGCGTTCCAATAGTTTCATTACCATTAAACCAGCCGCAACGGACTTCTTGTCATCCAAGGTACCGCGACCGTAGATAAATCCGTCCTGTCGCATTCCACTGAATGGGTCGGCATACCATTTGTCTGCCTGCACACCCACGACATCGGTGTGTCCCATGATGAGTAACGGGCGTCTCGAACCATTGCCATTGATACGTGCGAGCAAATTCGCCCGCGTTGCATCGAGTGAATACAGGCTGGACTGCAGGCCCTCAGAAGCGAGCTCCGCCTGTAAGTAGGTTGCCACCTCGGTTTCATTGCCGGGTGGATTTGAGGAATTGATCTGAATGAGGTCAACCAGGTACCCGATAGACTCCGAGCCGACTTCGTCCCAGTCGATAAGATAGGTTTGCTGTGCATTCACAGACGCGCTCGCGCCTAATAAAAAGACCAGGGATATCAGCCGCATGGAAATTCTCTCTTGTATTGTTGCCTTGAGGAACAGGGATACTAGCGCATTTCAAACGCAAGAATTACAAACGAGAATCCAGGGTAACGGCAAGAATAAGTCAGTTCGAAAGCAATTCCTTGAGGTGGTCTCGGAATTGCTCCCCGGTATCCGGGTGATCCAAACCGTACGCGACTGTTGCCTGCAAATATCCGAGTTTGCTGCCGCAATCGTAGCGAACACCATCAAATGAGTACGCATATACGGCCGCTTCTTCAAGTAGAGCCGCTATTCCGTCGGTTAATTGAATCTCGCCACCTGCACCCTTCCCGATGTTTTCCAGCTTGTCGAATATCTCGGGCGCGAGCAAGTAGCGTCCGACAACAGCAGAGTTCGACGGCGCGTTCTCCGGCGCCGGTTTCTCCACGATTTGTGTAATGCGATCGCGATTACCTTCATCAACGGCAACAATGCCGTAACTGGACGTATGCTCGCGAGGCACCGTTTCTACCGCCACGACGCTACCGCCGTGATTGCTGAATTCACTTGCCATCTGCGCCAGGCAGCCAGGCGAGCCTGCGATCAGGTCATCTGCAAGATGAATAAAAAATGGCGCATCGCCGATGGCCGCACGAGCACAGAGAACCGCATGCCCTAACCCCAATGGCTTGCCCTGCCGTATGTAAATACAGGTGACACCCGACGGTACAATGTCCTGAATAGACTTGAGCAGTTCGTTCTTGCCGGAATCGGTTAGCGCTTGCTCGAGTTCGGGGTCCGAATCAAAATGATCCTCGATAGCGCGCTTGGAGCTTCCGGTCACGAAAACCAGTTTGGTCGCACCTGCCTCAATCGCTTCTTCGACCGCGTATTGAATCAGCGGCTTATCAACGATGGGCAACATCTCCTTAGGACTCGCCTTGGTTGCCGGCAGGAACCGGGTTCCACGACCGGCCACTGGAAATACTGCTGCACTCACTTTTTGCGCCACCCAAACACTCCATTCATGTTGAAGCACGCATCATAGCCAAATTGGCCTGATTGCGTCATGAACAGTGTCACGTAAAGTGGCGAGAAATCGGTCGCACCGGGACGATCCGGCGCGACCTCACCCTGCAATTCGGTCCCGGTTATTTCTTGCCCGAAGATACTTTGATGTCTGCTCGATTTTTTTCGACCGTGCGCTCACCAATACCCTTCACTAACGACAGATCTTCGGCACTCCGGAAAGGACCGTGTTTTTTGCGATACTCGACAATGGCTTTGGCTTTCGCGAGCCCGATACCGTTAAGTTCAGTCGAAATGGTCTCGGCGTCAGCGGTATTGATATCGACCTGGCCCGCGAATGACATGGGTGATAGCGCTAGCAGAAATAGTGCGGCTGCAGTGGTTAGACGTTTCATTGAGTGCTCCTTCGTATGCATGGAACAAGGAAGCATATGCGCCCAAAATGTTTTCGACCGCCACCAAATTCAGCGCGTTTCTATTGAAATGGATCCGAGCTCCGAGCTAGCGATTTGTGATGCTGTGCTGCAGGACTGTATCGAATTGAACTCTGGACGCCGGTCTCTGAGTTTCCCAATTGCGACAACTGGGACATTGCCACAACAAACGCTGACTCGAGAATCCGCATTCCTGGCATTGATAACGCGGCGTTGCGCTTGCCAGTTTTGACAACGCGCTGCGTACCTTAACAAGCGCGGACTCACTGGAACTTTTGTCGCCGACCGTTAGCTGTTGTAGTTCAATGAACTCGCCGAGCGTCGGCTCGTTAAGCATGTACTCTCTGACGCACTCATCAATTACCGGAATACCGCCGAGGTCGTTGACGATCGCGGTGTAGGCCACCAGGGAGCTCATCTCGGGATTTTTCTTAAGTAGTGCTCGCAGCGCAGACTCGAGATCTGCAGTTGCGTTCTCACGCTCATATATCGACACAATTTCGGGCAATGCTTCGGCAATCAGATAGGTATTCTCGTCGATGATGCGGTGGTACAACTTTAATGCTGTTTTGTTGTCATCGGTATCTCGGGCGATGTGCGCCCGCGTCAGCGCACCGCGCATTGTTCTGGGCCGACCTGCCTGAGCTTTTTTCACGTACTTACGCGCCGCGGCGAAATCATTTTTCGCGGCAGCAGCTTCAGCCAGCTCACAATGATAATGCGCAATTTGTAATGCCAATGAACGCCCGCCAAGAACTTCCAGCCGCTGACCTGCGTCAATGGCCTTTTCCCAATCACGTTCCTGTTCATAGATGCGCGTCAGTGATTCAAGTGCCTGTACCTGGTACCGGGATCCTTGCGCCAGTCGTACAAAGAGTTTTTCAGCACGATCCAGCAATCCAGCACCGAGATAGTCCTTGGAAAGCGAATAAAGCGCCTGATCGCGTTGTTCAGCGGCCAGATCGGGACGTGCGATAATGTTTTGGTGAATTCGAATTGCTCTATCAACTTCGCCACGTCGCCGAAACAAACTGCCAAGCGCGAAGTGAGTTTCAATGGTTTTGTCGTCGACTCTGACCATACGCAGGAAGTGTTCCAACGCCTGGTCTGTTTGCTCATTGAGCAAAAAATTCAGGCCTTTTAGATAGTCGATATTGAGCGGCGGTGGCGCGTCTTGTTCGTCACGTTCGCCAAACCGTCCCATTATCCAGCCTGAAGCTACAAGTAACAGGAACAGACCCGCGAGGAGAAATGCAGCTTCAGTCGGCATCGCTTAATGGCAAGCTTCTCAAGCTACTGACTTCATTTTCGGACATGCGTAATGATCGGCGCAGCATACGGCGTTCATTCGACACTTTAAACGCGTACAGGCCCATACAGATCACACCGAACAGCCAGCCAATGACGAATGCTGCAGTAAAAGCGAGGGAAACAGGAAACGACTTTTCGAAATACAGCAACTTCAGGTCGACCTCACCCGGGTTGTCAGCAGTAAAGACCACCATCGCCGTGAAGATCAATAAGATCAACAGCGCAAGGCCGATACGTTTGAGAATAATCAATTCTTAATAGGAAAGTGGCGACTCGCGTTGACGCGTTCGCGTAAGTCTTTGCCGGGCTTGAAGTGCGGCACATACTTGCCGGACAACGCAACCGCCTCGCCCGTCTTTGGGTTTCGCCCAATACGAGGCGGTCGAAAGTGCAACGAAAAGCTACCAAAACCTCTAATTTCGATGCGTTGCCCCGTCGCGAGCGAATCACTCATGATGTCGAGCAAATGTTTAACTGCTAGCTCAACGTCCTTTGCAGGCAGGTGTTTTTGCTTGCGAGAGATTGCTTCAATAAGTTCGGATTTTGTCATTTCACCTATCGCCGTACCGTTTGTTTAGCGTAACCCACGGATATTAAAGGCAATAATAGCCCAGACCGTGCGGTCTGGGCTACCTTTTTTACTTATTATTTACTTCCGCCGGACATTTTTTCCTTCAGAAGCTCGCCAAGCGTGGTTCCAACAGGGGCTGCGGACGAATCAGACTTGTAACTGCTGACTGCTTCTTGCTCCTCGTGGACCTCTTTTGCCTTGATCGAGAGCGCAATCGTTCGGCTCTTGCGGTCAACGTTGGTGAATTTAGCCTCAACCTCTTCACCCACCTTGATCATCGTACGTGCGTCTTCTACCCGGCCACGACCCAGTTCGGATGCGCGCAATGAACCGAATACACCGTCGCCCAGATCGACTGTTGCGCTGCGCGCGTCAACCTCGGTAACCGTACCAGTGACGATCGAGTTTTTCGGATGAGCGGCGAGCCAGCCTGAGAAAGGATCTTTCTCAAGTTGCTTGATACCCAGCGAAATACGTTCGCGTTCTGCATCAATAGCGAGTACCGCTGCCTCGATCTCCTGGCCTTTCTTGTAATTACGCACGGCTTCTTCGCCAGGGTAATCCCATGAAATATCAGAAAGGTGTACGAGACCATCGATACCACCGTCGAGTCCAATGAAGATACCGAAATCTGTGATCGACTTGATCTGACCCGATACTTTGTCGGAACGATTAAACGTAGCTGCGAACTCAGCCCATGGGTTCGACTTACACTGTTTGATGCCCAGTGAGATCCGGCGACGTTCTTCGTCGATTTCGATAACCATGACTTCGACTTCTTCACCAACCTGAACCACGCGTGATGGATTGACGTTCTTGTTAGTCCAGTCCATTTCAGAAACGTGAACCAGACCTTCAACGCCGTCTTCGATCTCAACAAAGCAACCGTAGTCCGCAATGTTTGTGACCTTGCCGAACATACGTGTGTGTTGTGGATAACGACGAGCGAGATCTTGCCAAGGATCCTCTCCGAGCTGTTTCATGCCAAGCGATACACGCTGACGTTCACGGTCGAACTTAAGAATCTTAACGTCGATTTCCTGACCAACTTCAACAACCTCGGAAGGATGCTTGACGCGCTTCCAGGCCATGTCGGTAATGTGCAAGAGGCCATCGATTCCGCCCAAGTCAACAAAGGCACCGTAATCGGTGAGGTTCTTGATAATACCCTTGACCATGTTGCCTTCCTGCAGTTCTTCCAGGAGTGCCTCACGCTCTGCGGAGTATTCTTTCTCGACAACAGCACGACGTGATACGACTACGTTGTTGCGACGCTGGTCCAGCTTGATAACCTTGAATTCGAGCTCTTTACCTTCCAGGTAAGCAGGGTCGCGAACCGGACGAACATCAACCAGTGATCCGGGCAAAAATGCACGAACGTTGTCAATTTCGACGGTAAAGCCACCCTTTACTCGACCATTGATGATGCCTTCAACTACGGCACCCTCTTCAAAGGCCTTCTCAAGATCAATCCAGGTACGCGCACGAATCGCTTTCTCGCGGGACAGTTTGGTCTCACCGAAGCCATCTTCAACAGCATCCAGCGCAACTTCAACTTCATCACCAACGGCGAGTTCAGCGTCTCTCTTGTCGTTCTTGAATTCTTCTTTTGGGATAACGGCCTCAGACTTGAGGCCTGCACTGACGATGACGACATCGTCATTTATTGCGACAACAATGCCGGTGATGATTGAACCCGACTTTATTTGTTGACTGGCAAAACTTTCTTCAAATAATTCAGCAAAACTTTCAGACATGTTAGTAAACCAAGGGGACTAATACTTCCCCACCCAATCGTCGACGAGCATCCTGCAACCGACGGTCATTAAAAAAAAGGAGCGAACATCCTGTCCGATCCTATCCATGATCTTTCATTAGAAATTAGAGTTCTGCGACCCACTCAAGGACTGTATTCGTTACAGCCACAATAGACAGTCCCGAAGAATCCAGAATTCTGGCGCCCGGTGCTGGCCTTAGCGGAGCTACCGATCGCTCGGAATCTCTGCGGTCACGGTCCTCTATGTCCCGCGAAAGGGCGGCAAGGCTAACATCCATACCCTTGTCTTTCAACTGCTTATGGCGCCTTCTGGCACGTTCTTCAGCACTCGCGGTCAGGAAAATTTTGAGCGCCGCAGACGTAAATACATTGGTCCCCATATCGCGGCCATCCGCGACGAGGCCGGGCGCCTCTGCAAAGGCTCGCTGGCGGGCCAACAGTGACTCGCGCACAGCGGGAATTGCGGCTACCGTTGAGGCGCCTGCGCCCGTCGACTCCAGGCGAACCTGCCGGGTAACGTCCTTTCCGGACAGCAAAATGCGCTCAGATCCGTCTTCATTACTGTCAAATTCGACATCCAGCCCGAGGGCGACGCCCGCCAGGCCGTTAACGTCGTTTAACGCGATATTCTGCGATTCGGCCGCTATCGCCGTCAAACGGTAGAGCGCGCCGCTATCGAGCAAGTGATAGCCCAAAGCCTCAGAAACCCGGCGTGCGATCGTGCCCTTACCCGACCCGCTTGGGCCGTCAATCGCTATGACAGGAATAGTCGCCGCGACTGTCATCCTAATTTCTCTGACACCGGCCGGATATCGGCACCCATTGAATACATACTCTCGCAGAAACCAGGAAACGACGTATCAACTGCAGCTACGTCCTCAACGATAACCCGGTCCGACGCCACGCTGCCGGCCAATGCTAAGGACATCGCTATTCGATGATCGCCGTGGCTTTGCACGGTTCCGCCACCAAATTGACCGCCGTATATGACTGCCCCATCGGCGGTCTCATCAACCGTAATCCCCAATAGGCGAAGTCCCTCCGACATTGCGGCGATGCGGTCACTTTCTTTGACCCGCAATTCACCGATACCCGAAAACTCGGTCCTACCACTCGCCGCGGCGGCAGCGACGAATAACACCGGGAATTCATCTATCGCCAGCGACACCAGATTTGGATCAACAATGCCGCCGTTCAGCCTGGATGAACGGACCCGAATGTCGGCAACCGGTTCTTCGCCCAATAGCTGCGGATTCTCCAGCACTATATCGGCTCCCATCGACTGCAATATATCGATCACGCCGGATCTGGTCGGATTGACGCCCACACTGGGAATACAGACTTCAGCATTTTCCGCCAGCAATGCTGCCAGTATCACAAACGCGGCAGACGATAGGTCGGCTGGAACCTTCACCGTACATGCTTGCAGCTTTTGACCACCGGCCAACGATATCCGACCCGAAACCGTAGCGACGGCCACGCCCATTGAACCGAGCATTCTTTCTGTGTGATCGCGGGTTATGGCCGGTTCAGTAAGGCTTGTCGTACCGTCGGCGTACAGGCCCGCTAGTAAAATCGCAGATTTAACCTGCGCGCTGGCCATCGGCAGATCATAGTGGATACCGCTGAGCTGCAAGCCACCCGAAACCTGCAATGGCGGTGTGCCATCGCATTCGCTTTCGATAGCGGCGCCCATCTTGGTCAAAGGCGTGATGATGCGGCCCATCGGACGACCCGACAACGATGCATCACCCTTTAATACGCTGCTGAAACGCTGCCCGCTCATGAGACCGGCCATGAGGCGCATCGCCGTTCCCGAGTTACCAAGGTCTAGGTCCCTGGCTGGCGCTTTCAAACCATAAAGGCCAACACCCTCGATAGACATTTCCGTGGCGCTCGGCTGTTGAATATCAACACCCAATTCGCGCATCGCGGCCAGCGTCGCGAGGCAATCCTCACCAGCGAGAAACCCACTCACCTCGCTGCGCCCTTCGGCGATGCTGCCCAACATCAGCGCCCGGTGCGAAATTGACTTGTCGCCCGGTACGACTACCGAGGCACTGTGGACCCTGGATGGAGTGACTTCGAAATGCATTGAAAAATCGTCAGCCGATTGCTTTGGGGTAAGCCCCGAGAATTCTGAACAGTGAGCTCGTCTTCTCGAGCTTTGAAAGGGCTTTCGCTACGTTTGCATCCTCTGCATGCCCCTCGATGTCGAAAAAGAACACATAGTCCCAATTTTTGCGTCGTGACGGGCGCGATTCGATTCGGACCATATTAATCTGGTGCTCTGCAAGCGGCCGTAACAGGCTGTGCAGGACTCCTGCGCCACCGGCTGTATCGCTCGTCGACACCATTAACGTCGTCTTATCCGCACCGCTGGAGGCAAGCAGGTTTCTGCCGACGACCAGGAAGCGTGTCGCGTTGTCGGGCCTGTCCTCGATGTTGTTGACCAGAATCTTCAGCTCGTAAACATCAGCAGCAACGGCCGGACCGATTGCCGCAGTGCCGTCTTCATCGCGCGCTCGTCGCGCTCCCGCTGCATTGCTCGACATGCCAATGAGTTCGACATGCGGCAAGTATTCACGCAACCAGCTGCGGCATTGTGCGAGCGACTGCTCATGCGCGCAAATACGCTCAATATCTTCAAGACCGGTCATTCGACCCATCAGATTTTGTTCAATTTGAAGTTCGATTTCGCCCGAAATTTTCAGCGGCGATGTCAGGAACATGTCCAGCGTGTTATTTACAGACCCTTCCGTTGAGTTTTCGATTGGAACAACCCCGAAATCTGCCGCACCGCATTCCACCTCCTGAAAGACCTCATCGATCGAATGGAAAGGCAAAGCTCGAACTGAATGTCCGAAGTGCTTAAACACGGCAGTCTGTGTGAACGTCCCTTCCGGACCCAGAAAACCGATTTTGAGGGGCTCCTGTTGGGCCAGGCAGGCCGACATGATTTCGCGAAAAAGCCGCAACATCTCCTCGTCCTGCATCGGGCCTTCGTTGCGGCCCAGCACATTGCGGAGAACTTCGGCCTCGCGTTCCGGGCGGTAATAATCCACTGCGGAACCCAAATCGCCTTTAGCGACCCCGACTTGCTGCGCGATGGTCGCACGCTCGTTAATAAGTGTTTGCAGGCGCACATCGATGTCATTGATGCGTTTGCGAATCTCACCGAGATCCTGGGCCTTTTTTTCTTCGCCCGAACCAGCCATTCCTTATTTACTCCGAAAACCCAATGGAATCCTGAGGTTATACAGGCTTGCCGAGATTTCGCAACGTCAGAACCCCTTCAATAGAACCAATCTGATCGAGCAGTTCCTTTGACGGCTCGCCGTTGACGTCGACGATGCTGTAGGCGAACTCTCCAACCGACTTGTTTAGCAGGTCTTCGATGTTCAAACCGGCATTAGCGATACAGGTCGATACTTGCCCGACCATATTCGGCACGTTGGCATTTGCCAGCGTAATTCTAAAGGCGTTCAGGCGCGGCAATCGGGCCTCGGGGAAATTAACTGAGAATCGAATGTTGCCGTTTTCCAAATAGTCTTTAACGTTTTCCGCCACCATAATTGCGCAGTTTTCTTCGGCCTCAGCGGTTGACGCGCCCAGGTGCGGCAAGGCTACGGCCTTTGGATGGGCTATGAGCTCAGGTGTAGGAAAATCGCTGACATAGGAATGCAATTGACCGCTGTCGAGCGCGGCAATTGCCGCCGCATCGTCGACAATTCCACCGCGTGCAAAATTCACCAGCACGCCGCTGTCTTTCATCAACGCGATGCGATCGGCAGTGACCATGTTTCGCGTCGCATCCATCAATGGAACATGAATTGATACAAAGTCCGCATTCTGGAAAAGCTGATCCAGCGTTTCTGCATGATTAACGCCCGACGACAACTGCCAGGCATTACGCACAGTAATGGCAGGATCAAATCCCACAACTTTCATTCCGAGCGCCAATGCTGCATTCGCAACCTCAACGCCGATTGCTCCAAGGCCGATAACACCGAGCGTCTTGCCCGGCAGCTCAAAGCCAACGAACTGCTTCTTGCCAGCTTCCACCGCTTTATTGAGGGCGTCGCCCGTCTCATCAAGCGCAGCAACATATTCGCTGGCGCGACAGAGGTTGCGTGCCCCGATTAACATGCCAGCTATCGCCAGTTCCTTCACAGCATTTGCGTTTGCTCCCGGCGCATTAAAAACCGGAACACCGCGAGCACTCATCGCGTCGATAGGAATATTATTCGTACCGGCGCCTGCGCGACCTATTGCAGCGACGGTGGACGGAATGTCCATGTCATGCATGTTTTGTGAACGCAGCAAAATAGCGTCGGGATGCGTGATTTCAGATGCGACTTCGTAACGTTCACGAGGCAAGCGGCGTAAACCTTCGACAGCAATGTTATTAAGTGTAAGAATTTTGAACATTTCTTTATCCGTGGGTGCGTTCGAATTCGGCCATAAAACTGATTAACGCATCGACCGCTTCCTCAGTAACTGCATTATAAATAGACGCTCGCATGCCGCCGACTGAGCGATGCCCTTTCAGGTTTACAAGACCGGATGCTGCACCTTTGCTAAGAAACGTGGCATCAAGATCGCTGTTCGCGAGAATGAAAGGAACATTCATCCAGGACCTACAATCCTTGGCAACCGGATTAGAGTAGAAATCGGATGAATCGATGGCCGCGTAAAGCTTGGTCGCTTTGCGCTCGTTGACTGCGGCAATCGCTTCGACTCCACCTTTTGACTGCAGCCAGCGAAATACAAGGTCTGCGACATACCATGCAAAAGTCGGAGGCGTATTCGTCATCGAATCCGAATCTGCGTAGGACTTCCAGTTCATGAGGTGTGGGTTATCAGCGCGCGCCCTGTCGAGTAGTTCTTTTTTGACGATGACCAGTGTTATTCCGGCGGGACCAATATTCTTCTGTGCGCCCGCATAGATCACACCAAAACGACTGACATCGATCGGCCGGGACAAGATCGTACTGGACATGTCTGCGACCAATGGCACATCGCCGCCGGGCACGAAATGAAATTCAACGCCAGCGATCGTTTCATTCGGTGTGTAGTGCAAGAACGCCGCGTTACCGCTCCGAGACCAGGAAGACTCGTCCGGTATATAAGTGAATTTCTTGTCTGCTGAATTCGCGACGACATTGACGCTGCAGAATTTTTCGGCCTCATCAGCAGCTTTCTTACCCCAGCTGCCGGTCACAACGTAGTCGGCTGTGTCCCCCGGCTGAGCGAGATTCAATGGCGCCATCGCCATCTGCATAGTCGCACCACCCTGCGGAAATAACACAGCGTAGTCGTCCGGGATGGCAAGCAATTCACGGACGGTCTCTTCCGCATGAGCAGCGAGGGCGACAAATTCTTTTCCACGATGACTCACCTCCATCACCGATGAACCCGTACCCTGCCAGTCTGGGATGTCGTCCTGAATTTGTTGAAGTACTTCGAGAGGGAGCGCAGCCGGCCCGGCACTGAAATTGTAAACGCGCGACATGTCGCTGGTGTCCTTGGGAAATAAAGTCAGAAATGAGGCCGCGTATTGTACGGTCTAGAGGCGTAATTGCACTACTTTAACGTGATAATTACAGCGCTGGAGCGCATAAGGCGCACCCAATTGGTGCATTACTCATCTTCTTCGTCTATTGCCTCGATCCGCGCCAGACCGACGAGCCGCTGGCTCTCTCCCACACGGATCAAACGCACGCCTTGTGTGTTGCGCCCCATAATAGAAATATCGTCCACACCGGTTCGAACGAGGGTGCCGTTTGAACTGATCAACATCACTTCATCGTCGTCCGCTACCTGTAGTGCACCAACAGTTCTGCCATTTCTATCCGTCGTCTGAATCGCAATGACGCCTTGTCCGCCGCGCCCCTGAACCGGGAAATCATCGATGGGAGTACGTTTGCCGTAACCATTTTCCGTAGCTGTCAGAATCAATCCGTCGCGCATGATGGAAAGCGCTATTACTTCATGTCCAGCGGGCAACTTGATCCCGCGAACACCGGCCGCTCCGCGACCCATCGGGCGCACGTCTTCTTCTTTGAATCGAATCGACTTTCCGTGACTGGCAACCAGCAAGACTTCTGTAGCACCGTCCGTGATTTCAACGTTGACGAGTTTATCGTCGTCACGCAGATCGATCGCAATAATGCCGCTGGCACGCGGCCGGGAAAACTGCTTCAACGGCGTTTTCTTAACGGTTCCGCCCGAGGTCGCCATGAAGACGAAATGACCGTCGGCGTACTCACGTATCGGCAATACCGCGTTGATACGCTCGCCATCTTCAAGCGGTAACAGATTAACGATCGGTTTCCCGCGCGATCCGCGACTTGCCTGAGGTACCTGGTAGACCTTCAACCAGTACATTTTTCCGCGGCTCGAAAAGCACAGGATCGTATCGTGAGTATTCGCGACAAACAGCTTATCAACGAAGTCTTCGTCCTTGACCTTGGTTGCCGAGCGCCCGCGCCCGCCGCGTTTTTGCGCCTGATAGTCCTCTATAGGCTGCGCCTTGGCATAGCCACCATGTGACAACGTAACTACCACTTCTTCTTCAGGGATCAAATCCTCAACACTGAGATCTGAGTGGTCCTGCACGATCTCTGTACGGCGCTCGTCGCCGTAGACATCGCGAATTTCGACGAGTTCTTTCTTGATCACATCCAGCAACAAATCGGGGCTTGCCAGAATGTCTGAAAATACTTTAATTTTCTCCAGTAATTCCTTGTATTCCTTGATTATTTTGTCTTGCTCAAGACCGGTCAATCGATGCAGGCGTAGATCCAGTATCGCCTGGGCCTGCACGGCAGACAGACGATATTTACCATCGATAAGCCCGGCTTCGGTATCAAGACCGTCCGGTCGTGTATCCATTTCTCCGGCACGTTCGAGCATGCCGCTAACTGCACCGGGCTCCCAGTCCCGGGCCATCAAACCGACCTTGGCCTCGGCAGGAGATGGAGACGCTTTGATGAGCGTAATGACCTCATCGATGTTGGCCAGTGCAACCGTTTGCCCCTCAAGAACATGGGCGCGATCCCGCGCTTTGCGAAGATCGAAAATGGTACGACGAGTGACGACTTCGCGGCGGTGCGAAAGAAACGCTTCCAGAATCTGCTTCAAATTCAGAAGCTGTGGCTGACCATTATGCAACGCAACCATGTTGATGCCGAAAACGCTTTGCAACGATGTTTGTTTGTAGAGGTTGTTTAATATGACGTCGCTAACTTCGCCCATTTTGAGCTCAATAACAATACGCATACCGTCTTTGTCAGACTCGTCACGCAGTTCACTGATGCCCTCGATACGCTTCTCTCGAACCAGATCGGCAATTTTTTCAATTAAGCGCGCTTTGTTTACCTGATACGGGAGCTCCGTAACGATAATGGCCTCTTTACCACGCGAGTTAATGACCTCGACGTTGGTCCGCCCACGAATGTGAACGCGGCCGCGTCCTGTTTTATAGGCAGAGTAAATCCCCGCTGCACCATTGATGATGCCCGCGGTCGGAAAATCCGGCCCCGGGATATGCTCCATAAGACCGGGCACGTCAATTTCAGGATCCGCAATAACAGCCATGCACGCATTAATAACTTCGGTCAGATTATGTGGCGCAATATTGGTAGCCATACCAACGGCGATTCCGGATGAACCGTTGACCAGCAGGTTCGGGAAACGTGTCGGCAATACTCGTGGCTCATGCTCGGACTCATCGTAATTAGCGGCAAAATCGACCGTTTCTTTCTCAATATCGGCCATGAGTTCATGAGCGATCTTCGACATGCGGATTTCGGTGTAACGCATGGCGGCAGGGTTGTCGCCGTCAACAGAACCAAAGTTTCCCTGCCCATCAACGAGCATGTAACGCAACGAAAATGGCTGCGCCATGCGTACGATCGTGTCGTAGATGGCGGAATCACCGTGGGGATGGTACTTACCCATCACGTCACCGACGATTCGAGCCGATTTCTTGTAGGGTTTGTTAAAGGCGTTATTTTGCTCATGCATCGCAAACAAAGCTCTACGATGCACGGGTTTCAGACCATCACGCACGTCCGGCAGCGCCCGGCCAACAATTACGCTCATCGCGTAGTCCAAATAGGATTGCTGCATCTCGTCTTCGAGACTTACGGACAGCAATTCCTGTGCAACTTCAGCCATAGATTCCTACTTTTCCTGCTCAAAACCCTAGCGTGATCCCGTTCCGGGGAGCGGGTTCAAAATATTTCTATTAACTGGATATCAAGCGAACAATGTTGTGTAAATACCGGGCTTATATCGGCCAATTTCTTAGCGGCCCTATGGCTCAGAATAATACCACACGAAGTCCCGAAACAGCAGTGTTTTAGCCGCTTTCAGCCGCATTTAAAACGTCGCTGGAACTGCCCTGCGCGACGCGTATACTCCCCCGACTATGCAGCATTGCGATACCTTGATTGCCCCTCGTTGGTGTGTTCCCGTCGAACCGACAAATGTGGTCCTGACCGATCACGCGGTCGTGATTAATGACGGTCGCATTGTCGATGTTTTACTGCTCGCAGAAGCCCGTAAGAAATACCAGCCCAGCGCTTTTATCGAAAAACCGGATCACGTCCTTATTCCAGGTTTCGTCAACGCTCATACCCACGCCGCGATGACCTTGATGCGGGGCATGGCCGATGACATGCCGCTCGAAACCTGGTTGCGAGAGGGCATCTGGCCTGTTGAAGAACGCTGGCTGAGCGCCGAAATGGTTCGAGACGGTACTGAGCTCGCCATAGCTGAAATGATTTCCGGCGGTACAACCTGCTTTAGTGATCAGTACTTCTTCCCGGATATCGTCGCTGAGACAGCCGTAGACCTGCAGATTCGCGCCATGGTGGGAGCGCCGATCATCGAATTTCCAACCGCATGGGCTGCCAACACGAGCGAGTACCTGCAAAAAGCAAATGATCTCGTGCACGATCCCTACCGCGACCACCCGCTCATTAGCACCTGCTTTACGCCCCACTCCACGAACGCGATGTCTGATGAATCGTTTGTTGAGCTTCGTGTGCTCGCTGACCAACTGGATGTGAGAACCCAAATTCATTTACATGAGACCGCGGCCGAGATTGCCGACTCGGTGGATAAAACCGGCAAACGACCATTCGATCGATTGCAGGAGTTGGGGCTGGTTAATGCCTCTTTGCTTGCCGTGCACGCGATTCAAATGAGCGACCGTGAAATCGAGGCCTTCGCGGAATCTGGCGTTAACATCGCTCATTGTCCGAAGTCGAATCTCAAATTGGCCAGCGGCATTGCGCCGGTCGCAAAATATCGTGCCGCTGGCGTTAATGTTGCGATTGGCACTGACAGCGCTGCGAGCAACAATACGCTCGATATGATGGCCGAAATGCAAATGACCGCGTTGCTTGCCAAGGCCCGGGAATTCGATGCAACAGCCATCTCGGCCAACGATGCCCTTAGAATGGCAACTCTGCACGGAGCCGCTGCACTTGGTCTTGCGGCGGAAACCGGTTCAATTGAGGCCGGCAAATGGGCAGACCTCGCCTGCGTCGATCTTAATCGTTTGCACAGCCAACCGGTTTATGATCCTGTTTCACAACTGGTGTATACCGCGAGGGCGGATCAGGTCACGGACGTTTGGATCGCTGGCAAACATCAGCTGGATAATGGCCAACTGTCGCAGATTGATACCAAGCAGTTGTATGAACGCTGCAATGAGTGGCGTGATCGTTTTACGATGTCACAGGTTTGACCGGGAAATTATTGCAATGAGTAGCGTAAGAGACAATGTGGATCCGGCAGAGGTCGCGAAGTTTGATGCCCTGGCGTCGCGCTGGTGGGACCCGGATGGTGAATTTCGCGCGCTGCACGAAATCAATCCTCTGCGACTCGACTGGATTCGTCAGCACGTGAACCTGTCGGGTAAAAAGGTCGTCGATATCGGCTGTGGCGGTGGCATTCTTGCTGAGTCAATGGCCAACTCCAAGGCAGACGTCACCGGTATTGATATGGCGGAAGGCCCACTGGCAGTAGCAAGACTGCACCAGCATGAGTCAGGCGCTAAGGTGGACTACCGACAGGCAACGGCCGAAGAGCTCGCTGCTTCCGAGGCGGAATCATTCAACGTCGTGACATGCCTGGAAATGCTCGAGCATGTACCGGATCCATCCGCAGTCACCAAATCCTGCGCAGAACTCGTTAAACCCGGCGGTCACGTCTTCTTTTCAACCATTAATCGCAACCCGAAGTCATTCGCCTTTGCCATTGTCGGCGCGGAATACATTCTCAAGTTATTGCCCGCCGGCACACACGAGTATGAGAAATTCATTCGGCCGTCGGAACTTGAGGCCTGGGCACGTCACGCCGGACTAACACTACAAGACAGTATCGGTATGCACTACAACCCACTGACGAAAGAATACTCACTTGGTGAGAATCTGGACGTCAATTACCTGATGTATTTTCAACGTGACTGAGCTTAACGGAGCCGAATACAACGCCGTCCTGTTTGATCTCGACGGGACCCTGGTCGATACCGCGCCCGATATGGTTGCCGTTCTTCAATACCTGCAGCAACAACACGGAATTGAAGCGACTCCTTACGAGCTGGCGCGTTCGAACGTGTCTAACGGTGCTATTGGTTTGTTGAGCGTTGGATTCCCGGAGATCGAAGTAGTGTTTGGCGATGACCTCCATCAGCA
This sequence comes from Woeseiaceae bacterium, assembly GCA_021773075.1. Taxonomy (GTDB): domain Bacteria; phylum Pseudomonadota; class Gammaproteobacteria; order Steroidobacterales; family Woeseiaceae; genus UBA1847. The sequence continues at coordinate 529,943 of JAJFKT010000010.1, forward strand.
ATACCTGGAGCGCTATACGGAAACAATCTGCGAGGAGTCGCGAGTTTTTGACAATCTGATCGGGTTACTCGATCGCCTCGAAGCTATGGGCTGCCCCTGGGGTGTGGTTACCAATAAGCCGGAGCAGTTAACCATACCGTTGCTTGCTGCACTCGGCCTGGCAGATCGTTCCGGGTGCATGATCAGTGGCGATACCTTGTCGGTCCGAAAACCGGACCCGGCGCCGCTACTGCTTGCCTGCGACATCATCGGTGTGGACCCTGAGTCATCTATCTATATCGGCGATGCCGAGCGCGACATTGAAGCGGGACAGCGAGCCGGTATGGCTACAATTGCTGCAAGCTATGGATACATCACCGAGGATGACGACCCGAGAGAATGGGACGCAGACGTCATTGCGACAAGCACCGAAGAACTCGCCCAAATTGTCCTCAAAGCAGTTAATCTTGAAGACTGATGAATTCCTTCGAGCTTGATCCGATCTACCTGACTATTGGCCTGCCTGCGGCGGTCATCGGCCTCCTCTTTGGCTTCCTGATCGCGTGGCTGGTCGGACGCAATCGCGAACGGCGAATGCTCGGAGAACGTGAGGCGGCATTCGAACTGGCCAATGCGAAGCTGACGAAGACCTTCGCCGATCTTTCCAACCGCTCCTTACAGGCGAATAGCGATACCTTCCTCAAGCTCGCGGAACAAAATCTTGGTACGCAGCAGGAAAGAGCGAAGCGAGAGCTCAGCGAGCGGGAAAAAGCTGTTGAGTCGCTCGTAAAACCCATACGTGACGCGCTGGAGGCATCACAAAAGCAAATTGCTGAACTCGAGAAGTCACGCAGTGAGGCCTATGGCGGTATTAAGAGTCAACTCGAGGAAATGCAACTCAACCAAAAATCGCTGACACAAGAGACTCAAAATCTCGTCAACGCGTTGCGGCGCCCGGAGGTTCGCGGACGCTGGGGTGAAATCACCTTGCGTCGCCTTGTCGAACTGGCTGGCATGGTCGAGCACTGTGACTTTGTCGAGCAAGTGCACACGAATACGGACGGTCAGATTATTCGTCCAGACATGGTGGTACGAATGCCGGATCACCGTGAATTGGTCGTCGACGTTAAGACGCCGCTGGACGCCTACTTATCAGCCGCCGAAGCCAAGGATGACGCGCAGCGCAAGCAAGGGCTTGAGAGACACGCCAAGAACGTCAGAAATCACATCCGAATGCTGGCATCCAAAGCCTACTGGAATCAATTTGAAGAAAGTCCGGAGTTCGTGATTTTGTTCATACCGGGCGACCAGTTTCTGAGCGCTGCTCTCAGTGAAGAACCCGACTTGATCGAATATGCATTATCGAGGCAGATCATACTTGCAACGCCAACCAGCTTCGTCGCGCTACTCAAGGCTGTTGCCTATGGCTGGCGACAACTCTCACTTGCCGAGAACGCGAAGGAGATCAGGATTCTCGCCGAAGATCTGTATGCCCGTCTCGCAACCTATGTCACGCACATGAACAAAGTTGGCCGACAACTCTCGAGCAGTGTCGATAATTTCAATAAGGCAGTGGGTTCTTTGGAGCGAAATGTATTGCCCGGAGCACGTAAGTTTGTCGAACTGGGCGTGCATCCCAAGAAGGAAGTAGAGAAGCTAGAGACGATTGAGTCGGTTCCACGCACGATGATCGAAGGAAACGACACTTGAGCATAGACCCACGAACGTACACCTACCCCGATGACGTATTGCGAGAGCGTATTATTCTCATTACCGGGGCCAGTAACGGCATCGGCAAGGCGCTGGCAGTTAAAGCCGCCCGACTTGGTGCGCAGGTGATCCTACACGGCAGAAATACGGCAAAACTCGAAAAAGTCTATGACGAAATCATTGAGATTGGTGATGTATTACGACCTTCTATCGCGGTACTCGATTTAGCTTCCGCGAATGCTGAGGATTATACCGCTCTTGCAACGAGCATTGAAAATGAATTTGGTCGCCTTGATGGATTGGTGCACAACGCAGCGATTATCGGTGACCGCTTCTCCATCGAGCAATATGACGCAGTCACCTGGCAACGAGTAATGCACGTCAACGTAACTGCTGGCTTCGCTCTAACGCAGGTTCTGTTGCCGCTCATGCAGCGCTCGGAAGACGCTTCGGTGATCTTCGCTAGCAGCGGTGTTGGGCGTGTTGCCCGAGGCTTCTGGGGTGCTTATGCGGTATCCAAGTTTGCCGTCGAAGGCATGTCACAAGTACTCGCCGATGAGCACCGTCATGCTCATCTGCGTTCCAATTGTGTCAATCCAGGAGCAACGCGGACGGATATGCGGCTTGCCGCATTTCCCGGTGAAAATCGGGACATCTTGAAGACGCCTGAACAGATTCTTACGCCGTACATCTATCTGCTCGGCGCCGACAGTAAAGGCGTCACTGGGGAGAGCTTTGATTCGCAGTAGAATATACTTTAAAAAGACGATATAACTTAACGTTTTCTATAGTATTTATTGGACTTTATCGTGGCAACTGGTGGATCAGGCGGTAGCGGCAAATTAGCGGCCAGATACAAGCTCCTAACCTGAGCCGTCGTTAGCACTTCGTGTTTGCCCCGACGCAATTTTCTAGGCAGTTGTATCGGTCCATAGGCGAGGCGGATTAAGCGGCTAACTTCGAATCCAACCGCCTCCCAAAGTCGTCTGACCTCGCGGTTTCGGCCCTCTTTTAACGTCACGTTAAACCAGCGATTGGCCCCCTCGCCGCCGCCAGATTCGACCGTGTCGAAACTCGCCGGCCCGTCGTCGAGCGTGACACAGGATATCAATTTGTCCAGCACACCTCGACCAGGATTACCGTGTATCCGAACTGCATATTTGCGGCTGATTTCCGCCGACGGATGCATAAGGCCATTTGCGAGTACGCCGTCTGTTGTAAATATCAGTAGCCCGGTAGTCAATAGATCCAATCTACCAACCGCAACCCAGCGTGCCCCCTTCAATGGCGGCAGAGAATCGAATACCAACTTGCGGCCTTCCGGGTCGTCGCGACTGGTAATCTCGTCGCTTGGTTTGTTGTAGATGATATGACGATGTGTCTGAACGCTGGATCGTACTGCTAGTGGGCGACCGTCCAGCGCTATTTTCTCACCACCCTCAATGTGATCACCTAGCTCGGCGACCCGCCCGTCTATCGTCAAACGGCCTTCACGTACCCAGGTCTCAACACTGCGCCGTGAGCCGTGACCAGCGGCGGCAAGTACTTTTTGAATACGATCAGCCAACCGGCTGGGGCCATTCGGAAACGGCGAGTTCCTCTTCATCAGACTGATCATCGGACTCATCGTCGGCGACGTCCGCCGCCTCGGATACTGACGCTTCCTCGGCGTCTTCGGGATATAGCACCGGCAAGTCGTTGGCATCATCGTCATCATTGCCAGCGCTAGCGACTTCTTCGCCTTCCAGAACGGCGGCACTGAGTTCGTCAGATCCGTCCTGTCCTTCTACCTCAGGTAGATTTAGCTGTACACGCAGGCTCTCCCAGTCCGATAGATCCGCCAGCGGTGGCAGATCGTCGAGCTTCTTGAGGCCGAAGTAGTCGAGAAAGCCCTTGGTCGTGCCGAACATTGCGGGTCGACCCGGTACATCCCGGTGGCCAACCACGCGCACCCACTCCCGCTCCAGTAACTGCCGCGTTATATTGCTGCTGACTGAGACTCCGCGTATCTCTTCGATCTCACCACGCGTAATAGGTTGTCTATACGCCACCAACGCCAGCGTCTCGAAAAGTGCTCGAGAGTATCTCGGTGGCCGCTCCTCCCACAGTTTGTGCAGTCGATCAGCCATCGTCGCCCTGACTTGCATGCGGAAGCCTGACGCGACCTCGGAAACGACGATTCCGCGATGCTCATACTCTTCATTGAGGGCCGTGATGGATTGTCGAATCTCAGCCTTTTCCGGCGCCATTCGGCCGTCGAAGAGGCCCTGGAGTTGATCAATGCTAAGTGGTCGTCCCGCTGCAAGCAGTGCCGCCTCTATGAAGTGTTTAATTTCTTTGTCGTCCATTACTCGTCTTCCGCGGAGATTTGTTCGTCTGCTGTTTGTTGTTCCTCATCGCCAACCAGTCGTACCGAGGATGCCGCTCTGATATGTAACGGCGCGTACTGCTCTGATTGCACGACTTCAATGATCGATTCGCGTAGCAATTCAAGTATCGCAATAAAAGTGACCGCGACCCCCATCCGCCCCTCCTCCGGATCGAACAGTTCGCCAAAGCCGGTAAACCCGCTTGTCTTGATTCTTGACAGAATTTCGCTCATCCGTTGACGAACCGACAGTGGCTCGCGTTGCATGTGCAAGTTGGAGAACATCTCCGCACGCTTTAGCACATCATGAAATGCAAGCAACAATTCCTTCATCGTAACGTCTGGCATCTTTGTGACGACTTTCCGCTCGGGTGCATCGGCACTTGCTACGAAAACGTCTCGCTCGAGGCGCGGGAGATCGCTGATATCGTCTGCAGCTTTTTTGTAGCGTTCATACTCTTGAAGCCGACGTACTAACTCAGCGCGCGGATCATCTTCGTCTTCCTCTGCTGCTTCTGGCCGAGGCAGCAGCATGCGCGATTTGATCTCAGCGAGCATAGCCGCCATGAGCAAATACTCACCGGCGAGCTCCAACTGCAGTTCCTGCATGACATCAATGTACTGAACGTATTGCTTTGTAATCTCGGCGATCGGAATATCCAGCACGTCGATATTCTGGCGCCGAATCAAATACAACAGAAGATCCAGGGGCCCCTCAAATGCCTCGAGAAACACCTGCAATGCGTAGGGCGGGATGTACAGGTCCTGCGGCAGCGTTGTTACCGGTTCGCCGTCGACAACCGCGAACGGCATTTCGCTCTGCGCAGGAGATTGCTTCTCATCCTGGGCAGGTTTAGGTGCGTTTTCAGGGCTTAGGACAGTGAGTTCTGGTTTCATGCACATTCCGGCGGATCACGCCGCTATATCCGGCGAATATCGGCGCATTCTAGCGTATATCTCAGCGGTCAGGTGAACTGGCTAACGTCGCCGCGCCCAACGCGCAATACGTCGACAGTGCCGCCGGATAGGTCGAGAACTGAAGTCGGTTCCAGACCGGCCGGGCCGCAATCAACGATCACTTCAATCTGGTGACCAATCCTCTCCTCTATCTCCAGAGGATCGGTAAGGGGCGCATCATCGCCGGGCAATGTAAGAGTTGAACTCATTATCGGCTCCTGCAGCGAGTCCAGAATTGCGTGCACTAAAGGGTGCTCAGGAACACGCAGACCTATTGTGCGACGTTTCGGGTTCTGCAGCATCTTTGGCACCTCTCGAGTCGCAGGCAAAACGAAGGTATACGGACCCGGTGTCAGCGCCTTAATAAGGCGATAGGCCCAATTATCGACCCTGGCATAAAGACTGATCTCCGAAAGGTCCGCACACACCAGGGTGAAATTGTGCTTCTTGTCTGCTCGCCGGATGCGCCGAATTCTGTCAATCGCCTTTTTGTCGCCAATGTGGCACCCAAAGGCATAACTCGAGTCGGTCGGATACGCAATAAGTCCGCCGCTCTGTATAGCACGGACGACCATCGCAACGCGCCTCGGTTGCGGATCAGTCGGATGCATTTCGATGAGTTTGGCCACGCGCGGATTGTAGGGTAGCGGCGCCGTCGCGGATACCCCTCTAATAGGCTATTATTCGCGGCCGTTTCGGCTGTCCAAAAGGGCCAGATGAGTCTTTTATTTGAATTTCTACCGCTAATCCTGTTTTTAGCCACTTTGTTCCTGAAAGGAATTTACCCGGCAGTTGCTGTGCTAATGATCGCGATGCCCATTGGACTTTTTGCCAAGTACCTAAAAACAAAGAAGCTCGACAAGATGTATTTCTGGTCAACCGTCTTGCTTCTAATTACGGGTGGACTGACTCTTTATTTTAAGAATCCGATGTTTATTAAGTGGAAGCCGACCGTATTCTACTGGGTTGTTGCACTCGCATTTCTTAGCAGTCAATTCATTGGCAATCAGCCTCTGGTGCAAAAAGTAATCGGCCTTGTTGATGGAATGAACCTCGGTCAAATCTCGCCCGGTAAATGGAAACAACTAAATAGCGCGTGGGTTCTATTTTTTGTCCTGGCGGGATTCTTGAATATCTACGTCGCTTTTAACTACGACTTTGAGACTTGGGCGACATTCAAGGTGTTTGGGCTAATGGCATTGACCTTCATATTCATGCTTGGGCAAACGTTTTGGATTGCAAGTCTGATCGGAGACGATGATGTTGAAGAAACCAAGGAGCAAGACTAATGTGGTACGCAGTTATTAGTGAGGATTATGAGGGGTCTCTCGAAGACAGACTCGCAGTCCGAACGGATCATGTTGCACGACTGACAGCTCTCAATGCTGAGGGCCGTGTACTCATTGCTGGCCCGCATCCAGCTGTAGATTCATCCGACCCTGGTACAGCCGGATTTACCGGAAGTCTGATCGTAGCTGATTTCGATACACTTGAAAGCGCGCAGGCCTGGGCTGACGAAGACCCTTATATTGCTGCTGGCGTTTATCGAAAGGTGACGGTCAAGCCGTTCATTTTGGTTTTGCCATGAGTGAGGGACGCGTCCCAAAGATAGAGTCACTTCTCACTGCGGCATTCTCGCCAGACGAATTATTGGTTAAGGATCAAAGCCATTTGCACGCGGGGCATGCTGGCGCTAAAGATGGTCGCGGCCATTTTGAAGTCGTTATCGTTGCGGACGCGTTTGCCGACTGCAGTAGAATTAAGAGTCATAGATTGATCTATGACGCGTTGGGTCAGCTGATGACCACGGACATTCACGCATTGAGTATCCGGGCCAGCGCGAAAAGCACCGATTTTTCACCCTAGACTTGCGTCTAATCGTCTATTATTCGCAAGATTTTCACAAAGGACCTCCAAAATGTACTTATCACTCGGTTCCAAAATCATCGGAACACGAATCGCCACGGCGATGCTGTGCGCGGCCGGTGTCTTTGGCGCGCCAACGGCTTTCGCACAAGAATCGTCTACCGCGCCACTTTTTAATAATCACGTACTCGAATTGCTCCTCGAATCACGAACTCAAAAGCCAGCAGGTCAGGCAACTGCGGCAGAACGCGAGTCCGCTGTGGAGGAGCTGACGAGCATGTACCTGGTCTCGAATTTGCCCCGCGCCATCGAACTCGGTGAGTCACCTGCGGTCAGTGCGCAGATTGAATATCAAAAACGCGCTTTGATCTTCAACGCGTTCGCTGGCGAATTCATGGCCACCAACCAACCGACGGAACAGGAAATATTCAACGTCTACCAGGATCAGGTCGCCCTATCGCCACCCAAGGAATTCAAAGCACGCCATATTCTCGTCGAAACTCAGAGTGCAGCGACAGCTCTCATCGGAGAGCTGCAGGCGGGCGCAGATTTCGTTGAGCTTGCGAAGACAAATTCGACCGGTCCATCAGCACCTTCGGGTGGCGACCTTGGTTGGTTTACGGCTCAAGCTATGGTCGAGGCTTTTTCGGATGCTGTGGGCCGCTTGGAAGACGGCGCATTTACGCCAGAGCCGGTTCAGACTCAGTTTGGTTGGCACGTTATCCTTCGTGAAGACTCACGCGACAGCACGCCGCCGCCGCTGGACAGCGTTACCGATGTGATATCGCAAAGAATTTCGCAACAAAAATTCCTCGAATTTCTCGAGAGCTTGAAGTCGAAAGCGTCAGAGTAAGATCGACTTAACGTAATACCTGAGTTTCGTTCAGTTTGGGGCGCCATTTGGCGCCCTTTTCTTTGCCTAAAATGGAAGTGTGAAACTGATCACACCCATACTTGAGCTGGCCGCCTAGTATTACCTGCGAGTCGTCTCTAATCGCTCGGAGGCGGCTCCTCCAACCCTCGCATCTCCCTTCACAGGTTGATACGAGAACTAAGTCGGCAAGGACGCCGACTTTTTTTCGCCTGCACAAAACGTAGGCAAAGAAAAAGGCCACCGCAATGACCTTCTTCCTAGTTCCCAAAAGGACTAGCAATCCCTGGCTAAATTCTCCAGACGAGCGATGTCAGAGTCGTCCTTTCGAACGTTTCATTTATCTCGCTGCTGCTGTCCTGGATGAAATCATCACTCCACTACGCGACGGACGAGTGCCGTGGAAGCTCCACATATCATCCGACGGTGCTCTACTGCCACCAAGGCTCGATGTGTAGTCGATCGTGAGGCTGCCCATCTGAGCAGTTCCATCCATCGTATTGACCGAAGATAACATTCCGGAAATGAAGACCTCTGTGGCCCCAGGCACATAATGATCACCTGAAATGTCGACTGAATCAGCGTAATACCATCCGGACGAAATCACAGATCCACCGACTTCGACAAAGTCACCGACCTGCATTCCCGAAAGCATGCTTTGTGAGGCAAGCACGATCTGTCCCATGGATTCGAATACGCCGTTGACACGGTCAATCGAGTCGACTGGGCCTGCGAGAACTCTGCCTGCGCCACCCATGCCATCGATTCCTGTTCCACCCATGCCATCGATTCCTGTGCCACCCATGCCATCAATGCCTGCGCCGCCCATGCCGTCTATGCCAGCACCACCCATGCCATCGATTCCGGCGATGCCCATGCCGTCTATGCCTGCGCCACCCATGCCATCAATGCCTGCGCCGCCCATGCCATCGATTCCAGCGATGCCCATGCCATCTATGCCTGCGCCGCCCATGCCATCGATTCCAGCACCACCCATGCCATCTATGCCTGCGCCGCCCATGCCATCGATTCCAGCGATGCCCATGCCATCTATGCCTGCGCCGCCCATGCCATCGATTCCGGCGATGCCCATGCCGTCAATTCCGGCGATACCCATGCCATCAATGCCAGCGATGCCCATCCCATCGATTCCAGCGATACCCATGCCATCTATGCCTGCGCCGCCCATGCCATCGATTCCAGCGATACCCATGCCATCAATGCCAGCGATGCCCATACCGTCAATTCCGGCGATACCCATGCCATCGATTCCGGCGATACCCATGCCATCGATTCCAGCGATGCCCATGCCATCAATGCCAGCGATGCCCATGCCATCGATTCCAGCGATACCCATGCCATCAATGCCAGCGATGCCCATGCCATCGATTCCAGCGATACCCATGCCATCAATGCCAGCGATGCC